>NZ_JBLZWZ010000007.1:0-973288 GCF_056098985.1 Bacillus sp. 11B20
TGTTCTTTGAAAACTAGATAACAATAAGTAATACATTCACATTGAATGCAATGCAAAGTTCATCACACATAGTGATTCTTTCTAAAGTAAGAAATGGTTAAGTTAGAAAGGGCGCACGGTGGATGCCTTGGCACTAGGAGCCGATGAAGGACGGGACGAACACCGATATGCTTCGGGGAGCTGTAAGCAAGCTTTGATCCGGAGATTTCCGAATGGGGAAACCCACTGCTCGTAATGGAGTAGTATCCATACTTGAATACATAGAGTATGAGAAGGCATACCCGGGGAACTGAAACATCTAAGTACCCGGAGGAAGAGAAAGCAAATGCGATTCCCTGAGTAGCGGCGAGCGAAACGGGAACAGCCCAAACCAAGAGGCTTGCCTCTTGGGGTTGTAGGACACTCTATACGGAGTTACAAAGGAACGATATAAGCGAAGAGGTCTGGAAAGGCCCGCCAAAGAAGGTAACAGCCCTGTAACTGAAATGTTGTTCTCTCCAGAGTGGATCCTGAGTACGGCGGAACACGTGAAATTCCGTCGGAATCCGGGAGGACCATCTCCCAAGGCTAAATACTCCCTAGTGACCGATAGTGAACCAGTACCGTGAGGGAAAGGTGAAAAGCACCCCGGAAGGGGAGTGAAATAGATCCTGAAACCGTGTGCCTACAAGTAGTCAGAGCCCGTTAACGGGTGATGGCGTGCCTTTTGTAGAATGAACCGGCGAGTTACGATCCCGTGCAAGGTTAAGCAGAAGATGCGGAGCCGCAGCGAAAGCGAGTCTGAATAGGGCGCATGAGTACGTGGTCGTAGACCCGAAACCAGGTGATCTACCCATGTCCAGGGTGAAGTTCAGGTAACACTGAATGGAGGCCCGAACCCACGCACGTTGAAAAGTGCGGGGATGAGGTGTGGGTAGGGGTGAAATGCCAATCGAACCTGGAGATAGCTGGTTCTCTCCGAAATAGCTTTAGGGCTAGCCTCAAGGTAAGAGTCTCGGAGGTAGAGCACTGATTGGACTAGGGGCCCCTACCGGGTTACCGAATTCAGTCAAACTCCGAATGCCGATGACTTATCCTTGGGAGTCAGACTGCGAGTGATAAGATCCGTAGTCGAAAGGGAAACAGCCCAGACCGCCAGCTAAGGTCCCAAAGTATACGTTAAGTGGAAAAGGATGTGGAGTTGCTTAGACAACCAGGATGTTGGCTTAGAAGCAGCCACCATTTAAAGAGTGCGTAATAGCTCACTGGTCGAGTGACTCTGCGCCGAAAATGTACCGGGGCTAAACGTATCACCGAAGCTGCGGACTGTTCTTACGAACAGTGGTAGGAGAGCGTTCTAAGGGCTGTGAAGCCAGACCGGAAGGACTGGTGGAGCGCTTAGAAGTGAGAATGCCGGTATGAGTAGCGAAAGACGGGTGAGAATCCCGTCCACCGAATGCCTAAGGTTTCCTGAGGAAGGCTCGTCCGCTCAGGGTTAGTCGGGACCTAAGCCGAGGCCGAAAGGCGTAGGCGATGGACAACAGGTTGATATTCCTGTACCACCTCCTCACCATTTGAGCAATGGGGGGACGCAGGAGGATAGGGTAAGCGCGGTATTGGATATCCGCGTCCAAGCAGTTAGGCTGGGAAATAGGCAAATCCGTTTCCCGTAAAGGCTGAGCTGTGATGGCGAGCGAAATTTAGTAGCGAAGTTCCTGATTCCACACTGCCAAGAAAAGCCTCTAGCGAGGTGAGAGGTGCCCGTACCGCAAACCGACACAGGTAGGCGAGGAGAGAATCCTAAGGTGATCGAGAGAACTCTCGTTAAGGAACTCGGCAAAATGACCCCGTAACTTCGGGAGAAGGGGTGCTTCTTAGGGTGTTAAAGCCCCGAGAAGCCGCAGTGAATAGGCCCAGGCGACTGTTTAGCAAAAACACAGGTCTCTGCGAAGCCGTAAGGCGAAGTATAGGGGCTGACGCCTGCCCGGTGCTGGAAGGTTAAGAGGAGCGCTTAGCGTAAGCGAAGGTGCGAATTGAAGCCCCAGTAAACGGCGGCCGTAACTATAACGGTCCTAAGGTAGCGAAATTCCTTGTCGGGTAAGTTCCGACCCGCACGAAAGGCGCAACGATCTGGGCACTGTCTCAACGAGAGACTCGGTGAAATTATAGTACCTGTGAAGATGCAGGTTACCCGCGACAGGACGGAAAGACCCCGTGGAGCTTTACTGCAGCCTGATATTGAATGTTGGTACAGCTTGTACAGGATAGGTAGGAGCCTTGGAAACCGGAGCGCTAGCTTCGGTGGAGGCATCGGTGGGATACTACCCTGGCTGTATTGACCTTCTAACCCGCTGCCCTTATCGGGCAGGGAGACAGTGTCAGGTGGGCAGTTTGACTGGGGCGGTCGCCTCCTAAAATGTAACGGAGGCGCCCAAAGGTTCCCTCAGAATGGTTGGAAATCATTCGCAGAGTGTAAAGGCACAAGGGAGCTTGACTGCGAGACCTACAAGTCGAGCAGGGACGAAAGTCGGGCTTAGTGATCCGGTGGTTCCGCATGGAAGGGCCATCGCTCAACGGATAAAAGCTACCCCGGGGATAACAGGCTTATCTCCCCCAAGAGTCCACATCGACGGGGAGGTTTGGCACCTCGATGTCGGCTCATCGCATCCTGGGGCTGTAGTCGGTCCCAAGGGTTGGGCTGTTCGCCCATTAAAGCGGTACGCGAGCTGGGTTCAGAACGTCGTGAGACAGTTCGGTCCCTATCCGTCGCGGGCGCAGGAAATTTGAGAGGAGCTGTCCTTAGTACGAGAGGACCGGGATGGACGCACCGCTGGTGTACCAGTTGTTCTGCCAAGGGCATCGCTGGGTAGCTATGTGCGGACGGGATAAGTGCTGAAAGCATCTAAGCATGAAGCCCCCCTCAAGATGAGATTTCCCATTCCGCAAGGAAGTAAGATCCCTGAAAGATGATCAGGTTGATAGGTCTGAGGTGGAAGCGTGGTGACACGTGGAGCTGACAGATACTAATAGATCGAGGACTTAACCTATATTCTAATGTGAAACATGAACATTGTTATCTAGTTTTGAGAGAACATTTTTAAAATATCTCTTGATTTATTTTCAATACATAGTATAATATCTTTTGTCACTAAATTGTCTGGTGATGATGGCGAAGAGGTCACACCCGTTCCCATACCGAACACGGAAGTTAAGCTCTTCAGCGCCGATGGTAGTTGGGGGTTTCCCCCTGTGAGAGTAGGACATCGCCAGGCTTTCTTCATTCCGCAGTAGCTCAGTGGTAGAGCTATCGGCTGTTAACCGATCGGTCGTAGGTTCGAATCCTACCTGCGGAGCCAATTTGGAGAGCTGTCCGAGTGGCCGAAGGAGCACGATTGGAAATCGTGTAGGCGGTAACCCCGTCTCAAGGGTTCGAATCCCTTGCTCTCCGCCACAATTTACATAATAAAGGGCCCGTTGGTCAAGCGGTTAAGACACCGCCCTTTCACGGCGGTAACACGGGTTCGAATCCCGTACGGGTCACCATTTTTATAGAATATATACCAGCATTTTTTATTCGGAGGATTAGCTCAGCTGGGAGAGCATCTGCCTTACAAGCAGAGGGTCGGCGGTTCGAGCCCGTCATCCTCCACCATATCTTTTATATCGTCGCGGGGTGGAGCAGTTCGGTAGCTCGTCGGGCTCATAACCCGAAGGTCGCAGGTTCAAATCCTGCCCCCGCAACCAAAATGGTCCGGTAGTTCAGTTGGTTAGAATGCCTGCCTGTCACGCAGGAGGTCGCGGGTTCGAGTCCCGTCCGGACCGCCATTTTTCAAAAGAATACTTGGCTCGGTAGCTCAGTTGGTAGAGCAACGGACTGAAAATCCGTGTGTCGGCGGTTCGATTCCGTCCCGAGCCACCACTATTTGCCGGTGTAGCTCAATTGGTAGAGCAACTGACTTGTAATCAGTAGGTTGGGGGTTCAAGTCCTCTTGCCGGCACTGTTTTTCAAATGTGGAGGGGTAGCGAAGTGGCTAAACGCGGCGGACTGTAAATCCGCTCCCTCCGGGTTCGGCGGTTCGAATCCGCCCCCCTCCACCATTTTTTATTTTCATAGGGGCATAGTTTAAAGGTAGAACAGAGGTCTCCAAAACCTCCGGTGTGGGTTCGATTCCTACTGCCCCTGCCAATTATACTTTATAATTCATTACATCTATGGCGGTTGTGGCGAAGTGGTTAACGCACCAGATTGTGGCTCTGGCACTCGTGGGTTCGA
Organism: Bacillus sp. 11B20; assembly: GCF_056098985.1. NCBI lineage: Bacteria > Bacillati > Bacillota > Bacilli > Caryophanales > Bacillaceae > Bacillus > Bacillus sp. 11B20. Next base: position 4,253 of record NZ_JBLZWZ010000007.1, read on the forward strand.
TTCCCATCAATCGCCCCATTTTATTATTGGGCTATAGCCAAGCGGTAAGGCAACGGACTTTGACTCCGTCATGCGTTGGTTCGAATCCAGCTAGCCCAGTTGATGTGCGGAAGTAGTTCAGTGGTAGAACACCACCTTGCCAAGGTGGGGGTCGCGGGTTCGAATCCCGTCTTCCGCTCCAATAATGGCGGCATAGCCAAGTGGTAAGGCAGAGGTCTGCAAAACCTTTATCCCCGGTTCAAATCCGGGTGTCGCCTTTTTTGAAAAGACTGCCGGGGTGGTGGAATTGGCAGACACACAGGACTTAAAATCCTGCGGTAGGTGACTACCGTGCCGGTTCAAGTCCGGCCCTCGGCACCATTGTTTTTAATATAAGATGCGCTCTTTAATGATCATGCCGGTGTGGCGGAATTGGCAGACGCGCACGACTCAAAATCGTGTTCCTCACGGAGTGCCGGTTCGACCCCGGCCACCGGTATCTAGTTTTAGATATTCTTTATTATCATTCATTACAGAAGAATTAAGGAATATCAACGTTTAAAACGTCTTTCTACAAATTGTAGGAGGGCGTTTTTTATTTGTTTTTTAGCTGATTTTTCACACGACAAAATTGCTTCCAATCGTGTTCTGTTTACTGGTGAAAGGGGAATTAGCTAAATGGCACGACGTTAAAATATTTGAGACTACATTCTATTCAGTATTACATGAATAAATTTAAGGGGTTTCTTAATGTTCTAACAGTACAAGGAATAAATATTTCTGAATTAAAGCCTTACGAGGAACATATGAAGGAGATTATCTTTTACTTTATTGATGGTTACCTTATTATTAAACTAAAAGGGCAGGATAATTGAAGAAGGATGAGATAAATTGTACATAGGAGAGGTGTTGTCATGATTACGGTTAAAAATGCTGAAAGTTATCTTAAAGATAGCATTCGTGAAGATATCGATGATATAAAAAAGGTTTGGGAAACATTTAAGGCTTTTTCAAAGGAGGCAGTTGAGGGCGAAGAAGATAAAGAAATTTTATTTCAGTGTGGTGTCTATGACTTTACAGGAGAGGAACTATTTCATTTTGACCTTGTACGTCAGTTTACAGTTTATGAAGAAGATGATTATTCTCATATGGAACAACTACACTGTGAATTTTTATTTAAACCAACAAGCGAGTTAAAAAATTTAAAGGTGGTAGAAGAATGGTCAATGGATTATGACGATATCGATCATTTTTTTAATCATATTGAAAGTATTCATGAGTTTAAAATACCTTTGAGTTTAAAGCCGATAAAATCAGAAATATATCAAGAAGAACTTTGATTCTTATTTTATAAACGAGTACTTTACTTTAAGAGGGTATACCTTGCCTTTTAGGAATAATTTATCACGGGTGCCGGTTCAACCCTTGCCATCGGTATCTATTAAAAGTTTCATGATTGGTTTTTACCGTGAACCTAACGTTTCACCCTTGTGGTAAACGTTTTTTTGTGGTTTAAATGAGTTATTAAAAATAGAAAACTATTAGAAAATAATGAGCATGTACTTCTTTTAGCAGAATAATCTTTAGATGATTTGCAACATTTGATAAGATACATTTAACCATGTAAGAAAACAAACTGGGGTAGCACATTCACACAAAACAGTGTACTACCTTTGTGTAACTAAAAATATTTGGGTAAATACACATCTTTAGCTGATATCATCATTGTGATCCAATTTTAGGGGAGAATTTATGAAAAAACAAAATGACCATGAAGAGTTATTGACAGGTGGCAATGTCTCGAGCGTATATCGTTCGGGAGATACGGTTCGTCGAGAAGTAAAGTCAGACAATATCAATATACGAAAGCTGCTAAAGCATTTAGAAAAAAAGAATTTCTCCTTTGCTCCAAAGTTTTTAGGGGTTGATGAAAAAGGTAGAGAGATCTTGTCTTTCATTGAAGGCGTAGCTGGCCATGATCCCTTAAAAGAATACATGTGCTCTCACCAAGCTTTAAAAGAAATAGCGAGAATGCTTAGACTGTATCATGATGCTGTTTGTGATTTTCCCATTTCAGACGATTGGGAACGAATGGACAATACGCCTAACAACATAGAGGTTGTTTGCCACAATGATTTTGCTATGTATAACATTATTTTCAAGGATAAAAAACCAGTAGGAATCATTGATTTTGATGTAGCTGCTCCTGGTCCAAGGCTTTGGGATATCGCATATACTCTGTATACATGTGTACCTATCAGTAGGTTTTTTCGCACTGAAACAGGGGAGATCGTGAAATATTCTTCATTAGAACATGCAGACCAGATAAAGCATAGAGTGAAACTGTTTTTTGAATCTTATGGTGAGGAAATAGCAGAAGATTATTTGGATATGGTGCTGCTGCGTTTAAAAGGGTTATGTCAATATATGAAACGAAAAGCGAGTGAGGGTGATATCGCTTTTCAAAACATGATTCATGAGGGGCACCTTGAGCATTATCAAAAAGACATTCAATTTATTCATGAACATAGAAAAGATTGGATGTAAAACTACTTCCCTTTAAATAAGAAGTCAAAAGAATGAATGTAAAGAGGCGGCGTTGTTATTGCAAACGAAGACGATATTACAGACCATCATTGAAGACGAGGGATCACATGATTATCCTCTTTTTAGACAGTACTGTGTGAAAAAAGAACAGGGCCTGCGTAAAGATGCGCTAAAAGTTCTTCAGGCCTTTATTGAAGAGATGAAAGAGAACGATTTTGAAGTACAGCGTTTATTTGTTGCTTGGCTGTTTGAGAAGATTGAACGGTTTGAGGATGGTCATCATTTGCTTGTGTATCCATTGATAATTGGGGTGATTCAGCCTGTTCTGCAAGAGTGGGAGAAGGTTGACCCAATGGATGTGAGACCATATCGCTGGCAGGGCTTGTTTGTACATCAGGGAGAAGGGCTGCCCTATTTATTGAAGGCACTAGAGCTTGGGGGCAGCAAGGAGCAGCGTGTGATTGTTCAAATTTGTGAAATCTATTTATCGGCCTTGTGGTATTCGTTTCATCATATACATGAAGATCTTTATTTAAGCACCTATGAGAAAGACCAAGAGCGAATTCAGGGTATTGAAGATGTCATGATGCTGATTGAAGATAAGAGGATTCGTACTAATGTTGAAAAACAAGCAGCCTATTATGATCAGCTTTTATCGGACTGGAAGAAATTTCAGCAAACGGAGACAAGAGGCTTCATGAAATGGTGTGCGGAGCGTAAGAAGCCGTATGAGTGGGTAGAGGCTTTTTATTATCAACAATAGATGAGGAAACGGCAGAATTCATTCTGCCGTTTATTTATGCCATATTCGTTCTATTTCTACATGATCTGGTTTGAAATATTTCAGGATATAGACATCTGGATTGCTTAATTTTTCCCACTCCTCGAATCCAATCGTTGGATCGGCGTGTTTAAGAAGCAGGCTCATGATATTGCCATGTGTGATGAATAGGGTATGATCTTTTTCTAATTTTATTTGTTCGTGGAGCGCTTCTACAATACGATTCATGGCTTCTTGGCTCGATTCTCCGCCTTCACAGGTCATATGTAAGTCTGTAAAACTAAGCTTTAGCTTCTCATACCAATTGTCTATTGGCTTACTGCTTAACACACGTTCAGAGAGGCGTTGATCGATTTTTATCTCGAGCTGTTTTGCATGAGCAAGGGGCTCAGTAGTTTGGATCGCTCGTTTATAAGGACTTGAGATAATCTGATTAAGATGAATGCTGGAAAAAAACTGTGACAGTTCGTGAGATTGAGTGATGCCTTGTGGTGTTAAAGCTGCATCTTTAGATTGTCCATCTGCTTGGCAGTGTCTGACGATATAATATGTTTTCATTGGATACACCTTTCATTGAGTATAAAAAAATCATCCAGTATTGGATGAGGATTTGCGAAGATCTAGGTAAGCTTGTTCGTATCTGTTTCTTTATAGGGATCTGTGAGCTTGGAGGTCAGGTCTAGGTTGAACAAAAAATCATCGACGGTGTCTGTGCCAAAGGGAAGTGTGGAGAAGTTGATTGGGATGCTGTCTTCTTGCTTTTCTGAAGTGACTTGCTGTGCAGGCTGCTTTTTTCTCCAGTTCTTAAACAAGCGCATGTGAGGCCCCCCTTTTCTTTGAAAAAGATGGATTTATACATAATATACGGGGAGAGTTGTCCAGGCGTCAAATGTTTTCTTCAAAAGGAACGATTCAATTGATAAAAAAAGAGCCACAGGAAAGTGCGGCTCTTGTTGTTTCAGTTTACATTGCGCGTTGTAATGCTTGTAGTAATTTACGTTCGCATCTTAAGTTGTATCGCTTCTTATGGAGTTTCTCCGTTTTAAACCTGCCTATGAGACGCCGGACACCGGGATCATAAATGATGAGCTCCCTGCAAGTTTGATCATGTAATAGTGCTTTAAACCAGCTATATTTTTTGAGATGTGCTGCGTTCCTTGAGATATCCTCTTCATCCACTTGTAGAAAAGGGATATACACAGCAAGTGAAAAGATGTCTAAAATGAATCCCATTTTGCTTCCTCCTTTCATATTATTCATTACGCTTAGGAGAAGGCAAGGTTTCATTCAATAAACGTTAAAAACAATCCCAGTGCATAAACCATTCTTTTGATTCTTTGTCATAATAGAAATACATCGTGCCGTTATCACCAATCATGAAACGAGGTTTTTCTTCTGAGGCGATTTGCAGCATGAATTCGCCTTGTTGTAGATGGGGTGGGGATTGAATATACGCCCCATATCCACCGATTTTTGTGAACGAATAATTTGTGTATTGATTAAAGAAGTGGTCCGTCGCTTCTTCACTTTCGTTTACTTCTGATAAATCGATATATGACCATGCTTCTTCCCAGCAAGGGAAGTCCCTTTGTTCACTTTCGTTCCATTGGATTTGAAAGGGTTTGAGTCCTCTTACTTCTTCAGGAGTCTCAGCTACTTCTAAACCTTCGATTGATGCATATTCAATGAGCTTCCAGCCTTCGCCGTTTTTGGTGATATCAATCGGAAGTGCTTTCTGGTTGAGGAAAATTTGAATCAGCTTACACTCATTGAAGCCGTTCATTCCTCCTGGCACTTCTGGTAAATAAATTTGTAAGATCGGAATCATGGCACCATCTTGATCTTTCGGCCAGCCCTGATGAGGATCGATGAAAAAATGGCCTGCAAACCAGCTGTGTACAGCTGGATCAGGACGGAACCCGCCTATTTTGGCGATGGCTGGCGTTTTCCCAATTAGATTTAATTCTTGAAAAGCTTTGATCTCCATCTAATGTCCCTCCAACTGTTAGCCTGCAATGTGTGCATCATGAAATGTGCCATTTATATTTCCTGTGATAATAATGACATGTCCCCAAAATAAATCACCGTCATGATAGTAGACTTCAAACTCTCCCTCAGGGTAAACATGCAGGCTTTCAAGTGAAATGCGGCTCATAAATTGATTCAGTGTGAGTTCTTCTTGCTTTTCAACTGATTCGTCTTGTTCCTGCCAATCCTTTGCTAGATCTATCAGCTGATTCGCGGCAAATGATTTAATAGAAGAATCCCATTTAGCTTGTTCTTGTATGAGTTGTTTTGCTGTAGAAAGAGAGTCATTTATTTTTTCATCTTCTTCGAGGTTAAAGTAGAGAAGGCACTCTTCATTGCTCCATTGGATCGTCTTTTCAAATAAGTCTAGTCCTTTCACTAACTCAAAGGTTCCAAGTGTATCATCATGATAAAACACAGGCTTTTGGGCTTGTTCTAAAATTTCTTGAAGTGCTTGATCCTTTGTATCTGTATTGATCAAAGATACAAGCATGAATTCACCTTCGCCTTTTCGAACCTGAAGTGTAACGATTGATTCTTTATGTAATTGTGACTGCTTTTCCCTTAATCCTTCGTCATCTGTTAACCAGCAAAGTCTTACATTTTCGTTTGTGATATGGCCGTTTTCCTTCCAGGCAATTAGTGGAATAGAAGCGGTCCAAAGAGGTGCCTGTCCTGCTTTCCCTGCCCCTACGCCAGAAGGTCCTGTCACAGCTATGATAGTGACTATATCTTCTGAAAATCTTCCTTCAAAAGTGTTGATTTGTTTGTTAATCTTCATGTGATGTCCTCCAGCTCGATATTTTTGTTATGAACATAAGGATGATATGATCAAAATCTACCTCTTAATCACACCGCACATCAGTAGGGGAAATCAAGCTTTTTTTGTTTAAAACTGTTTTTTTAGGAGGTACATGGATTAATGGAGGTTGAGTCACAATAAAAGAAGCATGAATCGAATTTTGTATAAATTTGGGTAAGTGAGTCGAAAAGCCTAGGTTATTCTTCCTTTTCTTTATAATTACTTTGACACGAATAGATGAAAAAAGTAAAGTAATACTGAGTGATTTACAAAACCTTCTTCATCCACTAAAACATGAAGTGTGCGTAAATTTAATGTAAATGGATATTTTTCCTTTTATTTACTCGTATTTTTTTTGAAACTTATGATGCCTCTCGTTCGTTATATTAAAGGAGCGCATGTATCCGGCGGAGACAGAGCATCGGAATGCTTGACGAAGAAGATTTACATTTGCAAAATGAATGTAAATTTTTTATGATTTCATTTATATCAGAACGATGATAAGAAAGAAGAGGTTTTATGAAAAAAATATTTGCGAACAAATATAGCTTTTTTGTTTTGGCTGTCCTATTATTCTGGGCTAAATCATACACAGCCTACAAAATGGACTTTAATTTAGGAGTAAAAGGTTCTTTTCAAGAGGGGCTTCTCTTATTGAATCCATTTAGTTCAGCCATTGTGTTTTTTGGACTTGCTCTCTTTTTGAAGGGGCGTAAATCTGCCATTGTTTTAATTGTTATTGATTTTATTATGACCGCACTTTTATATGCAAATGTAGCGTATTACCGTTTCTTTGATGACTTTTTGACTTTCTCAACAATGAAGCAGGCAGGAAATCTTGGGGGAGGCATGACTGGCGGTGTGTTAGCAAGCATTAAGCCGCATGACCTTTTATACTTCCTTGATATCATCATCTTGATTGCGATTGTCATTTGGAGACCGGAAGTGAAGAAGTTCCAAATGAAAAAGACGTTTGCACTGCTGATTGTAGCTGCAGGTATTGGACTGTTCTTTGTAAACCTTCATTTGGCTGAAAAGGATCGTCCAGAATTATTAACGAGAACCTTTGATCATAAGTATGTTGTCAAATACTTAGGTGTTTACAATTATACGATTTATGACGGGGTACAAGCAGCACAAAACGCAACGCAGGTTGCAAATGCAAGCAGTGAAGATTTAACGGATGTTGTGAACTATACGTCTTCTCACTATGCGAAGCCAAATGCAGAGTATTTTGGAAAAGCAAAAGGTAAAAACATTATTAAAATTCATTTAGAAAGCTTCCAGTCTTTCTTAATTGACTACAAATTAAATGGAGAAGAAGTGACTCCATTTTTAAACAAACTGGCTCATGGGAAAGATGACTTTACGTATTTCGATAACTTCTTCCATCAGACTGGTCAAGGGAAGACATCTGATGCTGAGCTGATGATGGATAATAGTATGTTTGGCTTGCCAGAGGGAGCAGCATTTGTGACAAAGGGTGAAAATACCTTCCAATCACTACCTGCAATCCTAGATCAAAAAGCAGGCTATACGAGTGCAGTGCTTCACGGGGACTATAAATCTTTCTGGAACCGTGACACGATTTATAAACATATGGGAATTGATCAATTCTTTGATGCTTCCTATTACAACATGGATGAAGAAAACCTTGTGAATATGGGTCTGAAGGATAAACCGTTCTTCAAAGAATCAATCCCAATGCTAGAATCAATGAAAAAGCCATTTTATGCACATTTAATGACACTGACAAATCACTATCCATTTAATTTAGATGAAAAAGATGCGACAATCGCTAAGGCAACAACGGGCGATAAAACAGTCGATAACTATTTCCAAACAGCAAGATATTTAGATGAGTCATTAGAGCAATTCTTCAAAGACTTGAAAAAATCAGGTATGTATAAAGACTCAGTCATTTTATTGTATGGTGACCATAACGGTATTTCTGAGAACCATAACCGTGCAATGAGTGAAATTCAAGGGAAAGAAATCACTCCTTATCAAAATGCACAAAACCAGCGTGTTCCGCTCATGATTCGTATTCCTGGTAAGAAGGGCGGCGTGAACCATACGTATGGTGGTGAAGTCGACGTGATGCCAACACTTCTTCACTTACAAGGTATCGATTCAAATGAATTCGTGAATTTTGGAACAGACTTATTCTCTAAAAAGCATGATGAGACTGTTGCCTTCCGTAATGGAAACTATGTGACACCGAAATACACACTTGTCGATAATACCGTTTATGATACGAAAACGGGTAAAGTGGTGAAACAAAATAAAAAGACAGAGGCGATTAAAGCCCGTGTTGATAATCAGTTAAGTCTTTCAGATAAAGTGCTCTATAGGGATCTTCTTCGATTCCATAAGTTATCTGATTTCAAACCAGTGAATCCATCGGATTATTTCTATGGTAAAGCAAACAAAGAAAAAGAAGCGGATTCTTCTGCTAACTAACTGAGTTTTGGGCAAGCACAGAAAGGTGCTTGCCTTTTTCTCTCTCTTTGCTTGATTTGTTGGCAAAATATGTTTATATTTAGGGAGAAACAAGCGTGATGCTGGCTGGCAGCTGGTGACACACATTTCGTCCTTGGGGAATTCAGGAGGAGCTTATGACAACAAATACAAAAACACAAAAAAAGAAATCAGAATTATGGGGCTGGATCAAAGCCATCTTAATCGCATTTATTGCTGTTTTTATCATTCGGAACTTTTTATTCGCACCGTACATTGTGAAAGGGACTTCTATGGACCCAACACTGCATAACACAGAGCGGGTGTTTGTGAATAAAACGGTTGATTATTTCGGTGATTATAAACGGGGACAGATCATTGTTCTTGATGGGGAAGATCGCAGCACTCATTATGTCAAACGATTGATTGGTTTACCTGGTGATAAAATTGAAATGAAAAATGATCAGCTATTTGTCAATGGTCAAAAAGTGGCAGAGCCTTACTTAGCGTCAAACAAAAAGAAAGCAGCGGCGGATGGTACTTTGCTGACACCTGATTTTGGCCCTCTGACTGTTCCAAAAGGAAAGTACTTTGTCATGGGGGACAATCGCCAAAATTCAATGGACAGCCGCAACGGCTTAGGTCTTTTTACAAAGCGTGATATTCAAGGAACTACCTCATTTGTATTTTATCCTTTCCAAGACATTCGCTTACTCAATCATTAATAAACAAGAAAAAAGCACACAGCCGTGTGCTTTTTTCTATGTCATTCAGACTGACTTTTTGTAATCGCCTGTTCAAGATCTGCAAGAATATCTTCAATCGCTTCTGTTCCAACGGATAAACGAATGAGCTCTGGTGTGACACCTGTCGCTTTTTGTTCTGCCTCGCTTAATTGTTGATGCGTTGTGCTGGCAGGATGAATGATGAGAGATTTAGAATCACCCACGTTTGCGAGATGGGAGAAAAGTTTCACAGAATCAATGAGCTTTTTACCTGCTTCGCGTCCACCTTTGATACCGAATGTGAGGATTGCCCCTTGTCCTTTTGGTAAATAGGTTTGAGCAAGTTCATAGGATTCGTGACTTTCAAGGCCCGGATAGCTTACCCAATCGACAAGAGGATGATCCTGTAAGAACTGTGCTGTTTTCAACGCATTTTCACTATGCCGCTCAAGACGAAGGTGTAATGTTTCTAAGCCTTGCAGAAGTAAAAATGAGTTGAATGGCGACAGAGCTGCCCCTAAATCACGTAAGAGCTGTACTCGTGCTTTTGTGATATAAGCCGCTTCTCCAATCGCTTCTGTATATGTCAGACCGTGATAACTTGGATCTGGTTCAGTCAGCCCTTTGAACTTATCGCTGTCAGCCCAAGGGAATCGGCCGCTATCAACGATGACGCCGCCAATTGATGTACCATGACCGCCAATAAATTTCGTCGCTGAATGGACGACAATGTCTGCACCGAACTCAATAGGTCTTAATAAATAAGGGCTGGCGAGTGTATTGTCCACAATAAGTGGGATATGATGCTTGTGTGCAATGGCTGAGATGGCTTCAATATGTAAAATGTCACCTTTTGGATTCCCAATGCTCTCTGCATACACTGCCTTTGTTTTGTCTGTGATCGCTGCTTCAAGTTCTTCAAGGTTGGATGAGTCGACGAATTTTACTGTAATGCCGAGTTTTTTGAGTGTATGGGCAAATAAATTGTAGGTGCCGCCATAAAGACTGCTTGAGGAAACGATTTCATCCCCGGCTCCTGCAATGTTTAAAATAGAATAAGTCGTCGCTGCTTGCCCAGAAGAAACAGCAAGTGCACCAATCCCACCTTCAAGCTCTGCGATACGCTTTTCAAATACGTCATTTGTCGGGTTCATAATACGTGAATAAATATTTCCCGGTTCCTGAAGACCGAATAAATTCGCTGCATGATCACTATCTCTAAAACCAAAGGAGCTTGTTTGGTAAATAGGCACGGCTCTTGAATAGGTCGCTGAATCAAGCTCCTGACCCGCGTGAATGGCTTTTGTTTCTAAACGAAATGGACGTTCTTCTGACATGTGTGTATCCTCCTTTTGTTAGATAAAACCAACTGTTTTGATAAGAAATATTTAATAAGACTATAAATCTTGTTCACTGCTCGGTCAATCATTTTTTAGATAAATCTGAAAAAACAATAAATATAGTTGACAGGTAGGAATAGTGTGTATTAATATGAGCATACTGAAAACGCGAACAAGAATGGCTGATCGGTCAACCGAAGGCTCTATCACTCAAGCATGAGTGAAGAGCCTTTTTTTATTTGAATGAGAAAGGATGATGAAGATGGAAAAAAAGAAAAAACGAAAAAAATACAGAAAACACATGGATATCACACTAGACATCTTAATTGAGCGGAACAAATATGAGATTTACAGCAGCAAGGAACGAATAGAAGCAATTTACGATCGGATTGATGAAAAGCATACAAGGACAAAATAACTATTTTATAAAATTGAGTTGATTTATGGGATTAATGTGATTTAGGATGGTGCTAACAAATCAATATGATTAGCTGATCGGACAACACGAAGGCTCTTATCTCTTTTTTGGGGATAAGGGCCTTTCTGTGTATTTATCTGATGGCAAGAGGAGTGGAGGGTTTCAATGACGATTTCAATTGATATTGTGGATAAATCCTTTTGGAAAGACAAACAGACCATTCGGGTTCTTGAAGACTTGAGATTGAGCATGATTCCAGGTGAATTTGTAACAGTGATAGGTCCGAGTGGATGCGGAAAAAGTACATTGCTAAAAATCATAGGCGGGCTCGACACATCGTATGATGGACAAATTTTGATAGGAGACAGACGGGTCACAGAACCAGGAATGAAACAGGGCTTTATCTTTCAGGAACACCGCCTGTTTCCATGGCTGTCAGTCGAAGAAAACATAGCGGCCAATTTCAATTTAAAACAACAGGATGTACGCCGCAAAGTGGATGAATTGATTGAAATTGTTCGATTAAAAGGATTTGAACATGCCTATCCACATGAGCTTTCAGGAGGAATGTCGCAACGGGTTGCCATTGCGAGAGCACTCCTTCGTGATCCGGAGATCTTATTGCTTGATGAACCATTTGGTGCGCTGGATGCATTCACACGAAAACACTTGCAGGATGTGCTGCTGGACATTTGGCAGGAGAAAAAAACAACGATGATGCTCGTTACTCATGATATTGATGAATCGATTTATTTAGGAAATGTAATTGTGCTCTTACAAGCGAGACCTGGCCGAATCCATAAAATTCTTCCTGTGAATCTGCCTTTTCCGCGTGATAGAACGTCAACCTCTTTTCAACATTTAAGACAAAAGGTGCTTTCGGAATTTGAGAAAACAGATGAATTGTTACTAACTGATGGATCAGGGATATAGGGAGGGGAAATCGCATGAAAAAGATACAAATGATCGTGATTTTTTTGAGTCTTCTCCTTGTTTTAGCAGGGTGTGGTCAAGCAGCAGACGGCTCAGAAAACAAGGTGAAAGAAATTCGGATTGGGATTCAGCAAAGTTTGAGCCCGCTGCTTTTAGCAAAGGAAAAAGGGTGGTTTGAACAATCATTTGAAAAAGAAGGAGTGAAGGTAAAGTGGGTGGAGTTTCAAAGTGGTCCTCCCCAATTTGAAGGCCTTGCTGCAAATCAATTAGATTTCTCGCAAGTTGGAAACTCACCTGTCATAGCAGGTCAGGCAGCCGGAATTGATTTTAAGGAAATTGGTTTATCTCAGGATGGGCTGAAAGCGAACGGTATTTTAGTGAATAAGAACAGTAAGATTCAAAAAGTAGAAGACTTAAAAGGGAAAAAAATCGCTGTCGCTAAAGGGAGCAGTGGCTTTGACTTTTTATACAAAGTATTAGATCAGGCAGGTTTATCTGCGAAGGATGTTCAGATCATTCAGCTTCAGCCAGATGAAGCGATATCAGCATTTGAAAATGGGTCCGTTGATGCTTGGTCGATCTGGGAGCCGTTCTTATCACTTGAAACGATCAAGAAAGGAGCAAAGCTGCTGGTGAATGGGGAAGCGACTGATTTATATTCTCCAGGTTTCACACTTGTTCGCACTCAGTTTGCTGATCAGCATCCTGAACTAGTGGTGAAATTTTTAAAGGTATATGACCATGCGGTGAAGTGGCAGAAATCACATCCAGAAGAGGCTGTTACTCTATATGCGCGTTTAAAAAATTTAGATAAGAAGGTCGTCACACAAGTATTAAACAATACGGAACCACTCAATAAGCCCATTTCGAAGAAGATCATCAATGCTCAGCAGCATACCGCTGATTTTCAATATAAAACAAAGGCGATCCAGCGGAAAATTGATGTCAATCAGGTTGTAGATAATTCGTTTATTGAAAAAATGCTGAAAGAGGAGATGGATGAATGAAAGCTATTTCGAATCCGGCTTTAGCATCTAAAATCGAGCGGACAAAGAGAAAAAGGAGAAAAGCGTCTTCTTTATATAAGTTAAAGGGACTGGTATTACCTGTTCTACTTATTGCGGTTTGGCAGATTATAGCTGGTTCTCAAATTGTTTCTTCCACTGTATTGCCTTCGCCCGTTTTGATTGCTGAATCCTTTCGAGAGTTGATACGTTCTGGTGAGCTGTTTGGCCATCTTTACATCAGTCTTTATCGAGCAATATGTGGATTTTTACTTGGGGGAGGCTTAGGTCTTATGCTGGGCGTATGCGTAGGGTTTTCTAAAAAAACAGAGCAGTATGTAGATCCGACCTTGCAAATGCTGAGAACCGTTCCTCATTTAGCGGTCACCCCTTTATTCATCCTCTGGTTTGGCTTTGATGAAACGGCGAAAATTTTATTGATTGCACTTGGGGCTTTTTTTCCGATTTATATTAATACTTTTCTTGGTATTCGCAGTGTAGATAATAAGCTGTTTGATGTGGCTCGCGCCTTAGAGTTTAATCTGTATCAAAGCATCACAAAGCTGATTTTACCGGCTGCTCTTCCGCATATTCTTCTGGGCGTGAGGCTGTCATTAGGAATTGCTTGGCTAGGTTTAGTGGTAGCTGAGTTAATGGGTTCAAGCAGCGGCGTCGGCTATATGATTATGGATGCAAGGCAATTCTCTCAAACGGATAAAGTGTTTGTCGGAATTATCATCTTTGCAGTAGTAGGTAAGCTGACAGATTCATTTGTACGTCTGTTAGAAAAGCGTCTGCTCAAGTGGCGCACTAGTTATCAAGGTGAATAATAACAGGGGGCGATGTCATGAATATTTTATGGTTTATTCCAACACATGGAGACGGCCGTTATTTAGGTTCAGCAAAAGGGGCAAGACAGGCAGACTATCCATATTTTAAACAGATTGCTCAAGCAGCTGATCAGCTTGGTTATACAGGGGTCTTGCTGCCGACTGGGAGATCATGTGAAGATCCATGGCTGACGGCAGCTGCTTTAGCTGCTGAAACCACTCATTTAAAGTTTCTCGTGGCTCTTAGACCAGGGCTTATGCAGCCGTCTGTTGCTGCTAGAATGACGTCTACATTAGATCGTCTTTCAGGTGGAAGGCTGCTGATTAATGTGGTAGCAGGGGGAAGTAAAGAGGAGCTTGAAGGAGATGGGTTATTTATTTCTCATGATGAACGCTATGAGGCAACAGAAGAATTTTTGACGATTTGGAAGCGGTTATTGAAAGGAGAAAATGTACAATTTCATGGCAAACATCTACAAGCGGAAAATGGCCGGCTGCTATTCCCGCCAGCTCAAACCCCCCATCCACCAGTCTTTTTTGGCGGATCATCATCAGCAGGAATTCAAGCGGCCGCCAAGCATACAGATGTCTATTTAACTTGGGGCGAACCGCCTGCACAAGTAAAAGAGAAAATTGAACAAGTGAAGAAACAGGCTGAAAAGGAAGGAAGAACGGTGAAGTTTGGCATTCGTCTTCATGTGATCGTGCGAGATACCGAAGAGGAGGCATGGCAGGCAGCGGAACATCTGATTCGTCATTTAGATCAGAAAACAATTGAGGAGGCGCAAAAAGTTTTACAGGGGATGGACTCAATAGGTCAAAGACGGATGGTGGAATTGCATCAAGGGAGGAAAGACAAACTTGAAATTAGCCCAAATCTTTGGGCAGGCATTGGCTTAGTACGCGGCGGTGCAGGAACAGCACTCGTCGGAGATCCGCAAACAGTAGCAGATCGTATCATAGAATACAAGTCTCTAGGCATTGATACATTTATATTTTCTGGCTACCCGCACCTAGAAGAAGCTTATTATTTAGCAGAGCTTGTTTTCCCGCTCCTTCCATTTAAGAGGTCGGGGGATACAGGACTCTCTGTGCCAGCTGGTGAAATCATTGGGAACAATCATTTTCCAGATGCAGCCTCTGCTGCTAGTTCCTCATAAATATGAAAAAGCAAAGCAGTCTGCGATGGCTGCTTTGCTTTTTTTCATAGAATAGGAGCGAGTCATATGTTGTGTACTGCTGAACAAGGTAAGGGCTTTTTTCCCAATCGATTTTCTTGTATATACATATTTTCAGAGTCAAGAGAAGAAGGAAAATATACTCACTCTTTTATCGGAATGATCAGTAAATATTTCATAATTGATGTTATTGCGACATATAATCAGGACTTTTATATCTGATATATCGGGGGAATTCTTTCTATCTCACAAAAAAGAAAGAATAAAAATGATAGATGATAAATATGGACTATTTGAAAAAGAGAAGAAAAAAGATGGTGCAAATGACATTAAATGGGTTTTGTGGTTCTTAAGAGGTGTTAAAATCTAGTAAATAAGAGAGGGTTTAAACAGATGAAGGTGAATAATTGAATAAAAAGTCACATTTTAATCAAATGTATGTTCGGTCAAAAATGGGATGTTCTGTAGATGTTTGGCGTGTGACGCCTATGATACGATCATCATAAGCTGGGAGGTGAAAAGTATGACTTATGCAGCGCCGCAAGTTGACTATTCCACTATGGAACCTGCTATTATGGACCAAGCTTGGTTCTTAGTATTTGTTGCTGTCCTTCTTGGATTGGGAGCAACAGTTGTTCTAGGAGCAGCAGTTTGGTGTATCGCAAACGGCAAGGGTAGCTTTACAGGAGCCGTTCAGTGGGAAAGTGGCTTAAAAGTCCAAATTGAATGTAAGTAGCTATACTTAGGATTCATCTTTTTACTTCTTAGATAAGACACCAGGGCTAAACCGTCTGTGGCGGGCGGTTTAGCCTGATCTGTTTTTAAAGAATATGCAGACACTTGGAGGTTATATGTTTACGATCGAGAATTTAACCAAAACGTATAAAAATAACGTGACTGCTGTCAATGATTTTCATTTAAAGATCGACCCTCATCAAATCGTTGCTGTTGCTGGACCGAATGGTTCGGGTAAAACAACGATGATTAACTGTATACTTGGCATCATTAAGCATACAGAAGGAAAAATTCATTTGCAGGGCGTCACTAATGATGAACCATCCTTTAAAAAACAAGTAGCCTATGTTCCAGATGACCTGCTGCTCCCTGAAGCATTGACTGGTGCTGAATATTTAGAGTTTGTTTCTTCTATGTATGAATGTAAAACAATTCACAGAAGAAATCAACTAATTGAACTGTTTGATATGGACTCGGCTTTATCAAGACCGATCGAAACCTATTCACATGGGATGAAAAAAAAGACACAGCTGATTGCTGCCTTTATGCTTGATAGTCAATTGGTGATCATGGATGAGCCCTTTAGAGGACTTGATATTGAAGCGGTTATAAACACAAAGAAACTGATGAAGCGGTATGCCGAGCATCATGGTGCGATCTTGCTTTCAACGCATGATATGCTTTCAGCGGAAGAGCTGTGCCAGACAATCGCCATTATTTCTAAGGGAAATAAAATGGATGAAGGAACAGTCTCAGCCTTAAAGGAGAAGTATCAATCAAGCACACTGGAACAGGTGTTTCTGAAAGCTTCAATGTTAAGTGATAGGGGTGCACATTTTGATGAAATCATTAACCATTTCTAAAATGATGCTTAAAATGTGGCAGCAGGAGATGTATAAGCTCTTTGATACTCAAACGAAGCGGATCATTGTGGTCTTATTCTTTTTGTTTGCCGTCACAATGGGGGCCATTATCGGATATAGCTTTACAGGTGTCTTTATGAAGGCTTTCTTAAATGGAGATGAACGGTCACTTGGATTACTCGTTGTCTCAATGGCGATCAATGCCTCTATTTTTACAAGCTTGTTATTCGTGTTGATCAAGGTCAGAACACCTGAACAAGACCGGTTTTCTATGCAGCTCAGCTGGTTTCCGCTCTCTACCTTTCAGAAAAGTTTTGGATACTTCATTCCGATGGTGACAGTGGTGACAGGACTTGTTTTATTTTTTATCGGTATTCTGCTTTTACCTAATTTTATTGCCCAGGGAATAGGTAATTTCTTTATCTTTACTTTCTTTTTGATGGTGCTTTTGCAGTCGCTCTTTGTCTTAATGCTCCTGCAGTTTATTTACAATATCACTTATTTACTCGTTTTGAAATTAAAATTACCGTTGCAAAAATTTGCAGCGATATTTGTTTTATTGGCACTCGTTGTTGCGTATGGATTGACGCATTTTGATATTAGCCAAATTCAGCAATCATATCTACAGTTTGATTATCATTTGATGTATTTTACAGCACCGTTTTTCTTAGCGGCACAAGGAATGTCTCCTGAAGGGGTGAATTATGCCATCTTGATTCTGTTCATCCTTTTATCGGCAGGCGGCGCATTTCTTTCTCTTGCGATGATGCCGATTATGGCAGAGAAAAAAGCGTTAACCTTTTTACACAAGCTGCCATTCTCTTCTTCAAAAAAGTGGTCACTTATTGTGAAGGAAATGAAGTCACAGGTACGGAATGAAGAAAATATTTTAAACTTTCTTATTCTTCTCATAGTGATCTTATTCGTTCGTTATCAATTTGGATTCCGCTTTGAAGAAGAAGCGTTTTTTGTTCTATGTGCTCTTGCTGGATTAACAGCCTTCAATTCGTTTGGCAATGATAAAAGAATGCTGGGGATGTATAAAACATTTGGCCTGAGATCATGGGAAGTAGCTTTGTATAAGTTTATCGGTCTTCTGCTTGTTGGTGTACTGCAAATTGTTTTATTCATGCTGACAACGCTGACGCTTCCTGATCAAATTTGGCACGCGTTGATTGGTGCCGCTGTCTTATGCAATGCCACTGCGCTCTTTTATATAGTAGGTATTTTACTTCCTCTTGATCGAAACAATCCCTACACAGGCATATTTTCATTTGGAGCGCTTATTTTACTCATGATTCCGATTGTTTTTATTGGAAACTATGTCATAGGGGCATCGAGTCAAACGCTTCAATGGCTGCTTGTCGCTGCATTTGAGGGTCTGCTCATCTTTGCCATATACAAAGGTTTTTCATGGAGGTATTCACATGATTCAACTTCTTAACAATAAGCTAAAGATTGAGCGGGTACCGGAACTAGCTCCGTATGTGACCTTACAAAAGAGGCATCTCACGGATACGCAGTATGGAAGCACACTCCCGATCAATGAAAGTGCCTATCATATGTTAACGAAAGTGGACGGTAAAAGGACAGAAGCGAGTATTACAGCAGAGCTCGCCGATTTATTTCAGGTCGATGAGTCGGTGATTGCTCGTGACTTTTATCAGCTGATGACGGGATTGAATCAGCATCACTTGCTGTCCATTCATTATCATTCACCGTATCGGATTGTGACAGCCTGCTGTCAATTTTTCAAGCAGTATCAAGTCAAAATGAAGGAACGATTTGATTGTACTGGTCACTCGTTCCTTCACATTTTTGGAACGGCTTTGTTCATGGTGACGCGTAAAATCATCTTTTTCTGGATGCTTTTCATGGTCATGGCAGGGCTCGCTTTTTTATTCATTCCTGATCCATCGATTGCAGCCATTGCGATTTATTTTACGATTATTTATTTCGGGTTAATTACCGGAACTGCCTTACATGAGGCGGCACATGGCTATGCGCATCGAAAATTTGCAGGGCGAGATGGTCCTCAAGGCTTTTTTGCGAGTGACATGATGTCAGTGAAGTTTGTAAGACCCGTATTAGATCCGTTTCAGAAAAAGCAGGTATGGATTACGTTGCTCGGACCGCTCGTTCCCGGTGTGATTGGCGCAGCAGGCATCATTGTGACCATTTTATTTCTAAAAGAAAATCCGGTTTCGACAGGCTTTTTCATTTTTTCAATCTCGTATTTTATTCAATTACTCTATCTTCTTCCGTTTATGGGGGATGGTAAATCCATTATGAAGCAGCTATTGCTTGGTGGAATAGGAGGACAACGATCATGAACGTACAGGCGATGAAACAAGGCGCAATAGTTGGTGGTTTTTTAGGGTTCTTAGGCTTTCCGATGCTGACAATCGGTGTACTGTTCTATCATTTATTTCAATCAAAAACGAATGATGCTTTATTATTTAACAGTCTCGCTTTTGAGATGGAAGGCTCGTCCGCATTTACTTTTCAGATCAAGCCAAACTTTTTTATTTATATGATTGTAATTTTTGCTGCGAGTTTTCTCATTGTGGCATGCCTATCAGCAATAAAGCAGAAAAGAGCGAAAGATTAGGAGAATTCTCCTAATCTTTTTTTGTATGACAAACCATAATAAGAAATAAAAAACATCAAAGGGGATCACAATGTTTAAAAAATGGAGCATTCTTTTATTCACAGTTTTTCTATTAGCAGGATGCGGCGAGAAGGCTGCAGAAACGACGACAACCGAAAAGACGGTTTCGACAATAAAAACAGAGCCTGCCACTAAAAACCAAGTAACCATCGAACAAATGAAACTCTCAAAAAAAGAAAAAAACTTACTAGAAGCAGCAACGACTAATGAAAAGGTGGCTCTGACACTGAAAGGATTAACGAAGAAGAACAAGAGTATTACGTTTATCGGGAGCCATTACAAAAATGGCCGATTATTGAATAAGGAAGCATCATCTGCTACCTTTACTTTACACCAGAATGGAACCGACCAAACGGTGAATGTACTTCTTCAATTACATCATGAGAAAGATACATATGAATCACAATTTAGTATTTGGTCAGATAAAAAGAATGATGGGATGACGAAAGCGACATCAAGCTTTCCGTTCAAAGTAAGTGACTATGTATTTTCTGCACAATCTGAAACTGTCAAAGTGGCTTCAGGAGAAAAGGCTCTGATTGCGTATACAGCGGCGATGGGGAAAGACGGGGGGTCAACTATATTTGAAGAGATTGAGAAGAATCCAAAGCAAGCGCTGAAAAATAAGTCACATGCATACTTATTTTATATCCAGCTAGATAAATAACTATCGTAATATATACGGAGAATATGAATTTTTTTGACGAAAAATCTTCATATTCTCTTGACGAATTGTTAAGAAAGTTGTAACATAATAAAAGTCAACGCGATGACGTTGCTTTTAAAAAATTGATGCGGGTGTAGTTTAGTGGTAAAACCTCAGCCTTCCAAGCTGATGTCGTGAGTTCGATTCTCATCACCCGCTCCAATACATAATTTTGTTTATAACGCAGTATTTCGTTTCATAGATAAACGAAGTGTTGCGTTTTTTATTATGTCAGTATAATGTGAAAAAGCACTGTCAGGCTACAGTGCTTTTTCAATGAGTTCATATTTGCTTTCTCCGCCATGTATTTGTACAAACATCTTCGTCAAGGATTGAATAAGAGCTTCACTCTTTTCCCGGGAAATAGATGGAGGGAAAAGGATGATTTGAAGAATGTTCTTTGTGTCTGGAGAAATATGTGCTGTACTTGCTTGAGAAAATAATCCATTCAGTCCTGCGCCGTCCTGCCATTCGATGTGACCAGCCTCATGTTTTGTCAGTGAAAGCGGTCCTTTGATGCGATCGGCATCTAATGTCAGGATGGGTAAGAAATATTTTAGTGAGAAAAATATCGACAAATCCTGTACGGAATTGGTCGAGTCAATAAATTGTTCCTTTTGGATATCAGAAAGAAGTGAAAGGAAAGGAACATCTTTTAAAAGATCCGTCCATTCTTTGATGGCTGGTACTTCTTCTAAGACTTTATCTTCGTATTCAAAAAATAAAGATTCTTGAAACAGGCGTAAGCGGCCTTTTAACATTTGAGGTGATGTGCCAACTTCAATATGCGAATATTCAATCTGCCCAACATGGATAGACGGGTTTTGAGGATGAGAAATTTCCATATGTATCTTCACAGTGACTCACTCCAATCGGTCATGATACACTCGTATTATACTGAAAACAACAGAAGAAACAAAGAAAGGAGGTTTGCAAGGTGATTCATGTTGGAGAATTAAAAGAAGAATTGATTCAATATGCGAAAGAAATTGGTGTCGATAAAATTCGATTTGCAAGTGCCGATACATTTGATTCATTAAAGGACCGCCTCATCTTACATGAATCGTTAGGGTATTTGTCAGGTTTTGAAGAGCCTGATATTGAAAAACGAACAAACCCTTCTTTGCTGCTTCCGAAGGCCAAATCAATTGTTGCGATAGCGCTCGCGTACCCTTCCAAAATGAAAGATGCTCCACGAAGTACAAAGGATGCGAGAAGGGGGATCTTTTGCCGGGCTTCATGGGGAACAGATTATCATGTCGTGCTGAAAAAAAAGCTTGATATGCTCGAAGAATTTTTGCGGAGCAAGCATGTCGATATACGGACAAAATCAATGGTGGATACAGGAGAATTGTCTGATCGTGCTGTAGCAGAACGTGCTGGCATTGGTTTTAGTGCAAAGAACTGTATGATTATCACGCCAGAGTTTGGATCTTATGTGTATTTGGCTGAAATGATCACAAATGTCCCGTTTGAGCCGGATGAGAAAATTGAAGACCAGTGCGGAACATGCAATAAATGTGTGGATTCGTGTCCAACAGGTGCGCTTGTGAATCCTGGACAGCTGAATTCTCAGCGGTGCATTTCATTTTTAACGCAGACAAAAGGGTTTTTACCTGACGAATTTCGTTCGAAAATAGGAAATCGATTGTACGGGTGTGATACGTGTCAAACTGTCTGCCCGATCAATAAAGGAAAAGATTTTCATCTGCATCCTGAAATGGAACCGGATCCTGAAATTGCAAAGCCGCTGTTAAAGCCGCTTCTGACGATCAGCAATCGTGAGTTTAAGGAAAAATACGGTCATGTTTCAGGTTCATGGCGGGGGAAAAAGCCCATTCAGCGGAATGCAATTTTGGCACTCGCTCATTTTAAAGATACATCTGCCTTACCAGTGTTAATTGAGCTGATGCACAAGGACCCAAGACCGGTCATTCGGGGAACAGCTGCTTGGGCAATTGGGAAAATTGGCGATGATCAGCAGCTCCCAGAGCTGGAAAAGGCTCTTGAGCGGGAAAGTGATGAAGAAGCGAAAGCGGAGATTGTGAAAGGGATTGAGCTCCTGCAGACACCTTTAAATACTAAATAACATTCCTGTGAACATAGAATGAACCAAACAGAGATTTTAAAAAATGTTTGGTGGTGTCTGTGTGTGAAACAATTATTAGAGAAAACTTTAGAAGACAGGCTGGCGTATTTAATCAATGACCGTGCAATCAAGCAGCCGCAGCTTATGTCTGATGTGGAAGCAGTAGAGCGGAAAAAAGAGCTTTTTGCTAGAAGACAGGTTGAAATTGTGAAGGCGAAAGCAAAAACAAAACTTCTCGATTCAGCCATTCAAGATGATGGAGCTCAGCATGTGCAGTACCTTGCTCATCTCACATATGTCTGCAAGGATGTAGACGATTCTTTTTATTTAGAGGAACAGGTGGAAAAAAGAGAAGCATTTCTTTATAACGACATGCTTGTCAAAGATCGGATGATGCTAGAAGAGCGGCAAGGGGAAGAGCTTATGGATGAGCGCTTTCAGACCGAAGAACAATTCGGTAGAGCTTTTCACTATGACCGGCGGGCAGCCGTGCAGTATGCGGAGACTTACTGGAATAAGCGGAATCCAGCCTATAAAAATTTTGAAGATAACTGTACAAATTTTATTTCACAATGTTTGAAAGCAGGGAATGCGCCAACAAGAGGATATCCGAACCGCGGGTCTGGCTGGTGGGTGCGTCCGCATACGTGGAGCTATAGCTGGACGGTGGCTCATGCGATGAAAAATTATTTAGCGAATTCGAAAGCGGGTTTGAGAGCAAAGAAACTTAAAGAACCACGCGAGCTTCAAATTGGAGATGTCATTTGCTACGATTTTGAAGGTGATGGAAGGTATAATCATACAACCATTGTTGTTGATCATGACAAAGGTGGAATGCCTCTTGTGAATGCACAGACGTATGACTGCCGCATGCGTTATTGGTCATACGAGGATTCGACCGCCTATACACCTGCTATTCGATATATGTTTTTTCACATTTTGGACGATGCCGCGAAAGGTAGTTAGTGGTATAATGTTGAGCGGAAAAGAAAATTAGAGGTGAACTTTTTTGGGACTTCATGTCGTTTTATATCAACCAGAAATTCCAGCTAATACTGGAAATATTGCGCGTACATGTGCAGCAACAAATACAACCCTTCATCTGATTCGTCCGCTTGGTTTTTCGACAGATGACAAAATGCTGAAGCGTGCAGGACTCGATTATTGGAAATATGCCAATGTGGTCTATCATGATTCACTTGATGAATTGTTTGAGGCTCATCCGAAGGGGCAATTTTTCTATATCACAAAATTTGGCCAAAAGCCGCATACGACATTTGATTACTCTCAGCTGGATGAAGACTATTTCTTCGTCTTTGGCAGAGAGACAAGTGGATTGCCAAAAGATTTGATTGAACAGAATATGGATCGTTGTCTTCGTTTACCGATGACAGAGCATGTTCGTTCCCTGAATCTGTCGAATACGGCAGCCATTCTTGTATATGAGGCACTTCGCCAGCAGCAATATCGCGATCTCATATAAGATCATGATAAAAGCCGAGATACTGATCTCGGCTTTTTTATGTGAGATAAGATACAGACAGATGAAAAATATGACTTAATTATACTTTTTTTGACATGTTAAAAAATAGGTAGTATGATAGATTGTGATGACGTTTTCAAAAAATGATGAATCCATTAGGAGGAGTAATGAGATGAAAAAGCTACTGATCACTAGTGCCATCAGCTCAGCAATTTTAATGGGGACGATTCCAGTCAGTATTCCAGGACTCTCTCAGACGCAGGAGATAGAAGCAGCTCAGCTATCAAAAGGGATTGGCGGGCGTACTTATATCAATAGTAACGGATCCATATTGGTCACAAAAATTCAGCTCCCTCCCGCAATGAGTGTGTCAAATGGTACAGCTTATATTTATTCTGGATTCACAGGTTCAAAGGAAGCGGATATTGGGCTTCAATACAGTCCAACCTATAATGTGTGGAAACCTACGATGAAAGTAGGAGCAAATAATCAAGAGACATATATCGAAGGAAAAAATGACTTTACGTATACAAAGGGATTTAAACCTGGAAGTACTGTTCAAATGACGATTTATAAAAATTTGAATGGGCATACAAGAGCGACGTTCTGGGGCACAAATAATGTTGGCTATACCGGCCGCATTATTACAGAAATTCAAAACTCAAACATTGGCGCTGTGACCAAATGGAAACTACTGTCGACGGTAGCAGTAACTGACGATATTTATCGAAAAGACATTCGGGCGAACTTCTCTACTCGTTTTACTGACATCACATTGGATAATCGTGCTGTCACACCTGTGGTGGATATCCAAGACTTTACGAAGGTTCAGGTGTCAGGGAATACAGTGAATATGCAAGTGCTGAAAACAACGAACTAAATGAAAAAAGGATGTTCCGCAAATGGAACATCCTTTTTTTCATTTCCCAGGCTTGCCTTCGTAGCCAGCAGTGAAAATGGATACTAAAAACGTAATGATGACGCCCATCATAATGACCGTTCTCATATAAGCTCCCCCTTATCCCTTTGTTCCGTTCGCTGCCTGTTTCATATGATGTGAAGTTCACCTTGAAAAGCAGGAGAAGAAAATCATTTTTCTCCTATTTTTCCTTTATTATGAAGGGTCTTGCGGATGGTTGTCAATTCAGTTTGCCAATTCGTCATTTTGAAGAACGAAAGCATGTAATAGGACGCCTCCGCATAGATTGTAAAACAGTATCTGATTTCTAGCTTCAATCTTGAAAGAGGAGGTTCATATGGATATTTTAAAGAAAATCGAACAGCACAGAGAAGAAGAGCAGCGTCTCAAATGGGAAGGCACATTCAGCGATTATTTAGACATTATTAAGGAAAATCCACTTGTCGCTCAATCTGCTCATTCTCGCGTTTATCATATGATTAAAGACAGCGGGATTGAAGAGGAGAATGGGGTCAGAACCTACAAATTTTTTGATCAGGAGCTGTTTGGGTTAGAGGAATCACTCGAAAGATTAGTGGAGGAATATTTTCACCCTGCTGCAAAGCGGCTGGATGTCAGGAAGCGTATTTTATTACTGATGGGACCAGTAAGCGGAGGGAAATCGACGCTTGTCACTAGATTGAAAAGAGGACTTGAAGAATATTCACTGACAGATCATGGCGCAGTTTATGCGATCAAAGGCTGCCCTATGCATGAAGATCCGCTTCATCTTATTCCGCAAAATTTGCGGGAGGATTTCTATAGAGAATATGGGATTCGTGTGCAGGGGAATTTGTCGCCTCTGAACATGATGAGACTGGAAGAGGAATATGGCGGTAGAATTGAGGATGTAAGGATCGAGCGGATCTTTTTCTCAGAGGATAAACGGACCGGCATTGGTACCTTTAGTCCGTCTGATCCGAAATCTCAGGACATTGCCGATTTAACAGGAAGCATCGATTTTTCAACCATTGCCGAATTTGGATCAGAGTCAGATCCCCGTGCGTACCGCTTTGATGGAGAACTCAATAAAGCAAACCGAGGGATGATGGAGTTTCAGGAGATGTTAAAGTGTGATGAGAAATTTCTATGGCACCTCTTGTCATTAACGCAGGAAGGAAATTTTAAGGCAGGGAGATTTGCCTTGATTAGTGCAGATGAATTGATCGTCGCCCATACGAATGAAACCGAGTACCGGTCATTTATTTCAAATAAAAAGAATGAGGCTTTGCATTCAAGAATTATTGTGATGCCAATTCCTTATAATTTAAAGGTCACAGAAGAAGAACGCATTTATCATAAAATGATTTCAGAAAGTGATGTCTCAGATGTGCATATTGCCCCGCATACGCTGAAGGTAGCAGCAATGTTCTCCATTTTGACGAGATTGAAAGAGCCGAAGCGTTCTGATATTGATTTGGTGAAAAAAATGCGTCTGTATGACGGAGAAAGTGTCGAAGGCTTCCAGTCAGTCGACATTGATGAGATGAAAAAGGAATTTCATGATGAAGGGATGAGCGGAATTGACCCGCGTTATGTAATCAACCGAATTTCATCTACCATCATTCGTAAGAACATGGAATCGATCAATGCACTGGATGTCCTGCGCTCTTTAAAAGAAGGGCTTGATCAGCATCCATCTATCTCCAGCGAGGACCGGGAGCGTTATTTGAATTTCATCTCAGTCGCGCGAAAAGAGTATGATGATATTGCGAAGAAGGAAGTGCAAAAGGCATTTGTGTATTCCTATGAGGAGTCTGCGAAAACGCTGATGGATAATTACTTAGATAATGTCGAGGCTTATTGCAATAAAAACAAGCTGCGTGATCCGTTAACAGGTGAAGAAATGAATCCTGATGAAAAGCTCATGCGTTCAATTGAGGAGCAGATCGGCATTTCTGAAAACGCCAAAAAAGCATTTAGAGAAGAAATTCTGATTCGTATTTCGGCTTATGCGAGAAAGGGAAAACGCTTTGATTATAATTCGCATGAGAGATTGCGAGAGGCCATTCAGAAGAAGCTGTTTGCCGATCTAAAAGATGTGGTGAAAATTACGACATCGACGAAGACACCGGATGAACAGCAGCTGAAGAAGGTCAACGAAGTAGTAGCTAGATTGATTGATGAGCATGGCTATAATTCAACAAGTGCAAATGAACTTTTAAAATATGTAGGCAGTCTTCTGAATCGTTAATAAATGAAGGAGGCATTATTGGCGCATCAGCACCGGTAATGTCTTTTTTAGAAATGATCGTCAACTTGGATGACGATCAGCATAGGATAAAGGAAGAATTGTGCAAAAATGTGAGGAGGGGGATGGATGTCCCGGCAAGAAAAAAGTCAGTTTATTGTGTCTCAGGAAGACTGGTCCCTCCATCGAAAAGGCTATGACGACCAGCAGCGTCATCAGAAAAAAGTCAAAGAGGCGATTAAAAACAATTTGCCGGATCTTGTCACAGAAGAAAGCATCATCATGTCGAACGGAAAAGATGTTGTGAAAATTCCGATTCGTTCATTAGATGAATATAAAATTCGGTATAACTACGACAAAAATAAACATGTGGGTCAAGGGGATGGAGACAGCGAGGTTGGCGATGTTGTTGCGCGTGACGGCTCAGACAGTAAGCAGGGTCAAGGAAAGGGGCAGGGCGCTGGAGATCAAGCTGGTGAGGATTATTACGAAGCAGAAGTCTCATTAATGGATCTCGAGGAAGCACTGTTTCGTGAACTGGAGCTGCCAAACCTCAAGCAAAAGGAGCTTGACGACATCATTGTCGAACAAATTGAGTTTAACGATATTCGCAAAACCGGGTTAACAGGAAATATCCACAAAAAACGAACGATGCTCTCGGCATTTAAACGAAATGCGATGACAGGGAGTCCTTCCTTTTATCCCATCTACCCGGAGGATATCAAGTATAAAACGTGGAATGAAGTGACCAAACCAGAGTCGAAAGCCGTCGTTTTGGCGATGATGGATACGAGCGGAAGTATGGGTCTTTGGGAAAAATATATGGCGAGAAGTTTTTTCTTTTGGATGACACGTTTCTTACGGACAAAGTATGAGACAGTCGATATTGAATTTATTGCTCACCATACAGAGGCGAAGGTGGTAGACGAAGAACATTTCTTCTCGCGGGGTGAGAGCGGGGGGACCATTTGCTCGTCTGTCTATCGAAAGGCACTAGAGCTCATAGACGAACGATACCCGCCGTCGCGGTATAATATTTATCCTTTTCATTTTTCTGATGGTGACAATTTGACATCAGATAACGGCCGGTGTGTGAAACTTGTTTCTGAGATCATGAAAAAAGCCAATTTATTTTGCTATGGTGAAGTGAATCAATACAACCGGCATTCTACGTTAATGTCAGCATACAAGCATATTCAGGATGAGAAATTTAAGCATTATATTCTGAAGCAAAAATCAGACGTTTTTCTCGCACTAAAAAAATTTTTTCAGCAGGAAGAAGTTCATTCATAACGAGCACATTTGAAAAAACCTTTCAGCATAAGGGCTGAAGGGTTTTTTGTGTGGAGAAGGAAGGGATCACCAGAAAAAAAGTAAAACTTTCTCTTTGACATTTCAATTTTCATTTATTAATATTTAATCTTGTTAAATATAAGTTTTTCAAAAAAGATGCCGATCGTCTTTTCTTCTTTTTCTGCTCCTTGCTCATAATTGAACAATAAATATAAATGGGCTGCACACCATGTTTCGGGCGGGAGTAGATCAAGGGAAAAAGACAGATTGTTGAGCTTGTTTCATATTCTGTCAGATGATGGGCATTCTAAGTTTGCTAAAGCAGATGACACTATATTTTTATACATGAAAGGAGAAACAAAACATGAACAGAGGGCGTTTATTGCTAACGAACATTATTGGCCTTATTGTAATTCTTGCCATTATTGCCGGAGGTGCTTATTACTACTACGAAAGCACAAACTTTGTCAAAACAGATGAGGCAAAAGTGACAGGTGACATGTATCAAATCACAGCTCCAGCAGCTGGACAAATCAAAGGCTGGGATATCAACGAAGGTGACGAAGTGGAAAAAGACAGCACAGTTGCAAAAGTTGAAGGACAAACAAAAACAAACATTAAAGCAGTGGCTGATGGCACATTAGTCAAAAAAGAAATCCAAAACAACCAACAAGTGCAGCCTGGTACAGTTCTTGGTGAAACAATCGATTTAAGCAAGCTTTACATCACAGCAAATATTAAAGAAACAGATATTAAAAACATTGAAAAAGGCGATAAAGTCGACATCGTTGTAGATGGAGATCCTGATACAACGTTTGAAGGAACTGTTGAACAAATTGGTTATGCGACAAACTCAACATTCAATATGCTACCAGCAACAAATTCAAGTGGTAACTATACAAAAGTAACGCAAAAAGTAGCAGTGAAAATTTCAATTAAAAATCCATCAGACAAAGTACTTCCAGGTATGAATGCTTCTGTCAAAATTTCATCTTAATGATGATTGATACCAAAAAATGAAAGGAGGTTGTCTGAGATGGCAAATCAACCTGCAGCGACAAAACAGGGAGCAGGCTCCTTGTCTTTACTGATCATTTTAATGGCCGGTTTGTTCGTAGCGATTTTAAACCAAACGCTTTTGAACGTAGCTATGCCCCATTTAATGACAGAATTTAATGTGAGTGCGACAACGATTCAGTGGCTGACAACAGGCTACATGCTTGTCAACGGTGTGCTGATTCCGTTGTCTGCGTTTTTAATCACACGTTTTGGACAGCGCAGCTTATTCCTAGTGGCGATGATCTCATTTACACTAGGTACATTTATTTGCGGTATTGCGCCAAACTTTTCAACAATGCTCATCGGCCGTTTGATTCAGGCTGTCGGCGGCGGTATCTTACAGCCGCTTGTCATGACAACAATCCTTTTTATTTTCCCTCCGGAAAACAGAGGGAAAGGAATGGGGATTTTCGGTCTTGCGATGATGTTTGCTCCTGCAGTAGGACCAACATTATCTGGTTACATTATTGAACATTATTCTTGGCGTATTATGTTTTACGGACTTGTGCCAATCGGTGCGATTGTCATTATCGCGGCTTTCTTTATGTTTAAAAATATTGTAGAGCCTAAAAAAATCAAGCTGGACAGTCTTGGTGCGATTCTTTCAATCGTTGGTTTTGCTTCCCTTCTTTACGGAGTGAGTGAAGCAGGAAGTGATGGTTGGACAGATCCGATCGTCTTATCTACGATTATTATTGGTGCGATTGCGATTATTCTCTTTATTTTCCAACAGTTGAAAGTTGATAATCCGATGCTTGATTTCCGCGTATTTAAATACAGCATTTTCTCATTATCAAGCGTTATTAACATCATTATTACGGTTGCCTTATATACAGGGATGTTCTTACTTCCGATTTATCTGCAAAACCTCGTTGGATTTACGGCATTGCAATCTGGGCTATTAATGCTTCCAGGGGCACTTGCGATGCTCATTATGTCCCCGATATCAGGGATCTTGTTTGATAAATTTGGACCTCGTCCGCTTGCGATTGTGGGGATGCTCATTACCGTTGTCACGACATATGAGTTTACAAAGCTGACCATTGATACTTCTTATAGTCACATTGTGCTCATGTATGCAGTACGTGCATTTGGTATGTCACTTCTTATGATGCCGGTTATGACAGCAGGGATGAACCAATTACCACAGCACTTAAACAGCCATGGTACAGCGATGTCTAATACATTGAGACAAATTAGCGGTTCCATCGGTACGAGTTTGATCACAACGATTTATACGAATCGGACGACATTCCATTATTCCAATATGGCGGATCAAACAAATACAGCCGACCCGCTCTTTATGAATTCATTCCAGGCGGCTGTATCGAATGTGATGCATCATATGGGCATGACAGCAGAAGCTGCTCAAAAATATGTATCCACCCAGCTCTTTACGAAAGCACAGATCGATTCAAACGTGATGGGTATCAATGATGCTTACATGTGGGTGACATTATTCTGTGCGGCTGGTGTCATTCTCAGCTTGTTCCTGCGAGATGTTCGTAAGGATAAAAAGCGAAAAGAACAGCAGCATAAGAAACAAGAAATATCATTGCTTCCAGCACCTAAGGAAGCAAACCAAGATGCAAGATAAGTGTGGAGGGACCGTACATGAAAATTTATGTTGTATACGATAGTGAAGGTGACCATACAAAAGCACTTGCAGAAGCGATTGCAGCAGGCGCAGGTGAAACAGAGCAAGCTGAAGTATTCATTGATCACGTGAAAGATGCAGACATTCGCAAGCTTGATCAAATGGATGCGATCATTTGGGGCTGCCCTGGTCACTTTGGTACTATTAGTTCTGGGTTAAAGACATGGATTGACCGTCTTGGCTACTTATGGGCAGAAGGAAAACTAATCGATAAAGTCGGTGCTGTTTTCTGTACAACTGCTACAACACACGGCGGTTTAGAAATGACAATGCATAATTTGATTACCCCGATGTTCCACCAAGGAATGCTTGTTGTCGGCCTTCCTGGGAATGTTCCTGAGAATGCTTTATACGGCTCTTACTATGGAGCTGGTGTGACATGTCCGATCGATTCTGATGAATTGATTTCGACTGAAGGCATTGAACTCGGAAAAGCACTAGGAAGACGTGTAGCATCAGTCACTGCATCATTTAAGCGATAAGGAGAGGGTTCTTTTGGCGACGATTATTGTAGCGTTAGTAGCTGCTGTTCTAGTCATTATTGGATTAGTAGCGTTCAATGTCAGACACGCATCGGCCGATAAGGAAGAGATCAAAGAAGATGTCTCCAATCAGCCTGACGTGCCGCATAGCGAGCCAGAAGCTGTGGCGAGACCTGTAGAGCCTGAAGTTGAAAAAAAAGCGTCAGAGCCTTCTCAAACAGATGATGCTGCGTCTGGCGACGATTTCTATAGACAGGCGCTTCAAAAGTTTAAACAGCCAGAACCACCTGTCAAAGAAGAAGAACCAGAAACTAAAATGAATGATGATATGTATCGTTCTGCTTTGCAGAAGCTAAAGCAGAAGGATAAATAAAAAAGAGAACCTCTCATCAGGTTCTCTTTTTTTATGGAACAAAAAAACCGCCGGCAGAAGCCGGGCGGTTTTCCTTCACTCTATAAAGTGCTAAAAGAGCAGATGCTCTTAAATTACGCTTTGTTAACGTTAGCAGCTTGTGGTCCACGGTTACCTTCAACGATTTCGAAAGAAACTGATTGACCTTCTTCTAAAGTTTTGAAGCCTTCGCCTTGGATAGCAGAGAAGTGAACGAATACATCGTCTTGACCTTCTACTTCGATGAATCCGAAACCTTTTTCAGAGTTGAACCATTTTACTTTACCTTCTAACATGAAATTTCCTCCTAAAGCGATCTTAACGCTTAAATTCACTATTCTTGCTCTTACACAAACTTCAAAGACGAAAACTCTTACAAAACTTTCTTCTTAAAGATGATACGAACAAAAATAATTACCTTTACTTTACCAGTGTTTGCGGGAAAAAACAACTGTTATACGAAAACTTTTTTAAAAATAATTAGCGCTAACAAATTGAGGAAAATGCCTATGTCAAATGGTCTTTTTTTCTCTCTGAAAAGCTCACTTGATTTCGGCCGGACTCCTTCGCTTTATAGAGCTCCTGATCAGCTATAATCGGTAATTGCTTAATGTCTGCACTAGTTCCATGAGAATAAGCACATCCGATTGATACTGTAGTATGAATGGACAGACCGTTTTTTAAATAAATCGGCTGATCTGCTATTTTTTTTCGTAAGCGTTCTGCAATCTGCCATGTTTTTTCAATTGTACAGTTTGGAAGAAGGACAGCGAATTCTTCACCGCCAATCCGCCCAATATAATCAGAGCTTCTTGTGTTTTTAATCAGCCTTGTACCGATTTCTTTTAAAACGATATCTCCCTCATGATGCCCATATTGATCATTAATGGTCTTGAAATAATCGATGTCTAGGTAAATAAGGGACATTTGATGGATAGGCTGCTTCAACTTCTTAGTAAAAGCATCACTTAATACCTCATCGAACTTCCGTTTATTTAAAACACCTGTTAAAAAGTCATAATGAGCTTGGAATTTATACAAATTTAACAGCTGATATGCTTTTGTTTGATGCTCAATGACATAAAAGTTAAACAATCCAGCAATATATGAGAAAATCCAATAAGTAGAATGCAGTTGAAATGATGTCTCATGCACGACCATGATAAACAGGCTTGTGGCTATCACATTACCAATCGTAATGGATAACAGCATTTTCACAACATGATTCATATGACGCTCTGCAATCAAAAAAGAAGAGGCTGCGATAAACATCATGGAAAAAATATTGATGGAAGAAGCGATGTTGGCTTCAATTAATAACCGGCCAATGATGACAACAAAGGCTGCAATCATTGTTTGGGCGATGCCTCCATAAAAGGCCGTTAAAATAAGGGGAATATGTCTTAAATCGATGATCGCTGGTCCTGTTTTAATAGAGAAGAACATTAAAAGGACACCGAGTAACCCAGAAAGCATGCCTTTGCATATTTGTCTGAGCAAGGTATCTTCTTTTTTTAGAAAATTCTCTTTAAACACAAGCATAAATAAATAATGGAAAGTAACAAGAATTGTTAAATTAATAAAGAGGTCTCTTAGCAAAATAGAATCACCTTTTTAAAATTACTAAAATTTGTTGCAAAAGAAAAGGGTAAAAAGGATAATTAATAAAAATTTTAATGAAGAGGAATTGAAGAAAATGCGAGGAAAACGCTTTCCAGATCAAACGGACTGGCTTTCTTTTTTTGAAAAAATGCCAGATGCCGGATTTGAAAAAGAAATGCCGGTTGAATATCAAGATTTGACGTTTCGGTTCGAGAATCAGGAGGAGCGATTTGTTGTGGACATGTCGCTTGCTATGCGGGAATTTACCTTAAAGGTTGTTCGAAAAAAGAACGAATCTGTTTTAGGCATATATGATTTTAAAACTGTGCAGCATGTAGAGATAAAAAAAGATCGGAAGGAAGAAAAGGAGCTGTTGCTGATATTAGAGCATCATGACGACTTCCTCACAACAATCGAAATCTCATTTTTACCTTCCTTTTGTCTCATGGTCAAAGAACATTTTTCTGGAGAATAAACAGGAGCCTCTTTTTATGAAGGCTCCTGTTTTATTATTTGTGCTCGATGTCATTGATGACTTGCTGGATTGATTCATCATCCATCACATTCATCACATTTTCATCAATGTGAAGAGATTGCGCATAAGACTCTCTTGGCTGATGGGTTCTTGTTGGTGATTGGTGCTGGTTTGTTTGATTTGGCTGGACAGCTGTGAATGCTTGCTTGATCATTTGTCCAACTTCACCTGTTCCTTTTGATTCTTTATGTGAGTGGGACTCATGGCGAGATGAGTTTTGGTGCTGATGGTTTGCGCCTGTCATCATTGAAGACATATTCATTTGTGCCATGCTTTTCAGCCTTCTTCGTAAAACTGGGGAGAATAATGCAATGATAGCTGTTGATACTGCGATCATTGCGCCAGTGCTCATACCTTTTCTTTTTTTAAACAAACGAATCCCTCCATTTGGTCGTGATGATTCTTCATCATGTTTAGGATGACCAAACCCAGCTGAATTATGAATTCATTTTACGAAAACAGAGGATGTGTGCATAAAAAGCCGGCTGGATGAAAAACCTATGAGCAAAAGGAGGGAATAATTGATGAATAAGAAATGGATGCTATCTTTACTGCTCGTGCCAACATTAATCACCGCTGGGTGTGGAATGAACAATCAAGGCGATGAGCGTAGAGGAACAATGAAAAGGCAATATGAAAATGTCACATATAAGAATGACAACATGAGACAGGATCAGCCAGATGTTCAAACACCTCAGAAGGTCAAAGTGGCAGATAAGGCGTCAGAGCTTGTAGCGAATATGTCTGAAGTGAAAACAGCGAACGTGCTTGTCACTGGAAAAAATGCATTTGTAGCCGTTGTGCTTGAAGGCAATAAAAGCGGTGATGTGACGGACGATCTGAAAAAGAAAATTTCAGACAAAGTCAAATCAACGGATCAACAAATCGACAACGTGTATGTATCTGCTAATCCAGACTTTGTCGATCGTATGCAAGGGTACGGAAAACGTATTAAAAGCGGAGAGCCAATTTCAGGATTCTTCGATGAATTTACTGAAACGGTTAGACGTGTCTTCCCTGAATCAAAATAGCTACGACAAAAGCCGTATGTCATATGCGGCTTTTTTGTTTGGAACCGCACCTCGCGTACCTGACTGCATAAAGTAAAAAATATATCACCTCTTGTTGATCTTTGTTTCTTCATAGAAAGAGAAAGAGGGTGCAGGATGAATTCGGGTGGGGAGCAAATGAAAGCCAAGCCGTCATTGATTCATAAAAAACTTGTAGGCGGAATGATTGCAGCAGGTCTGATTTTTTATGCTTTCACCGCGTACTTGATTTATGTTGCGTTTCAGCTGACAGGACAATATTTAGAGCAGCAGTCTTCTCCTAAAACGATTATCACGGAGGGACTCAATAAGCAAGTCTATGAACATATTCGAATCTACTATGCAGAGGAAGAGGAAGCTTTTGTTGATCTGACAATAGAGGCTTTGAAACAGGCAGAGAAGAGGACAGCGTCAGTGTTTCAATTTGAAGCTGACAGACCTTTAGACGTTATCTATTTTGATGATAAAGAGTCGATCGAACAAGTGGCGGGGATCAAGCATATTACTGGATTTTACTCTGATCATGATCAAATGATAGGGTTATATCCAGATAAACGGGAAGCATTATTGAAGAAAGAGACACTGCCTTTATACTTTTTCAATACGTTGTTTATTCATGAGTATGCTCATTTTGTTTTCTATGAAAAGGTCCATTCATATGAAGTGTCTCCAGGAATGTTTCCGCTTTGGTTCCACGAAGGAACAGCAGAATGGACGGCCTATGACGTGTTAAATGCTACGTCTGAACGCTTCGACGTGGTTCCTTTTCAATCTCTTCATTCTGATCAAGACTGGCAGAATTCACGGGTGACGTATGAAACAGATGTCTATTTACAAAGCTATTATATGATCTATGAGCTGGTGCAGCTTTGCGGACGAGACGTCATACATGAAATCATAGAGGAAACTGCGAAAACGGGCCAATTTGCTAGCGGCTTTGAACAGGCGACGGGGAAGAGGCTCACAGATTTTGAAGAACAGTTTAAAGTCATGTACCAAAGAAAAAACGGCTGACCAAAGAAGGGGGTCAGCCGTTTTTCTTAATGAAGAGGCTTTTGTTGATCGGCCTTACTAGGAGGCATTTGAACCTGCCCCTGAAGCGGTGCAAAAGCTGACGTCATGGCGGTCATGTCTTGTTTGGAAAGCTGAGGAACTTGATAGTAGCCATGCTTATTTTGATACAAGAAAATTTCATACGCCATTTCGATAAAGTTCGGAATCTGCGCAGCAAGCACACGTCTGACAACAGGGTTTGTTACTTCTAATGCTGACATTGAAAGTAACCCAGCGTGTGATTTGACTAGGCTGAGCATATGTCCTGTGATGCCTAAGTCTTTTACATCCTGTAGTGACTGGTTCGGCTTCTTCGGCTGAGAAGGTTTGATTCCGTATGTCACTTGAGTGTGTTCTTTCATCATATAAGTAGCGGTTTCTTCACTAGGCTTTTGGCCTGTAGAAAAACAATCTACAGTGACATTGTACTGGGATAAAACGAATTGATATTGTCGATCCAGGATGTCGGATAATGCAGGATCTTGAATAAATTGCCGCAAGATCATATATTGATCCAAAATATTAATCGTACCGGCTAAAATTTCATGTAAATCGAATAACTCATGCCCGCCATGGTTGAGTTCAGGCTGCTGAGCGCTTCCTTGGAACATTGGCTGCTGATCGTTTTGCATTGAGATTCCTCCTTCTGTTTATACACTCTGTTTTAATGTGAGGATGTTTTCACGATTTCATGCAAAAAACATTATTTACAATTAGAGGGTTTTCTTTCTTTTTGTCGAAAAAAAGTATCAGACGAATGAACATGGGGGTACCAGATGCAGGACAAAATCATTAATCGTTTGATAGAAGACGAACATGTGCAGACACCAGTGATCGGCATCGGTGTTTCGCCGTTTGAACAGCATCATCTTGAGGCTTTTTTTCAATCATTACCACATGATTTAAATGCCTCTTTTATTGTTGTGCAAAATCATGTGACAGGCGATTGTATAACAGATTTGGAAGCACTTGTTTTACCGATTGGCTACCGGGCAAAAACGATTAAACATGGTGAGAAAGTCATGAAAAAGACGATCTATTTTTGTCCGCAGCATGCAGCTGTGACGTTAACGGAAGATCACCGGCTTCATGTATCTGAGCAGCTGCCAACAAACAAGGCATGCTCTGTCAACTCGCTTTTTAAGTCACTTGCCAGTGTTCAAAAGGAAGAGGCATTTGCGATCTTTTTTCAAAAAGGTCATTGTGTGGGAAGTGGGTTGCTTCAGTTGGTTGAGCAAGGCGGTACAGCCTTATCGTGCAGTGAGGTAGAGAGTGGTTTTGACAGTATGTATCATCACACATTCAAAAATCCATCCACTCTTGCGGCATATATGGCCAATATCATCAATGTTCCGCATGCTGATGAGATGGATCCAGCTTTACTAAGAATCATTGAACGTCTTGAAATGTATAAAGGGATTGCCTTTTCAGCCTATGAAAAGAAAAGGCTGCTTTCTGTCATTCAAAAGCGTATGCGCACTGCAAACGAGCCGATGTCATTATTATCAGAGTACGATCGTTTATTAGAAAGAGAACCAGATGAGCTTGATCGCCTGCACGCTCAGCTCCTAAGCGGCACGACTACTTTCTTTAGAGATACGGAGGCTTTGCGAGTATGTGAACAGAAGGTGATACCGTCAATCATTGACCATTCAATGAACAACGGGAAATCTCGATGCCGAATTTGGATTGCGGGATGTTCGACAGGGGAAGAAGCTTATTCTTTTACAATTTTATTTTTAGAAGAAATGAAGCGAAGAGATGTGTCCATTGAACTTCAAGTCTTTGCGACAGATATCAACCGAAAAGCCATTCAAATAGCTAGTAAAGGTCTTTATTCGAGAGAATCTATGGCAAGCATACCGGAAAAATGGCGGGCGCGATATTTCGAAAAGAAAGGTGACGCTTTTATTGTGAAGCAGTCGCTTAGAAAACATATTGTTTTTGCTCCTCACAATTTATTGATTGATTCACCATTTATCCACCTCGATTTTATCAGTTGCCGAAATGTTCTGATGTACTTTGAGCCAGAAGTGCAAAAACGAGTATTATCCCGATTCCAATATGCTTTAAAAGATCAAGGGGTGTTGATTTTAGGGCCAAATGAAACTGTCCCCAATATCCCTCGATTGTTTCAATTGTTCAATGAGAAGTGGAACATTTACACCCATTCCAACGTTCCTGCACCTAGTGTCCCTTGGGTACATGACGCTCGTGATGCCGAGTTAAAAAAACGAGCTGCACAATATATGAAGGATGTAAGCGAGGATTATGATGCATGTATAGTCATTAATGATTGTAACAAGATCCTGGCAATGTCAAATGGGGCCTATTCTTTCTTAGACCATGTAGAAGTGTCAGATCAATCATGCGAATATGTGACACCTAAATATTTGAAAGAGATGTTAAGTCAAACCTTTCAAAAGGTATGGACTGACGAGACAGAGGTTGTGTTTCAGCATGTTCTCATTTCGGAAAAAGGAAAAAAGCAGTATGCGGATTTTACTGTAAAGAGTTTTGATCGCCGTTTTAAAGGAGTATACGTCATTCTTATTCGAATGAATGAGAGAGGAAAAAATCAAAAGAACAGCAGGGAAAATGGGATGTCAGATCAGAATTCAGTCTATCAACAGCGTATTGTCGACTTAGAAAATGAACTAAATGAAGTCAAACAAAAAGAGCAGGAGGCAAGGGCTCAATTAAAAGCGAAAAACACGCAAATAGCGGAGCTTGAGAAAAAACACGATCATTTTATTAATATCATAAACAACTTAAGGGTAACAAGGGAAGAACTGTATAGACCTTCTGTCAAGCCGGAGCTTACGACGTTGTTTGTGGACCGAGACATGAATATTCGCTACTACACTCCTACAGCTGCCTCTTTATTTACTTCAGCTCAAATAAGGCACCAGCAATCCTTTCAGTCGATGGCTAAGAAACTTACGCAGGAAACGCTCTATCATGACATACAATCCGTTATCTCGGATAAGCGCGTCATCGAACGAGAAATTGAAACGAATGAAGGAGAACAATTCACCGTTCACATCACACCTATCCTTGACCAAGATCATGAGGGAGCGGTGATGACGTGGATTAAAATGACGGAAATGACAAAAATCAAACAGTCACTTCATCTAGCGGTAACAGCACTGGATAATAGCCATATCCATATTGTTGTTGCAACTGAGGAAGGGGTCATCCAATGCGTGAATCAGCGTTTTTGCCAGTTTGTGCAGCAGCATGAATATGACCTGATCGGCAAAGATATCTTTTCTGTCTACCATTCTCTGTGTCAATGTGATGATTTAGAAAAGCAATGGGACGTTTGTTTAAAAGAAGGCAGCTGGACAGGTGAGCTGTACTTTCAGGATTTATCAGGTCGTGA
The DNA here is from genome assembly GCF_056098985.1 of Bacillus sp. 11B20. Taxonomy (NCBI): domain Bacteria; kingdom Bacillati; phylum Bacillota; class Bacilli; order Caryophanales; family Bacillaceae; genus Bacillus; species Bacillus sp. 11B20. The sequence goes on from NZ_JBLZWZ010000007.1 coordinate 43,480, forward strand.
ACGATGGGAGAGGGTCTCTTTACATCGAATTGATGATCCTGACAAAATGCAGTCTACCGTGATGCGGATTTCAGAGGATATTACGAATCAAAAGCAGTCAGAGAAGATGCTAATGAAGTCAGAGATGCTGTCCGCAGTAGGTCAGCTTGCAGCCGGCATCGCCCATGAGATAAGGAACCCGCTGACGTCGTTAAAGGGATTTTTACAGCTGATGATTCAAAGTAAGAAATATCAGAAGGATTATGCAGATGTGATGATGTCTGAATTTAATCGGCTTGAAGCCATTATTAATGAATTCCTTGTGCTCTCTAGAAGCAAATCGGTGAAATTTGAGCCGGTACAAGTCAATCTTCTGCTCGAAGAAGTGATCATGGTCGTTGAATCACAAGCGGTTTTAAAAGGCGTGTCTATTCAAAAGAATTTGTCTCCGTCGCTGCCAAACATTCAAGGTATACCGAATGAACTGAAACAAGTTTTCTTAAACATTCTTAAAAACGGTATTGAAGCGATGGATGGTGTGACAGGTGTTATTCAGGTCACATCCGTATTGGAACATAATCAGATGATGCTGATCTTTGAAGACCAAGGTAAGGGCATACCAGAAGACGAAATAGGGAAACTGGGTGAACCTTTTTATACAACGAAAGAAAAAGGGACTGGCCTTGGTTTAATGATGACGATTAAAATAATTGAAAGCCATGGCGGCAGCATTCGTTTTGAAAGCAAAAGCTTTGAGGGGACACGGGTGATTATTACGTTTCCAATGAGCTAGCAGACATAAGATTTACAAGAAATCCATCTACCATCAATATTTACTTAGTACACTATGAGAGATGAAGCTCGGAAGGGGAGATGTCTAATGAAACGTGTTCTATCCATTCGAATGATCTGCTGTTTGGTTTTGGTGATTTTTAGTCTGCAATCCTTACTGCCTGGCATGATCACAGCAGAACAAGCCAGTGCGTCTGAAAAGAAGGAAACGGTATGGAACCAAAAGAAACCAATGAAAATTAAAAAAGCCCGTCAGCTAATCGGAGAGACAGTGACAGTGAGCGGAATTGTGACAGCAGATCAATCGGCTATAGGCAATGGGAAACTGTCAACGTACATTCAAGACAAATCAGCTGGAATCAATATATATTCAGCACAGCCTGACAACTTCCCAGAACTAAAAGCGGGCATGAAGGTGACAGTATCGGGGAAGATCACGTCTTATAAAGGACTGATTGAAATTGTGCCGGATCGAGACCGCCTGAAGATCGATGGTGTGAATCAAACCTTGCCAAAGCCGAAGCGAGTCTCCGTGAAACAACTAGAAACGGATCAGGCACGTAAACATGAAGGAAAACTTGTGAAGGTCAAGGGCTATGTTGAATCAAAACCAGAGCAGCCGGCTGGCGGTGGATACAATGTGGTGATCATTGATAAAAAATATCACAGCACCACCCTTAGAGTGATGGTGGATACAAGTGCCATTGATGAAGTGAAGACAGGGAAATGGTATGAGTTTACAGGAGTGTTAAGCAGGTATGATTCGCTGCAGGTGCTTCCACGACAGAAGGGTGATGTCAGCCTGCTGAAACGCCAGCCAAAGCCGCCAAAAATCAAGAAAGAATACGAGGCAACGGTTGACCGGGTGGTGGATGGAGATACGATTCATTTAAAGAAGCCTGTGCTTGGTACAACAAAGGTGCGCTTTGTGAATATGGACACGCCGGAAACGTACCATAAGCCAAAAAATGAATTAGATCAAAACCAGCTGCGTTTTGGACAGAAGGCGGCGGACTATTTAAACACACTTCTTTCAAGCGGAGATAAAGTCACATTAAAGATTGGTCCAGAAGCGAAGGACGGCTATGGACGTCTTTTAGCTCAAGTGAAAACCAAAAAAGGGGTCAATACGAATTTAGAGCTTGTGAAAAAAGGATATGCTCCTACGTATTTCATCTGGCCGGTTGGAGATGAAAAGGATTATCAGACGTTCCAAAAAGCTGTCAAAGAGGCGAAAGAAAAAGGGCTTGGCATTTGGAATGAAGCAGATCCGCTGCTGGAACAGCCGTTTGAATTTAGAGCACGTGAACAGAAAAAAGGACTGACACGTTACGTCGGTGATTCATCAGCGAAAACGTACGTATCGCCTGACAGCTGGAAAGAAATCGCTGTAGATAAACGCATCTTTTTTGCTTCGAAAGAAGAAGCAGAACAGGCTGGCTATCAGCCGGCAGAAGGAACTGGGGAAGTCCCATTAACCATTTTAAGCATGAATGATTTACACGGGAAAATTGATCAACAATACGAACTGGATCTGAAAGGTGATGGCAATAAAGGAACATACGGACGGATGGATTATGTGGCGGCTTATATGAAACAAAAACAAGCAGCAAACAAAAATACGATCACAGTCCATGCTGGAGATATGATTGGCGGCAGCTCTCCAATATCTTCTCTTCTGCAAGATGAACCAACGGTTGAACTCATGGAGAACATTGGCTTTGATGTTGGCACGGTCGGCAACCATGAATTTGATGAAGGGGTGGACGAGCTATTACGTATCATAAATGGTGGAGAACATCCTAAAGGCACAAAGGAATATGACGGACAGAATTTTCCGCTCGTTTGTGCAAACTGTGAATACAAGGATACAGGTAAACCACTTTTACCTGCATATGAAATCATGGATGTCGAAGGAATCCCTGTAGCATTTATCGGTGTTGTGACAAAGTCAGCCGCAGGAATGGTCATGCCAGAAGGGATTAAAGACATTCAGTTTACAGATGAAGTTAAAGCCGTAAATGAAGCAACGAAGGAATTAAAAGAAAAAGGGATCAAAGCCATTGCGGTTTTAGCTCATATGACAGCCTCGCAAAATGGAGATACCATCACTGGAGAGAGTGCGAAGCTTGCCAAAGAAGGCGATGATGAAATTGATGTCATCTTTGCAGGGCATAATCACGAAGTCGTAAACGGAGAGGTCAATGAGAAATTAATTGTTCAAGCCTTTGAATATGGGAAGGCCATTGGCGAAGTTAATGTAACACTTGACCGCAAAACGAAGGATATTGTCAAAAAGAGTGCAAATATCCAGTATGTAGACCAGTCTGGTATTGAAAAGGACAAGGAAGCAGCCGGCATCTTGGCTCATTACGGGAAAGAAGTTGAGCCGATTATTAGTGAGGTAGTTGGAGAAGCTGGTGTCAAAATGGAAGGCGGCTATTCAAATGATGGAGACACACCGCTCGGTAATTTGATTGCCGATGGTATGAGATATTCTATGAAAAGTGATTTTGCCATGATGAATGGCGGCGGGATCAGGCAAAACCTTGAAAAAGGGCCGATTACGTGGGGAGATCTGTTTAATATTCAGCCCTTTGGCAACGTTTTAGTTAAACTTGAGATTAAGGGGAAAGACTTGGCTGAAATCATTGAAGCGCAAATTTCTCCTCAATTTGGACCAGATTATAGCATTTCAGGCTTTTCATATTCCTATGATCCAGTAACATATAAAGTAGTCGACTTAAAGCTTCCAGATGGTTCAGCCGTTGCGCTCGATCAAACGTATACACTCACGGTGAATAATTTTATGGCAACTGCAACTGGCAGTAAATATGCACCGATAGGACGGCTTGGGAAAAATCCTGAAACAGGTCCAGAGGATTTAGAAGCTACTGTCGCTTTTGTGAAGAGCTTTGAAGGAGCTTCCATTGTGTATCAAAAAGAGGGACGCATTCAAAAAGCAAAACAAGAAGAAAAAGCAGCAAGCTAATGACCGTATCATCTAAGAGAAATGTAACAGGTAAAGGAGTTTAAGCATGAAAAAGTGGCTTGCACTTACTGTGATGACAGCAGGAATTGTCTTGCTCGGCTGGGGAATTTGGCAAATCGCCTCTACGCACCTTCAAACGGCACAATCATTAGAAGATGCAAAGAAAGCGGTAGCGGACGATCAAGGGATGTCAAAGAAGCAGTTTTCTCCTGATGTGGGGAAAGCCTCTGGCATCCTGACGATTCCGAAATTAAAAGCAGACCTTCCCATTGTCGAAGGGACAGATGCGGATGATCTTGCCAAAGGAGTCGGGCATTACAAAGGCAGTTATTACCCAGATCAGAAGGGACAAATCGTCCTATCTGGCCATCGTGACACGGTGTTTCGCCGAACAGGTGAACTGAATATTGGGGATCAGCTGAAAATCACTGTGCCGTATGGTGAGTTTGTTTATGAAATCACACATACGAAAATCGTGGATCAGCATGATACTTCCATTATTACTTTACAGAATAAAAAGGAAGAGCTGGTGTTAACGACATGCTATCCATTTCATTTCGTCGGCAATGCACCAGAGCGGTATATTATTTATGCAAAAAGAGCATCTGTCTAAATAAAAAGAGCCTGCATTTGATCAGCAGGCTCTTTTTTTAATGGATGATTTCGTCCATGAGCTGAGACATATCTAGAGGAAGCGGTGCTTCTATGCTCAGGTGCTCACCTGTAAAAGGATGTGTCATGTCTACTTGTTTGGCGTGGAGAGCGCATCTGTTGATATGATGACGAGCTCCGCCATAAAGTGTATCTCCGGCTAAAGGGTGCCCGAGACTGCTAAGATGGACTCGAATTTGATGTGTTCTTCCGGTCTCAAGTTGCAGCTTGACGGATGTCATTTGCAGACGTTTATTGGTGTCCATGACCTGAAAGTGTGTGACAGCACTTTGACCAGTAGGAGAGATTCTTCGTCTGACGGCATGATGCTTGTCACGGCCAATCGCTGCATCAATAGTGCCTTTCTTTTTCTTGAAAAGTCCTTCTGCGATGGCGATGTAGGTTCGGCTGATCGTTTTTTTAGAAAGCATTTGATCAAGCACTGCATGAGCTAATCTGTGTTTAGCAAAAATGACCGTGCCGCTTGTGTCTTGATCGAGTCTGTGAATATGTCTCACTCGCTTTTCCTCGCCATTTGCTTGAAAATGGAAGGCCACAAGGTTTGCCAGTGTGCCCGTTTGTCCCTTTTCATTCGGGTGCGTCGGTCGTCCAGCGGGTTTTTGCACAATCAATAAGTGCTCGTCCTCAAATAGTACCTCTAATTCACCATATTCTGGCGTCACATCACTTTCTTCCGTTTCAAATAAATCGATCAGTATGTGATCACCTGAACTGACTTTTGCTGCGTGATGGGCCGGCTTTTGATTTAAACGTACTTTTTGATGGTCCATCCAAAAATGGATAATCGGTTTTGAAGCCGACACGGCTGTTTTTAAAAACTGACTCAGTGAAGTATCTTGATGCTGCTCACCTACTTTTAGCGAGAGCGTGTGTCCTTGAATGTTCATAATATCCGTTCCTCTCTTTGGGTATATATAGGAAACACTTACCTTGGCGAACGCCTTTTTTTCTGTGCTATTCTGAATGGAGAAATAACGACAGAGAGGTAGATGTCACGTGAGAATAATGAAAGCTGCTACAGACCTGCAAGAGCAGGCAATTGAAGAAATATCAAAGGATGTTGAAGATCTTCTATCCCATGCTGTCGGCGAAGACCCAGCTGCGCGTCAAAAAGAACGCCCGCTAACCTTTGTTGAAGGGGTTTATAACGGAACGATGGACGATGCTTTTCGTATTTTATCGGGACTTCAGCTATTACATACCATTATTGTAAAACCTAAACGCCATATTACAAAGTGTGATCGCGAGCTATTCGAGCGAAACCGTGAGCAGGTCAATGCATGCGGCTTTTCTTTTCCGTTTGATTTAGACGATTTTGCCAGCCGCCGCCTTCAAAATGCGTAAAAGTTGGTGTGAACTTCCTTGTTAACTTACAAGGCTGCCGCACATACTATTTTTAAGGGAACGGAGAAACCTTTAGATCTGTAATACCAAACCCGCTCTTTTTCAACATTGCCTATTTCTCCACGAATCGGAGCGCTTGGATCTCTTGCAGAATGAACCGAACACGGGTAGGAGCCTGACAAAATGGTACAGGCTCCTTTTATACATAATTATTTTAGCAGACATTCATCTTTGAAAGTCAATTTTATTCACGATATGATAGCATTGAGTATCATATTAAAGACTTTCGTAAAAAAAAGGAGTGGCCTCGTTGGTAAAGGCGATTATATTTGATTTTGACGGATTAATTTTAGATACAGAAACACATGAATATGAAGTATTACAAGAAATGTTTGCGGAGCATGAGTCAGAGCTGCCTCTTTCCGTTTGGGGCAACGTCATCGGGACGCAGGCAGGCTTTAAGCCGTTTGAATACTTAGAAAAACAGCTAGGAAAGACGCTCGATCATGAGGCACTCACAGCGGACCGGCGTTCTCGTTTTCAAAAGAGAATGAAGGATGAATCAGCACGACCTGGCGTAGAAGCTTATTTACAGGCAGCAAAAGAGCTTGGAATCAAGATTGGACTTGCTTCCAGCTCAGACTATAAATGGGTGTCTGATCACCTGAAGCAAATTGGCCTTTTTGATTACTTTGAATGTATCCGCACGTCAGATGATGTGGAAGAAGTCAAACCTCATCCAGAGCTTTATTTGCAAACCGCAAGCTGTTTAGGTGTAGAGCCAAAGGATTGTGTGGCTTTTGAGGATTCAGTGAATGGATCAGTGGCTGCCAAACGGGCAGGCATGAAATGCGTCATCGTCCCAAACAAAGTGACGAGCACGCTGCAATTTGAAGAATATGATGTGAGATTAGAATCCATGGCTGAAATCGAATTGCTCCAGCTATTCCATCAGCTTGAAAAAGAGGATCAGTAAGGGGGCAAAAACATCATGGCAGAAAAACTCGATTTAACGCGGTTTGAAAAAAGAATGGTGATCCGTAATATCCGGGAAGAAGATATTGACCGAATCATTGCCTTACAGGAGGTATGCTTTCCGGGCATGGACCCTTGGAAACGAGAGCATCTTGAAAGCCATCTTGAACATTTCCCAGAAGGGCAGTTTTGTGCTGAATTTGAGGGAGAAATCATTGGCTCTTGTTCAAGTTTATTAATTAACTTTGATGAATACGATGACCGTCATACTTGGCAGGACATCACAGATGATGGGTACATCACAAACCATAATCCAGATGGGATGAATATGTACGGAATTGAGGTTATGGTTAGTCCTGAGTACCGCCGCATGAAAATTGGGCATCGCTTATATGAAGCAAGAAAAGACTTAGCAAGAAGATTAAATTTAAAAAGTATCATTATTGGTGGACGCATCCCGAATTATCACAAATACCAAGAGGAAATGACGCCTCGTCAATATGTGGAGCAGGTCATGCTTCACCAAATTTATGATCCTGTTTTATCTTTTCAGCTGTTAAATGAATTCAGCCTCATGCGGATTAATCCGAATTATTTGCCGGATGATAAGGCATCCAGCACATATGCGACGTTAATGGAATGGAATAACGTCGATTATCGTCCGCAATCGAAAAGATATTATAAATCGGCGTTCCCAGTTCGTATTTGCGTCATTCAATATGCGATGAAACAAATTCATTCCTTTGAGGAATTTATGAATCAGGTGGAGTATTATGTTGATGTCGCATCAGATGCGTCAGCTGACTTTGCCGTCTTCCCAGAAATTTTTACAACGCAGCTCATGTCTTATTTAGAAGAGCGCTCCCCAAGTCTTGCAGTGCAGCGTATCACGGAATATACCGAGGACTACATTAATTTGTTCACAGACCTTTCTGTGAAGTACAACATTAATATCATTGGTGGATCCCATTTCGTTGAAGAGGAAGGTAAAATCTACAATATCGCCTATTTATTTAGACGTGATGGAACGATTGAAAAGCAATATAAGCTCCATATCACACCGAATGAAAGAAAATGGTGGGGGATTTCAGCAGGTGATCAGGTTCGGGTATTTGATACGGACTGTGGTAAAATTGCGATCCAAATTTGCTACGATATTGAATTTCCTGAGCTGGCTCGGATTGCAGCTGATAAAGGAGCAAAAATTATTTTTACTCCGTTCTGTACAGAAGACCGTCAAGGCTATTTAAGAGTGCGTTATTGTGCACAGGCTAGAGCGGTTGAAAATCAGATTTATACCGTCATCTCTGGAACTGTCGGAAACCTTCCGCAAACCGAAAATATGGATGTCCAATATGCACAATCAGCGATTTTTGCCCCATCTGACTTTGAATTTGCAAGAGATGGGATTGTAGGAGAATGTAATCCGAATATAGAAATGGTTGTCGTTGGCGATGTCGATTTAGAAATTTTAAGAAGACAGCGGCAAGATGGAACGGTACGTCAGCTCAAAGACCGAAGAAGAGATGTGTACCATATTGAATATAAGAAATAATGAAAGGAAGCGCCTACCACAAGGCGCTTCTTTTTGATGACATTTTTTAAAATGACATAGCAGCTGGACGAGCTAAGGCTTTCGTTGCCACCTGTTCAAGATTCATCATAAGTATTGTAAACAAAGCTAAAGAAGGAGGAAAGCTTATTTTTTCATGTGATAAAGGGATGCTCGAGAAAAATCTGAATATACTGAAACGAGATCATGTGTTCAAAAAGGAGAGGAAAATGGGGCGACAAGCTAAACATTTGTATATCAATTTACCGGTAAAGCATGTCAAGGAATCAAAGGCTTTTTTTGAGCAGCTGGGTTTTGATTTTCAAGAGCAGCTGACGAATGATCAGGCAGCTTGTTTGGTCATTGGTGACACCATTACGGTTATGCTGTTAACCCATAAGCATTTTCAAACCATCTCAGAGAAGCAATTGGTGGATGCAAGGCAGGGATCCGAGGTCATTGTCTCTATGCGGGTTGATTCACGAAAAGAGGTCGATGAGCTGGTGGAGCAGGCGATGGCAGCAGGCGGGTCACCGTTTAAGGAAAAGCAGGATCATGGGTTCATGTACGGTTGGAGCTTTCAGGATCTTGATGGTCATTTGTGGGAAGTGTTCTATTTGGATGAGGAGAGAAGCGGCCTTTCATAAGGGCGCTTCAGCTTGTAGACAAACCCTCGCATTCGGTGTCAGGCCTGCGCTCCGATGCTCACGAATGTCAAATTCGCTCCGCTTCGGTACTCGTCCTTTCTAGACTGCAAAGGTTTTCAATCACACTGAAAAGAAGACAAAGGGCTAAAATAAAGAACATTTTAGCCCTTTGTCAATAATTAGAAGCTACCTTCATAAGGGTGCTTCTTTTTTATTGTTTAACAGTGGTATGATTATGAGGAAACAAAAAATAGGAATTCATCTAGAGAAAAGTAGGTGCAGCATGGAGTTTTTACTTGTCTTACTGCCAGTGTTCGGTATTTTCCTTATCGGGTATATTGGGCAGAAGGCCATTGGTTTTGACATACATACGCTCTCATCAATGTCTTTATATTTAATGTCACCATTTCTTGCGTTTGAAACCTTTTATCAAAACAAAGTGTCGATGGACTATGTGTACTTATCTATTTTTGTCGTCGGACTTTGTCTTTCACTTGTTTTATGTGTCTTTATTTTATCTCGTATCTATGGTTATTCGAAGGAAATGTATTGTGCCATGATTCTGTCGTCAGCATTTATGAACAATGGGAATTACGGCACGCCTGTTGTCCTGCTTGTCTTCGGAGCAGCTGGTTTAGATATTGCTATCGTTTTAATGGTGCTGCAGCAGCTTGTCATGAGTACGATCGGTATGTATTATGCAGCAAAGGGCGGAGAGGATGCAGGGGATGGAAAGGTCGTGCTGAAAAAAGTGCTGCGTATGCCGGTTGCATATGGGGCACTCCTCGGTCTATTATTTCAGCTGATGGATTTTTCACTACCTAAAGAGGTGATGACGGGTGTCCAGCTTGTGGGAGATGCCGCCATACCGACGATTATGCTTATTTTAGGTATGCAGCTCGCCGTCATTTCTTTTAAGCAAGTGGATTATCGCAACATTTCTTATGCTGTATTGCTGAAGCTGTTTATCTCACCACTCATCGCATTTGGCTTTACACTTATTTTACCGGTAGATGATCTAGTGAAACAAATTATGATCTTAGTTGCAGCGATGCCGACAGCAGCAAATACTACGCTAATGGCTGTACAATTTCGAACGAAGCCTGAGTTTGTCTCAAGCACGACATTTCTCAGTACCGTTTTAAGCATCGTGACATTACCAGTTTTATTATGGATTTTATCTATGCACCCTCTGGGATAGGGGATAGGCGGCAAAACAAAGGGGGACATATCAATGAATGTAGACGTTCATTTTCAAGTGAGTGATGTGTTGAAAACAAAGTATTTTGCCCATGCGAAAGTGTTAGCAGGAGAAAAGGGATTGTTTCGGCAGGTCAGATGGGTGCATGTGTTAGAAGTGCCTGCTGTAGAAGATTTGTTAAATGGGGGAGAGCTCATACTAACAACAGCCGCAGGCTTCCATGACCAATTGGATGTGTTTCAAGCATTTTTAAAACAGTTGATCGATTCTGGTGCGGCAGGCTTGTGTATTGAATTTGTTCCGCTCAGATTCGATGTGCCGGAAGAACTGATTGAGTATGCAGAAGAAAGAAATTTTCCGCTGATTCTGTTTACAAAAGAAGTGAAATTCGTCAACATCACACAGCATCTCCATACGATGATGATTGAACGCCAGTATCAAATGATGGCTGATCTAGAAGCACTATCATCAAAGCTGAATGAGCTTTTGCTGACTCCCCATCCGCAGATGGATATTTTGGATCAAGTGTATCAGCACGTAAGGGGCATTCTTTTACTCATTCCTGTTCAGGGGAAGCCGATTATTTTATGTGATTCCTCCAAACAAACCGAAGAGATGGTCATGAATTATTTACAGTTTGCTTCCTTGCCAAAAGGATACGAAGTGACCAAAAAAGAAGTGCTTGCACTCAAGCAGACATTTGCAGACCTTGTGCTCATTCATCAAACAAACACACTCTCAGAATTTGAACTGCTCGTAATGGATAAAGGAGCAAATGCTCTGGCCCAGCAAACGCTAAGAGAGCTTTATACAGAAGAATTGAAGAAGACCAAAGAGAACGAATGGCTGCAAAAATGGTTCCAAGAAGAGCATACAGAAAGAGATATATTAGAGCATCTTGAAGAAACAGAAGGATTGAAAAAGCCAACCGGCTGTGTCGTGATGCTCTTTCAAAAGCATCATCAAATCGAAGAAATCGCAGGAAATTTATATTTTCTCGTATCGTGCCGCTCCATCTTTCAGCGTGCGGGTTTCCATTTGATTCCGTATGAGCATCAAGGACAAACCTTGTTTATTTTATTGAACACAAGAAAGAAGGAGGACTGGAAAGAGCGTGCAGAGAAGGCTGCAAGCGACATCAAACAATTGTATGATCGGGAGCAGCCACGCGGAACCGTGATCAATTTTGGCATCGGTCCATATTGTGAGCAGTTTCAACATATGAAAAAAAGCTTTCAAGCAGCCAAAGAAGTGCTGCATTTAAAGAAAGTGATGCCCCAGCGGGTGGAAAGCCCATTTTATCAAGATTTGCATATGCTCCGTCTCATGCCTGTCATGCAGGAAAGCGGACTGCTTGAATGTATGGTGAAAGAGTATTTGGAGCCTGTGCTTTTATATGATAAGCAAAATAGCGGAAGACTCTATCAAACGCTGAATATCTTTTTACAGACAAACGGTTCTAAAAAGGAAACTGCAAGCCAGCTCTTTATTGTCAGGCAGACCCTTTATCATAGACTAGATAAACTGCATTCATTGCTTGGCGAGGATATGATGCAGGCCCCGAAACGACAGGCGCTTGAATTTGCGATTCTTGCATATGAATTCCTGCAAGGAAATCGCCGTTAACGAGGTTTGTTAGATTTGCTAAGGCACACGAGTAGAATGTCTTATCGTTCTTTTCAATCAGTTGACGATCTGTCTAATGTAATCAGCCCTGCCCCTTTTTTATAATGAAAGTAACGGTTGGTTCTCTCTTACAGGCGGCCTAGTTTCAGTTTCATATGCCTCCCTTTTCATCCATATAATGAATGGAGAGGCAATGTGCTGCTGAACCAGTCTAAGCTTCTTTAGTGATGAAAACGGATACATGGGGGCGAGAAGATGAAAATACATGAGCAGGCTCAAAATCTTCAGGCGAAAGATGATCAGTTGATCTGGCATCATATGAAAGGGACAAACAAGGAAAATGAAAGCATGGTTATTCACGAGGCAGAAGGCGCATGGGTGACAGATATTCATGGGAATCGCTATTTAGACGGGATGTCAGGTCTTTGGTGTGTAAATGCCGGTTATGGCAGAAAAGAGCTTGCAGAAGCGGCATATAAGCAGCTGAATACAATGCCTTATTATCCGCTGACGCAAAGTCATGTGCCAGCGATTCAATTGGCTGAAAAGCTAAATGAATGGCTTGGAGGGGACTATGTCATCTTCTTTTCTAACAGCGGTTCTGAAGCCAATGAAGCCGCATTTAAGATCGCCAAACAATATCATGCGCAAAAAGGAGAGAGCATAAGAACAAAGTTCATCTCCAGGTATCGGTCGTATCACGGCAATACAGCAGCTGCCCTTGCCGCAACGGGGCAGGCGCAGCGTAAATATAAATATGAACCATTAGGTCAAGGCTTTATCCATGTCGCACCGCCTGATATGTATCGTCATCCTGAGGATCAAGAAACTTTGGCAAGTGCAGCGGCAATCGATCAAGCGATGACGTGGGAACTAAGTGAGACCATTGCTGGAGTTATTATGGAGCCGATCATTACAGGCGGCGGTATCTTGATGCCGCCAAAAGGGTATTTGAAGAAGGTTAAAGACATCTGTGAGGCTCATGGGGCGCTTCTCATTGTGGATGAAGTCATCTGCGGCTTTGGCCGGACAGGGAAGCGGTTTGGTTTTATGCATGAAGATGTAAAGCCGGACATCATCACAATGGCAAAAGGGATCACAAGCGGCTATTTACCTCTTTCTGCAACGTGCGTGAAACGAGAAATCTATGAAGCCTACGCAGGGGAAGATACGTATGACAGGCTGCGCCATGTGAATACATTTGGCGGACACCCTGCTTCCTGTGCGGTTGCCCTTGCGAACCTAGAGATCATGGAAAACGAGAAATTAGTAGAACGGTCTGACACGCTTGGGCAAGACATGCTTGAACGTTTGCAAGAGTTAAAAGAGCATCCATTTGTCGGTGATGTCAGAGGAAAAGGCCTGCTGTTTGGAATTGAGCTTGTCCAGGATCAACAGTCCAAAAAACCAGCTGATCCACAGGTTGTCGGTCAATTGATTGCAGAATGTAAAAAACGCGGACTGATCATTGGGAAAAATGGTGATACGGTTGCCGGCTATAATAACGTTGCCCAGCTTGCACCGCCGCTCAATATAACAGACGAAGACGCCTCATTTATTATGAACACGCTTAAAGAAAGCATGGCACAGTTATAGCAGAGAGATTTCTCTGCTTTTTTCTATGGAAAAAGCACATACGCTGCTAAGTAAAATCGGCATTGGATACACTAGGTGTATTGAAAAATAGAAGAGATTCTATTACTGTTAGGAGATGACTGAACCAATACACTTTGAAGGAGACGGCATATGAGTTTTCATGATCAACCCATTCTACCTGCTGTTCGCAATATGAAGCAATTTGAGGAATTTTTAAAAAGTCCATTTACATATGGGGTCTTACTTGATGTCCATTTAGGCCGGCTAAAGGGCATTATGAATGAGGCAAATGCCCATCATAAAAAAATGTTTGTCCATGTCGATCTCATTCATGGGATCAAACATGATGAGTATGGAACGGAATTTATTTGTCAGGAAATGAAGCCGGCAGGAATTATTTCTACTAGGTCTTCTGTCATAGTAAAAGCCAAGCAAAAAAAGGTATATGCCATTCAGCGAATGTTTTTACTTGATACAAGTGCCATGGAAAAAAGCATGGAGTTCGTAGGGAAACATCGCCCAGATTTTATTGAAGTATTGCCAGGGGTCGTGCCGGATCTCATTACAGAAGTGCGCGAGCGAGCTGGGATTCCAATATTTGCAGGCGGGTTTATCCGTACAAAAGAAGATGTAGAAAGAGCGCTTGAAGCAGGTGCTACAGCTGTGACAACATCGAATACAGCCCTTTGGAAAGCGTTCCAAAAGTGAAAAAGATAAAATGTGAAAATTGATTGACAACGTTTTCATCCTCTGATACTATAGCACTAAGTTAATATCATGTGATGGAGAAACGGAGATCCACAACAGCGCTTTACTAGGTGACAAATGACCCTGATGTAAAGTATGTTTGTTGTGGATCTTTTTTCTTTATCTTTTTTACACATTCATAGGGGATGGCAACTGAACCAGAGGAGGAATTTTCATGACACCATTTTGGGGTGAAGTCGTAGGTACAATGCTGCTTATTATTTTTGGAGGCGGTGTATGTGCGGCAGTCAATTTAAAGAAATCGCTCGCATATCAGTCCGGCTGGATTGTAATCGCTTTCGGATGGGGATTTGCAGTAGCCATAGCAGCTTATGCAACAGGTGGAATCAGCGGAGCGCATTTGAATCCTGCACTGACAATCGGGCTTGCGTTAGAAGGAAGTTTTCCTTGGGCTGATGTACCAATGTATATTGCCGGTCAAATGCTTGGCGCATTATTAGGAGCTATTATTGTCTTTTTACATTACTTACCGCACTGGAAAGCAACAGACGATCCAGGTGCAAAGCTGGGTGTATTCTCAACTGGTCCTGCGATTCCGCATACTTTTGCAAACGTACTTAGTGAAGTCATTGGTACATTTGTATTGGTTCTAGGAATCTTAGCGATTGGTGCAAATAAATTCGCAGACGGAATCAATCCGCTGATAGTTGGTTTCTTAATTGTCGCAATTGGTCTTTCATTAGGCGGAACAACTGGTTATGCAATCAATCCTGCACGTGATTTAGGTCCGAGAATTGCTCATGCGATTCTACCGATTCCAGGTAAAGGTCCATCGAATTGGAAGTATGCTTGGGTGCCAGTCGTTGGTCCAATTTTAGGCGGCGCATTTGGCGGTGTTTTCTACAATGCAGCCTTTAAAGCGAACATCACTCCAGCCTTTTGGATTGTAAGCGTTATTTTAGTTGTGGTATTGTTAGGACTCTATGTCTCTACGAAAAATCAAACAAATGCTGTAAATGAAAGTATGTAAGGGGAGGAAAACACCATGGCAAAAGAAAAATATATTCTCGCTTTAGATCAAGGGACAACAAGCTCAAGAGCGATCTTATTTGATCAAGAAGGCAAAATTGCACATACAGCTCAGAAGGAATTTAATCAATATTTTCCGAACCCAGGCTGGGTAGAACATAACGCAAATGAAATTTGGAGCTCTGTTCTATCCGTCATTTCAACTGCTTTAATTGAATCAGGCATTGAAGCAGATCAAATCGCCGGTATCGGCATTACGAACCAGCGTGAGACAGCTGTTGTTTGGGATAAACATACAGGCGCACCTGTTTATAATGCAATTGTTTGGCAGTCTAGACAAACGTCAGGCATTTGTGAAGAGCTAAAAGCGCAAGGACACAATGAAACGTTTAGAAATAAAACAGGTCTTCTCATTGATGCTTATTTCTCAGGGACAAAAGTAAAATGGATTTTAGACAATGTAGAAGGTGCTCGTGAGAAAGCAGAAAATGGCGACTTGCTGTTTGGCACAATCGATACATGGCTCATTTGGAAGATGACAGGCGGTCAATCACACGTCACAGATTACTCCAACGCGTCAAGAACGTTAATGTTCAACATTTACGATCTGAAATGGGATGAAGAATTACTTGATATCCTTGGCGTACCTGCTTCTATGCTTCCAGAGGTGAAACCATCTTCACACATCTATGGTGAAACAACAGACTATCACTTCTTCGGCAGAAATATTCCGATTGCAGGAGCTGCGGGAGACCAGCAGTCTGCACTATTCGGTCAGGCTTGCTTTGAAGAAGGAATGGCGAAGAACACGTATGGTACAGGATGTTTCATGTTGATGAATACAGGGGAAAAAGCAATTAAGTCGGATCATGGTTTATTAACGACAATTGCATGGGGCATTGACGGTAAAGTTGAATATGCTTTAGAAGGAAGTATTTTCGTAGCTGGTTCAGCGATTCAGTGGCTGCGCGACGGACTGAGAATGTTTAAAGACTCAAAAGACAGCGAAGCCTATGCGGAGCGCGTTGAGTCAACAGAGGGCGTATATGTCGTTCCAGCATTCGTTGGTCTAGGCACACCATACTGGGACAGTGATGTCAGAGGCGCTGTATTCGGATTAACACGCGGTACTTCTAAGGAGCACTTTGTCCGTGCAACGTTAGAATCACTTGCTTATCAAACGAAGGATGTTTTAGATGCGATGGAAAAGGATTCAAACATCTCATTAAAAACTTTGCGTGTAGATGGCGGAGCTGTAAAGAATGATTTCTTAATGGGCTTCCAAAGTGATTTGCTGGATGTACCAGTAGAGCGTCCAGAAATTAATGAAACGACGGCACTCGGTGCGGCCTATCTTGCGGGAATAGCAGTTGGCTTCTGGAACGACCGTTCAGACATTGCAAAACAATGGAATCTTGACAAGCGCTTTGACCCTAAAATGGAAGAGGACAGCCGTGACTCGTTATACAGCGGGTGGAAAAAGGCTGTAAAAGCAGCTCAAGCTTTCAAATAAACCAAAAGTATGGTATACTTCAAGTAAGTTAATAGAACGGTTGGAGAACTGGAGAGACCGCAGGCACCGAAGTGTAGAAATACGCTTTGGGTGTTTGCGGTCTCTTTTTCTTTACCGTACAACATGGGAGGAACAAGAGATGACTTTTTCTAGCTTAGAAAGAGAACAAATGCTGCAGGAAATGACAAAAAAACCATATGATGTGTTTATCATTGGTGGGGGTATAACAGGCGCTGGTACAGCACTTGACGCGGCTTCACGCGGAATGCGTGTCGGTCTTGCAGAAATGCAGGATTTCGCAGCAGGTACGTCTAGCCGCTCAACGAAACTAGTGCACGGCGGACTTCGTTATTTAAAACAATTTGAAGTGAAAATGGTCGCAGAGGTCGGTAAAGAGCGTGCCATCGTATACGAAAATGGTCCTCATGTCACGACGCCAGAATGGATGCTTCTTCCGATGCATAAAGGCGGGACATTTGGGAAGTTTTCAACCTCTATTGGATTGAGAGTGTATGACTTTTTAGCGGGCGTAAAGCATAGCGAACGCAGAAGCATGCTAAGTGCGAAAGAAACACTTGCAAAAGAACCGCTTGTCAAAAAGGACGGCTTAAAAGGCGGCGGCTACTATGTTGAATACCGTACAGATGATGCACGCCTCACAATCGAAGTGATGAAAGAGGCTGTGAAATTCGGAGCGGAAGCGGTCAACTATGCTAAAGTAAAAGAATTTATTTATGATAAAGGCAAAGTGGTTGGTGTTGTCATTGAAGATGTTATGACGAAGAAAACATACGATGTGTATGCGAAGAAGATCGTCAATGCGACAGGTCCATGGGTAGATCAGCTTAGAGACAAGGACCACTCAAAAGAAGGAAAACACTTACAGCATACAAAAGGAATTCACTTAGTATTCGACCAATCGGTCTTCCCATTAAAACAAGCAATCTACTTTGACACACCTGATAAACGTATGGTCTTTGCCATTCCAAGAGAAGGCAAAACGTACGTTGGAACAACAGATACAGTGTATAAAAAACAGCTGGAGCATCCGCGTATGACAAAAGCGGATCGTGACTATGTTATCCAAGCGATCCAGTACATGTTCCCTGATCTCAATATTACAGAAAAAGATGTGGAGTCCAACTGGGCCGGTCTTCGTCCGCTCATTCATGAAGAGGGAAAAGATCCTTCAGAAATTTCTCGTAAGGATGAAGTGTGGACATCATCTTCAGGCTTAATCACCATTGCTGGTGGTAAATTAACAGGCTATCGCAAAATGGCTGAGCATATTGTCGATCTCGTACGTGATGGATTGAAGCAAGAGACTGGCAAAGATTACGGACCATGTAAAACAAAGAATATGCCAATCTCAGGCGGCCATGTAGGCGGATCTAAAAACATGGCAGCTTTTGTTCAAGCGAAAACAGCAGAAGGAGCATCTGTTGGTTTAACAGAACCGATTGCACAAAAACTAGCTGAAAAATATGGTTCAAACGTCAGCAGTGTCTACAAACGAGTAGAGCAGCTTCAAGGGGAAGCAGACAAACGAAACATTCCAGCATATGTGCTGGCAGAGCTTGTCTATGCGATCGAAGAAGAATTAGCTGTAACACCTGTCGATTTCTTTTTAAGAAGAACAGGAAGCCTATTATTTAATATCAATTGGGCAAAAAAATACGCACAGCCTGTTGTTGATTACATGGCAGAGCGTTTTGGCTGGGATGAAGCAGCAAAACAGAAACATCAAACAGAATTAGATCAATTATTCCATGAAGCAGTCGTACCGCTTGATGCTGAATAAAAGGAAAAGCCGATCATGTATCGGCTTTTTTTATTTATTCTGCATTTTTTCCAACTGCCAATGATATAGCATGACATAAAGGATGATTCCATATAAAATAACAGTAGATGTTATTTTATTGATGATAAGAGCCGGGGAGGACGACCATGAGTTGGAAGACGAGTTATGAGCGATGGATCAATGAGAAGCACCTGGATACTGAACTAAGGGAATGGCTGGAGATGCATCAAGATGATCATCAAGCACTTGAAGACTGTTTCTACAAAAACCTTGAGTTCGGCACTGGAGGAATGCGCGGTGAGATTGGTGCAGGCACGAACCGAATGAATGTGTATACTGTTCGTAAAGCTTCAGCAGGTCTTGCTGCGTATATTGCGAAACATGGAGAGGATGCAAAAAAAAGAGGCGTCGCCATTGCATATGATTCACGTCATAAATCGCCTGAATTTGCGATGGAAGCAGCCAAAACACTTGCTTCACAAGGCATTCAAACGTACGTATTCGATGAATTGCGTCCGACACCAGAGCTCTCCTTTGCGGTTCGTGAGCTGCATGCATTTGCTGGAATCGTTGTGACAGCAAGTCATAATCCACCAGAATATAATGGCTATAAAGTGTATGGTGAAGATGGCGGGCAGCTGCCTCCATTTGAAGCAGATCAAGTCATTCAAGAAGTAGATGCAATTGAAAATGAACTGTCGATTTCAGTTGATTCTGAAGAAACGTTGAAACAGCAAGGGCTAATCAAAATGATCGGAAAAGAAATCGACCAGGCTTATATTGAAAAATTAAAAACCATAAGTGTGCACCCTGAGCTGGCACATGAGGTCGATGTCAAAGTCGTGTTTACTCCGCTTCATGGGACAGCCAATCACCCTGTCAGAAACGGGCTTCAGGCTCTAGGTTATCAGCATGTAACGGTTGTGCCTGAACAGGAAAAACCAGATCCACAGTTCTCAACAGTAACCTCGCCGAACCCAGAGGAGCATGCAGCATTTGAGTATGCCATCAAGCTTGGCGAAAAACAAAATGCCGATATCCTCATTGCCACAGACCCAGATGCTGACAGGTTAGGCATTGCAGTCAGAGATCACGAAGGAGAATTTACCGTCTTAACAGGCAACCAAACAGGCGCCCTGCTGCTCCATTATTTATTGTCTGAAAAACAAAAGCTGGGTCAGCTGCCGCCTCGTCCTGTTGTGATGAAAACCATTGTCACAAGTGAGCTTGGGCGTGCTGTAGCATCAGCTTTTGGTGCCGACACGATAGACACACTTACAGGCTTTAAATTTATTGGAGAAAAAATTAAGCAGTTTGAAAAGAGCGGAGAATACACGTTTCAATTCGGTTATGAAGAGAGCTATGGCTATTTGATCGGTGACTTTGCCCGGGATAAAGATGCGGTGCAAGCGGCACTATTAGCCGTTGAAGTCGCTGCCTTCTATAAAAAACAGGGCAAGTCCTTGTACGACGCGCTTGTCGATATTTTCAAGCAGTTTGGATTTTACCGTGAAGGATTAAAGTCATTAACCTTAAAAGGAAAAGAGGGAGCAGAGCAGATTTCAGCGATCCTTCATACCTTTAGAACAAATCCGCCAGCTGCCATCGCAGGGCAGCGCATCACAGTGATCGAGGATTACCAATCAAGTCAAAGACATCTTGTGGCTGAAAAGAAAGAGGAAACCATTCATCTGCCAGCATCAAACGTGCTGAAATATTTCCTTGAGGATGGTTCGTGGTTCTGCTTAAGACCTTCCGGCACTGAGCCTAAAGTGAAATTTTATATTGCAGTCAAAGGCACATCTTTAACAGATAGTGAAGAAAAGCTAAAGCATCTGTCAGAAGAAGTGATGAAAGTCGTTTATGATATTGTGGAAGAAACAGCGAAATAACGAAAGACAAGGCCATCATGTATGAATGCATGATGGCTTTTTTCTCAGTCAAAAGGATGAGAAGAAATCATTCTTTTGGAGAAAGAGCCGCGTGGGGACTCATGGTATAATGAGCGTAATGATAAGTGAAGGCTGCAAATGCCGGGGGTAAACAGTATGGGAGAATACCAAGAGAAGGTTGAAACATTAAAAACGTTAAAAGAAATTGCTGAAAAGCTAAATGAAGGCATGGAAATGAAAGAAACGCTCCATGAAGTGCTCCATATGCTGATGGATGTCACAGGCTTTCATTCAGCATGGATTTATTTTATAGAAAAAGACGGGTCATATGAACTGATGGCAGAGGTTTCTTTACCTGAAGCACTCGCAAAGCATCAAAAACAGCTCATGTGTCAAAATGATTGTTATTGCATCAATCGATACACAAAAGGCTCACTGCAATCAGCCACCAATATTATGAACTGCAAACGGATTGAAACGGCGATTGAACAAAAGCTTGGAGATACAGAAGGGATTACACATCATGCAACGGTGCCTCTACAAGCATGTAAGCGTACGTTCGGCTTATTAAATGTGGCGGCAAAGGGAAAAGTCACATTTACACAAGAAGAGCTGAATTTGCTTGAAAGCATTGCGCTTCAAATTGGTACAGCGATTCAGCGGATGAAGCTTGTGCAAAATGAACAGCAGCACGCCCTTTTACAAGAAAGAAACCGGCTGGCACAGGATTTACATGATTCTGTCAACCAAATGCTATTCTCTGTGAGTCTGACTGCTAAGGCTGCACGGCAAATGACAAGCGATCAGAATCTAGGGGAAATGATTGATTTTATTCAGCATTTGTCACAAGACGCTCTGATTGAAATGCGGTCACTCATTTGGCAGTTGAGACCAAGAGGCCTTGAAAAAGGGTTTACGACAGCAATTGAAGAGTATGCTCAGCTTTTAGGATTACGCTGCAATTTATCTTTATCAGGCTGTATAGAAATGGATCATTCTCACAATGAAACTTTGTTTCGGGTATGTCAAGAAGCGCTGAATAACTGTCAAAAACATGCGGAAGTAGAAGAAGTCGAGGTCAAACTTGAGCAATCAAAAGACACGTTTGAGATGAAAATCATTGACCTCGGAAAAGGTTTTCAATATGACGAGCAGATGAGCCTTCCTTCACTTGGGCTGAAAGGGATGTCTGACCGCATCCGAAGAGCAGGTGGTACATTTTGTATCCATTCAGAGTTAGGGAAAGGAACAACGATTCATGTAAAAGTGCCATTTTCACAAGAAAGGAAGGGATCGTCATGAGAGTTGTCATTGCAGATGATCATCATATTGTGAGAAAAGGCCTGGTGTTTTTCTTACAGACACAGCCTGATGTGGACATCGTTGGTGAGGCGTCCAATGGGCAAGAGGCATTAGAGGTTGTCAGAGATACTCAGCCTGACATTGTCTTAATGGATTTGTCTATGCCTGTCATGAATGGCATTGAGGCAACGAAACAAATGATGCTGGAAATGCCGGACACCCGCATTGTGATCCTGACAAGCTATGCGGATAAAGATTATGTGATTCCCGCTATTCAAGCAGGGGCGAAAGCCTATCAATTAAAGGATGTAGCACCAGAAAAGCTGCTTTCGACCATGATTGAAGTACAAAATGGCACCTATCAGTTAGATGGTCATATCACGACCTTTCTTGTGCAGCATCTGACAGAGCCAAAAGAGCAGAAATGGGCATTGATGAAAGAGCTGACCAATAGAGAGCGAGATGTTTTATTTGAGATTGCAAAGGGCAAAAGCAACAAAGAAATTGCCTCATCTCTGTTTATTTCTGAAAAGACTGTCAAAACGCACGTATCTCATGTATTATCAAAGCTAGAGCTGGCAGATCGAACCCAGGCGGCTCTGTATGCAGTGGATTATCAAAAAAATCAGCCAAAAGAGCTGCTATGACAGAAAGGATCTTAGTCGTTATGCTAAAACTTTTAAGCGCACATTCAATTCAATGAATTGAATAAAAAAGAGCACAGATGTTGGTTATTTGATGTGCGCTTTTGTGTAAAAAGAGAGGCATGTATAGTCTAATTTCTAATAGAAAAACGTAAAAGACTTGACGAGTGGATGCTCATCAAGTCTTTTTTTATTTTATAGGAGGTGATGAACTGGTCAATCACAGGTGAATTTAAAATGGGAGGGAATCAAAGTGGGAAAATATGAATTAGTAAGTGATTATCGCCATGATGTCAAATTAAAAGAGAGCTTTAATAAGCTTGCGATCGATACATTTGATTTGGATTTTAGTGACTGGTACGAAAGAGGCTATTGGGATGAAAAATATATACCTTATTCCTTTGTACATAACGGGAAGGTAATCTCTAACGCTTCTGTCTATCTTATGTCAGTGATCATTGATGGGCAAACGTATCGAGCAGTTCAAATCGGCACTGTTATGACAGATCAAGCCTATCAGCGCAAAGGATTAGCGGCAAAATTAATGCAGCATATCATGGATCAATACAAAAATGAGTGTGATGTCATCTTTCTTTTTGCTAATGAAACTGTGTTAGATTTTTATCCGAGATTTGGTTTTACCCGTCATCACGAAAGTGAATTTAGCTTAAATATCAATAAAAGCGCTATTCAAATAAAAAAAGGTGTAGATGTTAAAAAGCTGACATTGGAGCAAGACCTCTCATTACTTGAACGTATCGCAGAAAAGCGGCAAACTCACTCAATGAAGCTGGATGCTCAGCATCACAGCAGCTTATTGATGTTTTATTTTACATTAGTATGGCCGGATGACATTTTTTATATTGAAGCATTAGATACCGTTGTGCTGATGAATGAAGAAAATGAAACGATGCATGTGTTTGATATCATCTCGCTTCAAACACTAAATGTACAAGAAGTTGTAGAAAGCATTGTGAAGGAAACAACGGAAAAAGTGATCTTTTATTTCACGCCTGATACGACAATTGAAGGTTTACACGCGGTTACAAAGCCAAACGACGAGGATGCATTGTTTATTTACACAAAGGAACACTGGGCAAAAGGCCACTTTATGTTTCCCATCACAGCGCACTGCTAATTGTATGTAAAAGGGAGGGCTAAAATAAACTTCATTTTAGCCCTTTTTCTTTATGTGTACATCGGTTGTGAATAAACTTCAGAAGCAGCAGCCTCTGAAGCGTGGTCAATGTACTGCAGGAGCCCATATAAACATTTTTCAACATCTGCATCGTTCCGGTTAAATTGATACGCATGTAAGAAATGCTCAATACGTTTCGAGAGCAAATCATCTTGCGTACGTACCATAAGAATAAGTAAATTATCCCATTGCGAGCGATGCGTATAATAAAGTGCTTTATCATAATCCGCCACATTCATTAAACCTTCTCCTTTCCCTTGAGAAGTCCTCATTAGTTTGCTCGGATCATATCGACTTTTTCAGGGGAAAAGTTGGTGTCCGCATGAATTGCGTACCGGGAATTATAGGCTGAATAATTGCTTCATGTATGAAAAAGGACCAGCCTGCTAAACCTAAACAAAACATATATGAAAGTGAGATCAATGATATCATGCAGCCGAAATGGTGGATGCTTATTGCAGCAGGAATCGTTTTGCTTGGCAGTTTGATGATTCATCCTGCATTAAAAGCAGCGGTGCAGCCGTTTGAAAATTGGGAAAGACTCGCGTACACAGCGTTGCAAGATGAATATAAAGGTGCCGCTTTAAACGATTATCATTACATTGGCCGGACAGAAGTAAATGATGAGCAGACAAAAGATGTGTTTCGCGTAACTGTTAAGGAAGGCACAACTCGTTTTGCCGCACATGCAGAAATTTACTTTCATCCGGTGACCGGTCATTTGATTAGTATTAACGTGTTTCGACTATAAAGAAGCACCTTTTTTTGTAAAAGGTGCTCGAGGCGTTCTGACAAAACCTCAATAACTGCCCTTACTAGCACACTCAAAAAAAGACAAAGGGCCAAAATTAAGATCATTTTAGCCCTTTGTCCAACAATTTATTTCGAGATGGATTTACTTCATGCTTCCTTGAAGATAAGCGCGAATATCCACACCAAGTGAATCCGCTAATCGCTGACCGTAATCTTCATCGGCACGATAGAAGTTGCAGATTGCAAGTAATTTTGTTTTGTCATTTACATCTTTCAAATCAGCCGTTAGGTTTTTAATCAATGCTTGTTTCTCTTCCTCAGAGTAGCTTCTATATCTTTCCCCAGCTTGTTTGAAATCGTTCGGTTTTTCAATTTTTTGTCTCACCATACGGTCACCGTGAAGAACTGGCTCACTTTCTTTGTAGTGAGGGTTTTCTTTTGGCTGATCGTCATAACGGTTTGGTTCATAGTTAATATGACCGCTTGGACGAGTCGTTGTCATAAAGCCATCCTGCTGGTTATTGTGTACAGGTGCATAAGGGCAGTTAACCGGAATGCGCATGTAGTTCGCACCAAGACGGTGACGCTGCGTATCAGGATATGAGAACAGACGGCCTTGAAGCAGTTTATCTTCAGATGCCTCAATTCCTGGAACAAATGCACTTGGCGTGAAAGCAGACTGTTCTGTTTCAGCAAAGAAGTTTTCAGGATTGCGGTTGAGTGTCATGCGTCCAACTTTTTGAAGCGGGTAATCTTCCTCGCTCCACGTTTTTGTTGGGTCACATGGATCATAATCAAGTTCATCATAATCGCTAAGCGGCATAAGCTGAACATATAAGTCCCATGCTGGGAAGTTGCCTTTTTCAATGCGGTCATATAAATCTCTTGTCGCATGCTGGAAGTCGTTCGCTTGAATTTCTGCTGCTTCTTCCATAGATAAGTTGTGAATACCTTCAGAAGGTCTCCAGTGATATTTCACATATTTTGCTTCACCGTATTTGTTCACCCATCTAAATGTATGCACACCAGAACCGCGCATTTCAGCGTAGCTTGCAGGGATTCCTTCGTCAGAGAAGAGCCATGTGAGCATATGAGTGGATTCAGGTGTTAAGGTCATAAAATCCCAATAACGGTCAGGATCTTGAATATTGGTTACAGGATCTGGCTTGAGAGAGTGAACCATATCAGGGAATTTCAATGCATCACGAATAAAGAAGATCGGCAAGTTGTTACCAACGAGATCATAGTTGCCTTCTTCTGTATAAAATTTGACAGCAAAGCCGCGCGGGTCACGTAAGGTTTCAGGTGAACCTTTTGGATGAATAACGGTGGAGAAGCGAACGAAAACGTCTGTTTGTTTTCCTTCTTCACTTAAGAAGGCTGCTTTTGTATGTTTCTCCATGCTGTTTTCTACTTCAAACACCCCGTAAGCGCCGGCGCCTCTAGCATGAACGACACGTTCTGGAATACGTTCACGATCAAAGTGTGCGAGTTTTTCAATCAAATGGTAATCATCAAGAAAGGTAGGTCCGCGGTGACCAGCTGTTCTTGAGTTTTGGTTATCGCCAACAGGAACGCCTTGGTTCGTTGTCAAATTTTTATGATTTGAATTTGTCATTCTTTTCTCCTCCTGTAAACAAAAAAGTGTTTTCTAGCAATCTATATACCCTAATTATATTGAATCAAACATGATAGTCAATATTTATTTATAATAATTTTAAATAAATTATTATTACAAGAAGGTAAAGAAAAAGACGAAAGAATAAAATTCTTTCGCCTTAAAGCAGGAGCTCCCTGAGAGCATCTTTGTTTTGTGTTAAATCTTTTAGTGTGTATCGGTCAAGAACGCTTAAATAAGCAGTGAGTGCTTCATGAAGTACATGCTTTAATGAACAAATCGGGGAGATGATGCAGCCGTTTTTCTTTGGATCAAAGCATTCAACCATGACTAAATCATCCTCTGTATAACGGACAACCTCTCCAATGTTAATGCTTTCTGGGCTTTTTCCAAGCCTGATCCCGCCATTTCTTCCGCGAATCGTGTCTACATACCCGCGTTTTCCAAGATGATAAATCACCTTCGTCAGATGATTTTTAGAAATGCCATAAACATCGGCAATCTGCTGAATATTTGACAGTTCATTGTTTTCTCTTGATGCTAAATAAATGAGTACCCTTAATGAGAAATCTGTGTAATTCGTAAGTTTCATTTTGACGACCTCTAAACCTAATAGAGTTTTGTATCATCGTAACACATTTTAGACAAAAACTGTTCGAGAAAGTGTGAAATGTGACAACATTTAAAACATGTATTATAAATATTGCTTTTAGAGACTGTCATCCATTACGATAAAGATGTATTTAAAATACTTCTTTTGAAAGAAGGAATGACGATGTTATCTACAGATCAAATGAATGCAATAAAGCAATCAGCTCCTCTACTAAAAGCCGAGGGAACCAAACTTGTCACTGTTTTTTATCAAAATATGATTCGCCAGCACCCGGAGCTGCTCAATCAATTTAATAAAACAAATCTTATGAACGGAAGTCAGCCAGAGGCACTTGCTGCGACATTATATCAGGCTGCACTGCACATTGATCGATTAGAGGAATTACTTCCTGCGGTCAAACAAATTGCCCATAAGCATGTCAGTGTCATGGTCAAAAAAGAGCAGTACCCAATTGTCGGATATCACCTGATTGAAGCGATGAAAGATGTGTTTGGTTTAAGAGAAGAAGATGACACTTTATTAGCGTGGAAAGCTGCATATGACATCATTGCGAATATTTTCATTACAATTGAATTAGAAATGATGGATGAAAATGTGAAGCAGACAGGCGGATGGGCAGATGTGAAGCCGTTTGTGATAAAGAAAAAGAAGCAAGAATCTCCATCGTTTATCTCCTTTTATTTAGTACCAGAAGATGAATCAGAGCTGCCAATGTATAAAGCAGGCCAATACATTACGGTTCAGACAGATATGCCAGGAGAAGCCTATATGTGCAGCAGACAATACAGCTTATCAGACGAGCATCATCCATCTTATTACCGTATTACAGTGAAGCGTGATGGTCATGTGTCTACATTTTTGCATGATGAAATGGAAGAAGGGGACGTTCTTCAAGTGAGTATGCCGCAGGGAATGTTCTGCTTGCAACATGACATAAAAGAGCCTGTTTATTTCATCAGTGCTGGGTCTGGTGTCACACCAATGATTGGTTTAGTGAAAACTGCAGCACAAAATAGCCGGACATTTACGATGATTCATGCTGATCGACTAGAGGATGTCACCGCTTTTGAAAATGAGTTTGAACGCGTTTTAGCTTCAGCTGTCCATGGGCGCATCATTCTATGTAATGAACAATTTGCGCAGTCTGGAAAGGGTGAGCTTGTTGAGAAAGCGGCTTCCCGCATTAATCATCCATTTCTTCAATCGGTGATCGGAGAAGGGAAAGGCCAATTTTATCTATGCGGTTCCCCGGTGTTTACACAGGAGATCATTCATGTTCTAAAAGAGCTGGGAATTCCAGCAGACCATATTCATTTCGAAGCATTCGGCGGGCAATCCACGAAAGAAATGGAAGTCGTCTAAACGGTTGGCGGAACATCATGTTTTTTTACATACGCTCATATAGTAGGGATAAGTCCGATGAGGAGGGATGGTTTCCTTGAGCGTATCTGAAAAACGTCTTTTACAAAGAGCGATTGATGAAATTACAGAAATTGCAGAAGGATTTGGTCTAGATTTTTATCCGATGAGATATGAAATCTGTCCCGCGGAAATTATTTATACGTTCGGTGCATACGGAATGCCAACACGATTCAGCCACTGGAGCTTTGGGAAGCAATTTCATAAAATGAAGCTTCATTATGATTTAGGGTTAAGTAAAATTTATGAGCTGGTGATCAATTCAAATCCTTGCTACGCCTTTCTACTTGATAACAATACGCTTGTTCAAAATAAATTAATTGTGGCTCATGTACTGGCACACTGTGATTTCTTCAAAAATAATTGCCGTTTCCAAAACACAAAACGAGATATGGTCGAAAGCATGTCAGCAGCGGCAGAGCGGATCAAAGAATATGAGCATATTCACGGGACAAAAGAAGTCGAATCCTTTTTAGACGCGGTATTGGCTATCCAAGAGCATATTGATCCGTCTCTTGTTCGATCAAAATTAAGCTGGAGTATGGACGATGAAGAAGAAGATGAAGATGATAAACCAAAACGTCAAACGCCTTATGATGATTTGTGGGGAATGGATGAGCCGAAGACGCGTGAGAAAAAGAAAACCGTCAAGCAATTTCCGCCGAAGCCGGAAAAGGATCTTTTACTCTTTATTGAAGCGCATTCCCGGGAACTGGAGCCATGGCAGCGGGATGTTCTTACTATGCTGAGAGAAGAAATGCTCTATTTTTGGCCGCAGCTGGAAACAAAGATTATGAATGAAGGCTGGGCATCGTATTGGCACCAACGGATAATGCGGGAGCTTGATTTGGATTCAAGTGAATCGATAGAGTTCGCAAAATTAAATGCAGGTGTGGTGCAGCCATCTAAAACAGGCATCAATCCTTACTATTTAGGGCTGAAGATTTTTGAAGATATCGAAGAGCGCTATGACAATCCATGTGAAGAATTAAAAAAAGCTGGGGTCACAGAAGGATCTGGCCGCAGCAAAATGTTTGAAGTCAGGGAAATTGAATCGGATATTTCCTTTATTCGAAACTACTTAACGAAAGACCTTGTGATGAGAGAAGACTTGTACTTGTTTCAAAAGCAGGGGAGAGATTATAAAGTCATTGATAAAGAATGGAAGGCGGTACGTGATCAGTTAGTTAGCATGAGAGTCAATGGCGGCTTTCCGTATTTGACCGTGATTGATGGCGACTATTTAAAAAATAATGAACTTTATATCAAGCATTGGTATGAAGGCATTGAACTTGATCTGAAATACTTAGAAAAAGTCCTGCCGTATTTATATCAGCTATGGGGAAGAAGTGTGCATATCGAGTCCGTTCTTGAAGGAAAAGAAGTCATGTTTTCTTATGATGGAAAAGGGGTTCATAGGAAATATCTCGCATAAAAAAGACGAAAAAAGATGTCTCTTAGCAGACATCTTTTTTGCTCGTTTTATTGGTTTTTCAGCAGTTTGAAAATGTGCTTTGCTTGATCGGTGTTTTCCATCAGACCTTTTAGCTGCTCACTTGTTGGACCATATGCATAGAATGGAACTTCATCACCGGTATGACCTGATGTGGTCCAGCCTGTATGTGATCTCGTGTTGATCACTTCTTCAATCGCATCATCAATTTTAACAGCATCCTTTGTTTCAGCTGCCTTTTGAATGGCGGCTGTTTCCTCTTTTGTGAAATCAAGATTGATATATTGTTTCAGCGCTGACTCAACAGGCATGCCGCTGACAATTTTGTTTGCGATAAAGTCAGGCGTCTTTTTCGCTGCTTTGACAGGCTTGTAATCCCAGCTGCCCGAACCGTCTGCTCCAAAGGAAAGTCCGCCAGTTGAATGATCTGCTGTCGTGATGACTAACGTGTTTTTATCCTTTTTCGCAAAACGAATCGCTTCTTCAAATGCTTTCTCAAAATCCTTCATTTCGCTCATCGCACTGACAATATCATGATCGTGTCCAGCCCAGTCAATTTGACTGCCTTCAACCATAAGGAAAAATCCTTTTTTGTTTTTAGACAGCTGTTTGATGGCTGAGGATGTCATATCTTGCAGGGAAGGAGTCGTTTTATCACGATCGATGGCTTTATCTAGACCTCCATCAGCAAAAATGCCTAACACTTTTTCATTTTTGTTTTTTTGTAAGGCGGCTTTATTGGTGACATAATCATAACCGGCTTGTTTGAATTCTTTCGTCAGATCACGATCCTTTCGCACAAAATCGACAAGTCCACCGCCAAGCATGACGTCGACTGTATGCTGTTTACCGATTTTCTCATCGAAGAAATCATCAGCGATGGCTGCTGTGTTTTTCCTAGACACATCGTGAGTGGCATACGCAGCAGGCGTGGCATTCGTTAATTCAGATGTCACGACAAGACCCGTTGACTTTCCTTTGCGTTTGGCTTCTTCTAAAACGGTTTTTAATTTTTTGCCGTTTTTATTTACACCAATGGCATTGTTGTATGTTTTTTTACCAGTGGCCATGGCTGTACCAGCCGCTGCTGAATCAGTAATGTTACTTTTAGAGTCGTCAGGGTATGTTTTATGCATGCCAGTGAGGTAAGGGTCAAACGCTGTTTGCTTTGAAAGGTCACCGTTGTGTTTAAATGAGCGGTAAGTTGAAAGATAAGGTGTTCCCATGCCATCTCCAATCAGCACGATCACATTTTGCACATCATTTTTCGGCTTCTTTTTAGCCTCAGCTTTGTCAGCTTGTCCAAATTCAATCCCTGAAAAAATGCCAATCGATAGCACAGATGCTGCTGCCACTGCAGCGATTTTCGTTTTTGAGTTTTTCAACACACTCATTCATTTTGCCTCCTCATTGTTTATGTATCGCTCTTACGTTTACAATGCTAGAGCAGAAGTGTGGATTCCTTTTTACAGCATCGTAAAGTTCACTTTAAAATTGTAAAGGTCCACTTTACATAGAATGAACCAAAAAGAGAAATGAATGTATCATTTATCCATGACAAGGTGTGATTATTTTGTCATGATTGTGTAATGAAAATGAAATAAAAAGAACCCTAAAAAAAAATAAATTTTGCCGAATTAATAAGCATAATGTCGTAGGAAGTCAAGACTATTTCTTCTGGTATTTGATCCTTATAATAGGGAGTAGATAAAAAATCGGATCAGATAGATACATACAGGAGGAACAAATGAAAAAACAATTGATCACAGCTGCAAGTGCAGTTCTACTTGGGACGACATTATTTGCCGGAGCTGCCTCAGCACAATCAGTAAAAGTTCAAAAAGGTGACTCTCTTTCTGTTCTAGCGAAAAGATACAAAACAAGCGTGAGCAAAATTAAATCAGACAATAAGCTGAAATCTAACGTAATTTATGTTGGACAAACCTTAAAAGTGAATGGCACTTCTTCGAAAAAAGCAGTGAAAACATCAAAAACAACAACAAAAGTAAAAACGGCTTCAGCAACTGCCACTCATAAAGTTGTCAAAGGCGATACATTATCGAAGATTGGCAAAAAATATGGGATGACTGTGAAAGAGCTGAAATCGTTAAATAAACTTAAAACAGACCTCATCAAAATCGGACAAAAGCTAAAGGTGAAAAAGACGTCTAAAGTAAAGACGAAACCTGTAAAAGAAAAAACAGTCTCTACTTCTTCCTTAAACACGTCTAAACTCATAGCAGATGCTAAAGCGCAGAACGGTACACCATATAGATGGGGTGGAACGACACCGAAGGGCTTTGATTGCAGCGGATTTATGTGGTATATCATTAACAAACAAAAAAAGATTTCAAGACAAACCACTGAAGGCTTCTGGGGATCGATGAAAAGTGTATCCAAACCAAAAGTTGGAGATTTTGTCTTCTTTACAACGTATAAATCGGGTCCATCTCACATGGGTGTCTACCTTGGGAACAACAAGTTTATTCATGCTGCTTCTGACGGAGTAACGATCAGTGATATGACATCAAGCTATTGGAAGCCTATTTATCTTGGAGCGAAAACATTTGTAAACTAATTCATTTTAAGAGACTGCTATGAAGCAGTCTCTTTTTTCATATATTATTTGTGCCGCGGAACTGGTCTTTTCTCATAGATCACTATCAGTCTAAAGGCTTTAAAATAACATAATTGTGGACCCGCTTTTTAAAAAAAGGTCTATTTTTTGTTGCATAATAAGTATACTAAAAAAATATAATCTTCTATGTTGTATAATAAATAGAGAAAGACAAGCTATCAATTGAATAAGGAATGGAGAAAATCTAACCTACTTATTGACAAACATTTCGTTGATATATAAGAATTTTCACTCTATTTTTAAAAAAAGTGTTTTCATTTTTTAATTTTCATATATAATAATTTTACGCCACCAATTTATTGTGCTAAATTTAATCTAAATATTCAGAAAATATTGTGAATTACATGAATGTGGCGTCTTTAGACTGATACTAAGTTTTGGGAGTGATGGTATGAGCAATTCGTTGTTTAGAAAAAAGAGCATTTCAGAGCTCATTGCGGCAACACAAGGGGAAAAAGCATTAAAAAAGGAATTGGGTTCATTTGATTTAACCATGCTTGGCATTGGAGCCATAATCGGGACAGGGATATTTGTTCTGACAGGTACAGGAGCCGTCACTGCAGGGCCAGGACTTGTTCTATCATTTGTCATCGCAGGTCTTGCTTGTTTGTTTGCAGCACTGTCATATGCGGAATTTGCTTCCACAGTGCCTGTATCAGGGTCTGTGTATACATTTACGTACGCATCAATGGGGGAATTTCTAGCGTTTATCATTGGCTGGGATTTAATATTAGAATATATGCTGGCCGCTAGTGCCGTTTCAGCGGGCTGGTCGGGCTATTTTGTGTCATTTTTAAATGGGATAGGGATTCATATACCAGTTGAATTAACAGCAGCACCAGGTGGTTTAAAGGGGCAAGTGACATATTTTAATCTTCCTGCATTTATTATTTTAATGGTCATCACTTTCCTGCTGTACTTTGGTATTAAAGAATCAAAACGAGTAAATAACATCATGGTTATTATGAAAATTGCTGTGATTCTGCTCTTTATTTTAGTCGCTGTGAAATATGTAAAACCTGAAAACTGGACACCATTCGTTCCATTTGGGACATCAGGGGTCTTAAGTGCAGCAGCCCTAGTATTCTTTGCATTTATCGGGTTTGATGCAGTAGCTTCTGCGGCAGAGGAGACAAAAAATCCATCACGCAACCTGCCTAGAGGGATTATAACTTCCTTATTGATTTGTACGCTGCTTTATGTTGTTGTTAGTGCGATTATGACGGGCATCGTTCCTTTCATGAATTTTGAGGGAGTATCACATCCAGTGTCTCTCGTTTTACAAGTAGCCGGACAAAACTGGGTGGCGGGTATTGTGGATGTCGGTGCGATCCTAGGGATGACAACCGTGATGCTTGTCATGCTGTACGGCCAGACACGCGTGATGTTTGCTATGTCTCGTGATGGTTTGGTGCCGAAGGTTCTATCAAAGGTTCATCCAAAGCATAAAACACCTTACATCAATACACTGTTCTTCGGTACATTGTCAGCATTAATGGGTGGATTTATTCCACTTGATGAGCTGGCAAGCCTAGTGAACATCGGGACACTTTCAGCATTCATTTTGATTTCAGTGGCGGTCATTGTGATGAGAAAAACGCAGCCGGACTTACCGAGAGCATTCAGATGCCCAGCAGTTCCGCTTATTCCGATCTTGGCTATTCTATCTTGCGGATTGCTCATTTATAAGCTTGGTGCAATCACCTTTGTTCGTTTCTTAATCTGGCTTGCCATTGGGCTGGTTGTGTATTTCTTATATTCAAGAAAGCACTCAGAATTGAATAAAAAATAAATTAAAAAAGCCCGTGTTACTTGGTGCAGTCAAGTAACACGGGCTTTTGCTTTTGATTGCTGATTAAAAACCTAACTGAAGATCGACATCGATTGATACGATGGCATAGACACAAACAATGACAAAGATATTCAGTACGACACCGAGGAAACCTGGACCCGTACGGCCTTTTTTAATGAACAGTTCAATAATGCCAAATGGAACTGCGGCCATTGCAAAAGGAAGCATTTGAAAAGAATAAAATGTCACGTTGCTGATAATGGCGAGGTTTAGCATGAGCAGGGATAATATCGCTGTGCCGACAGAAATCCAGCCAAATACATTATGCTCTTTAAAGATTCTTACCAATTCCATAATTCCACCTCGCTCACTTTTGCCGTTTTAATACGTTTTGTCTTCACAAATTTCTCGATTTCTTTAGAAGGTCCAGTGACCACAGAGCCATAAACCGTGACGCCATTTTGATCGATATAGCGTATACGATTAGACAGATCAAGATCAGGTCTGCCAGAGATCGTGGTTGCCCAGGTCGGGTGCTGATTGACATAAGCAAGGGCATCTTTGAATTGATCTACCTCAGTTTTGGATGTGTGCTGAAGCTCTTTTAAAAATTCAGAGTCTTTCCCAGGAAAGCCGATTGGCCGCTGATTTCCACTTAATGAATCCTCTGTTTTAATCGCATTCCACAGCACTTTCATATCGTATTTTTTAGCAAAGGAATAAACATCCTTTGGTGTGTAAGCTTTGTCATAGGATACATACACTTCACTTACTGTTCCTTCAGGAAGCTTGTCTAACGTAGTGAGTGTTTGTTTTTTTGAGGCATCTGCCTGCGCCGAAGGATGAGTAAAGAAACCTTCTGTTTCGCGTGCACTGTCACCATAATAAGAGATAGTAGGCTGCTTTAATTTATCGAAAAACATCTCGATTTGTTCACTGCCAATGGCTTCTGTTTTATTGCCAATTTGTTTTTGCAGCTTCAATTCGGTGTTCATCCCAAAAAGTTTGACCTGACCTTTTAAATCCTTCATATCTATGGCCACGTTTGGCTTTGTCAAAGCAACGGTGACAGCGGCTGTTTCCATGAAGTGATTGCCTTTGCTCTCGGCTCCGCCAACGCCGTAGTATAGATAACTTCCTAATGTACAAAGCGGTAAAATAATGAGTGTCGATATGACAGCAAGTACGGAAATACGTAAATATGACTTTCTTTTTCCGTATTGTAAAATGGCTTTTTGCTTCTCAGGACTGATGGAAAAATCTGTCCAATCCGAGTCGTTCAGTTCCTGGCTTAAGCGTTTTTCGTTTTCTTCAAGTTCTTCCTCAAACGCTATCATTTCTTCCTCATTCATCTCACCATTATTATATTTTTCCCATCGCTTGTTAAACTCTTCATTCATCATTAACACCTCTGTTGTAAAGTGCTTTTAGGCGCTGCCTTGCACGAAATAAAACACTTTTAAAATTTGCTTCAGTAATATTCATGACCTTGGATGCTTCCTTGTAATTTAGTTCTTTTAAATAATACAATGTCAACGCTTCCTTGTAGTTATCTGGAAGCTGCTCCAAATACATGGTGAGTACTTCCTTTATTTCAACCTGTTCAGCAGGGCTTTGTACAGACGTTTGTAAAAGACCGCCAATAAGGTCATCCGATATGGTCACTTCTTTTTTATGTTTCCTGACATAATCAATAAAAGCATTTCGTGCCACCTGAAATAACCAAGGTTTCACTTTGCTATGGTCGTAGGAATGAATATGTATATAAGCACGCATAAAGGTTTCCTGCAATAAGTCCTCTGCCAAATGTTTGTCTTTTGTCATGGAGAGCAGAAACCTGTAAACATCGTTCATATACATTTGATAAATTTCATCGATCGTCACTGATTTTTCTCCCCTCTATGTTATACACGCATAAGAAAGGCATAAAGTTGCACGAAACTTCTCATTACCGTACATTACTCATTTCTTTCGCCGAATCAAAATCATTTCTCCTTATCATAGCGAAATTTGCATCATTTATAAAGTATTTTCAATAGAACAAATCAGGAAAAAACATCGAAAAACGACAAAATTGGACACAATTCCTATTCTATTCTCCCCTAAAACCATGTGCTTGAATACAGTCAGAACGTTCATTTTAAACGAAAAAGACAGGGAGGATTGGGCTGCTCATAAATTTTTAGTACCAGGTAATAAAAAATTTGTTATAATAGAGACAAATCCTTCATTTTTCAAACAAAGGAAGTGCACTATGTATAAATTTTCAGGCTATACCGTCAAATTAATATTTGGTCTCCGAGGTGGAATCAAAGTATATCAAAAAGAGAATCTGCCAACTGATCGGGGGTTTGTCATTGCTTGTACACATGAGGGTTTTGTGGATGTTCTTGCATTAGGCGCAGGAATTCTTCCGTTTGAGATCCATTACATGGCGAAAAAAGAATTGTTTGCGAATAAATGGATCGGTGGATTTTTAAAAAAGATTCATGCCTTTCCAGTTGATCGAGAGAACCCTGGGCCAAGCAGTATTAAAACGCCCATTAAATTATTAAAAGAGGGAAAGATCGTTGGGATTTTTCCAAGCGGAACACGTACAACAGAGGATGTTCCTTTAAAAAGAGGGGCAGTGACCATTGCGCAGCTCGGTAAAGCGCCAATTGTTCCAGCTGCATATAAAGGACCTTCAAATGCGAAAAGTCTTTTCAAAAAAGGGAAAATGCGCTTAATCATCGGTGAACCGATTGAACTGTCTGAATTTGACCATCTCCCGCCAAAAGAAAGATTAGGTGCCATGACGGAAGTATTAAACACGAGAATCAAAGAGCTAGAAGCTCAATTAATTGAAAAGTCATAAGAAAAACGACCGCTTGCTTAGGCAAGGGTCGTTTTTTTATTAAGAAGCGCCTTCTTCAGCTGCTTCTAATAATTGTTCATTTAACTTTTTTACTTCGATGTATGCCACATGGTGTCCATCGACTTCATTAATGATAAATTCATAGCCTTGTTCACGAATGGCGTCATTTTTCTCTACTTCATATTTCTGAGTAAGGAACCAGCCGCCGATTGTGTCGACCTCTTCATTATCAAGCTGTATACCTAATAGCAGGTTGACTTGATCAACAAGGACCTTGCCATCAAAGATGTAATGGTCTTCTCCAAGTTTACGCACTTCGTTGATTTCATCAATGTCGAACTCATCACGAATTTCACCGACGATTTCTTCAAGAATGTCTTCAACAGTGACAAGACCTGCTGTACCGCCATATTCATCAGATAAAATGGCCATGTGTACACGTTCACGCTGCATTTTGAGCAATAAATCATGAACAGGAACCGTTTCAATCACATGAATAATCGGATTCACAAACTTTTCGATCGTATCACTTGTAGAACACTCACCGCTAATGCAGGCAGTGAGAACCTCTTTAATATTTAGAACACCGATAATGTTGTCTTTGTCGCCATCTTCAATTGGATAACGTGTATATTTTTCTACCTTTGTTACCTTCAACATTTCCTCAATGGTAATATCATGAGGGAAGCTGACAACTTCAGTACGAGGAATCATAATTTCTTTCGCCAGACGGTCATCAAATTCGAAAATTTTATTTACATATTTGAATTCAGACTGGTTAATCTCGCCGCTCTTATAGCTCTCTGATAAAATAATCCGCAATTCTTCTTCAGAGTGCGCCATGTCATGCTCAGATACTTGCTGAAGACCAAACGCTTTTGTTAACAAACGAGCAGAACCATTTAATACCCAAATGAACGGGAACATCACTTTGTAAAAGATCATCAGTGGTCTAGCAAATAGAAGGGATACTTGCTCCGCCTTTTGAATGGCAAGCGTTTTTGGTGCAAGCTCTCCAACGACAACGTGTAAAAACGTCATGATACTAAACGCAATAATAAAAGTGACAATAGAACTAGCTGATTGAGGAATGGACAGCTCTACAAATAGTGGAGCAAGCATATGTGCAATTGTTTCTTCCCCTAACCAACCAATACCAAGGGCGGTAATGGTAATACCAAGCTGACAGGCTGATAGGTACTCATCAAGGTGAGTCGTTACATGCTTGACAGCAACTGCTGTTTTATTACCTTCTGCGATTAACTGATCAATTCTTGAGCTTCTTAAGCGAATGATCGCAAACTCTGATGCAACGAAAAACGCGGTTAAAGCTATAAGTAAAGCAACTATGAGTAAATTAACTATGTCCAATTAAGGCCTTCGTTCTGACTTTGAGAACGAAGGTAACACCTCCTGTTTAGTAAAAATTTTAACTTAACAGCAGTAAAAATGATTGGACAGCCGTCATTTTTTCAGGAGTAAGCTGTTCTTTTAGTTTTTCACGTTGTTCTGGCTGAAGCTGCTTACAACGTGCCAAAATGCGGTCCATATGCTCATTCATCCGATCGATATCAGAGGTTAAATGGACAAGTTCATCTTGATCTTCCTTTTGAGAAGGAAATTGTTCATCTAATCTGGATTTGATGTCAGAAAGAGCCAATCTCTGCTGTTTGCAAAGAACGATTAATTGTAATCGTTTTAAAGCATATTCATCGTAATAACGATAATTTGAGCAAGATCTAACAGGCGCAAGCAAACCTAGATTTGTATAATAATCTACAGTTCGTTTCGTTACCTGTGCAATCTGTGCTAGTTCACCAATACGATACTTTTTCTCAGCCCCATCTGAACATCTCCTCCTAACCGTCACGTTATAGTTTATGAAAATAGTTTAATATAATTCTAGTCTGAAACACAAGTTAATTGTTCATATTTCCTGCCAATAAGAAGAAACAGAGGAGGATTTCCCTCAATTTAGTCAGTCATGTCAAAAACAGCATGATGATACAGGAATTTTCAGATTATTTATGGTAAGATAAAATGAATACCGTTTCATATATATGTAGAGAGGCGGAATTTCACGTGAACCGGAGGTGGTTAAGTGGGGCCCTCAAAGTCGTCTTATTTAATCAGTTAACCGTTTTGCAAAACATAACATCATCAATCAGGAGGTGACTCCTTGTTCTTCAAAGAAAGAGCAAGGTTAAATGGACGATATTGTTAATCTGAGTATAGTCGGTGTTTTGATTGCTTTAACAGCTTTCTTTGTTGCATCTGAATTTGCCATAGTAAAGGTGAGAAGTTCAAGAATTAATCAGCTTGTTGCCGAAGGGTCCAAAAAGGCCATCATGGCGAAAAAGGTGACATCAAGGCTAGATGAATATTTGTCAGCCTGTCAGCTCGGTATTACAGTGACATCCCTTGGTTTAGGGTGGATTGGTAAGCCGGCTGTGAAAGAACTTTTGGTTCGAGGTTTTGGTTTGACAAACATTCCTGATTCAGCAATCAGCCTGATCTCAGCAACACTTGCGTTCTCTATTATTACCTTTTTGCATGTAGTTGTAGGTGAGCTTGCACCAAAAACGCTTGCCATTCAAAAGGCGGAAAAAATGACGCTATGGCTGTCAGGCCCGCTGCATGCATTTTATATCCTTATGTTCCCTTTCATTTATGTGTTAAACGGGTCAGCCCGTTTGTTAACTAAAATGATGGGCATCGATATGGGGTCTGAAAAAGAACATTCCCATTCTGAAGAGGAACTGAAGATTTTATTATCTGAGAGCTTAAAAAATGGGGAAATCAACCCATCAGAATATAATTATATGAACAAGATTTTCGATTTCGATAATCGAATTGCCAGAGAGATCATGATACCGCGCAGAGAAATTTGTGCGATTCCAGAAGATATGCCGTTAGATGATATCCTCGCCATTATGACGCAGGAAAAGTATACACGTTTCCCTGTGTTTTCAGGAGATAAAGACCATGTTATCGGCATGCTGAACAAAAAGCAGCTCTTTGCAGATCTTGTGTATCAAGGAGAAAAAGATCAACTGAAAATTCAAGATTATATATATCCAGTGATTGAGGTCATCGACACGATTCCTATTCAAGAGCTTCTCGTCAAGATGCAGCGTGATCGAATGCATATGGCGATCTTAACTGACGAATATGGCGGAACGTCTGGGCTTGTCACAACGGAAGATATTTTAGAAGAGATTGTCGGAGATATTCGAGATGAATTCGATGAAGATGAGCAGCCAGTTATTCAAAAAAGAGCCGATCATCATTATGTTTTAGATGGCAAAGTGAGATTGGATGAAGT
Organism: Bacillus sp. 11B20; assembly: GCF_056098985.1. NCBI lineage: Bacteria > Bacillati > Bacillota > Bacilli > Caryophanales > Bacillaceae > Bacillus > Bacillus sp. 11B20. The sequence continues at coordinate 83,411 of NZ_JBLZWZ010000007.1, forward strand.
TCAAGATTTGATCGAGATTTCATATCATGATGAGGAAATTGATACAATCGGCGGGCTCATCTTAAAAGAGAATATTGATATTAGAGAAGGACAATCCATCTATCTTGATGATATTCGAATGAAAGTGCTGGAAATGGATGGACGTTACGTTAAAAAGATTGATTTAAAAAAAGGTGTCACATCGGCAGAAAAAGGCAGTGCACGCACTGGGCTTGATATAAAGGAGCCGCTGCTAGTAAACGAAATGACCTTGAGCGAAAAATAAGCTCAAGGTTTTTTTAGGTATTTAGTCTCTTTTAAACGAATATATGTTCGGTATATAATAAGAACAAACGTTCGATAAAGGGGGATGGACATGCTTTGGTACGAAACAGCAAGTATCACGGAGAAAAAAACCTCAATGAAACGAATTGAGTTTCATTTAAAGAATTTCAAAAATTATCAAGCAGCGATCTTAAATATCGAAAGGCAGCTTGAAAAAAGAAGCCCGCATCATCTCGACCACATGACACGGAAAAAGTTAGAAGAGCAAAAAAGTCAGTATGAACTCATCGTTGCTTGTATTGAAACGGCATTAAAAGAGTTGGATGAAATAGAACAGCAGCTCATCGATTATAAATATTTTCGAGATTGGCGGATGGCAAAATGTGCAATGGAAATCGGCTATAGTGAAAAAACACTCTTTTTGATGAAGCGCCAGCTCATGGATCAGTTGCTCATCAGCTTAGCCGCCATCACCAATATTTAAAAAAGATGCTGTCCTATTTGATAAAACGCAGCAAACAGACATAAAGACCCGATGATGGTGACCAATAAGTAGACAGCAAGCTGTCCAATTTGCCGCTCATGCAGCATGGACGCAGCCTCTACACTAAATGTAGAGAATGTTGTAAAACCACCGAAAAAACCAGTCCCAATGATCATAAGCAGCGGATCATTGTTAGTCACTGCACCTGTCAGTAAACCTAAACCGGCTGCGCCGAGTAAGTTGATGAGAATAATACTAAACGGAAAACGAGTATGAAACTTGGTTTTCTGAATCGATTGACTGAGGAAAAAACGAAGGGCACTGCCTATCCCGCCAGCAACAGCTGTATACAATACAATCATTTATCTGCTTCCTTTCGGCTGCTCATTTTGTTGAAAGAGGTGCTGAGCGGTGATCAGTCCACATAAGGCAGCGCCCACTCCAGCAATCACTGAGAGTAGAATGTACATGACACTTGATGTGAACAGTCCATCCTGTAATAAGAGAACTGTTTCTTTAGAAAAAGTGGACATTGTCGTAAAACCACCACAAAATCCTGTTCCGATTAAAGCAGCAAGATATTTTTTTCCCTTCCGAAACATAAAATACCCTGTTGAAAAGCCAAGAAGCAGACTGCCTATAATGTTTTCAATCAGCGTTGCATAGGGGAATGTGTGGCTGACAACGGACTGGCTAAGTTCATATCTACAAAGGGTACCAACTAGTCCACCGATAAATACGGCGAGATATGCTTTCATTTACATCATTTCTCCTTTAGAAAAAATGGCGGGTGATCCGTCACCACTCCATCAATGGGATATGTTTTGATCCTGTCGGCTGTTTTTTGGTCATTCACTGTCCATACAAAGACATCCATTCCAAATGAGTGGATGCGATCAATCCACCATCTGTTGATCAGCGTTTTCTTCATATTAAGGCAATCCGCAAAGGAGCTGTACTCCGCTAATTTCCTTTTCGTCAGTTTGAAGGCAGAGGGTTTTATAATAAAAGCCGTTCGAAGAGAAGGGGCGTAAGCTTTGACTCTTTGAAGGGCATTGGCATCAAAAGATTGAACCATGATGTGACGGGAATAGGCAAACCGGTTGATGATGTCGACAACTGCTTTTTCAATCCCAATCTGCCGTTTTGGATGCTTGATCTCAATCAGTATCCCGACACGCTGACTGTACCTTTGAAGGATTTCCTGTAAGGTGGGAATTCGTTCGTTGGCGTACTGAGAATCAAACCAGCTTCCTGCATCCAGTTTCTTCAGCCGATCAAGTGTATAACTTTTCACTAATCCGCTTCCGTTACTCGTTCGATCAACGGTATCATCATGGATAACGGCTACGTGCTGATCCATTGTCAGCTGGACGTCTAACTCAATATAATCCGCACCCTGCTGAACAGCTAAATCAAATGCGGCGATTGTATTTTCTGGGGCAGCGCTTGATGACCCTCTATGTGCGATAATATACACATGCTCCAGCTCCTGACATAAGTTCTGGTCTTATCATATCAAATTTTTGCTGTTTTTCCTTCTTTACTATATGGAACGAGGGAGAGCTGTATGTAATGGAACATGGCTTGTGGTGAGAAAGCATCGTGTATAAAAGGTGAAAAGTTGCAGGAATATCCCAAGCTCTTATTGAGTAAATCTGAACTACATCATTTTTTCTTCGATCAATTTTGTCCAAATCGTCAGCGTTCGTCAAAATATTAGTGCTTTCGTCATGTTGACTGAAAATTCTGATGTTTTATAATGATGAAAAGGAGGCGAGATGATTGGGTAAAGGGAGAATTAGAGTGGAAGAACGTATTAAGGCCGAAACGGATGCTGAAATGTTTAAAGCGACTCTCCTTGATCAGGCTCAGAAGAAAAAGTAGTTTGCTGCCCGTCGATATGTCTCTAGCCAAAATTTCATATTTGAACATCATGCCTCGGGATTATTCCCGAGGCTTTTTATGTAGAGGTCAGACATTTAAGAGAGGACATGAACGAAGGTTATATTATAAACTAGAGAGGATTGTTTTAAAGGAGAGAGACAGACATGTTTACACAAAAATGGATGGATACATATTTTACAGTAGATATTGCGATCCAAATTGGAATCAGCCTTTGTATTTTATTGCTGTTTTTATTGCTTCGGAAAGTATTTACGAAGTATTTATTTCAACTTCTGTTTAGGCTGACAAATCGGTCGAAGACGGAGGTCATTAACCAAATTGTTGTGGCATTTGAAAAACCAGCCAGACTGTTTTTCGTGGCACTTGGTTTATATTTTGCGTTAAGACAGGCGCCATACTTTGAGCATCATATGGATGTCATCATTAAATTGTATAGATCCTCCATTATTTTGATGCTGACGTGGGGACTTTGTAATTTAACCGCAGCATCTTCCTTCTTATTTCAAAAGGTCAATTCGAAATTTGAATTAGAAATGGATGATATTTTAGCACCGTTTTTATCAAAGGTACTTCGTTTTATTATTATCGCACTAAGTATTAGTATCATTGCACAAGAATTTAATTATGATGTCAATGGACTTGTGGCAGGTCTTGGTTTAGGTGGTCTAGCCTTTGCGCTGGCTGCGCAGGATACAGTGGCTAACTTTTTTGGAGGGATAGTCATCATTACAGAGAAGCCTTTTACGATGGGCGACTTTGTGGAGACACCAAGTGTTCTTGGGACTGTTGAAGATATTACATTTCGAAGCACAAAGTTTCGAACACCTGCTGAAGCCGTTGTGACCGTTCCGAATTCTACGCTTTCTAAGGAGCCGATCACAAACTGGACGAGAATGAATAAACGTCAGATTACGTTTTCTGTTCGCGTTTCCTACAATACACCAAAGGAAAACATTGATCAGTGTATTAAGCGTCTCAAACAGATGCTTCACGAGCATGATGGTGTGCATAAGGAGACGATTATGGTGAATCTCGATGTACTGGCAGACAGCTATTTGAACTTGTTTTTCAACTTTTATACAAACACGACAGCTTGGTCTGAAAACCTTGATATTAAGCAGGACATTAACTATCGCATCATAGATATTTTCCACGAAGAAGGTGTAGAATTTGCTTTCCCTGGACAGACCATTTATATGAAACAAAAAGGCGAGAAACAGCTGGGTGAATAAAGGAGGAATGGTACGTGGATCAAAAAAAGGTGGAAGCGCTAAGAGAGAGAATATCGCAGGCTTCACATATCACAGTACTCTCAGGTGCAGGTATGAGTACAGAATCGGGTATTCCTGATTTTAGATCAACGGGTGGATTGTGGACGGAAGATACTTCTCGCATGGAGGTGATGAGCCGGTCCTACTTTTTATCAAATCCTCATCAATTTTGGCCGAAATTTAAGGAATTGTTTCAGATGAAAATGAGCGGGGAATACGAGCCAAATAGCGGGCACATCTTTTTAGCCAGCCTTGAGCAACAAGGGAAGCATGTGGATATTTTTACCCAAAATATTGATGGTCTTCATAAAAAGGCGGGAAGCCAGCACGTATATGAACTCCATGGTTCCATTCAAACGGCTACTTGTCCATCCTGCCAGGCGGTATATGATTTGCCTTATTTGTTAAAAGAAGAGGTGCCTGTCTGTCAAAGGGTTTCCTCTGATGGCAGTACGTGCGGACGTGTGCTAAAAACAGATGTTGTTCTTTTTGGAGATATGGTCAAACATTTAGACCAAGTGGAGGCATCACTTCAGAAAACGGACATGCTCCTTGTCATGGGGACTTCCCTAGAAGTAGCGCCAGCAAGATATATTCCAGAAGACGCAGCCCATGATCCTTCCATCTTCATGGTGATGATGAATTTGAGTGAAACAGAATTCGATCCGCTTTTTGATCTTGTCTTTCATGAGCGAATTGGCGATCTCGTGAAAGCTTTATAAATCATTAAAAAACCCGCACCTAAAGGTGCGGGTTTTTCTTTATTGCTGCAGCGGCTTCATTGTTTCATCAAGAACTTCAAATGTATAGCCCTTTGCCTTTAGCTGCGTGATTAAGCTGCTTAAGTATTTTGCTGTTGCCGGCTGATCATGCATTAAGATGATTTTTGGTTCTTTTGGATATTTTGTTTCCAGCACTTGTAGCTGATTTAATACCTCTGGTACATATTTTGAGCTTTTATATTTCCAGTCCAGACTGTCAATGGTCCAGTCCCAGTAGACAAAGCCTTTTTGTTTTAAACGTGCTTTTTGCTGATCGGTTAAATTGGGGGTGCTGCCATAAGGTGTTCTTACAAGATGGGTATACTCACCTGTGACAGAAGCCAAAATGCGCTGATCTTCCTTCATCTCGTTAACAGGAGAATCACTTTTTTGATAAAAGCGTTTCACATCATGGGTAATACCATGAAGCCCTAATTGATGTCCTTCTTGATGGAGTCTTTTCACAGCTGCCGGGTGTTCTTTAATCTGCGGCCCGAGCATAAAGAATGTAGCCTTCACTTTTTGCGCTTTTAGCACATCTAACAGCTGATTTGAAGTCGCTGATGGACCATCATCAAAGGTTAAAAAGATTGTTTGATCCGTTACATGTTTATTAGAATCGATCTTAAAATGTGCATCTAATGTTTTCCTAGAAGCATCTTTTGCTTTCATACTAGTGCTTGTGTCCCTAAATTGACTGCTCGCAGACAATTTCGCCGGCTGATCTGCTGCCTGCATATTGGTTTTGGACATATCCCAAATAAAAAAGAGGATCAGTGTCAGAATGACAAAACCAATCGCCTTTGAGAGCAGCATTGTGTTTGAAGGTGTCTGTTTTTTTTTAACCCGTTGCATTACAATCGCTCCAATAAATCAAAAATTTGTGTCGAATCATGTAGTAGATTCTGTCTTTTTCCGCTGTTTTTTGTCATGTTTATATGGTGTCAGTATACAGGAAAAAAGAGCCTATGAATATAGAAGATGCTAAAAAATTGGAATCTTTTTGGTTATGAATCTATATTTGTTACAATAGAAAGTTATCCATTTCATATGATGTGAAATAATTCTGAATAATCATTGAAACGTACTCATTTATCCGCTAAGATAGCATCAGATTCAACCATTATTGCAAAGCGAAGGGGAGATTCCATATGAAAGTATTGTACAATGGAGATTTCATTGAAAAAAAAGATGCACATGTTGATATTGAGGACAGAGGCTATCAATTTGGTGACGGAGTCTATGAGGTCATCCGAGTATACAATGGTACTTTGTTTACGTTAAAGGAGCATACAGAGCGTCTGTTCAAGAGTGCAAAGGAAATTGGTATTCATCTGCAAGGTACAGTATCTGATATGGAAGAAAAGTTAAAACAGCTCGTCGCTCACAATCAATTAACAGATGGCGGTGTGTATATTCAAGTCACGCGGGGAGTCGCTCCTCGTAAGCATCAATATAGCGATTCTCTCACTCCTCAAATCACGGCATATACGTTCCAGGTGAAAAAGCCTGTTCAAGAGCAGACAGCTGGTGCAAAGGCCATATTATCTGAGGATCTTCGCTGGTTAAGATGTGATATCAAAAGCTTAAACCTTTTATATAACATCATGGAAAAGCAGAAAGCATCTGAAGCTGGTGCGTTTGAAGCAATCCTGATAAGAGATGGCTTTGTGACCGAGGGAACCTCCTCGAATGTATATGCCGTGATTGATGGCGTGATTCGCACTCACCCTGCAAACAATCTCATTTTAAACGGCATTACCCGTAGAAAGCTGCTGGAGGTATGTGAGGCAGAAGGATGTACTGTTGAAGAAAATCGAATAAGCAAAGAAGAACTGCTGCGCGCTCAGGAAATCTTCATCAGCTCGACGACGGCTGAAGTCATTCCGATTGTTGAAATAGATGGCGAGCCAGTAGGGAAAGGCGTTCCAGGCGAGCTGACAAAGCGCGTACAGGAAGGCTTCCAGCAAAAAATTAAACATGAAAATGAAGCATCGATCTCTTCATAAATAAAAAAGGCTGTAAACATTCGTTTACAGCCTTTTGTGATGCATTTATTTCACAATAAGCACAGGTATATCTGATTTTGCTGATAACTTTTCACTCACACTGCCAAATAGCATTTTTTTCAATCTGCTTTGGTCACGTGCTCCCATGACGATGAGGTCTGCTGATATTTCCTCAGCATATTCGATAATCGCTTCTGCCGGTTCTCCCTCCACAATTTCAATGGCAGCCTCAAACTGCTCCTCATTTAAAAGCATTCTTGCTTCTGCGACGACCTCTTCTGTATGGTCTTCAAAAATCAAGGGACTTTGCTGTTCATCATGAGGCACATACACAGGGGGTGTTTGAAGATCTGCCGTACCGCCGCCGATATAAGCTCCGCCAGTCATTGGGCGCGGTGCATCAAACACCTGTCTGCCTGTTTTGCCATCATGGGCATAGGCAACGGTCAGCTTGGCATGCAAGGTTTTGGCTAAAGCGATTGCCTTCTTTAATGCTTTCTTACTGTCTTCATGTCCATCAAACGCAACGACCATCCGATCAGCTTGAAACAATGTCCTCATTCCTTTCAAAAGGAGTCTTTACACTCATGGTATACCCGTTAATAGAAAAAGATACACATAAGGGAGATTGATTTTTGTTAGAAAATTTCATTTATTGAAAAATATTTATTGACAAAATGGTGACAGCCGCTATAAGATAAAAAAAGATTCAAGAGCCAAAAGGAGGAAATGTCATGTGCAACATTGGAAGAATGAAATCAAACTGCATGAATGGGTTGATTCACGTGACAATTACACCTTCATTGGTCATTGAAAAGGAACTCGTATGTTCCAATTGATCGGATGAATCAAGGCGTATGTTGCGTATTTGTCAACATGCGCCTTTTTACATGACGAAAAGAGGCGTACCAGCCAGCTGGTGGCCTCTTTTTTTGTTGTATTCATTTCGCATTCCGAAATAAAGGGATGGAAAACAACAAGTAAATGAAGAGGAGTGAAAGCATGTGAACATGCCAAAATCAAGACAAATGATAAAAGCCCAAAAAACGAAACAAGGTGACTTGCAGGAAAATTTAGAAAGCGGCTAGCTTGAAAAGGAGAGACAAACATGTTTTCAGTATTTGCGAAATTAGGCTGGTTCTTTAAACAAGAGTGGAGGCGTTATACAATCGCTATTACGCTTTTGCTCATTGTGAATGTGCTTGAAATGCTGCCGCCAAGATACCTTGGCCAGGCAGTGGATGACATTCGTTCTGGTCAATTTACAACATCCAGTATTTTGTTTTATGTGACCATTTTTTGCTTACTCGGTGTCGTCGTCTATACACTTACATATTTTTGGATGTATCAGTTATTTGGCGGCGCAAATGTCATGGAGCGTGTGATGCGCGGGAAACTGATGCGCCACTTGCTGAAGATGACACCGACCTTTTATGAAAGGAAAAAAACCGGTAACTTAATGGCATTAGGAACAAACGATTTAAATGCTGTAGCCTTAACGACAGGCTTTGGCGTTCTGACCTTGGTTGATTCCACTGCTTATATGCTGATGATCTTCTTTACGATGGGTCTGACAATTAGCTGGAAATTAACCTTAATGGCGATTATCCCTATGCCGCTGATGGCGCTCTTAATTGCGTTTTATGGCAGCAAAATCCATGAGCGCTTTACTGTCGCTCAGGATGCATTTGGTGATATGAACGATCGTGTTCTTGAATCAGTGGCAGGCGTTCGAGTCATTCGGTCTTTTGTGCAGGAGAAACAAGACGTCAAACGCTTTCGCGAAATGACAGATGATGTATTCCAAAAAAACATGCGAGTGGCGATCATTGATTCCTTGTTTGAACCGACAGTGAAATTACTTGTGGGGATCAGCTACTTAATCGGAATCGGCTACGGAGCCTATCTCGTATTTCAAAGTGATTTAACCATTGGGGAGCTTGTTGCATTTAACGTCTATCTTGGCATGATGATCTGGCCAATGTTTGCGATCGGCGAATTGATTAATATTATGCAAAGAGGAAATGCGTCGTTAGACCGGTTGAATCATACACTCAGCTACAAGCCGGACGTAACAGACGCTGCTCAGCCGAAAACGTTACAAGAGCCTGGAGATATTGAGTTTGATCACGTGACATTCAGGTATCCAACTTCACCTAAAGATAATCTCATTGATGTGTCCTTTACCGTTCGAAAAGGGCAGACGATTGGGATTACAGGCAAAACGGGAAGCGGCAAAACGACCATTGTCAAACAGCTTCTGCGCCAGTACCCGGCAGGTGATGGGCAACTATTGCTATCAGGTGTTCCAATCCAAGACATTGAATTAGATCAGTTATTTCAATGGATCGGATACGTACCGCAGGATCATATTCTTTTCTCAAAAAGTGTCGAACAGAATATGCGCTTTGGTCATCGGGACGCGAAACAAGATGAGTTAGCACAAGCAATCAAAGATGCTTACTTTGAAAAGGATCTACGCCTTCTGCCAGAGGGTTTGGAGACCATGGTTGGGGAAAAAGGTGTTGCGCTGTCAGGCGGACAAAAACAGCGAATATCCATTGCACGTGCTTTATTAATTGATCCAGACATTTTAATTTTGGATGATTCATTGTCTGCGGTAGATGCAAAAACAGAAACCGCTATCCTAGAAAATCTAAGACAAAACCGTCATGGCAAAACGACGTTTATTACGACTCATCGCCTATCAGCTGTTGAACATGCGGATCTCATTCTTGTCATGGAAGAAGGACGCATTGTCCAAAAGGGCACTCACAACGAGCTCATCCAGCAGGATGGGTGGTATAAAGAACAATTTTTGCGTCAGCAGCTGACAAATCAGCTGGAAGGAGGGGATGAGGCATGACAACAGGAAGAAGACTCCTTGCCTACGCACTCCTATATAAGAAAGTACTGTCTGTTGCCTTAATCTTTCTAATGATTGCAGTTGGTGCTGAGCTGACAGGACCGTTTATTGGGAAGAAAATGATTGATGATCATATTTTAGGTGTAGAAAAACCGTATGTCGAGGTCAATGAAAAGACAGACAAAACCGTTTATTACCAGGGAAATAACTATATACGAAGCGATCGATTAAACAATGGAATGGAATCTGGAAAGCAAATCAATGTGGTGCAAGTCGGGTTCGGTTACTATTTTGTGAATGAGCCGATTCGTTTTGATGGAAACAGAAAAATATCGGGAGATCAGCTCACCATTGATAATGGGAACGAGCGTGAGACCTATGAGGTACAGCGTTTATCAAAAGAAGAGATTTTTGCTTTTTATCACCCAGAAATCAGTGGTTTGGTGCAGCTTGTTCTATTTTATCTAGGGCTGCTCATCGTTGCGATTTTCTTTCAGTATGGGCAGCATTATTTGCTCCAGAGGATTGCAAATCGAATTATTCAAAAAATGAGGGTAGACGTCTTTGAGCACATCCAAACGCTGCCGATCCGATATTTTGATAATTTACCGGCTGGAAAGGTTGTCGCGAGAATCACCAATGACACGGAAACCATTCGTGACCTATATGTCACAGTCCTTGCTAATTTTGTGACGAGTGCCATTTACATGATTGGGATTTACATTGCCATGTTTTTATTAAATGTGAAGCTGGCACTCATTTGTTTGGTCGCAGTACCAATTATATTCCTATGGTCGATGACTTACAGAAAGTTTGCATCCGTGTACAATCACCGAATTCGTTCGATCATCAGTGAAATCAATGCCAAGTTAAATGAAGCCATTCAAGGGATGACCATTATTCAAGCGTTTCGTCATGAGAAAGCGACGAAAGAGGAATTTGATGAGCTGAACAACAATCACTTTCGGTATCAGCGAAAGATGCTGCATTTAAATTCACTTCTTTCACATAACTTGGTTAACCTGCTGCGAAATTTAGCATATGTGGCGCTCATTTGGTATTTTGGCGGTGCGTCATTAAGTGCGACAGGCATTGTGTCCATTGGTGTGCTCTATGCGTTTGTCGATTATTTAAATCGATTGTTTCAGCCGATCACAGGTATTGTGAATCAATTCTCTAGGTTGGAATTAGCAAGAGTTTCATCGGAAAGGGTGTTCCGATTATTAGATGAACCCGGTACAGAGGTGGAAGAACCTGTTCAGAAGAAGCTGGAGGGACACGTTCAGTTCAAAGATGTCACCTTTGCTTATAATGAAGGGAAAAATGTCTTAAAGAACATTACGTTTGAAGCTAAGAAAGGTCAAACGGTTGCACTTGTGGGGCATACTGGTTCTGGGAAAAGCTCGATCATGAACTTGCTGCTGCGTTTTTATGACATTCAGCAAGGAGACATTCTCATAGATGGCGAAAGCATTTATGATCAGTCGCGTCAAACGCTGCGTAAACAAATGGGCATTGTGCTGCAAGATCCGTATTTATTTTCGGGAACGATTGCCTCCAATGTCAGCTTAGGAAATGAAGACATCAAAAGAGAAACCATTGAATCCTCATTAAAGCAAGTAGGCGCAGCAGAGTTATTGAAGCATCTGCCGCAAGGCTTTGATGAACCAGTCGTTGAAAAGGGAAGCACCCTTTCCTCAGGGGAACGTCAGTTGATTTCATTTGCGCGCGCATTAGCATACGATCCAGCGATTTTAATTTTAGATGAAGCCACCGCCAACATTGATACAGAAACAGAAGCGATCATTCAGCGGGCGCTTGATGTAGTCAAAGAAGGACGAACGACTTTTGTGATTGCTCACCGATTATCCACGATTAAGAAAGCCGATATGATCTTGGTGTTAGAAAAAGGTGAAATCGTCGAGCGTGGCAGTCATGAACAACTCATGCAGCAAGAAGGGCTGTATGCGCAAATGTATGAACTGCAAAAAGGCGCTGTTGCAAACAGTTGATGAATAGTAGAAAAAAGAGCCTCTTCAAATTGAATGAGGCTCTTTTCCTTTGCATGAAAAAGTCGACGATTTTTACAGGTTATATCATTTGGACAGGCTGCAACATCAATAAGCGATGCCGACGCGTTGATGCACAAATTCCTTCGAATTTAACTGCTGATATAAAAAGTGTGCGGTATCTTCAACTGAAATTTTCTTTCCATCTATAGGGAGAAAATCTTTCTCATAGCGATATGACCGTGTCACTTCTCCATCTGGTAAATAGGTTGGACAAATAATGGTCCAATCTAGATCAGTTGATTGAAGGATTTCAAACGCTTTCGCATGCTCTTTAGCTGCTCGGGAAGTAGTCCGCTTTGATTCATTTGTTTCAAAACGGTAAAGCTCCGGCTGCTGCCTTGCTTTTAAAATACCTGCTGTACCAATTGTAATAATTCTAGATGTATTTGTTTGCTTCATGGCTTGTACGATATGCTCCATTGAAACAGATAATGTATCATCACCATCTGTTGATAGACAGCTCACAACAATATCTGCTCCTTTCATTGTCTCAAGCACATCTTCTCGATTTCTTGAATTGCCGGTGACTTGAAACATACCCGCAAGCATTTCTTCCCGGTTTGTCCGAATCAATGAACGAACCATGTAACGATCATCTACTTGAACGAAACGAAGAAATGCTTGTCCTACACGTCCATGAGCACCGAAAAGAGCTATTTTCATCTGTTCGATCCCTCCACTACATACTATAAGTGAAAAGAACCCAAAATGGTACAACTTTTATGTGATGCTCTTTTTATAAAGGTGAAAGGACCGAATACTATGACCATATTCACTTAATAGAGAGATCCCTACAAATTGTAAAAGTTCAAAGTTCATACCAGAAATAATGTCCATGAAGATCCGCTCCTTTCTACTACATGATATGAGCTGAAAGGAGTTTGGTGAGGGATAAAAACAAAAAAAGAAGACACCATAAGAGGTGCCTTCTATGATCCAGGTATGAAATTAAGCTTTTGTTCCGCCAAGGTTTTGTTGAGCGTAAGACACAAGACGTTTTGTGATTTCTCCACCAACTGAACCGTTAGCACGAGCTGTAGTTTCTGCTCCAAGGTTTACACCAAATTCAGAAGCAATTTCGTATTTCATTTGATCGATTGCTTGCTCTGCTCCAGGAACTAGTAATTGGTTTGAACTATTAGAATTTGCCATGATGTGATTCTCCTTTTTGTATATGATTTATTTTTTTGGTTGGGTTTGCTGGAATCGCACCAGCGAAATGATCAAGTCATTTGCCACTTGGCGAAACCCAATGCAGTAACTGCTTTGTACTAAGTATTATGGTTATTTCCGAAAAAAACATACGAGAAAAGAACATGGTAAATGTTGTGTGAACATACAAAAAACCATCACCCAATAATGAGTGATGGCGCTGCTTATATATCTTTTTATTCAGCTGAGCGGATGCGCAGCTCTGTATCTGAATCAAAGAAATGGGCTTTGTTCATATTAATCGCAAGAGGGATAGACTGTCCGGCCTGTACATCGGTACGAGAATCAACACGTGCAATAAACGATTGATCATCGATAGAAGAGTAAAGCATCGTTTCTGCTCCCATTAATTCAGCTACTTCTACGTTAGCATTAATTTTTGTGCCTTCAGACGCCTCTATAAATACTGGTTCATCGTGAAAATCTTCTGGTCTGATGCCTAGTATGACATCCTTTCCAATATAGCCTTGGCTGCGTAATACTTTCATTTTTCCCTCTGGTACACGAATGTGCGTTTTTCCAACCGCGATGGCGCCGTCAGAGAGCTTTCCTGTAAAAAAGTTCATTGCAGGTGAGCCGATAAATCCACCTACAAACACATTCTCTGGGTTTTCATATACATCTTTCGGTGCTCCAACCTGCTGAATAAAACCATCTTTCATCACAACAAGGCGGGTTGCCATTGTCATGGCTTCAGTCTGATCATGTGTCACATAGATAAATGTCGTTTGCAGACGCTGATGAAGTTTAGAAATTTCAGCACGCATCTGAACACGGAGTTTTGCATCTAAATTAGAAAGCGGCTCATCCAAAAGGAAAACCTTTGCATCACGTACAATCGCTCTGCCAAGGGCAACACGCTGTCTTTGACCGCCAGACAGTGCTTTTGGTTTTCTGTCTAAATATTGCTCAAGCCCCAATATTTTAGCCGCATTTCGAACACGCTCATCAATCTCTGCTTTCGGAAACTTCCGAAGCTTTAATCCAAAAGCCATATTATCGTACACATTCATATGAGGATATAATGCATAGTTTTGGAAAACCATTGCGATATCCCGGTCTTTCGGTGCTACATCATTCATCCGTTTTCCATCTAACAGAAAGTCTCCTTGTGAAATTTCTTCTAGACCTGCAATCATGCGAAGGGTTGTTGATTTTCCGCAGCCTGATGGACCAACAAACACAATAAATTCTTTATCTTCTATATGTAGATTAAAGTTGTCTACTGCTGTTACCTTGTTATCATACACTTTATAAATTTGATTCAGCATTATTTCAGCCATTTGATGTCAGCCTCCCCAGTTTCTCTTTTTGAAAGCGCTTCATTGTTGAATAAAGTGTATAAAATGGGGAAGAGTCTGTAAATGGACAACGTGCACAACATCCTATTTTCATTTTTGGGCAGGATGCTCATACCTTCGTTTTTTATGAAAGATCGAGTAGAGTCATCATTAAATAAGCAGCCGATGCTTCTGAAAAATGTCGTATATCTAGCCCAGTGCGCTCAATAAATTTATCAATTCGATATTGAAGACTGTTTCTGTGAACATATAATGCTTTTGCTGCTTTGGATGCGTTTAAATTACATTGCATATAGGTCATGAGAGTGCGGTAAACATCTCGGTCAACAATCGCTTCTTTAAAAGCATCTGATATAGCATGAGAGAGGACAGATGCATCATAACAAATGAACGATGGTAGGCATTGATAAAATGTGGCAACCCCTGATCTAAGCTTTTCTCGCTGCATGTGGCATACAAAGAGCTGTTGTTCATTTAATAATCTCATCTGTAAATGGTCATTTGGCAAATGCAGCTGCCCTTGTATAAAGACTGAGTCTGTTAAAAAATCACTTGTAATGGCCAGAGACAAATCATTTAATTGATCTAATTGACTATTTTCTGATGTAGCGTTTGGTTGAATCAGCATAGCTGTTTCAGGGCCTGTCCATATGAAATGAGTATGTTCGAGGCTGTTATTCACAGCCTCTTTTATTTGCTGTCTTTGTTCCTCTTGATGGATCATTTGAAAATAATAAACACGGACGGGATGTTGGACAGTTAGTGGTTTGTTTTCAAAAAGATAGCTGAACCATCTTTGTTCACCCTCGGTATGCGCTTTTTGAAATAGATCAATCGGTGTAAGAAAAGAGTTGAGAAGTAGTGTTTCTCTTGCTGTAATCTCCGATTTGTCTACTCCAAATATTTCGCCTTCGTCTGTTTGATACCAAAGAATTTGTTTGTCATGAGTAGGTGTACTGATGATATGGTCTCCGTAAACAAGTTTTAATTTTTCTAACATGGCGGGGCTCCTTAAACAGTTTAATCATAGACATGGAATAGCATTAATTCGTGGATTTCTTCTTTTAAGGTTGGTTCAACTTCATGGGGCGGAAGCTGAGAGCCCCATTCAATGTCACCTGTTTTGTGGTAGATGCCTTCATAATGCGCACCATTGTGGAAAAAGGATATTTTCCAGCCTGGCAATTGTGCTTTTTTAAAAAGAGGTTTCCATTGAAAATGAGAAATCATATCATCATTGCCTCCTTGCTTTTATTGATGAAACAATAAACAAACACGACAACACGGAAACAACCTTGAACTTGATTTTATTGTATCTCATCTCATGAAAAGAGCATAGAAAAAGCATAAATTTAAGAGCACGACATGTGGCAAAAATGTAGTCAGTAGACGTTCGCGTGATCTGAAGTGGTGAGTGCCGTTTCTGAAAGGTAAGATGCGAAATCCATGATTCTTTTCCCGATCAGCCATTCTGATTTTTTCAGAGAGACATGCTGGAAAATCTCTCGGCCAGGGCGAGAATTGGCCTCAAACATCCAAATGGCGCCTGTTTGATCAATGCCTAAGTCAAAACCGATTTCACCAATATGCCCGGTCATTTTTTTATCTATTACTTGGCTAAGCGTGATGGCAGTATGAGAAAGCTGATGTAAAATCTGCAAACGTTTCTTTTCTTCTGGAAAGACAGCATAAAGTGTTTTCACCGTTCCGCCGTGTAACTGGTGAGTTGTGATGGTGTGATCTCCAGAAATTTTTGCTGCTGCTGCTGTGACTGTCCAATCACCGTCTTTATTTTTATTCGTATGAACTCTGAAATCCATCGGCTGATTGTCTATTTGAAGAAGCTCAATGCCTTGTTGTGCAATAAAATCATGAATTGCATGATCTTTTCGCAGCCTTTGAACAAACTGATCTATTGAATCATATGGAATAGCCCTTCCAAAATTTGAGCATACAGTGATTCCGTGATTTTCCTTTTTTAACCGATAAATACCGTCTCCATGACTTCCATTCGTCGGTTTTAAGTATATAACTTGATGCAGGTGGAGAAGTGTTTCAATTTTACTTAGAGCGTCCATGGGATCTAATTGTACAGAATGTGGGAGAAAGGACCATGTTTTTTCATCTGTTAATAGCTGTTCATGAATCTCCCATTTATTAAAAAAGTAAGGGTTGAACCAAGGGATATTATAGTCTTGGGTGAGTTTTCGCTTCGTTTCTTGAATGAGTGCTGACTGAGCAGCTTTTCTATTTGGAAGACGGTCATAAATGACTGACGGCAGTGGAAGCTGTTTTTTAACCCATGAACCTTGCTGGTACAACAATCCTTCTACAATTCCTTTTTCCCAATCAATAGAATGTGACCCAAAAAGATAGGCAAAACCAGCATGCTGTCTGAAAGAATTCAGCAGTTTGATAAAGAATTGTGATCTTGTTCCTAATGGCTGCGTGCTTTGCTCAAAACCTGCAGTGAAAATGCCCATCAACGGCCCTATAAAAAGTGTATGGTCAATGATGATCACATCAGCTTTTGATTGGTAAGGAATCAGTAAATCTCTGTATAGATCTTCAGATAATAATATTTTCTTTGGATGCTGATGATAGGAAATGTTGAAGCCATCAACTAAACGAGACCCTAGAGCAAGAGAATAGATGGCCTCTTTCTGTTTATAATGGTCTGGAAGATGAATTGTTTTTTCACTTGTGAGGTGTGGGGCGATGATGCAGCGATTTTTGTTCATAAGAAACCTCCTTCGGTTGAGACATCATCGATTGCGCATGTTCAAGAATGGTACGAATCAATTGATGTTCCTTTTCAGGGTAAACTTTTAAAAAAGCGGACCGTCCTGGCTTTGATCTGACATTTGATATGAACAGCCTGCCTTCACTTGTATGAAGTAAGTCTACTGCGAATTCAAAGCAAGGAGAGTACGTTTTATCTATATAAGCTGGAATTGATGCCTGAATGGATGCAATATCATCTAAAAGGAGCTCCTTGATGTGTGGCTGCAATGTATGTAGATAGTGTTCAAAGCCTATCACAGGATCCGATTTTTGTGTATAACTTAAAAGACTATTTTCTGCAGGTGATTTTGTGTGAATCCCCATGCGTTTCCATTGATTTTGTGAATCTTTCATAAGAAAAATCCTGATTTCATTAAATAAAGGTTCTTTTTGATCACTCGTGTTGAAAAATTGAAGGAAATACCGGCCTGCATATTTTTTGCACCAGCGCTCCATCTCTGACGCCCGAGAAAATGTAATGGTTTGATTGGAACTTAGCTGAACGGTGAATGTTGACTTGCCATCAAAGGAAATGAAGTAAGTAGATGCTGCATGCTGCTGGGAGAGAGGCTGCATTCTATAATAACCGCCAGCCCCGCACTCCCTTACCATATTGATCAGATCTGAGGGCTCTTTTAATAAAGAGCAGCCAGGTAAATATGGCTGTAAAGCAGAGAGGAGGCGGAGCTGTTCAAATAGCACCATTTTATTTGAAATGCCGGTATTCAAAAAATCTGTTTTTGGATACTTTTTTAGCCATTCCATGATGGGTTTTGCTTTTTTAGATTGTGCGTCATGCCGGTAAAGACATCGATCGTAAATCAAATCGGGAATCGGAAACTGTGCGTCGGCAAACCCTTGGTCATTCATATATGTTTGACCTTGTATCAAATTTGAAGCCGGCTTTAAATCAAGTGGTGTAAAACGAACAACCTTTAAATGATAAGAAGAGGCAGCTTTGGCGAGCTGACGTGTAAATGCCTCTTCATACTGCGGAGAAAGGGTTACAATACCTAATGTTGTCATTAAAAAACACCTTCTTTTCAACTTCTTTTTTTACCATCACAAAAACGTTTTTTTATGATTTTACTTAAAGCTTGCGCTCCTTTATCATTACGACAGATCGCTTGATCATATGTCTCGCTGCATACTTCATTTGCTTGGAAACTTGACAACAACTATAATACGTATAGATCAAAACAATAAACATCGGGTGTTGTTTGAAAGGTAGATGACGACTTTGAATATATTCACAACGTTTATCTTTATGATTGTTATCGGCGCAGTCATAGGAGCAGCGACAAACCATCTTGCAATTAAAATGCTTTTTCGGCCTTATAAGCCATATTACTTATTCGGAAAACAGCTTCCATTTACACCAGGGCTTATCCCTAAAAGAAGAGACGAAGTAGCCAAGCAGGTTGGTGTCATGGTTATGGAGCATTTGCTCACGCCAGAAGGTATTCAAAAGCGATTTGAATCATCCGAGGCAAAGCAAGAGATCCTGCGTACAGTCCATCGATATATTGACAAAGGCGCAAATATGGAGATAACCGTATTCTCCCTGCTAGAAAGATTCGGCGTTACAGAGGCTGATGTCAAAGCAGATAAATGGCTCCATCAGTGGTCTGATCAGAAGCTCAAGTCACTGCTTGAAACTTATAACCAGCAAACTTTATCTGAATTGCTCCCTGTAGAAGTGGAAAACAAAATATCATCGAAAATTCCAAATGCAGCAGATTATATTTTAAAGAGAGGCATTCATTATTTTGAAAGTGATGAAGGCAAAGCAAGGCTAGGCAATATGATTGATGATTTCTTAAAAGAACGGGGAATGCTTGGCAGTATGGTCCAAATGTTTCTAGGGAATTCAAGCTTAATTGATCGTGTACATCCCGAAATCATCAAGTTTTTAAGAAACGCAGAAACAAAAAGATTTTTATCCGATTTGCTTGTTCAAGAATGGGACAAGGTGAAGCAATTTTCTCTTCATGAGCTTGATAAAAAATGGAATGTGAAGGAACTTATTTTTAGTGTGAAAAATCAATTGCTTTCTCATTTCTCTACAAAGCTGATATTAGACAAACCTGTTGGGATATACGTCAGTGCTGTCGCGGATGATCTTAAAACACACTTTGCGCCAGTGTTGATTGATAAGGGGATCGGAGCGGCTTCAAATGCTTTAGAGGGTCTGCTTGCTAAGCTGCAATTTGAAGATATCATTCGTGAACAAATTGAACTTTTCCCGCTTGAAAAAATGGAAGAGCTAGTAGTCAGCATCTCCAATAAGGAGCTGAAAATGATTACATTTCTAGGCGGTCTTTTAGGCGGGATGATTGGTGCTATCCAGGCTGTTTTTGTGGCTCTATTCTAAGACAAGCTAAAGAAATTTTAATGAATTCATTGTATATATGTGAAACGAAAGCCATAGTTTGTTATAGTGGAGTGGTGTCCGCCGATCATATCGGTGATAACGGATAGAAAGGAGACATAACATGTCTGTAAATCTTTACGATGTTGCATATGACCTTGAAAAAGCATTGCGTCATAGCGAAGAATATTCAACTTTAAGAAATCTTTATGATGAGGTAAACGCGGATGAGTCCTCTAAAAGAATGTTTGAGAACTTCCGTGACATTCAAGTAAACCTTCAACAAAAACAAATGACTGGTCAAGAGATCACACAAGAAGAAGTGGAGCAAGCTCAAAAAACAGTTGCGCTTGTTCAGCAGCACGACAAAATCTCTCAGTTGATGGAAGCGGAACAACGTGTGAGTGTTCTTATCGGTGAATTAAATAAAATTATCATGAAGCCACTTGAAGAGCTTTATGGGAATCCAGAAGAAAACTAATGGAAAGGGCGATGTCATTCGCCCTTTTTTGTTTTATCTTTTCTCCTCAATATCTTTTAAAAAAAGGTTGTCGAAGCACATAAATTCTGCGATAATACTTATATTGAAAGTGCTTTCAAAAAGGCGCTCTCAAGGGACAATTGGGTGCGTTTCACTTGGGATTTAAGGCAGTGAGCCAAACGAGAGAGAAGCGCTTCTGGGAGAAACGCAAAGCATAAGGGGATCTGATATAAGCAATGCTTTGGTGTGTGAAAGATAAGGGGATCATGGGGAGCTTCATCACTCCATTGTAACGCATCCAAACCATACATAAAAAAAAAGCCTAGGGGTAGGCTTTTTTTATTTATCAATCATTCATAACCTGTGGCTCTTTCAACTGCATGTTCTAAAGCGCCAAGCTAGGGCATATCCTCATCGTAAGTACAGTCATCAAGAAGGGGGATGCCTCAGTGTCAAAAAAACTACTTGCACTCAATATAGATGGGACGTTACTTCGTTCCAATGGTAAAATCCATTCCGCTACAAAAGAAGCTGTGGAATATGTAAAGAAAAAAGGGGTTTACGTGACGATTGTCACCAACCGGCATTTTCGTTCCGCTCAAAAAATTGCCAAGGCGTTGAAGATTCCAACATCAACCCTTGTGACGCATAGTGGTGCATTTATCGCGGATAAACTCGATGAGCCGCTTCATGTGAAAAAATTAACGGAAGAAAAGACATTTAATCTTGTGCAAATCCTTGAAAGCTTCGATTGTAATGTCCGCTTGCTGCATGAAAAATTCTCGATCGGCAACCGGAAAAAAACGCAGTCTCAGCTGATGGGAAAGACGCTCATTCATCCGTCTGATCCAATTTTCTATCCCGTTCAGTTTGTTGAATCGTTAAGTGATATGCTGATGGATGAACCGGTCAGTACACCAGTGATTGAAGTATATTCGACAGCGGAGCTTCAGCCTGAGATTCACAGGACCATTCAACAAGCATTCCCATCTGTTGATCTTATTAGGATCAGTGATGAGAAAATGAATATTGTCTGCAAAGGGGTTTCGAAAGAAGCGGGACTTTCTCTCTTAACCTCTGCACTCGGTTTTACTTTAGAAGATACGGTCGTTATTGGACATGGAACAGATGATATTCCAATGCTTGAATTGGCTGGTTTAGGCGTTGCTATGGGAAATTCTCCCAATGATGTCAAGCGCAAAGCCGATTGGGTGACCCGCTCGCACGATGAACAGGGTGTGGCATATATGATCAAGGAATACTTTAGAATGCAGCAAAGAGAAGGATTTTTACATCAATTTGATATTAAAAGATAATACAGTGAAGGCCCTGTCAATCAAGAAATGACAGGGCCTTCGTCTGTTCCCTTCATTGCTTTTCCTACATGAATTTTGTAAAATGAAACAAGTTTGAAGATAAAGGTGATATGATGCGAATTTTAATTAAAGGGCTGTCAGATGAACGATTTCATCGCCCGCTTGTCAATATAGCCAATTTATTTGAAGAAGATAGTGAAGTGATATTTGAACCAAGTGAATTTAATGATGGTTTGGTCATTGAATTTAGTTGGAAGGAAGAAAATGGCATGGTGGAAGCGTCTGGCTATATCGATGGATCAGATATCACCAGTCGTTTTTCACGGGATCTCCCAAAGAACTTAAACGATAAGGAGCGCTGGAAGCAAATCAAAAACACAGTGCTGTCTGTTTATTTACACTTGCTTCAGGAGCACACAGGAATGACACAAAAGTGGGGGATTCTCACAGGAATACGTCCTACGAAATTGCTTCATAAGATGCTGAGAGAAGGCATGTCAAAGGAAGATGCACATGCGACATTAAAGCGTGATTACTTGATTCATGATGAAAAAATCAATTTGATGCAGGAGATTGTCGACCGTCAGCTTAAAGCCATCCCAGATCTGTATGACCTTCAGCAGGAAGTGAGTATTTATATCGGCATTCCTTTCTGCCCCACAAAATGTGCTTATTGTACGTTCCCTGCTTACGCCATTAAAGGACAAGCTGGTAGAGTGGGAACGTTTTTGTTTGGTCTGCATTATGAAATGCAAAAAATGGGCGAATGGCTAAAAGAACATGGGATCAAAGTGACGACCGTTTACTTTGGCGGAGGCACGCCAACGAGCATCACAGCGGAAGAAATGGATTTGCTGTATGAAGAAATGTATCGCTCGTTCCCTGATGTGAAGCATATACGGGAAGTAACTGTCGAAGCAGGGCGTCCTGATACGATTTCTCCTGATAAGCTAGAGGTGCTAAACCGCTACAATATTGACCGAATTAGCATTAACCCGCAATCGTATGAGAATGAAACACTAAAAGCTATTGGCCGGCATCATAGTGTGGAAGAAACGATTGAAAAGTATCACTTATCAAGACAGTACGGCATGAATAATATCAATATGGACTTAATCATTGGATTGCCGGGAGAAGGGCTCAAAGAATTCCAGCACTCCTTGCAGCAGACTGAGGAACTCAAGCCTGAATCTTTAACTGTGCATACACTTTCCTTTAAAAGAGCATCTGAAATGACGCGCAATAAGGAGAAATACCAAGTAGCAGACCGAGAAGAAATCACACGTATGATGGATGAAGCGGTCACTTGGACGAAAGCGCATCATTATTACCCATATTATTTATATAGACAAAAAAATATTTTGGGAAATCTCGAAAATGTCGGGTATTCATTAGATGGACAGGAAAGCTTGTATAATATCATTATCATGGAAGAAGTACAGACAATCATTGGCATTGGGTGCGGTGCAGCAAGTAAATTCATTGATCTACGGTCAGGGAAAATTACACAGTATGCCAATCCAAAAGATCCAAAATCGTATAATGACCGCTATGAACACTATACAGAAGAGAAAATTCAATTCCTTGAATCATTATTTGTTTCTCACGTTTAAACACTGCGATGACGCAGTGTTTTTTTCATTTGTAAAAGGGTATATAAGTGATAAAAAGTTAAAGCAGGTGTACATATGATAGATGTGATCGGAATTGGGGTTGGGCCTGCCAATTTAGGATTGGCCGCTTTGTTAGAGGAGTATGAGGATGTCTCATGCTGTTTTTTTGAACAGGATTCTGAGTTTGCTTGGCATCCCGGTATGCTGATCAAAGGAACGGATTTACAAGTTTCCTTTTTAGCAGACCTTGTCACAATGGCGAATCCAAGGAGCAGGTATACCTTTTTAAATTATTTACATGAATCAAATAGACTTCACCGCTTCTATACATTTGAACAGTTTGATATCCCGCGGAGAGAATTCAATGAGTATTTATCATGGGTTGCAGGAGAGTTAGATAGCTGTCAGTTTGGGATGAAGGTAGAAGAAGTGACGGACTGCCAAGAAGGCTACCTTGTGAAAGTCAGACGATTGAAAGATGGTTCACTATCTGAGTATCGTGCAAAGCATGTCGTGCTTGGAACAGGAAGTAAACCGATGATTCCGGTCGATGTGCCTGAAGCAGCATACCCATATGTGACCCATAGCAGCCGTTATTTAGAACAGCAGAAATCACTTCACGAAGCTGAGTCGGTGGCGGTGATCGGTTCAGGGCAGAGTGCAGCCGAAATTTTCTTAGACCTGCTACAGCATCAAAAGAAAGTCCAGCAGCTTTCGTGGTTTACGCGTTCTAGTGAATTTAGAGAGCTGGAGACGGCTGAGCTTGGCCAAGAGCTTTTTACACCAAAGTATGTCGAGTATTTTCATTCGCTTCCTTATGAAGAACGTATGAACACATTGCCTAGGCTGACAGGATTAAGAAATGGCATCGATGCATCGACGCTTTCGCGCATTTATCAGGAATTGTATCATCGCTCTGTTTCAGGTGAAGAGCCTTCTGTGATCATTCAGCCAATGACTGAGCTTGAAGCGATTCAAATAGGAAAGCAGCAGCCCTTAGAGCTGCACCTCAGACAGTGGCAGCTGAAGAAAGAAAAAAGCATAACAGCAGAACATGC
Organism: Bacillus sp. 11B20; assembly: GCF_056098985.1. Lineage (NCBI taxonomy): Bacteria > Bacillati > Bacillota > Bacilli > Caryophanales > Bacillaceae > Bacillus > Bacillus sp. 11B20. The sequence goes on from NZ_JBLZWZ010000007.1 coordinate 107,182, forward strand.
CGTATTAGCCACAGGGTACACACCGAATATCCCTGAATGGTTTGACGCATATGAACCTCTGATTGAATGGGAAAGTGATGCGCATTTTAAAGTGACAGACGACTTCAGGCTTGTGTTCAAAGACAAGCGCTCAAATCATTTCTTTACATTCACGAATCTTGATCATTCTCATGGAACAGCGGCGACCAATTTAAAACTATCGATTTACCGCAACCAGAAAGTGATTCAAACCATTCGCGGGGGCGAGGAAGCGCCAGTCAAGCAAGAAACTGCATTTCAGCAATTTGAATAAGACATAAAAAAGGGCCCAAGCATAGGGCCCCTTTTTTATTAGATCGTCGTTTCTTTTTTTACTTTTGGTTTTTCAGATTTCCATTTGAAGATTTTGTTTAGGATTTGATAGATTTTCTTAGATTCTTTCGTTAAGAGCGGTCCTAAAATCGCAAGAATTAAGACATACAATGCAGCAAAGGGCTTCAAAGTAGCGGCAAGTCCGCCCGCAATGCCAAGCTCGGCAACAATGATTGAAAACTCTCCTCTCGATACGATGGTTAATCCAATATTAGAAGAGGCTTTATGAGAAAATCCAGCTCTCCGTCCAGCAAACATTCCGGCAGTGAAGTTTCCAATTAGGGTAAGCAACACAGCGCCGATCGCAAGCCAGAAGGCATCACCCAATGTAAATGGATCAATACTGAGACCAAAGCTGAAAAAGAACATCGCTCCAAAGAAATCTCTAAACGGAACCACGAGATGCTCGATGCGGTCAGAGTGCTCTGTTTCTGAGAAAACAAGACCAAGTAAGAGAGCCCCTATAGCCTCTGCTACATGAATCGTTTCTGAGAAACCAGCGACAAAGAACAAAGCCGCAAATATCACAATGATGAACACTTCGTTCGAACGGATATCAAACAACTTGTTTAATAATTTTGGCAGCTTCCGCGCAATGATAAAGAAAAGCATCATATAACCAAAAGCAATTAAAATGGATAATAAGGCACCGCCAACAGTAGTGGCATCCCCTAGGACAAGACCTGATACAACGGATAAATAAACAGCAAGGAAAATATCCTCAAACATAATAATCCCTAGAATTAACTCTGTTTCAGGATTTGCCGTCCGTTTCAAATCGACAAGGACTTTGGCCACAATGGCGCTGGATGAAATGGTGATAACCCCTGCCATAATGAGAACCTCAAGTAATCCAAACCCTGTGATAAAACCGTAGAGCAGTCCTAAGCTGAAGTTGATCAAAATATAAATAGATCCGCCGACTGCAATGGATTTACCCGATTTAATGAGCTTTCCGACAGAGAACTCAAGTCCAAGATAGAAAAGAAGGAACAGGACGCCCATTCTGCCAAAAAACGAAATAATCTCGGTGCTTTCGATAAATTTTAAATCAATGATCCCGATAGTTGGAGCATGCGGCCCAACAATCATTCCGAGGACAATGAGAAAAGGGATGATAGAAAATTTAATTTTATTGGCGATTAAGCTGGCGATGGCGATAAGAATAAGCGCCGTCCCAACTTCAAAGACTAAATGATCCATTCATCACTCTCCCCCTCTAGAAAGAAAATCACGTACCAATCGCTTCAAGTGTTTTCTTTCGCCCGAAATGACCATCGTATCATTTGCTTGAATAATCGAATCGGCACCAGGGTTGAGTAATTTTTCATTTGTATGTTTAATGATCGCAATCACGGTGACTTCATAATTTTGTCTCACATCTAAATCACCGAGTGTATGTCCTACCGCTTTTGCACCTTTTTCGACCTTAAACCATTCAATGATCAAGTCATTGAAGGCCATTTCAATGGTTTCTAGTGTCTGCGGTTTATACACCATACCGCCGATAATAGCAGCGATTTGCCGGGATTCAGCATCATCGAGTGAAATGGTAGACAGCACTTCATCTGGATCATCATCGTCAAAACGATAAATTTCCCGTCTGCCATCATCATGAATCACAATCGTCATCTTTTCTCTATTTCTCGTTTCAATTTCAAATTTCTTTCCGATCCCAGGAAGATCATTTTCTTTAATGTTCATTTTATCCCTCCGAATTTGATAGGCTGTGTTTTTTCTAATAGTAAATACGGATGAAATAAAATGAATCAGTAGAGGTAATTAGATTGATACATAACGGGGATCGCGCACTTCATTTCCAAAAAACATAGATCAATGGATAATGCAGCTGATGGGGCAGGCTTTGGCAGAAAAGTCTTGGCATCCGCCATTGATAATCTGTCCTTCAGCAGAATGGATGAAGCATGTTTTTTTGAAAATGAAGGTGTCTTCACAGCATTAATTTCTTCATCATAGATGGATGGAGAAATCAGGCTAGGTGTGCTCGCTTCTGCTTGTGACGCAAAAACGACATTTGAAAAAGGAGAAAACATGACGATGAAGCTAACCAATATCATGATGGAACATCTGATCAATCATCCTCCTCCTTTCAAATTTATTTTCTTTCTTATTTTACTATATAAAAATATATTTCTTGTTTCAATGATTATGCTTATTTTAGTATCAATTGATCTTGAAATTTTTTATTTAGAGAAAAAGGTTTTACTTGATGGAAATGGAAGTAAGTTATGAGCTTTTAAACAAAAAGGGGGATGGATGATGACATATATCAATTGTCAGTTAGACGGGGATGTTTTTGAAATCGTTTTCAATAGGCCTGAAGCTTATAATTCGTTTCATGTGGACATGTTTGCTGAATTCAAAGAAGCATGTGATGCAGCGGAGGAAAGCAGTGCTAAAGTCGTTGTCATCAAGGGAGAGGGAAAAGGATTTTCAGCAGGCGGAGATATTGGGATGATGCTTAAGCAGGAAAGTGAAGAAGATTTCCATCGTGTGATGGATTTGATCGAGGGAATTACACTTTCACTAGCTAGTATGAAAAAAGTGACGATTGCGCTTATCCACGGGTCAGCAGCAGGCCTCGCTTTTAGCTTTGCCCTAAGCTGTGACTACTTGTTTATGCATCACGATGCAAAACTTGCCATGAATTTTAATGGGGTAGGATTAATTCCAGATGGCGGGGGGCATTTTTTCCTCACAAAAAGAGTCAGTGAGCAAACCGCCAAACAATTGATTTGGAGCGGACAAAAGCTGCCGGCTGAAGAAGCGTTAAAGCTGAACCTTGCAGACGGGCTGTTCCAAGAAGAGGTCGATGCGTACCAAAAAGTGTGTGTGAAGTCGTTTATGAACATGCCGCTTCAAGCCTTTATCGAAACAAAGATGATCTATTTCCAGCAGTCAGAATCAAAGCTCTTAGCAGTTCTTCAAAAAGAGAGGGCAGCACAGGCAAGACTGAGAAAAAGTCATGATCACAAAGAAGGTATACAGGCTTTTTTAGAAAAAAGACGACCTGTCTTTCAAAAAGCATAGATGAACATAAGGCCGGCGAAAGCCGGCTTTTTAACGTTCAAATAAAAGCAGCTTGCCTGCTTGATTAACGAGTCGATGGGAATGCTTTGTGTATTGCTGTTCCATTAAGCGATGACGCCCTAATTCCTTTGCTTTCTCGTCACTATCCGCTGTGATTTTTTCATTTAATAAAGTCTCACCCGACCGATCAAATACGGTTAAAAAGTATGTCTTCTCCATTCCTCATCTTCCTTTCCTCTGTTTTTAATGTAATTAAACATGGAATAAGACAAAACCTCTTTTTTAGCCCTTAAAAATGTGTTTTGTAGAATGAGAGTGATAGAACGTGCATTCGTAAAAATGGCATGATAAAATATGGACAATGACAGTATCGGACAAGGAGATAGACGTTTGACTAAGCTCACCTTTATTCATGCCGCAGATTTACATTTAGACAGTCCATTTGCAGGAATGTCGACTATACCTAATTCTATATTTAAGCGGCTCAAAGAAAGTACATTTCAAAGTGCTAAGAACATGTTTGATCTTGCCGTTGCGCGAGAAGTAGACTTTGTGCTGCTGAGCGGAGATTTATTTGATGAATCAAATCGCAGCCTGAAAGCACAGCTCTTTTTAAGAAACCAGTTTTTAAGACTGCAAACACATGGGATTGAAGTCTTTATTATTTATGGGAATCATGATCATTTAGGCGGTGAATGGACACCGATTGAGTGGCCTGAGAATGTACATGTCTTTTCGAGCAGTACACCAAGTGATCACTCCTATTATCGAGGGGATCAGCTTGTCGCGAGCATTTATGGGTTTAGCTATAAAGAGCGGGCTGTCTATGAAAATATGACATCTCATTATGTCAAAACGACAGATGCTGCCTATCACATTGCGATGCTTCACGGCACATTAGCCGGGCAAGAAGGCCATGATGCCTACGCCCCATTTCAGCTTCAGCAGCTCCTTTCACAAGATTTTGATTATTGGGCGCTCGGACATATACATAAAAGAGCCCTTCTGCATGAAGATCCATATATTATTTATCCTGGTAATGTGCAGGGCAGACATATAAAAGAAACGGGAGAAAAAGGCTGTTACTTGATTCACCTCTCCGAAGATTCTCACACAGCGGATTTTATCAGCTGTGCAGATATCATCTTTGAGACACTGGCAATAGACATCACAGAAACGGCTCATATGACCGATCTTGTCACACTTGTGGAAGGCAAAATCAATAAGCTGAAAGAGGAAGGCATTCCTCATTTTGTGAGAATTGAATTGATAGGTGATGCGCCTTCTTACTTTGAGCATACACAGCTTGAGGTCCTCGAAGAGCTGATGACTGTTTTTCATGAGCAGGAGGAAGATGAAGACGTGTTCGTTTGGGTGATGTCAATTGACTGCCGAACAAATGAGGATGTGATCTATCCAGAGGATTCTTTTTTGAAGGAACTCACTACAGAAATTGCACAGTTTGAGCCATATGAAGAGCTGCTTTCACCGATCAAGCGTCACCCAACCTACAGAAAGTCAGGAAAAGCGCTCACAAAAGAGGATGAAGTGGATATAAAAGAAGAAGCACAAAGGCTGCTGACGGAACAGCTGAAGCAATTATGAGAAAAGGAGAGGTATGATGAAAATACGTTCACTCCATATAGCGAATTTCGGGAAATTTTCAAATCGAACCTTTCACTTTTCTGATGACGGTTTTCAGCTAGTTTACGGCCTGAATGAATCGGGGAAAACGACATTGAAGGCGTTTATTGAGTCGATGTTATTTGGTTTTTCAAAAAACAAGATGTACAAGTCGAAACAAGGTTCTTTCTATGGCGGCTCCCTCACTTGCTTAGATGAGGAGTTAGGTGTCATTCACATTGAGAGATCGTCCGATCGAGGCGGTCAAGCACAGGTGTTTTTACCGAATGGTGAAGTGAAAGACGAAGCATTTCTGCGGACTCTTTTAAAGGGAACGGATCGCAGATTATTCCAATCAATCTACTCATTTGATGTGTTTGGACTGCAAAATGTCCAAGCCTTAAACGAAGATCAAATCGGTGAATTTCTTCTTTTCTCAAGTTTATTTGGCTCAGATGCGGCCTCCAAGATGGAGAGCAGGCTGCTTAAGCAGCAGGAGCAGCTGTTTAAACCAAATGGACGCAAGCCAGAATTAAACCAGCAGCTTGATCGTTTAAAAGAGCTGACTGGCCAGCTGAAACAAGCTAGATTGGCAGAAGGCCGTTATACAGAAAAGAAACGGGAGCATTCTGAATTCATAGAGACGATCGCAGCGCTTCAAAAGGAAATGAAGCAGACAGAAGAACAGATACAGCAGCTAACTGAACACATTCAACTTTATCCCATGATAGAGAAGAAGCTGGAGTTAAAAAAAGAATTAGCCCGTTATCCAGAACGAGTCAAACGCTTTAGATCAGAAACAGAGCATGAATTGGATAAGTTAGAATCACACCTTCACCCGAAAAAGGCTCAAATGACTGCACTAAAGCAAAAATTAGATCATTTGCAAACCACGTTGGCACAAGTTCAACCGCTTCATGACAAGGATACGTTACTGGAGATGAAGCGTGTCGTTGATGAATCTCCTCATGCTGAACGTGTCAAAAATCGCTTAGCTGAATGTAAAGCAGAACGTGATTCATTGAAACAAAAAATGGACGAAGCCGCAGTGAAGCTGAAGTGGCAGCGTTCAGTCAAGCTCGACCAGATCGACGACTCCCTTGAATTTGAGTGGGAATTAAAGGAGGCTGTCAGCCAATATGTTCGTTTAATGGACAGAAAGGCACAGCTGGATGACAGGTTTGATCATGCAAGACATGAGCTGGAAGAAGCGGAAACCGCTTTAAAAGGATTAAAGGAACAGCAGGCCAAATCGCACAGTACAGTGGAAACTGGGGAAACAAGAACAAAAGAGAAACAGGCTCATTCCCGGGCGTGGTTATTCCCTGTGATGGTGATGTTTGATGCTGCATTTCTGCTTGTCCTTTTCTTTTTAACAGAGTGGTGGGTTACTTTCTTATTTGCAGGTTTTTCTGTTTTTGTCTTCTTTGCTATTTACCCATTTTTGAAATCGGCACAGGTGAAACAGGGAAGCGGCGTGGGAACATTCGATTCCTTCCAAGTGCAGGCAGCTTCAGCTGAAACGCTTGTGAGGCAGAAGGAGCTTTTGTACGAAAGGATTATCCGGCAATATGAAGACTGGGAGAAGGAGCTGGAACCTGTCCAGCAGCAAGTAGAGGAAAAGAAAAGACAGCTGGGCTTGTCCTCAGAGCTTTCTTTCCTTGTAGAAGCCTTCCTTATTCTGAAGCAATTAAAAACGGATACAGCGGAATATGAGGAGCTTAGCCGGGAAATAGACGAGCTTTTAGGCCAGCAATCCAATTATGAGCATAGAGTGGAAGCGTTAAGCAGTCTTCTTCAACGAAAGGAAGGCACCATTCAAGAGAATATCTTGGCCTTTCAAGAGATATTGAAAGATGAGGCGAAAAGAGAAAAAGAACGTCAGACATTGGATGTATCGATTCAACATGTGAAACAGCAGATCACGACGCTAGAAGGGGAAATTGACTATTACGAAAAACAAATGGACGCGCTTTTTCGTCAAGTAGAAGCAGAGTCCAAAAAAGATTACCAAATCCTTTCTCATTTATCGAAAGAATATCGGGAACGGCTTTCCCATTTGCAGCAGCTGAATCAAGAGCTGCATAGAAGCGGCTGCTTTGATGAGGAAGAATCGATTGTTCGCAAAGGATTGCGTCTTCTTGAAGAAGAGTGTGCAGAAGCGAAGCAGCACCTGAATAACGTACAATCGAATGCGGCAAATATGGAAAAACGCCTGGCAGAACGAGCAGTGGAAATCCGGCAAATAGAAGCTTCTGGTACGGTGTCTGATTTGACTCATCAGCTTGCAGCTGAGCAGGAGCATGCAAAGCACCTTGCGAAAAAATGGGCGGCAATTCAGCTTGTCCGCTCCGTCATTCGAGAAAAATTGAATGAGCATAAAGAAACAAGGCTGCCAGCATTGCTGCAAACAGCTTCAAGCTTTATTCAGCCGTTAACGAATGATCGATATGAAGCCATTTTATTTTCACCCGAGGATGACCGGCTGATTGTGAAAAGGCTGGATGGACGAATATTCCGCCCAGAAGAGCTCTCACAGGCAACATGTGAACAAGTCTATCTTGCGATTCGTTTTGCACTCGCCTTGTCGCATCAGCAGGAATGTCAGCTTCCGTTTATGATGGATGACAGCTTCGTTCATTTTGATCATGTTCGTCTAGGAAGAGTGCTGGAGTTGATAAATGAACTCACGCGTTTTGAAACACAGCTGTTTTATTTTACCTGTCATCAGCATATGGCGCAGGCAGCAGAAGATGGACAGATTACGAGTTTAGCAGTTGAATGATTGACAAATAATGACTTATGTTATACTTATATGAGCAGAAACATGGAAGGAGCTTTTATTGAATGGCTAAAGGGATCATGACCTATGATGTCGGCGAACAAGTTGACCTGCATTTATTAATTAAATCATCTACTAAAGGGATTGCAAGTAATGGCAAACCATTTTTAACGCTCATTCTTCAAGATCAAAGTGGAGATATTGAGGCGAAACTATGGGATGCAAAGCAGAATGATGAAATCACCTATGGCCCGCAAACCATCGTGAAGGTAGTAGGCGACATTCATCATTATCGCGGGAGGAATCAGCTGAAGCTTAGGAATATACGCCCTGTTGCTGAAAACGAGCAAATTCGAATTGATGACTTTCTCGAAACAGCTCCTATTCCAAAACACGATATGATGGATACGATTATGCAATATATCTTTGATATGAAAAACCCTAATATTCAGCGTGTTACAAGGCATTTGCTGAAGAAATATGGACAGGAATTTGCTGATTATCCAGCAGCGACAAAAAATCATCACGAATTTGTCTCTGGACTCGCCTACCACGTCGTGTCCATGCTGCATTTAGCAAAATCCATTGTTGACCTATATCCATCACTAGATCGAGATCTTTTATATTCAGGTATCATTCTTCATGATTTAGGGAAAGTAAAAGAGCTTTCAGGTCCAGTCTCTACCACATATACAGTGGAAGGGAATTTAATTGGCCACATTTCCATCATGGTGACAGAAATTGCGAAAGCGGCGGAAGAGCTTAGCATTGATTCAGAAGAAATTCTCATTTTACAGCACTTAGTCCTAAGTCATCATGGAAAAGGAGAGTGGGGCAGCCCGAAACCACCAATGGTGAAAGAGGCTGAAATTCTCCACTATATTGATAATTTAGATGCGAAAATGAACATGATGGATCGTGCGCTTGAGCATGTGAAACCAGGAGAATATACAGAACGTATTTTTGCACTTGAGAATCGTTCGTTTTATAAACCAACCTTCCATCACGAATAATCATGTCAAAACGTCCGTTTATGCGGGCGTTTTTTTCATAACTTGTCTTCTTTTCGCATAAGCATGTAACACAAAGGAAGAGAGGAATGTCCTTAAGAAAAGGAGGCGATGAAAAAATGTTGTTTTTTCCGTGGTGGGTGTATGCCTGTATCATCGGCATTATTTTCTGTGCGTATAAATTAATGACAACAGCCAAAGAGGAGCAAGAAATTGATCAATCCTTTATTGAAAAGGAAGGAGAAATTTTTATCGAGCGAATGGAACAGGAAAGAGAGCGCAGACGTCAGGATCAGCAGGTGAAAAGATCACAGGATACTGCGGCACATGAAGATCATTCGATTGCTTAATCTGGTCATACAAAAACCCCTCTGCACGATATGGCAGAGGGGTTTTTTGTGATTACTGTTGAGTCTGCTGATTTTGTGCAGGCTGTTCAGATTTTTCTTTGAACGTTTTTTCAAGCTCTTTATCTTTTACTTTCACATCAGCATCTTTTACTAATTTGTTTAAGATGTTTTGGATTTCATTTGTGTCTGCTTGTTTTTGGTCAAGCAATTCTTTTTTCAAGTCCGCTTTCATGTCATCATATTTACCGCGTTCTTCGGTCTTTTTAATGATATGGTAGCCGAATTGGGATTTTACTGGCTTACTGATTTCATTTACTTTTAGTTTGAAAGCAGCCTTACTGAAGTTCTCGTCCATTTGGCCTTCTTTTGCGAACCAGCCTACATCGCCGCCTTGTGCAGCTGAAGCTGTATCAGTTGAATATTCAGAGACAAGGGCATCCCATTTTTCACCTTTATCTAATTTCTTTTCCACTTCGTCAGCTGTTTTCTTATCAGCTACTAAAATATGGCTTGCGCGGATTTTCCCTTTAAGGTCATCGTAATACGCTTTGACTTCTTTATCAGTGATTTTGATGTTAGCTTTGGCAGCCTTTTGAGTCAGCAGCTCATATTTCACTTGATCTTTGATGTAATCTTTACCGAATTCATCTTGAAGCTGTTTTAAACGATCTTCACCAAGTGTCTTTTTATATTCTTCCAATTTCTTATCAATTTCTTTATCGGATACTTTGTATTTGTCAGCAAGAACCTTTTGTTGAACAAGTAGGTTTAGAGCATCTCCACCTGCTTGTTTCTTAAGAGTTGTATAAAGTTCACCTTTTGTGACATCTCCTGATTTTGTTGTTGCGATTACATCTTTATCACCGCTACTGCATGCGCCAAGAGTTAAAACACTTACTGCTGTTACAGCTGCTAAAGCCATTTTTTTCATTCAAAAAACACTCCTAATCTTTCCAATTTATTTATCATTGCTTGTATCATAACATATTGTGACATGCTGTAAAAAGAAATGCAAATGGAAGGGCATTCGTCTAGTCAAAAAATTGCGCGCGACATACACATATAGTGATCACAAAAAGGAGGCTGAATTATATGGGAGCAGGATATTCTAATGGGTTTGCTTTATTGGTCGTGCTATTCATTTTGCTGATCATCGTTGGTGCAGCATATCTTTACTAATTAAATCGCTGTGACAGAAGGGAGCCGTCCTGCCGTGCGTGAGGGCGGTTCTTTTTTCAAACGATGACAGGTGCCTAAACGCTTTTTATTTTTCTGCATACACTGAGCTTAGAACAGAGGAAGAACTGGCAGGAGGTGTTTTTACATGGGAGGAGAAGTCTTTGCTGGCGGTTTTGCACTAGTCGTCGTATTATTCATCTTATTGATCATCATCGGTGCATCTTGGATTTGCTAATTAAAATATACACAAAAAGCTGCCCTCAAATTGGCAGCTTTTGCTTTGATCTTAAATGGAAATGGTAATTTCAACAAATGATGAGATAAGTAAGATCAGTATCGATACATTGATAAAGCGAAACACCTTATCTTGCCGTTCTTCAGGAATCTCTCTGACAAGGCATAATGTATTAGTAAGCCTGTTTATTGAATACACAATAAACGCGGCAAAGACGATGAAGTAAAATAAAACTATCGGAGATCCCCCCTCTCTATGCTATTCCCATACTACATTACCAAATTTTTTATGAAAAAGATAGAAGTTGGCTTTAAAAACCTCATGATGAGGAAGTTTGGTCAACTAAAATATCAAACTCGTCTTGAGCTTGATCGATGATGCAGGATTTAGGTGCTTTGAGTAGCTTCCATGCAAATAAAAAGTCAGGCAAACAATAGCCTGCATGTATACTTGCGATGATGATAAAATAGTGTGCGTACATAGGAAACGCCACGCCTAATACAAAGTAAACCGGTGAGATGACACAAAACGGGCTGAGAAGTGAAAAAAGCATCACTTTTTTAGGCACGCGCTGCCAGCAATTTCGTTTCATAAATAGCGTCATTTTTTTCTTGTTTTTCATCACTGGGATCAAGTGAACCACACGGTGGACAAGCAATGTCACAAGTAAGAGCACGGCAAAAAGCGGTGCGTTATGGCTGCTTAGCCTCGTTTCAGGATGAGTCAGTTGAAAACATAAAAATGCCATAATGAAAAAAAGGATAGCAAGGCTTATGGCAGAAATCATCATTCTCGTATAACCATAATCCTTTTCAAGATTAATGGTCTTCCAACAATTCATTTTTCATCCTTCCAATCTAAAAATCGAATTGAATATCTCAAGATAATTTACTCTTCCTGAGGATAAAAATCAATGGTTTTGATGAAAAAAAATAAAATGCTGCCTTCAAATGGAATAAAGAGAGGAAACTTTGGATTTTTCAAGAAAAAAGAACAGAAGGGGGAGGTTCGTCTCTTTCGTCAATGAGTAATTTCGGCTAAAATAGAAGGACTAAGAGAAAGAGGGAACGTACATGAGTATTGAGGAACGAATGAGCCAGCTTGAATATTATATGGAACTTTTATTGACGGCAACCGATATGAGCCGTTATCCATATTATGCGTTATTGATCAGGCAGCGTGTATCGAAAGAAGAGGCAGAGGAAATTGAGCGTATTTGTGCTGAGCTTTCAGAGGAAATGGATAAGCAAAAAGCACAAGGCTACGTCATGTTTGACGATCTCCTTGCGCTCTTTGCGGGACAGTTAATTGAAAAGCTGGATGTTCATGAGACGATATTTGCTTTGCATGATCAAGGGCTCTTTCAGCCGCTAATGAATGAATTTATAAAGATCATTAAACAATTTGATTTGTGTTAGCCGCTTTTTCTGCTGCCTCCGCTGAGTTTTCAAGTTCCTCAGTCTTTTTCTTGACTCTTCCTCGCTCATTCAAAAAGTCCTTCTCAATGTTTGAAAACGATTTCTCAAAAATCTCCATGAAATCCTCACCATAAATGTTTCGGATGATACACATCATTTCTAAAATCTCAGGGAACTTTCCGTAAATGTCATGAAGCGGCTGTGCGCCTTTGACAATACCAGTTCGGGCCGGGTCATAATCTTCGAGTAGTTTATGGAATGTCTCTTCGCCTTTTGGCGTTAGTTCAATATACGTATTGCGTTTATCGTTTAACTTTTTAGAAAATTTTAAAAATCCTCGTTCCTCCAGTTTCTTGGAGAAGTTAAACGCCGTTGATACATGCATGACGCCAAACTTTGCAATTTCTGATATTGAAGCTCCTTTTAATTGATACGCAATCCACAAAATATGATGTTCATTGATATTTAGGTTATACGGTTTGATCCACTGCTGCCAGTCCTTTTCAATGGATTTCCAAAGAGCTTTGCTCAATTGGGCCATTCTTTGACTGAATAAAAGTGCTTCTTTTACATCGAAAGGCTGTTCCGAATGATTCATCCATTTCACCTACTTCTCTTTTTCTTGTAATTCTATTATGCCAATAAAATAAAGATTAATAAAGCTGAAAATTCAAGAATTTTTAAAAGTCATGAAAAACATTGACAAAATAACCTTTTTTCAACAAAAAAAGTGCGGGATACGCACCCCGCACACTTTTGTAAACGAATATTTTTTTGTGAGTATATTAGTTTTGTAAGGTTTTCTCCAGTTGTTTGAGCTTTTCCTCAATTTCCTGAATTTCCTTTTGTAAGTCCTGCTGATGAGGTTTGATTTCTTCGCGCCATTGCTGAATCGATGTTTGCAATTCAGATCCGACTTCTTTAATCACCTCTGCGCTTTCTTTTGCTGTTTCCACAATTTGCTCTTTTAAAGCTTGTCCATCTCTTTTTAATTTTGTCAGCGTATCTTCGAATTTGTCATAGCCGTCTTTCACTTTTCCGCGCACATCTCTGCCAGAAGAGGGAGTCGTCAGGAGCACTGCCGCACCTCCGAGGAGACCGCCTACAAATAATCCTGTTAATAAAGAACGTCCACTAGCCATTCAAATCACCTCTAGTCAAATTTTACACATTCGCATGTTCTCTCTGAGCTGACGATCAGCTTCATTGAACTTCCATACATAGCTTGCTTTATTTTAGCATACTTTTGAAGAAAAGGGAGGGGAGAAGGTTGTCTGTCTTTCTGTTCGTTTTTATGTGTATCGTCATCGTTTTTACAGGTGGTTCTATTCATTATGCAAGACAGCTTGGGTATGCAGGGTCTTATCCGCCAAAACATGTCTTAAAGCAAAAAGCACTTGTGTGTGCGGCAGGTGCAGGGATTTCGCTCCTCATTTTGCTGCTGACCCTTTTTCTTTTATAAAAGCATGAAAAAAACCTCTTCATCTATCATGAAGAGGTTCGGTTATTCGTTAAGCAACTTCTATCATTCTTGCACGTCTCAGAATGGACTGAGCAATTGGGAAGACAAATACCATAGCGATGGTATTAATCACGGCTGCTGGCAGGACGACGCCCACAAGAAGTGCCGGTAATGCAGCTGGCAGTCCAGTGATCAGTAAAGCGGCAGATAAGAAAATCACGCCGGATACGATGGTTCCAATCGCAGTTAACACAGCGGTCAGCACAACTTTGTTCTTTATCTTCGAGCAAGATAAGAAAAGGGCTAGGAAGATAAAGGCTGTCACTGGTTTATCAATCATATTCGGAATTTGTCCGCCTGGGAATCCCGTTGTTAATGCAGAAATGACACCAGTCACTAGCGCAATCACGACGACATGCTGAACCTTTGGGAAAAGGATGATGCTTAAAAACATCATGACCAGCATCATATCAGGTTTCATTCCGAAAAAGATGGGCGGGAAAATCGTATGCAAAACAGCTCCCATTGCTGCAAGCAATGACATAATCACTAATTCTTTTGTTTTCATTTCTATGCTCTCCTCTGCTAAGCTCTTATAGGACTCTCCAATAATATGGCTCATCATTTATTGCAAGAGTCATGACTTTATATTTCTCGTTATTATAACAAATTTATTTCCCTATAGAAAAGCCTTTTTACTCATTTTCTTGCTGGAACTTTTTCATAAAGTCCGCAAGCTTTTGGCAGTCTTCAATTGAGACCGCATTGTAAATAGATGCTCTGCATCCACCGACAGAACGGTGGCCGGCAAGTCCAACCATTTGCTCTTGCTTTGCTTTTTCCACAAAGGAAGAAGTAAGTGCATCATCACGAAGAGTAAAGGTGACATTCATATGCGAACGGCTGTCAGCACGCGCATGTCCTTGATAAAAACCGCCGCTCTGATCAATTGTATCGTAGAGAATGCCTGCTTTTTGTTCATTGCGTTTTTCCGCTGCTTCTACACCGCCAGCTTGTTTAACATGCTCAAGGACAAGCGACAGCATATAAATCGCAAAAGTCGGTGGTGTGTGATAAAGAGAGTTAGCTTTTGCGTGTGTCGAATATTTTAATATTTTTGGTGTGCTGCTTTTCTCTTTCTCTAATAAACGTTTGCGCGCAATCACAATCGTGATACCTGATGGACCTAGGTTTTTTTGTGCCCCGGCATAGATGAAATCAAATGAAGAAACGTCTATTTTTTTACTGAGAATATCACTGGACATATCCGCAATGAGCGGGAGTGACGTGTTCGGGAACGTTTTCCACTGAGTGCCGAAGATCGTATTGTTCGATGTGATGTGTAAGTAAGCACCATCTGTTAAACCGGAAGCATCTACTTCTGGAATATATGAGTAGTTGTCATCTTCACTTGAAGCAAAGACAGATGTCTGACCAAACCCTTTTGCTTCTGACAATGCTTTTTCTGACCATGCGCCTGTTTGAATGAAATGAGCTGTTTCGCCTTCATGTAAGAAGTTCATAGGAATCATCGCAAATTGAAGACTAGCTCCGCCTTGTAAAAAGAGGACTTCATAATCTTCTGGAATGTCCATCAGTTCCACCAAAAGCGCTTTTGCTTTATTGTGGACTTCTTCATATTCACCGCTGCGATGAGAAAGCTCCATCACAGACATCCCAGTTTGTTTAAAATCAACAAGTTCTTCCTGTGCTTTTTGAAGCACTTCTAGCGGCAGTGCCGCCGGACCAGCATTAAAATTTGTCGTTCGCTTCATCACAATCTCTCCCTATTTCTCGCGTTAATGGATCAAAAGATAAAACCATCCTATCACAAATTTGAAGCATTTGGACAAAAAATTTGAATCGTTCAAAATATCTTACTATTAAGAGGTGAAAGCGATGAAAAGGGGCAAAAATAAGAAAAACCTCATCTGTTAAGATGAGGTAAGCCGCGTGTGGATGGCAGAAGAAATGTCTTTTAAATCCTCTGACGTGTATTGATCTTGATGTGATTTCCATACGGCACCAAAGCCATCACCTTTGCCGTAGCGCGGAATGATATGCATATGGTAATGGAACACCGATTGACCAGCTTTTTCACCGTTGTTGTTCAGGAGGTTTAACCCGATTGGTTCAAATTCCTGTTTGATCGCCCTTGCAATTTTCGGAATCGCTTGGAAGTAGTGGTTAGACACTTCTGGTGTCATCTCATAGATATTTTCTTTATGTATTTTCGGGATTACAAGGGTATGTCCTTTTGTTACTTGGCTGATATCAAGAAAAGCCAATACATGCTCGTCTTCATATACTTTTGCACATGGAATGTCTCCATCAATGATCTTGCAAAAAATGCAGTCGCTCACGCCATGTCACTCCTCATTATTTTTCCTTTATCGTATCACAAAAAGAAGCAAAAAAGAAAACAGGACAAGCGAACTCCTTTGGTCGCTCATCCTGCTCCTGCAGAAGAAATGCTGATGCTTTCATTCGATATGCCTTTTGAATTCTCTATTTACTGAAATAAAGAATTCATATGCCTGCTATTTCTGCCGTAAACACCTCATTTGACGTTTTGGTTTGTCGTATACATATTGTATAGGACACAAAAATCAAGAATCAGTGAAGCAAAACAGAAGCTAAGGTTTTTAGATGAAAAACCAACTTGTCATGCGGTTCTTTGCCTTTAACAAACACCTCATTTACTTATTGGTCATCAAGTTCATTTCTTCTACATACATTATGATGACCATAGCGCCTATTTTTTATTCATGACTCGTCTATAGGTAAACATTTCAAATTATCATTCGTTTTTGTTACTATAAAGGAAAAAAGAAAGAAAGGAACGAATTCATGTCCCTTCTCACTGTAAAAGATGTAACGGGTGGATATACGAAGAATCCCGTTCTAAAAAATATTTCATTTGAATTAGAAAGAAATCAAATCGTCGGTCTCATTGGCTTAAACGGGGCGGGAAAAAGTACAACCATCCGCCATATTATCGGGCTTATGAAACCGCATAAAGGTGTCATTGAATTGAATGGACGAACCCTTCAAGACGACCAAGAGGCGTATCGTTCACAATTTACATTTATTCCTGAGACACCTGTTTTATATGAAGAATTAACGTTAAAAGAGCATTTAGAGCTGACAGCGATGGCTTACGGTCTATCGAAGGAACAATTAGACGAACGGCTGCCGTCGTTGCTGAAAGAATTTCGGATGGAGAAACGGCTGAAATGGTTCCCTGCTCATTTTTCAAAAGGAATGAAGCAGAAGGTCATGATTATGTGTGCATTCCTTGTGGAACCAGAGCTGTATATCATCGATGAACCGTTTTTAGGGCTTGATCCTCTTGCGATCAATGCACTGCTTGAACGGATGAATGCTGCGAAGAAAAGCGGCGCTAGTGTCCTGATGTCAACGCATATTTTAGCGACAGCTGAGCGCTATTGTGATTCCTTTATTATTTTGCACGAAGGGGAAATCAGAGCGAAAGGAACACTGGCAGAGCTGAGAGAACAGTTCAATATGAGAGATGCGACACTCGATGATCTTTATTTGGAATTAACAAAGGAAGAAAACTATGAGTAAAACAACGCTTACTATTTGGAAATCAAGATTAGAGGAACACATACAAGAAACAAGAAAATACTTAAAATACATGTTCAACGATCATCTTGTCATTGTGCTCATTTTTTTCCTTGCAGGCGGAGCAAGCTGGTACAGCAGCTGGCTCAAACAGATTCCGGCTCACTTCCCATCCTACTGGGTGATGGCAGTTGTTTTCTCGTTAGTACTTACAAGCTCATACGTACGTACGTTAATTAAAGAAGCCGATCTCGTGTTTTTACTTCCTTTAGAAGGGAAGATGGAGCCTTACTTAAAACAAGCTTTTAACTTTAGCTTTATTTCTCAGCTGTTTCCTCTCATTGCTGTATCCATTGTCGCACTTCCGCTTTATTCGGCAGTGTCTTCAGGAGGCATCACGGGGTATGTGCTGATACTGGCGCAAATGATTTTGATAAAGGGTTTGAATACAGCCATTCAATGGAGAATGACTTATTTTCAAGGAAAACATGTGAGATGGCTCGATGCAGCCCTTCGTTTTCTATTAAATATGATGTTGATCTACACCGTCTTACAGGCAGCCTATGTGATTGCAATCGTTTTTTATCTTATCTACGGTGTCTATCTCGTCTACTTAACAAATGCAGTGAAAAAACAGCCTTTTCAATGGGAACTGCATATTTCTGATGAATTAAAACGGAAGCAGCGCTTTTATCGTTTGGCAAACTTATTCACCGATGTGCCTCACTTAAAGAAACAGGTGAAAAGAAGAGCATACATGGACTGGATGTTGAAGTTTGTTCCTTACGATCAGCGTAAAACTTTTTCTTATATGTATGTGAGGGCGTTTGTACGCTCAAATGACTATTTTGGTCTGGTGTTTAGATTAACGGCCGTGTTTGTCCTGATTATTTTGTATACAGGTGCAGCAGACTGGGTGGGTGCGTTGCTTGTCTTGTTCACAGTATTTATCACAGGTGTACAGCTTGTGCCTTTAACGAAGCACTTTGCTCATCTTTCATTACAGGCACTTTATCCAGTTTCTCAAAAAGAAAAGGATCGAAGCTTTTTTGTTCTCGTCCGTAATGTGCTCATCATCCAATCGATATTGCTGAGCTGTGCAGTACTTCCAGCAGGAGGCTGGCAGGGAAGCGGACTTGCCCTTCTCATTTCTGTAGCGTTTGTGCTTGTCCTCTTTAAGCCTTACGTACAAAGTAGGTTAAAAAAGATGAGATAAGTGGAGATATGTTTTTTACAACGCGCGTATGATGACATCTAGGAGGGGACCGGATGAATGCAGCTGAACGGGAGTTGTATGAAGAAGCCATTCTTTTTCAAACACGTTTTTTAAGAAAACCTTCAAAGATCGAACGGTTTTCAAAAGCAGTTCAGCAGCAGGTGAACCGCCGAATTCCTGCCAGGTTTCATCAAGTCATCACAAGTGCAGTCAAAACAATGGTTGAATCCACCGTATCAGGATCACACTTCACTTCATTTTCAGTGATTGATGAACAATTATCTCTTGTAGAACGAAATGAACTGGCAAAGGATAAAGTGAAGTATTACCAAAAGGCGGCTGCCGTCGAAGGGATTGGAACAGGTGCAGGCGGTTTATTCCTCGGAATGGCAGACTTTCCGCTGCTGCTGAGCATAAAGATGAAATGCCTTTATGAGCTGGCGTGTATTTACGGCTTTGATTTATCTCAAAAGGAAGAAAGACTCTTTTTGCTCTGTATATTTCAACTCGCTTTTTCCAGCAGTGCACATCGTCAAAAAATGATGAAGATCATAGATGATTGGGAAACGAGCCGAGAGGAAATGGATTGGTACAGCTTTCAGCAGGAGTATCGAGATTACATTGATCTTGTGAAGCTGTTTCAATTAATGCCGGTCGTCGGAGCCGCTGTTGGCGGCGTGGCAAATCATCAGCTGACAGGACAGCTCGGAGAGGTCGCACGCCATGTATTTCACTTGCGAATATTGAAAGATATGAATTAGAAAAGCCGCTGAGGACGCTGAAACCGCTGAGGACAGCGGCTTTTTTTTATTCATTGTAGGAAAGAACGGCGTTAGCGAGTACCTTTGCTGCGACAGGCATTGCTTTTTCGTTGATATCGAACTTTGGATGATGATGTGGATACACATCCTGGCTGTTTTCCGGCATGGCGCCTGTGTAGAAGAAGGTGCCAGGGACATGCTGAAGGTAGTAAGCAAAGTCTTCTCCGCCCATTTGGGTTTCCGCTTCTTTTACTTCTGTTACACCTTCCGTCTGTTCTGCGACGTCCGCAATATATTCAGTAGGCTTCGGGTGGTTTTTGACAGCTGGATATCCTCTCACATATTCATATGTGTAGGAAGCATCATGCATCTGGCACACCCCTTTTACCACCTGTTCAATTTCTCGTTCGATGATATGCCGTGCACTTTCTTCAAAGGATCGTGCAGTACCAGTTAAAACAGCTGAATCTGCAATGACATTAAAGGCATTCTCTGCGACAAAACCTCCAACAGACACTACAGCAGAATCAATCGGATTGACTTTACGGGCAACGACTTGCTGCAGGTTTGCGACGATTTGTGAACCGATGAGTACGGCATCTTTTGTTAAATGAGGCTGGGCACCGTGTCCGCCTTTCCCTTGGACTTGAATAGAGAAACGATCGGCGGCTGCCATAAAGTTTCCGCTTTTATAAAGAATCGTGCCACAAGGCTCTGAAGACCAAAGGTGCGTACCAAATATCACATCGACACCGTCTAAACAGCCGTCTTCAATCATTGGTTTTGCACCGCCGGGAGCATATTCTTCCGCATGCTGATGAATGAGGACGATCTTTCCTTTTAATTGGTCACGATGTGTATGCAAAACTTTTGCTAATACAAGAAGTGTCGCAGTATGCCCATCGTGACCGCACGCATGCATCACTCCAGGTTTTGTTGATTTGTAAGGTACATCTTTTTCATCGTGGATGGGAAGTGCATCAAAATCAGCTCTGAGGGCAATGGTTGGCCCCGGAGAAGCTCCTTCGATAAAAGCGAGTACGCCATGACCGCCCACCTGAGTACGCGTAGGGATTTGTAATGTATCATAGTAGCTGGCGATGAAAGCGGCTGTTTCTTCTTCCTGAAAAGAAAGTTCAGGATTCATATGGAGATGGCGTCTAATTTCAACCATTTCCTCATAATGTTCATCAAGACGTTCATTGATGCTTTTCTGTAAAGTGGATATTGTCATTGAATCGAAAACCTCCTTCATGCTCTTTTACTGATTGTATGGTAATTGTTAGAATCTTTCAACAGAAGAGGATTTCGTGGTCAGTATCAAAAGGTCATTTTGCATAAAAGTCGAAGTTGATATGAAGCAGGGAAAGGGAGGAGTAGCGTTGGGAAGCTGTCCAAATTGTTCAAAAACATTTTCTTTCGTCGAAAAGTTTCATTTATCACATACGAAAATGATGATGTGTCCAAGCTGCCGGCATCAAATCAAAGAAACGTTTGTCTCAAAAATGAGTTTTTTCATGATCTGTTTGATTCCGCTATTGGTGCTGCTCGTTCAATTGAAAGGTGCTTCACCTATGTTGAAATGGCCAGTCTTATTGGGTTGGATATTGCTGAATTTCTATGTGCTTCAGCCGATCATTCATCGGTACGAGCTGAAATCAAGCTCATAAAATGAAGAGCCCAGCGATTGGGCTTTTTTTCATGAAAAAAAGAAGTGCTGAGAGCAGCACTTCCTTAATTGTCTGTGACGGCATGGTAGGATGTGAGGTAAGCCGGACGAGAGAAAATGGAGCCTGTATCCTCGTGTGGCTGAAAGAATGCTTCTGATTCTTGAAAGTCTTGAAATAAGTCCTCTGATTCCCAAAGTGTCAAAATCAAATAAACTTCTTCATCTTTTTGAGGTCTTAAAACGCGAATAGCTTGGAAGCCGCGCTGATGTTCTGAGATGTTCGTCTTTTTCTGAAAGGTGGATTCAAAGAGTGCTCTGCTTTCAAGCTTAACAGGGATATGATTCAAGGTGACGAAACCAGATTGGACAAGCTCGCCTTTCGCATAAATCACATCATAGGCATGAGGGGCTTTAAATACAGTCTCACCCTCCGTTTCATGAAAAAGAGCTGCTTGTTCTTTCCCGACCATATAAAGCAGATTTTCCAGATGGTGTTTTTTTGCGATTTTATGCAAAAAATCTGCTGTTCCATATGTAATATAGAAATTCATCTAAACCGCCTCCTGCTTGATAGTATAACAAAAGAATGATATATAATTCTTTGGCAGTCAATCCATAAAACATATTATGAAGCAATACATCCCATACTATCCGTATAAAGGAATGAGGTGACCTAATTTGAAGAAAAAGAAGATAATCATTCCATTAGTCATTGCAGGAAGTACAATCGTACTCTCATTTATTGGCTATCTGACGATTTTATTTTTAGGACATTATGTCATAGATGAAAAGAAGCTTGTTTTTCACGCTTCCTCCAAAATCATTGACCAGAATGGAAAAGAACTCACAAGCATGTATTCAGAAAATCGGGACCCTGTGTCGTTAAAAGAGGTGCCCGATAAAGTAGCAAAAGCCTTTGTGGCTGTCGAGGACAAGCGTTTTTATGAGCATCACGGAATTGATGCACAGTCTATTTCAAGGGCGGTTTATCGAGATATATTAGCAGGAGGAAAGGTAGAGGGCGGCAGTACAATTACTCAGCAGCTCGCAAAAAATATTTTTCTCACAAATGACAAAACCTTTCTTCGAAAAACGAAAGAAGTCATTATTGCCATTAATTTAGAAAGAGATTATTCCAAGGATAAGCTGCTTGAAATGTATTTGAATCAGCTTTACTTCGGCCATGGTGTTTATGGTATTCAGGCAGCAGCCAATTATTACTTTAGTAAGGATGTCAAAGATTTAACGGTCAGCGAAGGTGCTACTCTCGCTGCGATGCCAAAGGCACCATCTACTTATTCGCCTGTTCTACACCCTGATAAAAATAAACAAAGGCGGGACACCATCCTGAATTTAATGAACGAACAAGGATATTTGTCTTCAACAGAAACGGTAGAAGCAAAAGGGAGAACACTAGGCATTCATTTAAAAAAGAAATCAGAAACACCTTGGGTGGACAGCTATGTTGATCTCATCATAAAAGAAGCAGAATCAGAGTATGCCATTTCACATGAACAATTGCTTCAAGGCGGCTATACCATTAAAGTACCGATTGATATGAATCTGCAAAAAACTGCATATGATGCGATGAAGAACAACCGTTATTTCCCGGGAAAAAGCGGTTCTCCGGAAGGCAGCGCCGTATTTATTGATAACGAGTCTGGTGGAGTGAAAGCAGCCATTGGAGGACGAGAATATCAGGCGAGAGGCTATAACAGGGTGACAGCTGTTAGGCAGCCGGGATCTGTTTTTAAGCCGATCGCGGTGTACGGTCCGGCAATGCAGGAGAAAAAATTCAGACCTTATTCGCTGCTTGAAGACAAAGAAAAAAGCTATGACGGCTACTCACCTAAGAATTACGATGGGCAGTATGAGGGCCGGGTCACAATGATGGAAGCCCTCATGAAAAGTAAAAATACCGCTGCTGTGTGGACGTTAAGCCAGCTGGGCATTGATACGTCGAAGTCATATCTCGAGAAAATGGGGATAGATATCTCTGATAAAGGCTTAGCTATTGCGCTTGGTGGTTTAGAAAAAGGAGTTTCGCCATTACAGATCGCTGGAGCCTTCCATACATTTGCCAATGAAGGCGTATATAAAAAGCCTTTCTTTATTCAAAAGATCACCAATGATGAAGGAGAAACTGTAGAAAAGAATCGTGGTAAGCAAGAACGAGTGTTTAGCGTGCAGAATGCATGGAACATGACAAGAATGCTTCAGCAAGTTGTCAAAGGCGGGACAGCCCAGAGCGGTTCATACGCTGGAGATTTAGCTGGCAAAACAGGGACGACCACATATTCGGGTGTGAAAGGTGCAACAAAGGATGCTTGGTTTGCCGGTTATACGCCTAGTACAACGGGTGCGATTTGGATGGGGTATGACAAAACCGATAACAGCCACTATTTAACTGGTGGCAGTCAATACCCAGTGCAGCTGTTTAAAGATATTTTAACAGCAGCTCAAATCACCAATGAAACGTTTGAAAAACCAGAGGGAATAAAAGAGCTTCAATCTCCTATCCATTTAGAGGGAGTATCAGGATTTGAAGCCCGCTATGCGTTTAAAATCAAAGGATTATTTACATTAGAGCTGTCTTGGGACAAGCAGGAGGATAAACGCGTTGAATACCGCATCTATGAAAAGAGAAATGGAGGCGAGACGCTGATCGACACAGTGACAGGCGTGGGCAGTTATACAATGCCGTATGCCAATGTATTTTCAAACGCAGAGTATAAAGTTGTTCCATATAATACCCAAACACAAGAAGAAGGCGAAGGCAGTGCGTATGTCAAGCCAGAGTCTTTTGGACGTTAATATTCGGCGATTTTTTGAACATTGAGCCGCTTTAGTATACCGTGCCTTGAAAACGCGGTATAGTAAAAGCAGTGTTTGAGCCTTATGCAAAGAGAGTGTAAGGCGAAAGGTGGAATGAAAGGTAATGGGAAAAACGAAGGTTTTTAATGACACGTTCTTAAAGGCGTGTAAAGGGGAAAAAACAGACCATGTACCAGTTTGGTATATGAGACAGGCAGGACGCTCACAGCCTGAATATCGTGCCCTTAAAGAAAAATACGGGCTATTTGAAATTACGCATCAGCCAGAGTTATGTGCTTATGTAACAAGACTTCCTGTAGAACAATATGGTGTAGATGCTGCTATTTTATATAAAGATATTATGACCCCGCTTCCGGCTATTGGAGTGGACGTAGAAATTAAAAATGGAATTGGACCTGTGATTGATGCACCGATTCGATCTAAAGCAGATATCGAACGTCTTGGGGAACTTCATCCTGAAGAAGACCTGCCATATGTGCTTGATACCATTCAGCTTTTAACGAAGGAGCAGCTGAATGTTCCACTTATCGGTTTTGCTGGCGCACCATTTACGATGGCAAGCTATATGATTGAAGGCGGTCCATCTAAAAATTATCATAAAACAAAGGCGCTGATGTACAGTGATCCTGAGGCGTGGATGCTGCTCATGAACAAGTTAGCTGATATGACGATCACGTACATACGCGCGCAGGTAAAAGCCGGGGTCAGTGCATTTCAAATTTTCGACTCATGGGTTGGCGCTTTAAATGCAGCAGATTACCGGACATTCATTAAGCCTGTCATGCAGCGAATTTTCACAGAGCTGAAGTCTGAAAATGTCCCAATGATCATGTATGGAGTTGGTGCAAGCCATCTAGCGAAAGACTGGCACGATCTGCCGCTTGATGTGGTTGGACTGGATTGGCGTATGAGTGTAGATGAAGCGAGAAAAGAAGGGCTCACAAAAACGTTACAGGGGAACCTTGATCCAACCATCTTACTTGCTCCTTGGGAAGTCATTGAAGAAAGAGCAAAAGATATTTTAGATCAAGGAATGAAATCAGATCACTTTATCTTTAACTTAGGTCATGGGGTATTTCCTGATGTTTCACCAGATACGTTAAAGAAGCTGACAGATTTTATTCACGATTATTCAGCGAAATATAAAAAATCATCCATCTAAACTATTTCAAATGATCTGAAGGAGTGTTGGTTGTGGAGAAAAAGAAAATGGGACTTCTTGTCATGGCATATGGCACCCCATATAAAGAAGAAGATATTGAACGTTATTATACACATATCCGCAGAGGCAGAAAACCGGAGCCAGAGATGCTGCAAGATTTGAAGGATCGCTACAAGGCAATCGGCGGTATATCTCCTTTATCAAAAATTACAGAACAGCAGGCAAATGGTTTGTGTGATCATTTGAACGACATCCAAGACGACATTGAATTTCATGTCTACATTGGCTTAAAGCATATTGAACCATTCATTGAGGATGCAGTTGCAGAGATGCACAAAGACGGCATCACAGAAGCAGTGAGTATTGTTCTTGCCCCGCATTTTTCAACCTTTAGCGTGAAATCGTATAACAAGCGTGCACAAGATGAGGCAGACAAGCTTGGCAATCTGAAGATTACGTCTGTGGAAAGCTGGTACGATGAGCCGAAGTTTGTGGACTATTGGGTGAAACAAGTGAAGGATACGTATGCATCGATGAGTGAAGAGGAAAGAGAATCAGCCGTACTCATTGTGTCTGCACACAGTCTTCCTGAAAAAATTATTGCAGCAGGAGATCCATATCCTGATCAGCTCGCACAATCTGCCAAAATGATTGCAGAAGGTGCAGGAATTGAACATTATGAAATTGGCTGGCAAAGTGAAGGCAACACGCCTGATCCATGGCTTGGACCAGATGTTCAAGACTTAACACGGGATCTATTCGAACAAAAAGGCTATAAAACGTTCGTATATGTGCCTGTTGGGTTTGTCGCTGACCATCTTGAAGTGTTATACGACAACGATTATGAATGTAAAGTCGTGACAGATGAAATCGGTGCAGCCTACTATCGTCCAGAAATGCCAAATGCGAAACCAGCATTTATTGATGCTCTCGCAACTGTCGTATTAAAGAAGCTTGACGAAAGCAAGTAATTATATAAAAGAAGGCGATCCTATGCATGACAATCAAAAACACCTTGTCATCATTGGCGGTGGCATCACTGGTTTAGCCGCCGCCTTCTATTTGGAAAAGGAAGTCGAAGAAAAAGGTCTTCCCATTCAAATATCTCTTATTGAAGCGAGCCCTAGGCTAGGTGGAAAAATACAAACATTATATAAAGACGGGTACATCATTGAACGTGGACCTGATTCATTTTTAGAAAGAAAGGTCAGTGGACCGCAGCTGGCGAAGGATGTTGGTCTCGCGGATCAGCTCGTCAATAATGAAACAGGGCAAGCATATGTACTAGTCAATGAAACCCTTCACCCGATGCCAAAAGGCGCTGTCATGGGTATTCCAACTCAAATCAGCCCATTCATCACAACCGGTCTTTTTTCAGTTGCAGGAAAAGCGAGAGCCGCAATGGATTTCGTACTGCCAAAAAGCAAGCAGACAGAAGATCAGTCGCTCGGTGAATTTTTTAGAAGACGTGTCGGTGATGAAGTAGTTGAGAATTTAATCGAACCTCTTCTATCAGGCATTTATGCAGGTGACATTGACCGCCTCAGCTTAATGTCCACCTTCCCGCAGTTTTATCAAACAGAACAAAAGCATCGCAGTTTGATTCTTGGGATGAAAAAATCACAGCAGCATGCGAAAGCGCAGCAAGTGACAGCGAAAAAACAAGGGCAGTTCCAAACGATCAATCAAGGACTGCAAGCGCTTGTTGAAGCAGTAGAAAGCAAGCTCAAGCTGACAACGGTTTATAAAGGGACAAAAGTGAAGCAGATTGAAAAAACTGATGGGGGCTATGGAGTGCAATTAGACAGCGGTCAAACGCTTTTTGCCGATTCAGCCATTGTGACAACTCCGCATCAATCGATCTATTCCATGTTTCCAAAAGAAGCGGGACTTGAGTACTTGCATGATATGACATCTACTTCTGTTGCAACAGTTGCACTCGGTTTTAAAGAAGAGGATGTTCATAATGAATATGACGGCACTGGTTTTGTCATCTCAAGAAACAGTGATTTCTCTATTACAGCCTGTACGTGGACGAACAAAAAATGGCCGCATACAGCTCCTAAAGGAAAAACGCTATTGCGTGCTTATGTAGGGAAGGCTGGCGACGAATCAATTGTCGAACAGTCAGACCATCAAATCGTCAGCATTGTGCTGGAGGATTTGAAGAAAATTATGGATATTAAAGCAGATCCAGAACTGACGACAGTGACTCGTTGGAAGACGAGCATGCCGCAGTATCACGTCGGTCATCAGAAAGCCATTTCGAACATGCGAGAAACGTTTAAGCAATCATATCCTGGTGTTTATATCACAGGTGCTGCTTTTGAAGGTGTCGGAATCCCTGATTGTATTGATCAAGGAAAAGCGGCCATTTCAGAGGCTGTATCTTATCTATTTTCATAAAATAAACTCCCTTTTCTACCAAGGAAAGGGAGTTTTTCGTGTTCGAATAATTCAAAAAGAGTTGTGAATCATAAAAGTGAACAAAGTTGTTGCATCCGGAGAAAAGGATGTGGTATATTACTTTCTGTACTTAATGACCAAAACGTTCAAATAGTCATTTTGGGAGTGAGATCATGAGTGTTGATAGGAGACAAATGATTTTAGACGGGGCTACGAAGGCATTTACTCAATTTGGGTATAAAGCCACCACAATGGATCTTGTGGCGAAGCTGGCCAACGTCGGAAAAGGAACCATTTATACCTTTTTCAAAAACAAAGAAGAGCTGTTCGATGAAATTTTCACATCCCTTTTAATAGAGATGAAGAAAATTGCGGATGAAGCAATGGATGAGGAGAAAAGTTTCTCTGAAAACCTTCATTTAGCACTCTTTGCAATATTGGAATTTCGAAAAAACCACCAGCTCACAATCAAAATCTTTCAGGAAAATGCGGAGCTTGGCACATCAGCGGTCAAGGAAATGATTGAGAAGATGGAGCAAATGATCATTCGCTATGTTAAAACGAAAGTAAAAGAAGCGATTGATAAAGGCGATATTAAGCCATGTGATCCTGAATTGACTGCATTTGTGATGGTGAAACTATATATTGCACTTATTTTTGATTGGGAAAAGCGATACGAGCCTTTAACAAAAGAAGAGGTGGCCGAGTCGCTGGAGCTTTATGTACTCAAAGGACTTTTAGCCGCAACATAATTTTTTTTAAGTTCAAATGACCAAATTCTAAATTTAGTCATTCATCTATGGGAGGAAAACAGCAATGAATTTAATTCGGAATCAATGGAAAGACATTGTGACGAGCAAAAAACTACTGATCCCGATTTTCGCTGTGTTATTTATTCCGCTGATTTACAGTGGCGTATTTTTAAAAGCGTACTGGGATCCATATGGTACAGTCGATCAATTGCCTGTAGCAGTGGTCAACTTGGACGAAGGCAGTCATTATGAAGGGAAAACACTGCATGTCGGCGATGATTTAGTGAAGGAATTAAAGAAAAACGATAATTTCAAATGGAATTTTGTCGACAGTGAAGAAAAGGCAGTGAAGGGATTAAATAACGAGGATTATTATCTCGTCGTGGAAATACCAAAGGATTTCTCGAAAAATGCAAGTACAGTCCTTGATAAACATCCAAAAAAATCGAATCTGAAATATTATACGAATCCAGGCGCCAACTATGCGGCGTCACAAATTGCGAATAATGCCATTATCAAATTAAAAGATTCGGTTTCAAAGGAAGTCACAAAAAATTACGCAGAAGTCATTTTTGATAACTTCAAAACGATTGCAAAAGGCTTAGATCAAGCAAGCGATGGTGCGAAGAAAATTGATGACGGAACAAAAAGTGCAAAAGATGGCAGTAACAAGTTAAAAGACAATTTAGCAAAATTGGCTGAAGGAACGTTAACCTATAGCGAAGGTGTTCATCAGTTTGCTGGTAAAATGGGTGAACTGAACACAGGGATACAATCTCTTGACAGCGGACTTGGCCAGCTCTTAACAGGCTATCAAACCATCGATCAGAAATTTGGAGAGCTTGGTTCAGGAATTGATACATTGACTGAAGGGTTAAACACAAGCCGGGAAGGCCATCAGCAGCTCGCTTCTAAAATGCCGCAATTCACAGCGGGCATTGAGCAGCTAAACAACAAAGCACAATCCTTTTCAGAAAAAATTGAAGCAGTAGAAAAAGTCTTGTCATCACCAGAATTAGCGAATCTTGAAAAGATGGCGCCTAAACTCGATCAGGTGAAAAAAGACGCAAAAACGTTTAGTACAAAACTTGCTTCATTAAAAGAAGCGTTATCGAATCGAGATGCTAAAGTAAAAAGCATTATCCAAAACAGCTCAATGACAGATGAAGAGAAAAAGGCGGCAATGGATCAGCTTGACAGTCTGCCTAAAATCGAACTCCCTGATCTGTCTGGACTTGAACAAAGCTTAGCGGCCTTGCAGGAACTGCCTGATGCAAGTGAGGTTCAATCTGCGGTTGCTTCTGCAAAAGCTCAGCTGCAGCAAGTCAAACAGCTGCCACAGAAAACAGAACAGCTGTACACATCTACAGTCGCGATACAAAATGCGATTGATCAAATGACATCTGGTACGAATAAATTGTATCAAGGTGCACTGAAGCTTCAAACAGGTCAAGGCCAATTACAAGATGGTCTGCAGACAGCAAATGGAAAGCTTGATACAGCGAAAAGCGGTGCAGATAAGCTTGCAAATGGTTCAAGCCAGCTAAGCGCAGCGTTAAATAAGCTGGAAAGTGGTTCAACGAATATCCAAAGCAACACATCTAAGCTTGCTGAAGGCTCAAAATCACTCGATAAAGGATTGGGAGATTTAAAGAGCGGAACAGGTAAGCTGTCCGATAAATTAAAAAGCGCCGCTGATGAAACAGGAGAAATTGATGCGGGTCAAGACAATTACAATATGATTGCGAGTCCCGTGAAAACAGAAAATGATACAGCGAAAAAGATTGATAATTATGGTACAGGACTCACACCTTATATTTTATCGATGGGACTCTTTGTAGGGGCTCTCATGCTCACCGTTGTCTTCCCAATGAAAGACCCTGCTGGACGCCCTAGAAATGCGTTTGAATGGTTTTTCAGCAAATATAGTGTGCTCTTTTTTGTCGGTATCCTACAAGCAGTTATTGCAAGCTCCTTGCTCATCTTTGGGCTCGGTCTTGAGGTGGAAAGCCTCTGGCGCTTCTATCTCTTTGCGATTATCGTCAGTCTGACATTCTTAGCGATCATTCAGCTGCTGGCGACAACAATGGGGAACCCAGGACGCTTCATTGCTGTTATTATCTTGGTTCTTCAGCTCGCAGCAAGTGCTGGTACATTCCCGCTTGAGCTTGTGCCGAAATTCTTCCAAGTCATTCACAGTCTGCTTCCAATGACGTATACAATCAACGGATTTAGAACGATCATTGCAAGCGGTGATGACAGCTATTTATGGCACCAAGCAGCGATCCTTGGAACAGTTGCGATCATCATGATGGCGGCAACAACAGCATACTTTGCTTGGAACATAAGAAAAATGAAACAGGACGAAGCTTAATCCATGAATCCTTTCTCTTTAATAGAGGAAGGATTTTTCATTTGAAATTAGACATCTCGAACCTGAAGCGATATATTTTAAGAAGAGATGCTGAAAAAGGCATACATGGAAGGAATTGCTTTCAGACAAAGGAGGAAATGCCGAATGACTACTGAAGTAAATGAAACCGTTCAGCTGATTCAAAAGCTTGTATCAATCCCAAGTCCATCAGGAAATACAGAAAAAGTGATCGGCTTTGTTGAAGGTTTTTTACAAGATTTGAACATTGAGACAAAACGAAATCGAAAAGGCGGATTAATTGCCACCATTAAAGGAACAGATGACAAAGAACACCGCATGCTGACAGCGCATGTCGATACGCTCGGTGCGATGGTTAAGGAAATTAAATCAAATGGACGGCTTCGTCTAGCACTTATTGGAGGCTTTCAGTATAACTCAATTGAAGGCGAATATTGTGAAATTGAAACAGCATCAGGCCATACATACACAGGGACCATTCTTATGCATCAAACATCCGTGCACGTCTATGCGGATGCTGGAAAAGCGAAACGAAACCAAGAAAATATGGAGATTCGTCTCGATGAAAAGGTGAAAGATGCAGACGATGTCAAAGCACTTGGCATTCAAGTAGGGGACTTTATCTCATTTGATCCGAGAGTGGAAGTGACGTCTTCAGGTTTTATTAAATCAAGACATCTGGATGATAAGGCAAGTGTGGCGCTACTTTTGCGGCTCATCCACAGAATTCAAAAGGAAAATATCACATTGCCGCATACGACGCACTTCTTAATTTCTAATAATGAAGAAATTGGCTACGGCGGGAACTCGAATATTCCAGAAGAAACGGTGGAATATCTAGCTGTAGATATGGGCGCGATTGGTGACGGTCAGTCAACAGATGAATACAGTGTATCGATTTGTGTAAAGGATTCGAGCGGCCCTTATCACTATGGATTACGCAAGCATTTAGCTGCATTAGCAGAAGAGCACAACATTGATTACCGCCTTGATATTTACCCTTATTACGGCTCTGATGCATCAGCAGCCATTAGAGCAGGGCATGATATCATTCATGGACTGATTGGTCCTGGTATAGATTCCTCGCATGCCTTTGAAAGAACACATGAAGATTCACTTGTCCATACTGCAGATCTTCTTTATCACTATGTTCAATCACCATTAATCACAGCATAAAAAAAGAACCCCGATAGATGGGGTTCTTTTTCATTAGCTTGAAAGCTGTGTTGGCTCGGGTACCTCTTGTCCTGTCATCACGCGATGTCCTTTTTCAGGGTCATACTGCCCTTCCCATTTAGACATCACAACAGCTGCAAGTGCATTTCCTGTTAAGTTCACAACAGTCCGTGCCATATCCATGATACGGTCCACACCTGCAATAAATGCAAGACCTTCAGCAGGTACACCGATCGTTCCTAATGTCGCGAGTAATACAACAAATGAAGTACCAGGAACGGCAGCCATTCCTTTAGATGTTACCATCAGTACAAGAACAAGTGTAAGCTGCTGGACGATCGTGAGGTCAATGCCATATACCTGTGCAAGGAAAAGCGCAGCAATGGCTTGATACAAGACGGAGCCATCCAGGTTAAACGTATAACCGATTGGGATAACGAACGAAACAATTCCTTTTGGACATCCGATGCGTTCCATTTTATCCATGACTCTTGGTAAAACTGTTTCAGAGCTGGATGTACTAAAGGCAAGAAGCATTTCGTCTTTCATGTAAGCAAGAAATCTGAAAATATTGACGCCAATCATCTTTCCGATAATTCCGAATACAACGATAAGGAAGAGAGCGAGCGCAAAATAAACAAGACCTACAAGCTTACCTAATGAAATAAGAGATTCAAGACCAAATTTTGATACGGTCACACCAATGAGTGCGAATACACCAAATGGTGCAGCTTTCATCACAACATTAACGACATGGAACATGGCATGTGATACACCCTCGAAGAAGGCGAGCACTGGTTTACCGCGTTCCCCAATCGCTGAAACGCCAAGTGCAAACAGCACAGTGAAGAAAATAATCGCAAGCAAATCACCTTCCGCCAATGATTGGAAGAAGTTCGTTGGAACGATATGAAGGAACGTATCAGCAACTGATTTGCTGCTTTGCTCTTTTTCCGTTTCAACATACTGGCTAATATCTTGTTTTTCCGCATGTCCAAAGTCAACGCCTGCACCAGGCTGTACAAAGTTTGCTAGGACAAGGCCAAGGATAATCGCAAATGTTGTGATAATTTCAAAATAAAGAATGGTTCTAAAACCTAGTTTCCCTACTTTTTTACCATCACCCGCACCTGCAACACCTAAAATTAAGCTGGATACGACAATTGGTATGACAATCATCTTAATGAGTCTTAAGAAGAAGTCTCCAATTGGTTTTAAGTATGTCTCGACTCCTGGGTTACCGAAAAAGATTGCCCCAACAACGACACCGAGAATAAGACCGATTAGGATTTGAGTAGCCAATCCAAATTTTAATTTTTTCATAGATTTCCTCCCTAACATATTCATTAAAGGAATATTCCCATCATATTAAGTTTTAATATATGAATTAAAGTATAACTAAAATTAAAGAGGTTCGTCCACGATAAAATTATATTAAGAAAATACAAAATTGTTAGAAAAAATAGACATTTAGAACCTCCTTCATTGTTTTTAGTCAATAAAAAGTGTCTTCAGAACTAAAACTCATCATATAAAAATACCAAAAAACCCTTTTGTGACAAGGGTTTTACCTTTTTACCTATTTTTCAGAAAAAATAAAAAGCACTTTTGACTCCAACTGACGGAGGAGGGAAAAAGTGCTTTTTTATTCAATTTATTTCCTTATTTAAGATAACTTACTTGTGAGCATTCCTCACATTCATTACCGTAACACTCGTGCTGTTCCATTAAATCATTTCCACATTTTGTGCATTTCTTTGAAGGCAAATTTCTAAAAAACTCTGTGATTTTTCCTAGCATTTGTCATCCTCCAATACGTTTTGTTGCTATCATTGTATTATAACAGATTAATAATTGTCAATCTGTTTTGTAACAATAGGCAAGAAGAATGCTTTTTCCATGAAAAATGGGTATATTGTAAGAAGGGGATTTTTAGAAAAGGAGGGAAAAATGACGATGAAATTAACCGTAATTGGATGCTATGGAGGGTTTCCGGCAGCAGGTGAAGCGACATCAGGCTACCTTTTTGAATCAAATGGCTTCAGGCTTCTTGTAGACTGCGGAAGCGGTGTTCTTTCAAAGCTTCAGCAATACATTGATATAGAAGAACTAGATGCTGTTCTCCTTTCTCATTATCACCACGATCATATTGCAGATATCGGACCACTCCAATATGCGAAGCTAGTGGGATATCATTTAGGAAAAAGCAGCGGCCCGCTTCCGATCTATGGACATACTGGTGATCAAGAAGCGTTTGGACGGCTTTCTGATGATGTACATACAAAGGCAAAGCCTTATCAGCCAGAAGAAGGGATTCAGCTTGGACCCTTTCAAATAGATTTTTTGAAAACGGTTCATCCGGCAGAATGCTATGCTATGAGAATTCAGGCAGAGGATGCTGTGGTCGTGTATACAGCAGACTCAAGCTATCAGGAGGCATTTATTCCTTTTAGCAAGGGAGCAGATCTGCTCATAGCCGAAAGCAATTTTTACGCTGGACAGGATGGATCAGGTGCTGGACATATGAACAGTACAGAGGTAGGGAAGATTGCAAAGGAAGCAAATGTTGGGGAACTCATCATCACCCATCTGCCCCATTTTGGTCGTCATAAAGACCTAGTCAATGAAGCACAGGCGTTATATACTGGCAATATACAGCTTGCCCATTCAGGGCTTAGATGGAACAAGGAAGGAAGATAGAGATGCTGTTTATCGATAACGAACAACATTATGATCCAATGATTAACTTGGCAATTGAAGAATATTGCTTAAAATATTTAGATCCAGAAGAAACGTATTTGCTGTTTTACATCAATCAGCCGTCAATCATTATTGGAAAGAACCAAAATACAATAGAAGAAATCAACACGAAGTATGTGGAAGACAACGGAATCAAAGTCGTGCGCCGCTTATCTGGCGGTGGTGCAGTTTACCATGACAAAGGAAACTTAAACTTCAGCTTTATCACAAAAGATGATGGGGACAGCTTCCATAACTTTAAAAAGTTCACAGAGCCGGTCATCAAAGCGCTTGAAAAGCTAGGTGTTAAAGCTGAATTGAGCGGCAGAAATGACATCATGGCAGATGGACGTAAAATTTCTGGAAATGCCCAGTTTGCAACAAGAGGACGTATTTTCAGCCATGGCACGCTGCTATTTGATTCAGAAATTGAACATGTCGTTTCGGCTCTAAATGTGAAAAAAGAAAAGATAGAATCAAAAGGCATCAAATCGATTAGAAGCAGGGTTGCCAATATCAGTGAATTGATGGATCAAAAAATGACAACAGAAGAGTTTAGAAAAATTCTTTTAAGCTACATTTTTGATACAAATGGGGACGTGCCTCAATATCGCCTGACCGAAAAGGATTGGGAAAAGATTCACGAGATTTCCCGAGATCGCTATCAAAAATGGGAATGGAACTATGGCCGTTCACCGAAATTTAATTTACAGCATTCTAAGAGATTCCCTGCAGGCTCCATTGATTTGCGATTAGAAGTGAAAAAAGGGATGATCCAGGATTGCAAAATCTTTGGTGATTTCTTTGGCGTAGGGGATATTGCTGATATTGAGAAGCGGCTCATTGGGCAGCAATATGATCGTAAAACGATCAGTGACGTCTTAGAAGATATGGATATGCGCCACTATTTCGGCAATGTATCAAAAGAGGATTTTCTTGATTTGATTTATTAATCGCGTGAAAGCACGGCTAGAGATAGCGGTGCTTTTTTGATTGAAGGAAATGAAAGCGATTTACATTTGATCTTGTGGATTTTTTCGATTGTCTATTATAATAGAAAGGAGGAATGTTCGGCCATAAAATGAATGGTTATTCATTCATTGA
The DNA here is from genome assembly GCF_056098985.1 of Bacillus sp. 11B20. NCBI lineage: Bacteria > Bacillati > Bacillota > Bacilli > Caryophanales > Bacillaceae > Bacillus > Bacillus sp. 11B20. Next base: position 142,443 of record NZ_JBLZWZ010000007.1, read on the forward strand.
TGACATGTAAGGGGTGGGAGAATGGATTTGATCAAAAATCTTCAGCAGACGGCGATGACGAAGGGAGAAAATATCGCACTGATCTATGAAGGAAAGAAGTGGACCTATCGAGAGCTGATGACAAGTATTGAGCGTTTTGCAGATGGATTAGTCAACGAAGGGTTTCAAGCTGGGGATCATATCGCGCTTATTTTAGGAAATTCACCGCATTTTGTCATTTCTTTTTTTGGCGCATTAAAGGCAGGGCTTGTCGTAGTACCTATTAACCCAACATATACACCTAGTGAAATTGGGTATATGCTCATCACAGGCGATGTAAAAGGTATTGTGGCGCCTGAACAGCTTCTGCCAGTGTACGAGCAGGTGTATGAGCAGCTTCCGTCCATTGAAAGAGTCATCATTTGTGCAGAAAATGAATCGGCGTGCAGATCAAGCTTCAAGGAAGTATCTGATCGACTTGTTTTCTTTGGAAAGCTTGTGTCAGGTGTTGCGAATGAGAATGTACATCCTTCCATTCAGCCAGATGATACCGCTGTTATTTTATTTACATCTGGCACGACAGGAAAACCAAAAGGTGCAATGCTGACTCATTTCAACCTTTATTCAAATGCTAGAGATGTCGCTGAGTATTTATCGATTGATAAAAAGGACAAGGTCATTGCCGCTTTGCCAATGTTCCATGTTTTTTGTTTAACAGTCTGCATGAATGCACCGTTGATTCATGGTGCGACGATTTATGTCTTGCCGCATTTCAGCCCATCAGAGCTTTTGCGCATGATGGAAAAAGAGAAGCCAACGCTATTTGTTGGTGTGCCCACCATGTATAACTATTTGTACCGCCAGGAGGGGCATGATAAAGCGATGGCATCTGTGAGGATCTGTATATCAGGCGGTGCCTCGATGCCTGTTGCCTTACTTCATGGCTTTGAGAAAAAGTTCGGTGTTACGGTCCTTGAGGGTTATGGATTATCAGAGGCATCACCAGTGACTGCATTTAATCCTCTTGACGGAAAAAGAAAACCAGGTTCTGTCGGGACTGACATTATGAATGTGAAGAATAAAATAGTGAATGAACTAGGAGAAGAAGTTGGTCCAAATGAAGTCGGAGAGCTGATAGCAAAAGGGCCAAACATCATGAAAGGTTATTATCAAATGCCAGAAGATACGGAAGCTGCACTAAGAGACGGCTGGCTGTATACTGGCGATTTGGCAAGAAGAGATGAAGAAGGATATATTTATATTGTCGACCGGAAAAAGGATATGATTCTTGTTGGCGGTTATAATGTGTATCCAAGAGAAGTAGAAGAGGTACTTTATCAACATGAAGCTGTAGCAGAAGCCGTTGTCATCGGTGTGCCAGATCCAAACACAGGAGAGGCAGTCGTCTGTTACATTTCCCCTAAGAAACATGCTCACATCAATCAAGAAGACATCATTACACATTGTTCACGCTATTTAGCGAAATATAAGCAGCCCCAAACGATCCATTTCATAGATGATATTCCTAAAAACACAACAGGTAAAATTTTAAGAAGAGCGCTAAAGGAAAAGTATCAAGCAGAAGAAAGTAAATAAAAAAAGGGAGTCTCTGATGAGGAGGCTCCCTTAGCATGTAGACAAATCCTCGCATCTCACGCCGAAAGAAGACAAAGGGATAAAAAGATCATTTTAGCTCTTTTGAATGGCTTCTTTTAACTGTTTCTGAAAAGATTTCGACTGTTTTTGATTCAGTTCATAAAATGTTCCATCAACTAAAAAAACGACTTGTGATCGGCCGGTCCAAAGCTGAAAGGTGGTGCCGTTTGTTCGTCCGAACATCACTTTGGCGATATAATCGGGCTTTTTTAAATTTTTCTTGAGATGATTGCTTGTTTGTCTGCCTTTATTTAATTCTTCAATTAGATCTTCTGCTGTGTCCTTATCATCTATTTCATACGAGATGGATTCATTCGCAGGCGAGAGCAGCAATTTTTCTGCTCGATTCTCATCAAAGATTTCGCTCGTCCGGCTGAACACATAAAAGAAGGTGATGAATAAAAGTCCCAAAATCACAACTCCTGCAAGGATTTTCTTCATTTTGATCCTCCAACTCACTGTTATACATGTAGCTTCTCCGATTTTTAAGTCGCATAATCATTTTTTTCGCGAAAGCTTTTTCAGATGGGGCATGCTATGATGGAGCCACATGAGACAGGTTCTAAACGAAAAAAAGAGTGATTAGAATAGAGAGAGGAATGGAAAGGAGGCTGACCTGTGCGAGTACGTAAATGGGTAGCTCTTGCAACGGTAGCATACATATTGTACGGTCTTTTTATTTATTCATATTTGTTTCTAATGGGGGATTCATCGGTACCTGAAAGTGTAAAAGGGACAAGTGCAGATCCGCATACTTTTATGACAAGTCATGAGCTTGCGATCAGCGAGAATTTCTCGAACATACGGAACCTGCTGTATTTCATAACCATCCCATTAGATTGGTATGTCTTTTTCCTTTTGCTCATTTCAGGGTTTTCACGGAAAATAGCAGACTGGAGCCTGTCAGCAGCTCGTTTCACGTTTTTAAGCAAACTTGTGTACGTGTTTGTGCTGTCGCTTCTAACAATGCTCATTTCATTCCCAATGAAGTGGATTGGCTATCAGCTGTCTTTGCACTACGGAGTATCTGCACAAAGTACGGCAAGTTGGTTGAAAGATCAAACACTGGATTTTTGGATTCAATATCCGCTCCTTGCCCTTTGTGCAATTGTGTTTTTTTGGCTGATTCAAAAGAGAAGAAAACGCTGGTGGCTGTATGCGTGGTGTTTGACAGTCCCAGTTACGCTGTTTCTCTTCTTTATACAGCCGGTCGTCATTGATCCGTTATATAACAATTTTTATCCACTAAAGGATCAAGCGCTTGAGAAGAAGATATTAACGCTTGCAGACAAAGCGCATATTCCGGCAGATCATGTGTATGAGGTCAATATGTCTGAGAAAACGAACACGATGAACGCTTATGTCACAGGAATTGGTGAAAATAAGCGTATTGTCTTATGGGACACAACACTGCAAAAGCTGAAAGACCGCGAAATTTTATTTATCATGGCGCATGAAATGGGACATTACGTCATGAAACATGTTTATATTGGATTAGCAGGATATTTAGTGCTGTCATTGGCCGGATTATTTGCGATCGATCGTCTTTATTTTTATCTTTATCAAAAAGGGGCAGCCACATTTCGTCTGAAGGTGTCACACGACATTGCTGCTCTTCCGCTTCTTTTAATCATCGTATCGATGCTGTCATTTGCAGCTTCACCTTTTACAAATGCAGTGTCAAGGCATCAAGAACGGGCAGCCGATGAATATGCGGTGAACATGACAAAAGACGGGGAGGCGGGCGTAACGTCTTTTCAAAAACTTGCAAAATCAGGATTGTCCCAGGTGAATCCACCGTTTCTAGTGAAGATTTTCCGTTATGGACACCCAACCATGATGGAGAGAATCATGGATATGGAAAAAGCGGCGGAAAAAGAGAAGCCGCCTAAAAAGCAGTAATAAATAAAATCCGGCTGGATCAGCCGGATTTTATTTATCACACTTGGTTAGTTAGAAGCCGCTTGAACGTTGATTAACCCTTTTCCATAATAGAATGAGTCACCAAGCGGTGTCGCTGTATTTTCTAAGCGCTGGCGAACCTGTGAATTTGTTAGGTTCGGGTTTTTAGAAAGAATAAGCGCTGCTGCTCCTGCTACATGAGGAGACGCCATAGATGTTCCAGTATAAGAAGTGTATCCACTGCTTGGCACTGTACTTAAAATAGAAGTACCAGGTGCAGAAACATCTAATTCAGGACCTGCGCTAGAAGATGAGTTTCTGACATTGTTACTGTTTACATTGGCAACAGCAATTGTAGAATCGTATTTTGCTGGATAGCCAACTGTACTGCTAGAGCCGCTAGAGCCAGAATTACCTGCTGCTGCCACAACAACGACTCCACGGTTATTCGCTGTATCGACGGCATTTTTAAGCGCAGTTGAACCGCTTGGTCCGCCTAAGCTCATATTGATGACATCCATATTATTGGCTACAGCCCATTCAATACCGCTAATAATCCAGCTGTATTGTCCGTCGCCATAACGGTCTAATACTTTTACAGCATATAGGGAAGCGCTTGGAGCGACCCCGAGTACACCAATTGTGTTATCAAGGGCAGCAATGGTTCCAGCTACGTGAGTTCCATGTGATTGAAAGTCTTGGGTGGCATTTGGCTCTGAAGGGACGAAGCTCGCACCGCCTGCAACATTTAAATCAGGGTGTGCAGCGTGGATTCCAGTATCAAGGACAGCTACTTTGACATTAGCACCTTTATAACCTTGAGCGTGTACAGCTGGAGCTTTGATTTGAGGGATTCCATAAGGGACGGTTTGTGCATATGCTTCTGCTTTATGGTCTTCTTCTACGTAAGCAATGCTAGGGTCATGTTCAAGTTTTTTGGCGGCTTGTTCGGACATTTTCACTTGTGCAGCATTAATGAGGCGGTATTGTTTTTCTAGTTTTCCACCATTTTGAATGACAGCTTGTTTCTTAGAGCTGTTTGTGGTGGCAGAGGCTTTAAAACCAACAATATAGCTTTTTTCACTATCTGTTTTGGAGACCGTCTCGGCATTTGCCATGGATCCTCCAAACCCTGCTGAAAACAGAAGAGGGACAGCCAATAAAACACTTGTCATCACATTTTTCTTTTTCACGCACATTCCACATCCCTTTTTTCTTATTTCAGAATAATCATCCGTAGTCTAATAGAATGATCCGTTTGATTATTCTGTATATTCAGTTTAAGGGAAGTAGGCAAATAAGAGTAGACCTGAATTTTTGTGAAAGTCCTAGCGAAAATTGGGGAATTAAGTCACTTGGAACTGGTGGTAAAATATGTTTATTCTATCATTTCAGCGATGATCTATTAAAAAGGGAGTGTGCTTTTTTTCTCATGATCTATTTCCGGTTAAATATTCGATACCCGAAAAGCCATAAAATAGGTAGAATCGTCTAGCATCTATTTCGAATTTCGATATAAAAAAATATTATTTTATCATTGTTTTTGTCATAAAAAAGAACCTGCTAAGATAACAGGCTCTTTAAGAAGGGGTGGATTGAGTTAAATGGCTGACCACATTGTAATCACGAACCTTCCATTTACCATCTGACCATTCCACATAATTTAAGCAAGCATTGACAAGTCTCGTGTTCTGTAGACCCATATGTTCATCAGCCAAAGTGGTGAGTAAAGCATGGATAGCAGCGCCGTGAGCTACGATCAAGACATGTTGATCTGGATAGGCGGCTCTGACTTTCTCAATACCTTCTAACATTCGGTTTTGAATCGTCTCAAGTGGTTCCATATTGGGATACTGTTTATCTGGAAACAGCTTTGAACGTTCCTCAAACGACATGCCTTCAGCGTCACCGTAATCTCGTTCAATGAAATCATCCATGATGACAAGTGGGGCATGGACATGATTTAAAATCAAGTGTGCCGTTTCTTTTGCCCTTGTTAGTGGACTGGAAATGACAACATCCCAATGGACATCCTTTAAGTAAAGTCCAGTTTGTTCAGCCTGCCATTTACCTTTGTCGTTTAAAGGGATATCTGTTCGTCCTTGAATTCGTTTCGCTGCATTCCAATCTGTTTCCCCGTGTCTGACTAGGCAAATTGTTGTCAATCAAATCCCGCCTTTTCTATCTTTTCTTCTATTATACTAAAGCAGAAGAAAAAAGGCTGTATTAGCGATTTGTCAGGCTAGTTAAGGATTCGACGGAGCTTGCGACTTGAGACACCGTTTGTTTGACTTCCTTCAATTCGTTAAGGAAGGTCTGAAGGTCAATTTCAATTTTTCCGTTTTGGTTTTTGCTTAAGTTCATGCTGCTGACGATATCATCAAAGAGTGAATTGATTTGAGTCATTTTTTCTTTACTGTCTGTCACAAGTAAGTTCACGTCCGCAATATGCTGGGACACAATGGCGATTTGTGAATTGGTATTGTTAACGAGTTCAGATACAGTTGAAACCGTTTTCTTTGTGTCCTCTGATAATTTGCGCACCTCGTTTGCAACGACAGCAAAGCCTTTTCCGTGTTCACCTGCTCGTGCAGATTCGATTGAGGCATTTAAAGATAACAAGTTCGTCTGCTCTGCAATACCTGTAACGATCCCAAAGATTTGTTCAATTTGTTTAGCGATTTCTTCAAGGCGCTTAATTTCTGTTTCAATTTTTGTCATGCTGCCGTCAATTTGATTCATTTGTGTTTGCTGAATTTCTAATTCTTTTTTACCGCCGATTGATTTTTCTTCAACCTGTGCTGAAATTTGTGTTCCAGCTTGTGACATGTCCGCCATCTCATCCGATTTTGAGACAAGCTTGTCAACTGCACTTGTTGTGTTTGAGAAGAGAGAAGCAAGCGAATTTGAAGTTTCCGTGATTTTTGTATGAAGCTCCTGCTGCTGCTCTTCTGCTTCATCACGAATTTTAGAATATTCATTTTGGAATGTATCTAGGACAAGCTGCTGCTCTAAATTTAAAATTTTCGTTGTCGCTTTGACTGCTGTCTGATATTCTTTGAAATCTTGGATATGGTTAGCGAATAAATCCATAATTGATAGCAGAAGGTCTTGGAATGCGGCCATGTACCATTTAGGCTGGAGGCCAATCCGTAAATGAACTTGCGCAATTTTAATGCGTTTTGCCACATAGTTTTCGTCAATCACACCTGCAAACATTTCGCTAATATGAATGCGGAGTGTTTTTTTCAAACGATCGACAGAACTATTGTCTTGAATGATATGCATCAAGGAAGACTCGACTTCTAAATTTTTATAAAATTTATCAACGATATGTGCAATATCATCCTGAACAATTGAATTGAGCTGCTTTAATATCAATAGGTCATGCTGCGTCAGGTCGATCATTTTGATTTGTTTAGCGATGTCCGTATTGTTCGAGAAATTGATTCGTTTTATCCCATCATCCTGCTCTGTGAAAAAAGCAGTGTTTTTTCTTTTCGGTTCTTTTTTAAATAACAATGTGTTTGTCCCCCCATAATCATCACAAATATCAGACTTTATGTTTTTTATCGGATAATATTGGATTTTTTAAAGGGGAAGAGTGAAATTTTACTGTTCTTTATACGACCTTTTTAGTGGTTTTTTAGCAGGGCCTTCTACTACTTCTCCAGTAATAGAAAAACGTGAACCGTGACACGGGCAATCCCAAGTGCGGTCACTATTATTCCAAGCGACTTCGCAGCCTAGGTGTGTACACGTGGTATCGACAAGAAAGACATTTCCATCCTCTGATTTATAGGCGCCGCACTTTTTATGTTCATACGAGATAATGCCGCCCTCGCCTGGTTGTAAATCATCGATTGTTTGATCAGTTCGTTTGAATTTACCACTGATCAGCTTGGCAGCGACATTGGTATTTTCTTTTATGAAATCTTTGACGAAAGAGTCAGTAACAGGTCTTGATGGCGTAAAAATTGATTCGTATGGATTCGATTTTCCTTCAATTAAATCACCGATAAGAGTAGCAGCCACGTGGCTTGTGGTCATGCCCCATTTTCTAAAGCCGGTCGCTACAAAGATATTCTGGTGGTGTTTGGTCAGGCGGCCAATGTAAGGGATTTGATCCATTGTGACCATATCGTGTGTCGACCAGCGATACAGCACTTCTTCAATTCCAAGGGTGGCGTCTCCAAACGTTTCTAGTCCTTCATAGTGAGCGGATTCATCTCCGCCTTGTCCTGTTTTATGACCTTCTCCTCCGATGAGGACAACTTCCTCGCCGTGCCATTCTGACGTTCTTAAAGAGTGAGCAGGCTGATCAATTCCGAGGTACATCCCGTCTGGGAGAGGCTTCGTCGTTTTGGCTGCTACGACATAGGATTGTTCTGGATGAATTCGGGTGAAGTAAAGTCCTTTCCCATCATAAAAAGGAAAGTGTGAGCATGAAATGATGTAGCGCCCTGTCAGATGATGTCCGTTTTTTGTGACGACAGCAGGCCGGTTCCCTTCTTTTACATCAACAGCGGTTGTTTGTTCAAAGATACGTACACCTCGCTCGAGGAGCTTGTCAATTAGCGCATTGAGATAATGAAGGGGATGAAACTGTGCCTGATTCGTCATCGCAAGGGCTGCTTTGATGTCAGCGTCAAAAGGAAGCTCTGTTTTCCATTCCCGGTCAATACCAAGCTGTTTGTAGGCATCTAATTCCTTCTTTAACTTTTTTACACCGCTTTCTTCCTTTGTATAAAGGTACGCATTTTTTATCTCTAGCTGACAATCGATGTCGTGCTCTTTGATACGAGCTTGAATGAGGTCTTTTGCTTTTTCGTTTGCTTCTACATACAAACGTGCTTTTGGCATGCCAATCTGCTGTATCAGCTCATAATAGTACACATCATGCTGTGAGGTGATTTTAGCCGTTGTGTGTCCGGTCGTGCCTTGCAGCAATTGTTCGGCATCAATGATGATCACATCTAATCCTCGCTCTGTCATTTCAAAGGCCGCAGCGATACCGGTAATACCGCCGCCGACAATGATCACATCTGCTGTGAGATCTTCATTGACAGAAGAAAAAGAATGCTTCCGGCTGTCCGACAGCCATAACGATTTTGCCTCTTCCATTCCTTTATGTTCTTGTTCCATGTTGTCGCCTCCACTTAACTTGTTGTGTATAATTTTTCCACAATAATGAAAATCATACATCTGAAAGGAAACAAGGGCGTCATACATAAAAAAGGAGCCAGCACATAAAAATAAACAAGATAAAAGGAAGGAGTGGACTACCGTGTCAACAAAGCAGCCGAAGAAAACATTGCCGCCTCAGCACCAAAATGAACGGCCGGGTCTTGAATATAAAATGAACCCTAGACCTGTCTTTGATCGTGAGGTGCAGGACAAAAAGTTAGCAGGAAAAACAGCCATTGTGACAGGTGGAGACAGCGGGATCGGAAGAGCAGTCTCTGTCTTATTTGCGAAGGAAGGTGCCAATGTCGCCATTGTTTACTTAAGTGAACATCGCGATGCCGAGGAGACGAAGGACTATATTGAGAAAGCGGGAGGCCGTGTCATCTTAATTGTAGGTGATTTAGGGGATGAGGCTTTTTCAAATGAGGTCGTCAAAAAAACAAAAGATGCGTTTGGTTCCATTGATATTTTGGTGAATAACGCCGGGGAACAGCATCCGCAAAAAAGCATTGAGCAAATTACCTCGCATCAGCTTCTTCGGACGTTTCAAACGAATATTTTTGCCATGTTTTATTTAACAAAGGCTGCTCTTCCTCATTTAAAAAAAGGAAGCAGTATTATTAATACAGCATCTGTCACCGCCTATAAAGGGCATGAAACATTGATCGATTATTCATCTACAAAAGGGGCGGTCGTCACATTTACGAGATCATTATCCTTATCGCTCATTAAACAAGGGATTAGAGTGAATGGGGTAGCACCGGGTCCCATTTGGACACCGCTGATTCCATCAACCTTTACGGAAAAAGAAGTCTCTGAATTTGGCGGGGATGTCCCAATGGAGCGTCCTGGAGAGCCAGTAGAGCTTGCACCGAGTTATTTATTTTTAGCAAGTGAAGATTCATCTTATATGAATGGACAAATGCTCCATGTGAATGGCGGAACCATTTTAAATGGATAAACAAAAAACTTGCGGTAAAGAGACAATTTGCTGTCTCTCTGCCGCAAGTAAAATCATCATGATTGATGTAAGCAGTGTTCTGCATATTGAGCTGACAAGTCATTGAATCGCTTTTCATCACGCTGATCCAGTGCCTTATCAATCTCTTCTCTTAGGAAGGTTAAGCGCTGTTTATAAAGCGCCTCATCTAAAACCATTTGAATATAGATGTCTAAAATGGTGACGCCGTTTTCTTCGGTTTTTTGGGTGTTGCGGGACTTCATGAGCTCAGCATACGTTTTTTTCTCTTTCATAAAGAATCCCCCCGATGCCTTTTTTATAGTATATGGATTGGCGGAGAAAAAATCAACAAGAATTTATAATTTTTAGACAATTTATTTTTGAGCAGAATCGACATCACTTGTCCAATCGACAGAATGTGATATATCTTTAAAAAAAGCTTTTCGATAGATCGAATGGACTAAAAAATATGATAAAAAGATGATTTTTAATAAATTTTGAAAAAATCCTGTCGTTTCTTATATGTTGGTGATAGATTAATAGTATCTTAAATAACCAAATATTAACACAGGAGGAAATGAAGTGTCAGGAATTAGTGAAACACCTTTAGATTCATACGTCATTAATCAAACAACAATGGCGGTCCTTTCAGTTGAAGAAGGAAAAAGAGTATATTCAAAAGTCATAGAAAGAGAGACAAGCTTTTATGTTGAATTAAAGCCCCTGCAAATTATTGAACGCAGCTGCAGATTCTTCGGCTCAAGCTATGCAGGCAGAAAGGCGGGAACATACGAAGTAACAGGAATATCTCATAAGCCTCCAATTGTAATTGACTCATCCAATCATCTGTATTTCTTCCCAACCTATTCATCCAACCGTCCTCAGTGCGGCTGGATCTCCCACAAATACATTCATACCTTCCAGGAATCATCCCTCGGAGACACGGTGGTCACCTTTACAAATGAGCAAACCATCAAACTTGATGTCTCATATAAATCATTTGAGAGTCAGGTGCACCGAACAGCATATCTCCGAACGAAATTTCAAGATCGTCTTGATGGAGGTCTTCCTAAGAAACAAGAATTTATGCTGTATCCAAAGGAACAGCAGCTCAATCTCGTATACGATTTTATATTAAGGGAGCTTCGTAACAGATATTAATCAAAAGCCAGCGGCAGAGCAGCCGCTGGACCTCTTATCTCATATGGACTTTATGCAATGCGAAAAGGGGGGCATACATCATAAAGATGAATTCATTGAAACCAAATACGTATGTCTCGTCGTCTATTGGTTGTATTGGGAAATGACAGGGAAATGTGAATCCTTAGACGTATTTTCATCCATTTACTCATAAATCACAGAAGTGACACGAGCTTGTCTGTTACAATAAAAGAAATCAATTCTTGCGAAGTATTTTTATGTAGTAAAGGATGCTTATATTTGACCGATATGAACGAGTGGGATGAAGAAATGGAGGCTCTGTATGAAAAAACAATCACATTTGGTGATGCTATTTATCCTAACAGTGACATTACTAGCAGCCTGTCAGCAAGCAGGTCAATCGCCTTCAAAACAAGACGCAAAAGAAGCTGCTTATGAACAATGGGTTCAATCTTATATGGATGAGTTAAATGAATCATATGAAAAGATGACCGATCAGTTTATCTCAGATGGACATGGAAAAATTCAAACAAATAAAAAATTGACAGAAGCGACGAAAGCATTTGATCGTGTGATTCAAAAAGGGCTTGATCATCAAGAAGTTCCAGCCGCTTATCAAAAGGCCGATCAACAATTAAAGACAGGCCTTGCTTCATTTGAAAAAGGGGTTAGTAAGGTGGAGAAGCTCTTGAAGCATCCCGATCAAGAAAAGCTGTTTATATCCGCTACCCATCATTTTCAGGATGGCTTGCAGCAGACAGCCGCATTTATTGAAGAAGTAGGTCAGATTCAGCAATCATCCTAAAAAGGCTTGGAAGGTTTACTTCCAGGCTTTTTTAGATGTGAAGTATTTTCTTTAAACGGCGAACGCCATCTTGAATCATGCTTTCGTCTGTACAGGCGAATCCTAGCAGTAATCCTTTTCGATTGCTTTCAAAACAATAAGGACTTAGTGGATAAATGCCAACGCCAGCTGCTTTTGCTACTTCAATGCTTCCTTTTTCATCAAAGTCTGGCGCTCCTTCTAAAAAGACATGAAGGCCCGTATCGGTTCCATAGATACGGAAGTGTTTGTCAAAGTGATGTGCGAGAAGGGCTTCCATCATGGCTGCCTGTCTTTTTTTATACAGCTGTCTCATTCGCCTGACATACCGCGTGAATTCTCCTTCTTTGAAAAAAGAAGCGAGTGTGATTTGTTCCATAATGGGCAGCTGTCTTTGAATGAGTGATTGCAGTGTGGCAATTTCTTTCATAACTGCTTTGGTGCCGATAATGGCAGCAAGACGGATGCCAGGCGCCAGCACCTTTGAGAAGCTTAAGATGTAAATCACATGCTCGGGTGCTTCTGAAAATAGGGAAGGGAGCGGCCCGCCATGGTAACGATAATCTCCATCAAAATCATCCTCTAATATATAAGACTGATGGCTGACAGCAAACTTTAGCAGCTGCTGCCTTCTGTTTACACTCATACATACACCAGTTGGACGCTGATGGGAGGGCGTCACAGCAATCAGTTTTGTTCGGTGGGGCAAAGTATTCACCACCATTCCTTCTTCATCAACTGGTGCGGGGTGAATGTTCATTTCGCGATGCATAAACGACAGCCTTGCCCCAGGGAAACCTGGATCTTCAACAGCTACTGTATCCCCTTTTTTAAGCAATACCTGTGAAATCAAATCAATGGCTTGCTGGGTGCCACCTGTTAACACCATTTGATCTTCTTCTACTTCAATCCCGCGCTCAACAGATAAATATTGGCGTATTTCTGAACGCACTTCCCATAATCCATGCGGGGAGGAATAGCCCCAATTCTTCATATCTAATCGCTGTAATGCTTTCATGAGCGAGCGTTTCCATATGTTTTGAAAGTGGTCATCGATCGCCGGTTCCTGATGACGAAAATCAATATCGAGCTTCTCATGAAATTGATTGGCTGATAGCCAATGATCCATTTGTTTTTCAGCTTCTTCAAAGTGAGGTCTTATCGGAGGTGAGAAAGGCGGTTCACTTTGATGGGGAGGGGAAGCTGTATATTGATCACTTGAAATGACCCTTGTACCGCCTCTTCTAGATGTGCTGACGTAGCCTCTTGCCAGCAGCTCATCGTAGGCAAGCTGGACGGTTGATCTTGATACATTAAGCTCCTGTGCGAGCACTCTTGTCGGTGTTAACTGATCGTCAGGATGCAGTTTTTGTGAATGAATTTTTTGAATGATCTCATTCACGATTTGCTGCCAGAGCGGGGTAGCGCTTGAACGGTCTAAATGAATATACATCGTGCACCTTCTCTCGTTTTCACAACATAAGATGATGATGACACGGAATTATGGACTGGTCAATAGTGCTGTTTTTGGATGTAGGAAGTAAGCCAAATGGTGTGTACACTGTTCTCATATGTAATGATATAGAGGAGAGAGTCAAATGATCCCAGCATCCAAAGAAGAAACGGCACACTTATCCATCATCCCGTTTATTTTCGTTTTACTTGGTCTTTTTATGATTACGATTGCTGTGAATCTGCAAGTGCCCCTTTATACGGCGTATGCAGAACAAGCAGGGTACGGAAAGGCGGCAACAGCACTTGTATTTGCTGCGTATGTCTTCGGACTCATTCCAGTTTTGCTTTTTCTTGGCGGCATTTCTGACCGGGCTGGACGCAAACCGATTTTATTGGTTGCGCTTAGCTTTTCGTTATGTGCCACCTTGTTGATGATTGTACATCCTTCCATACAGATGCTTTTTGCTGCCCGGCTGCTGCAAGGTGTCGGTCTTGGTCTTAGCGTTGGAACATGCACCGCATATTTGATTGCTTTATATCCTGAGAAATCAAGCTGGATTCCAACTTTTATTGCATTATGCAGTTCGGTTGGATTTGGGGGCGGTGCTCTTTTTACGGCACTTCTTTCTTTTCAGCGTGTGTCGCTCACGCCGCTTAGCTATTGGATTGTGCTGGCCTTTTTGTTCTTAACTATTGTGGGTGTCTTCTTTTTCGTTCCGCCTGTCCAAGGAGATTCACGTAAACCGATGATGAACATGCCAAGATTTCCAAAAGGAACAATGCCGGCGAATGCAGCCATTGCTATCGCGTGGTCGGTGTGCGGCCTTGTCATTTCAATTTTGCCAGCACAGCTTAAATTAAATGGTTATGAATTGTGGGTAGGACCGGCGCTCTTTTTGATTAATATGGCAGGTGTCCTGATGCAGCCCTTTGTGCGCAAGATGAATAGCAGCACAGCGCTTCTTTTGGGGTTTATCTGTCTTCCATGCGGATATGGCCTCTTGCTATACGGTGCAAACAGCGGATCTATCTTCCTTGTGCTTGCCGGAACGATGCTGGCGGGTACTGCCTGCTATGGATTTACTTATTTAGGTGGACTTCAGCTCATTGTTGAGCGGGGGAAAAAAGAGGCGGCTAGAGCCGTTGCAGGCTATTACTTGTTTGCTTATTTAGGTCTTGGTATTCCAAGTGTGTTTGTTGGCCTCTTCGCTGATATTTACGGTACTCAGATCGTATTAATCCTCTTTTTCTTACTCGTTGTGGCTGCCTGCCTCATTCTATTCGTCTCAGGTGTCAGACAGAAACAAAAGTAAGGTGCCTATCTTTCTCTTTCTCTTCCAATTCGTTTAAAATATAGAGAGGAGAGGGGAAGATGAACATGAAAAAAGTGCAGCTGGACGGCGCAGTGTGCAGGTCGCAAGAAGAGCTTCACGATCAGCTAAAAACAGTTTTACACCTTCCTGATTATTACGGGAAAAACCTTGATGCCCTTTGGGACTGTTTAACAGGAGAGGTGAATCTTCCAGTAGAACTGACATGGGTGAATTTTCAAACGAGCAAAGACGCTCTTGGCGATTATGCTGAGAGCTTGCGTCAGTTATTTCAAGAAGCAGAAGAAGAACTGAAGGGACAATTTCAATTTGATATTCAATCATGATGGAAAAAGCAGCCGCTGCCGCAGGCTGTTTTTTTGATTTTGATTTGTAAATAGGTGAGCTGTCTGATGTTTAAGATTGTGGATTCATAAAAATATGTTGTATGAAGGAAACTTTCATCAAAATATGTTATAGTGGGACCTACATTGATAGACTAAGATAGAGTGAGGGTTCGGAAAGGATGAAGGAAAAAACAAGATCAAAAAGAAGACTAAGGCCTTGGGTAAAAGCCGTGCTGTTTATCATGGCATTTGTCATGGTGATGGCAGTGTCCGTGACTGGATACGCATATTATAAAATTTCAAAAGCGTCGAATAAGGCGCAAGTATCATTAGAAAGAGGAGACACCTCGCAAAAGCGTGTAAAAGCGTTTGATCCAGGAAAAGACAGCTTTTCGGTGCTGCTGCTTGGAATTGACAGCCGTCCAGGTGAAACGGTAGACGAAGCAAGAAGTGATGCGGTCTTACTGGCGGCGGTGAACCGAACAGACAAAACCATTAAGCTTCTCAGTATTCCTCGTGATTCTTATGTGGATATACCGGGAAGAGGATATGATAAAATTGCTCACGCCCATGCGTTTGGAAGTGCAGATTTGTCAGTCAAAACGGTCGAAAACTTGTTGAACATTCCTGTAGACTATGTGATTTCAGGGAACTTTAAGGCATTTCAAGACATTGTGGATGAGCTAAACGGAATTGATGTAACGATTGAAGATGAAAGCATCGTAAAACAGATGGAAAAGGATTCAAAAGGAAAAGTTCAAGTGCAGACAGGCACTCATAGACTGAATGGCGAAGAAGCTTTAGCCTTTGTGAGAACGAGAAAAGCAGACAGTGATCTCATGCGCGGAAAGCGCCAAATGGAAGCACTTCAAGCCATCTTTGAAAAATCTAAATCGATTTCTTCGATCCCGTCATACGACAACATCATTGATACGCTTGGTGATAATGTCTCAACAAATCTTTCCATGAAACAGTTCATCGGTCTTTTTCCATTACTGAGCTCATTGAAATCAGTAGATACCATTCAGCTAAAGGGTCATGATTATCAGCCTGGGAATGTGTATTATTTTGAGTTAGATGGACCAGGATTAAACGAAGTCAGAACAGAGCTGAGAAAACAGCTTGAATTATCATAAATAAGTAGGAGCCTGCCGTCGCGGCAGGCTTTTTTGCATGTGTAACGCGCCGCATTTCAGCCTATAGTTCATTTGTTTGTGGGAGAAAATATCGAGTCAGCAGTTCCTCTACCCGGTGACGTATACGCGGATTAAAGTATTTATGCTTTTCTTCATAGCCATTTATGATAAATAGATACGTTGTAAATCCCTCATCGTGTTCAATTTGCTGTACTTTCATATTTTCTTTACGTAAATGCTGCTTCAGTTCATAAAGTGCTTTCTGTGCTTCCTTTAACACAGAGGTCACAAGCTGAATGTATGGTTCATTTAATTTAAATGTTTGATGTTGTTTTAAGTGTGTCAGATCACGATTGAGGATGGAGATGACCATAGGAAGAAAGATGGCCTGTTCCATCATTTGAAGCTGTACTCTTGATAGTCTCGTCATGTCCAAGCCTGCTTTCTTTATAAATAGAACAAACGTTCCTATTTATTATATCGAATGAGTCAAAAAATCTCAAGGGGGGCGAGTGGGATTTATTTGTATATTTTTATGTTTTCCATGTAAAATGAAATGTAGACAAACCTTGAAGGAGTCAAACAAGTTGACATCATTTCTTTCTCTATTTACTCATGAAAATATCACATCATTTTTTGAAAGCTACAAGGCCTTTGGACCAATTGTCGCTATATTGCTTCCCCTGATTGAAGCATTTCTTCCTTTTTTACCACTCGTGGCGTTTGCGGTGGCAAATGCAAATGCATTCGGCCTTTGGGAAGGCTTTTTATTAACCTGGATCGGTGCAAGTGCAGGTTCTATTCTTGTCTTTTTACTGATCAGAAAATTTGGACAGATGAGAATGCTGAACTTTATCAGCAGACACCCTTCTATTAAGAAATTAATGCTTTGGGTAGAGAAACGGGGATTTGGTCCGTTATTTATTTTACTCTGCTTTCCTTTTACACCTTCTGCAGCCGTCAATGTGGTCGCAGGCTTATCAAGAATTAGCATGTGGCAATTTTCATTAGCTGCTTTAGCTGGTAAGTGTGTTATGCTCTTTATCATTAGTTTTATTGGTTATGACCTTTCTGCTTTAGTAAAGAATCCGTTAAGAAGTGTTTTTGCGGTTCTAGTTATCGTTTTATTATGGTATGTTGGAAAGAGAGTAGAAAATAGGTTGAACATTCGAATGAGCAAGCGTGAGGACAAAGGAGGCTCTTAATGAAAAAGAAGCCATTGTTATGGTTGATGATTATTACATGCATCGTCTTATTGTTCCAGGTAAAGAATTTCATGTTTGTGAAGTATAAAGTAGAAGGGGTTAGTATGGACCCCACATTTACAGATGGAACAGAATTATTAATCAACAAGTTCTCGCCAAAACTCACGAAAATTAGCCGGTTTGATTATGTGTTATTTCACGGACCAAAAAATCAAATTTTGATCAAACGGGTCATTGGACTCCCGGGAGAATCGATCAAGTATGTCGATGATCAGTTATTTGTGGATGGTGCAAAATGGAAAGAACCCTATTTAAAAGAGCAGAAAAAACATAAAATGGGGAATGTCCTGACAGGGGATTTTCAGCTAAAAGCCATCACAGGACATGATAAAATCAAAAAAAACCATTACTTCGTGATCGGAGATAACCGAATACATAGCTTTGATAGCCGGCATTTTGGAACGATTTCAAAAGATCAAGTAGTTGGTGTCAAAAGAAATCAGGATGAATAAAAAAGAGGCGCTCTGCACATGCAAAGCGCCTCTCTTTTTTATTTAGCGGCTTTATATTCAGGATGTCTTTTTGCCCAGACATGATGTAAGAATCGAAAAAAAGGTGGCAGCATAGCAATGACAAGAATGATTCTAACGACTTGTACAGCTACTACAAAGGTTGAGTCCTCATGGAGTGTAACTGCTGTTGTTGCCATTTCTGCAATACCGCCAGGCGAAAAGGCAAGAATGGCTGTAATGACAGAAATCCCTGTGACCTCAGCAATGGCAATTGAACTGAGAACCGTTGCAGCAATCAATCCAGCTGAGCTGACGACAGCTACAATTAACGTGTTTTTTAGTCCGACAAACATCTGTTTATTCATTTTTGAACCGATGGTTGCACCTAGAAATACCTGTGATGCGATATTCGCTTGTGCTGGCCAATAAGGAATCAAATCATGACCTATGAGCGCACCTGCACCTACTTGAAGAGCAGCAACTCCTAACATGCTGCCAATCAGCCAAGGGGCAGGGAAATGAAGACGAACCGCCAGGCGTGACATAAGCCAGGCACCTAAAATAAGTGCAGCAGTCCACGAGATATTTGACAGGGTGAAAACACCGGATGAAAAGGCGCTCCCTTGAACGCCTGCAGCTGCATCCGCTGGATTTTTTGTATTTAAATAGAACACCGTAAATGGGATGGTGAGTACCACCATTAATACACGTGTTGTTTGTACGAGACTGACAACGGCTGTATTTGCTCCAACCTCTTGGGCAATCCCTGGCATAGCAGATAAACCGCCTGGTGCTGTGCCGACAAAGCTGGTCAGCATATCTGTTTTACTCAGCTTCCATAAGGCAAAGCCAGAGAGCATCGCCAGTAGAATAGAAAAAACGAGCATGAAACTCACAGGGAGCCAATGTTCAGCGAAAATATGAAGAACTTTCATGTTCATTTTTTGTCCGAGTTCGATTCCGAGAATAAATTGACCAAGGAGTAGCCATCTGCTGTGAATACGCAAGGTGTTGTTTCCTTTACGCTGAAACAGGGTTGGACGTCGCATGGCAATAAATGCAGCTGTGATTAATGTACCGATCATCCAGCCAATAGACATTCCTGTTAAAGACAAAAGAAAACCACCTAAACCGCTTATTGCGATCAAAATGAGATCGGTTCGAAGGCTGTTTCCTTGTTTCATCACATGTAAACCTTCTTCCTATAATTTTGTTCAGTAAGTGAAATGTTGTTATCTTCACTATAATACAAAAGTCTCTATAAATAAAATACGAATTTTTTTACCATTTTCATAAGATTAACTTATCAAGAACCTGACAGCATCTTGATAAAAGTGAAGATATAATTTTTACCAAAAACAAAAGCAAATATACAACGATTTTCCCCTATTTTTGTTATCAGTTGACTATCATTTTCAATTACACTACAATCCTTAGTGTGAGGTGATAACATGAAAATTCCTTCTTTTAAATATAATGAAAAGGGATTGAATCGTTTTTTCGGTCCTTTAGAGGGAAGAATTATGGAGATCCTTTATCAAGGTGAGGATATGCCGATTAAAGAAGTGCAGCAGAAGCTGTCAGATGAAAAGCCGATTAATTTCAACACGGTGATGACTGTGCTGAACCGCTTAACCGAAAAGGGAATTGTGGAGAAGAAAACAAAAGGGCGTTCATCTATTTATAACCCCATTTTAACAAAAGAAGAATTTCTAAATGAGCAGACAAAATGGATTACGCAAGGTCTGATGGACGATTTTGGTCCACTGGCAGTGAATCATATGGTGGATGCAATTGAAAGTGCTGACCCTGAATTACTCAAAGTGCTTGAAGCAAGGCTGGCATCCAAAAAAGAGGAGCAGCAAAATGAATAAAATGAAATCGAGCCTGCTATTTTTAGGCGGTATATTGATTGGTTTAACGATTTTTTATCAGATGGGGTATTACGTGCTTTCAAGCTTTTTTGGCTGGAATCAAGCATATAATCTCATTCATGTATGCCAATCTGTTCTCGAATTCTATGGATTCACTCCTTTGAAATATTTTCTAGATGCTTTAGTGCTCTATACACTGGGATTTGCGATTTTCTATATGACGAAGCAAATCAAAACGTACATTCAATTCAAGCAAAATCTCATGCTTGCAGTCAATCACGAGTCGACCGAATCTTTATGTGAGAAATATGCAAACGACATCGTTGTGTTTCATTGTCATGAACCGCTTGCTTTTGCCATGGGGATGCTTCACCCAAAGGTCTACTTATCAACGTCTCTCATGGACATGCTGGATGAAGAGGAGATTGACGCTGTTGTTCATCATGAATTGCACCACAAATACAGCTATGATCCTTTAAAGGCCTTCACATTCTCAATGCTCACAAAAGTTATTTGGTACATTCCAGTGTTAAAGCATATGAGACAAAGCTATTCCGTTTTTCGTGAAGTGATCGCAGATGACTATGCGATTCGGCAGACAGGCACTGAGCTTGGAGTAGGGCAAGCCCTTTTGAAACTCATTAAAAAGAGAACTCAGTTTCAAAAACAAACGAAGTTTGCGGTATCCTTTGGAGATCGGGCATTGAATTTAAGAATACAAAAGATCTTAAATCCAACATACAATATTCCTTTCAATGTACCCATCATTCCCATTGTCACATCAACCATTCTCATGGTGGTCTTGATAATTATGCTTAATCTAAATTACTAATTTTTTTTACTAATTAACATTACATTATGTAGTGTAAAAACAGGAGGAAATCACTATATGAAAACGAATCAAGAAATAGGAACACTTTTCGTGCGTGTTATTTTAGGTTTGATCTTCTTTCTACACGGACTTCAGGCATATCAAGGAGGTCTGGGAGGAACAGCGGCATTCTTTGGACAAATCGGTATACCGGAATTTATGGCCTATATTGTGAAGACAATTGAACTGGTCGGTGGTATCGCCTTGATTTTAGGTCTAGGAACACGTATTTTCGCTGCGCTATTTGTACCGATTATGGCTGTGGCGATTATGACGGTTGGTTTTTCTAAAGGATTTGTTGGCGGTTATGAATTTGAACTATCACTGCTTGTCATGGCGCTTTATTTAACACTTAGCGGCAGTAAGATGCTGTCCATTGATGGGCTGCTAAAACATCAGCAGCAAAGCAATGAAGCAAAATTTCATTAAACGATCATGAAAAAAACTCCTTCTGCTATGTGTGGCAGAGGAGTTTTTTTATTTATCAAATTGTTGTTTTCACGTTTGAAAAAGGGAAAGAGATGAGAGGTTTGCTGAAAATAGTCCTTTATTTTATAGATTGAATGAACAAAAAGACGATTTCATTTTTTGACGGAACATACGATCTCCTATTAAAATAGGACTATCTAAGACACATGGTGCGTTAAAAGATATAAAAACCATACAGCATGCTGCTGTTCATCTTGAGCAATACGTTTCATCAGCTCTTTTGTTCCTTGATCCCGGACATAATCTGATACCGTTAAGTAAAAATCGACCGTTCTTTGTTCATCTTTAAATGCGAAAAGAAGCCCTTCTCTAAATTGATCTGGACAAGGTTCTGTTACGTTTGGTTTGTGGTTTTTACCTGTTAAAGAATAATATAGCTTTGTAAATAGTTGATAGTGTCTGACTTCATCCTGGCGTATTTCTTGAATGATTTTTTTTGCCTCAGGAGTTTTTGCTCTTTGGGCAAGTTTTTCGTAGCATTGGATCGCAGAATATTCACCATTGATCGCTTTTTCAAGGTCAGAAATGATCCTTGTGTTTTGGCGCATGTCATATGGCGAGTAGTCATAATAACCGTAATACATGATATTGCCAGCCTCCTTTGAGTTCATGATGGTTTATGATATGAGAAGAGTTAGGAAAGGTGCCTATATCTTTTTAGGAAGGAGAAGGGGAAAATAGCTATTTAATTCTATTTTCGCTAGAATATGAGTACATAAGAAAGGTGTTGTGGAGCGTGGAGATTCAGTTTTTAGCAGGCAGATCGGGGAGTGGAAAAACGACTGCAATCTTAGAGGAAATCAAAGAACAGCTTCGGCTAGATCCGCTGGGTCCGCCAATCATTTTTTTAGTCCCGGATCAAATGACATTCTTAATGGAGTACGAGCTTGCAAAAACGTCTGAAGCTGGCGGGATGATCAGGGCCAAAGTATTTAGTTTCACGCGTCTTGCTTGGTCTATTTTACAGCAGACTGGCGGAGCGAACCGGCAATTTGTGACAAGCACAGGAATTCAAATGCTTTTAAGAAAAGTAATTGAAGAAGAGAAAGAAAAGTTTAAGGTATTCAAAAAAGCGAGTGATAAGCCAGGGTTTGTCGAGCAAATCGAAAAGACGATGGCTGAGTTCAAAAGATACTGCATGCTGCCGGAGGATATTGAAAAAATTGCATTATCGAGCATACATTCAGAATATACAGAAGAAAGACGGGCAGGCGAAAAATTGCATGATCTGCATGTTCTTTATCAGCAGATGGAGCAGCATTTACAAGATGAATATGTGCACTCAGAAGACTATTTGACGCTTCTCACGCAGCAAATTCCTCTATCTGAAGAAATAAAAGGAGCACATATTTATATAGATGGCTTTTATCAATTTACACCGCAGCAGCTTCTCGTCATTGAACAGCTTCTGCTTCATGCTGAGAAAATAACGGCTGCGTTCACAGTGGATCGTTCCTATCATGATAAGCAGCCAAATGAACTTGATTTATTTCGTATGACTGGTAAAACGTATTTCCAGCTCTATCAGCTTGCTAAAGAGTGCGGAGCGGCCATTTCTGAGCACATTTTGGAGAGAAATAGCCGGCATCTTCATACGCCAGATCTTGCTTATTTAGAACGCCAATATGAGCAGAGACCGGTGCAGCCATATCAGGAAGTAACCCCTCATCTCACAGTGTCTAAAAGTGCGAGTAAACGAGCTGAAATTGAGGGAGTAGCGAGAGAAATTCTTCATTTAGTGAGAGAAGAAGGACTTAGACTGCGAGATATTTCAGTTGTCGCGCGGCATGTAGATGACTATAAAGATACGTTAAAAGAGGTTTTTCGAGATTACGATATTCCTTTTTTTATTGATGGAAATGAATCAATGCAGTATCACCCGCTTATTGAATTGATTCGTTCGAGCTTGGATGTCATAAAAGGAAACTGGCGGTATGAGGCCGTGTTTCGCTGCGTGAAAACAGAGTTCTTATTTCCGCTCGAACTTGCCAAAAACAAAGCGAGAGAACAGGCAGATCAGCTTGAAAACTACTGTATTGCTTATGGTGTAAAAGGAGAACGTTGGACAAACGGCTCCCGTTTCCACTACAGACGATTCCAATCTTTAGATGAGGATTTTGGACAAACAGATCAAGAAATTGAAATGGAACAGATGCTGAATGATGTAAAGGAATGGATTGCACCTCCGCTTTTCCAATTGCAAAAAAGGCTGAAAAAAGCGC
Organism: Bacillus sp. 11B20; assembly: GCF_056098985.1. Classification (NCBI taxonomy): domain Bacteria; kingdom Bacillati; phylum Bacillota; class Bacilli; order Caryophanales; family Bacillaceae; genus Bacillus; species Bacillus sp. 11B20. The sequence goes on from NZ_JBLZWZ010000007.1 coordinate 165,533, forward strand.
AAAAGGTAAAAGACATGGTGGAGGCAGTCTATGTCTTTTTAGAGGAAATACAAGTGCCGGATAAACTTGAAAAAGCTAGGCTGGAAGCAGAAGAAGCAGGTAGATTAGCTGAAGCCATGCAGCATGGACAAGTATGGGATGCTGTTATTCAATTAATGGATGAATTCGTTGAAATGCTCGGTGAGGAGGAGCTCTCATTTCCTTTATTCCAGCAAATGATGGATACAGGATTGGCCTCTTTAAAATTCGCTTTAATTCCGCCTTCACTCGACCAAGTATTTATCGGAAGTATGGATTTATCAAGAATGTATCAAGTGAAGTGTATGTTTATCATTGGGGTAAATGATGGCGTTATTCCCGCACGCCCTTCTGACGAAAGTGTTTTGTCTGAGGATGACAGGGAATGGTTAAAGCGAGCAGGAGCAGAGCTGGCAGAGACAGGAAAGGAACGGCTGCTAGATGAGCAATTTTTGATTTACCAGGCGCTGTCGAGTCCATCTCATCATTTGTATCTGTCTTATTCAGTGTCAGATGAAGAGGGGCGCTCTTTATTGCCTTCGACTCTTATCAAGTATTGTCAGGAGCTTATGCCAAATCATCAGCATGCTTTGTATGTGTTAGACCCGGAACAGCTGGATGACGAGGAGCAATTAAAATTTGTAGCGAATGAGCATGTCTCGTTATCGTATACTGTCTCGCAGCTGCAGCAATGGCTCAACCAATATCCCATCAGTGGTGTATGGTGGAGTGTTTATAATTATTTGATAACGTCAACTCATCGGGATGTATCAAAAAACATCTTGTCGAGTTTGTTTTTTACAAATCGAGCAAAGCGCTTAAAACCAAACGTCACAAAAGAACTTTACGGTGATCACATTCAAGGCAGTGTTTCAAGAATGGAGAAATTCAATGCGTGTGCATTTTCTCACTTTGCTTCGCACGGCTTAAAATTAAAGGACCGGCAATTTTATAAATTGGAAGCACCCGATATCGGCCAGCTGTTTCACTCGGCTTTAAAGCATATTTCAGATACGCTTGTTGAACAAAAAAAGGATTGGAAAAACTTAACGAAGGATGACTGTGTCAATTATTCAAGACATGCAATCGAACAGCTTGCTCCGCGTCTTCAAAAGGAAATCCTCTTAAGCTCTAATCGGCATGCTTATATTAAAGAAAAACTCCAAAAAATCTTAATTCGAGTCTCTTCTATCTTAAGTGAGCATGCAAGAGTGAGTGGATTTTCTCCCGTTGGACTTGAGTTAGGGTTTGGCGGCCAAGGACCTCTTCCGCCGTTCACTTTTCAATTGAAAAATGGCTGCACGATGGAGCTTGTCGGAAGAATTGACCGAGTAGATAAAGCAGAAGGTTCAAAAGGGCTGCTGTTGAGAATCGTCGACTACAAATCGAGTGAGAAAGGTCTTGATCTAGCAGAGGTATACTATGGGCTTGCCTTGCAAATGCTCACTTACTTAGATTTAACCATTACGTATTCGAAGGAATGGCTCGGTGTAGAAGCAACGCCAGCTGGCATTTTATATTTCCATATCCATGATCCGCTTATTCAAGCACCGATTCCGCTTGCAGAGGATGAAATTGAGCAGGAAATATTCAAGAAATTTAAAATGAAAGGTCTATTGCTTGAAGATGTAGAAGCGGTAAAGCTAATGGATCAAACGCTTGAATCAGGAAGATCACAAGTCATTCAAGCCGGTTTGAAAAAGGACGGATCTTTCCGTTCTGACTCTGCTGTTTTAAGTGAAGATCATTTCCATATACTCACAAAGCACGTTCGGCGCACATTTGAAGAAGCAGGCGAAAGAATTACAAATGGTGAAATAGCCATTAATCCATATAAATTGAAGGATCAAACACCATGCCGCTTTTGTTCATTTAAGTCTATTTGCCAATTTGATGAATCGATAGAGGATAATGAATTTAGAGTGCTATCATCTGAAAAGGATGATGTTGTGATAGACCGGATCAAAAAAGAAGGGGATCAGTATGCAAATACCAAAACCGAATAACAGTACTTGGACGGATGACCAATGGGAAGCCATCGTTTCAGAAGGACAAGATATCCTTGTTGCGGCGGCAGCAGGGTCAGGTAAAACAGCTGTTTTGGTTGAACGGCTGATTCGAAAAATGACCCGTCCAGAAGATCCAGTTGATGTGGATCGTCTGCTCGTTGTGACTTTCACAAATGCATCTGCGGCAGAGATGAAGCATCGGATCACAGAAGCACTTGAAAAGGAATTAGCGAAAAACCCCGGGTCCCTTCATATGAGAAGACAGCTGTCGCTCATGAATCGTGCCAATATTTCTACCTTGCACTCCTTTTGTTTGCAGGTTCTGCGCACCTTTTATTATGAAATTGACCTTGATCCAGGCTTCCGTTTGGCTGATCAAACAGAAGGAGAATTATTAGGAGATGAAGTGTTAGATGAACTGTTTGAGGATGAATATAAGGCTGGAAAGCCATCGTTCTTTGAACTGGTTGATCGCTATACTTCTGACCGCCATGATTTAGACTTGCAATGGCTTGTGAAGAGAATTTATGAGTTTTCCAGATCTCACCCTTCACCTGAGCAATGGATGAGGGCATTTCTTTCTCTTTATGATGTAGATGCTCAAACAAAAGTAGAACAATTACCGTTTTACCCATATATCAAAGAGGATCTTTCTCTCGTTTTTCGAAGCTGTCTCGAACTACTCGAACGAGCTCTCGCCCTATCAAAAGAACCGGGCGGCCCGGCACCGAGAGCAGAAAATTTTATAGATGATTTAGAGCAAGTCAATGAATTAATCAGGCACCAAAATGATTTTGAAAAGCTTTACGAGCTTTTGCCAAACATCAATTTTAAAAGGCTCAAAACATGTAAAGGGGACGAATATGACCCTGTGCTGTTAGAAAAAGCCACAGATGCACGCAATCAAGCAAAAAAACAATTAGAAAAACTTAAAGATGAATACTTTATGCGCAGTCCAGCCCAGCATTTGAAGAGCTTAGCTGAAATGAAGCCGGTGGTCGAAACACTTGTGGAGCTTGTCATCCAATTTGGACAGCGTTTCGAAAAAGCGAAGCAAGAAAAATCAATCGTGGACTTTTCGGATTTAGAGCATTATTGCTTACGCATTTTAGCAGAGCAGGATGCGGAAGGAAATTTGATCGAAACAGAAGCGGCCAAGTACTATCAACAGCAGTTTGAAGAAGTGCTCGTTGATGAATACCAAGATACAAACCTTGTACAAGAAACGATTTTAAAGCTTGTATCTAAAGGGGAACATGCCGCAGACGGCAACCTGTTTATGGTTGGTGATGTAAAGCAGTCCATTTATCGCTTTAGACTGGCTGAGCCCATGCTCTTTTTAAACAAATATAAACAATTTACACCAGACGGCAAAGAAACAGGGAAGAGAATCGATTTAAATAAAAACTTCCGCAGCCGTTCAGATGTGTTAGACAGTACGAACTTTTTGTTCAAACAGCTGATGGGGGAAACAGTTGGAGAAATTGAATATGATGAACAAGCTGAATTAAAGCTTGGAGCGAGTTATCCAGAAAGCGAAGATACAACGACAGAAATGCTTCTTGTCCATTTAGATCAACAGGAAGCAGAAACTGACGAAGAGCGAGAAGAATTAGAGACCGTACAGCTTGAAGCGAGAGTCATTGCTAAAAAAATAAGACAATTGGTGGAGCAGCCATTTCAAGTGTACGATGCAAAACAGCAAATGACCCGTAACTTGCAGTATCGGGATATTGTGATTTTGCTTCGTTCTATGCCATGGGCCCCGCAAATGATGGAGGAATTGAAGAAACAGGGAATCCCTGTGTATGCGAATCTTTCTTCCGGTTATTTTGAAGCAACAGAGGTGTCTGTCATTCTTTCTCTGTTAAAAGTCATTGATAATCCATATCAGGATATCCCGCTTGCAGCTGTATTAAGATCACCACTTGTCCATTTAGACGAAAATGAAATGGCAATGATTCGCACGAGTGATAAAAAAGGCACTTATTATGATGCTGTGAAGGCATTTATGAGGGTGACACATTCAGATCACCCTACATGCAAAAAACTAGAACGGTTTTTCAGGTTGCTGCGTAAATGGCGTGATTTCTCGATGAATCATTCAGTAGCGGAATTGATTTGGGAAGTATACCGCGATACGCAGTATCTAGATTACGTTGGCGGGATGCCTGGAGGCAAGCAGAGACAGGCGAATCTCCGCGCTCTTTATGATCGATCAAAGCAGTATGAAAAAGCTGCCTTTAGAGGACTGTTCCGTTTTCTTCGTTTTATCGAAAGAATGCAGGAGCGTGGAGATGATCTTGGTGCGGCAAAAACGTTCAGTGAAACAGAAGATGTTGTTCGCATGATGACAATTCACAGCAGTAAAGGGTTAGAATTTCCAATCGTCTTTACCGCAGGACTCGGCAGGAACTTTAATATGATGGACTTAAACCAGTCCTATTTACTTGATAAAGAGCTAGGTTTTGGAAGCAAGTATATCCATCCTGAGCTGAGAATTAGTTATGCAACATTACCGCTTGTAGCGATGAAAAAAAAGATGAGGAAAGAGCTATTATCTGAAGAGCTGAGAGTTCTATATGTGGCGCTCACAAGAGCGAAGGAAAAATTATTTCTGGTCGGCTCTGTCAAAAATCAGGTGAAAGCATTAAGCAAATGGCAAAATGCTGCAACCGGAGAAGATTGGCTACTCCCTGATTTTGAACGTTATCAATCGAAAACATACTTAGATTTTATTGGTCCTGCTCTCATCCGTCACCAAGCAATGTCATCTATTTTAGAAGAAACAGGTGATGTTGTTCTTTCGCATCCATCAGCATTCACAATCTCATTTACTCAAGCTTTCGATCTTCTAAAAGAAGATATGTCACTTGAAAAGGAGCAGCAAGACGAGGTGGTACAAGCTTTGATGGAGGGGCTGCCTGTTGAAGAATATGGTGATGCTGATGAGAAAGTAGCAGAGAGACTTTCATGGAGATACCCATATCTAGCGGCCTCACAAGTCGGCACAAAGCAGTCTGTTTCCGAGATAAAGAGAATGAAAGAAATACAGGATGAGTACAGTGTTCCTTCTTCTCTTCGAAAAGCTCGTGCCACGTTGTATGACCGGCCGGCTTTCATGAAGAAAAAAGCACTCACTGCCGCAGAGCAAGGCACCGCAATGCACACAGTCATGCAGCATATTGCGCTTCCTTCTGACGAGCCCTACGATGATTCACGTATACAGCAGCTGCTCGATTCCTTACAGCAGCGAGACTTGCTAACAAATGAGCAAGTCCAGTCAATTGATCAAGAAGGAATTGCAGCTTTCTTCTCTACTTCTATTGGTCAAAAGCTGCGAAAAGCGGACTGGGTAAAACGAGAAGTGTCATTTAGTATGGTATTACCTGTTAAAGAGGTATACAGCCATATTGATGCAGAGGGGGAGCCTGTCCTTATTCAAGGGATGATTGACTGTTTATTTGAAACGGACGGAAAGCTATATTTACTAGATTATAAAACCGATAGAGTGCAAGGCAGATTTACAGACGGCCTTGAAGCAGCTGTGCCTATATTGAAAAAACGCTATGAAACTCAAATCGCGTTATATGCAAAAGCAGTAGAACGTTTAACAAACAGAACATTAGAGGAGAAAATTCTTTATTTCTTTGATGGGAATATAGAAATTTCATTATAAATGTATCGGAATGAGAGGTGAATCACATGAGAATTCTGCATACGGCGGATTGGCATTTAGGAAAAACCCTTGAAGGCCGAAGCCGGCTTGATGAGCAAGCACAGTTTTTAGATGAGCTGTATCAAATCGTAAAAGACGAACACATTGATGTCATTGTCATGGCTGGAGACGCCTTTGATACAGTGAATCCGCCTGCTAGAGCAGAGCAGCTTTTTTACGAAAGTCTATCCGCCTTATCTGATAAAGGAAAACGTCAGGTCGTGGTCATCTCAGGCAACCATGATAATCCGGATCGACTATCCGCCGCATCTCCTTTAACAAATGATCAGGGGATTCATTTAATTGGATATCCGACAAATGATATCATCCGCGTCGATGTTCCTTCTTCGAGTGAACGTTTATCCATTGCAGCACTCGCCTATCCGTCTGAAGCGAGACTAAACGAGGTACTGGCTGAAACATTTGAAGAGAAAGTGCTTCGTGATCATTACAATTTAAAAATACAGCAAGCATTCCAACATTTAAGCACTCAATTTCAAGCCGATACGGTCAATATCGCAACGAGCCATATTTATGTGGCAGGAGGAAGTCAAACAGATTCAGAAAGACCGATTGAAGTAGGCGGTGCATATACCGTTGCGGCTGAAAGTCTGCCAGAAGCAGCCTGCTATGTGGCCCTTGGTCATTTGCACAGGCCGCAAACCATCAAGCGTGCCAAAACGATCGCCCGCTATTCCGGGTCACCTCTTGCTTACAGCTTTTCTGAATCAGGATATGCCAAATCAGTCACGATTGTTGAAGCAAAACCTAATGAAAAAGCAAGCTGGAAAGAAGTGTTGTTATCAAGCGGAAAACCACTTGTGAAATGGAAGGCTACTGAGGGACTGAGTCAAGTACACGAGTGGCTGGATGAAAAACGGGATCTTCAGGCATGGATTGATTTAGAGATTCATTTAACAGATCAGCTCTCTATAGAAGAGATCCATCAGCTCCGAAAGCAGCATAGCGGGTTTGTCCATATTAGACCAAAATTTAAAGAACTGCAGCAATTGGAAGAACAAAAGCAAATCGAAAAGCTCTCGATCGAAGAGCGGTTCGTGAAATTTTATGAGCGCCAGACAGGCGGCGGACTTCCTGATGAAAAAACAATTAAGCTGTTTTTAGAGCTCGCCAATGAAATGCAAGAGGAGGAAGCGACTTGAAGCCGATTACGCTAACCATTAAAGGACTTCATAGCTTCAGAGAAGAACAAACAATTGACTTTAGCTCATTATGTGATGCAGGTGTGTTTGGCATTTTTGGACCGACAGGAAGCGGAAAATCGTCCATATTAGACGCAATGACCCTGGCACTCTATGGCAAAGTGGAACGTGCGTTAAATAATACACATGGTATTTTGAACCAAGCGGAAGAGAAACTGTCAGTTTCCTTTACGTTCGCTTTGCAGAAGGAACACCATATTTCTTATAAAGTCGAACGTGCTTTTAAGCGGGCGGATGAAATGAAAGTCAGAACGACACTATGCCGTCTGATTGAAATTGGTGATTCGCAGACAGTCCTTGCAGATAAAGCGAGTGAGGTCAATCGTAAAATAGAGGAATTACTCGGGTTAACCATTGATGATTTTACGCGTGCGGTTGTCTTGCCCCAAGGGAAGTTTGCAGAATTCCTTTCCTTAAAAGGAGCCGATAGACGACAAATGCTTCAGCGTTTGTTTAACCTGGAAAAGTATGGGGATCAGCTCGTCAAACGTTTGCGCGCAAAGGCGCAGAATCAGTATGGACAAAAAAATGAACTGCTTGCTGAGCTGAATGGTTTAGGTGAAGCTGGTCCAGAGGCGCTCGCAAAGGCAAAGGAAGCGGCAGAGCAGGCAAAGGCTATTTTTCATGAGAAAAAACAAGCGCGGGATGAGGCGTTCACTGCTTTTACAAAGGCGCAAACAATTTGGCAGTATCAAAAAGAACAAGAAGCTTATGAGACGGAACTAAACCATCTGAATCAACTGGCACCATCAATGGAAGAAAAAAAGGCCAAGCTTCATATTGCTGAGCAGGCAGATGCATTAAAGCCCTATGCGGATGCATTAACAAAGGCTGAAAATCAGCTTTCTCAAGCATTAAAAGAGAAGCAGGAAGCAGAAAATCAGCTTCTGCATCAACGATCGATCTATGATCAAATGACGCAGAACTATGAGCAAGCCAGACAAAAGAAAATAGAAACTGAGCCGGAACTTCTCCAAAAGAAAGAGCAGCTGATTCAGCTAAAGGAAATTGAACGAAAAAAAGAGGCGGCTCTTCAGGAAAAGACGGCAATCGAACAGAGAAAAAATAATACAGCGCAGCAATTATTACAAAAAAAAGAAGAAGCAGACAATCTCCAATCATTGTTAGAACGTGCACTGGCAAAACAAACACAGCTGAAGCGTGAGCTGGAGTCATTACAAGTCTCTGTAAAAGAACGGAAAAGTGTACAGGATGCTTTGCGTTTAAGCGAAAATGTTCAAAGAATACATCAAAGCATACACAAGGAAGAACAAAAGATGGAGGAGCTCAAAAAGCGATCATCACAGACCGCAGCAGCATTTGAAAAGCTTCAAAAACAGCAAAAAGACCATCATGAAAAAATAGACCAATCGTTTCAAGCGATTGAACAGCTCTATTTCTATGTATGTGAATTCGAACGGGCTTTTACAGAATGGAGTAAAAGAGAACAAAGTCAGAAGCTCGAAAAATTAAAACAGCGTGATGCTGTTAGGGCGGCGGAATTAAGAAAAGAATTAGCGGCAGAGCTTGTAGATGGTGAGCCATGTCCTGTTTGTGGATCTGTTCATCATGACCCAAAGGCATTGGAAAACAATGACCATGAAGAAACAGTGGCACAAATCGATGAAGTGATTCAACGGATGGACACAGAGCTTAAGCAGGCAGAGGAATACACAAGAGACATGTATGCCGCCAAGCAGCTATTGGAAACGCACGCTAATCAATTAGTAAAACAATTTGCCTTTTTATCTCAGAAAGCTCCAGGTGCGGAAGTTGCGGCAGCAGTAGAAGCAGTGCAAAATCCGGAGTCCTTGCAGTATCTCATGCAAGAATGGAAAGGCTTGAAACAAGATATTCAAGAAGTTGATCGTAAACGAGCTCGTTTAATGGATGAAACACATGATCAAGCAGCAGAGATAAACAAGATAAAAGATCAGATGACATTTGAACAGCAGCGTATCGAAGAATTAGACGGGCTGATCAAGGAGCTTCAATCTGAGCTTTCAGAGCAAACATCTCAATTTGAACAGGCCTTCCCGCACTTTACATTGCATCAAGTACAAGAAATGCAAAAGCAGATAGATGAAAAGGACCAGCAAGCGGAAGGCTATAAAGAGCGGATTGAGAAAAGTATTTCATTTTTGGAAGAAAAACAGCAGGCAAAAGAACAGCTGCAAACAGCCATATACGATGTGGAGAAGGAACTTGATAAACTAGCGCATCAGCTGGAAAGTCAGCAAAAGCTCATTCATCAATATGAAACAGATTTAGGGCGGTATCCATTAAAAGCTGTCACTATTTCTGAAGAACTGATCGAGGTTGAACACACGCTTGTTCGTCTCAATGAAATGGAACAGCAATCGTTCAAGCAATTACAGCACGCGCAGGAGCTCTTTAGTCAAGCACAAAGCCATTTTTCAAGCAGTGAGCGTCAGCTTCAAGAGGCTGAACGAAGAAAACAAGAAGCACGAGCAGCATGGGATAAAGAATCGGAGTCTTCTCCTTTTGATAAGCCTCAAGAGATTGAATTTGCTTTCCTGAATCAGGCAGTACGTCAATCAGTTAAACAAGAAATTGATGAATTTGAGGATAAAAGAAAGCAATGTGCCGCAAACTTAAAGCGAATTTCTGAACTGCTGAAAGATGAGTCACTAGATGAAGAGCAGTGGACTGATATTCAACTGAGGAAAGAAGCGGCAGAAAAGGCATTAGAAGAAGCAACAGTGATGAGCGGCTCTGCTTATGAACATCTGCGTGTGATGGAAGAAAATCACCAGCGATTTGCAAGTATTCATGAACGCTTAGCGGAGCTGCAGCAAGAAATTGATCGGCTTGATAAGCTGCAAACTGTGTTTAAAGGAAATACATTTGTTGAGTTCTTAGCAGAAGAACAGCTGGAAAGTGTCAGTCGTGATGCATCTGCCCGTCTTGGTATTTTGACAAGACAAAGATATGCGATTGAGGTGGATTCAGAAGGCGGCTTTGTCATGCGCGATGATGCGAATGGCGGTGTCAGACGTCCAGTGTCCAGCTTGTCCGGCGGGGAAACCTTCCTGACGTCGCTTGCGCTTGCACTAGCTCTTTCAGCGCAGATTCAGCTGAGAGGTGAGTTTCCGCTGCAATTCTTTTTCCTTGATGAAGGCTTTGGTACCCTTGATCAAGACTTGCTTGATACGGTCATTACCGCATTAGAGAAATTACAATCCCAAAACTTAGCTGTTGGTGTCATCAGCCATGTGGAAGAATTGAAAATGCGGCTGCCGAAGAAACTGATTGTCCATCCAGCAGATCCAAGCGGGAAAGGGACAACAGTCTCAATGGAATTAATGTAAATATTGAGGTGATGACACGGTGGCAAAGCAAACAATTGGATTATGTGAGCTGTGCGGAAGACAAGATGTCCTGCTCACAGAACATCACTTAACGCCAAGAGAAGAGGGTGGTGCTTTTTTACCGACTGCCTTCTTGTGCATCCCTTGTCATAAACAAGTACATGCCCTTTTTACAAACCAGGAGCTTGCCGCACGTTTGAACACAATTGATGCACTGAGGCAGGATGAAAAGCTTGCTTCGTACATCAAATGGATTCGGAAACAGCCGGCAAGCAAGCTGGTTAAAACAAAAAAATCGAGACAGCGCAGAAAGAAATAAGCATAAAAAAGCGCTCCTCTATTTGAAATAGGTGTAGAGGAGCTGCTTCATGCATTACCTACCATATTCTGATCATTTAAGTCAGGATCCACATAGTTGGTGGCGCTAATGCCATTATTTAATATCAAGAAATCTCCGGTATTCCCCGCTCCAGAGCCTAAAGCAGATTTTGACGAACTTTTAGGCGACAGGTAGAATGAGTCACCGACGTTTACGACGCCTCCAGAAATAGAGTTAATGTAAATGGGTCCGACAATTGCTGGCATAATCGACATCCTTTATTCGAAGTCATATCACCATCATATGCGCAGGTAGGTCCATTTGTGAGTTTTGCGGACTTTCATCATTGCTAAATAGCTCCCTAATATGCTTCACTCGCGCAACGCCATTCATTCGACAAGTAGAGCCGATTTGATAGACAGAGGACGATGATACCCCTTCTACATGGATCGAAGACACTTTAATCACAGGCTTTTCATGGTAAAAGGCTGTTCTCACTGATCGTTCTGGGAGCATCAATGGAATAGGCTCATAATACACTTCAAATTCTTTCGCATCTAAATTTTCTGCTTCATAGCCATAAAACAAACTAATGGTTCGTTGAACAGCTAACACTTTGACTTTCGGACATAGCTCCTGAGTATCACCGATTTGAACCACACTCGAAATCCCGACAGAATTCACCTTTGAGAACTTCACTTGAGATGTGCGCTTGATCATTATCGAGGTGCTAGAGGAACAAACGGGCCAATAATCAGAGATTCTGGCGGTGTATCGAAAATTGAGGATAATTGTACATGATCTGTGTCCCCGATGATAAATAAGGAAGAAGACGATACCCCGACTACTTTAATGCTTCCGGTCTCAATGTTGCGGTTGACAACTGTGAAATTCATCCGTTTTCCTCTCCTTTCGTTTCACTTGGAATATGGGCTAAAAAGTGCTCAATCGCCCGCTTTACATCATGCTTCACATATTCAGCAATTTGCTCTGAACGCTGCAACGGTGTCATATCTTCCCGGTGTGGTAACTGTCCCGCATAGTATTTGATCCTGCTGTCAATTTGCTTGCGAATGTCCTCAATGATATGGTGTTTGTTGCTTTCATCGAGGGACCCTTCATATCGCTGCTCTAGTTCTTCAAGAAGTTCTGGAGCTTCTTCATTTAGAAATGCATCGACAAGCTGCCGTGTTTGATTGAAAAATTGATCAGCCATTTCTTGTTGCATCATTCCAATTCCCGGGGTTGTTGTTTGGCCCACTTCAAAGTTTTGAACACTGTTTGGATCAGATGGGTTGAGGCCGATATTCAGCGTCCCTTCCAGCCGTTCGATTTTCAGTTGATCAAATTGATAATCAATCCGTTCAATATTCGTTGTCGGTTTATCTTTGATCATTTGCATTTCCTGCTGAAGCTCGTTAAGCCTTTTTTCAAGCATCATGATTTGTTGCGATTGTTTTTGAATGATGCCATATACTTGTGAAGCGTTGCTCTGATAATCATACATTTACCTACACCTCCGGGGATTGCAGATGACTTAAGTTGTTGGTGACTGAAGCGGTACAAAAGGTGCTGTGCTTGCGCCTTGAGATTCTTCAATTCCTTGTGTACCTGCTGCGGCAGGCGCTGCTTCTACGTAGCTTCCCGTGTTATACAGGTTGGAAAGGGCTTTGATGGATCCAGCACTCCCAATTTGCAGAACAGAGGAGTTACTTACAGACTCCACACGTAAATAATTAATTTGTATCGCTTGATTAATATAGAAGTTCAACGGATCCTCACTCCTTACAAGTTACCAACAAGCGGTTGATCTATGACATCACTGTCGTACGTATTTGTCACACTTTTGTAGTTGCTAATTTGCAATTGATCACCTGTATTAAAACTGCCTGCGCCAGCAAACGTTTTAACCTGACTATTTGGAGAAATGGTGATACAGTCTCCAACATGAACGACTCCGCTCGTTCCGACGGCATTTACTTTAAAGGCTCCCACAATAGCCGGCATAGCGGTGCACATCCTTTATAAAATTAGGGCACTTTGTTTTTGGGCGTTTCACCATAGCTTATGATGGGTCTTTTAATGTGTGATTGTCTTTTTGAAAGCTTTTCATGAGAGGAATTAGATGTATGGCTTACCCTTTTTTTGAGCAATCTTTAGAGGTGGATTTGATGCCTTTATTTAAGAGCATGTCAAGCTCTTGACTGCATCTGATGGTTTCTTCCGCATTCATCCCGAATTTTTTTGCAGTCTCAATTAAATGTAATCTTTTTTGTTCAATTTCATAATTGATCATAACGGACGCCAACTCTCACATTTTTTATCAAATAGAAGGATATGGTTAGTATACCCTATTTTTCTATAAAAAAAGCTGTTTCGTCAATATGAGTAATAAAGTGACAAAATTCGAAAGTGTTCTTACGTGCCAAATTTTTCTTTTCTGATCTCAGCCTGTAAATAACGTCGTCTTTTGTTGATATACTGCCGGATTAAGTCTCGTTCAGATGGTAGGATGTCTTTTCGATCTTTCGTATATGGATCATCTCCAATTCGGTCCTCAATCGATTCATGCCATTTCTCGATGATTGGGCATAGCCGGTCTTCTACAAAATGTGTATCGAGTACATGCTGGAAAAGTGTGTAATAGGCTTCTTTAAACGAAGGGATATCTAGTAATCTAGCAGTTAATGTATTAAAGCCGTTTACTGGGATATAATCAAACGCCATTTCTTCTCCATGAATGTCACGACCCCATGTTGCATCATAATCCCAAGGAAGTACTTGAAACCGCCCTTGTTCATTCACATAAAGAGCGTAGTTATGAACAAAACCATCAAAGTTTTGTGTGCATACCACACCGATGAGCCAGCGGAAATATTGTGTCACATCTAGGTATTGTTCAATTTTTTCTGCAAAAGTGTCATCTCTTGCTGTGTTGAGAAAGTAAATAAATTCGCTCAACTGCTGATCATGTTGAGACGTCCCCGTTTTTTTCTCGTATCCGAGAAGAAGGTGCTTTTTTGGCTTTTTATCAAAAGAACTCAAAAGGGAGAAGTTCGCGTCGTCATCAACCGCATAATAAATGCCGCCTCCTGAAAGCTGCCGTTTTTGAAGAAAGAACTCATCGACGGATTCTATTTTCAAATAAATGCCTTCTTTTCTTCCGTTTATGGTGAGAAACACATGAGAAGCGGCTGGACTAAGCACCCCCATCTGCTCAAAGAAATAAAAGGATAGTCTGTTTCGGATAAACGAAGGGTCATTGTACTCTGCATTTAAATGAAAGATGGATTCGCCTTGTCTTTGTTTTGGCTTTCGGTATTCAATTTGATAGGATTTTTTCTTAAGCTTTCTAATGTGTGAACCGCGGTATGAAGCATAAATATGTGATTTGGTTTGGCCTGTTTTCAGAATAGCTTCAACAGGTTCATCGTTCCAAATGTCTTTTTTTAGTTCAATCAGGTCCTTTGGATGAATCCACATATCAAGTTGTTTTAAAGGTTCCGTGTTCATACGTTCATCAGCCTCCTATATGCTCTTCTTTACAATATGAAAGTGAAGGAATGTCCTGTACCGGCTGGTAGGTATTCATGGAGTTTTAAAGGAAAGAGGCATTCGTCACGAACACTTGTCTACCGAGTCTCGTAACATAAAGCAGAGAAGATAAACAGCTTTGTCTGTTTGTTTTGTCGAAGCATAGACTGGAGGGGAATTGTTCGTGAGTACATTTGATCATTCGCACATTGAACATGCAGTGGCTTCACTTCGAAGTGAGGGACGTGATCATCACTTAGATCGTGAACCAGAATCGAAACGTTCGCATAAGTCAGCTCGTTCTCGTCATTCAAATCGCGGTCATTGGTTCTTTGGCGGTGGTGGACGCCGTAAATCACGCCGCAGTAAAAAAAGCTACAGAAGCTATCGTTCAAAGAAAAGTTATCGCTCTAAGAAAAGCATGAAGAGTAAAAAGTCATATAAAAGCAAAAAATCTTGCAGAAGCAAAAAGAGCGAACCGAAAAAGTCATGTCGCAGCAAACACAGATCGCATCATAAGAAAAGCTGCCGCAAGTCACACCGCAGCAAGCACAGATCGCATCATAAGAAGAGCTGCCGCAAGTCACATCGCAGTAAGCACAGATCGCATCATAAGAAAAGCTGCCGCAAGTCACATCGCAGCAAGCACAGATCCCATCATAAGAAGAGCCGCAAGTCACGCCGTAGCCATCGATCTAAACGTTCTCATCACCATAAACGCAGCCGATCTTGCCATAGATGTGGAAAGAAGAAGCATCGTTCTCAAAGAACAGGAAATGTTGAGCGTAAATGGGATCAAGGAAATATGTGGGAATATCGCCGTTTCCGCTAGGCATTCAATCATCATTTTTGAAACCCTTTTTAAAAGAGAGTATGATAAAAAAGGGTTTTTTTTATTTCATAGAGAAATAAAATGAGACATCATAACTTAGCGAAATGAAGATTGTGAGGGGAAGACATGAAGTTTTTTACAGGTGAGATACATAGCAGCATGTTTATTGGGGTAGTCATTGATGATGAATGGGTGATGGACGTCAAAAAGGCAGAAGCCAAATTATTTGAGCTTGAGACACTGCCAAACTCTTTATCTGAGTGCATCAAAATGGGGGACAAGTTTGTAGAACATGTGGGGCAGCTTCTTGATTGGGCTGAGAAAAAAGAAGAAGACCGCGGCTCTTATGTATATCCGCTTTCGGACGTGAAACTCCATGCCCCGATTCCAAAGCCGTCTAAAAACATCATGTGTGTCGGAAAGAATTATCAAGATCATGTTATGGAAATGGGAAGTGCGGCGGATATTCCTAAAGACGTGATGATTTTTACAAAGGCACCTACTTCTGTCATTGGACACGAAGATGAGATTCTTCTTCATGAAGATGTGACAAGTGAATTGGATTATGAAGGAGAGCTTGCTATCGTGATGGGCAAATCAGGGAAAAACATTGCTCCTGAAGAGGTACAAGATTATATATTCGGTTACACCATTTTAAATGATGTGACGGCAAGAGATTTGCAGAAAAAACACAAACAATTTTTCATTGGCAAAAGCTTAGATACAACCTGCCCGATAGGACCTTATATCGTTCATAAATCAATGATCGAGGATCATGGTGCGCTCCATGTGGAAACAAAGGTAAACGGAGAGGTTCGTCAGTCTGCCAGTACGGAATTAATGATCTTCACAATTGAGAACATCGTCTCCACTCTTTCAAAAGGGATGACGCTAGAAGCAGGTGACATCATTGCAACAGGTACACCTTCTGGGGTAGGGAAGGGCTTTGAACCGCCTAAGTTTTTAGCTTCTGGAGATCGAATTGACATCACGATTGAACCGATTGGGACGCTGACAAATCACGTCAAATAAAGCACGTGATGACACAGGATTGTCGCTTTGTGTTCGACTTATTTCGTGGTACGATGAGAAGGTACTTGTTCTGATAAAGGGGGAAATCACAAATGGGAACACATTTACATATCACAGCATGGGTGCTGGGGATTATTTTATTCTTCGTAGCCTTTGCTCTAGCAGGTAAAAACGACAAAGGCGCTAAAATTGTGCACATGATCGTTCGCTTATTCTACTTGATCATTATCGCAACAGGCGTAGAGCTGTATGTTCGCACAGGAATGAAAATTCCAGGTTTCGGGGGCGAGTATATCGGAAAAATGATTCTCGGTATCCTAGTGATCGGTTTCATGGAAATGGTCCTAGTGCGCAAGAAAAAAGGAAAATCGGTGACTGGTGTGTTGATTGGTTTTATCGTATTTGCGATTGTGACCATTCTTCTCGGTTTACGTCTGCCGATCGGTTTCCATATCTTTTAATATAAAAAGGACATTGCTTATACGAAGCAGTGTCCTTTTTATGTGGCATCAAATTGTGAAACGATCCGTTGTCCATCTGAAGTGGTCCATTCAAAACGAATGTGACTGGAGGCAGGGTCATGGTGACATTGAAGTGCAAGTGATTGCGTATCTGTCGAAAACTGAAAGAAAGAGACGCGCTGTGATGAATGAAAGGAAGAGAAGACACAATCATAGACGGAAAAACCAAGCTGCTCTACCTGCTCAAGGATGTGATCAAAGACGTTCTCTGGTACGAACATGAGAAGATCGAGCCAGCCTTTGGCAAGGGACGCCGTATATTGAATTTTTTCTCCTCCTTGTACTTCTATTAGCTGCCCGTTTTCATGAAGAACCATGGAACCAAGCAATTCTCCTTTTGTCCATCGGTCATTTTCCTTCAAACAGATCATTGTGCTTTGAAGACTTTCTGGCAGCATGATCTCTCCTTCTTCATCTTCAATCAGACAATGCCCGTTTTCAATGAGCAAATACCCGTTACACCATCTTCTGCTACAGCGTTCAAGCTGCTTCATTCGATTCTCCATTTGCAAAAGCTCCTTTCCTCTTTCTTTTCTTACCAAATCAAGCCTGTCCTATACGCCGGGAAAAAAGGACAAATCAACTATCAAGGAGACGATGCATAAACTAAGAAAGGCTGAATGAGAACACTTGAGGAAAAACGGATGGGAGCTGATGATGATGTGTGGAATTACAGGCTGGGCAGACTTTAAAAAGCAGCTCATCCAACAGGATCATGTAATCAATCAAATGACAGATACATTATCTAAAAGAGGGCCAGATGATACAAATACGTGGAAAAGTGAGCATGTTCTTTTCGGGCATAAAAGGTTAGCGGTGGTAGATGTAGAAGGCGGAAAGCAGCCGATGACATATACACATCAAAACCATGCTTATACGATTGTATACAATGGAGAGCTCTATAACACGGAGGATATAAGAAAAGAATTGTTAAAAAGGGGGCACCGCTTTCTTGGGCATTCTGATACAGAAGTTCTTCTTCATGCCTATACAGAATGGAAGGAAGAGTGTGTCTCCCATTTTAATGGCATTTTTGCATTTGTGATCTGGGATAGTGAGCGTGAATTGTTATTTGCAGGGAGAGATCGGCTCGGTGTCAAGCCATTTTTCTATACAGAACGTCATCATTCCTTCTTATTTGGTTCAGAGATTAAAGCACTTCTTGCTCACCCTGATATCAAAGCAAAAGTCGATCATGAAGGGCTGTCGGAGATCTTTGGCTTAGGGCCGTCAAGAACACCAGGCCAAGGAGTGTTTAAAGGGGTAAAAGAGCTGAGACCTGCACATGCCTTGACCTTTTCAAAAGACGGCCTGCGCGTGTGGAGATACTGGAATGTCAAAAGCAAGGAGCATACTGACTCACTTGATGACACCGCACAGCACATTAAGCATCTCTTTACAGATGCTGTGACAAGACAGCTTGTCTCTGATGTGCCTGTATGTACATTTTTATCTGGCGGCGTCGATTCTAGTGCCATTACTGCCATTGCCGCTAAGCACTTTGAGAAAATAGGGAAAGCACCGATTCATACGTATTCCATTGACTACGAAGAAAATGATCAATTCTTTGAAGCAAGTCAATTCCAGCCAAATGCTGACGGCCCATGGATTGATCAAATGACCAAAGCGTTTCAAACGAATCATCACAACTGTATCATCGGTCAAAAAGAGCTGGCTGCGTATTTGAAGGAAGCGGTTGAGGTTCGAGATTTACCAGGGATGGCAGATATCGATTCTTCTTTACTTATATTCTGCCGAGAAATTAAAAAGGATTTCGTTGTCGGTTTGTCAGGTGAGTGTGCTGATGAGATTTTTGGCGGCTATCCTTGGTTTCACATGGCAAATGAAACAAATAGTTTCCCTTGGATGAGATCGACAGAAGCGAGAACTCAGCTCCTGCAAGACTCGTGGCAAAAAAAGCTGTCACTTAAGGAATATGCGCAAAGCAAATATGAAGAAACGGTGGCAGAAACGCCTCTTTTAGATGGAGAAACTGGAGTCGATAAAGCCCGGAGAGAACTTTTTTACTTAAATATGATCTGGTTTATGACAACACTGCTTGATCGAAAAGATCGAATGAGTATGGGTGCTAGTCTTGAGGTACGTGTGCCATTTGCAGATCATCGCCTTGTCGAATATGTGTGGAATATTCCTTGGGAAATGAAAATGCATGGAAATCGTGAAAAAGGGGTTTTACGAAAAGCATTAGAGGGAATTTTACCGAATGAAGTGCTTTATCGAAAGAAGAGTCCTTACCCAAAAACACATCATCCAGCCTATACTCAGGCTGTGAAAGAGATGCTAACAAACTGTCTCGCACAAAAAGATTCTGTCCTACACGAATTTTTAGATCCGCATCAATTAAAGCAACTGATTGAAACGGAAGGAGCTTCCTTTCATGTGCCTTGGTATGGCCAGCTCATGAAGGGCCCACAGTTGATTGCCCATCTAGCACAGATTCATCATTGGTTTGAAACGTATCGAATTGATATAGAAGCGTAATACAGGGTCGGCTTTCTTGCAATTGTTGAAAGGAAGCCGGCTTTTTTGATACATAACTTGAGACTTTTTGAGCACATCAAAAGTTGATCTAGTCTTTCTAATTTGTATAATTAACTTAAAGTGAATTAATTTGGAGGAAAAAGGATAATGAAAATCATTGTGATCGGAGCGGGACCAGGGGGACTTGCGGCAGCTATGATGCTTCAAAGCAAAGGACATGAAGTTCATGTATACGAAAAACAGTCCTTTGTCGGCGGACGTAATGCTAAGTTTCAGCTTGGTGATTTCACGTTTGATACAGGTCCTACCTTTCTCAGCATGATTCATATTGCAGAGGAGCTGTTCACCTTTGCTGGTAAAAATCTTTATGACTATATCGATGTGATTGAATTAAAAGAGATGTATAGATTAATTTTTCAAGACAATCAGCTGGATATGATTCGAGATCGCGATGAAATGTACAAACGATTAGAAGCCTTTGCACCTGGTGAGGGCGAAGGATATCTAAGATTTATGAAGGATACAAAGCGCAAAATGGATCGGCTCACACCAATTTTACAAAGTAAAATGGACCGCTTTCATCATTACCTTCGCCCGAAGGTGATCAAAGCACTTCCACAGCTTTCGCTAAATAAAAGTTTGTATGATGTACTGTCAGACTATTTCTCGAATGAATCAGTGAAATATGCCTTTACATTTCAATCAAAGTACTTAGGAATGTCGCCGTGGGAATGCCCCGGTGCGTTCTCAATCCTTTCATATATGGAGCATGATACAGGTGTATTCCATCCTAAGGGCGGTGTCAATCAGCTGTCAGAAGCGATGGCAAAGGCGGCGGTTGAAGCTGGTGCAGAGATTCATCTGTCAGCTGGCGTCGAAAAGCTGCTCACCGAGGGAAGGAAAGTAAAAGGCATTCGTTTAGAATCTGGGGAAGAAATACAAGCAGATGAGGTTGTCGTCAATGGAGACTTTGCACATGTGATGACAAGGCTTGTCGAGCCAGGTCTTTTAAAGAAATACAGTGAGAAAAAACTAAAAAAGAAAAAATTCTCATGCTCTACCTTTATGCTCTATTTAGGATTGGATACCATGTATGATGAGCCGCATCATACCATCGTTTTTTCCGATGATTATGCTAGATTCGTCAAAGGCATTACGAAAACATATGAGCTGCCAGATGATCCTTCTATTTATATTCAAAATGCAAGTGTAACCGATGACTCACTTGCTCCAAAAGGAAAATCAGCTCTTTATGTGCTGGCTCCAGTTGCCAATAACCAAAGCGGTATTGACTGGGAAGCGCATCAAGATGAATTTAGAGAGCTTGTGCTGGGTACATTGGAGCGGAAAACCGGCTTTCAGAATGTCAGGCAGCATATAGAAGTTGAGCGGATGATCACACCGAAGCAATGGGAGGAAGACCTTTACGTATATGAAGGAGCTACATTTAACCTTGGCCACCAGCTCACGCAGATGATGGTTCTAAGGCCGCACAATGAATTTGATGAATTAAAGCACTGCTGGCTCGTTGGAGGAGGAACACATCCAGGAAGCGGACTGCCAACCATTTTAGAATCAGCGCGTATCACGACAAATGCCATTCTTTCAAAAGAGAAACATTCACACAAAACAATGCGGCATCAAGAAAAGGGGAGCGCCTCATGAAACAACATATTTTGATTGCAGGTGGCGGTATTGGCGGAATGATCTCAGCGCTTTATTTGAAAAAAGCGGGACATGATGTCACCCTTGTCGAAAAAAATGAACAGCTTGGCGGGAGACTTGCTTTTGTACGTGAGAAAGGATATAAAGTAGATGAAGGTCCGACCATTGTCCTACTTCCTGACATGTTAAAAGGCATTTTACATGAGGTAGGAATTGACGAATCATCTCTTGATCTGTTGCAGCTTGATCCGCTGTACACAATTCAATATCAAGATGGAACCTCCTATACGAAATACTCTGATGCACGTCGTCAGCTAGATGAAATCAGACGTGTATTTCCAAAAGAAGATCAAGGGTTCCAGAGGTTTATGGAAGAAATGACGGACCGGTTTCAAGAAGGGCAGAAAGCTTTTCTAGAAAAATCATTTCATGAAAAACGTACATTTTTTACAAAAGCCAATATGAAGATTTTAATGAAATTAAAGGCGTATCGAACGGTACAAAGCGCTCTGAAAAAATATTTCTCAGACGAACGCCTGCGAGATGCATACGCACTTCAAACCCTCTATGTTGGGGGAAACCCGTATGAAGCATCGGCCATTTATTCGCTTGTTTCATATAGTGAGCACGCACATGGAATTTACTATTTAAAAGGCGGTTATGCAAGTTTAGTAGATATATTGGAAGGGCAGCTCATCAAAATGGGTGTGCATGTAAGAAAAAATGAAGAAGTTACGCAATTGGTGTTTGAGGGAAAACGGGCAGTCAAAGCAAAAGTGAATGATGAACATGTAGCCGCTGATGCATTTGTGATCAATGGAGATTATCCAGCTGCGTTAAAACAGTTTGGTTTAGACGAACAAGATCGCCGAAAATACGTGCCGTCCTCTGGCTGTATGATGGTGTATCTTGGTTTAAACAAGATGTATCAGGAAGCACCTGTTCATCAATTTTTTATGGGAGAACACTTTGATCAGCATATGAAAGAGGTTTTTCAAACGAAAACGATTCCTCAAGACCCGTCATTTTATACATTTAATCCATCGATCATTGATCCATCTCTTGCCCCAGATGGCTGCAGTGTTCTATACATGCTCGTTCCCGTTCCTTCAGGAGATCATATCAACTGGGAAGAGGAGACAGATTTTGTCGAGAACATGGTGGGTGTCCTTGAAAAAAGAGGTTTTCCGGGATTGCGAGAGTCGATTGTCTGGAAAAAGGTCAGGACACCAAATGATTCCTTGCGAGAAGGATTGTTTGAAGGCGGCAGCTTTGGACTTGCGCCTAATTTGTTCCAGTCAGGTGTCTTCCGCCCGCAAGTGAAGGTCAGTGAGACAGACAATCTTTATGCGGCAGGTGCTTCCATCCATCCGGGCGGCGGGGTGCCGATCGTGATGCAAAGTGCGAAGCTCATGGCTTCTGTACTACTAAAAGATTTGAATGATAGAAAGGAAGTGAAACTAAGTGGTTGATGTACAAACAGCATTAAAAGTGTGTGAGGAAACCATTCAAACCCATTCAAAAACGTTTTACCGGGCTTTTTCCATGCTGCCTAAAAAGAAAAGACAGGCCGTCTGGGCCGTGTATTCCTTTTGCCGGAGAGCAGATGACATTGTAGATGAGTCCCCTTCGCCACAAGAGGACCTTGCATCCTTTCGGGAGACGTTTGATCAATTTTTACAAGGTGAGGTAGACCGGAATGATCCGATATGGGTGGCGCTAGAGCATACATTTCAAGAGTTTCGGATGGATGAAGCCCCGTTTCGTGACCTGCTCCAAGGACAGGAGATGGATTTAGAGCAGCAGCGATACGAAACGTTAGATGAACTGCTCATCTATTCCTATCATGTTGCTAGTACCGTTGGACTCATGCTCCTTCCTATTATTGCACCGCGTAAAAAAGAGCAGCTAAAAGAAGCAGCCATTTCGTTAGGGATCGCTATGCAGCTAACCAACATTCTTCGAGATATCGGAGAAGATCAGGCTGAAAGAGACCGCATTTATTTGCCAAAGCAAGTGATGGATCAATTCGGGTACACAGAGCAAGAATTGAAGGAAGGGATTGTCAATCAAGCTTTTCAGCACGTCTGGGAGTACATTGCTTTTGAGGCAGAGGCATACTACGAGGAGTTTTTTGACCATCTTCATGAATTCCCGCTATATTCACGTATACCGGTGAAAGCAGCAGCCCACTTTTATAAAGCCATTTTAGATAAAACAAGAGAAAACGAATACCGTGTCTTTACAGAGCGAGCATTTATTTCAAAACAGGAAAAAGCACTTATTTTAGAAGATATTACGTAAAAAAGGACTGCACCCCGCAGTCCTTTCAGCGTGTAGACAAACCCTCGCATTCGTTGTCAGGTCTGCGCTCCGGTGCTCACGAATGTCAAATTCGCTCCACTCCGGTACTCGCCCTTCCTAGGGCTGCAAAGGTTTTCTATCACGCTGAAAAGAAGACAAAGGGCTAAAATAAAAACCATTTTAGCCCTTTGTCAACAATCTAAAAAGGACTGCACCCCGCAGTCCTTTTTATGTGGAAGAAAAACGATACTCCGTCCATACTCTGGAACGCCAGCGCCTATACATAAAGATGCCTCTGACCCATTCATCCACGATAAAAGAAATCCAAACCCCGATGAGCCCCATTTCAAGCTGAATGCCTAACAAGTAAGCGATCGGAAGCCCAATTCCCCACATTGAAATCATCGCCATATACACTGGAAACTTCGCGTCACCAGCAGCCCGCAATGAATTAATAATGACCATATTAAAAGAGCGTCCCGGCTCTAAAATGATCGTCAATAGGAGAAGTGTGGCGGCGATTTGAATGATTTCATGATTGCTAGTGAAAAGCGTAAGCAAATGCGTCGATGATAAAGATAAAGCAGTGGAAGAAAGAAGAGAGATCGCAATGGCCCAGTATAAGCTTTTCATACATCTGCGGTAGGCCGCATCGAATTCTTTCGCCCCAATATGGCGCCCGATTAAAATTTGTGTGCCTTGGCTAATCGCTGCACCAAATAACATAATGAACATCATCAAATTTTGAGTGTAGACCTTTGCTGCTAAAGCCTGCGTCCCCATAAATGTAATAAACAATGTAATGATCATTTGAGAGCCGTTATAAGAAAGCTGCTCTCCAGCAGAAGGAATGCCAATTTTCAGCAGCTTTTTTAAATGCGTCCGCTGGATGTGAAACATGCTCTTCAGCGAAAAGCGCAACCCAATTCGGCGGCGGACAATGAGAATCATCGCCATTAATCCGATCAATCGAGCCAGCGAGGTTGAAAAGGCAACACCCATGACACCTAATACCGGAAAGCCAAACGGACCAAAAATGACCAAATAATTGCCGGCAACGTTTAGCAAATTCATTCCGATGGTGACATACATCGTGTCTCTTGTATATCCGTAGCTTTTTAAAATAGCACTATACGTCATAATAAGTGCTTGAATAAAAGAAAGCAGCCCGACAATTTGTAAAAAGACCGCCGCATCCGGCATGAGTTCACTTGATAAGCCCATCATGTGCAGAATGGGAACAGCTAACATAAACATGAGGAGACTAATGACAAAGCTGATCAAGAAGTTGGTCCCTAGTGAGACATAGGCGACTTGAGTCGCTTCCTGCTTGCGGTCAGCTCCTAGAAGCTGCGCAATCACAATGGTCGTTCCTGTTGTAATGAAGCTGAACATGACAATTAATAAATTCAGGAGCTGGTTACTTACACCTACTGCAGCCACACTGTTATCAGAGTATTGGCTGAGCATAAGTGTATCAGCGCTCCCCATGAGCATATATAAAGAGATTTCGATAAAAATAGGCCAAGTTAATGCAAATAATGAAGGGTGCGTTTTCTCATCTTTGGCTTGAACCTTTTCATATGACAGGGTTTGAGATTTCATCACAAAGCCCCCTTTCGTGTAAATCCGATTTATAGTGTACCTTGCATCGACTATAATAAGAAGAGATGAAACCGAAACTTATTGGAGAAATACGACTTCATAAGGGGATGAATATGAATCGATTTATTACATTTACTGTACCGCCGTTTCCTATTTATATAGCTTCAGGTAAAGGGATATTTCATCAAGGAGAAAGACATATCTCAAGAACCTTCGCTGTATTTGATCTTCTCTATGTCACAAAAGGTGAACTATGGATGACAGAGGACGAGGAGGCTTTTCACGTAAAAGAAGGTGAATATATGATTCTCTCACCGGGCCTGTCTCATGGCGGACATCTGCCATGTGAAGAGGATACCTACTATGAGTGGCTGCATTTCTCAATTGACCGATTTGAGCTGACGAACCGGCCAAGAGAACACTGGATTGATATGAAACAAAACCAAGCCACCTTCGAAAAGCCGGCAACATATGAATTTAGCCTGCCTCGTTTAGGAAAAGTGAAGGGACGAAGTGTGTTAGAAAAACACCTTTCAGCGATGAGCGCATTAAATCATGATGCATCTGAACTTCCGCTGAAAAAACAGCTTCTATTTGAGGAACTGCTCATTCACCTGCAAAAGGAAGCATTCCATATTCCAAGTGCAAAGGAGACTGTCGCATCAGAAGTGGTTCACTATCTTGAGCATCACTTTATGGAGAAATTGAATATGGAGCAGCTTGCAGAGAAACTGCACTATCATCCTGACTACATGACAAGGTGTATGCAGACGGTGTACGGATTGACGCCAAACCAGTACAGCCATCGTCTCAAGATCGAAAAAGCTAAAAGCATGCTTGCCTCAACGAATGAAAAAATTGCAGCCATTGCAGAGCGTGTAGGCATTGACGACCCTACTTATTTTTCTAAGCTATTTCGGCAAAATGAAGGCATGACGCCGATTGAGTACCGTCATCTAGCAAAAAGAACGACAAAGTAAAGGAACGTGAACAGATGAAAAGAGAAAAGGAAGAGCTTGTAAACATACGTCCATTAACCGAAACGGATTTAGAGGCGGTGTGGCATTTAAAATTTAAAGCACCAGACCAGTCCTATCGAAAATGGAATGCCCCTTATTTTTATGAACACGAAATCCCGCTTTCTGCATTTAAGAAACGTTACTTACAGGATGAATCCATTCCCCAAAAGCTATATGGCATTGAAATAGACGGTGATATCAAAGGTACCGTATCATATTATTGGGAGAATGAACGTACACGGTGGCTTGAATGCGGCATTGTCATTTATGACTCACGCTTTTGGAGCGGGGGCATTGGGACAAAGGCATTAAATCTATGGATTGATGTATTATTTACGCATATTGATATCCCTCGAATTGGTCTAACCACTTGGTCAGGGAATGAACGGATGATGCGGTGCGCAGAGAAATGCGGATTTGTCCTTGAGGGGAGACTGAGAAAGGTCCGTTATTATCAAGGAGAGTATTATGATTCGATGCGCTACGGAATGCTGAGAGAAGAATGGCGAAGCCTCCCGCGCAATATCCTCTGAATCATTATTTTTTAGGAAAAAAGAATCATATAATGGAATAAACTAAGAAGGGTGGCAGAAGAATGTGGGCTGGATCACTGGATGGTTTGTTTCTATTTTAGTCGCAATCTATCTATTGATAGATGCACCAAAACATGGGAAAATAAATGGTTATGGTCTATTTTAGGTCTTTTATTCGGGCTCTTTGCATTTGGGATATACCTCATCAAAACAGGAAGAAAAGGATTGGGCTGGACAGTTCTGATCGTGTCCATCATCATCTATTCTATTGTTATGCTAGTCTATGTCTTTTACTTCCTGTTGCTGATCATCGGATACTCAAACGCATCATAGAGAGCGCGTATACATAATAAGGGGGAGTTTAATCTTGAGAATAACGGGTTTATTCGTTTCACTTGCTGTTGCTATCTATTTATGGTTTGATGCGCCAAAGCATCACAAAGACAAATGGCTGTGGGCCATTTTAGGCGTACTTTTTAGTACCATCGTACTCGGCATTTATTTGATCAAGACAGAGAGGAAGGGGCTGGGCTGGACGATCTTGATTTTAACCATCTTGTTTTATCTCATGCTGCTCATCTCTGTTTTAATCGGTGTTATTCTTTTTTATCAGGCGCCTTCATGAAGAAGGGCCTTTTTCTTTTACCTTTTGAGCCGGTACACCAGCAATGACGATCTGCTCTTCATGAAAGGAATGATTCACCACGGCATTTGCTCCAATTGAGATATGATTTGCGATATAAATGTCTCCAAACAGCTTAGCACCGGGTCCAATCCATACGTGATCTCCAATGGTTGGTACATCCTTTTCGGAATGGTTTTGACCAATATTCACCCCTTGATGAATATCACAAAATGCCCCAATTTTTGCGTGCTTATTTACAATTAAGAGGCCAGTATGATTGATTCTAAGGCCGGGGCCAAAGACGCCAATCGGGATATCAAAGCCAAGCTGCATCCCTTTCTTTTTATGTAAATAGCGGTAAAACCATTTGCGCAATGTAGCGCCGCTATTAGAATAGTATTCATATTTTCGTAAATACCTTTGATATTTCCATATATCGTCCCCAAACCATTTTGGCCTTCTGCGCGTGATAGCTAATGCTTTCTTATCCTGCGTTAAGTAATGGTGAAGATCGTGCTTTGTTAAAATCATCAAAATTCCCCTCTCCATCCCCTTATGTTTCAGAGAAATTATACCACCCAAACCATTTATATCAAGAAAAAACAGTGTGATTTCTTCAATTTTCTACCTTCATTTCATCCAAATTTCTGCATAAAATGAGCGCTTTGAATTGAATAGAACAAATGAACCAGGAAAAATGATTTGTAATTTTTTTCAATGTCAATCCGTCTCATGCGTTCCATCTCCTTATGGCAGTAAGGTTTGTAAAAATTACTCGAAAATACTCATTAAAAAGAGAATATTGTATTCATATGCTTTTCGAATCATCTTTTTGAATACAATTGACTTTCCTATCTCACATCCTCTAGGCTAGTAAATGAAAATGATAATCTTTATCAATTGGAGGAGTGTTTTATTATGTCCATCAAAACCGTTTCTAAAAATCAGCAATTTTTAGAGCAGCAAAGTCAAAGAGAATCTAATGCAAGGTCTTATCCGAGACGGTTCCCATTAGCCATGCAAAAAGCCGAGGGCATGATCGTGACAGATGCGGATGGCAGAGAGTTTTATGACTGTCTAGCAGGCGCAGGAACACTTGCACTTGGCCACAATCATCCGGTTGTGATAGAAGCGATTGAACGTATGCTTCATGAAAAAAGGCCATTGCATACGTTGGACATAACCTCAGAAATTAAAGAAGAGTTTGTGAATGAAATTTTTTCTCACCTGCCAGAAGAGTTTGCAAAGAGAGCAAAAATTCAATTTTGTGGACCAACTGGCGGTGATGCCATAGAAGCTGCGATTAAATTAGTCAAGACTGCGACAGGAAATCGTTCCATTCTTTCTTTCCACGGTGCTTATCACGGTGCGACACATGGCACGATGTCATTAAGCGGGAATTTGTCTCCAAAGGAAAGAGTGCAAGGGTTAATCCCAGATGTGCATTTCATGCCTTATCCATATGAATATCGCTGTCCATTCGGAATTGGCGGGAAAGATTCACACCGCATTTCCAGCTCTTATATTGAGCGTGTATTAAATGATCCTGAAAGTGGTATTCTTCCGCCAGCAGGTATGATCTTTGAAGCAGTACAAGGTGAGGGAGGCTCAATTCCAGCATCTATTGAATGGATGCAAGAAATGAGAAGAATCACAAATGAAAAAGGCATTCCGCTCATTATCGATGAGGTTCAATCAGGCATTGGCCGAACTGGTAAGATGTTTGCTTTTGAACATGCAGGAATTGTGCCAGACGTCATTGTATTATCTAAAGCCATTGGTGGAAGCCTGCCGCTTTCAGTTGTGATTTATGATAAAGATTTGGATCAATGGAATCCAGGGGCACACATTGGCACATTTAGAGGAAATCAAATGGCAATGGCTGCAGGAACCGCTACGCTTAAATTTATAAAAGAAACGAATCTGCTTGATCATGTTGACCAGTTAGGGAATCGCATGCAGGCTCATCTAAAAGACATTCAAAAAAATGTACCTGCTATCGGTGATGTTCGAGGAAGAGGATTAATGATTGGTGCTGAAATAGTTAATCCAAATGAGAAGCAGGATGTGGATGGAAGTTATCCAGCAAATCCTGAGCTAGCCAGTCTCATTCAAAAGAATTGCTTCGATAAAGGCTTAATTGTAGAGACAGGAGGCCGTTTCGGCAGCGTCATTCGATTCTTACCGCCATTGATCATGACTGAAGAACAGCTTGAACAAGTTATTGCTATTTTCAAAGAGGCCGTTTACGATGCAATCAACTAAAGCTTCTGTGGATTCATTATTTATCAATCAAAGCCAGCTTGGAAGAGAGTCCTTCCAAGCGGCTCTTCATACATCTATCGACAGCTTACTGGACCAATGGCAAAAAGACCAAGGACCATACAGTGGAATATTGCCTGGGAAATTAGCGGCTAGTGTCGAATCATTATTTCAGTTTCAACCGTCTGGCGAATCAATTGAATCTGTCTTTCAAGATATAAAGCAGCACCTTTTGCCACATCTGGTTGATGTATCGCATCCTAAATGCTTGGCACATTTGCATTGCCCGCCGCTTATACCTGCGCTTGCCGCAGAGGTGATAGTAAGTTCTTTTAACCAATCAATGGATTCCTTTGATCAAAGCGGTATTGCATCTTTGGTTGAAGAGGAAATTTTAAAGTGGCTATGTGCGAAGTTTTCTTATGGAAATCTAGCAGATGGGACATTTACGAGCGGTGGAACCCAATCAAACTACATGGGGCTGCTTCTTGCAAGAGATGCATTTTGTGAAAACACATGGCAATGGAATGTTCAGCAGAAAGGCTTGCCGAGTGAGGCTCACCGCATGAGAATTCTTTGCTCTAAGAATGCTCACTTCACTGTGAAAAAATCTGCATCCCAACTAGGTTTAGGGGAGCAGGCGGTTGTTCTGATAGAGACAGATGAGCATCACCGCATGGACCTCAACGATTTGAAGAAGAAACTAGTTGAGTTAAAGGAACAGGATCTCCTGCCTTTTGCGCTAGTGGCGACTTGCGGGACAACTGATTTTGGCAGTATTGACTCGGTTCGAGATGTGTATGACATCGTCAAACCATGCGGTCTGTGGATACACGCAGATGCTGCCTATGGTGGAGCGCTTGTATTAAGTGAAAACTACCGAGATAAATTAGATGGTGTTGAGCTGGCTGATTCCATCACGATCGACTTTCATAAACAATTTTATCAGCCGATCTCCTGCGGAGCATTTTTGCTGAAGGATAAAAGGCATTTCGGCTTGATCAATTATCATGCAGATTATCTTAATCCAAAAGAAGATGAACTGGATGGAATACTACATCTCGTCAATAAATCTGTCCAAACGACGCGCCGTTTTGATGCACTGAAATTGCTTCTTTCTCTTCGTCTGATTGGGGAGGAAGGGTTTGGTGACATGATTGACCATACCATTGATTTTGCGAAGGATGTGGCTGCGCTTATCGAGAGCAATGATCACCTTGAAGTGATCAATCCTGAGCCAGAAATCAATGCAGTAGTGTTTCGATTTAAGGGTGCGGATGACATCAATAAAATCATCCATCGAACGCTATTCACATCAGGAACTGCTGTCATTGCAAAAACAGTGGTGGATGGTCAAACATGCTTGAAATTCACTTTATTAAATCCGAGAACGACAATCACACATATTGAGGAAATCCTTTCTGACATCGTTGATATCGGGATCGCTCATATTCAATCCGGGAGGGTACTACGTTGAGTCAATATAAACAAATGGCTGAAAATGCAACTATGCAAAGCTTTTTAAACTGTTTTTTACGTGAAACAGGAATCGATCGATCTGCAAAAAAAGAGACGAAAGCAGATGGTTCGCTTGTATTCGTGGCAAAACTAGCAAAGCAAGACCTTGAGCTTGTGATTCCGATCCGATACTTTTCATCTGTAGGCCGCCATCTCTTTGATTTTCCGATTCGCTTTCGTCCGAGTGGAAGCGAGCAAGAGGGGACGATCGTCGATTACACGACACTTGTTGCTTTATGTTCAAAGGAGCTTCTCATTGCATATGGCCGCACAGATGCAGAGGATGAATTCATGCTTCGCATCATTTTAAGCTGCAGAAATATTGAACGATTCTTAAGGGAGAGAGAAAGTGATCAAGCTGCTTTATCTCAAGCTGATTTTGAGTACATCGAGGCTGAACAGTCACTTCTCTTAGGACATTTAACACACCCAACACCAAAAAGCAGACAAGGGATGACAGAAGAGGAGGAAGCCGTCTATTCTCCTGAGCTGAAAGGGGCTTTCCAGCTTCATTACTTTAAAGCGCACCATTCGATTGTGCTTCAGGATTCATCTATTTCACAACCTGCGGCAACCCTCATGTTAGAAGAGCTTTCGCGTCAAGTGCCAGAAGAAACAGAGAGACTGAATAGGTTAACAGAAAACGGAGAATATGTGCTCATTCCAATTCATCCGCTGCAAGTCAAAGTGGTCATGGAGAAGACATTCGTGAAGCGGTATATAGAGGAGGGGAAACTGACTTATTTAGGACCGCTGGGGTCTGAATACACAGCGACCTCATCCTTTAGAACGGTCTATCAAAAGGATTCTGCTTACATGCTCAAATTCTCTGTTCCTGTGAAAATTACGAATTCGTTACGCATCAATAAACAAAAGGAACTGGATCGAGGAGTAGAGATGTCCCGCATCTTAAAAACAGAATTAGGCGTTTCTTTATATGAAAAATTCTCTGGATTCCGGGTCATTGAAGATCCTGCATATCTATCTATTCGAGGAGATGAAGCGGAATCTGGCTTTGAAGTGGTCATTCGTCAAAATCCATTCTTGCATCGTGAAAAAGGCGCAAGCTTGATTGCTGGGCTATGTCAGGATCATGCGTACGGAGGAAAATCAAGATTAGCAGGAATTATTCATAAACTTGCAGATGCAGAAGGCCGGTCAACAGAAGCGGTCAGCCAAGATTGGTTTAAACAATACTTAACCATTTCGTTAAAGCCGATGCTCTGGCTGTTTGAAACGTATGGTCTTGCACTCGAGG
The DNA here is from genome assembly GCF_056098985.1 of Bacillus sp. 11B20. Classification (NCBI taxonomy): domain Bacteria; kingdom Bacillati; phylum Bacillota; class Bacilli; order Caryophanales; family Bacillaceae; genus Bacillus; species Bacillus sp. 11B20. The sequence goes on from NZ_JBLZWZ010000007.1 coordinate 197,362, forward strand.
CCCATCAGCAAAATGCTGTTGTGCAAATGAAGAATGGTTATCCAGATACCTTCTATTATCGTGACAATCAAGGCTACTATTATAGTGAATCAAAAAAAGATAAGCTCGCAAATCTAGTTCAAAACTTGAGCGTAAGAAGTGAAACCATTTGTGCGGATGATGTAGCCGTTGAGAGACTCCGTTATTATTTTTTCTTTAATCATTTATTTGGTCTCATTAATGGCTTTGGCACAGAAGGACTAGCAAAGGAAGAAGACTTGCTGGCACTCGTGAGAGATACATTGCTTGCTCATGAGGAGATGTACGGAGCTTCTGATCTGACAAATAGCCTTCTCCGTTCAAAAGAACTTCCTTCAAAAGCGAATTTGCTGACACGATTTGAAGATATGGATGAGCTGACAGGGTCTCTGGAAACACAGTCTCGTTACACAGCTGTCTTGAATCCGCTCTTTTTACATAAGGAGGCGCTGATTGGATGAGGCATCGTATTAGGTTTATTCGTGCTGAATATGAAAGAGACGTCCAGCTTGTTCATAAGTGGATGCAAGAAGAGTATGTTCACCCATTTTGGCATTTGAATATTCCTTTTCCTGATTTTGAAAAGCATTTTTATCAGGCAATACATGATCCGCATCAAACCCTTTATTTAGGCACGATTGATGGGACGCCAATGAGTTATTTTGAGGCTTACAACGTGAAAGGGGATGTCATTGAATCCTACTATGAGCCTTCTCCGCATGATCAAGGCATTCACCTGTTAATAGGGGAGCCGGATTATGTGGGAAAAGGATTTGCTGCGCCGCTCCTTCAGGCAATGACAGCATTTCAATTTGAGCAGAACAAACGAACAGAAAAAATCGTCGCTGAGCCGGATATTCGCAATGAAAAAATGATTCATGTATTTGAAAAATGCGGCTTTGAACGTGTAAAACCAGTCACTTTACCGGATAAAACAGGTCTTTTGATGTTTTGTGATCGAGAACGATTCGAAAGGAAGTATAACCATGACGCGGTTCAACAAGCAAAATAATATAGTGGATGTAATTGGGATCGGCATTGGCCCGTTTAACCTTGGACTTGCCGCATTATCTGAAGAGGTAAATGAAATCGACGCTTTGTTTTTTGAAAGAAGTGAAGCCTTTCACTGGCACCCAGGGATGCTCATTGAAGGAACGACACTGCAAGTCCCATTTTTAGCGGACCTTGTCAGCATGGCAGATGTGAAAAGCAAATATAGCTTTCTCAACTATTTGCAGGAACAAAACCGTTTGTATTCATTTTACTTTCTAGAGGACTTCCATATCCCGCGCAAGGAATACAGTCATTATTGCCGCTGGGTCGCTGATCAGTTAGACTCTTGCCGATTTGGCATGAACGTCGAATCTGTCTCACTGATTGAAAAGGCAGGGGAAAAGCGGTATGAAGTGCATGTCCGTCATGTGAATGACCAAACTGTAGAGGTGTTTGAAAGCAAACATCTTGTCTTAGGAATTGGCACGCAGCCGGCGGTGCCAGCATCGCTCCAGCCAGCTTTAGGAGAGAAGGTTTTTCACTCAGCTGACTATTTAAAACGAAAGAAAGAAGGCTGTTTCAAAGGGAAATCTGTCACAGTTATCGGCTCTGGTCAAAGTGCAGCAGAAGTGTTTTATGACATTTTATCAGATGATGAAGCGAAGGATATTCACTGGTTCACACGGTCAAAAGGATTTTTCCCAATGGAATATTCAAACCTAGGGCTGGAGTATTTCTCCCCTGACTATATTGATTTCTTTTATGAGCTTCCGCAAACAAAAAAGGATGCGTTATTAAAACAGCAAGACTTGCTGTATAAAGGCATCAGTTCGGCGATGATTCGTGATATTTATCATTTGCTTTATGAACGTTCTGCCTGCGGAACGCAGCTGAACACAGTGCTTCAAGCCATGACGGAGGTCAACTTGATTGAGGAAACAGCGGGCGGATTATCACTTTCCTGCACGCAATGGGTCAAGGAAGAATCCTTTACGCATGAGACGGATATTGTTGTATTGGCGACTGGCTATCAATCCGTTCTGCCGCCATTTATCAACCCTATTTCTCACCACATTCAATGGGATGATCAAGGACGTTTCCAAGTGGAACGTGAATATCGTTTGAAAACAAATACGATGGGTGAAAATGATATTTTTGTACAAAATGCAGAGCTTCATACACATGGGGTCGGCGCTCCAGATTTGGGGCTGGGGGCTTATCGAAACAGTGTGATCATCAATGAACTTGCTCGTCAAACCGTGTATCCACTTTATCAAAAGCACGTCTTCCAGACATTTGGTACACACAAGAACGCACACACATTTGAAGAAATCAAAGGTTAAGGAGGATGAAGCGATGAGTGTACAAGACGAATTGAAAAAAGCGGTGAATCCTGCTGCTTGGAAAAAGGCGAACCAGAGAATGGTGGCAAAAATGCTGTCCGAATACATGTATGAGGACATGCTTCATCCTGTCGAGTTAGATCGTAAGGATGGCATTGCCCAGTATGAATTAATCATTCATGAACATAAGAAATATCGTTATCTGGCAAAACCTCGGTTGTTTGATAGTTTTGATACAATCGCTGAATCAATTGAGTACTGTCAGGATGGAAAGTGGTCAAAGGATGTCAGTGCCATTGTGTTTTTACTAGACATTCAGCCGATCATTCCAATGTCCTCTGACACAACAGGCCATCTTATCAAAGAGCTTCACCATACTTTGTTAGCCGATGTCCATTTGCTGTCGAAAAAAGCACTTCGTGCGGATGAGCTGACAGATACGGATTATGCATGGATTGAAGGAGAAATGACAGGCCATCCTTGGATTGTGTATAACAAAGGGCGTATAGGATTCAGCTACGATGATTACTTAGCCTATGCACCAGAACGTCAAGAATGTGTGCAGCTGTCTTGGATTGCTGTTCACAGGGAGCTTGCGACATTCCATGCAGTGGATCATGAAAACTATGAACAGGTAATCGCCAAAGAATTAGATGAAGTCACGATTCGTCAATTTCAACGTGTGTTAAAGGATGAAGGACTGAATGCAGCTGACTATTATATGATGCCTGTTCATCAGTGGCAATGGACGCATATGATTATTCAGCATTTTCCGGAAGATTTGGCCTTGCGCCGGATTGTGTATTTAGGAGAGGGGCTGGATCAATATATCCCGCAGCAGTCGATCAGAACCTTTACAAATATCTCAAATAAAGGCAAGCATCATATTAAACTGCCAATGAGTATTTTAAATACACTTGTGTACCGTGGACTCCCATCAGAACGTACGGTCATTGCCCCGCGCATTACAGCACATATTAAAGGGATTGCGGATCAAGACTCATTTTTATCTGATGTGTGCCGCGTCATTTTACCAGGTGAGAATGCAAGTATCAATGTCGATCATCCATACTACAGCAAACTTCCTGGTGCGCCGTATCAATATCTCGAGATGCTCGGTGTCATTTTTAGAGAAAGCATTTATACGTACTTAGAAGAAGGGGAAAGCCCTGTTACACTTGCGGCACTCACATATGAGGATCATGAAGGAGAGCCGTATATCAAGCAGTTGATTGAAAAATCAGGTCTCTCCGCAAAAGAATGGATGGCGAAGTTCTTCCATGTCGTGATGCCGCCGCTTTTGCACTTTATGTATCAATACGGCACAGTCTTTTCACCGCATGGTCAAAATACGATTCTTGTGTTAAAAAATCATCAGCCGCATCGTTTAGCGATCAAAGATTTCGTTGATGATGTGAATATAAGTGACCAGCCGCTGCCTGAATTAGCTTCACTAGAAGAAGATTTAAAAGAAGTGCTGCGCAGTGAGCCGCCAGAAGGTCTAGTACAATTTATCTTTACAGGATTATTTATTTGCAATCTGCGCTATGTATCCAACGTATTAGACAATCACGATCTGTTAGATGAAACGACTCTTTGGCGTTTGCTTGCTGATGAAATTCAGCAGTATCAAAATCAATTCCCACAGCTAAAAGACCGTTTTGAATTATTTGATCTATTCCAGCCAAAGCTGACAAAGCTTTGCTTAAATCGTAATCGAATGATTGATTATGGCTATGGAGATGGAGATGACCGCCCGCATGCATCAGAGCATGGGAAGGTCACAAATGCACTCGCTCATGTTCTTTCGTCAGTTGGAGAGAAGTAATAAAAAAGCTGTAGACAAACCCTCGCATTCGGTGTCAGGTCTGCGTGCCGGTGCTCACGAATGTCACATTCGCTCCGCGCCGGTACTCGTCCTTCCTATACTGCAAAGGTTTTCTATCACGCTGAAAAGAAGACAAAGGGCTAAAATAAAGATCATTTTAGCCCTTTGTCAACAATCTGAAGCTGTAGACATCAAGTGTCTACAGCTTGTTTGTTTTTTAAGAAAATGCTTGAGAGGCAAGGAAATAGAAAAGGGCGGGATCATTTAGTTTTTCTTTTCCGCGAATCATCATGAAATGGGCTACGTTTGTTTTCGTAAATCCTGCTTCAACAAGTGGTTCATGAAGGCGTTCAGCAGTTTCTTGCTGCATATCTAAACGAATTGCCCCTGAATAAGACGAGATGAGTGATTGGATGAGCGAGAGAGCGGTTTGTTCATCGTTTGCTGCAAGCGGCCCAATCATGAGATTAGCAGGGGTTTCGATGCCAAATGCAAAGCCAGTTGTTTCATGATGTTCATTCTGTGCGATCAGCCGGAACGATGCTCGATCCATTCGCTTTCTTATAAAGCTAGATCGATTGGTGCCTGCACCTTTTTCGTCAAGTGCTTCAATAGTCGGAAGGTCCGCTTCATCAGCAGGAGAAAGGTGAATCCCGCCTGACACACGAAAAGCTGATGGATTCGTGGTCTGTGCTTTGTATGTATGAATATAGCCGGCCGTTTGAAATCCGATTTTTTCATAAACGGGCTGTCCTTGTACAGTAGCGGTTAAAACGACAGGAACGCTTTGATTGCTCCGGCGAAGCAGGGTGTCAATCATTTTCCGTGCAAGGCCTAAGCCGCGATGCGTCTCAGATACAATCACAGCACCAATTGATGCTGCTTTTTCATATTGGAAAAGTCCCGCACATGAGATGACTTGTCCATCCGTTGTTGAAAAACCAGTAAAATATCCGTTTGTTAAAAGAGATGTAAGCTCATCCGCATTGTAATCAGGCCAGTCGACCTCTTTTGACAATGCGATAAGATCGGGTATGTCATCAAGTGTTAAAGTTCGTTGTACAACGTTTTCCAATACACGCAACTCCTTCTTAGCTGATTTCATCTATATGTATCGTACCATAAGAAAGCATAAGAAAAAGGAAAAGGGAGATCCTTTTCCTCTCAGCGTGTATCAAAAAAGAACCCCCAATCACGGAGGTTCTAGACTTAATGAACATTAAAATATCGAGCTTCAGGGTGGGAGACGACGATCGCTGAAACAGATGCTTCAGGTTCCATCATGAATCCTTCTGTCAGGTGGATGCCGATTTTTTCAGGCTGAAGCAGCTTGAACAGCTTTTCTTGGTCCTCAAGATTTGGACACGCTGGATAACCAAAGGAATAGCGCTGCCCTTGATATTTTGCTTGGAATCGTTTTTCCATTGTAAAATCGACTGGGTCAGGGAAGCCCCATTTGTCACGAATCACTTGGTGGGTTCTTTCAGCTAATCCTTCTGCAAGCTCAAGTGCCAGAGCTTGGACAGCATGCATTTTTAAATAATCTCCTTCCTGCTTAAATTGCTGCGCGACTTCACGTATACGCGCGCCAGCTGTGACGGCGAATAAGGCAATATAATCTTTCTCGTTTTCATCACTTTTCCGTACATAATCAGAAATGGAGCGGTACGGGAGCTTCTCCTGCCTTGGAAATTGGAACGTTTCAATGATGCGGTCAGGCTTTTCGGGATCATAAATATGCAAATCATTTCCGTCTGAACCGGCAGGGAAGAATTGATACACAAATGCTGGCGCAAACCAGTTTTTCTCTCTGCCTTCGTTTAGAAGATCTGTGACAAGCTGTTTTAATTCCAATGCTTTTGGATGCTGTTCAGCTAATAAGGTTTTGACCTTTCCCTTTAAGCCGAGATGATGACCAATGAGCATTTGTTCATTCACATAAGGCATAATATGATGCAAATCGATGTCCCTCACATAATGGCGTGCGGTATCTTCTGGCGTAAATACCGGTGCCTGAGGAAGGGCTGCGCGTTTTTCTAGTAATTCAATGACAGCTTTCGGCTGCTTTCCTTCTTTCTCCTTGAAAGGTGCCACTGGCTCCTCTTCGGGCTTTGTTTGAAATTGCAGTGGATTCGCTTTTAACTCATTAGCTAATGACAGACCGTCCATGGCATCTTTTGCATAAAGAACAGGTCCATCATAATGAGGCGAAATTTTCATTTTCGTAAATTTGCGAGAAAGGGCAGCACCGCCGACCAAAATAGGAACAGAAATATTGGCCTTTTGTAAATCCTGAGCGGTTAATACCATTTGCTGTGCGGACTTTACAAGTAAGCCTGATAATCCGATCATATCTGGTTTTTCCTTTTGCACAGCTTCAATCAATGTTTGAGGTGTCACCTTGATGCCGAGGTCGACTACTTGAAAGCCGTTATTGCTCAAAATGATGTCGACAAGGTTTTTCCCGATATCATGGACATCTCCTTTTACGGTCGCAAGAAGAATCTTTCCTTTCCCGCTGGCATGCTGCTTTTCCATATATTGCTCAAGGAACGAAACAGATGCTTTCATGACCTCTGCTGATTGAAGCACCTCGGCGACAATCAGTTCGTTTTGATTAAAAAGACGACCAACCTCAGCCATTCCCTGCATTAACGGACCATTGATAATATGAAGCGGCGATTCATATTGCTCCAAAGCAAGGGATAAATCATCGATGAGACCTTCTTTCGTTCCTTCGACGACGTAGAGCGCCAGCCTTTCATCAAGTGATAAGGAGACCTTTGGTTTTTTCTCCGTTTTCTTTTTGCCGCGGTAAAATTGGGTGAATTCAGCCAGTGTTTGGTCATTTGTTTCATAAAGCAAGGTTTCAGCTAGTTTGATTTCTTCCTTTGGAATGGATGCGAAGCGCTCAAGCTTTTCCGTATTCACGATGGCATAGTCAAGTCCTGCTTGCACGCAGTGATACAAATAGACGGCATTTAAGATTTCTCTGCCAACAGGCGGAAGTCCGAAAGATACATTGCTGATGCCTAAAATGGTGAGGCACTCGGGCAGGGTTTCCTTGATCATTTTAATGCCTTTGATCGTTTCTTCAGCGGCGCCAATATATTGCTCGTCTCCAGTGCCTACAGGAAAGACAAGCGGATCAAAAATAATGTCACTTGCAGGAATTCCATATTTCTTCGTTAACAAATCATGCGAACGTATAGCAATTTCAAGCTTTCGTTCTGCTGTCACAGCCATTCCTATTTCATCAATTGTGCCAACAACAAGTGCACCGCCATATAGCTTCACAAGAGGTAGAATCTCTTCAAAACGTTCCACGCCATCCTCAAGATTAATAGAATTGATGATGGCTTTCCCTTGAGAATAGGTGAGTGCCTTTTCAATCACGTGTTTATCCGTTGAATCAATGACAAAAGGAGCTTTCACCTTTTTCATCGCTTCTTGTAAAAAGCCTTCCATGTCTGCTGCCTCATCACGGTCTGGATCGGCGAGACACACATCAACGACGTGAGCGCCATTTTTCACCTGAGCACGAGCAATTTCTGCTGCTTCTTCAAACTTTTGTTCCGCAATGAGCCGTTTGAATTTGCGAGAACCAATGACATTGGTCCGTTCGCCTACAAAAAGAGGACGCATTGAATCCTCATAAATAAGGGGCTCAATTCCTGATACGGTATGCTGCGGTGATTCGCGAGTGATATGACGCGGCTGAATCGTGCGTACTTCATCTGACAATGCTTGAATATGTGCAGGTGTCGTTCCGCAACAGCCGCCGACAATATTTAACCAGCCTTCCTTAGCAAAGGCAGCGATTTTTTTAGCAAGAGAAGCAGGGGATTCATGATATTGGCCTTCTTCATCTGGGAGACCAGCATTCGGATAGCAGCTCACCGCTGACTTTGCGATGGAGGAGAGCGTGCGGATGTGGTCTGTCATAAATTCTGGACCAGTCGCACAGTTCAGGCCCACACTGATGGGTTTCATATGCTCAAGAGAGATATAAAAGGCTTCGATATCCTGACCAGCAAGGGTGGTGCCCATTGGTTCAATCGTTCCTGATACCATGAGTGGTAATTGAATGCCCGTCTGCTGAAAGGCTTCCTGAATTCCTTTGAAACCAGCTTTTACATTCAGCATGTCTTGGCTTGTTTCTAAAAGAAGGGCATCACACTTTCCGTCAATTAGAGCGCGGGCCTGTTCTTCATAGTTTCTGACGAGCTCACTGAAGGTTGTACCGCCTGTTACAGATAATGTTTTCGTTGTTGGGCCCATTGCGCCTACAACAAAACGTGGCTTATCCGGTGTGGAGAAACGGTCTGCTTCAGCCTTTGCCAGCTGTGCAGCTCGAACATTGAGTTCATAGGCAAGGTGGCCAAGCCCATATTCATCAAGAACGAGCTTTGTCGCGCCGAACGTATTTGTTTCAATGAGATCGGCACTTGCTTCGAGGTACTCCCTATGGATCGCACGGATGATGTGAGGGGCTGTCACATTCAAATACTCGTTACAGCCCTCATACTCTTCTCCGCCAAATTCCTCTGCTGTCAGGTTGGCGTTTTGAATCATTGTGCCCATTGCACCATCAAGGACGAGGATGCGTTTTTTGAGCTGTTCAGTGATAGTTGACATGGATGTTAGACTCCTTTTCTTTCTGATGGATGTAGGTGGTCAGTTCTGCTGTTAAATCTGATCGAAGGAAAGGAGTAATTAAATAAATGCCATTAAACAATTCGCAGGCTGTATCTAATAAAGAGCGGGCAATCGCTAAACCTTCTGCTCGCTGCTTTTCTTTATCCTCGCCAGCCTTAGCCATAATGTCACGAATAGAATCAGATAATTTGATGCCGGGAATTTCGTGATGAATAAACTCTGCATTTCGGCTGCTTGTTAACGGCATAATGCCGATGTAAATTGGTTTATCCAAGTGGCGGCTTTCCTCATGAATTTTCACAAGCTGTTCTTCAGAATAAACAGGCTGTGAAATAAAATAATCAGCGCCGTATTCGATTTTTTTCTCAAGACGTTTGACCGCTTTATCTATATGACGCACATTTGGGTTAAACGCGCCAGCCACTGAAAAATTGGTCTTTTTGCCAAGAGGCTTTCCTGAGAAAGAAAGGCCTTCATTAAATTGTTTGATGAGACGAATCAAATCAAAGGAGGTTAAATCATAGACAGATGTTGCACCTGGGAAGTCTCCAATTTTAGATGGATCGCCTGTGATCGCTAAAATATCGGTTAATCCAAGGGTGTCGAGCCCCATTAAATGGGATTGTAGCCCAATCAAATTACGGTCGCGGCATGTGATATGAACAAGAGAACGCATATCAAGCTGCTGCTTTAATAATGCGCCGCAAGCGACATTGCTAATGCGCGGAGTCGCAAGAGAATTATCGGCTAACGTTAACGCATCAATGCCAGCATTCTTTAATTCATTTGCAGCAACGAGAAATTTTTCGAAGTTCAGCTTCTTCGGTGGATCGAGCTCTACGATAATCGATCGTTTTTTCACAGCCAGCTCATCAAGACCTGGTTCAGTGCGCTGATCTTGGATGGAAATGATTTCTTCTTTTAACACCTTCACTTCTTTTTCAGTAATCGGTGCTAAATCTTTGACCGCTTCAGCCATTGTGCTAATATGTTGAGGTGTTGTTCCACAGCAGCCTCCGATAATGCGTGCGCCCTGATTTCTAAATTCAAGTGCACTTTTTCGGAAATAATCGTTATCAGTATCATAGACGAGTCTGCCTTCTTCAAGAGAGGGGAGACTACTGTTAGGATAGACAGATAAATGCGAATTTTCTAAAAGTGGAACGCCTTCGAGTGCCTGAATCATGTGATAAGGGCCCAGCCTGCAGTTGATGCCGACGACATCTGCACCAAGAGATGATAACTCAGATAAACCATCCTTCAGCGGGGTACCATCCTGCAAAACGCCTTGTTCATGCATAGAGACATTCATGACAATCGGAAGAGTCGTTTCTTTGCGAGCAATTTGGAGAACAGCCTTCGCTTCTTCTATGTCATAATACGTTTCAAGCAATAATCCGTCAGGCTCTTCATTTAATAGGATGTACAGCTGCTCTCTAAAACTTCGTTTGATTTCTTCTATAGAGTAGGCATTTTTGTTAAACGTTCGAATGCCGCCAATTGTTCCGAGAACATAAGCAGAGCCAGCGGCTGCTTTTGCAATTTGTACCGCTTTTGTATTGATGCGTTTCATTTCTTCCTCTAAGCCGTAGCGGGATAGTTTAATATAATTCGCACCGTATGTGTTCGTTTGGATGATGTCAGCGCCTGCCTGCACATAAGCTTCGTGCACGCGTTTCACTTCATCCTCTTTCGATAAATTTAATTCTTCAAAACAGCGGTCAATGCCGTAAGAGTATAAAAGTGTTCCCATCGCTCCGTCAGCTATCAGTACGCGATTTTGTAAGTCTTGTAATAGGCCCATTGTATTCCTCCTTATTTCTATGTAACAAAAAAAGCCTTCTGATAAGAAGAAGACTTTTTGGCTGTATCGTAATTCTTCTCCTTATCTTCCAAGCAGTTGCTTGCTGGATTTAGCACCTTGGTCATAGAAAATAGATTTCTACTACACCGGTTGCTGAGGCTTCACAGGGCCAGTCCCTCTGCCTCTCTTGATAAGAAAGCAATATGAACATGTCAATGAATTGAACTTCCATCAACTGTAACGAAAAATGCAAAAATAATCAATGGAAAATTTGAAATTTATCGAAAATTTATAAATTGGACATCGATCGGCAAATCAGCCTTACGCATAAGAGAAATAACCTCTTGTAAATCATCTTTATTTTTCCCTGTCACACGCACTTGGTCATCCTGAAATTGTGATTTCACTTTGATGCCAGACTGCTTGATGAGTGCGTTGATCTTTTTAGCGTTGTCTTGATCAATCCCGCTGATCAGCTTCGCACGCTGGCGTACTGTACCGCCAAGAGCATGCTCGGTTTTTCCGTAATCGATGTTTTTAGTTGGCACATTTCGTTTGATAAGCTTTGTCACAAGTACATCTTTTAGCTGCTCAAGCTTGAAGTCATCATCAGAAATGAGAACAAGTTCTTCTTTTTCGAGAGAAATGTCACTTTTACTTCCTTTAAAATCATAACGGTTTTTAATTTCTTTCAGCGCTGCTTGAACAGCGTTTTGCACCTCAGGCAGTTCGACTTTCGATACAATGTCAAATGAGCTTTCTTTTGCCATCACACATGACCTCCAAGTATTGATATTGCGTCTATTTTATCATGCCAATAGGCGAAGAAGAAACTTTATCGAAGAGATGAGGCAAAGAGTTCAGCCGGCTGCGGTATAAATCGTGACCAGTTTGTCCACTTTAGCTAACAGAACTAGAGATGTTCATGCGGGGAGAAGTATAGTAGAATAAAGTGAATCAAAAGATGAACGAACGCTCTTTTATGGGCAGATAGGAAGGAAGAGAACATGAGACCAGGTGAGCAACTGACCTTGCAAATAGAGAACGAAATGGAATACGGCTACTTTTTGACAGATGGTGAAGATTCGGTTCTCCTGCACCGCAGTGAAATGACAGAGGATCTTGATGACCGAGATGAAGTAGAGGTCTATTTATATGTAGATCATGAAGAAAGACTCGCTGCCACAATGAAAATCCCTACAATTAACGCACATACATATGGCTGGGTACAAGTTGTAGACGTGGTAGAAGACATGGGTGCATTTGTCGATGTTGGACTATCAAAGGATGCACTTGTTGCAACAGAACACCTCCCGCCATTTGAGGAAGCATGGCCGAAAAAAGGAGACAAACTCTACTGTATGCTGAAAGTCACAAGTTACGGCAGAATGTTCGCAAAACCAGCCACAGAAGACGTGATCAGTGAATTGTTTACTGAGGCACCAGAAACCTTAATGAACAAAGAAATCACTGGAACAATCTATCGTTTAATTGCGACAGGTTCTTTTATGCTGACAGATACAGGTGTGCGAGGGTTTATTCACCGCACGGAACGAAAAGAAGAGCCAAGACTAGGATCGACCGTTACGGGACGCGTTATTGCAGTGAAAGAGGATGGAACCGTGAACGTTTCTCTGCTTCCTAGAAAACAGGATGCATTATCTGTCGATGCAGAAGAAATTTTAACCTATATGAGAACAAGAAACGGCGCCATGCCTTACGGAGACAAAAGTGATCCAGAGGATATCCGCGAAAGATTTCAAATGAGCAAAGCCGCCTTTAAACGAGCACTAGGTCATCTGATGAAAAATGATCTCGTTTACCAAAAAGAAGGCTGGACATACGAGAAAAAGTGAGCATTTGCTCACTTCAGCGTGCAGACAAACCCTCGCATTCGGTGTCAGTCCTGCGTGCCAGTACTCACGAATGTCAAATTCGCTCCGCTCCGGTACTCGTCCCTCCTAGACTGCAAAGGTTTTCAGGTCACGCTGAAAAGAAGACAAAGTTCTAAAATAAAGTTCATTTTAGCCCTTTGTCAATGATCTAAAAGTGAGCATTTGCTCACTTTTTTATTTTTGTCTTAAATAATGGATTTTTTCTATGAAAAAAGTCATGAAAACCTTCACTATAGCATTGAAACAACGCCCCTCAAATCCGATAAAAAAGGAGTAAGGATGATAAAAGGAGTGTGTTTTTGGATGAAAGTGAAGATTTCATTGCTTCTGATGGCAGCCATGCTTATGGTGCTCGCCGCATGCGGTAATCAACAGGAGGGGTCGCCAAAATCAACTGCGAAGCATATTGGCGTTATGCTCACAGATGATGGTCTTGGTGATCAATCATTTAACGATTCATCATTTAAAGGATTAGAAAAAGCACGTGATGAGCTTGGCATTGAATTTGATTATAGAGAAATTGCAGAAACTGATACATATGAAAAAGGGCTGACAGAACTCGTAAAAGATGGTAATGATCTCATTATCGGTGTAGGTTTTAGTATGCAAGAAGACCTAGAAAAAGTCGCGAAAAAATATCCGAAGAAGCAGTTCCTTCTGATTGATGCCGTATCTGAGCTGAAAAATGTGACTTCTGTGACGTTTAAAGAAGAGGAAGGCAGCTATTTAGCAGGTGCACTTGCTGCGATGACAACAAAAAGCGATGTCATTGGATTTGTTGGCGGTGTTGATGCAGACGTCATTCATCGTTTTGAAAAAGGGTTTCAAAAAGGCGCCAAATCAGTCAATCCCAAAATCAAAATCTTATCTACCTATGCCGGTACATTTAGTGATGCAGGCAAGGGCGGTAAAATAGCCAAAGATATGATCAAAAAGAAAGCAGACGTTTTATATGCTGCAGCCGGTTATTCAGGTGTTGGTGTATTAAAAGAAGCGCAATCGCAAGGCAAATATGCCATTGGTGTTGACAGCGATCAGTATTATACTGCGGAAAAAGCGGTCATTTCATCTATGGTGAAAAAAGTCGATGAAGTGGTTTATCAATTCAGCGAACAGGTCGTCAAGAACAATCAAATTAAAAGCGGACATGTTGTCTATGACTTAAGCAATGATGGAATCGATATGGCAAAAATCCGGATCTTGAAAAATGCTGAGACACTGACCAAAAAATTAAATGGTCTGAAGCAGACGCTTCTAAAAGAAGAGGGGGGCGCATCATGAGTTTACGCGTCAAAATTTTACTCAACTCACTTATCTCACTTCTTTTAGCAGTTGGCGTTATCGCCTTTATCATTGTCAGCATGACAAAGATCCAATCATCAAATGAAGCAGATGTCCAAACCTTATTAAACGTACAAAAAACGAAGGCAAGTTTTGAAAGTGTCGAGCAAGCGATGACCAATTATTCGATGACACTTTCAGATGAACAGCTAGAGATCGTTCAAAACGATATTTCTACAGCAAAAAAACAGCTGCAAACGTTAAACAAGCATGCAGGAAATTTGAACAAAGAGGCATTAACAAGGTTAAATTCAAAATATGACACATGGACCAAAGAAGCCAACAATGCCATTGGCGAAAAAAACGCCTCGGATGCAAGACGTGTGGCAGCAAGAATTGATGGCGTTTTAAATGATGTGCATACGATGAATAAAAGAGCAGAAGAAGCGTATAAACAAAATCTAGAGGATGCAGCAGACAATGTTCAATGGATTATTACAAGTGCACTCGTCTCAGCCCTCACACTGATTGTCATTGCCGTCTTTTTGAATATTGGACTAACGCGATCCATCGTGACACCTATCAAATCAATATCCTACAGAGCAAAGCAGATCGCAGAAGGAAATCTTGCTGTGGAGCGGACGGATATTCAGCGTAAGGATGAAATCGGAGGCTTGAATGAATCCTTTAATCAAATGACAGATCAGTTGATTAGTTTGATTAAAGAAATCAGCCATGTCTCAAGCCGAGTAGAGACATTCTCGATCCACCTGAATGATGAAAATAAAAAGATGATGGAATCTGCCAATCAAGTATCTGTCTCAACAGACGAAATGGCCAATGGGTCACAAGCGATTTCAGAAGATCTCCAGCATGGCGTCAGCTTGATTGAGAAAATGGACCAGCATGGACGTAAAAATTCCGAACGATCACAAACGGTCATCCGCAGTACAGAGGATGCCATCGAAGCCGTAGAAAGCGGAAAGCACACGTTAACAGAAACAAAATCAGCGATTGAAAAAAATACACATGCCACGAGACAAATCGAAGAATCAGCAGGAGAATTCACGCAATACGCCAGCGGAATCTCGGCCATGGCCAAAACAGTTTCTGACATTGCGGATCAAACAAACTTACTTTCCTTAAACGCAGCCATTGAAGCGGCAAGGGCAGGCGAAGCTGGAAAAGGCTTTGCCGTTGTAGCAGATGAAATTCGCAAGCTTGCCGATGAATCGTCAAATGCAACAAGACAAATTTTTGACATGGTCAGTCATATTGAAAGAGGGATTCAATCCATTAGTCAAACGGTTCAAGAAGGGGTCAAGCTTTCACTTCAGCAGCAGGATGCGATGGACAAAACCTCACACTCCTTTGAAGATATAGAAACAAAAGCGCAGCATATTAAACAAGAAATGGCGGTCTTAAATGACCAAATTATCCAATCAACAGAACTTGGCGGACAAGTACTGCACTCGATTGAAAATATTAGTGCAGTAGTAGAAGAAACAGCAGCTGGCAGCGAAGAAATTTCTGCCTCAGCCAATGAACAGCTGCAATCGTTCCATCAAATGAACAAACAAGTTGAAGAATTGATGAGTATGACGGCAAGGTTAAATGAAACCGTCCAGCGATTTAAACTTTCATAAGAAAAGCACCCTTCCCGTGTTGTGTCAGGGAAGGGTGCTTTTTATGATCATTTGCCTGTAAAAAAGATCGCAAGCGTGCTAGGTCCTGAATGGGACCCCACAGCGGCGCCGATGATATGAACATCAATTTCTTTAGGATGAAATTCGTCTTCAATCAGTTGTTTCATGTCTTCTGCAAGTGCAGGATCATCACCATGACTAATGCCAACCGTTTGATTAGGCCAATCCGTTCCGCGTTCTTTCATTAGTTCAATAATACGTTTCAGCAGCTTTTTACGTCCGCGGATTTTTTCTAGTGGGATGAGTTTTCCATCTTCGACATGTAAAATGGGTTTAATGCTTAACAAACCGCCAACAAATGCGGACGCTTTACTGATTCTTCCGCCTCTTGCTAAATACGTTAAATCGTCTACAGTAAAAATATGTTGTAAAGATTCACAAAAATGCTTTACAGACGTTTCAATTTCTTGTATTGTATTTCCGTCAATGGCAAGTGATTGAGCGTGTTTGACAGCAAGCCCATAGCCGAGTGAAGCGCATTTAGAATCAATGATTCGTAAATCAAAATCAGGATATTCTTCCTTCACTTCATTTGCCATCATCATAGCTGTCTGATATGTACCTGAAAGCTCTGATGAAAAAGCGACATAGATGGCAGATGTATGGGTTTGAGCGGCAGAGACAAAGGCTTCCTTGATTCGGTTTGGTGAAGCCTGTGACGTTTTTGGACTGGCTCCTTGTCTCATCGCATCAAATACTTGTTTTGGTTCAATGGTGATCAAATCCTCAAATTCCTGCTCGCCAAGCAACACGCGGAGCGGAATGAGTGTTATGTTATGTTCATCATAATAAGAAAGAGGCAGATCAGCAGCACTGTCTGCTATGATATGAACAGTCATATAAATCCCTTCTTTCTAAAAAATAAGCCATATTTTACATCTTTTTAGCCTAACTATATCATAGAAATCATCTTTTCGTGTTCAAATTCTAAATTTTAGGGAAAACCATAGAGAGAATGGTAAGTGGAGGAATGACAACATGTTCATTGGAGAAGCAAAAAAACTCATTGTCGTCGTAATTGGTGCATTACTCAATGCGATTGGACTGAATTTATTCTTAATCCCAGCTGACGTATATGCGAGCGGTTTTACAGGGGTGGCCCAGCTGCTATCCAGCTTAATCGATCAATATGCGCCATTTTATGTATCAACAGGGATTCTATTATTTATTTTAAACATTCCAGTCGGCATTTTAGGCTGGATGAAAGTTGGCCGTTCCTTTACTTTGTACAGCATCATCAGTGTTGCACTAACAACCATTTTCCTTGGCGTTTTACCAGAAACGAGTGTTTCCCATGATATTTTATTAAATGCTGTGTTTGGTGGTGTCATATCCGCCGTTGGGATTGGGATCACGCTCAAATACGGGGCATCGACAGGCGGACTCGACATCGTTGCTATGGTATTAGCAAAATGGAAAGACAAACCAGTTGGCACGTATTTCTTCATTTTAAATGGAATCATCATTTTTACAGCAGGATTATTACAAGGTTGGGAGAAAGCATTATATACGCTTGTCACATTATATGTGACCACAAGGGTCATTGATGCCATCCATACAAGACATGAGAAGCTGACCGCGATGATTGTGACGAAAAAAGCAGATGAAATCAAAGAAGCCATTTACGGAAAAATGGTCAGAGGTATTACGACTGTACCTGCAAAAGGCGCATTCACCAACGAGCAAAAGGAAATGATGGTGATCGTCATTACAAGGTATGAGCTGTATGAACTTGAACAAATTATTAAAGAAGTCGATCCAAAAGCCTTTACAAATATTGTGCAGACAACCAATATTCTTGGATTTTTCAGACGAGATTAAAAAGGTGGGTAGCAGATGAAAAAAGGGTTGGTACTTCTTCTCATTCTATTGTTTTTAGCCGCTTGTGGACAACAAAAAAAGGATGAACCAGACAAGGAGGTTTCCGGTCAAATGGGAGAAAAAACGGTTGTACTCACAGTAGACCCCGTCCAGAAAGGTTCTTCAGTTCAATTTAACATGTCACTGAAAAATGAATCAGATCGAGATATTGAATTTACCTTTAACACAAGCCAAAAATTCGAGCTCAGTGTGTATGACGAAAACGGGAACGAACAATATCGCTATTCGAAAGACCGTATGTTCACACAGGCCATCCAAACTTTTGTGCTGAAAAAAGGCGAGGCCTATGATTTTCAAGACACGTGGTCAAACGGTGTAAAGCCCGGAACATACGAAGCGGTTGTAACGTTTAAAGGAAAAGCAGAAGGGCTGAAACAAATCACGGAGAAGAAAACATTCCAAGTCAAATAAGCAAGGGAATTAGAAAAAGCTGTCCATCAAATGTGGACAGCTTTTTTATGTCAGAGATCATCAAGCAAGTCTTGGAAGGTATGCAGCTGGTTTCTTTCTGCATCTGTCGAATTGGCAAATGCAGAGGATACGGCATTTTTCGCTCGTTTGACTGCCTGTTGACGCTCTAACCCAGATGAAAATGAAGAAGTAAGAGCTTCTTCAGTAAATGATTTGGCTTGATCAAAAAGTTCGTTTCTCACAATGAACCTCCAGAAGCATCAGTCTTCATATTTCCTCTGTCTGACGCTTCTTCAAGTGTCGAACGGTAAGGAAAACGTGCATCATGAAGACTGACTGAATCTTTACCTTGTTGTATAAAGCGTTTCGATTTGCTTCTTTTACCCATTCGGAATCCGCCCCTTTACACAAGCTGACAGGACAACCTGTCTAACGGTAGTATGCCCGTTTCCATCTGCTATGTATGAATGGAAAAATTAAAGCGAGAAGTAATTCGTTAGAAACTTTGCAATCCCGTCTTGTTCATTCGTATCAGTGACTTCATTTGAAACACGTTTCACGGCATCAATTCCGTTGCCCATTGCCACACCGCATCCAGCAAATTCAAGCATTTCTAAATCGTTGTCTTCATCTCCGAATGCCACAATCCGCTCCTTAGGAACACCGTAATAATCACTGATTTTTTGCAATCCAACAGCTTTGTTCATGCCTGTTTTAATGATTTCAATCACGTGCCACGGGGCAGCCCAGCGTCTGTGATCAATCACTTCTGCATGAACATCTGATAAATAGCTTCGAATAGCTCCGACGTCCTCTTCTTTTGCATGAATTAACACGCTCGTCACATTCTCTCCAAGGTTGTCCCTTAGGTCCCCAACAGTGACTTTGTTTGCATTCATATTAAAGATATCAATGAGTTTTTCATCATGATAATGGAAATACAAATCGTCTAACACTTCAGCTAACACATTGTGCACTTTATACTCTTCACTAATGTCTACAAGCTGTTTGACCACTTGAAGATCAAGTGACGTATGAAATCTGCCCCATTTCTCATCAAGAGGATGATGGACAAACGCTCCGTTAAAATTCACAATTGGTGAATCAAGCTGTAATTGCTGATAATAAGGAGAGCTGGATCGAAATGGCCGGCCTGTTGATATACAGACGTGATGCCCGCTGTCTCTCACTTTTTGAATGACGTCAAGTGTGTGCGCAGAAATGGTTTTATCATCTTTTAATAATGTGCCATCCAGGTCAAGTGCGATTAGATAAGGTTTAGTCTCCATAAAATCTCCTTTGATCTGTAAGTGATAGGAGGCAATTCATGTTAGCGCCTCTTTCTATAGTGTATCTTTATCACATCTTTGTTGTCTACATGTTAAAATAAACAAAGACGGGAATGATAAAGGAGGATTCATAGGCTGTGATCACCATTGATGAGCAAATTACGCGCGATATTCCATTTTTACATATCGTAAAAGCTGAAAATAAAGACAAACCGCTGCCGCTTGTATTTTTTATTCACGGATTTACAAGTGCACGAGAGCATAATTTACACTTCGCCTTCCATCTGGCGGAAAAAGGCATGAGAGTCATTTTGCCTGACTGTGCTTATCATGGTGTAAGATCAGAAAACCTCAGCTTAGAGGAACTGGCATCAAAGTTCTGGGAAATTGTCCTGAACGAAATTCGTGAAATCGATATACTCAAAACATACTTTCAAGAAAAACAATTGATTGAAGCCGATTTGATAGGCGTTGCAGGTACTTCCATGGGCGGCATCACTACCTTTGGTGCACTTGCCAAACATGACTGGATCAAAGCCGCTGTCAGCCTGATGGGGAGTCCGAACTATACGACGTTTCTAAAAGCACAGATCATGGACATGCGTCACAAAGGGTTGATGAAAGACATTACAGACGAAGAGGTTCATCTGCAATTAGACGCCCTGCGTCCATATGATTTAACGCTGCAAACGGATCGATTAAACAAAAGACCGCTGTTATTCTGGCATGCAGAAAATGATCCTGTGGTCCCGTACAGGCACGCAAAATCCCTATACGATGAGTTAGCGTCCACACAATATAAGCAGGATCCGCACCTGATTCGCTTTATCACTGATGGACAAGCTGGCCATAAGGTCTCAAGACAAGCGATGTTTGAAACGATTGACTGGTTTGTGACTCATCTGAAAAGCACAAACGTTTAGTCATAACAAAAAGTACGTTATACTAATGGAAAAAGGAGTGGATATCATGGATGAAGCATTGAAAGAAAATATTTTAGGCGCCCTAGAACAGGTGATTGACCCTGAGCTGAATGTCGACATCGTCAACCTTGGACTTGTCTATGATGTCGATCTTGATGAGAATGGAAAAGCGGATATCACCATGACCTTAACATCAATGGGTTGTCCTCTTGCACCAATTATTGTGGATGAAGTCAAAAAAGCATTAAGTGATCTTCCAGAAGTAAAAGAAACAGAAGTTCACATCGTATGGAATCCGCCTTGGACACGAGACAAAATGTCAAGATACGCAAAAATCGCGCTCGGTATTCAATAAGCACAAAATGAAAAATGCCTGGTATGAGATAAACTCATGCCAGGTTTTTTTTATGAAAAATTAAGGTGGAGGAAGAGAATGGCTTGATATAATGGATGTAATTTTATAGAACGGAGTACCTATCATGAAACGAAAATGGCTATGGGTCGTTCTTTTGATCGTATATGCTGCTGCATTTTTTGCATCAATCACCATACGCGAAAGCCAAACACACAAAAAACAGGATCTTGAGGCTTTTACTGATGTTAGTCATCTCATGCCTGTCAAAATCAAAAAAGTTGTTCAAGGGAAAGAAATAGACACGTTAAAAGAAGTATTGAAAGAAGCAAAAGCAAAACACCTGCCGATTTCTATTGCCGGTAAACAGCATAGTATGGGCGGTCACACATATTATGAAAACGGCATCGTGCTCGATATGACGGAATTCCGCCAGATTTTAGCGTTTGATCCTAAAAAGAAAACGATTCGGGTTCAAAGCGGCGCTACATGGGATGATATACAAAAATATGTGAATCCATATGGTCTTGCTGTGAAGGTAATGCAATCGCAGAATATCTTTACAATTGGCGGATCTTTAAGTGCAAATGCACATGGACGTGACATTCGTTACGGGTCACTCATTGACACAGTTCGCTCATTCAGGCTGTTAAAAGCAGACGGTGAGATTGTCACAGTAAAGCCAGGCGATGATTTATTTACTGCCGTCATTGGGGGATACGGTTTGTTCGGTGTCATTTTAGATGTGGAGCTTTCTTTAACAAAAGATGAACTATATAAAATGGAGACAACCTCTCTGGGTTACGATGAGTATACGGATTATTTTCAAAAGCATGTCAAACACAATAAAGAAGTACGCATGCATCTTGCCAGAATCTCAACAGCGAAAACAAACTTTTTGAAAGAGATGTATGTGACGAATTATTCACTTACTTCACAACAAGGGATTGAATCATATCAAGAACTGAAAGAAGATCAACTCGTCATGCCTTTGAAATTTATGCTCGGCCTTTCAAGAAGATTTGATATGGGAAAAGATCTGCTCTGGAATTTGCAAAAAAAGTATTTCTTAAGTCAAAATGATCAGCTGATCACAAGAAACAATGTGATGCGTTCTGACTCTGCCTTTTTAGAATATGAAAATGAATCCGACACAGATGTGCTGCAGGAATATTTCGTCCCAGTTGACCGTTTTCGTGCGTACATCGATGACATGAGATCCTTTTTACAACAAGAAGATTTGAATCTAATGAATATCACAATACGTTATGTACAAAAAAATGAAAAAGCGGATCTCTCCTATGCGAAACAAGATATGTTTGCACTTGTGCTTTTAGTGAATTACGGGTTCGAAAAAGAAGAGAAGGCGGAAGCCGAGCGAATCATTCGAAAAATGACAGATATCACGCTGCAGCACGATGGAAGCTATTACTTACCGTATATGCCTTATCAAACGAAAGCGCAAATGAAGCGGGCGTATCCTAAAACCGATGTATTCTTCCAAAAGAAAAAACAAGCAGATCCAGATGGCACGTTCACCAACTACTTTTATGAGAGGTACAATACACAATGAATGCAAAAGCAATGAAATGGTTCGTCTACTCACAAAGTCTGCTGTTTTTCGCCAGCAGTTTGATTTTCCCTTTTTACATTCTTTTTATTAAAAATGTTGGGTCAAGCTATTCACAGTTTGGTCTTGCCTACGGCCTGTTTGGTTTAAGCGGAGCATTTATTCATTTACTCTTAGGGAAACTGCCCGAAACCACCGACAAGCGGCTCTTTTTAATCATTCATTCGTTCGGTATGGCGTTTCTTTTGCTGCTTTTTCCGCATATAACAGAAGTGGAGCAAGTGTATATGATTCAGCTGGCACTTGGTGCGCTTGGCGGCTTTCAAAAGCACGGAGAGAAACTGCTCGTCACGGACCTCACAACAGAGAACAAAAGAATGAAAGAAGTCGGTCACTATCATTTTTGGACAGCTCTTTTTTCATCCATCGCCATTATGCTTGGGGGCCTGTTTGCTGATTTCTTTACCGTTTACTTCATTTTTTATGCAAGCTCTATATTATATTTATGCAGTGCGCTCATGGTCATCTATATCAAAAACGAAAGATAAATCCGCATGTCTCATGAAGATATGCGGTTTTTTTGTTGAAAAAAAATGAAAACAAATATTAAATATACAATTGAATTAATTTTTATACATGTTATAATGTTAAATAATTTCACAAAGATCAAGAGGGTGTATTGACGTTGAAAATAGGTATTATAGGTGCTACAGGGTACGGTGGTGCGGAATTGGTTCGTATCTTCAAGCATCACCCGCATGTGGAGGAATGTATATTGTATTCATCAAGTGGTGATGGGCAATCATACAGTCAATCTTATCCACATCTAACAGCGATTACTGACCAAACATTAAAAACCATTGACCCGGCTGCTATTGTGCAAGAGACAGATGCTGTGTTTTTAGCGACTCCAGCAGGCGTATCAAGTGAACTGACGCCAAAGCTTATGAATCAAGGAGTGCCGATCATTGATTTATCAGGTGATTTGCGCATTCAAGATGGAGACACCTATGAAGCTTGGTATAAACGAAGGGCAGCGGATGAAGCATCTGTTCAACAAGCGGTGTACGGTTTATCCGAACTGAATCGTGACAAAATTCAACAAGCTGAAGTGATTGCCAATCCTGGCTGCTTTCCTACCGCAGTTCTTCTCGGTTTAGCACCGCTCATCAAACAGAATGTCATAGATGAATCTATGATTATAATAGATGCAAAAACAGGGGTGTCCGGTGCCGGACGATCTGCCTCACTTGGAACGCATTTTTCAGAACTAAACGATAACTTTAAAATTTATAAGGTGAATGAGCATCAGCATACGCCAGAAATAGAGCAAATATTAAGAGAATGGAATCCGCAGACGGCGAACGTCACATTTTCTACGCATCTTGTCCCGATGACAAGAGGGATTATGGCGACGATGTATACACAGTTAAAAACGGATGTCACAAAAGAAGAATTGATGAAGCGAATGAAAGGCTTTTACGAAGATTCCTATTTTGTCAGAGTGAGAGATCACGGCGTTTATCCACAAACGAAAGAAGTATATGGCAGTAACTTCTGTGATATTGGCTTTCATTTAGATGAGCGAACAGGGAGACTTACAATCGTGTCGGTCATAGACAATCTCATGAAAGGCGCGGCCGGCCAAGCGGTTCAAAACTTCAACATCATCAAAGGCTTACATGAAGAGGCGGGCCTCACAATGACACCTCTTTATCCATAAGAGAACAGGGGAGACAACAAACATGATCGAATTGAATGAAAAAAGCATTGTCAAAATAGACGGTGACGTATCATCACCAAAAGGCTTTGAAGCGAAGGGGATTCACATTGGCTTGCGCTATTCAAAAAAAGACCTTGGCCTCATCGTCAGCGAAGTACCAGCAGCAAGTGCAGCGGTCTACACACAAAGTCACTTTCAAGCTGCGCCTCTCAAAGTCACACAACAAAGCTTAAAAAAGACAGGACAATTAAAAGGTGTCATTGTCAATAGTGCCATCGCCAATGCATGTACTGGTGAGCAGGGATTAAAAGACGCGTACGACATGCAGGCAGCCTGTGCAGATATGTTAGGTGTAGTACCTGATTACATTGCTGTTTCTTCTACTGGTGTCATTGGGGAATGTCTGGAGATGGATAAAATCAAAAAGGGCATCGCCGAGTTAAAAGAAGCAAAAGCCGAAAAAGGCCATTTTGAAGAAGCGATCTTAACGACAGATACTGTCATTAAAAATACAACATACACCCTTACGATAGACGGAAAAGAGATCATCATTTCAGGCGCAGCAAAAGGCTCTGGCATGATTCACCCGAACATGGCGACAATGCTTGGCTTTGTCACAACAGATGCAAATGTCGAACAGGAAGCCTTACAGCAAGCGCTTCGTGACATTACGGATGTGACCTTTAATCAAATTACCGTCGATGGAGAAACGTCGACAAACGATATGGTGCTCGTGATGGCAAATGGCATGGCAGAAAACGATGTACTCAATGAAGAGCATCCAGAATGGCCTTTGTTTAAAGAAGGATTAAAACTAGCTTGTGAGGATTTAGCCAAAGAGATTGCGAGAGATGGAGAAGGTGCAACGAAATTAATCGAAGCGAAAGTCGCTGGTGCTAAAAATAATTTGGAAGCCGGCATCATTGCGAAAAAAATCGTTGGTTCAAGTCTTGTCAAAACCGCCGTATATGGTACGGATGCTAACTGGGGCCGAATCGTTGGAGCCATTGGTCATAGCGCAGCTTCCGTCACTCCGGAAGAGGTAGAAGTTTATTTAGGCGGACAATGTTTATTCAAACACAATGAACCGCAGCCATTCTCAGAAGAGGAAGCAAAAGCATATCTAGAGCAGGATGAGATTACGATTTTCATTCAAATGAGTGAGGGAAATGGTGAAGCAGCAGCTTGGGGCTGTGATCTCACCTATGATTATGTGAAAATTAACGCGAGCTATCGCACATAAAGAAGGAGATAGACATGGATAAAACGATCGTGTTCAAGTGTGGAGGCAGTGTCATTCGAGAACTTTCAGATACCTTTTATGAAAATGTCCGCTCACTTCAAGCTGCTGGATTTAAGCTGGCTATCGTGCATGGCGGAGGACCTGAAATCACCGACATGCTGCAAAAATTAGAAGTGAAAACAGAATTTGTTGACGGTCAGCGTAAAACAACGAAGCCTGTGTTAGAGGTAGCCGAAATGGTTCTCTCGGGAACAGTCAATAAATACTTTGTGTCAGAGCTCGCAAAGCATGATATATCATCTGTCGGCGTATCCGGTAAAGATGGGCAGATGCTTGTCGCCGATTTCCTTGATCAAGACGTTTATGGGTACGTTGGCGAAATCAAAGAAGTTCATCCAGAAATGGCGGAAGCACTCATGGAGAAACAATTCATTCCTGTAATTGCGCCGCTGTCTATGACGGAAGAATGCCAAACCTTAAATGTGAATGCTGATTTAGCAGCATCAGCTGTCGCCGGAGCCATGAAAGCTGATAAGCTCATGTTTGTCACAGATGTTGAAGGCATTTTAAAAAATGGTGAACTATTAGATGTCGTCACCGAACAAGAAGCCCTTTCACTCATTGATGAAGGCATTATTTCCGGGGGAATGATTCCAAAAGTACAATCCGCTTTGAGTGCTTTATCAGGTGATGTAGATGAAGTGATGATCGTAAATGGCAAAGGCAGTATCTTTACAGGAGAAACCTTTAAAGGCACAAGAATCGTAAAACAAAAGGAGGCGGTCCTGTGAGTCATCTTTTTCAAAATTATGGACGGTGGAATGTTGAAATTAAAGAGGCAGCAGGTTCTTGGGCAGTCGATACAAATGGGAAAAAATATTTAGACTTTATCCAAGGCATTGCAGTAACAAATTTAGGCCACAATCATCCAAAGGTCAATCAAGCCATTAAGGAACAGCTTGATCACGTCTGGCATGTGTCGAATCTGTTTGAAAATGGTCTGCAAGAAAAAGCAGCAGAAAAGCTGGCAGCAAACAGTTCAGGCGATCTCGTTTTTTTCTGCAATAGCGGCGCAGAGGCAAATGAAGGTGCCATTAAATTAGCACGTAAAGCGACAGGGAAAACAAATATCATCACATTTTTGCACTCTTTCCATGGGCGCACGTATGCTGGTATGGCTGCCACAGGTCAAGATAAAATCAAAACTGGCTTTGGTCCTATGCTAGAAGGCTTTCACTATGTACCGTTTAATGATCCAGACGCTATGTCAGCCTGTGCGGTCGATAATGTGGCAGCGGTGATGCTGGAGGTTGTGCAAGGTGAAGGTGGAGTGAATCCAGCGACACCAGAATTTCTAGAAGCAGTTCAAGCATTTTGCACAAAGCATGAAGCACTGCTGATTGTAGATGAAATTCAAACGGGCATTGGTCGAACAGGAACAGCATTTGCGTACGAAGAGACGTGTCTTGATCCTGATATTATCTCTGCAGCAAAAGGGTTAGGAAACGGCTTTCCAGTTGGTGCAGTTATAGGGAAAAAAGCTCTAGGAGATGCATTCTCCCCAGGTTCACATGGTACAACATTTGGTGGAAATATGCTTGCCATGGCTGCTGTGAATGCGACACTCGATGTAATTTTCCAAGAAGAGTTTCTTTCAGAAGTGAAAGAAAAGGGTGATTACTTGTTAGAAAAGCTGCAAAATGTCAAACAGCTGAATATCGTAAAAGAGGTGCGGGGAAAAGGATTGATGGCAGGTATTGAATGTGGTCAGCCAGTCGGTGAATATATCACAGCTCTTAGAGAACTGGGGTTGCTGGTGCTTCCAGCTGGTCCCAATGTCATTCGTTTATTACCTCCGCTGAATGTGAAGAAAGCAGAGCTGGATCAAGCGATCGAAGCAATTGTTCAAGTATTAGCCAATAAAACAGTTTCGGTGTAAATTTTTTTACAAAGAAACGTATAAAAATACATTTGTATCATTAATTATTCAATTTTGGGGTGACATAAGCATGAAAGGTTATTTAAATTTAGAAGATGGAGCCTCTTTTGAAGGAGATCTGACAGGAGAAGCTGGCATCACAGGTGAAGTGGTCTTTTTTACAGGTATGACAGGTTATCAAGAGGTGCTCACAGATCCTTCCTATAAAGGTCAGATCATTGTTTTCACATATCCGCTGATCGGAAATTACGGCATTAATCATGAAGACTTTGAGAGCAAAAAGCCTCAAGTAAAAGCGGTGGTTGTTTACGAGGCAGCAGAGCATTTTTCACATCATCTTGCAGCGGTCAGCTTAAAAGATTATTTACAAAAGTGGAATATTCCGCTTCTGACACATACAGATACGCGCGCAGTCGTGCAAAACATCCGGGCAAATGGAACGATGAACGCTGTGCTCAGTGTAGACGAAAACGAAACGCCGCCTGCAATGAAACAAGACAATGTCGTCGCACAGGTGACAGATAGCGAGATCTACACACAAGGCAGTGGTGAGGAACATGTGGCGCTCATTGATTTTGGCTTTAAAAAATCAATTGCAGATTCGCTTGCAGCGCGCGGCTGTAAAGTAACCGTCATTCCATATAAACAAATGGAAAAGGTGTTTGAGATCAAACCAGATGCGATCCTGCTGTCAAACGGACCTGGAGATCCGAAAACCATGACACCATATTTAAAAACGATTCATGACATCATGATGACATTCCCGACACTTGGAATCTGCTTAGGTCACCAATTAATCGCTCTAGCACTTGGCGGGGATACGTATAAGCTGCCATTTGGCCACAGGGGAGCGAATCATCCTGTACAGGATACAGAATCCAAACGTGTCTTTATGACAAGTCAGAACCACAGCTATGTGGTGAATGAAAAAAGCATGAATGACAAAGAAGTGGATGTGAAATTCCTTCATGTCAATGATGGATCTGTAGAAGGATTCATTCATAAAGAAAAGCTGATTATGTCAGTTCAATTTCATCCAGAAGCACACCCAGGGCCTGCTGAAAGTGAATGGGTATTCGATGATTTTATTGAGAAAGTGAAACAAGCAAGGAGAGAAGTCGCACATGCCTAAAGATCAAAGCATACAAACCATTCTAGTCATCGGGTCTGGTCCAATCATCATTGGTCAGGCAGCAGAATTTGATTACTCAGGAACACAAGGATGTATGGCCTTAAAAGAAGAAGGCTACAAAGTCATCTTAGTGAATAATAACCCAGCAACCATTATGACAGACGAGTCATTTGCTGATGAAATCTATTTTGAACCGCTTTCAGTTGATTCAGTGACAAGAATCATTGAAAAGGAAAAACCAGATGGTCTTTTAGCCAACCTTGGCGGACAGACGGCTTTAAACCTTGCTGTCGAGCTAGAAAAAGCCGGTGTGCTGAAAAAGCATGGGGTAACTCTGCTCGGAACGTCAGTTGAAACAATTGAAAACGGTGAAGATCGAGAGAAATTCCGTGCTCTCATGAAGCATTTGAACGAACCTGTGCCAGATAGTGAAATTGTGGATAATGCGGAAGATGCCCTTCAATTTGCAAAAGAAGTCGGCTTCCCAGTCATCCTAAGACCAGCATACACACTTGGCGGTAAAGGCGGCGGAATCGCTCTAACAGAAGAGGCATTTAAGCCGCTCATTGAAGGAGCTCTTTTAGCGAGTCCGATTCACCAGTGTTTAGTTGAAAAAAGCATAGCTGGCTTTAAAGAAGTCGAATATGAGGTCATGAGAGACCGTCAAAATACGTGTATCACGGTATGCAACATGGAAAATATTGATCCAGTTGGTGTGCATACAGGAGACTCAATTGTCGTTGCACCTTCCCAGACATTAACGGATCAGGATTATCAAATGCTCCGTTCAGCGAGCCTGAAAATCATTTCAGCACTGGATGTAGTCGGTGGTTGCAACATCCAATTTGCCCTTGATCCACTCAGTAAAGAATACTTTGTCATTGAGGTGAATCCTCGGGTCAGCCGTTCATCTGCTCTTGCATCAAAAGCAACGGGCTATCCGATTGCGAAAATGGCAGCTAAGCTTGCGGTGGGGTATACGCTTGACGAATTGAAAAACCCGCTCACAGGCACAACCTATGCTAGTTTTGAGCCGGCACTCGATTATGTTGTCGTGAAATTCCCGCGCTGGCCGTTTGATAAATTTAAACAGGCAGACCGTCAATTAGGCACAAAAATGAAGGCTACTGGCGAAGTCATGGCGATTGATCGGAATTTAGAATCAGCCATCCAAAAAGCAGTTGCATCCCTTGAAATTAAAACGAAGGGCTTCCACCTGCCAGAACTGAAAGAGCAATCGACAGAACAATTATTTGAACTCATCAAAACACCAGACGATCGCCGATTTTTCGCAGTTATGGAGCTTCTTTCAAGACAAGAAACGGTTGAAACGATTCATCAAACGACGAAAATCGATCGATTCTTCTTACATGTGTTCCAGAATATGATTACGCTCGAGCAAGAATTGAACGATCATAAGGGGACGCTATCAAAAGATACCTTGAAAAAGGTAAAAGAAAAAGGATTCCTTGATGAAACGATTGCTCTTCTTACGGGTCAAACGGAAGAGTCAATCAGGCAGCTCCGTCAAGAGTACGGGATTGCTGCTACATTTAAAATTGTCGACACATGTGCGGCGGAATTTGATGCAAAAACGAATTACTTCTATTCCACCTACTTTGGAAAAAGTGATGGTGAGCATCAAGAAAAAACAAAGCAGCGTGCTCTTATCATTGGCTCAGGTCCGATTCGAATCGGGCAGGGGGTCGAATTTGATTATAGTGCCGTTCATGGCGTTCTTACCTTGCAAAAGCTTGGATTTGAAACCATCATGATGAACAACAATCCAGAAACAGTCAGTACTGATTATGAGATTGCAGATCGTTTATATTTTGAGCCGATTACATTAGAGCACATCCTAAACGTTGTGGAAGCAGAACAAATTGATTTTGTCATTGTCCAATTTGGCGGACAGACTGCGATCAACGTCGCAGAAGGCTTAGAAAAAGCCGGTGTCACGTTGTTAGGTACATCCTTTGCTACGCTGGATGCACTTGAAGACCGTGATTTATTCTATCAGCTTCTTGATGAACTGAACCTTCCTCACGCAAAAGGAGATACAGCTCATTCAAAAGAAGAAGCACTCGTACATGCGAAAAGCATCGGTTACCCTGTATTAATTCGCCCATCGTATGTCATTGGCGGAATGGGAATGATCGTTGTTCAGTCAGAAGCACATTTGGCATCACTGCTCGATCAGCCAGATCATTTGCCATACCCAATCTTAATTGATGAGTACGTCACTGGAAAAGAAGTTGAAGTGGATCTTATTTCTGACGGAAAAACAGCCTTCATTCCAACGATCGTAGAACATATTGAGAAAGCGGGCGTGCACTCAGGTGACAGCTTTGCCATTTTACCAAGCATCTCAATCAGTGAAGATATCAAACAGCAGGTGCATACTGCGTCTGAACAAATAACGAAGAAATTAGCGTTCAAGGGCATTATGAATATCCAATTTGTCATCAAAGGTGATCAGGCGCTTGTATTAGAGGTGAATCCGCGGGCAAGCCGGACTGTTCCAGTCGTCAGTAAGGTAATGGGCATTGATATGATCCCAATGGCCACTCAATTATTAGCTGGTGCGGCGCTTGAAGAGCTAAACCCTGCAACGAAAAACAAAGGGGGGACAGCGGTCAAATTCCCAGTGTTCTCATCCCATGCCATTCAAGATATCGACCTCAAGCTGACACCTGAAATGAAAGCGACAGGAGAAGGAATGTGTGTAGGCAAGAACGCCGAAAGCGCCTTGAAAAAAGTGTTTGCACCGATCTGGAAGAAAAAAGGAAGCCTCTTTATACAAGGCAGTGAGCAATTGATCGATGAAGCGAAACATGCAGGCTTTGACGTCTGGACTGGCAGCTTTGAATCCTGGCTGCAGAATGAAGATAAATCCCTTCATATTCATTTAGGAGAAGATGAAGAGGCAAAAGAGCAGCGTGTAAAAGCACTCACACACGGCGTTCAAGTTCTAACTGAATATGAAACAGTTCAAGCATTCCTGCAAGGGAAAAATGGAGATGTATCACCAGTATCACTCCATGAATTATATAAAAAGGAAGTGACGGCATGAGTCAAATCGACGTGCAACCGGCATTATACGGAAAAGACTTTTTATCGTTAAAAGATTTCTCAATCCATGAGATTGCATATTTAATTGAAAAAGCGGAAGAAATGAAACAAAACCCATATCAAGATTTATTCAAAGGGAAAACGTTAGCAATGATTTTTGAAAAATCTTCGACTAGAACCCGTGTCTCGTTTGAAGCGGGGATGACGCAGCTAGGAGGACATGCGCTCTTCCTCAGCTCAAATGATTTGCAAATTGGCAGAGGGGAAACCATCAGTGATACAGCGCAGGTGCTGTCTGGCTATGTCAACGGTATTATGATTCGAACCTTTGAGCATGAGAAGGTTGAAGAGCTTGCACAATACGCGTCTATTCCAGTCATTAATGGATTAACGGACTACTCACATCCATGTCAGGCACTTGCTGATTTATTAACGATTAAAGAAACAAAAGGCACGTTAAAAGGAATCAAAGTCGCCTATATCGGTGACGGAAATAACGTGGCGCACTCCTTGATGGTCGGCTGTGCGCAGCTAGGCTGTGACATTGCGGTTGCATCACCAAAAGGCTATGAACCACTTCAAGAAGTAACAGACACTGCCCGTGAGTTTGCGAAACAATCAGGTGCAGAAGTGACCGTGACGACAGATCCTGTCGCAGCTGTAAAAGATGCAGATGTTATTTATTCAGATGTGTTTACAAGCATGGGACAGGAAGCAGAAACAGAGAAACGTCTTGCTGAATTTAAAGAATATCAAATCAATGACGAACTGATGAGTCTTGCGGCAAAGGACTATATTTTCCTTCATTGTCTCCCGGCACATCGCGGCGAAGAAGTGACGGCAGATATTATTGACGGGCCGCACTCAAAAGTATTTCAGCAGGCAGAAAACCGCCTGCATGTGCAAAAAGCGTTAATGAAAGAACTTATGTATCAACCATCCAAATAAATCAAAGTGTCCCTGACTCGTATGAGCAGGGACTTTTTGCATAAAGGATTGGAGAGTCAAGGGACGGGACATAATAACATCAATCGAGAAAGGAGGATGAAAATGGGTCAGCAGCATCAATTTAAATCAGGGAATAAGGCACCAAATAATGGTGTATATATCGAGATCGGTGAAACTGGCAGTATGGTGAAAGATCCTTTAAAGATTAAGCTTAAAGCAGGCGATGTCTTTCCTGATAACTCGAACCATAATCGTGTTTGGACTTACCAAAGAAAGCCGTAAGCTATTGACTAAGAGTCATAAGGAATAAGTCTTTAGAGGCATGTGTCATGCCTCTTTTTTCTTTATAATAAAAAACAATTAAGTTCCAATTTTCAAATAAATAGTATGAAAAAAAGAGAACTTAAGGTAAAATATGTAATATATTGTTGAAAGGATTTGTGTGATGGAAAAGATGAATCTCAGTGAAAGTGTTTGGAATAAACGCTTCACCTCATTATTCATATCAAGACTCATTAAAAACACAGGGGAAAGTTTTGCTTTTACATCCGTCCTTTGGCTATTGATTTTAAGAGGGGATGGAGCGCTCGGTACAGGACTTCTTCTAGCAGTAACTGTTCTCCCTTCATCTTTGTTAGCCCCAATATTAGGACCTCTTATGAAAAAGCATCATTTGTCTAAATGGATGTTCGCTTCAGATGTTGTTCGAGCAACAATTGTACTCATTATTCCACTTCTGCACTTTTCGCATCTATTGCCTCTATGGTTATTGATCTCATTAATGGTTATTCAATCGGCAACAGGTGCAGCATATAATCCGGCTTCGGTGGCCATCTTACCGCAGATTGTTCCAAAGCATCTCATTCAAAAGGCTAATGCGATCCTGCAATCTTCTTTTGAGATTGTTGCACTTGCAGCAGTCATGGTGGCTGGTCTTTTGGTTAAATTAATTGGACCTGCTGATACCCTGCTGATCACCACTGCTTTATTTGTTATTTCTGGCCTGTTTATTATCGGGGTTAAACTGAAGAAAACGGATGAAGAAAAAGCAGCAGGCATTAAACAAGCGAAGAATACATATTTGTATAACTTAAAAAGAGGGTTTCTCGTTGTCAAAAACCATCACATTTTATTTGCACTCACACTGTATTGTATCTTAATGAATGTCGCAGCAGCTCCGTGGCAGGCGCTCTCAGCGGTATACGTAGCAGAAGCGTTGCAAAGTGACTCCATGGTGTATTCCATTTTAAGAGGCGTTGCTGCAGTTGGCGCATTTATGATGGGCTTTGCTCTAGCGAAGGTCAAAATTAAGAGATTTGGTTTGTTCTTTATTGTCGCTGGCATGATTGAAGGGGCAGCGTTCTTTATTACAGGGATGAGTACATGGCTGCCGGTCGTTCTGCTTGCTTCCTTTATTTTCGGAGCTGCTGTCAGTGCGATCAATGTACCGGAAATGGTCATTATTCAAACGTCTGTTGACCAAGAGGATCAGCCGCAAGTATATGCTGTGATCAATGCGTCATCAAATGTCTTTCTCCCGCTTGCAGCTGTCGTATCAGGCGTTCTGGCAGAAAGATTTGGAGCGGGACCTGTCATTGCTGGCGGAGGAATCCTTGAAATTTTATCAGGTATCGCGATCTTCCTGTTTACAGGGCTTGCGAAAAGCCATTTGACAGCGGACAAACAAAAGTCCGAAACCGTCGAGGTGTGAACAATAAAAACCCCCTGTATGTTATAGACAGGGGGTTTTAGCATGCCGCTTTTCAATCACGCAGAAAAAAAGAAAAAAGAGCTAAACATCATTTTAGCTCTTTTTCACAAATCGTTTTCTTGCATATTAAGAGTGTTTTGTTGAACTTTCCGTTTCTTTCATTGGACTTACTTCAGCAAAGATGAATAAAATAACCGTAAACACAACTGCAAGAATGGAAGTGAGCGTAAAATCATAAGCAGCTCCATTCATAGAGGCAACGATGTAACCAGCCATATGTGTCAGCAGAAAAGTCCAAATGAGGGTGATAATATAATGCATAATCCCACCGTCCTTTATGTAACAATCTATTGATTATCATACCATAGATGCAAGTGAAGGGAAAAGACTGTTTTCCGCCTTTATGTGACCATTTTTAGACCTTCTGCTATAAAAATAAAAAGAATTCTTCTGTCTTTAGGGGATTTCCTTATTCCTACAAGAGTGGTTGTTCATATCATAGAAAGCAGAATCACTGAAAGGAGGCTGGCCATATGGGTGTAAGCGAACGTTTTTTCCAGCTTGGTTCCCAGTGGAACATCATTCACCTTCCTCAAAAACCAAATGGCTTTGGCATTCTAATCCTCGGTGACCGAAATCACTTTGTGCAGGAAAATACATCATTCTGGCTTCAGCATTATGGAAGAAACCAGCTTTTAACTGCCTTAAAGGATGAAGGATATACATTGTTTAATAGTCAACTTCATGGGAATCACTGGGGATGCGGAGATGCTGTTTTTAGTGCCAAGCAGCTCGTGCATCACACATTAAAACAAGAAATATTAAACCGGGAAATTCATGTGCTCGCAGAGGGAATGGGCGCACTTGTTGCCATGAGCCTTGCTGAGGAGATGCCTGAAGTGTTAAGGTCCATTGCGATGATGAATCCATGTCTGAATCTGGATGCACAACGAGAAAGAGAAAAGGAACACAAATTCTTTTACAAGCAGCTGATCAAAGAGTTAGCAGAGAGCTATGGCTGTTCTGAAAAGGAAGCTGAAACGTATCCACTGCCTTCTTGCCCTGTTCATTCTGCTCATGTGCCGATTCATATATGGCAAAGACTAAACGGCGCACCTTATGCATATGAACTTCACGCAAAACCTTTTATTGATCAGCATATGAAAAATCCAGAACATTGTCAGATCGATCTCACACTGCATATGTTTGATCATCCGAGAAGAATCTTTCAATCCATTCACAAGTTTTATAAATCGCATGAAAGAGAATTGTGATGAATAGGATGATAACAGCCCTTCATAGAAAGGGCTCTTCTTTTTATTCGATATTAAAAAAGGGGACATGAACATGGAAACA
The DNA here is from genome assembly GCF_056098985.1 of Bacillus sp. 11B20. Taxonomy (NCBI): domain Bacteria; kingdom Bacillati; phylum Bacillota; class Bacilli; order Caryophanales; family Bacillaceae; genus Bacillus; species Bacillus sp. 11B20. Next base: position 232,439 of record NZ_JBLZWZ010000007.1, read on the forward strand.
GGACTGATCATAGGGGCAGATGAGTTTTTTGGCCTGACACTTTGTGAATATATGATGAAAGAGGGCATTCAAGTGGATATCACGCGTCCTCATGATCTTAAAGAAGAACAAAAAGGACTGTTAGAAGAGCGGATGATGTGGCTGGGCAGAAATGATCTCGTTCGTGTCATTGACCTTCAGGATAGCAAAGACACGTATGATCTCATTTTTATTCAATTAGAGGAACCGCATAACAGGCAGGAAGACATCAAAGCAAAGCATGGCATGTACCGGATTCTTTTTGATAAACCTGAAAACGAATCAGCAAAACAGAATGTGCCGGCAGTGATTCTTCCTAACATGTTCGGACCATGGACACTCAATGAAGATCAAACAAAGCGTGCAGATTCATTTTTTGTAGAAGATGTGGCGAAGAACTTGTTACAATGGGTATCAGACACAGGTCAAAGACAGGACATGACGTATGAATTGAAGGTAGAAAGCGAAACAGATGACAAAAAAGCAGAAGATATGATAGCTGAATGGAAAAGACAAAACTCAACATTTTTCGACAAAAAGCAAGAATGATCTTCCATCTTATCTTTTTTCAGTATAAAATAAACCTATATTTAACATACAGGTTCATCACTGCATGTTGCAAAAGGGAGTTGAACATGGCATGAAGTACCAGCGGCTTGTCATGATCTTTTCGTTCCTTCTTCTATTATCTGCCTGCTCGCAGGCGCCTTTAAAAGGAAAAATTGAGAAGGTGGGTTTACTCGTCCCCGATACGATCAATGATCAAGTTTGGGGAACGAAAGGTTATAAAGGCTTATTAAGTATCCAATCAACATTTGGTGTAGATGTTTATTATAAGGAAGGAATGGTCGACAAGGAGAAAATCGTTGATGCCATTGAAGAATTCCATAAAAAAGGAGTCAATTTGATTATTGGCCATGGCAATGAATACAGTGAAATTTTCAACTTGATCAGTGAAGATTATCCAAACATACAATTTATTACGGTCAATGGAAACAAGCCTCAGGCGGACAATGTCACAAACGTGACATTTAAAGGTGAAGCGATGGGCTTTTTCGGAGGCATGACAGCTGCACATATGTCTAAAACAAAAAAGATTGGTATTCTTGCTACATATGATTGGCAAAGTGAGGTAGACGGCTTTATCAAAGGGGCAAAATATCAAGATGAACATGTACAAGTGTTAGCAGAGTTTGTCGAAAACTGGGATGATGCTGACAAAGCGGTGGAGCTCTATCAAAAATTAAAAAAGCAGGGCGTAGATGTTGTGTATCCCGCAGGTGATGGTTATAATATCCCTGTCATTGAACAAATCAAAGCCGATAATTTATCAGCGATCGGGTACGTGACCGATCAATCCAACCTCGGAAGTCATACGGTTTTAACGAGCACTGTCCAGCATGTTGATAAAGCGTACAGCATCATTGCAAAGAAATTTAATGAAGGCAAGCTAAATGAACAAGGTGAGTACTCCTTTGATTTTAAAGAAGGAGTGATCGAGATGGGGAAATTTAGCACCACCATTGACGACGCTTTTGTGAAAGACATTGAAAGTGATATTGCGTCTTACAAAAAAACTGGCAAACTGCCAAATGAAAAGTGAGGAGACGACGATCATGCAGCACGAAAAATCGATGGAATTTTTACAAATTGCCATGAAGTATTTTCCGCAGGCAAAGGAAGAATTAGATAAAGCAGGGATTCAGCTTGAGCCTGAAGCGCTTCAGCCGCTGCTAACATTATTTACATCTGTCATGCAGGAAGCATACGAGCTTGGAAAAGCAGATGCAGAATCAGAAAAAGCCACAGAATAGTGGCTTTTTTTTATGATAATTTTTTCTTGAAGGCACTAATCATAGGACCAACATCTTTAAACACAGGCTTCAGCTCATCGATGGAGTTCATAATGTTCCCAATTTGATTCATGACATGCATGTAGTCAATTGAGTCATCACTTGAAGATGTCTCCGCACGTTCCTCCTTTGCCTCTGACTTGGTTTTCTCCTTTTCAATCGGCTGTCCAAACATCATTGCTGAGAAAATATCTTTTTGCACCATATCACATGTTCCTTTCTACTATTGGTATATATCATTAATCTATGAAAAAAGTGAGAGGAAAGGTTAGACGTTTGTATTGCCAAGAAGAAAAAAATAAGGTAAAATTAGTACCAGATACTAATATAAGATCACAATATCACATGCTCGTATGAGTAAAAGGAGTCTTATTCAATGAATGCTGGAATTATTGGCCTTGGCCGCTATATACCTGAAAAAGTATTAACAAATCATGATTTAGAAAAAATGGTTGAAACTTCTGACGAGTGGATTCGTACTAGAACAGGTATAGAAGAAAGAAGAATTGCATCTGATGATGTCAATACATCTCATATGGCGCTTGCTGCTGCAAAAAAAGCATTAGCTGACGCAGATGTGGCTGCAGAAGATATCGATATGATTCTTGTGGCGACAGTCACGCCAGATCAAGCATTTCCGACAGTCGCTTGTATGATTCAAGAGCAGCTCGGTGCACATAAAGCATGTGCAATGGATATTAGCGCTGCGTGTGCTGGCTTTATGTATGGGCTTGTTACTGGAAAACAATTTATCGAATCAGGAACTTACAAACACGTGCTTGTCGTCGGTGTTGAAAAACTTTCTCGCATTACCGACTGGGATGACCGCAATACAGCTGTTTTGTTTGGAGATGGAGCTGGCGCTGCTGTGCTGGGAGAAGTCAGCGAAGGCAAAGGAATTCTATCATTTGAACTCGGAGCAGATGGAAGCGGCGGGAAGCACTTGTACTTAGATGAAAAAGATCATACAATCATGAATGGACGAGAAGTATTTAAATTTGCTGTAAGACAAATGGGCGAGTCAAGTGTAAACGTCATTGAAAAAGCTGGACTATCAAAAGAAGACGTTGACTTCTTGATCCCGCATCAAGCAAATATTCGCATTATGGAAGCAGCACGCGAACGCTTAGAGCTGCCAGTTGAAAAAATGTCGAAGACTGTCCATAAATATGGAAACACATCAGCAGCTTCTATTCCAATTTCACTATGTGAAGAAATCGAAGCCGGAAAAATTCATGACGGCGATGTGATTGTAATGGTTGGTTTTGGCGGCGGATTAACTTGGGGCGCAATCGCTATGCGATGGGGCCGATAAAAGAGTGGGGTGCACAAATTAATGGATAAGAAACGAGTAGTTGTTACAGGATTAGGTGCTTTGACACCACTTGGCAACGATGTAGAGTCAACATGGAAAAATGCTTTAGCGGGTGTATCAGGGGTTGGACCGATTACACGTGTCGATTCAAGTGAATATACCGCAAAAGTAGCAGCAGAACTAAAAGATTTTAACATTGAAGATTACATGGAGAAAAAAGAAGCGCGAAAAATGGCACGCTTTACGCAATATGCAGTCGTTGCTGCTCAAAAGGCGCTCGAAGATTCACGTCTTGAAATCACAGATGAAATCGCACCGCGTGTTGGTGTATGGGTTGGGTCTGGTATTGGCGGACTTGAAACATTTGAAGAGCAGTTCGAAGTGTATTCAAATAAAGGGGCAAGACGCGTAAGTCCATTCTTCGTCCCAATGATGATTCCTGATATGGCGACAGGTCAAATCTCTATTGCACTTGGTGCAAAAGGAGTTAACTCTTGTACAGTGACAGCATGTGCAACAGGTACAAACTCAATTGGTGATGCATTTAAAGTCATTCAGCGCGGAGATGCAGATGCAATGATCACAGGCGGAACAGAAGCGCCGTTAACAAAAATGTCGTTTGCGGGTTTCTGTGCGAACAAAGCCCTTTCGACAAATCCTGATCCAAAGACAGCAAGCCGTCCGTTCGACAAAAACCGTGACGGATTTGTCATGGGTGAAGGTGCAGGGATTATTGTTCTTGAAGAACTTGAGCATGCGTTAAAACGTGGTGCGACCATTTATGCTGAAATCGTTGGTTATGGTTCAACTGGAGATGCCTACCATATTACGGCGCCAGCTCCAAACGGTGAAGGCGGCGTCCGTGCAATGCAAGAAGCGATTCGAGATGCAGGTTTGTCTGTGGAAGACATTGATTATATCAATGCCCACGGAACAAGCACACCTTACAATGATAAATTTGAAACAATGGCGATTAAAGAAGTGTTCGGAGAGCATGCGAACCAGCTTGCAATCAGTTCAACAAAATCAATGACAGGTCACTTACTTGGCGCAGCAGGCGGAGTAGAAGCTATTTTCTCTGTTCTTGCGATTAAAGACAGCGTCATTCCTCCGACCATTAATCTTGAAACACCGGATGAAGAATGTGATCTTGATTATGTAGCAAATGAAGCACGTTCAAAAGAAGTACAAGTTGCTTTAAGTAACTCACTTGGTTTTGGCGGGCATAATGCGACAATTATTTTCAAAAAATACGAAGCGTAATACTTCCTGAGAAAGCGGCGGTCGATAAACAGATCGCCGCTTTTTTGCATATGATGAAAATGGAGGTGTTCAGCGGTATGGGTCTGATCAATACACAATATCTCATTCATCAATCATCATCATTTCAGGAGCTTGCGGCGCGCTTTGTTCCTTATTTTAAAGGGGCAGAGGAAAAAGAATGGTCGTCTATCCTCGCTCACCTGCAGCATCACGGGATGGTTCGGTCTTGGAGCTCGTGTAAAAACATGATCGACAAGCTCAAAGAAAAAGGGTACTTCAAGCTTGTCATGAAAGAATACCAAACGCTTCAAAAAGAGTGGGAAGGTCCTGACATCCCTGTGTTTATTTTACCTGTCAACGAGAGCAGCAGAGAAATCAGAGAGCAATTTTATTATCAATCCGGCATGGCATTTGATGACAAGGTCTTTCTTTTTTTGTCTCCAAATACCCCGAAGGAGCGAATTGGTACATTGCTGACTCACGAGTATCACCATGTATGCAGGCTGCATTTTCTCTCAAAAGAAGAAAAAGACTTTACATTCCTCGATACAATCATGATGGAGGGGCTCGCTGAATATGCTGTGTATCATAGATATGGTGAAAGCTATACAGCGAAATGGACTACCTTCTATAGCGAATCCCAGCTTCAGCGCATGTACAAGAAATGGGTATCCAGTCATCTTGATCAAAAAGTCCAGGACGACGAAAGGCTGATACAGAATCTTCTTTATGGAAAAGGGAACTACCCTAAAATGCTTGGTTACGCCACTGGGTTCTATATCGTGAAAAAATATTTTAATGAGCACCGAATCAGCGAGGAGTCTATGATTGCAGAGCCGTCAGAAACTTTTTTAAAGGCGATAGAATCAAAAAGTGAGTAATTCACATAAAAAGAGACATATTACAAATTTACTAAATACTTCTTGATTTCGTCATAGCGATGTAATAATATACAAATAATTCTTTTTATTTTAAAAAGACGGAATATTCAGGTTCAATTCTATTGATCTATGGAGAAAGGGGCGAATGAATGAGCACGCTGCTTGAAGTGCAAAACTTAAAAACATATTTTTTTCGAAAAAAGGAACCGATACCTGCTGTTGATGGCGTTGATTTCAGCATCAACAGAGGAGAAACTGTCGCGTTAGTCGGTGAGTCTGGATCTGGCAAAAGCATTACGTCCTTATCCATTATGGGTCTGATTCATGGAACTGGTGGGAAAATTATGGACGGTTCTATCAAACTTGATGGAAAGGACCTTGTTACATATAGTGAAAAGGAATTATGCAGCATCCGCGGTAATGAAGTATCTATGATCTTTCAGGAACCCATGACCTCACTTAATCCCGTCTTAACCATCGGAGAACAAATAACAGAAATCCTCATCTATCACAAAAAATTTTCAAAAAAAGAAGCGGTCAAAAAAGCGGTTGATCTGCTGAAGCTTGTTGGTTTTTCCCGTCCGGAGCAAATCATGAAAGATTATCCGCATCGATTATCAGGCGGCATGCGGCAAAGAGTAATGATTGCCATAGCGCTCAGCTGTGATCCGAAGCTTCTCATTGCAGATGAACCGACAACTGCCCTGGATGTGACCATTCAAGCACAGGTACTCACATTAATGAAAGATTTATGCTCTACCTTTGGTACTTCTATTCTTCTTATCACACATGATTTAGGTGTCGTGTCTGAAGTAGCAGATCGAGTGATTGTCATGTACTGCGGACAGGTTGTTGAAAATGGAACCGTGGAAGAGTTGTTTGAACAGCCGCTTCATCCTTACACAGAAGGGCTGCTTGAATCAATTCCTGTCATTGATGGAGACATCCAGCCGTTAACAGCCATCAAAGGAAATGTTCCTGCGCCAGATCAGCTTCCAGCCGGCTGCCGCTTTGCTCCTAGATGTCCGCAAGTGAAGGAACGCTGCCTGGGTGAACTGCCTAAGCTGAGAACATTTGAAGATGGCAGAAGCGTCAGATGTTTCTTATATGAGGAGGCAGATCAAACATGACCCTTGCTCAAAATCAAACACAAATAACGGAATTACCAGAGAAAGAAACGATTCTTGAACTGAAACAGATTCGAAAACATTTTCCGATTAAAGCGGGTGTCTTTCAGAAAAAAGTCGGTGCAGTAAAAGCTGTTGACGGCATAGACTTGAAGATTTATAAAGGTGAAACGTTAGGTATTGTCGGGGAGTCAGGATGCGGTAAATCCACATTAGGACGGACGATGATTCGTCTATATGAACCAACTGACGGTCAAATCTTTTTTAAAGGGCAAGACATCACGCGCGTATCAGAATCAAAGCTAAGACAATCTACACGAAAAAACATCCAAATGGTTTTTCAAGATCCCTTTGCATCACTCAACCCTAGAAAAACACTTCGAAGCATCATCAAAGAACCCTACAAAACACATCACTTATATTCCTTAAAAGAAAGAAATGAAAAAGTAGAACAGCTTTTATCAAAGGTAGGTCTACATCCAAGCTTTGCGAACCGCTATCCCCATGAATTTTCAGGCGGGCAGAGGCAGCGAATCGGCATCGCTCGTGCGCTTGCCATGAATCCCGACATGATCATCGCAGATGAGCCTGTATCGGCACTTGATGTATCCATTCAGGCGCAGGTCATTAATCTAATGGAGGAGCTTCAGGAGGAATTTGACCTTACCTATCTATTTATCTCTCACGATTTAAGTGTGGTCAGGCATATTAGCGATAGAGTCGGCGTCATGTATCTCGGCAAAATGATGGAGCTTGCCGATAAACATAGTCTGTACGATGAACCGCTCCATCCATATACACAGGCTCTGCTTTCTTCCGTTCCTGTCACCCGTAAAAAAGGGCAGGTGAAAAGAGAACGCATTATGCTGCAAGGCGACCTGCCGAGTCCTGCAAATCCGCCAAAAGGCTGCGTATTTCACACAAGATGCCCGCATGCGAAAGAAATCTGTAAAGAAAAAGTACCAGCATTTCAGGAGTTAAAAACGAACCACTTTGTTGCCTGCCACCTCTACAACGCTTGATCAAGCTTGTATGATCTCATCTTTGAGAGGGGGGATGAAACAGGATTCTGTCATGATTTTTAAAAAAGAATAGGGGGAATTGTCTATGAAAGTTAGAAATAGAAAGTCCATTTTGGTCAGTTTACTGCTGATTTTTACATTAATCCTAGCTGCTTGTTCTGGTGGAAATAAAACATCTGGAGACAGTGAAAAGAAATCCACTGGTAAACCGGTACAAGGCGGAGATCTTGTCATCGGTTCAATTGCAGAGCCAACATTATTTAACTCTCTGTATTCTACAGATGTGGCAAGCTCTGATATTGAAGAAAGAATCTACAGCTTCTTACTTCAAACAGACGGAAAGCTGAACCCTCAGCTATCGCTGGCAGAGGATATTAAAGAATCGGATGACGGCAAGCAGTTTGATGTCACCATTAAAAAAGGTGTGAAGTTTCATGATGGTGAAGAACTGACTGCTGATGATGTTGTGTTTACATACAGCATTCCAATCAATAAGGACTACAATGGGGAGCGCGGATCAGGCTTTGAAGTATTAGAGTCTGTTAAAAAGACAGGGGACTACTCGATCGAATTCAAGCTCAATAAAAAAGATCCTTATTTTTATAATGTTACATTAGGAAGCTACGGCATTTTACCTAAGCATATTTTAGGTGATGTGCCTATAAAGGATCTCGGTGAAAACGAATTTAACCGAAAAAAACCAATCGGTTCTGGTCCATTTAAATTTGCAGAGTGGAAAGAAGGAGACTACGTCAAACTAGAAGCCTTTGACGATTATTGGGATGGACGCCCATACCTTGATACCGTCACGATTAAAACGATTCCTGACCAAAATGCAGCCATTGCTCAGCTGTCAGCAGGCGATATTGATTTCTTTGCTGTACCAGGAGCAGAGCTGCAAACAGCTGAAAAAGTCAGCAACATTAAAATTGAATCTGACCTAGGCCTGAATTATTCATACATTGGCTGGAACCAGAAAAATGAACTTTTTAAGAGTAAAAAGGTTCGCCAAGCGCTGACGCATGCCATTGATCGTCAAACGATTGTTGACCAAGTGTTAGATGGAGACGGCAAAGTAGCTAACATTCCAGAAAGTCCGCTGTCCTGGAACTATCCAAAGGATGAAAGTGTTCCAGTATTTGAATTTGATCAAGAAAAAGCCAAAAAGATGCTGAAAGAAGAGGGATGGGAGGATACAGATGGAGACGGCTATCTTGATAAGGATGGCAAGAAATTCTCCTTTGTCATAAAGACCAACCAAGGAAATAAAGTTCGTGAAGATATCGCTGTCGTTGTCCAGCAGCAGCTCAAAGAAATTGGTGTGGAAGCGAAGCCGCAAATTGTGGAATTCAGTGCACTCATTGAGCAGACGACACCGCCTAAATGGGATTATGATGCACTGCTGCTCGGCTGGAGCCTTGCGACATTCCCTGATCAATTTAGCATCTTCCACTCAAGCCAGTCAGAAAAAGGCTTAAATAACATCTGGTATAAAAATAAAGAGGTCGATAAGCTGTTAGTCGATGCTAAAAAATTAAGCGATCGAAAAGATTATTCAAAGGCATATGAAAAAATTTATAAACTGATCGCAGAGGATCAGCCATATACGTTCCTTTACTATGCTAACTCACATCGCGCTATGCCATCTAATCTTCAAGGCTATTCTTACCACCCGAAAGATGAGTATTACAAAATCGAAAAATGGTGGCTTGAACAGTAGGCTGATAGTGAAGAGGGGGAGGATTCTCCCCTTTCACCGTGAGAACAATTCCTTGCATTTGGTGTCCGGTCTTTGCGTGGTGCTAATCGCGCTCTGCATCAGCACGAGAATTCAAGGGGGGTTATATCACGCTGAAAAGAAGACAAAGGGCTAAAATAACTTCATTTTAGCCTTTTTTTCACAGAATGGCGATCCGATGAAAAAGGAGTTGTGCATATGGTTACATATATCATTAGAAGGACATTGCTCTCTATTCCTATTTTATTAGGGATTACCATTTTGTCCTTTGCCATTATGAAAGCAGCACCAGGCGATCCGATGTCACTCATGATGGACCCTACCATTAGTGCGGCAGACCGGGAAGCATTTATTGATAAGTACGGCTTGAATGATCCGGAATATGTGCAATATATGAAATGGCTTGGCAATATGCTTCAAGGTGACTTTGGCACATCCATTGTCAAAAAGGGAACGCCCGTGGCTGATTTGATTTTTGCCCGGCTGCCAAATACCCTCATCCTCATGATTTTTTCTACATTAGTTGCCCTGCTGATCGCCATCCCATTTGGTGTTCTTTCAGCAAAACGTCCGTATACAAAGCTTGACTATGGGATTACGGTTACATCTTTTATCGGACTGGCTATTCCAAACTTTTGGTTTGGTCTCATCCTCATTATGGTTTTATCCGTGAACCTAGGGTGGTTCCCGACTGGCGGAGTCTCTACCTTGAATGCTGATTTTAATGTGTTTGATCGGCTCCATCACATTATTTTACCTGCCTTTGTTTTAGCAACGGCTGATATGGCAGGGCTGACCCGGTACACAAGGTCGAGTATGCTTGATGTCATGAGGCAGGATTACATTCGCACCGCAAGAGCGAAAGGCTTTAGAGAAAACAAAGTTATTTTTAAACATGGTTTACGAAACGGTCTTATGCCTGTCATAACGATTTTCGGATTGATGATACCATCCTTTATTGGCGGCGCAGTCGTGGTGGAACAAATCTTCACCTGGCCTGGACTTGGAAAGCTGTTCATTGATTCTGCCTTTTCGAGAGATTATCCGGTCATTATGGCGATGACCGTTATTTCCGCAGTGCTCGTGGTGGTGGGAAATTTAATAGCGGATATTTTATATGCGATCGTTGATCCGCGTATTGAATATTAGAAGGGAGCTGAAGGACAATTGGCACAGCCTAATATGGGAACACCTCCTGTTGATATCAAATTAAAGGAGGGCCTTCCGCCAAAGCCAGAGACAATGCTGCGTTTATTTTGCGAGAAATTTTTCAAAAATAAATTGGCAGTTGCCGGCTCCGTGATCTTATTGGTCATTATTTTTTCTGCCATTTTTGCTCCAGTGATCGCTCCATATGCACCAGAGCATCAAGATTTATTGAAGCGGCTCCAGCCGCCAAGTGCTGAGCATTTTATGGGGACAGACAAGTTTGGCCGCGATATTTTCTCAAGGGTGCTATATGGCGCGCGCGTTTCTTTATTGGTCGGTTTCGTCTCGGTGGTTGGTGCAATCACTATTGGAACTGTCGTTGGCGCGGTCGCGGGGTATTTCAAAGGGTTTGTTGATTCCTTGTTAATGAGGTTTGTGGATGTCGTGTTGTCGATTCCAGATATTTTTCTATTGATCACGCTCGTCACCATTTTCAAACCGGGCATTGATAAATTGATTTTAATCTTTGCTCTGACTGGCTGGACAACAACCGCCAGGCTCATTCGCAGTGAATTCTTATCACTTCGAACAAGAGAATTCGTACTCGCGGCAAGAACCATTGGAACGAAAAATCATGTCATCATCTTTTCGCATATTTTACCGAACTGTATCGGTCCTATTATTGTGTCAGCTACATTAAAAGTAGGCTCTGTCATTTTAGCTGAATCAACGCTCAGCTACCTTGGCTTTGGTATTCAGCCACCAACGGCAAGCTGGGGCAACATGCTGCAAGATGCACAAAATTTCTCGATTATGGTGCAAGCGTGGTGGTACCCGCTTTTCCCAGGCTTACTCATTTTGCTGACTGTTTTATGCTTTAATTTTTTAGGAGATGGGCTGAGAGATGCGCTTGATCCTAAAAAGCTGAAGTAAGGTTTAAAGGGGCTCTGCGTGCGCTCTCCGTTTCCTGAATGAAATAAAGACACGAAGCCGTCATTCATCCAGCTTGAAGTTTTGATAAAGTTGGAATAATTTCTCTATCCCTTGCCCATACTGTGGACAACAGTTTTTATAAAGTGAGGGATTGGTTATGTTATTTCTTCATGACGTATGGGTGAATTGGTTTGAAGGGGAAGAAAATGGCTACAATGTGTGTCATTTTCATGAGTGGCGTAAGGAGGACAGCGTTGAGCTGTTAGATCAAGTGCCTTTACTTAAGGTGCAGAGTCCTTTGTTTGATTACATAGAGAATGATCTTTCAGAGCTGCCAAAGACGCTGCTAGAGTCTGTATTTGAGAAATCATATATTCGAAAAAATCATGAGCGCCGTAAATTAGAGTATTGCTTTGTAGTCACAGATGGCATACGAATCATTGCCGTGGATACGATTGGGTATTCCATTCCTGTGAGAAAAAGCCGCTTGATCCCAAGGCAGGAGCAATTGGTCTATGAAATGGTGAAAGATGTGAAAGCAGAAGAATATGAATTCTCTAAGGACAGTCTTGAATCGACGAAGGAGTACCACATTCTATCACTGCCGCCGCAGCATATCAGCGGATTAACGAGAAAAGAAAGACAGCTGAAGCAGCTGATGTTTATGGCGCTCGATCAATTAAAGGGGCTCCAAAACAGGGCGGAGATTGCGTATTGGTATACGGAATGGAACCCGCGCATGTACAACCAAATCAAACGAATGTCATTCGAAGAGATTTGGAACATGCTTTACAATGAAACGATTGATGGATGGTCAGAAAATCATTTAGCTTTCTGTGAAAAAATGATTAAAGGACAGCCATTTTTCGAAAAGCTTTGGGAAATGGAAAACGAATCAAAAGTAAATTAGAAAAAAGCTTGCAGCGGGTAGTGCTGCAAGCTTTTTTTATTTGCGTTTTCTGCCAAGACCCATCGCATTCTCCATTTTTTTCAGCATTTTGTTTGCTGCGCGGTTTGCTTTTTCAGCACCTTCGTCTAGAATACGGTCAAGCTCGTCTGATTCAATCAGTTCATAGTAACGATCTTGAATTGGTTTTAAAGCATCAACGACAACGTTCGCAAGATCTCCTTTAAACTCACCATATCCTTTGCCTTCGTACTTTTGCTCCAGCTCTGCAATCGATATGTTGCCTAATACAGAATAAATTGTCAGCAAGTTGGCAATTCCAGGCTTGTTCTCTTTGTCATACTTGACGATGCCTTCTGAATCCGTCACAGCACTTTTAATTTTCTTTTCAAGCTGCTTTGGTTCATCTAATAGGGTAATGAAGGATTTTTGGTTTGGATCGGATTTGCTCATTTTTTTCGTTGGATCTGTTAAAGACATAATCCGAGCGCCTTCTTTTGGAATTTTTACTTCAGGCACAGTGAAGATGTCATTGTATTTTCGGTTAAAGCGTTCAGCAAGCGTTCTAGTCAATTCAAGATGCTGCTTTTGGTCTTCTCCAACAGGGACTAAATCAGTACCATATAATAAGATATCGCCAGCCATTAATGGGGGATACGTTAATAGGCCTGAAACAACTGCTTCCTTACCAGCGGATTTGTCCTTGAATTGGGTCATTCTTTCTAATTCTCCAATATAAGCAACACATTGCAGCATCCATCCTGCCTGGGCGTGAGCAGGTACCTCTGATTGGATAAACAATGTGGCCTTCTCTGGATCAAGTCCAACAGCTAAATAAAGAGCTGCTAAGCTTCTAATATTTTGGCGGAGAGCTAATCGGTCCTGACTCACTGTAATCGCATGCTGATCTACGACACAAAAATAGCCATTATAGTCATGCTGCAAATCGACAAATTGCTTCATTGCTCCAATATAGTTCCCTAATGTGACAGAACCGCTCGGCTGAATGCCTGAAAAAATTGTCTTCTTTGTCATACTAAAACCTCTTTTCTTCAATATAAAAAGGCCCACCCATCACTTTTCAACAGAAAAGGGACGAATGAACCGTGGTACCACCCTTGTTATTTCACATAGAAATCACTCAAGACGTTGATAACGGAGACTGCTCCGTCTAAGCCTACTCACTTTTTTAGAAGTGTTCGGTTAGCTGCTCCAAAGCCCATTCCATACATGCCATTATCTGCTCACACCGGCCGCAGACTCTCTGTAAATGGTGAATATATGTACTCTTCTTTTTCATCGCAACAATATGTCTATCTATTATAAAGGATGCCCATGAAAAAGTCACGAAGCCATTATGTGACCTTCTCATCATGCCTATTGACACTTAAAATTTTAGATAAAATAACAAATATCTGTCAGAATTTTTTAAAAAAGGATGATTAATTATATGTATAAAACATTATTCCTGCTCAATTTGTTAAATTATTTTAATCAATTTACGCTTTAATTTGTTGAAGTGATTGAGACTTTAGTTTATAAAAATCCCTCTTTATCCCCATTTACGTTTTTAAAAAATATATGAAATTGATATTGCAATAAATTATTCTATTCATTATAATGAATTTGTTCACACGTTTGTGCTAGGCTCTTTACATAGTGAAAATTCAGAAAAAACAAAAGAAATAGAAAGTAAGCTATTCAGGGACTTTTTTACGCTATTTCTTAAATCTGAATCTCATCTTCTATCGAGACCTTTGAACTAAAAACATATTATAAGGGGGAATACAGTTGAAAAAGCGTTGGTCTGTTGTTACTTTAATGCTTATTTTCACACTTGTATTAAGCGCTTGTGGTTTCAGCGGAAACAAATCAGGCGACAGCACGAGCAGTTCTGGAGAGGCTAAAACAACATTAAATGTGAATATCTCCACTGAGCCTTTTTCTCTACATCCGGGATTGGCAAATGATTCAACTTCAGGTAGTGTCATCCGTCAGACTTTTGAAGGATTAACAAGAATTAACGCTGAAGGAAAGCCAGAAAATGCAATGGCTTCTGATATCAAAACAAGTGCTGATGGTAAAACATACACATTCACACTTCGTGATGCAAAATGGTCTAATGGTGACCCTGTTACAGCTAAAGATTTCGAATATGCTTGGAAATGGGCATTAGATCCTAAAAATGAATCTCAATATGCTTACCAGCTTTACTATATTAAAGGTGCTGAAGCAGCGAACAAAGGGAAAGCGAAAGTTGCTGATGTTGGCATTAAAGCTAAAGACGACAAAACGCTTGTAGTTGAGCTAGAGAACCCAACACCGTTCTTTACTGAACTAACTGCATTCTATACGTATATGCCAATCAACAAAAAAGTGGCTGAAAAGAATAAAAACTGGTACACAAATGCTGGTGAAAACTACGTATCTAACGGACCATTCGTTCTTTCTAAATGGAAACATGGCGGTTCTATCACGCTTGAAAAGAACAATGAATACTGGGATAAAGATACTGTGAAATTGAAAAAAATCAACATGTCTATGATCAAAGATACAAACACTGAGCTTAGCATGTTCAAAAAAGGCGAGCTTGACTGGGCTGGTTCTCCAACTGGAAGCCTTCCAACTGAGTCTTTAAAAACATTGAAAAAAGAAGGCGGTCTGAAAATCCAAACGATCGCTGGTATCTATAACTACAAATTCAACACAAAAGTAAAACCTTTAAACAATGCAAATATCCGTAAGGCCCTGACATACTCAATCAACCGTCAAGCGATCGTTGACAAAATTACGCAAGGTGAGCAAGTGCCAGCAATGGCAATCGTTCCTCCAACAATGGAAGGATTCACTGATAACAAAACTGGCTACTTCAAAGATCACGATGTAGCAACTGCTAAAGAGCTTCTTGAAAAAGGTGTGAAAGAATTAGGTTATAAGTCTGTTTCTGATCTTCCAACATTGAAACTTTCTTACAACACTGATGAAGGCCACCAAAAGATTGCACAAGCAATTCAAGAAATGTGGAAAAAAGATTTAGGTGTGAAAGTTGAACTTGATAACTCTGAGTGGAACGTATACATCGACAAAATCCACAGTGGAGACTACCAAATCGGACGTATGGGCTGGTTAGGTGACTTCAACGATCCAGTGAACTTCCTTGAGCTTTACAAAGATAAAGACGGTGGAAACAACGACACTGGATGGGAAAGCAAAGAGTACAAACAATTGTTGAATGATTCTGCTAAAGAAACAGATAAAACAAAGCGTGAAGAAATGCTGAAAAAAGCAGAAGAAATCATCATCAACGATATGCCTGTAGCACCAATTTACTTCTACACTCAGCTTTGGGTACAAGATCCTAAACTAAAAGGTGTAGTTGTATCTGGACTAGGTGATGTTCAATACAAATGGGCACATTTCGAAAAGTAAGAGTCATAGTGTAAGAGATCTACGGCAAGGATCTTAAGGTATATGGAGGATGTCTCTCCATATACCTTTCTTGCTGATTAGAGAAATTGTTGTAAAATCATGGAGGTGCAATTCCGTTGCTTAAATATATCGGTAAGCGATTAATATATATTTTAATCACACTGTTTGTTATTGTAACTGCAACTTTCTTTCTCATGCAGGCAGCACCTGGTGGTCCATTCTCTGGAGAGAAGAAACTTCCTGCTGAAATTGAAGCAAACCTAAACGAGCACTACGGATTGGACAAGCCCTTATTTGTTCAATATGTAAGCTACTTAGGTTCAGTTGCAAAATTAGATTTTGGTCCCTCATTTAAATATAAAGGACAAACCGTAAATGACTTAATCAGTTCTGGATTCCCCGTTTCCTTTACCCTCGGAATTGAGGCAATTCTCCTCGCATTAGCATTTGGTGTATTGTTTGGGGTCCTTGCAGCGCTCTATCATAACAAGTGGCAAGACTATACGATTGCCATTTTAACGATCTTTGGAATCTCAGTTCCAAGTTTCATTTTAGCGGCGCTACTACAATATGTATTTGCATCTGAGGCAAGCATTATAGCGATCTTCCCAGTTGCAGGATGGGAGTCTTGGGCCAGCACCGTACTACCTTCTATTGCACTTTCCTTCATGCCAATGGCATTTATCGCTAGACTTGCACGGTCAAGTATGCTTGAAGTACTAAATAGTGACTACATTAGAACGGCTAGAGCGAAAGGATTAACAAAATCAGCTGTGACGATCAAACACGCCATCCGAAACGCATTGTTGCCTGTTATCACATACATGGGACCAATGGCTGCTTCAGTTTTAACAGGTAGTTTTGTCGTTGAGAAGATATTTGGTATTCCTGGATTAGGCTCTCACTTTGTCACAAGCATTACAAACCGTGATTACACCGTCATCATGGGTGTTACAGTCTTCTACAGTATTATTCTATTAGTCAGTATTCTAGTCGTTGACGTTCTCTACGGTATTATCGATCCTAGAATTAAACTGACGAAGGCGAAGAAAGGGGTCTAACACATGGAAGAGATGAGAAAAGATTTATTTGTGCCTGCGACAGCTGACGCAGCAGAATCTGAAAAAATTTCTAAACCTAGTCTATCTTTATGGAAGGATGCCATGCTTCGCTTCCGTGCCAATAAACTTGCAATGGTTGGACTCACAATCATTTTTATTATTGTGATGCTGGCCATCTTTGTTCCGATTTTTTCTAAATATGATTACTCCACGACTGATTTGCTGAATGCTGACCAGCCGCCTTCAAAAGAGCACTGGTTTGGTACAGATGATTTAGGACGTGACATGTTTGTCCGTACATGGGTCGGGGCAAGAATTTCGATCTTCATCGGTCTTGCTGCAGCGCTCCTTGACGTAATCATCGGTATTATCTGGGGAAGTATTGCTGCATTCAAAGGCGGCCGTACAGATGAAGTGATGATGCGTATTGCAGACGTTTTATGGGCAATTCCAACACTATTAATGGTCATCTTAATGATGGTTGTTCTTCCTAAAGGATTATTAACGATTATCCTCGCCATGACAGTCGTAGGCTGGATTAACATGGCGCGTATTGTTCGGGGACAGGTTTTACAATTAAAGAGTCAAGAATACGTTCTTGCAGCACAAACATTAGGTGCGAAAACATCTAGACTTTTATTTAAACACTTAATTCCAAACTCAATGGGACCAATTCTTGTGACAATGACATTAACGATTCCTTCTGCTATTTTCACAGAGGCGTTCCTAAGCTATCTAGGGCTTGGTGTACCGGCTCCGTTAGCGAGCTGGGGAACAATGGCGTCTGACGGAATTCCAGCCATGACGTACTACCCTTGGAGATTATGGTTCCCAGCCGCATTTATCTGTATTACAATGTTTGGTTTTAACGTGGTTGGAGACGGACTAAGAGACGCTTTAGATCCGAAGTTGCGTAAATAAGGAGTGATTAGGATGGAACGTGAACGTATTCTAGAGGTGAAAGACCTTGCAATCTCATTTAAAACATATGGTGGAGAAGTTCAAGCCATTCGTGGTGTGAACTTCCACTTAAATAAAGGCGAGACACTTGCTATTGTAGGTGAATCTGGCTCTGGTAAAAGTGTGACATCACAAGCGATCATGAGACTAATTCCGATGCCGCCGGGTTATTTCAAGCGCGGACAGATCCTGTTTGATGGCCAGGATATTGTCAAGAAAACCGAGAAACAAATGCAAACCATTCGAGGAAAAGACATCTCAATGATCTTCCAAGATCCGATGACGTCTTTGAATCCAACGATGAAAGTCGGGAAGCAAATTACAGAAGTGCTGTTCAAGCATGAACAAATCTCAAAAGAAGCGGCTGAAAAAAGAGCCATTGAACTATTGGAGCTTGTAGGAATTCCAATGCCTGAAAAAAGAATCAAACAATATCCGCACGAATTTAGTGGCGGGATGAGACAAAGGGTTGTCATCGCCATGGCGCTTGCAGCAGATCCAAAGCTGTTGATTGCTGATGAGCCGACGACTGCACTTGATGTAACAATTCAAGCACAAATTTTAGAATTAATGAAAGAAATTCAGAAAAAGGTTGACACTTCGATTATCTTTATTACGCATGATCTAGGTGTTGTGGCCAACGTCGCTGATCGTGTAGCTGTTATGTATGCAGGACAGATTGTGGAGACAGGGACTGTTGATGAAATTTTCTACAATCCAAAGCATCCGTATACATGGGGACTTTTAGCATCAATGCCGAGTCTTGACACTGATGGTGGAGAAGAAGGAAAGCTGACTGCCATTCCAGGAACACCACCAGATCTGACAAACCCGCCGAAAGGAGATGCATTTGCACTCCGCAGCGATTATGCAATGAAAATTGACTTCGAACAAGAACCGCCAATGTTCAAAGTATCAGATACGCATTATGTGAAATCATGGCTACTTCATCCGAATGCACCTAAAGTTGAACCGCCTGCTTCTGTAAAGGCGAGAATGCGTGAACTAGAAGGTAGCTACGAAAAACCTGTATTAGTAAAAGAGGGTGAATAGCATGGCAGAAAAACTGTTAGAAATCAAAAATTTGAAGCAGCATTTCCATACAGCAAGAGGAACTGTGAAAGCAGTTGATGGGGTTTCATTTGATATTTACAAAGGTGAAACGCTTGGTCTTGTAGGTGAGTCTGGTTGTGGTAAATCCACTACGGGTCGTTCAATCATTAGACTTTATGATGCGACAGATGGTGAAGTTCTTTATAAAGGGGAAAATGTACACGGGAAGAAATCAAGACAAAAAATGCTTGAATTCAACCGTCAAATGCAGATGATCTTCCAAGATCCATATGCTTCACTCAATCCTAGAATGACAGTGCTTGATATCATTGCAGAGGGCATCGACATTCATGGTCTTGCGAAAACAAAACAGGCGCGTAAAGAGCGTGTGTATCAATTACTTGAAACTGTTGGATTGAACAAAGAGCATGCGAACAGATACCCGCATGAATTCTCAGGCGGTCAAAGACAGCGTATCGGAATTGCACGTGCATTAGCAGTAGAGCCTGATTTCATCATCGCCGATGAACCAATCTCTGCATTAGACGTGTCGATCCAAGCGCAGGTCGTCAACTTATTGAAAGAGCTTCAAGAGGAAAAAGGTTTAACGTACTTATTCATTGCTCATGACCTGTCCATGGTAAAATACATCAGCGATCGTATCGGCGTGATGTATTTCGGAAAATTGGTTGAGCTGGCACCAGCGAATGAATTATACGAAAACCCGCTTCATCCATACACAAAATCATTGTTGTCTGCGATTCCGCTTCCAGATCCTGATTATGAGCGTAATCGTAAACGAATCAAGTATGATCCATCTGTTCACAAAGGAACAAACACCGAGTTCCGTGAAGTAAAGCCAGGTCACTTTGTGAGCTGCACAGAGGAAGAATTCAAAGAGCTTCAGGCGAAACAATCATAAGAAGAGAGAAGCACTGCTAATGCAGTGCTTCTTTTTATTTGGGTCTAGTTTCATCTATATAGAAAGTGTCACTCATCAAAAAGAAATAAACTCACAATCATAGGTGAAGTGAAAATAAGTAGTTTAATTCAAAATAAGGAAAAATATGATACGCTTATGTTATGAAATTTCAAATTGTAAACTTTTTCGTTTGGGGGAGGACAATTGAAAAGAATAACATTATCAAATGGGGAAACAGTTGAAGTTGAGTGTCTTAGTTGTGCATTAACGAATGGATTAGTTGAACCAGAAGGTGGCGTGGTTATTGAAACAGAGTACTTTCACGCCCATCAAGATGTCGCTTATCCAATTAAAGGGTTAATAATTTTAGCTTCAAAAAGACACATCACATGTTTAGATGATTTAACTAATTCAGAAAGATTAGACTACATAGACGTTTTAGCAAGGATAAGAAAAGCACAAAGAACCGCTTTAGGGATAGAATATGTCTATTATTTTTACAACGAAGATACAACCCATCATTTTCATACTTGGATGGTGCCAAGATATGAATGGATGTATAACTTCGGACGTTCAGTTGAATCAGTCCGACCAGTATTACTTCATGCTAGAAATGAAATGAACACCAAAGAAAATATTGTAGAAGTTAAGGAAGCCATCACCATTCTTACCAAAGAATTAAACAAATAAAAGAAGGGGGAAAATTGGATGTTGAAATGGAAAACCTATCGTTATTCATTGCTTCATGTTCTCATTGTATTCATACTATTTTCAACGTCTTTTTTCAGGAAGCCAAACGGAGGCAAGTGGATGCTCTTGTTTATGGCGCTCATTGGGATTGTGTCTTTTTCAGTGGAATATATGCTTAACCGAAAGACAAGGGGGCACAAGCAAGAAGCACGGCGCGTAAAATATCTTTATTTCATCATGTTTCAAATCACGATGACACTGATCTTGTTTGTCTGTATACAACTCGTCATGAATCGTTCGTTATAAAACTTTTTTTACGTTAATTGAAAAAAAGTGAAACTACTGAAGACTTTGCTGCGTCTTACTAGTACAGGCGTTTAAATAGCAGGAAATCGGGAATATCTAAGGAAGTGGTTCTTAACTATAGCATAAGGAGCAGATCCATGAATTGGTATGAAAAGCTCAGTGAATACTTCCCGATAGAAGAAATGAAGTCAAAAGAGCATATGGAAGCTTTATTAAAGGAAAGAAGTGATATTTATCATAAGGAGGAAGGACCTCATCATGTGATGATGTACGCCGAATTTGATTCTTTCATCTTTATTGATTATTTATTTGTTTCCAAAGATGCAAGAGGTGAAGGCCTCGGATCAAAGCTGATCCATAAGCTGAAGGAAAAAAAGAAACCGATCTTGCTTGAAGTCGAGCCTGTAGATGAAGATGATGCAGATACTGCAAAACGCCTAAAGTTTTACCAAAGAGAGCACTTCAAGCATGCAGAATCAATTGGTTATAAACGCAGGTCACTTGCAACAAATGAAGTGAACCGCATGGAAATTCTTTATTGGTCGCCTCTTACAAATCATGAGGAAGAGATCATGGAAGCTATGAGGAAGACCTATGAACGAATCCATACGTATAAAGATGAAGAATGGTATGGACAATCGTATGAGGATGTTGATGATGTATTGAAGATCATTGAAAATAGAAAGCAAAAAAATATTTTCGATCATCTGGACTAAATGAGAATGTTCTGACATCAAGCTGCACCACAAAATGAATGAAATTGTCTAGTTTTTGTCACAAAAATTGCAAGAAAATCTGTTCACACTTACTTTTTTATAGTATAATCACTATAAAGATTACTTATTTAGAACAATTTTAATTTAAGAATACAGATCAATATTCATTCTACAAATTGAGGAGTGAAGATTTATGGTAACATTATACACATCACCAAGCTGTACATCATGTAGAAAAGCAAGAGCGTGGTTAGAAGAGCACAATATCCCATATCAAGAGAGAAACATTTTTTCTGAGCCTCTTTCAATCGATGAAATCAAAGAAATTCTTCGAATGACAGAAGACGGCACAGACGAAATTATCTCAACACGTTCAAAAGTATTCCAAAAACTAAATGTCAATGTTGAGACAATGCCGCTTCAACAATTGTATAAACTAATCAATGAGCATCCAGGTCTTTTACGTCGTCCAATTATCTTGGATGAAAAAAGATTACAAGTTGGGTACAATGAAGATGAAATTAGACGTTTCTTGCCAAGAACGGTTCGTACATTCCAACTTAGAGAAGCTCAGCGACTTGCTAACTAATATAAACACGAAAAGCTGCCGATCATTTGGCAGCTTTTTTTATTTGGTTTCAGCCGTTTGCTCGTAAAAGAGGCTGGCTAATATGACCACTATGACGGTTAAGAACGGAAGCAACAATTCAAGCGTGGCATGCTGTGACATAAATTCAGTCAATTTTACATCACGCACAATCATTTCTCCGCCAGTAAAGGCCAATAGCGCACTTCCTCCGTATAAAAGAAACGGAAATTTGGTCAAAGCTGCATGAATCAGCTTGCTTCCCCAAATAATAATCGGTACAGAAATCATGAGGCCAAAAGCGGTCAGAAGCATGTTGCCTTTTGCCGCACCTGCAACTGCGATGACATTATCAAGTGACATAAAGAGGTCGGCAATCACAATGGTTTGCACCGCACGCCAAAGGGAGCCGCTGCTCTTAATCCGAATCGATTCCTTCTTTTGTTCAATTAACAGATTGTATCCTATATAAAGGAGAAAAAGACCGCCAATAAACTGCAAATAAGGGATAGTCAATAAATAAACGGCGGCACCAGTCATTGTAATTCTCATCAGCACGGCTAAAAGTGTGCCGATCCAAATGGCTTTATTGCGTTTATCATGTGATAAATTTCGACTGGCCATTGCAATGATGAGCGCATTATCTCCGCCTAAAATCAGGTCTATGCCAATAATCATCAGTAAGGATACGATCCACTCTGTTTCCATCCATTTCACCTCATGTCCCAAATAGAGCTCGTACAACCAATATATGAAGACAATTCAAATATATGTTTCTGCAAGTTTTCTCTGCAAAAAATGCGTTTTTATTTCTTTTATTCATGTTTTATCATAAAATAGACAGTACGAAGCAATACCTCAATTCTTTAAACGGTTAACATGTAGACGGAACGGGTAAAGTGTAGTAAAGTACTATTAATTGGGAGCTTGTATGTCCCTTCAACATCTTATATAGAAGGGAAGGTTGGCAAAATGGAAATCGAAAGAATAAATGAACATACAGTCAAATTTTATATTTCCTACGGTGATATTGAAGATCGCGGATTTGACCGTGAAGAGATTTGGTATAATCGTGAGCGCAGTGAAGAGCTGTTTTGGGAAGTAATGGACGAAGTGCACGAAGAAGAAGAATTTGCAGTAGAGGGACCGCTTTGGATTCAAGTACAGGCACTTGACAAGGGTCTTGAAATTGTCGTGACAAAAGCCCAACTTTCTAAAGATGGACAAAAGCTCGAATTGCCGATTCCAGAAGATAAAAAAGATCAAACAGATGAAGAAAGCTTAGACGCACTGCTTGATGATTTTCATAAAGAAGAGCAAGATCAAGAAGACCATAATGAGAAGGACAAAAAACTTCAACTTCAATTCGTGTTGAAAATGGATGATTTTGAAGATTTGATTGCACTTTCTCAATTAAATATGCAGGATTTTACCACAAGTTTATATTCGTTTGAAAACCGTTATTATCTATATGTTGACTTCCACGAGGATTTGTCAGATGAGCAAGTGGAGAATAAGCTCAGCATTTTGCTTGAATATGCTCATGAATCAGTTGTCAGCATCTACAGACTGAAAGAATACGGTCAGCTGATTATCGAAGGGAATGCCCTTGAAACGATTCAACAGCACTTCTCGTAACTAACAAAAAGTCGATTTCTATAGAGGAATCGGCTTTTTTATCTGAATGAATAGGTAAATAAAGAGATCGGCAAGGAGAAAATGAAATGAGAAATTTAGTCAAAGTTCTATTTTTTCTAATCATTACGATAGGTGCTTATTTAATTGTCCAATTGATTGCCGGTGATTTAGCGGTAAGTGTATTAAGTTCAGTCAGTGTTCTATTTACTTTATCGATTATTTTCATCGGATTTGTTATTTTCTTGGAGAATCGGAATCCGTCTCACACGATTACATGGCTTGTTCTGCTGGGCAGCTTTCCGTTATTCGGCTTTTTGTTCTACATTTTCTTTGGACGCAATATCAAAAAGCGCCGGCTGTTTGAAAAGAAAGCGGTATTGGATGAGCAGTTAATCCAGGAAGATGAACGTATTCATAGAGAAGCGATTGAAAAAATGACGCATATGGGTGATCATCAGCAGCTCTTATTTAAGCTGGCCCACAGACTTGGACATACTCCTATTACATATCGCACGTCCTCTAAAGTCTTAACCAATGGTGAAGAAACATTCTCTCATATTTTTGAAGAGATCAAAAAAGCAACACATCACATTCATTTAGAATATTACATTCTCCGCCACGATGACCTTGGCCAAGAATTAAAGGACATTCTAATTGAAAAAGCGAAAAATGGCGTGATTGTCCGCTTTTTATATGACGATGTAGGAAGCTTAAAGCTTTCTCGTCAATATATTGCTGACCTAGAAAAGGCTGGCGTTCAGATCGTTCCATTTTTACCAGTAAGGCTCCCCCTTTTAAATAATAAAATTAACTTCCGAAACCATAGGAAAATTGTTGTCATTGATGGAGAAGTGGGATTTGTCGGCGGGCTTAATATCGGAGACGAATACATGGGCAGAAGTAGACAATATGGATTCTGGCGTGATACACATCTGATGATTAAGGGCGAAGCAGTTCGTGACCTCCAGCAGATTTTCATGCAGGATTGGTATTATATGACGAATGAAAGATGCTCAGGTGTGGACTATTTCAAAGATTTCAGCCACATTGAGAGTACAACAGAAGGCGTACAAATGATTGCTGGCGGGCCTGACAAGCAGTGGGAGGTCATTAAAAATCTCTTTTTCTCTATGATCATCGCCGCTAAAAAGTCCATCTGGATCGCTTCACCGTATTTTGTCCCGGATGATGATATTCTGTCCGCATTGAAAATTGCCGCATTGAGCGGAGTAGATGTCCGGATTATTGCTCCAAAGAATCCAGATAAACGGATTGTGTTCCATGCGTCTCGTTCATACTTCCCAGAGCTTCTTGATGCAGGGGCGAAGGTGTACGAGTATGATCAAGGCTTTATGCATAGTAAATTTATTATTGTGGATAATGAACTGGCTTCAATTGGAACGGCAAACATGGATATGAGAAGCTTTCATTTGAACTTTGAAGTGAATGCCTTCCTCTATAAAACGAAAAGCACAGAGAAGCTTGTCAACGATTTCTTAGGTGATTTAGAGCAGTCACATGAAATTGTGTCAGAAGAGTTCGCAAAGAGACCTTTGAGGGTCAGACTGTTTGAATCAACTGCAAGATTATTATCACCACTTTTATAAAGATTGTATTTTCCCTCTTTTCTATAAGGGGGATTTTTTATTTTACGGAAGTTATGATCAGTAAAATCATTTTTTGACACGGTAAAAATTCATTTTCCCTTTTCGCTTTCTTATAGACGAACAAGTTATAATACGGGCATCAAAGAGCGAGGGGCGAACTGAATGAATGCAGCAATGATGGATAACGGTAAGCTTATCCGAATTACACATCATCTATCGAAAAGCCGGCTGGAGCATGTAAGAACGACGTGCAAATTTTATTGTCCTGAATGTAGGGAGGAGGTGCAATTAAAGCTAGGGGAGCATCGTGTCTATCATTTTGCGCATAAACAGCTGACAGCATGTTCGTTAGCCTCAGGCGAAACGGCTTATCATCAGGCGGGAAAGGAAGCCATTATGAATTGGCTGAAGCGGCTTGGACATAAACCTGCGCTGGAAAAATATATGTCAAAGGTTCATCAGCGTCCTGATGTGACCGTCACTATAGGAAATGAAACCTATGCAATCGAATTTCAATGTGCTAATATTTCCCGGCAGGAGCTGCGCAGAAGAACAGCAGGTCTCCGTGAAGCAGGTCTCTTTCCAATATGGATGATAGGGGCAAATCGTTTGAAACGAAAATCTGCCCAGCTTTTTTCTTTCTCCTCCATTCATTGGGGAATTTTAAGGGAATCAGAGAAAAGGCGGTTGATTTTTTTCTGCCCGCTTCAAAATAAGTTCATCCATCTTGATCAATTTCTCGTGTTTCAACCAACGAAAATATGTGCGGCAATGACTGTCAGATCACCTTCCGCATACAGCAAAATTCCTGTAATCCTATCTCCGCCCTCAAGCAAGTGTCAAGTAAACCAACAATGGCTTAAATGTATACAGCAATTTAGGCAGCGTCCTCCTCGCATTTTATCAAATGAAAGCAAACGTTTGAGAGATATTTTTTATGAGCATCATCAAACGGCACTCCCTTTTTTGCCGACTGCATTATTTATCCCGGTGCAAGAAGCGTATATCTTTACAAGTCCCGTATATGTTTGGCAAGGTTGCCTCTATGATTGGATGATGAGGAAAAAAGGAAGCGGAAGACTAACGATTCAACAGCTGATGAAAGAAATCAACCGGTGTGTGCAGATGAAAGAAGTGAAACTCCGATATAGTGATGTGTCAAGAGAAGAAATAAAAGGGGTGGTCACTGCATATGTAAAGGCGCTTGTAAGACAAGGGTTTTTACATATGACGAAAGAGGGTAATTATGAAGTATCGTCGAATCAAATGCCAATACAAACACTTGATGAAGTGCTAAAACGAGATGCTTTCTTATTTCATTAGCATGTTTCATGACCACTTTGATCATGATAAGAAAAAGGTGGTGCTGCTATTGAATCGAAAGAAACGCTTTTTTCTCATTTTTTTAGTCTGTTTGGTATTTATTTCTGCATATGATTTGACAAATATAGTTCAAAACAAAGAAGATAAATACAACACCAATTTCTTTCACTTTCTGAAAGGTTGGTTCAACACAACTCATGCAAGGGGGATTCATATGACTTCACAAAACAAAAACAATCATCTACCAGACAGAAGCGAAGTAAAAGAAGAAAACAAATGGCGCCTTGAAGATATTTTTGAAAGCGTCGATACATGGAACAAGGAATTCGAAGCGGTCAAAAAAGAAATTCCGAAGCTGGCACAATTTAAAGGCAAGCTGGCCCATTCTGCTGATGTCCTGTATGAAGCCCTAACCTTTCAGGATCAACTTTCTGAAAAGCTTGGCAAGCTTTATACATATGCGCACATGAAATACGATGAAGATACAACGAACTCATCCTTTCAGGCGTTAAATGATAAAGCCTCGAATCTATTTACACAGCTGTCTAGTACATCTGCTTATATTGTTCCAGAGATTTTATCAATTCAAGAAGATAAATTGCAGCAATTTATTCTGGAAAAAGAAGAATTAAAACTGTATTCTCATGCTCTCGAAGAAATTAATAAAGAGCGTCCACATATTTTAAGTGAGGAACAAGAAGCTTTATTAGCTGAGGCCTCTGAACCACTTTCATCTGCATCTACTACTTTTAGTATGTTTAACAACGCCGATATTTCGTTCCCTTCTGTAAAGGATGAGAATGGGGAGGAAAAGAAAATTACCCACGGCAACTTTATCACATTTTTAAATAGTGATGATCGTGAAGTGAGAAAGAATGCCTTTAAAGCTGTGTATAAAACGTATGATCAGTATAAGAACACACTTGCTTCTACACTAAGCGGTTCAATTAAAAAGGATAATTTTTATGCAAAAGTACGAAATTACAAATCGGCAAGAGAAGCAGCACTATCACGAAACAGCATCCCAGAAGAAGTGTATGACAATCTAATTGATACAGTTCATCAATATTTACCGTTGTTACACCGTTATATTGAATTACGCAAAAAGGTATTAAATCTTGATGAAGTGCACAATTTCGACTTGTATACACCACTTGTGAAAGATGCTGGCATGAAGCTCACCTACGATGAAGCAAAAGATTATATGCTGAAAGGGTTAGCGCCATTAGGAGAAGAATATGTGTCCGTGTTAAAAGAAGGACTCGAAAATCGCTGGGTAGACGTTTATGAGAATAAAGGGAAACGAAGCGGTGCTTATTCATCAGGAAGCTATGGTACAAATCCATATATCCTCATGAACTGGCAGAATAACATTGATAATTTGTTTACGCTGGCTCATGAATTTGGGCACTCTGTCCACAGCTACTACACGAGAAAACACCAGCCATATCCGTATGGAAACTATAGTATCTTTGTAGCTGAAGTGGCTTCCACTACAAATGAAGCGTTACTAGGCGAATACCTGCTTAATCATTTAGACGATAAAAAACAGCGCTTGTATGTATTAAACCACTTGTTAGAAGGATTTAGAGGAACAGTATTCAGACAAACGATGTTTGCTGAGTTTGAGCATCTTATTCATGTGAAAGCACAAGAAGGAGAGGCTTTAACGCCAGAATTTATGACGAACCTTTATTATGACCTGAACAAGAAGTATTTTGGTGACGGCATGGTGGTTGATAAGGAAATTGGATTAGAGTGGACGAGAATTCCTCATTTCTATTACAACTATTATGTGTATCAATACGCGACAGGCTATAGTGCGGCACAGGCATTAAGCAAGCAAATCTTACAAGAAGGAAAACCAGCGGTAGAGCGCTATACAGATTTCCTTAAAGCAGGAAGCTCTGATTATCCAATCAATGTGCTGAAAAAAGCTGGTGTTGATATGGCTTCTAAAGAACCAATTGAAGCAGCATGCCAATTGTTTGAAGAAAAACTAAAAGAAATGGAAGAGCTCATCTCCAAAACAGGTGAGTAATGAAAAGACTTCTGTCAGACGTGTGAGTGCCAGCTCATCTTTTGACAGGAGTTTTTTTCTCATAAAAAAGACCTCTTCAGATGTAGAGGCCAATCCTTTTTAATGATCAACCTTTAAAACCTCTAAAGGTCTTACGGTGATTCATTCGATAAAGCGTAAAAAGAATCGCAGCAAATAAGAGTGGAGACGTCAAATAAAGAGGAAGCATTTTCATTAAGCCTAATATATTTAAAAAGAAACATAAGCCAATGGCAACAAGTCCAATAGTTGTGCTGCGCATGCAGATCCCCCCATTTTTTTGTTACTTTTACTATATGAAAGTGACAACCCTCTTATGTTTTGTGACAAAAATATGAACATATAGTATATCTGTTGTCATAAGTCGACAAAATTTGATATACTACAGATGTGAAATTAATCACATACAAACATTACCCCTTTGTTTGACCGTGAAAAATTTCTCCCATCCCCTTTGTTGTCGTTAAGACATAGTGAAACCGCGCTTATCCCGGCGCGGTTTCTTCGTGTCTATAAATAGAACAAAAGTTCCTTTTTGAAGTAAAGAAAAAACATGGGTCAGCACCCATGTTCATTTTCACAGCGATATACATCAAGATCTGTATGGTTGTCATTCTCTTTATAGCGCCAAAACATTTCTTGCTGCACTTGTACACGTTCTACCTTTTGAGCGAAAGCTAGCTTCTTCATTTCTCGTTCAACTTCTTCAAGCGTCAGGTCATAAACAACGGCTATCTCTTTTGCGGATGCAAATTGAAAGTATGCAATAAACCATTCAATTGGAGGCCGTTCAGATGGTGTTGGTTTTTCACCAATCATTTCAAAAAGAATTTCCTCGTATATATCATAAGAGTAGGCACCTGAAATTTTTAATCCTTCATCTCCATTTACGGTATTAAAAAAGGCGAAGGTCGGAAGCTCAGATACGTCCATTTCAGCTGCAATTTTCATATCACATTGTAGTGCTTTCACCGCACTTTGAGAATGAATGTCGCGCTGGAATTCCTCGATGTCCAGACCAGCACTTTTTGCATTTTCTATCAGCACCTGCTCACTTGTGACATCTTGCTGATGGCAAAAAAGCGATTCTTGAATGAGACGCAAAAATTTCATTCCGCATTTTCTTCCTTGAAGCTCCGCTGCTTTTAATGCGAGTGAGGCGAGGTAGGGTGATGTCACAATTTGTTCAGACAGCATTTGTTCTTTTTTGGTCTGCGTTTTAGTGGCAAATTTCCCCCATGCTTCAGTCAGTAAATGTTTCTTTCTTTTCCGATTCAATGCATTAATACTAGAACTTGTTACTGTTCGTAAAGTGAAAAAACGGCCATATTTCATTTTCAATTTTTTAATGGATGGCTCTAATAACCAGCAGTCTGGGCTTAGCGGATCAATGAATACATAGATTTCAATCGGCTTTTGAGGATGTCCGTGACAGTGTGAGAAATATTGATCGTGCGAATTGCAGCTCAAGATCGTCCATCCTTTTCAGGTGTTTGGTTGACCATATGACGAGCCGTCAGAGAAAGCCGTTCAAATAAAAAGTCACGAATATCGCCGGTTAGTCCTACTTGATCCATTGCATCCTCCATGCATTCAAGCCATGCGTCCGCCCGCTCCTCAGTAATCGGAAAAGGGAGATGTCTCGCCCGCAGCATTGGGTGGCCATGCTCCTCTGTATAAAGCGGTGGTCCGCCTAAATATTGCGTTAAAAACTGTTTTTGTTTTCTTGCTGTTTCTTTTAAGTCATCCGGGAAAATAGGATGAAGCAAAGGATGACACTTTACATTTTCATAAAAAGTATCAACAAGTTGCGATAGAAGTTCCTCTCCAACCGCTTCGTAAGGTGCGTTAAACGATTGTACCATGTTGACTACTCCTTTTACTCGTAGTTAATAGGATGACTCACCCTATTGCGCATTTCATTTATTTCAAAAGTGATATTCAGTTTGTTCTATTTTATTGTTTCTATTCTTGTACTTATTTTAACAACCTCATCTCAATTCCACAAACAAACAGCTTTGGTCTGCTCGAAATAAAGAGTGGGGCGGGTTCCGTGATCAATTGACCATATCATAACACATTCAGTCAAAAAAGGGGGAAAAGCGACATACAAAAAACCGAAGAGGTTATTCTCTTCGGTTTAAGCGAAATATTGAGCTGTGATTTTCTTTACATAATTTTGTGTTTCTTTAAATGGAGGGATGCCCCCGTATTTATCTACATTTCCTGAACCTGCATTATAGGCAGCTAAGGCGAGTGAGATATTTCCGTTATATTTCTGAAGCATTTGTTTTATATACTTCGTTCCGCCTTCAATGTTTTGGGCAGCATCAAAGGCATTGTTGACGCCAAGTGACTTAGCCGTAGATGGCATGAGCTGCATGAGACCAAGCGCACCTGCATGGCTGACAGCATTCGTGCGATAGCCGGATTCCTGCTTGATGACTGCGTGAATGAGCTTTTCAGGAACGCCATGCTTTTGAGCCATTTGTGACACGATTTGATTAATCTCTTTTGATGATGAGCCACTGGAGACAGCCTTTTGAAGCGGCGGTGTGTAGCTGTTGTTTAAGACATTTCCAATGCCATTCGCTGTATTTAATTGATTGTCATTTGCATATAAAGATTGAGCTTGAAGCTGATCACTGCCGGCAATCGCAGATAAATATGGGTTTGTACGCGCATATTGCGTGTTCGGAGCCGTTGATGGATCCGTGCCCATAAAAGCAGAGATGGAAAGCGGGAGACGTGATAATTCTGATCCGCCTAAAAAATCTTGCAGCAGCGACTGAAATGAAGCTTGGGCATTCGATTCTTGACCCGCAGACATTTGCGTTTGTGCTGGATCTGTTTGTAACGTTTTAAGCGCTTGAAGCTGCATAAAGGATTGAAGTTGATTAACGTTCATCATGTTCCTCCTTCAAGGAATTCATCTATTCTGTGTTTTCATTTTTTCTTCATAAAAACGAACGACTTTGTTTTTCGTGTTTCGTACTGGGATATGAAATTTGCGGAGCAATGCGGAGAAAGCGGCTTGTCCGATTTCCAGGTCGCTCACTTCAAATTCAAGTTCATAGTCCTCTACTGTTAAATATCGGCTGTGATCCAAAACAATTAAGCCTTCTTGGATCATTTTTTCTGCTCTTGACGTTTCAAGTGAACCAAAGTACACAATTTGATCCTTTTGAATGTTCAGGTGGTCTAATCTGTCCGCAACTTCACCTGCTGGCAGCTCAAAATCGTTAAGTTGTGATGGGGGAGCGATCGTTTGGTGGGTTTCAAGCAAGCCTATCTCGTGCGGTTCCTTTAATGTGAGCACCCATTGACCGTTTTTTTCTCTCATTCTTAATGCAGCCAATTGAGATTTTATATCAAATTGAGGTGTATCAAAATAATAGTTGGTTTGCGTGTGGAAATCCGCATCCTTCAATTGAAAATGCTGTTTCAGCTGATCAAATTCTTCTTTCATTAATAATTGTTTTAGTTCTATTTCAATTTCCTGTGCCATTTTGACATCAACCTTTCATTTAGAAGAAATATGATTATTGTACATGAAGTGTGTTCACCATGTAAAAGACTGTTTTTTCTCTTTATTTTCTTTAGACGTGGACCAAATTGAATGAAGAATCGTGGGAAAGAATCATTTAAAAGAGAAAAACAGGATTTTCTCCAAAAGTTCGGTTTATCAATATTGAACTTGATATGATAAAATAAAGCTGTACTTTGTTGTAAAGGAGATCATGATGCAAAACAGAATTGAAATCACAGAAGCAACTTTAAAAGAAGACAGGCTGATTTTGACAATCCAGTCAGAAGAGCAAATCAAAAAAGCAAAAGCATCAGGACAAATGCTTGTTGATTCTGATCACTTTGCGTTCGTTTACATACTTGAAACCGAGGAGTCCTTTTCGTATCTTATTTTAGGGGAACATACATGGGCTCCATTAAAAGAAGCAATGAATCGTGACATCCCTGTCTATTTGGCATCGGATGAATATTCGCTGGAACTCATTCAGCTTCAACAGGAATTACATTATTTAATCGACAATATTAAAGACAATGCCAATTACGGAGATATGGAAGAGAAAGTGAAAAGCACATTCCTCTGAAATAATTAGGTATATGGAATTGGGGGAAGTTTCATGGACAAAAAACAATGGGATCAATTCCTCGCACCGTATAAACAAGCAGTCGAAGAATTAAAAGTGAAACTAAAAGGCATTCGAAAGCTGTATGAATTCGAGGATGACCATTCACCAGTAGAATTTGTCACAGGCCGAGTGAAACCCGTTGCCAGCATATTAGAAAAGGCAAAGCGTAAAAACATCCCGATGCATGAGATTGAAACGATGCAGGATATTGCTGGGCTTCGCATTATGTGCCAGTTTGTAGAAGATATACAAGTCGTGAAAAAAATGCTCCAGTCACGTAAAGATTTTGTGGTTGTAGATAAACGCGACTATATTGCAGAACATAAAGAAAGCGGATACCGCTCTTACCACCTTGTTGTGTTATATCCGCTGCAAACGATCAACGGAGAGAAGCAGCTCCTTGTCGAAATCCAAATTCGTACGCTTGCGATGAACTTTTGGGCGACCATTGAGCATTCTCTGAATTATAAATATAGCGGGAATATCCCGGAGAAGGTCAAGCTGCGCCTTCAAAGAGCATCTGAGGCAGCATCTCGTCTCGATGAAGAAATGTCCGAAATTAGAGGGGAAATTCAAGAAGCACAAGTGGCATTTTCCCGGAAAAAGAAAAACGACAGCTGAGCCAGTTTGATCAAATATGATGCTGCCCTCTCATAGCAGCAAGGTGAAAAAGGAGAAGAATTCATGAAATTTGCAGTTTCTTCAAAAGGGAATTCTGTATCTGACACGCTCAAAAGTAAAATTCAGACCTACTTATTGGATTTTGGCATGGAACTAAATGAAGAGGAACCGGATCTTGTCATTACGGTTGGTGGAGACGGCACCCTTCTTTATGCCTTTCACCGCTACAGCAGCCGTCTGAATGAAACAGCCTTTGTCGGTGTTCATACAGGTCATCTTGGCTTCTATGCTGACTGGGTGCCGAGTGAGATTGAAAAACTCGTCTTAGCCATTGCGAAAACGCCTTATCATATTGTGGAATATCCGATCTTAGAGGTCATTGTCAGATACAACGACGGCGGCAGAGAAGAGAAATATTTAGCAATGAATGAATGTACGATTAAAAGCATGGAAGGGACGCTTGTGGCAGATGTTGAAATCAGAGGACAGCTGTTTGAAACATTCAGAGGTGACGGCCTTTGTTTGTCTACTCCATCAGGCAGTACGGCCTATAATAAGGCACTTGGAGGCGCCATTATTCATCCTTCCATTAGAGCCATTCAGCTGGCAGAAATGGCTTCAATCAACAACAGAGTGTTTCGGACGGTCGGTTCACCGCTTATTTTGCCTGACCACCATACTTGTGTGATTAAGCCGAGGAATGATGTCGATTTTCAGGTGACGATTGATCATTTGACGCTGCTTCATAAAGACGTCAAATCCATTCAATGCCGGGTGGCAGATGAGAATGTCCGTTTTGCTAGATTTAGACCGTTTCCGTTTTGGAAAAGGGTGCAAGATTCCTTTATCGGAAAAGGAGAATAAGAAAGAGGTTGTTCTCGCTGGAATACTTTACGTTAAACAAAACCATGACAGCCAAAGAAGAAGGGCTGTTTTTAAAGGAATATTTAATTGATCTTGGTATTTCGAAAAGAATGCTGACGGATATTAAGTTTGATGGCGGTGACCTCCTCATTAATGGAGAGCATGTTACCGTGAGATATGAGCTGCATGAAGGGGACAGGCTCACCATTCTATTTCCCGAGGAAAAAGTGAGTGAAGGGCTGAAGCCTGCACCGATTCCGCTTGATATTATATTTGAGGACGAGCATGTCCTTGTTCTGAATAAAAGGCCGTATATTCCTTCGATCCCTTCTCGGGAGCACCCCGAGCACAGTATTGCGAATGGATTACTGCACCATTATGCCAAGCAGTCTGTTCGGCATACGGTTCATTTAGTGAACCGTCTTGATCGTGATACATCTGGCGTTATGCTTGTGGCGAAGCATCGTTTTGCCCATAGCCTTTTATCTAAGGCACAAAAGAGTGGAGCGGTTAAGCGAACATACAGAGCGTTTACACATGGCATGATCACAGAAAAACATGGAACCATCGCTGCAAAAATTGCCCGAAAAGGGGATAGTATCATCGAGCGGATGGTTGATGATACTGGGCAGGAGGCAGTGACGCATTATACCGTGCGAGCAGTAATCGCTGAGTTAAATATGTCGGATGTGTCTCTCTCGCTTGAAACCGGGAGAACACATCAAATTCGTGTGCATATGCAATTTCTTGGGCATCCGCTCATCGGAGATACGCTGTATGGCGGAAGGGCCGAGCGGATAGACAGGCAGGCACTGCATAGTGAAACCCTTGTGTTTCCTCATCCGATGACAGGTGAGCAAATGACATTTTCAGCTCCGCTTCCTGATGATATGAAATCCTTGCTTTTTAATTAGAGAAACCCGGTCACCTGCATCGCAGGGCCGGGTTTTTTTATAATGTGAAATGCTGAAATCTTGAATCGTCATAAGGCATAGATGAGGGAACGGAGACCGTTTTAAGCTCAGGGTATGTGAGGGCAGACAGTTTGTTGCCAAATACACAGCCTGTATCAATATTGACGGTTCTGCCAACGAATCGAGGTTCTTTCACAGGTGTATGGCCATACACAATCCACGGTTTTCCGTGATATTCCTTTGCCCAGTCCTTGCGAACAGGCCGTCCATCTGGCCATGTTTCTCCTGTGACGGCACCAAATAATAAATAGGACCGCATCTGTTTATTCGGCTTTTTTCCAATATCCTTTTCCTTCATCGCTGCGTGTGCAATGATCAGCTCATCAGGAATGAGTACATCATAAAGCGGAGCCTTCTCGAATAACTGCTTAAATTCATGTGACAATTTGTTTTGTTCATGAATGGGCAATTTTTTTATTTCGTTCACTGTCGTTTCGATGCCATGAAGCAATTTGACGGGATTTCCTTTTAAATAGCGATAAAGCTTAAAGCAATGGTTGCCAGGTACATAGCGGATTGCGCCGTGTGAATAGGCATGAATGACAAATCGCATGACGTCTACTGACTGAGGCCCTCGATCTGTTAAATCACCAACAAGGGCCAGCGTTCTCTTATCAGGATGGACGGGTAATCCATGTTTGAGTTCGTATCCTAGTTTGTGTATGAGTGTAAGCAGCTCTTCGTAGCAGCCGTGGATATCGCCAATGATATCGAATTTCATAAGGTTTCCTCCTGATTTTTTTCATCCATTCGTCGGATATAAAGAAGTTTGAATTTTAGAAAATATAACGAATGGCTTTCATTTCATTTAGGCAATTGTTAGAATCAATCCTTTAACGTAAGACTTATAAAATTAAACATGAATGTTAGGAGGCTTTAGCCAATGGAGCATACATCTGTTTCATCACTCGTTGTCGTTATTATTGTCGCCTTTTTCACCCCTATTTTATTGCACCGATTTAAGCTGACCATTCCGGTCGTTGTAGCTGAAATCATTATGGGGCTCATCATTGGGAAAAGCGGTCTTCAACTGGTTGTCGAACATGATGCGTGGTTAGATACATTATCCATGCTCGGTTTTATTTTTCTGATGTTTTTAAGTGGACTTGAAATAGATTTTTCTTCTTTTGAGTCAAAGAAGAAAGCACGAGAACTTCCAAATGGTTTAAAAGAACCAAATACATTTAAAGCAGCCACCATTATTTTTCTTGGGGTATTTTGTATTTCTTTTATCCTGTCCTATGCGTTTGTACTCGCAGGGTTTATCCAAAATGCCTTTTTAATGACGCTCATTATCTCTACCATCTCATTAGGCGTAGTGGTGCCAACCTTAAAAGAGGAAAAGTTGATGCAGACGAATATCGGTCAAATCATTCTGCTTGTAGCTGTCATTGCTGATTTGGTCACGATGATTTTACTTGCTGTGTTTTCCTCCATTTATGGAGATGGAACAGGGAACATGTGGCTTCTGCTCTTATTATTTGCTGCAGGCATTCTTCTTTATTTATTTGGCCGCGTATTTAAGACAAAGTCAATTTTTCAGTCGATGTCAAAAGGAACCGTGCAAATTGGGACAAGGGCAATCTTTACTCTCATTATAGTCTTAGTTGCCTTATCTGAATCACTCGGGGCTGAAAATATTCTAGGGGCGTTTTTAGCTGGCGTGCTTGTGTCCCTTCTTTCACCAAATAAAGAGCTCGTTCAGCAGCTGGACTCATTTGGCTACGGATTTTTAATCCCGATCTTTTTTGTGATGGTCGGAGTGGATCTGAATATATGGGCACTGTTTAAGGATCCAACCATCATGATCATGATTCCGCTGCTGTTTATTGCGTTGCTTATAAGTAAGCTCATCCCAATTCTTTATTTGAAAAAATGGTATGACATGAATAAGGTCATCGGCTCAGGCTTTTTATTAACTTCAACATTATCTCTCGTCATTGCAGCTGCGACGATTGGTGAGCGGCTCGGTGTCATTGATCATAAAATGTCTGGAGCGCTGATTTTAGTTGCTGTGCTAACGAGTATTTTAACACCTGTTTGGTTTAAAGCGCTCTTTAAAAAAGAACAAGCGGCGAGCCATAAGAAGCGTGTGACCTTTATTGGTGCAAATCAGCTGACCTTACCTGTCACACTTGATTTGCATCAGGATGAATATGACATTCGGATTTTGCATGTGTTTCAAGAAAATAAGGAAGCACTGCTGGCAGACTCTATCTTTGAAGTCGAATCAATTGAACAATACGACGATGAGACGCTGAGAAAGGCAGGCGTCGGCCAAGAGGATGTCCTTGTCGTCGCAACAGGCAGTGAGACAAAAAATAAGGAAATTGCTTTATTTGCAAAAGAAGAAGGAGCAAAACAAGTCATTGCAAGTGTCAACAAAGCTGAGGCAGAGCTGACATTGAAAGAAGCAGGCATTGATACGTTTTCTACTTTCCTTTCATCTAAAACGGTGCTAAGAGCTTTGATTGAAGCACCTGATGCGATTCGATTGCTAACAAATGAGGATTCTTCTTTGTATCAAATTCAAATGAACAATCATCGTTATCATAATGTCATGCTGAGAGAATTTCCTTTCACCGGTGATTTGGTATTTGTCCGCATTTTCAGAGGGGTAGACAGCTTAGTACCGCATGGAGATACGACACTTAGAAGCGGCGATCGTGTGCTTGTATCGGGCTCCCGGGAGTATGTGGCAGGACTAAGAGCCCAATTAGAATGACAATGAACGCTTGACCAATGAACAATTCCTGATTAAGATAGAGGTACAACATCATATATTTGATCCACTAGGGGAGTCCTTTAAAAGGGCTGAGATAAAAGTGTCGACTTTTAGACCCTCATTACCTGAACAGGTTCATACCTGCGTAGGGAAGTGGTGCGGTTTTTGACTATGCTTTTTACAAATTCCAAGCCACTTTCCACGCGGAAAGTGGCTTTTTTATATGGAAAAACAGGAGGAGAGGAACATGACGTTTTCAACAGAATGTAAAGAGGCTGCAGCAACATGGTGGAATGGAAGCTTTACGCATCCTTTTGTCAAAGGGATTGGGGATGGCACACTTTCACTCGATCGTTTCACCTATTACGTGATGCAGGATTCGTATTATTTAACTCATTTTGCAAAGGTGCAGGCATATGGAGCGGCGATTAGTGAGGACTTACATACGACGGGCAGAATGGCGTATCATGCCCAGGGCACGTATGAAGCAGAGCTGTCGCTGCATAGGAAATTTACAGAGCTTCTGCAAATTTCTGATGAAGCCATTGAGAACTTTAAGCCTTCCCCGACTGCTTATGCGTATACCTCTCATATGTATCGATCTGTAAAAAGCGGACGGTTTGAAGAGATTTTAGCCGCGTTATTACCGTGTTACTGGCTCTATTATGAGGTAGGTGAAAAGCTAAAACAAACAACACCTGACCATCCAATTTACCAAGAATGGATTTTGACATATGGAGGCGATTGGTTTAAGGAACTCGTTTTCGAACAGGTGAACCGCTTTGATGAACTAGCAGAAAAAGCACCAGAACATGTACGCGCCAATATGAAAGAAAATTTTGTGATTTCAAGCTATTACGAATATCATTTTTGGGAGATGGCGTATCAAAAAGAATTGTGGCAAACAGCATGCTTAGATGGGGTTGGTGCAAATGGAACTCCACGCAGTGACAAATGATTCGCTTCCTGCGGGTGAACTGATCAAACAAATAAAAGCCATTGCGTCTGAAGTGGATTTTATTCATATTCGGGAACGTTCTAAAACAGCAGGTGAGCTTGTTGATCTCGTGAAGAATCTCCTTTTAGAAGGTGTGCCGAAAGAAAAGCTCGTGATCAATGACCGAGTAGACGTGGCGCTGCTAACCAATATTCACAGGGTGCATCTTCCGGGCCATAGCTTTTCGCCGAAAGAGCTGCGAAGAAAATTCCCTCACCTTCATGCAGGGGTGTCCGTCCATTCGATAGAAGAAGCGAAAGCAGCAGAGAAAAATGGAGCAGAGTATGTCATGTTTGGGCACGTATATGACACCTCTTGTAAACCAGGACTCCAGGCAAGAGGTGTACAGCTTGTGAAAGAACTGACTTCTGCACTAACAATTCCAGTGGTGGCCATCGGCGGGATGACCCCAGAACGAGTTCCAGAATTGAAACATGCTCATGTGAAAGGAATCGCTGTCATGTCTGGGATATTTACTCATCATCAGCCGCGTATGATGGCACAAGCATTTTCTGAAAAGGTAAAGGAGAATCCTTATGAAAAAGCATTATGACGTTGCAATCATTGGTGGTGGAATCATAGGGATGTCAATCGCCTATCACCTTGCAAAAGCAGGAAAACAGGTGGTCTTATTTGAAGCGAATGAGATAGGGAAGCAAACGACAAGTGCGGCTGCCGGGATGCTCGGTGCACATGCTGAAGGAGAGGGGCATGAGGATATTTTCTTTCAGGCAGGCAGAGCAAGCCAGGCATTATACGAAAAATTAAAGGTCGATCTTTTGCATGAATCAGGCATTGATATTCGGACTTCAGCAGGCGGCATCATGAAGGTCGCCTTTACTGAAGAAGAGAAGCAGGCCCTTTGCCGGATGCAGCATTTGTCTACATTTAAGTGGCTTGACGCAAGCAGCGTAAAAAAATGCATGCCTCAAGTAACAGATCACATGCTGGGAGCAGGTTTGATTGAAGAGGATGTGCATGTTGAGCCTTATGCTGTATGCAGGGCTTTGTGGCAGGCGGCGGTCCGGTACGGAGCAGATGTGAAAGAGTGTACACCTGTGATCGAAGTGAAGCGGGACAAAGAAGTGTTAACTGTCAGAACAACGAAGGGCACATTCACATGTGATGACCTGACAGTTGCAAGTGGTGTATGGTCTGGCCGTTTTTTTGAAGAGCTCGGATTATCGCATTCTCTTTATCCAGTAAAAGGAGAATGTGTGTCTGTATGGAATAACGGTCCAGCGCTCGCACACACCATTTATCATGATCATTGTTATATCGTTCAGCGAGATAGCGGAAAGCTTGTTATCGGTGCAACGATGAAGCCAAACGAGTGGCAGGCTGTTCCAACGCTTGGCGGAGTGGAAGCTGTGATTCAAAAGGCGTCTCAGCTGATGCCTTCTATTAAAGAGATGCCGATTGAAGAGTGCTGGGCAGGCCTTCGTCCGGCGACAAACGACCGGCATCCCTATATCGGAAGACATCCAGAAGACAAGCGTATTCTTTTTGCTGCAGGGCATTACAGGAATGGCATTTTACTTGCGCCGATTACTGGAGAAATCATTCGTGACCTCATATTAGACAAACCGGTCAAAGAGGAATGGCTTCACGCATTTCGTATTGGACGAAAGGAGGCACTATTCGTATGAAGATTCAATTGAATGGCAGAATCGTTGACTTCGATCAAGAGAATGGAACGATCTATGATCTGCTATCAGCCTATCAGCTTGAAAACCGTGTGGTGATCGTTGAAAAGAACCAAGAAATTATTGATAAAGAAGCGTTTCAACAAGTAGTCATTCAACCAAATGACACGATTGAAATCGTTCATTTTGTAGGAGGAGGATGATCCAATGCTGCACATTGGCGGAAAAACATTCACATCAAGACTATTACTCGGAACAGGGAAGTACCCATCATTTGAGGTTCAAAAAGAAGCGGTGAACGTATCGGAAGCCGAAATTTTAACCTTTGCTGTCAGAAGAATGAACATATTCGAAGCATCTCAGCCGAATTTCCTGGAGCAGCTTGATTTATCAAGATATACATTGCTTCCGAATACAGCTGGTGCAAGTACAGCAGAAGAAGCAGTGCGTATTGCCCGTTTAGCAAAGGCTTCTGGGCTGTGTGACATGATCAAGGTAGAAGTCATTGGCTGTTCAAGGTCTCTTTTGCCAGATCCAGTTGAAACATTAAAAGCATCTGAAATGCTGCTCGAAGAAGGATTTATCGTGCTGCCATATACGTCTGATGATGTGGTGCTCGCAAGAAAATTAGAAGAACTCGGTGTCCATGCCATTATGCCTGGTGCTTCTCCGATTGGTTCAGGCCAAGGCTTACTAAATCCTTTGAATCTCTCATTTATTATCGAACAGGCGAAGGTGCCGGTCATTATTGATGCTGGCGTAGGTTCTCCGAAGGATGCAGCTTATGCGATGGAGCTTGGAGCTGACGCAGTATTACTAAATACCGCTGTCTCTGGTGCAAAGGATCCTGTGAAAATGGCAAAAGCAATGAAACTGGCGATTGAATCAGGAAGACTAGGCTATGAGGCAGGACGTATTCCCCTGAAAAACTATGGGACAGCGAGCAGTCCACAGGAAGGAATGCCGTCATTTTGAGCACTCGTTATTCACGCCAAGAGCTTTTTCAGCCAATTGGAACAGAGGGACAAAAGCGGCTAAATGACTCAAAGGCGGTCATTATTGGAGCGGGGGCACTTGGAACGGCTAGTGCAGAAATGCTCGTTCGTGCCGGAGTTGGATCTGTCACCATTTTGGACCGAGATTATATTGAATGGAGCAACCTTCAGCGCCAGCAGCTTTACACGGAGCAAGACGTGAAGGATCGGCTGCCAAAGGCTGTGGCGGCTGAAAAAAGACTCAAGCAAGTAAACAGTGACGTTTACGTCAAAGGCATCGTGATTGATGTGACTGCTCACAATATTGACGAACTGGTCAGTGGGGCTTCGATCATTGTCGATGCAGCGGATAATTTTGAGGTAAGAATGATTGCAAATGATGCTGCTGTCAAACATCAAATTCCGTTCCTTTATGGGGCCTGTGTAGCCAGTTATGGTATTCAATTTACTGTGATTCCTGGTGAGACGCCGTGTTTACACTGTCTGCTTGAACATTTACCTGCACAAGGCATGACATGTGATACAGCAGGTATCATTAGTCCAGTTGTGCAGCAGGTGGCCGCATATCAAGTGGCAGATGCACTTAAATATTTAACAGGACATCAAGTGACGCCAATATTAAAATCCTTCGATTTATGGAAAAATGAACGGTCTGACATTCGGTCGGTCGCGTCTTTAAAGAAGAAGCAATGTCCAAGCTGTGGACTGAAGACGTATCCATTTCTTTCATATGACAAGAGAGCGAAGGCAGATGTACTATGCGGCCGCAATACGGTACAAATCCGCAGTGCAGCAGAAACACCGCCGCCTTTACATGAAGTAGCTCTTCGGTTAAAGAAAGCAGGGATGGATGTGCTTGAAAATCCATATTTGCTGTCGTGTCAAAAGGATGAATTTAAGCTTGTCTTATTTAAAGATGGCAGAGCGCTTGTTCATGGAACCAATGATATTGCCAAAGCAAGAACGATTTATCATCAATGGATTGGCTAATGAGAGGTGTGAAGAAATGACGATCAAAAAAGCATTCACAATCGCGGGTTCTGATTCTGGCGGCGGAGCAGGCATTCAGGCCGATTTGAAAACTTTTCAGGAGCTCGGTGTGTATGGAATGTCTGCAATCACAGCGATTACTGCGCAAAACACACTAGGTGTTCACGGGATTTACCCGCTTTCAATTGAGGCGTTAGAGCGTCAAATAGATGCAGTGGCAGAAGATTTACTGCCAGATGCCGTCAAAACAGGGATGCTGTGGAGTGCAGACATGATCAAGATCGTAGCTGAAAAAACGGTTCAATATGATATGAAGCTGATTGTAGATCCAGTCATGATCGCAAAAGGAGGAGCCTCTTTATTAAATGAAGATGCGGTCGCTGCGATGAAAACACACTTGCTGCCTGTGAGCTATGCTGTTACGCCGAATCTTCCTGAGGCAGAAGTACTGTCAGGTATACGTATTCAGAGGAAAGAGGATCGCTATCTGGCAGCAGAGCGCCTTTATGAGCTCGGTACGAAACATGTCGTGATCAAAGGCGGCCATGGTCCATCTGATGGGATGATTACCGACCTGCTGTATGATGGAAAAGGCTTTATTGAAATCACAAATGAACATATCGATACACCACATACACATGGCACAGGCTGCACGTTTGCAGCAGCATTAACAGCTGAAATTGCGAAAGGTTATTCGATAAAGGAAGCCTTTGAAACAGCAGAAAGCTTTGTCCATGAAGCGATCAAATTCCCTTTACGAATTGGATCTGGACACGGGCCTACGAACCATTTTGCTTATCAGCAAAACAGAATCAAACGTTAAGGGAATCGAACCGCCTTCCTTGTGAGGGCGGTTTTTTTGCGAAAATGAAACTTTCTTTCAGAGGAAATTGTCATTCTCTTATGATCTGTGATAATATTATGATCAGGTACTAATACTATGTCTTGAAAAAATAGGAGGCTTTATTACATATGAACTTTTCTTTAGAAGGCCGTAATATCGTGGTGATGGGTGTTGCCAATAAACGAAGCATCGCTTGGGGAATTGCCCGTTCACTTCATGAAGCTGGAGCTCGTTTGATTTTTACTTATGTTGGAGATCGTCTTGCTGAATCGGTAAAAGAGCTTGCAAGCACACTTGAGCGTGATGATTCAATCATTCTACCATGTGATGTGACAAGTGATGAAGAAATCGAAAAATGTTTTGCTGCAATTAAAGAAAAAGTACAAGTCATTCATGGCGTTGCGCATGCCATTGCATTTGCAAACAAGGAAGAGCTTGTTGGCGAATACTTGAACACGAACCGTGAAGGTTTCCTTTTGGCGCACAACATTAGTGCATACTCATTAACTGCTGTAGCAAAAGCAGCACGTCCATTAATGACAGAGGGTGGAAGCATTGTGACGCTTACATACCTAGGCGGAGAGCGTGTTGTATCAAACTACAACGTAATGGGTGTAGCGAAAGCATCACTTGAAGCAAGTGTGAAATATTTAGCAGCTGATTTAGGCGCAGAAGGCATCCGCGTGAACAGTATTTCTGCTGGTCCAATTCGTACGTTATCTGCAAAAGGCATCAGCGGCTTTAATACCATTCTAAAGGATATTGAAGAGCGTGCACCACTTCGCCGTACAACAACTCCTGAAGAAGTTGGCGATACAGCTCTATTCTTATTCAGTGATCTATCTCGCGGCATGACAGGTGAGAATCTGCATGTTGATTCTGGCTTCCATATCATTGCCCGCTAAACGAATACATGACTTGCAGCATACCGATGAAGGGTATGCTGTTTTTTTATTTTTCTTCTGATTTGAGGCTTCCGTTCATATATATAAGGAATGAATCATTCGGGAGGGATTAGTATGTCAAATATAGGTGATGAGAATCAAAAGCCGCTGATGTATATTGTTCAGCCGAGCTATCAAGAATCAAAGCCGGCCATGCAAAATATTGTGAGAAAGCGAAAGAAATCAGAAAAACAGCCAGAAAGTGATCACAATGCAGGCGAGATCGAAGAAAGCACGCAGCAGGTTCCTACGGCTCAAGAAATAGAGCAGAAAAAAGAAGCTGAGCCGCCTGCACTCCAGCAAGATCGAGAAATAAAACAAGAAGCCGAGTTTACAGAAGAACGAGATATCGCACAAGAGGCTGAGCTTGCACAGGAACAAGAGAACACACAAGAAACCGAGCTTGCACAGGAACAAGAGAACATACAAGAACCAGAGCTCATACAAAAGCAAGAGCCTCAGCAAGAAGAGGGGAACCAGCCAGAAGGTGTCT
Organism: Bacillus sp. 11B20; assembly: GCF_056098985.1. NCBI lineage: Bacteria > Bacillati > Bacillota > Bacilli > Caryophanales > Bacillaceae > Bacillus > Bacillus sp. 11B20. Next base: position 277,239 of record NZ_JBLZWZ010000007.1, read on the forward strand.
TTCATGAAACAAAAGAAGAACCAAGAAGAAAACGAGTGAAAAAGCCTTTAAGTCAGATGAGTATTGATGAAAAAGTCGATTTTCTCACAAGACTGCCTCATAATATGCCAAGAGCTCTTTGTCTGATTGAAGCTGATGGTAAAACATATAGAGGAATTATCATGGATCGAAAAGATGATACTGTGATCATTCGTACAGCAGGCGGGGGAAATCCAGTCGAATTAGTGATTGCTGAGATTTCTTCCATCCACCCGCTTGGTTTTTAACAAAGAAAAAAAGTCCCATATAGGGACTTTTTTTGTTAGCAGTTACGGTTGATGAGTCTTGGGTTTAGGCACTCGATAGCGCAGAAGCAGTCAAGGTCTACTTCAACGCAATACTTCGATTTTTCTAATCGAAACACATCACATAAGGAATCTTTATCTGTAAAATCTAAAATATGACGGTCTTTGTCAAATGCGATAAGCAAGCTGAGTGTTGCACAGTGATCACAGATATGTTCGACTCTGAAAAATGCAGTGCTGAAGCAAGGGCCTGGATCTACTTCTCCGACATTTCCGAATGCGACGAATGGTTTTGATTTGGATGTAAAGAGAACAAACGGGACAGTGTCACCTAATGAATGTGATGGAGAAAGGAGATTGCTGTAACAGCTGGTCGGGCAATCTTCTTTGACAGCATTTTGTAAGTCGCTAATGTTTTCAACAGCCTCTGTTACACAGTTCCATGAATGTTTGCGGCTCATATTCAACCCTCCTATACTAGGAAATTTGTTTGAGTGTTTGAGCACTGTTATCATCTACAAGCTATCTTTGCCGGTTCGTGCATCTACTTTTAACCAATGCGGAAGCGGTCGCTACTTATGCCGACTGCTCCGCATAATTGGTTGTCATTCATAAGGAAGGGGATGCTTTGACTCATGACAAGTTAGATGAACGGCTGTTGATTTAGCCGTGGTGATGATGCTTTTTATCTTTCGATGGCATGACTCTGTCGACAAGCTCTGGGTTTAAGCATTGGATTGCGCAGAAGCAGTTTAAATCAACCTCAATACAAAAGTCCGTTTTTTCTAAACCAAAGAAGTCAGGGTCACAAGGGTGACACACGCTTAGCGTATGTCCGTGTACATCAACAGGTCTTAATACAGATAACGTAGCACAGCAGTCGTGTAATTTTTCAACCCGGAAGAAAATAGATTCGAAGCATTGGCAATCGTCAACGAATCCTCCAATGTTTCCGAAAGTAGAGAACAACCCGCCCTTTTTATCAAAAAGTAAAAACGGAATCGTATCTTTTCCAGAAACTGTTGGGCTTAATAAATTACTGTAGCAGCTCGTAGGACATTTATCTTCTACAGCTTCCTGCTCTGCTAAAATCTTATCAACCGCATCGCATACACAGTTTTCATCATGTCGGCCATGGTGTTTTCCGCAGCTCATGGATTTCAGCTCCTTTAACAAGGTATTTGACTTTAGTCCTTAACAACATATGTATGCGCCCTCTAGTTGGTGTGGGTAAATGACCATTTATATTTGCTGTATTTTTATAAAAGGAAAAGCAGAGCTTTTCGCTCTGCTTTTGGACATTAGAGGATGCCGATTGCAACGATTGTCGCAACAAGAGTTTGTGTAAGTGTTTGGATTGCGATAGAGATGTCCGCATCGATTGTAGATACTGTAACGTTTCTTGAATTTTCGATGACAAGTTTTTGGCGGTTTGTTTGTTTGTGAGTAGCAGCTTGTAAGAGATCTTGCGTGACGCGGTCTGCCAAATCACCGTCTGCGATTGAGATGTTTGTAATCGTGATGATCGCTGTTTGAATCGCTACTTGGATAGATGCTGCAACCTGTGCATCGACAGAAGATACGTTAATGTCACAAGAGTCCCTAACGATAATGACCTCTTCAGATGTCTGCTTTGTGAAGCTTACTTGATCCAAATCTTGTAAGACATCTTCGTCATCATAATAATCGTCACAAAGTGCTTTTCTTTCATAGTTGCAATCGTCGTGGTGTTCGTGGTATCTGTGGTGTCCGTGGTGTGAACAGTTACGATCTAGAGCGACCCAAGAATATGGTTTAGAATCCATTTCTATTCCTCCTTCCGTTTACTTTATTAAATGCTGGAATGCGTTGTTTTGTCTCGGGCATTTACCCTAGCAGGCAACCCATTTTTATTTAATCGTTATTACGCTGAGCATTACGACGCTGCTGAATACGATTTCGAAGTGAATTTCGATTTGGACGTACTTTTGGTTCAGGCACTACTTCTTCTGGCTGTTTTGCTGCCTCAGCCTGCCTTTTTTTCTCCTGCTGCTGTTCTACGAAATCATTTGCTTTCTTTTGTAAGTCCTCGACTAATTTCAAAATCATTCTTCTTTGATCATCTGAAATTTTTGCTTTCTGATCATCAGTGATATTGTTTTTGTTTAACACATCACTGACAAGAAGACTTGTTAATGGATCAATATCCGTATTGATTTGAAATTCCTTTTTTTCGTTCTCTTCAGCCACGATGATTTCACCTCTTTCATACGTCATGTTAGAAAAAGAAAGGGTCAAAGAATGCCGGCTTCAACTAAGAGCACATTCAATGTTTGAGTGAGAATTTGGACGGAGTTCATAATGGATGCATCTGATAATGTAATTGTAATGTTATAGCAGTTGATGATTTGAATCACAGTTTTCTTTTGGATTTCCACTTGTTGCACAGCTAAAAGCTGATCTGTGATGTCAGCAGCCACTTCATCGTCTGGTACAAGAATTTGGATTAAAAGAGTAATGATTGTCGTTACGGTCGCTTGAAGGGAGAGTGCAGCTGTTACATCTGTTTTATGAATTGTGACATTTTCGGAATCTTTGATCTCAATGAAATCATCATAATTGCTGATTAATTCGTTTAACAGTTGTGTATATAATATTTCAGCACTTTCTTCAATAGACAATACTTTCACTCCTTTCTTATCTATACATTATTTAATGCAGCAAGGACTCAAGGTGGAATCGGAAAGTGTGAAAAAGTACAACCCAATTTTATTTCCACTCGATTCATCATGACGGTCTTTTTTCTTGCATATATAAAGAAAGGACGGAAAAAGAAGAAAGAAGGAGGTGGAGGCTTCTGAGCGGTGCTTTGTCATTTGTCGTGTTTGCCCTCGCATCCTTTAGACTGACGAGACTGATTGTGTTTGATACCATTACTGCCCCTTTCCGACGTCTATTTCATGAAGAACAGGAAGAGGTAAATGAACAAGGTGAGGTCGAAACATATATCATCATTAAAGGTGAAGGACTGCGGTCCTGGGTTGGAGAACTGTTAAGCTGTTATTGGTGTACTGGCATGTGGTGCACTGCTGCCTTACTTCTGATATACATACTTTTTCCTGTCATCAGCATGTGGCTTAATTTACTATTAGCGATTGCCGCAGCAGCAGGCATCATTGAAACGGTCGTCTCGAAGCTTGTGAAATAAACAGGCATTCTGATCAGACACGCTTTCAATAAATGCATATACTATCATGGAACAGGAAAGGAAGGGTTGCGATGAAACCAACTGAAACGCCGTCACATATGCTTCAAGGTTATCCAGCGCAGTCAAATCAACAATCTGTATATACGAAAAAAATCAAGAAAACTGGCTGCGGCTGTGGAAACAAAAAGAAACCTCAATAATAGAAGAGAAAAACAAAAGCCGGATTTATCCGGTTTTTTTGTTGCCCTTTTTTTGAGTGGTGCATATGTAAGAGAGAAGGGGTGACCAGAATGGATGCATTCGAACAATTAATCGGTTCCTTGTTCACTAAACCCCATGATGGGAAAGAACAAGCGCACGAAAAGGCTGAAATGGATCTATCGGATAAAGCGCATGATCTTGAGGAGCACTTAAAAGCATTTGGCGTGAAGATGGAGGCTTTTGCAAAAGAAACAGAAGCATTCATGATGCGTCATACAGAGGCAGATTACGTCTTTAAACAGCAGAAATAAAAATTCCGCACTTTTTTATGTGATCGTCCAAACCATTTCTTGCATTTTTCATACTTTGTAAGGGAGAAGAGGAGGTGCTTAAATATGAGTTACGGTTACGGTGGCGGTTCTTGCGGAGGCTACGGTGGAGGCTACGGCGGCGGATATGGATCAACATTTGTTCTTGTTGTCGTGCTTTTCATCCTTCTAATCATCGTTGGTGCTTCTTTCTTTAACTACTAAAAAGTAAGAAGGTGAGGGAAGCAAGGGGGAAGCCTTTTGCTTTCCTTTCTCTTTGGTCAAACAAGGTTTTAGGATAGGCACATATCCCGCCTATTTTCATATAGTAAGGTGATTACTCCACAAAGAGGAGGCAAATGAATGGATAATAAATTCTTTAAAAGCGTAGAAAACAAAACCGGTGTGAATATGAATGATGTGTTTAAACTTGCAGGTTCTTTGCAAAATGCCAACTTTAAAGATGAGAATACCGTTCGAGGTGTCATTAAAAAAGTAGCGCAGCTTGCGAACAAACGTGTACCTAAAGAAATGGAAGACAAAATCGTTCAATCGATTACTAGTGGAAAAGAAAAGCTTGATTTCAATACAATCGCTAAAATGATGAATAACAAAAAATAAACAACAGGCTCTCCGTTTAAAGGGGGGCCTGTTGTTTTTTTGTAAATAATTCACGGTTTTTCTTTAGAAGAGGATACAAAAAGCGAGAACGATGAGCCGTTTTGCCTCGTCTAAATGAAGGAACAGACAGATAAAGAGATTGTTCAGCTCTTGTCATGGCCACGTATAATAAACGGCGCTCTTCTTCCAGCGCTTCTTCATCACCGTTTCTGAGTTCATCCAGTGAGAAATCATGAGGCAATGCCCCATCGACCACACAAGTGATGTATACTGTCTGGAATTCAAGTCCCTTTGCACGGTGGATCGTCATGAGCTGAACACCGGGTTCATCTGTTTTTTCCTTTTCGGCAGATTTCATATGTTCGGCATGTGCGAGAAAGGCTTCAATCGTTTCAAAGCGTCTGGCAGCTGTTTTCACATCACGTACATCATCTGTCCCTTTTTCAAGTACATTCGTATCGTTCACCCGTTTTTTTAAGTAATCACCGAGTCCCATCTTTTGTTCAATAAATGTCACCGCGTCCGATGGCTTTAATGTTCGTAACGTTCGGAATAAAGGAACGATTGATTGCAGCTTTTTCCGTTGAAACGGCTGTATATCTGTCAGCTTTCCGAGCGCATCTACCATTGAACAATCCTCTGTGATAGTCAGTGCCTTTAGTGTATTCAGCGTTTGCTGCTTTAAAAAGAAAACCGGCAGCAGCTGTTTCATGGCGGCCACATCATCTGCATCCTGACTTAAGGAAAGAAAGGCGAGGAGTACCCGAACAATTCGTCTGCTGTAGAAGGCTTTAACGCCAGCATCCGTTTCATACGGAATGGCCGACTGATGCAGTCGTTCATAAATCGCACGGCCGCCTGTATTCGTACGAAACAGCACGCAGAAGTCATTCGGCTTTGCGCCGTTTTTAATTTTCTCCTGAATATCTGCGACAATCATCGTCGCTTCCTCTTCTTCATCATATGGATAAAAGAGCGTCGGCGAAATTTTCTCCGCCCGAACGGCTTTTAACGTCTTCTCATAACGATGCTGATTTTTCTTAATAATCGCATCTGCACTTGCGACAATTGTATGATGAGAGCGGTAATTCGCATGTAAATGGACGATCTGAGCCGAAGGATAATCCTGTTTGAATTCAAGGATGAAAGCAGGATTGCTACCCCTAAATGCGTAAATGGCTTGATCATCGTCCCCTACACAAAATAACTGCTCTGATTCTCCGGCTAAAAGTTGAATCAAGCGATATTGCACTGGATTAATATCCTGAAATTCATCCACTAAAATATACTGGAATCGTTCTTGATACCGTTTTAACAGTTTAGGCTGTTCTGTCAGCATATGTAAGCAGGCAATCGCCATATCATCAAAGTCAAATTGCTGATGATCTCGTTTTTGCTGTTCATATGATTGATAGATCGTCCACATGTGTTTTTCCTTTTCATCCTTCAAATCAGGAAGTTCACCTGGTAAAAAGGCATTTTTCCAATAGCCGATGGATTGCAGCACTTGATCAGTAGGGTAGTCTTTCTCATCAAGTCCTTCATTCATTATGGCTTTTCGAATGTATTGCTCCTTTTGCCAGTCAAACTTGATCAGATGCTGGCCGTTCCATTTATTTGCGTCATCGTGAAGCAGCATTTTATAAAAAAGACTGTGGAAGGTGCCTGTCACCACTTGGCTGGCTTGTGAAGGATGAAGCTGGTATTGCTTGCGCAGTCTTTCTTTCATCTCACTGCTCGCTTTTGTAGTAAAAGTTACGAGTAAAATATGGTGAGCAGGAATATGATGATGGGACATGAGATAAGCCGCTCTAGCCGTCAGGACTCTTGTTTTCCCGCTGCCGGCACCAGCCAGCACAAGCATCGGACCATCTAAATGTGTGACAGCTTGAAGCTGCGGTGTGCTAAAGGTGATATGCGGGAAGAGGTCGATCGTATGAACTTGTTCATTTTCTTCTAAATGTAAGGCGTCGCTAAATTGAATCGACTTTGGTTCCTGCCAGTCATATGATTCGCTAGTTTGCGAGATGATCTGTTTGCCGGTTGGAAAACGGAAGCCGCCAAGTTCTTTATAGGAAGCCTTTTCCTCCTGTTCAGCCGTTTGATTATGATCTGCTTGTTCTTCAGCTTGTTCACAAATCTCTTGCTGAGACATGTGCTTATGAATAAAGGCAGGTTCATCATGTATATTTAATCTAAAAAAGACCGGTTGTCCGCAATATGGGCAGAATAATTGTCCTTTTTTTCCCTCGTCATGGAGGAATTGATAATGTTCTCTCGAATACGTATGTAATGAGATCGTTCGATCATGTCGTCGTGCGCATTTCAAAGCTAGTCCTCCAATAGTCAATCAATCTTAAAATGAAACACATCTAATCATATCAAATGAGGCGTGTTTCAAACAGTCATAATTAGGGAATAGTAGAGTAAGAGAGAAGCAAAGGAGGCGTTCTTGATGGGATATATAGCCCCGATTCAGCCGGATCTGTATTTTCAATATATCAATCGTCCAGCTCCTCAGGATAAAGAAGACTACGCGAAAGTAACAAAGGTTACTCGCACCTTTCATGACAAGATTTACAGAGAGCTGGAGAAAAAAGAGGACTTAGTGACAGAAGCGGAAACGAAAGTACAGCAAAAAAAGCGGGAACGCTTTGTACGAGATATGTTTATGGAGGAAGGAAAAGGCGTTCATATCAATACGTATATATAAATGATTGCGCTTTCTTCCATTGGCGAACGATAATGAAAAAGAAAAAGCCAGGGCATTTTGAATGCTCTGGCTTTTCTTTTGGTCAAACAGACAGTGTTTTTGTCATTTTGACATGGGTGATTCCAGCTTCTTCAAACGGTTCAGAAACCGCTTTGTAGCCTTTCTTTTCGTAGAAAGGAAGCGCATGGACTTGGGCATGCATCACCGCTTCTTTTGCTCCATTAGCAATTGCTTCTGTTTCTAGCGCCTCTAATAGCTTGAGGCCAAGGCCGAAGGAGCGCGCCTCTTTTAACACACAAATTCTTTCTAGCTTTGCCTTTGATCCCTCAATGATCCGCAGTCTAGCGGCCGCCTGAGGCTTTTTGTCATCATTGTAAATGACAAAATGGGTGGCTTTGTCCTCTAGTTCATCTATTTCGATCTCTACTGGAACTTCTTGTTCTTTGACGAATACTTCTTTTCGAACGTAATATGCATCTTCTCGTTGTGTTTGTTCTGTTGCGATGACTGTTTTCAAATGTCTTTAACCCTCTTCTCCTAAAATAAATGTTTCATAGACGGTCCAAGATCCGTTTTCTAATTGATATAAAAGGTGGAAGCGATCCACTGTTTCTTCATGGTCAATCTTTCTCAGCTTTAATGTGCCAAGTACGTCTGAATGCTCATCATCTGATAGTTTTTGAGCCACTGTGACATGCGGAACAAAGGCATATTCAGGTGTACCAGCCAGTGGCTCTGCGTACAATCTTTCATTGAGCGCCATGATGTCCTCGTTCGGTTCTACTTTCATATAAATGACGTTGTTTACAGGAGCGAATGAACTGAATTTTTTAATACGTAACGTAATAGGAGAAGCATTTTTTGCATAATCTCTTAACGTTGAGACGACCTCAGCCGCTTCTAGATCCGTTAATTCAAAAGGTGTTCTTAATGTTAAATGAGGCGGTATGAGTGCATAGTTCGGATCATAACGCTTCCGGTAAGAGTTCGCAATATCTTGCAATTTTTTTGATGGAAATATAACAACTCCGTATTTCATCATGTTCCCTCCTGAATAAGAAAGTATTTATTATTGTTTATTATAACAAAATTCAGTTGATTAACGAATATGGGAGCATTCTTTTTAACGAAGGCGCAATGAGCGGCTGCCAAAACGTCCATTTATGATCCCCTTCGAATGTCTCAAATAAATAATCCGCTCCAGATTGTTCAAGAAGGGCCTTTAAATCATCATTCGGCTGAACAAAATCAAGCACCTGGCCATCTGTTGTTTTCACAGCGGTTTCCTCCAGCCCAATTTGATGGATAATCGCATAATGAGAAAGGGCTGTCGACTGTTTGACGGCTTCTAGAACCGACTCGTCAACGTAAGGGGACTGCAAAATCAGCCCGCCAAATAAAGAAGGATAATCAATGGCTGTCATGAGGGAAATCGTCGCACCAAGTGAATCACCAATAAACGTACGTCCTGATCCAATTTGATAGGTTGGATAGTGTTCATCAATATAAGGAACCAGTTCATTGGCTAAAAAGCGTTTATACGCTTCAAACTTTGTGCCGTCTGGATGATACGTGTTCCGTCTTTCCGTAACATTTTCATAAGGGACACCAATGATAATCGAGCGTTCCATTTCTTTGTTCTGCATCAATTCTTCTGCCTGTCTGCCTATTTTGCCTAGGCGGAAATAATCATGACCATCCTGGGCAATGATGACATGATATGTATAAAGGGGGGAGTAATTGACTGGCAAATAGATCAAAATGGTCATGTCCGCCCCAAGTTCTTTTGACTGTAAGGTTTCTTCTTGAATGATTCCTGTTTTCTTCACCATAATCCATTCCTCCAGCTAACCAAATTCATCATAAAGTGAAACGTTTCCATTCATTGTAACACGAAAAACAGCGTTGTTCCTATATGCTAACATGCAATCAAACCGTATAACATCGATTCTGTTATAAAATACAGAAAATTTTAATTAATCATGACATTTCCCCTTGAAAAATGAGATTTAATGGGTTACAGTATTAAGAATTAGAACAGACAGACAACACATTCTTATCGTGAGAGGTGGAGGGACTGGCCCTTTGAAACCTCAGCAACCGGTATGCATCACTACATGTGATGTACCAAGGTGCTAAATCCAGCAAGCAGCTTTTTTGCTTGGAAGATAAGAGGAAGCGATTAAACCCCTTCTTCTTATGAAGAAGGGGTTTTCTGTTTTGAAATCAGATTTTTACTTAGGATGGTGTCAAATGACAGAACATGTGGAAACGAAATTAGCGCAGATTGGAAACCGTAGCGAAGAGGTGACTGGCACTGTCAGTCCTCCCGTTTACCTTTCGACAGCATACAGACATAGAGGTATAGGGGAATCTACAGGATTTGATTATATTCGAACGAAAAACCCAACAAGACAGCTCGTAGAGGATGCAATTGCTTCACTCGAAGAAGGGACGGCCGGTTTTGCCTTCAGTTCGGGAATGGCTGCGATTCAAACGATCATGGCTCTATTTGAAAGCGGAGATGAACTCATCGTCTCATCAGACCTATATGGCGGTACATACCGTTTGTTTGAAAACGAATGGAAAAAGTACGGCTTACGTTTTCTTTATGATGATTTTGCAGATGAAGACTGTTTACGCTCTAAAATCACGCCAAACACAAAAGCGGTCTTTATTGAAACACCGACAAATCCACTGATGCAGGAAGCAGATATTCAAAAAATAGCGAAGATTGCAAAAGAACATGGCGCTTTGGTGATTGTCGATAATACTTTTTACACACCAGTCTTGCAAAAGCCGATTACGCTTGGAGCGGACATTGTCATTCATAGCGCAACCAAATATTTAGGCGGACATAATGATGTTCTTGCAGGGCTTGTCGTGACAAAAGGAGAGCAGCTGTCTGAAGACATGTTCCAGCATCAAAACGCGATTGGAGCGGTTCTATCACCATTTGACTCATGGCTTTTAATGAGAGGAATGAAAACACTGGCTCTTAGAATGCGCCAGCACGAGGCAAATGCGAAGGAGCTGGCTGAGTTTTTAAAGAAACAGCCAGAAATTCAAGATGTGCTTTATCCAGGAAAGGGAGGCATGCTGTCATTTCGAGTAGCTAAAGAGGACTGGGTCAATCCATTTTTAAAGCAGCTAAAAACGATTTGTTTTGCTGAAAGCCTTGGCGGAGTCGAAAGCTTCATTACGTATCCTGCAACGCAAACGCACATGGATATCCCAGAAGAAATTCGCATTGCAAACGGTGTATGTAACAAGCTGCTCCGTTTCTCTGTTGGCATCGAGCATGTAGATGACCTGAAAGCAGACCTGAAACAGGCACTATCACAAGTAAAAGAGGAGGTACACGCCAAATGACCACACATGATTGGACACTCGAAACACAACTCGTTCATAATGCGTTTAAAACAGACCGTTCAACAGGTGCAGTCAGTGTACCGATTCAGCATGCATCCACCTTTCATCAAAGCAGCTTCGATGAATTTGGCCAATATGACTACTCGAGATCGGGAACTCCTACACGTCAAGCATTAGAGGATACGATTGCGGCGCTGGAAGGAGGAACGAGAGGGCTTGCCTTTGCATCAGGCATGGCTGCTATTTCAACCGCTTTTCTTCTATTATCAAAGGGAGATCACGTCCTTGTCACAAGAGATGTGTACGGCGGGACTTTCCGAATGATCACCCAAGTTCTGTCGAGATTTGGAATTGAGCATACCTTCGTGGATATGACGGATTTGAATGAAGTCAAAAGAGGCATTCAATCGAATACAAAGGTCATTTACATGGAAACACCGTCAAATCCAACACTAGGCATTACAGATATTGAAGGTGTCGTACAGATTGCGAAAGAGCATGACTGTTTGACATTCTTAGATAATACGTTTTTAACGCCTGCGCTTCAGCGTCCGCTGGACCTTGGTGTGGATGTTGTTCTGCACAGCGCAACGAAATTTTTAAGCGGCCACAGTGATGTGCTGTCAGGCTTAGCCGTGGTAAAAGATGAGAAGCTGGGAGAGGAACTCTATTCACTGCAAAACTCCTTCGGTGCGGTCCTTGGCGTGCAGGATTGCTGGCTCGTTTTAAGAGGGTTAAAAACCCTTCAGGTCAGATTAGAAAAAGCTAGTCAAACGGCCTTCGAGCTAGCTTCATTTCTTAAAGAACATCCTGCGGTCAAAAAAGTATACTACCCAGGCTTAGATGATCACCCGGGTGCAGATATTCAGCGAAAGCAAGCGAGCGGAGCAGGGGCTGTTCTCTCATTTGAACTAGAAAACCAAGCGGCAGTCAAAGAATTGGTGGATGCCGTCACATTACCTGTATTCGCCGTCAGCCTCGGCGCCGTCGAATCGATTTTGTCATATCCAGCCAAAATGTCACATGCAGCTATGCCAAAAGAAGAAAGAGAAAAAAGAGGGATTACAGATGGGCTGCTTCGTTTAAGTGTCGGAGTTGAAAACGGAGAAGACCTCAAACGTGACTTCAAACAAGCACTGGATCAACTAAAGCCTGTTCTTGTGAACCAATCATAAAGAAGGAGAGAAAAAAGCCGGCACAGCCGCCGGCTTTTTGATCTTTTTTAAACAAAACCATTGACGCTTTATTATTATGGTTATATAATAGAGACTGTCAGTAACAGAAAGCCCAGAACTGATACATAACCCGATTCCGTAGCTCAGCTGGGAGAGCGCTACCTTGACAGGGTAGAGGTCGCTGGTTCGAGCCCAGTCGGAATCATCGTTGAAACCCTTGCGTAGCAAGGGTTTTTTGTTTTTATCTTTCTTCATGAAAACGTATGAAATTTGTATCGCAACGCCTTTTGAGTCACCTAATAAATGGATCAGTAACTTTTAAATCCTATATGATTTTATTTCCTTTATCTTTCCAGACTTTGCAGCACTACTAAAAATATATACATCACAGAAATCAATTTTTAAACCATTCGCTAGTAACATCACACCATTTATTGAAGCAAATTTCCCGTGTGTGATTACTTGGCAAATTTCAAGTTCGCTAACGATTTCTCTGTCCTCTTTGTACAAAGTGGAGATTAAGGCATTTCGTCCTTCAAGCTTTGTATTATCCTTTAACTGATACCAGATAATAGATTCATCCGCATATTCCTTAATAACTTCAGTCTGCCGCGTTAATATAGCTACTGTAAAATCAATGACTATTTGCTTCCTAGGAGCATTGTCACATCCTGTTGGAATGATAAGCTTTATTTCATTGAGGGAACTGTCCACTAATGTTAACCTCCTAAAAATACGTTTTATAAAAGCTTTTTGTGATGTAATTTGGATCGTCTGTTAAAGTTCAAAAAAGGCATTTTTAAACTGATATTGAATTATATCATAAAGAATTTATAGTTCATTATCTAAGATGGGAGAGATTAATTTAGAAAAACAATTAAATCCTCCCTTAAAAAGGTAGAGTAATCCACATTTTCAGGATAGAGGTCGCTGGTTCGAGCCAGTCGGAATCATCGTTGAAACCCTTGCCTAGTGTTCTGCAGTGTTAAATTCTAATTTGTTTGTGACATGACTATAAATACCTGAGGTTGTTTTAGCACTAGCATGTCCTGCTCTTTTTTGAATAGATGTACCCCACCTGTTTGGGATGGGGTATCTGCATCAATACATTCAATATTTGTCTGGTGTAATTTAAATAAATAAAGTTCGTTTATCTTAATATTTAATAATGGTTCTTCCTAAATGTTGGCCATTTTTAATGGCTTCAATTTTTTCAGGTAACGTATCGAGCGTAATCTCATTGACTAGAGTCGTTTGGGAGATATTCCATTCGTTTGCTATCTCGTTCCAAATTACTTTGCGTTTATTGATTGGTACATTTACAGAATCAATCCCTAGAAGGTTGATCCCTCTTAGAATAAAAGGTAACACAGTTGTTGTTAATTTAATTCCGCCTGCATTCCCGCACATGCTCATGCTTCCACCATAAGAAATTTGAGGAATGATCACAGAAGCCACATCTCCTCCTACGGTATCTAAGACGAAGTCAAATTTTTGCTTGTTTAATGGTTTTTTTAGCTCTCCTAATTCGTTTGCAAAAATGACATCAGTTGCTCCTAAAGATTTTGCTATATCAACTTGATTATCTTTACGCACTAAAGCAAAAATATTGTTGTACCCAATTTTAGATAATAATTGTATAGCAATGCTACCAACTCCACCAGTTGACCCTGTAACGAGTATATTAGGTTGATTTTTCGTACTCATACCATTTTCCTGTAAAGCCATGATAGAAAGAGCTGCGGTAAAGCCTGCTGTTCCAAAAATCATTGCTTCTTTTAAAGTCAAGTTATTTGGCAAAGGAACAATCCAATCCGCAGGTACTCTAGCATATTCAGAAAAACCTCCAGTGTGGCTCATGCCCATAGCGAAACCTGTGACAATCACTTGTTGACCCTCTACGAAACGATGATCTGTTGTATGAACGATAGTCCCACTTAGATCAATTCCAGGAATCATTGGATAGTTACGAATAACACCTCCATTTTTTTGAACAGCCAGCATATCTTTATAATTGATTGAAGAATATGCTACTTTAATTAATACTTCTCCTTCGGATAAATCATTAACACTTACATTTTGAAGATCATAACTAACTTGATCATTTTTTTCTGTAACTAGAATCGCTTTAAATGAATCCATTGTGTATCTTCCTCTCTAAAAATATATTACAACAAAATATTTCTGTTACAAAAGTATTTCAATTAAAAAACTACCATGATATTATAGGTGAAGTCAATGTGGGGGAGATAAAATGGAATTATCAGAGTGCATAAATTTTTTACTAAGTGTTAGTCAAAATAAAGTGTTCAAGTACTTTAGTAAACTTTTAGAGGAAAGTGATTTGACACCCGCTCAATATGGTGTGTTGAACTGTCTATGGAGAGAGGGTCAGTTATCTCCTAAACAAATTGGAGAACTTGTATATTTAGAAGCCTCAACCGTTTCTGGAATATTAGATAAAATGCAAAAAGCTGACTTAATTGAACGCACAATAGATCCAAACAATCGAAGAAATATATTAGTAGAGGCTACTCAAAAATCTTTAGTCATTAGAGATCAAGTTGAAGCAGCAACAATTGAGCTGAACAAGACAGCGCTTCAAAACTTGTCAAATGATGATAAGGTTGTACTAAAGAAAGCATTAAGTACCATTATAAATAATTTTCAATGATGTACTTTTATAAACAAGTTTCATATTAAATCGATAACTATCACAAGGCTCCTTTACAGGAGCTTTTTTCAGTTTCTTTTCGGTGCTTTGTAAATCCTTGGATGTGATAATAAATATAATATTAAGTTTTTTATGGAAATTAGGTAAGGAATAGACAAAATTCTTTCTTCAGTGGAGAAGATTCAATGTTGATGGCAGCTATTCAGAATGGTTGGCTTGATGTAAATGTTGTAATTGGAGAATTATTAATGTCGTTCAAACGCGCCGGATGCGCTGGCATTTTGACTTATTTTGCTTTAGATATGGCTCCGCGACTGAGAGATGGAGAATCTCAAAACATATAGGCAAAATGAAAACAGACCATGCAGGGTCTGTTTTTTTATGAGGAATTATTTGAGGACCTTCAGAAAAAGTATTGATGGAAGAAATCCTTTTTCATACCGATCACACATCTTTTAATAGTATCAGCATATTCAGTTTAAGAGGTTACTTACAAAATATTTAGAACTATCTTGTAAGAATCCTCCTAAATGTAATACGGACTTTACATATTTTCTATTTGTCTATACCTTTCATATCTCTGTTGGATAAGCTCTTCTGAGGATAATGGTGTCAATTTTTTTAGAGATGATTCGATCACAGATTCAATCATTTGTGCCTGTGATTTTATATCATTTTGTGCTCCACCTTTTATTTCAGGGATGATTTCATCAATAATTCCTAAATGCTTTAAATCTTTTGCTGAAATTTTCATATGTTCAGCAGCTTCTGGAGCATACTTAGCGTCCTTCCATAGGATAGATGCTGCTCCTTCTGGTGAAATTACCGAGTACCATGAATACTCTAACATATGGATATGGTTACCGACACTAATGCCAAGAGCTCCACCACTTGATGCCTCTCCAATTACAATACAAACAATTGGCACTTTAAGCGTAGCCATTTCCAATAGATTTCGAGCTATCGCTTCAGAAATTCCACGTTCTTCAGACCCTTTCCCTGGATAGGCGCCTATAGTATCAATAAATGTAATAATAGGGCGATTAAATTTATCAGCTTGTTTCATCAGTCTTAGCGCTTTTCTATATCCTTCTGGATGAGCCATTCCAAAATTTCTTTCTATATTTTCCTTTGTACTTCTACCTCTTTGATGACCTATAACCGTAACGGGCATTCCTTTAAATTTTGCAATACCACCTATCATTGCTTTATCATCACCATATAATCGATCACCATGAAGTTCGAAAAAATTTGTAAACAATAAAGGTATATAATCCAATGTCGTGGGCCGGTTACGTAGCCTTGCAATTTGAACTCGTTGAAAAGCTGTAAGATTAGAATAAACTTCATCTTGCATTTTATTTAAACGTTTTTCTAATAAATGAATTTCTGACGATAAATCTACATTATTTTCTTTCATCATTTTCTTTAATTCATCAAATTTCTCTTTTAGTTCAATAATAGGACGTTCAAAATCCAAACTCATTTTATCCTCCAAAGGTTATGATTTACCTCACTCTAATCAAAAGACTTAGAAATAGAATCATTAAATAATTCAAAACCATCCACAACTATTTTTTGTTCTGATTCTGATAAATTATTAAGGATACGTTGATAAAATGTAAGGGATTGTTCTCTTAAGCGATTAACAGTAATGTGCCCTTTTTCTGTGAGGTGCAGAAAAAGTTCTCTTCTATTTTTTTCATTTACTTCACGATAAACAAGCCCCATTTTTACTAACTTATCTACCAACCTACTTACAGTTGAAGTCTCTAATCTAAGTTTATTGGATAGTTGCCAAACAGTTAGTTTTTCCATCTCTAGTTCCTCTAACGCCATCATTTGAGAAGTTGGTAGAGGTTTTTCAAATGGTCCATTCGGCAAATTTTGAGATTCGAAAACCCCAGTTAATATAATCATTTTCTTAATATCTGTTCTTAGTTTTAAGGCATCTTCTCTTTTCAAAAGGTCAACCTCCTACAATTCATGCATCATACATCAATTGTATTATACATCAATATGATTTTTTCACAAGCTTAACATAAGCCAATATGACAACATGGACGAGATATTTCTTCTTGTTAAATGTGTCTAATTTGTGAATTTAACAAATTCCACAAACTAAAATATATGGAAGTTCAGTCTATAGTAGGTAACATAATACTCATTGTTATGGCGGGTATCTAGTCTCGTAAAAGTGACAAGACTAATCATTTTGAATGAATAGAAGGAGGTTTCATGATTATTGCCATAACTGATGTTACATACGGTAGTAAGTAAGAGAGCCAAAAGGTGCTCTGCGTTACTACTATACACATGCCTTAGAAATCGAAAATTCTAAGGAAGAGCTTTCATCTAAATGGACTTTACAGATAAGCTCTCTAAAAAAAATTACACGGAGGTAATAGGAAATGAGAATTAACCACAATATCGCAGCACTTAACACATTAAACCGTTTATCAGCAAACAATGGTGCAAGCCAAAAGAACATGGAGAAACTTTCTTCTGGTCTTAAAATCAACCGTGCAGGAGATGACGCAGCAGGTCTTGCAATCTCTGAAAAAATGCGTGGACAAATCCGAGGATTAGAAATGGCGTCTAAAAACGCACAAGACGGTATCTCTCTTATCCAAACAGCTGAAGGTGCATTGACTGAAACTCACTCCATCCTTCAACGTGTTCGTGAACTAGTCGTTCAAGCTGGAAATACTGGTACACAGCAAGGTGAAGACTTAGCTGCAATTAAAGATGAGATCACAGCGCTTGTTGAAGAGGTCGATGGTATTTCTAATCGTACTGAGTTTAACGGAAAAAAATTATTAAATGGTACGTTTAATGGAGTAGGTACACCTGGCACACCAGCAACTCCGCCGACAGATCCAGATGATCCAAGTACAGGTACACCTGCAGTCCCAGCAACTCCTGGTGATGCTTTAGTATTCCAAATTGGTGCAAATGCTACACAACAAATTAAAGTCAACATTCAAGATATGAGCGCTGCTGCTTTAGGCGTTACAGACGCAGATGGTGCAGTTGAGACAGGTAAGTCTGTTAAAGACATCGATGTTTCTAAATTTGAAACAATTGCAGCTGATGACGATGGTGGATTTGATGATCAGTTAGCAATCGTTGATGGAGCTATTAAACAAGTTTCTGCACAACGTGCTAAACTTGGTGCAGTTCAAAATCGTCTAGAGCACACAATCAACAACCTTGGTGCATCTTCTGAAAACTTAACGGCTGCTGAGTCTCGTATCCGTGACGTTGACATGGCAAAAGAAATGAGTGAGTTCACGAAGAACAACATTCTTTCTCAAGCGTCTCAAGCAATGCTTGCACAAGCGAATCAACAGCCACAAAACGTACTTCAATTATTACGTTAATAAACCAAAAGCCCCTATATATAGGGGCTTTTTTTGTTTGTCTTAATTCGGTTCGATGCTTCATTTTATTGATCGTTCTAAAAGATGCTTCAACGCCAATAAATACGACAAAGAATAATACTATCCAACTAACCAAATATTCGAGAGTGGCTTTTGTATTTCTCAGTGTTAGTCATTATCCTGTTTTTAACAAACAGGGAGCTACATAAAGCAGCTCCCTGACAAGTAATCAATCTTTCTTTTTTTTGTAGTCTTTTATTAAGCTTGAAACAGTTAAACCCATTACACCAAAAGCTACTACATAAAATAAAATATTTGTTACAGGTGTATCAATTTTTCCTAAAATCAACACAATTGCGATAATAGCGGTGGGTAAAGTAATTAACAAACCTTTGGATGCCTTATTTTCCTGTGTCACTAGCCGAGCACCTCCTTGAGGAATTACATGAACAAAGGTCGTTCGCAACAAACTAAAACAATTGATTTCTTTACTAAAAGTAAAATGAACATATATAGATGCTTTTTTATAAGTTTTACATTGGTAAAATAGTGAGAAGTATCTCAGTCATTCTTTCCAATATAGAGGAGGGGGAATCGCAGTTAACTTATACAAATGTATAAACAGCACTTCATAGAACTTGCCTTACTAGGGTGAATTTAAACGTATATAATACTTCTCTTAAAGTTGTTGGTTTTAAAAAGTAAAAAACATGGTAAAATTAGATAAAAGTATAAGAAAGAGTGATTCTATGGAATATGTAATTATGTTAATCTTTTTATTAGCACTTTTCTTTATTTTTACTATTTTCCTAAAAACTCGTTACAGTTTTGGTGAAAAATACTTAGTCTTAAAATTTGGTTTATCTAAAACAGAAATACCAATTGATCAAATCGTTAGTATTAAAGAGTCAGACAAGTATGCAGTTGCAGATAATATTGATTATAGAATTGGTGCTCCATATGGTCAACCAGATAGAATCGTTATTGAAACTATGAATAAGCGTTTTCTAGTTTTTTTAAATGAAGGTCATCATTTTCTTCAAAATTATAAAAAAGCTAGTGCTAGAATATAAGATAAGTATCTTCTAAGATAGAAGGTGCTTTTTTATTCGAGTTCCACTTCTTTAGATATACTAATAGAATGAATACTTCAATACTTCAGCCAAGTTGACTTACGAAGAGTTGTTGAAGGTTGCTAAGTGATAGACTGAAACATAATATATCTCTTGAAAGGATGATTGTGGTGGTGAAAACAGATAAAGTCTCCTCCTGAATACAGTAAATCACATTCAGGAGGAGATAAAAAATGTTTAAAAAAATAGATGGAAATTATCCGAGAAAAGAGCACTTTCATCATTATATGAAGGTAACCCGATGCTCATATAGCCTAGTGATCGATTTAGATATCACGAAATTGCATTCAATATTAAAAGAAAAAAAGCTAAAAGTATATCCTGTGCAAATTTATTTGTTAGCAAGAGCTGTGCAAAAAATACCGGAGTTTCGGATGGATCTAGTGAACGATGAACTTGGTCACTGGGATCTTCTCCATCCTAGTTATACGATTCTAAACAAAGAAACAAAGACATTTTCAAGTATTTGGACGCCTTATGACGAAAATTTTGCTCGATTTTATAGAAGCTGTGTAGCTGACATTGAAGCTTATAGCGAAAGTAACAAACTATTTCCGAAACCTCATATGCCAAAAAATATGTTCAATATTTCAAGCCTGCCTTGGATTGATTTTACTTCTTTTAACCTTAATGTATCTACAGATGAAACTTATTTGCTGCCGATATTTACGTTAGGCAAATTTAAGGTGAAAGAAGGAAAAATCATCTTGCCAGTCGCCATTCAAGTACATCATGCTGTTTGTGATGGCTATCATGCCGGTCAATATGTGGAATATTTAAGATGGCTGATAGAACATTGTGAAGAGTGGTTAAGCGATTCATTGTATACTTAATTTTCAAAGGTATAGTCATTTGATAGAAAAAGGCAGACTTAGTAGAGTCTGCTTTTTCTGTTGTGAGCAGAAATGTGTAAAGTCACGTTATGTTATGAACTGTTCTTTTTGCGGTTTCTTTTCGGTGCTTTGTCATCTCTTGCATGTGATAATAAATGTAATATAAAGGAATTTAATAGAAGGGGAATAAGGGATGGAGAAAGTGATTTCTTCACATGTTGGTGTGAAAATAAATGAATGGTATAAAATGATTCGGCAATTCAGTGTACCCGATGCAGAGATTTTGAAAGCTGAGGTAGAACAAGAAATTGAACGGATGGAAGAAGACCAGGATTTACTGATTTACTATCAACTAATGTGTTTTCGCCATCAGCTTATGCTTGATTATATTAAGCCTTCAGAAAAACGATCGCCTTCTGTTTCTGATTTGGTTGATAAAATCGAAAATTCAAATCATCAACTTTCTGGTATGCTGCAATACTATAATGCTTTTTTTAGAGGAATGTATGAGTTTAGTAAAAAAGAATACATACAGGCTATTCAATATTATAAGATCGCTGAAAGGCAGCTCGCATTAGTTGTAGATGATATTGAGCAAGCGGAGTTTCACTTCAAGGTGGCTGAAGCCTACTATATTATGAAGCAAACTCATGTTTCTATGCATCACATCATAAAGGCCTTAGACATCTATAAGCAGCATGAACAATATAAAGTTCGCCAAATACAAAGCTTGATTGTTATTGCAGGAAATTATGATGATTTCAAGCGATATGACAAGTCATTAGAGCATCTAAATACAGCTTTTTCTATAGCAGAAGAGCTCGCCGATAATATGTTAATTGCTAAAATTCTATTGAACATAGCGAATACATATGATCGACAACAAAAGTACACTGAAGCAATCATACGCTACAGAGAAGTTTTAGACATTATTACACCACGAAGTATTGATATAAAACCAATCACCCTATTTAGTTTAAGTTGGTCGTTGTATAAGTCTAGTCTACATGATGAAGCCGCTCCACTCGTAGAAGATGGTCTTAAGTGCTCCTTAGAGAGAAATGATTCGTTGTGTTTGATGTTATTTAAAGCTTTAAAAGCGATTTATATAAATGCTAATGAGAAAGCAATTCAGGAAGTGCTAAATTATTTTGAGGAAAAGCAACTATATGTCTATGTCGAGGCATTTGCTCAAAGTATCGGATTATCTTCTGAAAAAAAGGGGGACTTTGAAAAAGCTGCCGAATATTATAGAAAGGCTCTTAAAGCTCAAAATGATATTCAAAAAGGAGAGTGTCTGTATGATTATTAAAAAATTACTAGTCATTGTATCCATTGTATTGTTAAGTGTTTCAACAGCAGAAACTTTGAAAATCATTGGAACAAAATCAATACGGAATACAACAATGGAGGAACAACAAAAATCAAATCGAAATACGACTATAATTGATCGAAATACAACCTCTGAAAACGTATAGAAAAGATTAAAACAGACTTTAATAGTCTGTTTTTTTATGAAGTAGAATGAGCAATTGAACAGTTGGTCAATGTTATACTAACCTCAATAGATATAGGGAGGTATCCACTTTGAAATCATTCTGGGAGAAAGAAGAAGAGAGCCCTTTCACGTTAGAAAAGGTAGATGAGGAGAAAATTCGTGAAGCAGAGGGGACACTTGGTGTCACTTTACCTGCTACATACAAAAAGCTCATTTTAGAATGGAACGGTGGCTTTACAGTGCGTAATGCGTTTCCAACTGATCGGCCGAACTCATGGGCAGATGATCATGTTCAATTTGACCATCTAAGAGGAATCGCCAAAGATGATGGCATCATGAATAGTTCCCAGTTAAGTGATGAATTGGAGCTGCCGGAGGGGCTTGTGATCATCAGCGGAGAAGAAGATACATGGATCGCAATGGATTATCGAGAAACGAAGGAACACCCGCCTATTCACTATTTTGATTTAGAGATGGGAGTCGATTTTAAACTGGCGGATACTTTCGATGATTTTATTGAGCAGTTATATACAGCTGAAGATGCGATGATCGAGGTTGTAGAGATTGATGAGGAATCTTCGGATTTGTATGTCAGTAAAGAAGAGCTTGAACAAATATTTGAGAGACAAGACCTTCGTCAGCAGAACCTCTTTAAAATGGCACATTATCCAATGGAAGACATTGAAGAGATTGAATGGTTTTTCGATCGTATGAAAAAATGCATCAAACAGATAAAAGATCAAAATGTCTTGTACGAAGCAGCCACTACTGTTCACTCAATCCTTTTGTTAAATCCAGAAATGCCAAGGAATGACCGTATCAATAAAGAGCTGCAAGAGATTGCCGAGTTTCTAGAAAATAGTGGAGAGTCTCTTATCGTCCTTTTGGGAGAAGACATTCATCCAGTGAAAAAACGATAGTGAAAGAATAAAAGTCCTTAAAAGGCAATTAGCCAGCATTATAGAAAAGTTCTATTTGAAGGTTGATCAAAAACGCTTTTTATTTTCTTCTTTATCTGTCTTGAAGTATAAGTTACAATCTATCCAAAATCCATTAGAATAAAGAAAATGGATAAAGGAGCAACCACATGAATTTTAATTTAAATGAAGCTTTGGATATGTTGAGTCGAACTCCTCACACGTTAGAAAGTCTTTTGTCGGGTTTATCGAAGGATTGGCTTCACAGCCGTGAAGGGGAGGGGACGTGGAATCCAGTTGAAGTCATTGAACATTTGATTGAAGCAGAGAAATTCAACTGGATTCCTCGATTAAATGTGATTCTAGCTGATGGAGAGAATACACCATTTCCTGCGTTTGACCGCTACTCTCATTTGAACCAATCTGAAAGACAGATAGAACAAGCATTATCTGAGTTTCATCATATGCGGATGGAGAATGTGGCATACATTCAGCGTATGACACATTCAGGCCTTGATTTAGAAAAAAAGGGCGTTCACCCGGAGTTTGGGGTCGTGAAAGTGAGCGAATTACTTTCTGCGTGGGTTGTCCATGACTTCACACATATGTCCCAGATTGTTCGAGTCATGGCGGAACGATATCGAACCGATGTGGGCCCGTGGAGCGCTTATTTAGGGATTTTGAATAGGAAATAAATGTTTAATGGTGCTTGGCGGCCCACTCAGATTGAAGCATGGCATATTGATATTCATCGACCCAATGTCCCTTCGACATATAATTTTGCAGCAAATGTCCTTCGCGTCTCATTTCTAAACGTTCCAGCACTCGAATGGATTTTTCGTTGCGCACATCTGTAAAGGCAATGATTTTATGTTTGTTTAGTGTTATAAAGATATATTCGAAAATTGCACTCAGAGCTTCATGAATATAGCCCATTCCTTGGTATTCAGGCGCGAGTGTAAAACCTATTTCAACAATTCTCGGCTCACTGTCAAGTGTATGAATGGCGCAATCTCCTATCAGCTGATTGGATTCAGATAAGGCAATAGCGTATTGAAACCACGTCCCCGGTTGATTAGGTTTTTGTGTCATTTGATGTTGAACAAATGATTCAGCATCTTCGTACGTGTAGTTTTCCCAAGATTGAAATTTTGCAATAGAGGGATTTGCTCGGTATTGATAAAATGCTTCAATATCCTGCCTGTCAAATTGGCGAATAACAACCCGGTTTGTTCTTGTGAATATGCTGTTTGCATTCTTCATGTGTTAACCTCACTTTTAGTTTGTTCTTGATTTGGAAAAAGTCTATCAGCCATTCAGATAGCTGCTGTTGTGCTTTGCTGACAAATCGATCTGCATAATAAATTAATTCCAAGTGCCGGACAGGTGCTGGCTCAGCAATAGGAATCGAAACAATATTGGACCACGTCGAATGTTGTTTTAGTAATCCTCTTGGCTGAATGGTTGCACCGATCCCGGCTTCAACCAGCTGCAATAGCGAAAATGCGGATCCAACCTCCATGGCAGTGTCTAGTTCAACACCCTGTTCTTTACATACGTCATCTACTAAATCCCTTCCTAGATATCCCTTCGGATACATGACCAACGCATGCTGAGTCACCTCTTCCAATGTCACTTCACTCTTTTGGGCTAAATCACTTTTTGAATGAACAAATAATTCGTATGGCTCACTCCCAAGTGGAATTTGAACGAGACGCTTATCTGCAGGCCCTCGCAGCCCGATGCCGAGATCCACTTTATGCGAAAGGACTTCTTCACGCACGAAGATATTTGAATATGCCTTCAGATTGGTTTCGGGGTAAAGTGTTTTAAATTCTACAAAAAGTGGCACCAGCTGAAAATCAAGATCGGATGGGAGTACTGCGAGACGAACGGTTCCTCGTTTTTCCGATAATAGTTCTTTCATCGCATTTTTTGCATCTCTTTCAGCTTGAAGCATTTTCATGCCATATTGATAAAGCAGCGAACCGGCTTCGGTAGCCACGACTTTTTTGCCGATTCGATCAAAGAGCGGCATCCCAACTTCTGCTTCAAGCAGTCGAATTTGCTGGCTAAGTGTCGGCTGTGAAATGCCTAGCTCCTCAGCAGCCTTTGTAAAATGCAAATGATGATATACAGCCATAAAATAGGTAATATGCCGGGTATCCATTTGTCCTCCTTTCATAAATGATAGCCTTTTCCTATCATCATAATACGATTTATTGTATTGATCAATGGATGCAGCAGTTTTATACTCAAAGTAACCTTAACGAGATGAAAGAAGGGTATTGATGAAAAAAATATATTATTTAGCCGCTTTATTTTTAGCAGCATTAAACTTACGTCCAATCATTACGTCCGTGGCTTCCATGATGAGCATGATTCAATCAGAGCTTGGTGTAAACGCACTGACAGCAAGTCTTTTGACCACTTTGCCTGTCCTTTGTATGGGGGTATTTGCTCCTGTTGCGACGATACTCAGCCGGCGTTTTGGTTTAGAAAGAACGCTGTTTTTCTCAATTCTTCTTATCACGATTGCCACAGCACTGCGTGGTACAAGCCAATCGGTTGCTATCCTGCTCATGACTGCGTTCGCAGGAGGGGTAGGGATTAGCTTTGCGGGTCCTTTATTGTCTAGTTTTATTAAAAAATATTTCCCGAGAAATCCTGGTATTGTTAGTGTGTATTCAATTTCGATGACAATAGGTGCAGCGCTCGCTTCCGGCTTCACCATTCCGATTTATCTACGCAGTCAGCATCACCTTACGTTAGCTTTGTCCTGCTGGGCGATTCTAGGGGTGATTGCCCTTATTCTATGGGTCGGTTTAGTTCGCAAAAATGAGCAAAGTGATCATGTAACCTTGCCGTTAAAATTGCCGTTGAGAAACAAAAAGGCTATTCAATTCACTTTGTTCTTTGGCTTTATGTCTAGTATGTTTTATTCTTTGACGGCATGGATTTCACCGATTGCTCTTAGCTTTGGAAACAGTCCGCAATATGCTGCCATGCTGCTGACCATATTTACACTCATTCAGATTCCAGTGGCACTGCTTGTTCCAGCGGTCGTTACTCGATTAGGAAAACCGAAATTATTTCTCATTTTATGCAGTCTGTCTGAACTTATTGGCCTTATCTTTCTTCTTCTGCCAATGCCGATCTTGCCAGCCGTCATTTTCCTAGGTATGGGTGCAGGTGGATTATTTCCTTTAGCGCTTATGCTCCCGATTATGGAGACGAATACTCCAGAGGAAGCCGGAACCTGGTCAGCGATGTCGCAGATGGGCGGGTACATTGTAGGTGGATTCGGTCCATTTTTCATTGGCTTGGTTTTCGATCTAAGCGGACATTTTTATGCTTCTATTGTGGCAATGGTTGTCATCGTCATGCTGATGATTGGCGTTCAGTTATCCATGAATCTTGGTAAAAAACGCGAAGTGGGATCGAATTAAAGATCAATTGATCGGCGCTTTTATATCATTGCACAATGGAAACCGCCATAGCCTATTCCTAATTAAATAGGCTATGGCGGTTATTTTTTTAGAAGCTGCACATGAACGAATTATCTTGCAAGATATTTTTCAACTTTACGGGTAGCCATTTCTGCAGCTTCCATGATCATTTCACCTAATGTTGGGTGAGGATGAATCGTCATTGCTAAATCTTCTGCTGTAGCGCCAACTTCAATAGAGAGAGCTAGTTCTGATATAAGAGTAGATGCTTCAGCCCCTACGATTTGTGCCCCTAGAATAAGACCAGATTCAGCATGGGCTACAATCTTCACAAAACCTTCTGGTTCTTTTAATGCAAGCGCTCGGCCATTAATGGAGAACATTGCTTTCCCAATGACAGTCGGAATGGATTTTTGCTTGCAATCTGTTTCGCTTAGTCCAACACTCGTCAATTCTGGGCTGGAAAAAACAACAAGTGGGATCGCTTTATAGTCTATTATCGAAGGTTTACCAACGATTGCTTCTGCTGCAACTTTTGCTTCATAGGAAGCTTTATGAGCCAAAGCAGGCCCCTCTGTGATATCACCAATCGCATATATGTGCGGGATGGATGTTCTGCATTGTTCATCAATTTCAATTCGTCCGTGAGAAGGAATAGACAACCCGATAGAATCAAGACCTAATGTTCCATCTGTATTCGGTTTTCTTCCGACAGTAATCAGTGCATATTCCGCTTTCACCGTGTAGCTTTCTTTCTGTTTCTCATAATGAAGATCAATTCCGCTCATACGCTGCTCGGCATCTGTGACGTTTGCTCCTGTAATCAGCGTGATTTTATCTTCTTTCAATTGACGAACGACAGGCGAGACAAGCTCACTTTCAAAGCCAGGCAATACTTGATTGCCGCCTTCCAAGATGGTGACTTTTGTTCCAAACCTAGCAAACATCTGTCCTAATTCAACCCCAATATAACCACCCCCAACTACGACAAGGCTTTTAGGGATCTCGGGAAGGGATAGTGCTTCAGTGGAAGACAATATACGACCACCGAAAGGGAGTGATTTAATTTCAATTGGACGGGAGCCGGTTGCTAGTATAAGGTGTTTGAAGTTGATTTGCTTTTTACCTTTTTCGGCATGTTGAATGACTGCTGTATGCTGATCGATCAAACTTGCATCGCCTTCCAGTATGGTAACTCCCGCTGACTTTAATAAAAATTGTACGCCTCCCGCTTGTTTGTCCACAACCGCTTTTTTGAACGCTTGAGCTTCCTTGAAAGAGCCGCCTTCTTGAAAACCACCCCATTGTGTGCGGAGCTTGAACCGCTCTGCTTCTGCTATTAGCGCCTTAGAAGGGATACAGCCTACATGGGTGCATACTCCACCTAACTGATCACGCTCTACAATCGCTGTCTTCATGCCGAGATGAGCTGAACGTAATGCCGCCACATAGCCTCCCGGACCTGATCCAATTACTAATGTATCTACTGTGTCTAAATGAATCATTTCTTGCACCTCCAACTTTAAAATATGATGATCATAATATATTATAGTCATCATATTTTAATGAAGTCAATCCCACCTGAGTGAGCAAAGATGGATTTCAGTCAATTGACACAAGATAATATGATGAATATAATATTTTGATAAGAAGGAGGTTAGGTAGAGGGATGCCTTATCCAAAAGGTCATAAGTCAAAAGTGAGAGAGCAGATCATTGCAAGTGCTGCACGAGCATTTCGAACAAATGGCGTTCGTAATATCAGTTTGCCATTCATTATGAAAGGAGCAGGCCTAACTCATGGGGGGTTTTATGCTCACTTTAAGAACAAGGATCAGTTGGTGATAGAGTCTTTTCATTTTGCTATCACTGATACGATCAAACTGCTGCAAAGTGTTGCAGACAAGAAAGCAGATCAGCCTCAAATTCAGACGATCATTGAATTCTATTTAAGTTCGGTTCACCGTGATCAGACGGAGGTCGGCTGTATACTGCCTGCGCTGGCAGGAGAAATTGCTCAATTATCGCAAGAGGTACGGAATGCTTATACCGATGAATTGAAACGATTTATGGAGTTTATAGCTGATGCTGGAAACATAGATCTCTCTACGAGTTACGCACTAGTAAGCAGCATGATTGGTACAATTGCTCTTGCACGTGCTGTCAATGATTTGCAGTTCAGTGATCAATTGTTACTGGCAGGCATAATACAGGCAAAACGCGTTCTAGAGGCGAATTAACATTCAAATAAAAAACATAGGGGATGTTGCGATGTTGATTAGAGAAGCAAGCATAGAAGATTATCCAGAATTAAGACAAATCTATTTAGAATCCCGGCGCCAAAGCTTTCACTGGCTCAATCCAGAAGAACTCAATCTGCAAGATTTTGATCAAGATACGCAGGAAGAGCAAATTTTCTTAGCTGAGGAGAACAATAAAATCCTCGGATTCATTTCTCTATATGTACCCGATCGATTTATTCACCTCTTGTTTGTACATCCAGAAGCTGCGGGCCAAGGGGCTGGAGATCTGCTGCTCAAACAAGCGATCAACGTTTTGGGAACACCGGTCACCCTCAAATGTGTCTCCGAAAATCACAAAGCTTTATCTTTTTATCAAAAAAGAGGCTGGAAGGCTGTTGTAGAAGAAGGAGAACCTGGGGCAGAATACTGGGTGCTTATTTATGAATAGAAGTCATTTTATCTTATCATTCACACGGCCCTTTATAGGGCTTTTTTGCGGTTTCTTTTCGGTGTCGAATGGTTCATAAAATGATAATATATGTCATTATAGGGAAAATAGAGGAAGGGGTAAGGACTGATGGAGAAAGTGCTTTCTTCTCACGTCGGTTTGAAAATCAATGAATGGTATTATCATATTCAAAGATTTAACGTACCGGACGCCGAAGCATATAAAGAGGAAATCAAATCAATGCTTGATCATATGGAAGAAAATCAAGATTTATTATTGTATTTCTCACTCATGGAGTTCAGACATAAATTAATGCTTGATTACTTGAATCCTTTAGAAAATGGGAAAGAGCGGGCCAACTTCAAGGAACTCGCAATGAAGATCAAAAGGGACCAAGAGAAATTAACAGGATTGCTCGAGTATTACTTCAATTTTTTCTACGGCATGTATGAATTCGAAAACTATGAATACCTAAATGCGATTACCTTCTATAAACGGGCAGAAAAAAAGCTGTCTCTTGTCAGTGACGATATTGAACGGGCCGAGTTCAATTACAAGATGGCTGAAATCTATTACCACATGAAACAAACCCACATGTCCATGCACCATATCGCACAGGCAATAGAATGTTATCGAGAAAAAGATACATACACAGTAAGAGAAATACAATGTTCTTTTGTGATTGGATTAAACTACATAGATATGGGCTGCCCCGAAAAAGCAATACCCCATTTTCAACACGCACTAGAAAAAGCCGCCGACAACTCAACAAAACGATTAAAAGGATCAGCACTCTATAATTTAGGGTTGAGTTATTTTCATAACAAAGAAATAGCCCAAGCAATAATTCACTTTAATGACTCAATTCGAGCATTTAGAGAGCAGGGATACGAACATTTAAATAGAATCTTAGACCCGCTTATTATGTTGTCAAAAGCCTACTTCAAAAAGAAAGAACAGGATTTAGGTATATATGCTTTAAATAACGGCATAGAACTATCTGAAAAACTGAAAGACCATGTACTGTTATTGATATTCAAATTTTTAAGATCACTATACGTTGACAACAATTTTGAGCAGTTGGAAAAAATAATGGAATTGCTAGAAATAAAGTCAATGTATCCTGATCTAGAAGATTTAGCAAAAGACGCTGCAAAATAAAATATTATAATGAAATGGGAGATAAAGACAATGCGATGCTTTTTTATGAGAAAATTCTTTATTTCCAAACTCAAGTGAAGCGGGGGGACTGTCAGTATGAAATTTAAAACGTTATCAGTCGTATTTGTGATGATCAGCGTTATCAGTATTGTTGGTTATTTTACATCTGAAGTGACAGCAAGTCATGATGAAGCTAGGAGAGGTCATACTGCAAGTATCGGTTACACTGCATAAAATAAAAAGCCCTTTAAGGGCTTTTTATTTTAAGACGGAATATATGCTATGAATAAAGAATATTTTTTCCATAGAAAAGATATTAAGGAGGAAGTAAAAATGACAATGTTAAAATCAACATTATTTAGAAGGATTTTTATTATATTTTTTGCTTTAACCTTTATGATTAGCTTGTTTAATATGGCTGTGTTTCCAGGAACGCCAGCGTCTTATTATATTGGCCTAGTTTGTAAGATGTTGTTTATCAGTTTGTTAAATGGTTTGTTTTTCGGAACAATCATCTATTTGATTGTCGTCTTTCTCAATGCTAAATCTTCAAAAGAAAATCAATAACGAGCGAGCGGCTAAAGTCCGTTCTTTTTTATTTTAAAAATGACAGAGAACATGTATGAACTAGATCGCACATTACATTATTTTTAATATCCTACTGCATTCTATTTTAAAGGATGTTACCGTTGGTTGTAAGGAATGATTGGCCAGTCTTCCAATACGAGTTGGAGGGAAATCATGAATTACAAAATTGAAATGATAACGAATATGAAAATGGTGTATATGAGAAATATAGGATCATATGGCAGCAAAGAGAATCTTGAGATGATGAAGAGATTTAAGAAATGGATCAAGCAACATCAATTAAATGATGAATTAAAGGAATATGGTATATATGGTGTTCCTCAAGATGATCCTGGAAAAATTCCATCAGAAAAATGCAGATACGACCTCATGCTTATGACAAATAGAGATTTCTCAAATGATCAAATGGTTCAGACTGGTCATTTTGAAGGGGGAAAGTATGCTGTGTTTACAGTGACACATACAACCGAAAAAGTGAATTTATTTTGGAGACAATTGCCTCAAATGATCCAACACAATCAATTGAACACGCGTCAGGTACCTATTATGGAGAGATATAGAGAAGAAGAAGGCGTGTGTGAGTTCTTACTACCTATCTTTTAAACACTTTATTGAACTGCAATGAAAACAGACCTCTTATGGTCTGTTTTCATGAATATGAAATGTTTAAATATTCTACGACTCGCTCCTTTAAATAACGATACTGATCCTCATTCGTATCTTGAAATGCTTCTTCTCGATTTGAAGGTACATCCATATAAACGATTTCCTCAGAGAATTGTGCAGAAGTAAAGTCGATTCTTGTTCCATTCACTACGTTGTAAAAGTGCCATCCGTTGGGTAATGCAGTTTTGTTTATTTTTCCGCCTAAAAGATCATGTACGACTAAAGAAGTGACGCCACATTGTCCGTTTGCCGGGTTGTCTTTACTCCATTTTGAACTAGATTGAGAAGACCATGCTTTATAAAGAGCATCAATGATTTCGTCTGTCGTGTAGAGGTTCATCATAAAAATCCTTTCTATTTGAAAAGTGAAATGAATGTAGTATCTGTTTAGTCTATAGTAGATTTTTTTTCGATCAAAATCCAGATGCTATACTATGGCTAAACCAATATAACAATGAAGATTCAGACAGGAGAGCTCGATGTGGTATTCATCATAGGTATTGTAATCGCTTATATTGTTGCTATTTTAGGCTTTACTGTTTTCGTAGATGTAGGGAATGGGTTGGGGACGGCTCTCAGCATCATCGGGGGAATGGTCATTTTATTCATAGTTAGTAGATTACAAAGACAAAAAGAAAAGAATGATCCAAACATATTATTAGATAAAATGATGATGCTTTTTCAAGAAGACGGCTTTCAGGCTTCAACATACATCTTTTCACAAAATGTGGATAAAGGTTTTGTTTTGATTGATGATGTGCGAAAGGTCATGCGCTTTATTACACATCAACCTGGCGGCTTATTTCGAAAATTCAGGTTTGAAGTCACTGAGCTTTCCTTGAAAGAGTTGAAACAAGTTGACATGTTAGAAGATGGTGTACAGATTGAACAATCTACTGAGAGTGATAATAATGAAGAGATCTCGACACTTGAATTGAGATTAACTATGAATGATCAGGAATCATCAACGATCACGCTCACCTTTCTAAAATTTGATGTGCCTGTTCGTAAGAGCACTGCCGAATATTTGACTGAACGAGAAAATCTGGAGGAGATTTATCATGAAATTGATTCAATGATGAAATCTGCGGATTAAAGAAGAAATCACAGTTTGAGGTGGTTTCTTTTTTTATGTCAATCAAGTCAAAGCTGGTCCAGTCATTGCGGTTGAATGTTTTTCTCAAAAATGAATAAAGATAGACTAGATAAGAAACGAACATTGATATCGAAATGACTCATGTGATGAGGAGGAAACATACATGCAAAAGCTTTGCAGGGAAGTCTGGATCGAGGTCAATCTTGACGCGATTAAAAGAAATATCGAA
Organism: Bacillus sp. 11B20; assembly: GCF_056098985.1. Taxonomy (NCBI): domain Bacteria; kingdom Bacillati; phylum Bacillota; class Bacilli; order Caryophanales; family Bacillaceae; genus Bacillus; species Bacillus sp. 11B20. The sequence goes on from NZ_JBLZWZ010000007.1 coordinate 309,417, forward strand.
GCCATTCAAGCGCATATTCCAAAGAAAAGTAAGATCATGGCTGTCGTAAAGGCGAATGCATATGGGCACGGTTCCGTGGAGGTTGCGCGGCAGGCATTAGAAAGCGGTGCGACAGAGCTTGCAGTTGCCAGCTTGGAAGAAGGCATTGTATTGCGGAGAGCAAAAATTGAAGCACCGATTCTCGTCCTTGGATTTACCCCGCTCGACTGTGTGAAAAGGGCTGCAACCTGGAGAATTGACCTCTCCGGCCTTCGTGAAGACTGGATTGTTCAAGCAAATGAGATTTTAGCAGAAGAAGAAAGTCTGCCCCGGCTTGGGATTCATGTCAATGTCGATACGGGGATGGGACGATTAGGTGTACGGACAAAGGAAGAGCTGTTAGAGGTGGTGAGGGCGCTTGAAGAGAGTGAAAACCTGAGATGGGATGGAATATTTACGCATTTTTCCACTGCGGATGAGCCTGACCCTGATTTCACACTGCTTCAGCACAGCATTTTTATTGATTTTCTTCGTTTCTTAAAAAAACAAGGCATTACATTGCCCACGGTACATATGAACAATACAGCAGCTGCCATCGCGTTTCCTGAATTTAGTGCAGATATGATTAGGCTCGGCATCGGGCTATATGGACTGTACCCCTCGCAATACATTGAGAGTTTAGACGCTGTTAAGCTAGAGCCCGCTCTCAGTTTAAAAGCAAGGATTGCGTTCGTGAAGGAAATGGTGACTAAGCCAAGGACCGTCAGCTATGGGGCAACCTATGTAGCAAAACCTGATGAAGTTATTGCGACCATACCAATCGGATATGCAGATGGGTACTCACGAGCCTTATCAAATCGAGGATTTATGCTTTTCCGCGGAAAACGAATGCCGATTGCTGGCCGAGTCACAATGGATATGACGATGATCAGTTTAGGAGAAATGAAAGCAAAACAAGGCGAGGAAGTCGTTATTTACGGTCGTCAAAAGGGCGGAGAAATTTCTGTCGATGAAATTGCTGAAATGCTCAATACGATCAACTACGAAGTTGTCGCCACTTTAAGCCGCCGCGTTCCTAGGTTTTATCGTCGGGGCGGGAAGATTATTAAAATATCGACGCCGGTGATGTATGTGTGAGGATTTCATCATAAAAATTGATTAATAATAACCTTTAATGATAAAAAAAGTAAAAATAAGGATGGTAAAAGGAGGGAATGTCATGAACTGGAGGAAGAAAAAATGAAAAAAAGATTTTTACTATTTATCTTGGTACTTCTTTTAATAAGTACCATTAATCCATTCAAAGCGAATGCAGCTGAAAATTCAACTGGATGGACGAAACGAGCTGATTTACCAGAAGAACGTATTAATGCTAGTGTGGGAGTTGTTGATGGAAAGATTTATGTGTTTGGTGGAGCAAGTGAAAAAAATAAATTAAACAACCAAACTTTTATGTATGACCCTAAGAAAGATGTGTGGGAAGAGAAAGCAAGTATGCCAAGATATAGAACAGGTGGAACATATGCTACTGTAGGTAAAAAAATCTATTTAATAGGCGGGATTAACGAAGATACTAAAGTATCCTATAATACGATTGATATTTATGATGCAGAACTTGATCAGTGGGCTGAAGAACCGATTCAAATTCCAAGAGATCATGTTTTTTCAACTTATAGCAAGGGAACTTTGTACGCAGTTGCAGTGAAAGAGAATATATATATTGTCTCTTCAAAAAACTCTTATAAAAATAATGTCTATCAATTCAATACTGCCACTGGTGAATGGAAGAGTTTGGACTCATCGGCTTTACCACCTCGAAATGGGAGAGCCATTTCTGCAATTGACGGCAAAATATATGTTGCAGGTGGAGAAAATTCTATTGGGCATAGTAGAGAAAGATCTTTGTTCCAGTATGATATTTCAACAGATAAATGGAGTAAATTAAAAGATAGTGACTTAACTTCATATGTATTTGAACCAGCCTACGAAACATATAATGAGAAATTCTTCGTTATTGGTGGACAGCGGACTGGTGATCGTTCAAGTGAAATGCTGAATAAAGTTCAAATTTTCAATCCGAAAGATGGTCAATTTAAAAATTCAGCGTATGATTTACCAGAAGGTAGAGTATCAGCTGTCGCAGCAATTGTTGATGACCAATTGTATGTCATTGGCGGACGTAACTACTCATATTATATGGGAAATTTTTCTGCAAAAAGTGATTACAAATCAGTGATTTCTATTCCATTAAGTGACTTGCAAATAACTGAAGATGAAGCAAAGCCAGATGAAGATGCAACAGAAGAACCGAAAGATCAAGACGGAACAAAACCTGGTGATGGATCCACGGAAGAACCAAAAGATCAAGACGGAACAAAACCTGGTGATGGATCCACGGAAGAACCGAAAGATCAAGACGGAACAAAACCTGGTGATGGATCCACGGAAGAACCGAAAGATCAAGACGGAACAAAACCTGGTGATGGATCCACGGAAGAACCAAAAGATCAGGATGGAACAAAACCTGGAGAAGAAACTGCGAAAGGTATACTTTCTATAACCATGATCAATGGACTGCAAAAGGAATATCTGCTCTCAATGAAAGAAATCAACGATTTTCTTAACTGGTACAAAGAAAGAAGCTTTGGAATTGGTATGAACTTCTATGAAATCAATGATGAACACAATAAAGGTCCTTTCACAAGTAAGAAGGATTACGTTGTGTACCAAAATATCTTAATGTTTGATATCAAGCAATACTGATATTCAAAAACGATAGAGCTGCTGATAATAGATCAGCAGCTCTTATATTTGTAAAATTGTTAAAATTAGGATCAATGTCATGAAAAAATATGATATCTATTAAAAAATCTGCTAAACATCCTATAACCACTTCCGATAATAGAAGTGTCAGGGTTGATAAGCCCTAGAATAAAGGACTTTTTTCAGACAAGGACGTCTGTCAGGTCCCACATACATGGAGGTAATAGGAAATGAGAATTAACCACAATATCGCAGCACTTAACACATTAAACCGTTTATCTGCAAACAACGGTGCAAGCCAAAAGAACATGGAGAAACTTTCTTCTGGTCTTAAAATCAACCGTGCAGGAGATGACGCAGCAGGTCTTGCAATCTCTGAAAAAATGCGTGGACAAATCCGAGGATTAGAAATGGCTTCAAAAAACGCACAGGACGGTATCTCTCTTATCCAAACAGCTGAAGGTGCATTGACTGAAACTCATTCAATCCTTCAACGTGTACGTGAGCTTGTAGTTCAAGCTGGAAACACTGGGACACAAGATAAAGGTACGGATCTTACTTCTATTCAAGATGAGATTAAAGCTCTACAAGAAGAAATAGATGGTATCTCAAATCGTACAGAGTTTAACGGAAAAAAATTGTTAGATGGTACGTTTAAAGATACTGGTGATCCTGCAACTACAAAAAGTTTGACTTTCCAAATTGGTGCTAATGCAACTCAACAAATTGGTGTTAATATCGAGGACATGGGTGCGGATGCAATTGGTGCAAAAAATGCTGGAGTAATTGTTACTGGTCAAAGTGTTAAAGACATTGATGTGACTAAATTTGCAGATGTAGCTGCTACTGCTGCTGGTGGTTTTGATGAGCAATTAAACATTGTTGATTCTGCAATCAACCAAGTATCTGCTCAACGTGCTAAACTTGGTGCGGTCCAAAACCGTCTAGAGCACACAATCAATAACCTTGGTGCATCTTCTGAAAACTTAACAGCTGCTGAGTCTCGTATCCGTGACGTTGACATGGCGAAAGAAATGAGTGAGTTCACAAAGAACAACATTCTTTCTCAAGCGTCTCAAGCAATGCTTGCACAAGCGAACCAACAGCCACAAAACGTACTTCAATTACTACGTTAATGAAGAGCCCCTTAATGGGGCTTTTTTAAATTGATTTAGATATAAAAAGATTTTAAATTCATATTAAAATTAAGATGAAAGTTTGATAAAAACTAAACTTTCTTTAGAACGGACCGATATTTTAAATATCAGGGTTGATAAGCCCTAGAATAAAGGACTTTTTTCAGACAAGGACGTCTGTCAGGTCCCACATACATGGAGGTAATAGGAAATGAGAATTAACCACAATATCGCAGCACTTAACACATTAAACCGTTTATCAGCAAACAACGGTGCAAGCCAAAAGAACATGGAGAAACTTTCTTCTGGTCTTAAAATCAACCGTGCAGGAGATGACGCAGCAGGTCTTGCAATCTCTGAAAAAATGCGTGGACAAATCCGTGGATTAGAAATGGCTTCAAAAAACGCCCAAGACGGTATCTCTCTTATCCAAACAGCTGAAGGTGCATTGACTGAAACTCACTCCATCCTTCAACGTGTACGTGAACTAGTCGTTCAAGCTGGAAATACTGGTACACAGCAAGGTGAAGACTTAACTGCAATTAAAGACGAAATGGATGCTTTAATTGAAGAGATTGATGGTATTTCTGATCGCACAGAATTCAATGGTAAGAAACTTTTAAATGGTGCTTTTAAAGCTTCTACCCCACCAGTAAATACTGACCCATCTTTAGTTTTCCAAATTGGAGCTAATGCAACCCAACAAATTAAAGTGAACATCCAAGATATGGGTGCAGATGCATTGGGTGTTGATAATGGAACTGGTGGTATCGTTGCAAACCAATCAATTAAAGATTTAGATGTAACAGCCTTTGCAACTAATGCAGCAGATGCAACAGATGTTGGATTTGATACTCAACTAAAAATTGTTGATTCAGCTATCAATCAAGTTTCATCTCAACGTGCTAAACTTGGTGCGGTCCAAAACCGTCTAGAGCACACAATCAATAACCTTGGTGCATCTTCTGAAAACTTAACAGCTGCTGAGTCTCGTATCCGTGACGTTGACATGGCGAAAGAAATGAGTGAGTTCACAAAGAACAACATTCTTTCTCAAGCGTCTCAAGCAATGCTTGCACAAGCGAACCAACAGCCGCAAAACGTACTTCAATTATTACGTTAATAAAAAGCCCCATTATGGGGCTTTTTTTGTTTTTCTAAATTATTCATGAAGGCAATTATATCTTGGAATCATTCGATGTGTAGTCGTACTTTAGTTACAGCGTTAAAAATAATAAAATTTCTAACTGGATCCCCCAATTGGTGGTGTAGAGTTAAATCATGAACTAAGGCTTATAAATTTGTTAATAAATTTATGAAAAATGCTAAACTTCCTATAAAATAATCCGATAAAAGAATTGTTAGAGTATATAAACTCTAGAAAAAGGACTTTTTTCAGACAAGGACGTCTGTCAGGTCCCACATACATGGAGGTAATAGGAAATGAGAATTAACCACAATATCGCAGCACTTAACACTTTAAACCGTTTGTCTGCAAACAACGGTGCAAGCCAAAAGAACATGGAGAAACTTTCTTCTGGTCTTAAAATCAACCGTGCAGGAGATGACGCAGCAGGTCTTGCAATCTCTGAAAAAATGCGTGGACAAATCCGCGGATTAGAAATGGCTTCAAAAAACGCACAGGACGGTATCTCTCTTATCCAAACAGCTGAAGGTGCATTGACTGAAACTCATTCAATCCTTCAACGTGTACGTGAACTAGTCGTACAAGCTGGAAACACTGGGACACAGGATAAAGCTACTGATCTTACATCTATTCAAGACGAGATTAAAGCTCTACAAGAAGAAGTAGATGGTATCTCAAATCGTACAGAGTTTAACGGTAAAAAATTGTTAGATGGTACATTTAAGAACACTGGTACTCCTGCAACTACAACAAGTTTGATCTTCCAAATTGGTGCTAATGCAACTCAACAAATTGGAGTAAACATTGAAAGTATGGCTGCAAGTGCATTAGGAATTAAAGAAGCTGATGGTTCTATTGCAGCTCTTCATTCCGTGAAAGATATCGATGTTACAAAGTTTGCTGATAATGCTTCAACTGCAGCTGATGTAGGTTTTGATGCGCAATTAAAGATTGTTGATGAAGCTATCAACCAAGTATCTGCTCAACGTGGTAAACTTGGTGCAGTCCAAAACCGTCTAGAGCACACAATCAACAACCTTGGTGCTTCTGGTGAAAACCTAACAGCTGCTGAGTCTCGTATCCGTGACGTTGACATGGCGAAAGAAATGAGTGAGTTCACAAAGAACAACATTCTTTCTCAAGCGTCTCAAGCAATGCTTGCACAAGCAAACCAACAGCCACAAAACGTACTTCAATTACTACGTTAATGAAAAGCCCCTTTATGGGGCTTTTTTTTATGTCTTGTTCTTCGAATTTCTCTTTTTATGATTCTTAAGTCATTTTTGTAAAATGTGAAAAAAGTCCTCAAATTAAAGTATTCTCTAGCGAAACGATCATAACGAATAAGTCTTTTTCCTTATTTGATCCTTTTTTGTTAAACATTCTCTATTATGGTTCGATAAAGGGAATGTAAGGCTTACAAAAAAATCTGTTTTAGAACTTTTGGACATGGATGTCTAATTGGTTCAAACACATGGAGGTAATAGGAAATGAGAATTAACCACAATATCGCAGCACTTAACACTCTGAACCGTTTGTCTGCAAACAATGGAGCAGGGCAAAAGAACATGGAGAAACTTTCTTCTGGTCTTAAAATCAACCGTGCAGGAGATGACGCTGCAGGTCTAGCAATTTCTGAAAAAATGCGTGGACAAATCCGCGGTTTAGAAATGGCATCTAAAAACGCACAGGACGGTATCTCTCTTATCCAAACAGCTGAAGGTGCATTGACTGAAACTCACTCAATCCTTCAACGTGTTCGTGAACTAGTTATTCAAGCTGGAAACACTGGTACACAAGACAAAGATACGGATCTTCAATCTATTCAAGATGAGATTCAAGCATTACAAGAAGAAGTAGATGGTATCTCAAATCGTACAGAGTTTAACGGTAAAAAATTGTTAGATGGTACGTTTAAAGCAGGAGAGGATGCAGCAGCTCCAGATCCAGATGATCCAGATGCAACTCCAACTCCAGCTACTGGTAATGCTTTAGTATTCCAAATCGGTGCTAACGCAACTCAACAAATTTCAGTTAATATTGAAAAAATGAGTACTGATGCATTAGGAGTTAAAACTGATGGGGAAATTGTAGAAAATCAAGCTGTTAAAGACATCGATGTAAGAAAATTTGCTGACAATGATGCAAAAGCAGAAGATGTTGGTTTTGATACTCAACTAAAAATTGTTGATGCAGCTATCAACCAAGTATCTGCTCAACGTGCTAAACTTGGTGCAGTTCAAAACCGTCTAGAGCACACAATCAACAACCTTGGTGCTTCTGCTGAAAACTTAACAGCTGCTGAGTCTCGTATCCGTGACGTTGACATGGCGAAAGAAATGAGTGAGTTCACAAAGAACAACATTCTTTCTCAAGCATCTCAAGCAATGTTAGCACAAGCAAACCAACAGCCACAAAACGTACTTCAATTATTACGTTAATGAAAAAGCCCCAATAAAGGGGCTTTTTTTAGTTCAATCAAATGACAGCAAGTGCTCTAGACGAAAGTCAGGAACCGCTTCATGGAAAAAAGCTCGGTTGCCTTCATCGTTCTTTTGATCCCATTGCTTCCACCATTCGGCGGTTTCTCCTGAGGTGTCAGCTTGAATCATGTCGTGCAGCTGTTCTAAGTTGATGATTTCTCTCGGTTCTGTTAAGAAAGAATGCATTCGGTGATACACCTCAAGACGTTCAGGCTGTTTTGTGACAATGGCGTATTGTACGTAGCGATTTAAAAATTCCTGTAGGAACGTCAAGTGGGGTATGGTTGTTTCTCCTTTTAACTCGACACCGTCCCAAACCATATCAGCAATTGCACAAAGCCACCAGCCAAGATCACTCGCTTGCTGCATTTGTTGTAATGTGTCCTTTTCAAAAGACAGCCGCTCATTGTTTTGTGCTTGTTTGAGCATACGGTCAAGTGTTTGTGCTTCAAGAGCTGCTTTGGTCATACCCTGACCATGAATGGGATCTAACGTACATAAGGCATCGCCCATCACCAATAATCCACTTGGCCAATCCTGCATATGTTCATAGTGATGTCTTACGCAAGAAGGAACTCTAAATCCTTTTGGTTTTGTAAAGGGCGTTAAATGGGTGATGGCTTCTGTTATCGCGGGATCGCTCAGAGCAGCGGTTTCTGAATCAAACTGATCAGCATCCGTTGTTGGATAATGTGAACCGCCGGCTGCAGAAAGAAGCACAGCTACTAAATCATGATCTACCCGTTCAAACAGTCCTGTTGGGATTTGCTTGTCTGGTTGGCCAACTACAACCATTGATTGCAGGGGTGGCGCACCTGATGGTATTTGATAGTATCTTGTGCTGTAGCCTAGAAACACACTTAACTCATCAGTCTGTGGTAAGGTGAGTCCAGCGTCTTTCAGCCATTTTGGCAATTTAGACATTCTTCCAGACGTATCAATTACTAAGTCCGCTTTCATTTCATGAATGCTGCCAGGTTTTACTTGCCGGTCCTTCACGATAAGCCCCATGACTTGATTAGTTCCCTTTTTAAACTGAAGGGAGATGGCTTCATGTTTTTCTAAAAACTGCACGCGTTCCTCTGTTACCATTCTTTGCATCAATACCCACTCTAGCATTGCGCGTCTTGTGACGGCGGTTTCTTCTCTATCAGTGAGCGTTAATTCGCCATCTTTTGTAATAAATCGAGAGGTTTGATGCATCGTATTAAATCCGCCCATTGCCAGTAACTCTTTTGTATAACCAGGAAATAGCCGTTCAACGATTTGCTTGCCAAGTGGCAGCAATCTATGTGGATGAAAGGCTTGAGGAGTGCCGAGACGATTCTCAGGAGAGTCCGGCAGTTCATCCTTTTCAATAATCAATACTTGATGATAAAACGTTGATAAAACTTTTGCAGCGAGCATCCCGGTGATACCTCCGCCAATGACGATTGCCCGCTCATATTTCATGGGTTGTGTCAAAACATGCGCCTCCATTGAATACACAAAATGGTTACATGACCATTTCATCATATGTTGATTCATTAATTATAGCAAATTTCCGCTTGAATATAGAAAGGAAACGTACTTCTTTTTACTCGTAAATATGAAGAATTTCTTCAATCATTATTATTATTTTTAAAAAGTAACTATTAATTTAAGAAGAACGACCGATAAACTATATAAGGGGGTAGAGAAATTGGATATACTACAGAGTATTGTGACAGCAGCACCTTATATGATGCAGATTTTAAAAAACGAAGTGACGATGGGTGTCATTGATCGAGAGAAATTCTTGCTGTATTTGCCATCGAAAGATGTGGATTTTCAAATTCGTGCTGGAGAACTTATTAAACCAGATGATTTAAATATGAAAAAAGCGCTTAGAGGTGAGACATCAAGTATGTTTGTGCCTGAATCGGTTTACGGAATACCGTTAAATGCAATGGGGCTGCCAATTTTTGATGAAAATCAACAAGTGATCGGCGCACTCGCTTTAGGTTTTCCGCTTAAAAATCAATTAGAGCTTGAAGCATATATGGAGTCATTAAATGACATCATTCATAGTATTCAAGAAAAGGTGCATGTGGTGGCGGCGCATTCAGAGGAGCTTTCTGCGACAAGTGAGGAAATGACCTTACAAACGCAGCAAACACTTGAAAGCTCGAAAAAAACATCCGATATTACAAAGATGATTAAAGGGATTTCGAAACAAACGAGTTTGCTAGGATTGAATGCGTCAATCGAAGCAGCCAGGGCAGGAAAAGAAGGGGCTGGTTTTAGTGTTGTAGCCAGTGAGGTTCAAAAGCTTTCAAGTGAAACTTCACGTGCAACAGAAAATATCGAAAGCTCATTGCAAGGAATTTCCTCCAATATACATACATTACTTGAGAGTATGGGACATATGAAAGGTTCATCAGCAGAGCAGGCTTTACTTGTAACAGAGTTTAGTGAAATTGTGGAACGACTGACGAGCGTAAGTAAAGAAATGAAAGAATTTATGCAGCATCTGATGTCTACGTAAAAAACGAATCCAAGAGGGATTCGTTTTTTTAATACGCTATTTTCTTTTGTTCCGATCAAAGCGATAATCGTATGTTTCACCCTTTACCACATTTAAAAATTCATGCCCGATTTGAACAAGCTGTCCATTTTTCCATTTGATGAGGGGGTCTTTATCAGGGTATTTCCAGTAAATCGTTTTCTTTCGGTGGGTGAGTTTGTTTTCAATTTCTGCTCTAACTGCGTTCTCCTTTAGTTTCCCTCCGCTATGTCGATAGGTGTTGATGATATATGTTCCGTCTGGTGATGTCATCGAGCGGATAAAGGTTCCGTGAGATACGCCTTGAAGAGAAAAGCATTTCCAGTAAATGATGCCAGCGAAGCTAAGGAATAAGATGACAAGGGTGATGGTGGTTTTCTTTTTTAACATGAATTCCTCCAGATGTAGATCACAATATTTCTAATTTATGAGAGAGAATGCAAAAAGATTCATATAGTCCAAAAGTTCTATTCATTTCAATTATCGGTCATTTTTTCTCAAAATTCAACAGATAGCCGTAAATATAAGGAAAATTTAAGGATGTTTCATGTCGATAGGTCATTCGAAATCCCTTTACAAAAGAATTTAAGATCAGTAGACTTATGCTCATATAGAGAAATGGGGAAGATGGAATGACGCAAATCATTGATACATATCAAAGTTATGAAGAGCTTTCCGCTCATGAAAGAGAAGGAATCGATTATCAAATTCTTCACGAGCGGAAAGGTGACCAGCTTTTGGTTTTATCTCCTCATGCCGGAGGAATTGAATCTGGCGTGAGTGAGCTCATTCATGAAATCGCAAGTGATCAGTCTATGTATTTATTTGAAGGCCTTAAAGTGAAAGGCAATCATGTGCTTCACATTACAAGCACACGTTTCGATGAGCCGGTCTGCCTTTCTCTAGTGCATACCCATCATTACACGTTTGCGCTCCATGGCTACGGGGAAACGGAGATGCTTCAAACATTAGTGGGCGGGACAGACAGAGAAAGAGCGGCGGAAACAGTGAAACGTTTAACGCTTAATGGCTTCCAAGCAGTGCTGCTATCTGAATCTGATCGTTATTCTGGAACACATCCTCACAATATTAATAATCAATGTCTGACGGGAAAAAGTGTACAACTTGAAATCAGTCAGGCGCAAAGAAGAGCATTCTTTCAAGATTTCAGACGGCGCTATCGCCGTGAAACGCAAAATGAGCAATTTTATCGGTACACAAATGTACTCAAGCAAGTATTAAACCTGTATGAGTAAACGCCTGGTCTCCTATGCAGAGAGGCTTACGTTTGATAAACAGCTTCTTTTTCCGCGACCTTTTCGGCTTTCATTAAATAAGATGTAAACTCTTGTTGAAAGCGAATGCCTGCTTTCCGTTGTTCGAATAAGGCCAGCCGCTTTTCAGCGAAAGCCCAGGTGACGTGAAATGTTTGCGCAATCTGCAAAATGGCTTGCTGCCGAAGGTTTGGAAGCTTCATTTGCATCAGCATAAAGGTCGGTACACAAAAGTGATACATGAATTGTTTAGCCTGAAACTCTTGCAGTTCTCGAAAGAGTTTGTGCATCTTGAAATGATTGCCTGCATGCTTCAGCACATGACAAAGCTCGTGGGCAAAATCCTGCCATTGTTCCTCTGACGATAGAGATCTGTTTAATATAATACTGTAAAGACCTTGATGTTTGATCATCATGCTGCCAGTATCCTCATAGTGGACCCATACATGAAATTCAGAAGCGATCCTTTGCATGTCTCTATAAGCAGGACCGCTTATTTGTAGTTTGGCATATAACCGTTTAATCTCTTCTTCTAAATGGGTTAAAAATCCAGTCATTTAAAAACCTCCAAGCAAACGTATGTTCTGTTTTTGGCGTAAAAGAAAAGTCCATATAGGACTAAATAGCTAATTGAGCTATTGCTTACTTTTATTATCGGCTTATTTTTAACAATTTTAACATAAAATCAAGGAAAAATGGAATTAATTCCTGTTTTTTTCTTCATTTTTACGTTTTCCACTACTAAAATGAGTGATTGAATTCAAATTTTACCATAGTCTTATCACTAAAACAAACTCATGTTGTCTTACGAACGCCACCAATTGATGAGAAAGATCAATTCAATCTAGCAAAAGGGAGTGCAGAACATGGTAGAAATTTATCAAGATTTTATTCCAGTTGGAAACGGAAACCGCCCAGGATACGCCATGACACCGATGTATGTGACGGTGCATAACACAGCAAACACATCAAAAGGAGCGGATGCGAAAAGTCATGCGGCATATGTGAAACGCCCAACGACAGAGGTGAGCTGGCACTTTACAGTGGATGATCATGAAATCTTTCAGCATCTGCCGTTAAATGAAAATGGCTGGCATGCAGGGGACGGACAAGGCAATGGTAATCGAAAGTCGATCGGCATTGAAATTTGTGAAAATGAAGATGGGAATTTCCAGCAAGCGGTCAAACATGCGCAATGGCTCATCCAAAAGCTGCTGAAAGAACATAACATTCCACTAGCTAACGTGGTTACACATCAGCACTGGTCTGGAAAAGCATGTCCACGCCTGCTTCTTGCTACATGGGATGAATTTAAAAAAGGAATTGAAACGGCAGGAGACCCTGAGACGGTCATCACGTATGTCGTCAAAAGCGGGGATACGTTAACGAGTATTGCTAAAGCTCATGACGTCACAGTTCAGGATCTACAGAAGTGGAATAACATTAGCGACCCGAACAAGATTCAAATTGGACAGGTTCTTAAAATTTATCGAAATGATGGAAAAATGATGTATGAGCTGCCGGATGGGATTTTAAAGGTGACTTCGCCTCTAACGAAGGGAGAGCACGTACGCCTCGTCCAAAAAGCGCTTGCTGCCGTTTATTTTTATCCTGATAAATCGGCTGCAGATAAAGGCATCGATGGTGTTTACGGAGAAAAAACGGCGAATGCCGTGGCACGCTTTCAGCTGGTGAACGGTCTGACAAGTGATGGGGTATACGGTCCTAAAACGAAGGAAAAGCTGCTTAAACTATTAAATCAGTGAGTGTTTCTGTTTGTATGATTGGATGGCTGTTTCACTTTTTTCAATTAATCGCCTAGTATATGGGGATGGCTGATATTCGGCAAACTGAACATATCTTAGTTGTTTGATTTTCTTTTTCATTTTGGCACCTCAATCGTTGCAGCGTATAGCGTATTGTATGCAAGTCTATGTAAAAATGGAATCAGGACGCGGATTTCGTTCCGCGTCCTTTAGTGTAATCAAGCCTTTTTGTTTTTATACTCATCGAGAAGCTGTTCATTCTTTTTAAAAATTCGCTCAGTATGGGGGCTTACCTTATAATCGGCCATACTGATATGGCGTTTTTTCTTTAAAATTTTAAAAGGGTTTTTCTTAGGATTGTTGTTATCCCCTTGAAGTGCGTGGTCCATCTTCATCACCTTCCTCTTCGTCAGGCAAGATTAGGTCATAAATTGTTGTAAGTGATGTCATTAATAAATAGTCGAACTCCGTGACAATCTCATCGGAGGTGAGCTTAATGACAAAATGAGCATCTGCTACAGAAAATGGGATGAGCACCAAATGACCGAAATCATCATAATATACTTCCTGCCTGTCAAGCTTCGCCTGAATGAGAGCCCGCTGGTCAAGTGTCCGAAGCAGGTCATCTTTTTGTTCCTGCGTATCGTATGGACAAAGCACCGCTTGAATATTCATCTTGTCGGCAAAAGAATAAATTAGCCGCTCAATTCCCTCTATATATGCCTCTACACTTCCATAATATACATGGATCGGTTCATTTTTCAATAGGTATTGGTACGTTTTTAGTTTATTAAGGTAAGAATGAAGCAGATCGTTATTTTGTTCAAGGAGTTGATGGGTGTCGGTTTCCAGCTCATGATTTCCGAGTTTCTTAATATAGGAGCTAAGAAAGATGAAAGCATCGGTTAATGCGAAAAAAACGGCAATGATCAAGTAGTGCATCCAATCAGTGAAGATAGAAGAAGGATCATTTGTCCAGTACACGACAGCACCCGCTACATAAATCCAATACCACGTTTTACGAATGGCAAACATCTTTTCTTTTACTTTTTGTTCAAAGCGCCATACCGCAAATACATACACAGCAAGAGCACCTAGCAATAACCATACAGTCAATTGAAAAAATAATAGCATGTTCTTCTCTCCCATAGACAGATGATTACTTGTTTATTTCTATGGATATGATTGGAAACCCTGCTTCATGAAAAAATGTCCTGCGGGGAAAGGATATTTAAGTGTGCAGACAAATAAAAAAAGACCTGTCAGACAGGTCTTTGAAATTAGAGAATCGCATTTAACACAAAGTATATAAGAGCTCCTAGAGTTCCTGAAATCGGTAATGTAATCACCCAAGTGACAAGCATACGTTTTGCCGTACCCCAGTTTACCCCTTTGACTCTGTGTGCAGAACCTACACCTAGAATAGAAGATGAGATCACGTGAGTGGTACTAACAGGTAAGTGAATAAACGTCGCACCGAAGATAATAGCTGCACCCGTTAAGTCGGCAGATACTCCGTTTACTGGACGAATTTTCATAATTTTACCGCCGACTGTTTTGATAATCTTCCAGCCGCCAATAGAAGTACCGAGTCCCATTGCAAGCGCACAAGAGAATTGTACCCAGAAAGGAATGTCGTCTGTTGTATGCAAATTACCTGCAATTAAAGCCATCGTAATAATTCCCATCGCTTTTTGCGCATCGTTTGTTCCATGGGTATACGATTGCAGTGCAGCCGTTAAAATTTGAACACGTCGGAATTGTTTATTTGTTTTTGCGAGATTGTTGTTTCTAAATATAATTTTGATAATGGTATACACGATATATCCCAATACGAAAGCTAGGATAGGTGAAAGCAAAAGGGCTTGAATGATTTTAATGAATCCCGAATAGTTTAAAGCGCCAAAACCAGCAGAGGCAATAACCGCTCCTGCAATTGATCCGATTAGTGCATGTGAAGAACTACTCGGAATCCCGTAATACCAAGTAAGCAAGTTCCATGTGATGGCGGCAATTAAAGCAGCCAAGATCACAACAGAGCCGTTTTGAAGTGTAAATGGATCTGCGATATCTTTTGTAATGGATTTTGCCACACCTGTAAATGTCATTGCTCCTAAGAAGTTCATGAACGCTGCCATGATAATCGCATGTCTAGGCTTTAATGCCTTCGTTGAAACTGAAGTCGCAATGGCATTTGCTGTATCGTGGAACCCGTTAATGAAATCAAAAGCAAGTGCACAAATGACAATAAGTATGGTAAGGATGAGTAATGTGTCCATGTTTAACTAACCCCGTTACGCATTCTTCATAATGATTGTTTCTAGATTGTTGGCAACACTTTGACAGGAATCAGCGATTTCTTCAAGTGTTTCGTAAATTTCTTTGTATTGAATCACCTTAATTGGATCTGTTTCTTTTCCAAACAAGTTCTTTAATGATTTACGATGAAGATTGTCACAATTATGTTCAATCTCTTTAATCTTGATTGCGTGCGGATGAATATCTTTCAAGCGATTTTCAGCTAGTAAATCAATTGTGATTAAAATTTCTTTCGCACACTCTCTGATGTAGTGGCTGAATTTGTCGATATGTTCGTCAGAGCTTGTGATTGAGTAAATTTCTAATGTTGCGGAAAAATGCTCAATTCCATCTAAAACATCATCGAGGCTATTCGT
Organism: Bacillus sp. 11B20; assembly: GCF_056098985.1. Taxonomy (NCBI): domain Bacteria; kingdom Bacillati; phylum Bacillota; class Bacilli; order Caryophanales; family Bacillaceae; genus Bacillus; species Bacillus sp. 11B20. The sequence continues at coordinate 325,164 of NZ_JBLZWZ010000007.1, forward strand.
TAATTGAAGAATGTCTTCACGTTCAATCGGTGTAATAAAGGCTTTGTTCAGCTCTTTAATCATGGTATGAACATGATTATCACCTTTTGTCTCATATTCCTTCAATGTGTCAGAAAATTCTTTCAGAGTGGTTTGATTTGTTACTTTATAGCTAACAAAATACTCAGCAGTTTCATCTAAATTTTTAGCAATTTCCGTTAACAAGACGGAAAACTTGTCTTTTTTCCTTTTTAACATGTAAAAACCCTCCATTGTATAAATGAGACAATGCACACATCAAATAATTATATATTCTTTTGTCGAAAAAAAACAGGTGTAGTCGAAAATTTCTTCACTTTTTCTATTTGATCTTATTCTGACCTAAAGATGTGATCTCAACACACCTTTTTCTAAAAGGGGAAAAGCAACGAAAAAAGCGGGCCATTTTTGGCACCGCTTATAGGCTAAGAAGCCGAATGAATCAGCTTAAACCTTTCACAAACAAGAAGCATATCCTCTTTGAAATCTAATCCGTATGATTGGAGTGCTTCTGTGAAAAATTCTTTATGTTCTCTATACCAATAGTCATAAGATAAATCGCCTTCACCTTCTGCTTTTGCAAATGATTCGGGGACTTCATTCATTGGCATGACATCTACATGTGTAATTTCAATGATGGCTTTTGGCTCTTCCTGGCTATCCAAAATGACCGCATATTGTCCGGGTTTTGGAAGCGGCTCCTGTTCCTTTTCATAAAACAGGTGTCCAGAACAAGTGGCTGTTTTCTTTCCTTGCTTGACAAGATCAAGTAAATGATCTGGATCTGATCCGAATGCCCACGCCGATACAAATGCGTCAGCGGGTGCTTGTTCTGATTTCTCTTTCCAATAGTCTTCCCAAAATAATCTGCTTTTGTTGTTCACCGTTTTTTCCCCCTCTTTGTTGTATTTATTATACCTTGAACCCGAATCGTTGGAAATGCTGTGTCTTTATTCCTAATGATCGAGTGCGTCATATGTTTTGAAAAACAATGTCCGATTTGGGAAATGTAGGATGATAGGATGAAAATTTTAGAAATTTTAGAATAATCTATTGTATTCTGGTCAAGAAGTCGGTAAGGTCAAAGTAAGAATATGGAAGGGGTGTTGTTCATGAAACGCATTTCTCTAACTGTTTTGTCCATATGTCTGTTTGTTTTCTCGTTTTTTCTGCCTGTCAGCCAAGTCAATGCGAACGAATCTCATGGGAGTAAAGTAGCTGTTGGTAAAGATGGCATGGTGGCTACTGCTCACCCGCTGGCATCAGAAGTAGGTGCTGATGTATTGAAGAAAGGTGGAAACGCAGTGGATGCTGCTGTTGCCATCCAGTACGCACTGAATGTGACAGAGCCAATGATGTCTGGAATTGGCGGCGGTGGTTTTATGATGGTTTATGATGGAAAGACAAAAGAAACGTCCATCATCAATAGTAGAGAACGAGCACCACAGGGCGCAACACCTGACATGTTTTTAACGGACGAAGGAAAAGTCATCCCATTTGCTGAGCGGTCTACACACGGTAATGCGGTTGGTGTTCCAGGGACAGTAAAAGGTCTCGAGGCAGCATTGGATAAGTGGGGGACCCGTTCGATGAAGGAATTGATTGAGCCTTCCATTCAGCTTGCAGAGGATGGATTTGAAATCGATTCTGTTCTGGCACAAGCCATTGAAGATCATCAAGGGAAGCTGAAAAAAACGGCTGCAGCGCCAATCTTTCTTCCAGATGATCAGCCGCTCAAAGAAGGCGATCTGCTTGTACAGCCAGGTCTTGCCAAAACATTTAAGCTCATTGCGAAAAAAGGAAGTAAAGCATTTTATGAAGGAAAAGTAGCAAAGGCACTTGCAAATACAGTCCAAGATTTTGGCGGAACGATGACAACTGATGACATTGGTCGTTATGAGGTCAAGACTGACAAGCCTATCTGGGGGGACTATAAAGGATACCAGCTTGCAAGTATGCCTCCACCAAGCTCAGGCGGTGTGTTTATGCTGCAAATACTCAAAATACTAGATCACTTCAATCTATCACAATATGACCCCAAATCATTCGAAAAATATCAGCTGCTTGCTGAAACAATGCATCTCTCCTATGCTGACCGTGCTGCATATGCAGGCGACCCCGAATTCGTAGATGTTCCACTAAAAGGACTACTAGACGATGATTACATTTCAAAAAGAGCTTCTCTCATTCAATTAGATCAAATGAACAAAAACCCGAAAGAAGGAGATCCATGGGCTTATGAGGATGAAAAAAATCCATCCCCGATTGTCCCGCAGCCAGAAGATAAAACCATTGGCGAGACCACTCATTTTACTGTTGCCGATCAGTGGGGAAATGTCGTGTCATTCACAACAACCATTGAACAGTTATTTGGTACAGGGATTCTTGTTCCGGAATATGGCTTTTTCTTAAACAATGAACTAACAGATTTTGACGCAAGACCAGGCGGAGCAAATGAAGTCCAGCCGAATAAACGTCCATTATCCAGTATGACCCCGACGATCATATTCAAAGATAACGAGCCGGTCATGACTGTGGGCTCACCTGGAGGAACGACCATTATTGCGTCTGTTTCACAAACCATCCTAAACTTGCTTGAATACGACATGGAGCTTCAAGATGCCGTGGAAGAGCCGCGGATATATACAAACAGTCCAACTTCTTACCGTTACGAAGTAGGAGTTCCCCTTGATGTGAGAACGAAGCTAAATGATATGGGTCACCGTTTTGGCAGTTCGCCTATTGATATAGGAAATGTGCAAGCCTTACTCATTGATCGAAAAGCAGGGACTTTTACTGGAGTTGCTGACTCCTCGAGAAACGGAACCGCTGTTGGTGTCAATTTAAAGCTATCTGCCGATTAAAACCATTTCCCGGGAAAAGAAGCGCCTCTGCAAGATGGCGTTTCTTTTTTTGTTTAATTAAAAAACAGAGTTGACACCTGTGAATAGTTTGAATAATATATAGACTAACATCAATCATACATAGCTGATCGGACAACCGAAGGCTCTTGGCAATTTGAAGTACAGGACTGTAATGTATTTCAAGTGGCTAAGGGTCTTTTTTGCGTATGAAACGGCAAGGTTGGTGTCACTATTATTTGATAACAGGGGAGCGGGATAACGTGAAAAAGTGGAAATGGGTCTCGGTTGTAACCATCGTAGTGGTCTTGGCTGTGACGAGTGCTGCGTGCTCAAACGCAAACGAATCCTCAAAGCAAAAGGGGAAGGTTGAGCTGTTAAATGTTTCGTATGATCCTACACGTGAATTGTATCAGGAATACAATCAAGCCTTTCAGACGTATTGGAAAGACAAAACAGGTGAGGATGTCACGATCAAGCAGTCTCACGGTGGATCAGGAAAGCAGGGAAGATCGATTATTGATGGACTCGAGGCAGATGTGGCAACGCTGGCTTTAGGGTATGACATTGATGCGATTGCAGATCGCGGACTGCTTTCAAAAGATTGGCAAAAGGAATTTCCAAATCAGTCAACTCCGTATACATCCACCATTGTGTTTCTTGTGAAGAAAGGGAACCCCAAAAATATTAAAGACTGGGACGACTTGATTAAACCAGGTGTGTCCATCATTACACCAAATCCGAAAACGTCCGGCGGTGCGAGATGGAATTACTTAGCTGCATGGGCATATGCCGATAAAACATTTCATGGGAATGAAGACAAAACAAAGGATTTTGTCAAAAAGCTATATGAACATGTCGAAGTCCTTGATTCAGGTGCTCGCGGGGCCACAACGACCTTTGTTGAACGCGGTCTTGGAGATGTGTTAATTGCATGGGAAAATGAAGCCTATTTAACACAGCACGAACTAGGCAAAGACAAATTTGAGATTGTCACCCCATCGATTAGTATTCTAGCAGAGCCGCCTGTTGCGGTCGTCGATCAAAATGTGAAACGTAAAGGAACAGAGAAAGTGGCAAAGGCTTATTTAGATTATTTATATTCTAAAAAAGGGCAGGAAATTGCGGCGAAAAACTATTATCGTCCTAGAAATCAAGAAGTCTTAAACAAATATAAAGACCAGTTTAAAAAGATTGATATGGTGACGATTGATCAAGCATTTGGCGGGTGGAGAAAGGCGCAGAAAAGATTTTTTGATGATGGCGGCTTATTTGATCAAATATACAGCGGACAAAAATAGGGGGCGATGTGATGAAGAAAACACATGCAGCCGCCAATAAAAGAAAACGTATATTGCCTGGATTTGGGCTGAGCCTTGGGGTGACGCTCGTTTATGTAAGTGCGATTGTCGTCATTCCTTTATCCATGGTATTTATTTGGACGGCTTCATTAGGAGCAGAGGGGATTTGGAAGGTGTTTACCGATGCAAGAGTATTGAAGTCGCTCCAGCTGACCGTGACGACTTCCTTTGCAGCTGCTCTCATCAATGCAGGGTTTGGTGTACTGATTGCCTGGGTTCTCGCCAGGTACACATTTCCCGGAAAGAAAATTTTAGATGCTCTCATCGATTTGCCTTTTGCGCTCCCAACGGCTGTTGCGGGTATCGCTCTCACCACCCTTTATTCTCCAAATGGGTGGATTGGTCAATTTCTGCATTTAAAGGTGGCATACACACCGATTGGGATTATTTTGGCACTTATTTTTATCGGCATACCATTCGTTATCCGAACCGTCCAGCCTGTGATAGAAGGGCTGCAGCAGGAAGTGGAAGAGGCTGCGGCGATTCTTGGTGCGACAAGGAGACAGACCTTTTTTCACGTGCTGCTACCAGCCTTGTTTCCTGCGGTGATGACTGGATTTTCACTTGCGTTTGCAAGAGCACTAGGGGAATATGGCTCTGTTGTGTTTATTGCTGGAAATATTCCGTTTAAAACAGAAATTACACCGCTGATGATCATGTCCAAGCTTGAACAATATGATTATCATGGTGCAGCAGCGATTGCATGCTTGATGCTGCTTCTTTCGTTTTTCATCCTGTTATTGATTCACGGCATTCAGTGGTATGTTGAGCGGAAAAAACAAGTATACGTGAGGTGAAACCATTGGAGAGAGAGCTTAGTCATCGGCATCATGTTCAGTATAAAAGTCCTGTAACCGAATCTAAAACGGTAAAAATCCTATTAATTACGGTGGTGTACGCTTTTTTGATTTTATTTTTACTCATACCGCTGATCGCCGTGTTTTCAAAGGCATTCGAGAAAGGGTGGAGTTCATACCTTCTGGCCATCTCACATCCAGATACACTAGCGGCAATCAAATTGACCGTTTTCATTGTCGTCGTCACCTTGCCGCTTCAAATGATCTTCGGGGTGAGTGCTGCATGGCTTATCACAAAATTTAACTTCCGCGGCAAACGTTTGTTAACGACTGTAATTGACCTCCCGTTTGCCGTTTCGCCTGTGATTGCTGGACTTGTATTTGTGCTTTTATTTGGTTCAAACGGGCTTTTAGGACCTTGGCTTATGGAGAATGGATGGAAAGTCATTTATTCTGTACCAGGCATGATTCTAGCAACCATATTCGTGACATTTCCGTTTATTGCTAGAGAATTAATCCCGTTTATGCAGCATGAAGGCATTCATGAGGAGGAAGCATCACTCACACTTGGTGCAAACGGATGGAAGACTTTTTTCCTTGTGACACTCCCAAATATCAAATGGGCTCTTTTTTACGGCGTTATTTTAGCCGGGGCAAGAGCGATTGGTGAATTTGGTGCTGTGTCGGTTGTATCAGGTCATATTCGAGGGATGACCAATACGATGCCGCTTCATATCGAAATTTTATACAATGAGTACCAATTTCAAGCCGCTTTTGCTGTGGCGTCTCTTATGGCATTTGTGGCAGTCATTACTTTAATCATTAAACAAATCATTCAGCAGAGGGATCACCGGCTTGGCAAGCGGTCAACATAAATGGAGGGATCGGCCTTGGGGATTACAGCAAAACAAATATCAAAACAATTTGGTCAGACAAAGGTTTTGCAAAACGTGGATTTATCGATAAGAAATGGTGAATTGATTTCTTTATTAGGACCATCTGGCTCTGGAAAGACGACGTTATTAAGAATCATTGCAGGTCTTGATTACGCCAATAACGGGCAAGTTTTATTCGGAGATCAGGATTACACACACATTCCAGTACGAAAACGGCAAATCGGTTTTGTGTTTCAGCAATATGCGCTTTTTCGAAATATGACGGTTTTTGATAATGTGGCATATGGGCTGAAAATTAAACCTAGAGGAGAAAGACTGCCTAAAAAAGACATCAAAGAGCGGGTGCATGAGCTTTTAGAGGTTGTTCAGCTCACGCAGTATGAGCAGCGTTATCCAGAGCAGCTGTCAGGCGGACAAAAGCAGCGTGTAGCACTGGCACGAGCACTTGCCGTTCAGCCGAAGGCACTCCTCTTAGATGAACCCTTTGGCGCTCTTGATACAAAGGTGAGGAAAGAATTAAGGCATTGGCTGAAAAAAGTTCATCGTGACTTTCAAATGACCACTATTTTTGTGACACATGATCAAGAAGAAGCATTCGATATTGCTGATCGTGTCGTGGTGATGAATGAAGGAAGAATCGAAAAAATTGGCACAAAGGAAGAAATGGCAGTACAGACAGACAGTCTATTTGTATCTGAATTTTTAGATATAGGAAGCCACATTTAACAAGAAGTATAGAAGATGAGTAGAGAAAGACGCAGTGATCACTGCGTCTTTTTTTTATAAAAATTTCCCTAGGAACATTGACTTATAATTTCGAATATTATAATATCTTTACAAAGGTAACAACGTTGAACATTTTTAATAACTTGATATTGTAAGCGCTTTATAAAAGGTTCTATTCTAAAATGTTCTTTTTTTTGTTACATGTGTTCATGTTTATACCAAATGAAAGGGGTGGTTGTTTGAATAACTTGTTTGAGTTAAATGAACAACTGATTACGCTGCAGTTCGAAGCATCTTCGAGAGAGGAGGTGACGACATACTTAGCAGACAGGTTAGAAGCTGGAGGGTACATTAAATCGAGCTATTTACCTGCAGTGCTTGAAAGAGAAAAAACATATCCTACAGGTCTCCCGCTTGGAACTTTTGGGGTAGCGATTCCGCATACAGATCCTGAGCATGTGAACAAACCGGCGATTAGTGTAGCTACTTTAAAGGAACCTGTCGTGTTTCATAAGATGGGGAGCCCCGATGAAACAGTGCAAGCCAAAATTGTGTTTGTCCTAGCAATCTCTGAGCCTAGCAAGCAGCTTGTGATGCTCGAGAAGCTGATGACACTTTTTAGAAAAGAAGAAGTGATGACAAAGCTGTCTCACATGACCTCTTATGAAGAAGCGGCTCACTTGCTTCAACAAGAGCTAAACCAATAATCATTCATGAAATAATGTAAGCGCTTTATCTGAAAAATTCAGGAGGTGGATGTATGATCAAGCAAGCCGTCGATTTTATATTAGACCTTGGACCAACTATTATGCTCCCGATTATTATGACGCTTTTCGGTATGATTTTAAGACAGGGCTTTAAGAAATCTTTCCGAGCCGGTATTACGATCGGAATTGGATTTGTCGGTGTCAATCTTGTCATTAATTTGCTCGTGAGCGGTCTTGGGCCAGCAGCGAAAGCTATGGTTAATTCCCTTGGGCTAAAGCTCGATATTTTGGATGTTGGATGGCCGATTGGAGCTGCCATATCCTTTGGTACACCCGTTGCCCCGCTCATGATTCCTCTTGTGCTTTTGTTAAATGTGATTTTATTGTCCGTAAACTTCACGAAAACACTGAATGTGGATATTTGGAACTTCTGGCATTTAATTTTCGCAGCCTCTGTTACTTACTACGCTTATCATAATATGTTCTTGGCTCTTGCTGTTGGCTTGATTGTTTCTGCGATCACGCTTAAATTAGCCGATTGGACAGCGCCGACAATCGAACACCATTTTGGATTAAAAGGCGTATCGATGGCTCATGCTGAAACGGTCAACTTCGCACCGCTGATGTATGCGTCCAACCGCGTCATTGATAAAATTCCTGGTTTAAACAAAATTCATGCTGATCCAGAAACATTAAAGAAACGCTTTGGCATCTTTGGCGAACCGCTTGTGATGGGTCTCATACTTGGTATCATTATTGGTCTTCTCGGCGGCTATGATGCAAAAGGCGTGATGACACTCGGGATTCAAATGGCAGCAGTTCTTGTCTTAATGCCAAGAATGGTTGCGTTATTAATGGAAGGACTCATTCCAATCTCTGAGGGCGCTCGTTCTTATATTCAAAAGCGTTTTCCAGGGAAAAATGTCTATATTGGTTTAGATACAGCGATTGTCATTGGTCATCCAGCGAATATGGCGGTAGCCCTTTTAATGGTGCCGATTACGATTTTGCTCGCTGTTGTTCTGCCTTACAATGGCATGCTTCCGTTTGCTGACTTATCGGTTCTGCCATTTACAGTTGTCTGGGCAGTAGCAGCCGCTCGTGGAAATATTATTCGCGGCCTTATTAACAGTATTTTTACATTAATGATTGTCTTCTTTATCGCAACGAACCTTGCACCGCTTGCAACGACCATGGGGAAAGCCGTCGGCTTTGATTTCCCAGAAGGGGCAAACATGATTTCAGGTATTGACCTTGGTTCTCACGTCATTCCTTGGATCATGGTGAGACTTCTTGATCCGAGCAACCCTTACTTTATTGCAGCGATTATCTGTGCTCTGGCTTATGCGCTTCTATGGTACTGGGTGCGAAATGATATTAAAAAGCAGTATGCAAAAGAAATGGGCTTAGATCAGAAAGAACAATAAATGAGCTGGAGGGATTCTAATGGCGAAGAAAATATTAGTATCATGCGGAACGGCAGTTGCAACATCAACGGTTGTGGCTAAAAAGGTAGAAGAGACATTAAAGGAAAAAGGATATGATGTCGTGGTGGAACAATGTAAGGCATCTGAAGTCCCGCAAAAAGCAGAGGGCGCCGATTTAATTGTGACAACAACGCCTGTGAGTGATACAAAAGGGACACCTGTGATTCAAACATTATCCTTTTTAACTGGATTTGGCATTGAAGATGATATCGAGAAAATCATAGAGCATATCAAGTAGAGGGCTATTTTCTGAAGGAGCTTTCGCGGCTCCTTCTAGTGATTTGAAAGGAGGAAGTCTCATGCAGCATCATGCTTATAGCCGAACGTCTGCAGTGTTGTCTATTTTTCTTCCGGCTGTGCTCATCTGTCTGTTTTTTCTCTGGTCTCTTTATACGTTATGGTCAGCAGGACCTGAGCCGTTAGCAGTGTTAGGCGTTTATACACTGCCGATTCTCATGCTGTCTAGTATCACAGGACTGAACCAGCCGACAAATGTCGTCATTAGTGAAGATCAACTGAAGATAGGGGCTTTTGGCAGATGGCACACATATGCTGTGTCTGATATTAAAGGAAAGCTTTTTTTAAAGCCATATCCTCATATCGGGAAAGTCTATGTCAGGGTGGGACCAGCCCGGATATTCGGAGGGCGTTACTGGATATCAAGTGAGATGAGTGAGTACAAACAGCTTGTGCAAACGTTACAGGATTTTGCGAAGGGTGATGAAAAGGAGGATGCAGCTACATGAAATCAGCTGTCTTTTATTCTTCAGAGGACATTCGGTATGAGGAGCGGAACCGGCCAGTCATCGGTGATGATGAAGTTCTGTTAAAGCTGCGAGCCTGCGGCTTATGCGGAACGGATATTTATAAAGCAACGCATGAGACAGTACCTCCTGGGACCGTGCTGGGACATGAAATCGCTGGTGATGTTGTCGAGACCGGCACACGCGTGACAAATGTCCAGACGGGAGACAGGGTCTATGTGGCGCATCATGTGCCTTGTTTCACCTGTGACTTTTGTCAAAAGGGATTCTATACGATGTGTCCGCAGTTTACAGCCACAAATGTAGAGCCAGGAGGGTTTTCAGAATATATCCGTATACCTGCTTTGCATGTCAAGCACACGATGGGCAAGCTTCCAAAAGACGTATCGTATGAGCAAGGGGCGATGGTAGAACCCGTTGCCTGCTGCCTGCACGGGTTTGAACGAGCACCTGTTCATCCAGGAGATTCCGTCTTGATCCTTGGAGCGGGGCAAATTGGCTGTATTCAATTGCAGCTTGCCAAATATTATTTAGCTGGAAAAGTGATGATAACAGATGTGAATGAGAATAGACTGCTGCGTGCGAGAAGTTTAGGTGCAGATGCCGCTTTTCATCCAGCAGCTGAGCCAGTGGAAAACCGGGTGATGAAAGAAACAGATGGTAAGGGAGCAGACCTCGTTATTATTTCTGTTGGGAGCAGTGCGCTTTTAAAAGAGGCGTTTCAAGCTGTAGCGCGAGGCGGGACGATTTTGGTGTTTGCTCATTTTCCAAAGGGAGATGTGGCCATTCCTGCTGAACGATTTTTCAATGATGAAGTGAAGGTAGTAGGAGCCTATTCATCGCATCCATATCATTATCGTGAAGCCCTTGAGCTTCTGAAAGCAAAAGTGGTCAACACTGAAAAGATGGTGACGCACCGTTATCCGTTAAGCCAGCTGCTTCAGGCGATAGAATGTGCAAGGAATCCTGAGGGTGAGAGCGTCAAAATCATGATGTATCCAGATGAATGAGTGTAGGAGATTAAAAGAGAAAGAGAAGTTCTTTGGAAAAGGGCTTTGCCTTTCTCTTTTTTTCTGACAAAAGATGAAAACGCTTAAAAATGAGAGAGAATTGCTTGACTTCGTTGACACTTAAACGTATGATAATTACAAATGTAACATATAAGAACAAATGTAAAGGGGAGAGAAGAAATGCAAAAACAAATCACTTTGCCTGAACAGATTAGTCATGAGAAATTAGCAGATTTATATAAACAAATGTGGTTAGTGAGATATTTTGATGAAAAGGTCGATCAATTCTTTGCAAAAGGACTTATCCATGGCACCACTCATTTATGTGTTGGACAGGAAGCATCAGCTGTTGGATCGATTGCCGTATTAAAAGATAAAGATAAGATCGTCAGCACACACCGAGGACATGGTCACTGTATTGCAAAAGGGGCCGAGGTCAATAAAATGATGGCTGAATTGTTTGGACGTGAAACCGGTTATTGTAAAGGAAAAGGCGGCTCCATGCATATCGCGGACTTAGAAAAAGGAAATCTTGGGGCAAATGGAATTGTTGGCGGCGGTATCCCGCTGGCAACAGGTGCAGCGCTCACATCTAAAATGAAGCAGGAAGGCTTTGTTGTTCTTTGTTTCTTCGGAGATGGTGCCACAAATGAAGGCAGCTTCCATGAAGCTTTAAACCTCGCATCCATTTGGGATTTACCGGTTGTGTTTATTTGTGAAAACAACCAGTACGGTATGTCTGGTCCTGTGAAAGAAATGATCAACATTGAAGATATTTCAACAAGAGCAGAAAGCTACGGAATGCCAGGGAAAACAGTTGATGGAAATGACATGGTTGAAATTATGAACACAGTTGATGAAGCAGTCAGCCGTGCGAGAGCGGGAGAAGGCCCATCACTTATTGAAATGAAAACGTACCGCTGGAAGGGTCACTCTAAGAGTGATGCGAAAAAATACCGTACACGTGAAGAAGAGACAGAGTGGAGACAAAAAGACGGCATCAAACGCTTTAAGTCTCTCTTGATTGAACTGAATGTTTTGACAGAAGAGCAGGCAGCAAGCTTACAGGAAGAAGCGAAGCAGGAAATTGAAGCGTCTGTAGAATTCGCCAAAAACAGTAAAGAACCGTCAATTGACACACTATTAGAAGATGTATACGCCTAATTAGGAGGGGAATCACGTGACAAAAACAACAGTGAGAGAGATTTCATATTTAGAAGCTGTTCGAGAGGCTATGAGTCAGGAAATGAGAGAAAACCAAGATGTCTTCATTTTAGGTGAAGATATTGGCGTATATGGAGGTGCTTTTGGGGTCACGCGCGGCATGATTGAAGAATTTGGTCCAGAGCGCGTTCGCAATACACCTATCTCAGAGGCTGCCATCGCAGGTGGGGCAGTCGGAGCGGCTTTAACCGGTATGCGTCCGATTTTAGAACTTCAATTCTCTGACTTTATTACAATCGCAATGGATCAGCTTGTGAACCAAGCAGCCAAAACACGATACATGTTTGGCGGAAAAGGGAAGGTGCCGCTTGTTGTAAGAACGCCAGCAGGATCGGGAACGGGTGCAGCGGCGCAGCACTCACAAAGCTTAGAAGCGTGGATGGCACATATTCCAGGACTCAAAGTGGTTCAGCCTTCAACAGCCTATGATGCAAAAGGTCTTTTAAAAGCAGCGATGGATGATGACAACCCTGTCATTTTCTACGAGCACAAGCTTTTATATAAAACAATCGGTGAAGTGCCTGAAGAGCAATATTCAATTCCTCTAGGAAAAGCAGATGTGAAAAGAAGCGGGAAAGACGTCACGATTGTAGCAACAGCGATTATGGTTCACAAAGCGTTAGAAGCGGCGAAGGAACTAGAAGCAGAGGGAATCGATGTTGAAATCATTGACCCAAGAACACTTGTCCCATTAGATGAAGAAACGATTATCGAATCTGTGAAGAAAACAGGTAAATGTATCGTGGTTCATGAAGCGGTAAAACGAGGCGGCTATGGCGGAGAGATTGCAAGTATGATAGCGGAAAGTGAAGCCTTTGACTACTTAGATGCTCCAATTAAACGACTTGGCGGTCTTGCGGTTCCAATACCATACAACCCGACGCTGGAAAAAGCGGTCATTCCACAAGTGCCAGATATTATTGAAGCAGCAAAAGAGCTTGTGCGCTCTTAAGTAAAGGGGAGAAGATCATGCCAAAAGAGATATTTATGCCGAAGCTAAGCAGTACGATGGAAGTCGGCACCTTGCTTCAATGGTTTAAAGAAGAAGGAGATTCGGTTGAAATCGGTGAGCCTCTTTTTGAAATTATGACAGACAAGATCAATATCGAAGTGGAAGCCTATGATGATGGTATTTTTCTAAAGAAATATTATGAAGCCGATGATCAAATTCCAGTCAATGCTGTCATTGGATATATCGGAGAGGCAAATGAACAGGTGCCAAGCGAACCGCCAGCACAATCAGATGAAGATTCATCCGGGAGCAGCGAATCGGCTTCATCAGACACGGCTTCATCCAGTTCTACTGAAGCCCTAAAAACACCTAATGAAAAAGTGCGTGCCACTCCTGCGGCGAGAAAAACGGCAAAGGATCATCATGTGGCGATTCATGAGGTATCTGGCACAGGACCTAAAGGCAGAGTTCAAAAGCGGGACGTCGAGGCGGCTGTCCACTCTAATGAGAAAGATCAGCGCGTGTCACCTCTAGCAGAGAAAGTGGCTGCTCGTGAAGGAATCGATTTAGCGAATGTTGCTGGATCTGGTGCGCACGGAAAAATTATGAAGAGTGATGTAACGGCAGCAGCTGCACAAACAGCTGAGTCTTCTCCAGTGAAAACACAAAAACTAGCTGGCATGAGAAAAGTGATCGCTGATCGCATGTCACAAAGTGCCTTTACAGCACCGCACGTGACATTAACAAGTGAAATCGATATGACAAAAGCAAAAGAAGTACGCAAACAGCTATTGCCAGCGATTGAAAAAGAGACAGGCTACAGACTGTCGTTCACAGAAATTATCATTCATGCGGTTAGCAATGTACTTACGCGCCACCCGCATATCAATATGACGTTTGAACAAAATGAGCTCCATTTCCATGATGATGTGCACATTGGTCTCGCTGTCGCTGTAAAAGATGGCTTAATGGTTCCAGTCATTTCTCATGCGAACCAAAAAGGATTAAAACAGCTGACAAAAGAGGCGAAAGAAATCGGCCGAAACGCACGTGACCAAAAACTGCTGCCAGACCAGCTGAAAGGGTCCACTTTTACCATTAGTAACTTAGGTATGTATGCCATTGATACCTTTACCCCGATTATCAATCAGCCAGAAGTGGCGATCTTAGGCGTTGGGCGCATTCAAGAAAAACCTGTTGTGGTAGATGGAGAAATTCAGGTGCGGCCGATGATGGGCGTTAGTTTATCGTTTGATCACCGAGTGGTAGATGGCGCACCAGCGGCTGCCTTTTTAACAGACCTTAAAAAAGTGCTTGAACAACCATTTGAATTGCTAATGTAGGAGATGAATCGGATGACGAAAACGTATGATCTGACAGTCATTGGCGGAGGGCCTGGCGGGTATACTGCCGCCCTTCAAGCAGCTGAGCGTGGACGGAAGGTCGCATTGATTGAAGAGGATTTTCTTGGCGGTACTTGTTTAAATCGGGGCTGCATTCCTTCAAAGACACTGCTCAAACATGCAGAAGTCATTGAATCAATTGAGAAGGCGAAAAGCTGGGGAATTGAAACAGGTGATTTGGTCCTTTCCTTCGATAAAATGAGAAAGCGCAAAGATGACGTCATTGAAAAGCTCAGAGGCGGAATTGCCTTTTTATTAAAGCAAGGAAAGATTGATGTATATAACGGCAGAGGTACAGCTGTGACAAGACACCAGATTGAGATTGAAAAACAAGATGGTTCAGAATTGATTGAAACGAAAGAGCTCATGATTGCCACTGGATCTTCACCCGCTATTCCGCCAATACCGGGCCTTAAAGACATTCAATTTGACACAAGTGATACGATCTTTGACATCCCAGATATTCCTGCTTCTGTCGTCATCATTGGCGGCGGTGTCATTGGACTTGAGCTGGCTTGTATCTTCCAGAGCCTTCAATCAAAAGTCACGATTATTGAAGCAGCTCCGTCCATTATTCCGCAAGAAGACGAGGAAGCATCTAAGCTGCTAGAAAGAGAATTAAAGAAAAAAGGCATCCATATCGCGAAGAAAACCACTGTGACAGAGGTAACGGAAAGCGAAGGAGTCAAAGCGGTTCATGCATCAGACGATAAAGGGGAGACGCATATCTTTACGGCTGAAAGACTGCTTGTTTGTGTAGGAAGAAGACCTGCTGTTTCTGCTGTCAGCCAGCTTGATCTTCAGCTGGATGGTCCTTTTATCAAGGTGAACGACAAGATGCAGACAAGCGTTGAAGGTGTCTATGCAGTTGGGGATGTTGCGGGCGGCTATCAACTGGCTCATGCAGCGATGGCAGAGGCCGCTGTTGCGGTCAGTAATATTTGCGGTGTGTCTGAAAAAATGAATGCTGATATCATGCCTAGATGTATTTATACATTACCAGAGGTAGCAAGTGTCGGTCTGACTGAGAAAGAGGCAAAAGCCAAAGGACTTAACGTGCGGGCAGAACGATTTGATTTAGCGGCAAGCGGTAAAGCACTAGCGGCAGGTGAGCAAACAGGCTTTATTAAATTGGTATACGATACAGCCTATGGTGAAGTGATTGGCGCGACGATGGTTGGCCCGCACGTCACAGAGATGATTTCAGAAGCTTCCTCCTTTATGTATTTAGAAGGAACAGCAGAAGAGATGGCGAAAATGATTCATCCGCATCCGACCATCTCAGAAGGTTTTTATGAAGCAGCACTTGATATCGTGAGTAAGCTGAGAAAATAATGGCCAAACAAGGGATAGGGAGGAGATACGTGTGCACGTCCAGCTTCATCAGAAAGCGGCACTTGTGACAGGTAGCACAGATGGATTTGGAGAAGCCATCTGCCTGGCTTTAGCCCGGGCAGGTGCACATGTTTTTTTACACACGTTTCATGATGAATCAAAGGCTAAAACCATTCGTGAAGACATTCAAAAAATGGGCGGTCAAGCGAGTATTATTCAGAACCCGCTGGAAACGCCGCATGATGCGACACGGATGCTGAGGCAAGTGATTGATACATGCGGTAAACTGGATATTCTGGTCAATCAAGCAGAGCAAGGAGCAGGCGCAGAGCTTGATGACGTGAGCCCTGATGGGTGGGTAGATGAAGTGGAATCGGCTGTGAATACCGTCTTTCTTTCCAGTCAGGCTGCCGTATGGCATATGGTTGATCAGAAGCAAGGCTGCATCATTAATATATCGTCATCAGGCAGTATCACAGGAGATGGCGGGATCTCGCATGCTACATCGAATTCTATGCTGAATGCCATGACAAAAGGGTTAGCAAGAGAATTTAAAGACAAAGGCATTCGGGTGCTTGCGCTGCTGCCGCCTCCTCTCCATTTGGTTCCTGATACAGAGCAAATCAAGGAGACTGTGGCCCATATGACGGTGTTCCTCAGTACATCCTATGGTGCATTTACAGATGGCGTGGCGATTATGCTTGATGGGGGTGAGAGCGCTGGCTAATGATCAAAAACCAGTTCTCATCGTTGGCGGAGCACAAGGGATCGGAAAAGAAATAGCTGAGCGTTTTTTAAAAGAAGGACAGCCGGTTGCTGTGTCAGATATAGATGAAATGGGACTTTCGCTCTTAAAGACACAGTATCCTCAGCTGCTGATATTTCAAGCTGACGTTTCATCGTGGGAAAGTGTTCAGCAAATGATATCAGCAGCTGAAAGGGAGCTGGGCGGTATTGCTCATCTTGTGTATTCAGCAGGAATGACAAAATCACTACCTTTTTTAGAAGTCGATTTTTCACTTTGGAAAAAGACACTGGCTGTGAACTTATATGGTCTTTACTATTGCATCAAAGCGTTGGCACCCTATATGTGTGAGCGGCAGGAAGGCAGTGTTGTCATTATTGGATCGGGATCGGCCATCACCGGCTCAGGCGGCGGTATTCAATATTATGCATCAAAAGCAGGTGCTTTTGGATTGATGCGATCGCTCGTAAAGGAACTAGGCTCCCATCATATACGCATCAATGTGATTGCTCCCCGCGTGATTGAATCTCAAATGCTTGATACACTCTATCCAACTGTTGAGGAGAAACGGCAGTTGCAATCACTCATTCCAATCGGAAGGTTAGGAAAACCTGAGGATATCGCAGGACTCACTTTATTTCTCACACGTGATGAAGGGAGTTATTTGCACGGACAAATTATCCTGTTAGACGGTGGGAGAACATATCAGCCGAAATATACTGAGGGAAAAAGAGCGGAGAGTTAATCGCTCTTTTTTTCATTTTCATAACAATTGTTCCAATTGGAAACGAATGTTTGATATACTGGTAATCATAGTATATTAAAAGGATGATGTCACATGCTGAATTGGGAAGAAAGACGACAGCTCGTCAAAGTTGCTCATCTTTATTATACAGACGGGTGGACGCAGCAAGAAATTGCAAAAAAGCTCAATGTCTCAAGACCAGTCATTTCAAAGCTCTTACAAAAAGCAAAAGATGTGGGAATCGTTGAAGTGTACATTAAAGACGAAAGCATTCATACAGTGGAACTTGAGAAGCAGCTGGAAACAACCTTTCAATTAACAGATGCGGTCGTTGTCCCAAGTGTTGGGACAATGTCCGAGATGGTGAAGCGGGCAGTCGGTCAAGCAGGCGCCTATTATTTGTCTAAAAACATGAAAAATGCGGAGAAAATCGGTATTTCATGGGGGACGACGCTTGCTGAGCTTGTCAAAGAATATCCGTTTGAACGAAGAAACGATGTGAAGGTCATTCCTTTAGAGGGCGGAATGGGCAGGCAGGCAGTCGATATTCATGCCAATCAGCTGGCATATGAGCTGGCAAAGAAAATGAACGGCACGTGTTCCTATTTATATGCCCCTGCGATTTTAGAAACAGAAGAATTAAAAGAACGGCTAATGGCGATGCAGGACATAGAAGCTGTGCTTGAAGAAGGCAGAAATGTGGATATTGCCCTCATCGGTATTGGCAACCCGCATAAAGGGTCGACTTTAAAAACAGTCGGTTATTTAAAAGAAGAGGATTTATCTGGTTTAAGGCAATCAGGGGCTGTTGGTGATATTGGTTTTCGTTTCTTTGATGGAGCAGGAAAACCTGTCCAAGATGAACTGAATCAAAAGGTCATAGGCTTATCGCTGGAACAATTAAAGAGCGTCAAAACGGTCATCGCTGTTGTAGAAGGAACCCATAAAGCTGAAAGTATTTTAGGGGCTTTAAATGGTGGGTTCATCCAAGTACTGGTGACAGACGAACTAACGGCGGCAGCCATTTTAAAGGAAGCATCCGTGCAATAAAAGGCTTGCAGCGTTCGAATGGTATAACAAGAGCAACATCAAACGAGAAAGGAGCTGTGTATCTTGAAGAAAACCGAAATGGAAGCAAACCTACATTGTACTCGGTGCCAAGAAGAGACCCTCCACAGCATCGTTTATGTGAATGATCAGATGAAAAGCGTTGAGTGTACAGAGTGTCATCAAAAGATCAGTGTGCAAGTCGACATCATGAAGGAATTTTACAAAGAAGTATATGAAAAAATAGCGACAAAGCCAAAGCGGATCACGCAGGAATATAAGTCGAACCTGAATGGATTTATCTCAAGGCTCCCAATCCGCGTGCTTAGTAAGCCATACCGGCTCATGAGATATTTAAACGAATCATACAAAGTAATCAAACAATATAAAAAATGAAGCAGAGCACTGATTAGTGCTCTGCTTTATTTTGTGTTTTTTTCATATAATAATAAATAGGCAGTCCAGCCATCCCGATCAGCATGGAGATCAGGCAGCTTTTCCAATCGGTGATCATGGTGCTGATTAAGACGAATAATGAACCGATAATCGCAATGATTGGTGTCAGCGGGTAAAGTGGTACACTGTACGCACGCTTCATTCCGCTGTTTTGTTTTCTCAGCTTAAAGACGGCGAAAAAGGCCATGACATAAAAGATGTAAATCATGAAAATCGATACTTCAGAGAGCTTCTCGGGATTACTGACGATCATAAACACAATGGCGATCAAAATTTGCACAAATACAGCGATCCAAGGTGTTTTAAACGTTGGGTGAATACGGGAAATCGCGTTGGCGAAAGGAATCTGCTTTCGTTCTGCCATTGCAAAAATCACACGTGGGAATGAAAGAACCTTTCCGTTCAAACAGCCAAAGATGCTGATGATGATCCCAATACTAATGATTTTCCCGCCAATTGGTCCAAAGAGCATGGTAGCAGCAGTGCTCGTCGCATTTTCACCTAGCTGGACGATTTGATCAGCTGGGAGCACGTGCAAAAGTGCGACATTAATAAAGAGATAACAAGCCGTCACAATTAAAATTCCGCCTGCCATCGCGCGAGGAAGCAGTTTCTCAGGGTTTTTCATTTCTCCACCAAGCGCAGCAAGTAAAATCCAGCCATCATAAGCAAATAACGTAGCCAAAATCGCTGCACCGAAGTTCATTTGAGCGATGCTATCGTTGACAGCCATGAAGATGTTTTCGTTACCTTTCCATATGCCAAACACAATAATAGCGGCAATTGGGACAAGCTTTCCAATAGTGGTCAGCCCCTGAACAAATCCGCCGTATTTTGTTCCCATGATGTTGATGATACATAAAAATAAAACGGTGATAATGCCGATCGTTGTAGACCATAAAGTCGAAAGCGAAAATAAATTGGCTAATAATGAACCAAAATAAAGACCAAGTGCACCAATGATGGCGGGTCCGTAAATAATAATCTGCACCCAGCCGCATAAGTAGCCCCAAAATTCACCATACACTTCTTCAAGATAGGCGTATAAACCGCCGGTTCTCGGGATTTGTGTACCAATTTCAGCGACAGTCAGTCCGCCTGCAAGGGTTAAGATTCCACCTAACAGCCAAGCGAATAATGCGATGTCTGAGCTCCCTGAATAGGAAAGGACGTTGCCTGGCTTCATAAAGACGCCTGACCCGATAATGGTCCCGATGACAAGAGATAGGGCGAAAAATAAGCCGATGTCTTGTTTTAACGCTGGTTGTTCTTTGTTCATTACACACGACCTCCTGCATCACTTTCGTACGTTACTGTGACATGTATTTTGTTCATTGTAATACGATTTTAGGAAAACAAGAATTAAAAAAATTTTCTGATTTTCGTATTTGTGATTGAAAGTGTTCGTTTATTGGAGATATTAGGGTGAATGTTGTGTTAAAAACGAACGATGAAAGAATATTTTCGATTTAATGTTAATTTAATGGCCGGAAACCGAACATCCAGTAAACGTACAGTCAAATGGTTGACTTTTCTTGAAAAATGAACTATTTTATTCATAAGGATATTATCTCGAATTCGAGATAATTTAAAATAGGAGTGAAAATAATGAAAATCAATGGGATTCACCACGTATCTGCGTTAACAGCCAATGCTCAGAAGAATGTTGATTTCTATCGCCAAATTCTTGGCTTGAAACTTGTAAAGAAAACAGTCAATCAAGATGACCCGTCTATGTATCACTTGTTTTATGGAGATGAGGTTGCCTCACCAGGAACAGAGCTTACATTCTTTGAGATTCCAATGCTTGCCCGCCGTTTGGAAGGGACAAATGCGATCACAAGCACAGGCCTTCTCGTTTCTTCTGAAGAGGCACTCACGTTTTGGGAAAAGCGGTTTGAAGATAAAGGCGTACAGCAAGAAACAGCTTCCTTGAGAGGCGGAAGACCTGCCTTGCGTTTTAAAGATCCAGAAGGGCAGCAGCTGTTTTTAACAGTAGAACCGAACGCACAAGAAGAAGGCTCACCGCCAGTGCATGACGATATCCCTGCAGAGTATGCGATTAGAGGTTTAGGTCCAGTTGAATTAACTGTTGCAGAAGCTGATAAGACGATCCGTGTTTTAACAGACATCCTTGGTTTCACCGAAAGAGCACGTGAACAATCAAATGATGGTGAGATCGTGACCATTTTTGAGTCAGGAAATGGCGGTGCTGGAACAGAAATTCATGTGATTGAAAAAACAGAAGGGCCTTCTGAACGTTCCGGCAGAGGAAGTGTGCATCATGTCGCATTCCGCGTGAAGGATGCAGAAGAGCTTGAAAAATGGTATGAAAAAATATCAAAAGCAGGCTTTACGAACTCTGGTGTTGTAGAACGCTTTTACTTTAAAGCTCTTTACTTTAGAGAGCCAAATGGTATTTTATTTGAAATTTCAACAGATGGTCCTGGGTTTACAGTTGATGAAGGGGTGGATGTACTTGGCGATCAATTAGCCCTTCCGCCATTCCTAGAGCATAAACGAGCAGAAATTGAACAAAGATTAACGCCAATTCAATCGTCATAAAAAAACAGCTCATAACTGAGCTGTTTTTTCATTAGGAACTGACCTGCTTAGATTCAGATTGTGTTAATGTGACCTGCTTCGTTTCTTGTTTTCCGTTTCGAATGAGGGTGATGCTCACGGTGTCTCCTACTTTTGCATTCGTGTATAGCTCGTGACGTAATTCGCTGCCAGTTTTGATTTGTTTTCCATTGATGGCGGTAATGACATCCTCTGACTTTAAGCCTGCTTTGGCGGCAGGTGAGCCAGCGGCGATTTCTTTGACATACACGCCTTGATCGAGCTGACTGCTTTTAAGTCCGAGTGTTTCTTTCTGATACACATCTGGAACTTGTTCGAGATCCAGCATACTGATGCCGATATATGGACGTTCAATTTTTCCTTTTGCGAGAAGCTGATCAGCGATTGGTTTGACATCATTGATTGGCAGCGCGAACCCAATGCCTTCCACACCTGTTTCAGAGATTTTCATACTCGTGATCCCCACAACCTTTCCGTCTGTCGTCAGAAGCGGGCCGCCGCTGTTACCTGGATTAATGGCTGCATCTGTTTGAATGACATTAATGCTGCTTTCGCCTGCTGATGTGTTCATAGAGACTGTTCGGTCGACACCGCTGACAATTCCTTGTGTCACCGTTCTTGAAAGGTCTTCACCAAGCGGGTTTCCGATTGCGATGACAGTTTCTCCAGCACGCAGTGAGGAGGAATTGCCTAATGCCGCCACCTTCGTCACATGACTGCTGCTAATTTCCACAACAGCTAGGTCAGTGAGCGGATCAGCTCCGACCAGTTTTCCTTCAATGGTTTTGCCATCGTGTAAGGATACGGTGAGTTTGTTTGCCCCTTCAATGACGTGGTTGTTTGTTAAGATATAGGCTTTATTGCCTGATTTTTTGAAAATCACTCCTGAGCCTGTACCGGTTTTTTCCTCTTGACTGCTTTTGTTTTGCTGTGATTCATCGAAAGGGTTACTGAAATCGCCAAAGCTCGTGTCTGTTTGAGTTTGTGCTTGGTAGTTTGTAATGCCCACAATTGCTGGTGATACATTTTCGACCATGCTGGAAATGCTGTTTGATGAATTTGATGTTTGGACGGCTGTTGTTTTTGACGAATTCGTGTGATTTGTCGATACTGCTTCTGTTTTCGCTGCCGAATCATTTGCAGTGCTGTCTGATGAATGCTGAGCATACGGTGTAAGAACGTAGACACCTAACGCTAATATACCGCCCACAACACCGCTGACGAATGGTTTAAACCAGCCATTTGGCTTCTTCTGTTTTTGAGGTTGTTCAATAGTTTGTTTGTCATCTTTGTGAGTCATCCGAATCACTCTCTTTCATTTATTTTTTCATGTATGTGTTCAAGGTGTTTTACCGTATGTGGTGGTGACTGATTTTATCGTAAGAAAAAAGTGTGGGATAAAAATGAAAACATTGTGGGAAATTGTTAAAATAAGTAGTGAATCTTAGCAAATAGAGGAGTTTAAACTGTGGAGACAATCGGAATTATTGGATATGGAAGTATGGCTGATATGATGGTGCAAAAGTGGCTGGAAAATGGGGTACTAGATGCTCATCAAATCATGATCCATACAAGAAGTGAAACGGAACGCCTGCATCAGCTTCAAGAAAAGCACCAAGAAATCAGCATTTGCTCATTAGACGAACTTTCTGCGTCATGTGATATATTGTTTGTCTGCGTGCCGCCGCTTGCTGTACTAGATGTTCTAGATCAGCTGCCATCTAAAGCGAAAGCGGTACATATTGTGTCAGTAGCAGCAGCTGTGACATTAGAAAAGTTACAAGCACATACAACACAGCCAGTGTCTAGATACATCCCAACACTCACGTCAGCTGTTGGCACAGGCGTATCCCTTGTTGCGCATGGTGCAACCGCAGGGCGTGAGAACAAAGAACGTTTACACCGTCTGCTTTCAGCTTTTAGCATCGTCAGGGAGGTAGAGGAAGACCGGTTTGATGCGGCAAGCAATTTGACAAGCTCATCTCCTGGTTTTATTGCTGCTCTGTTTGAAGAAATGGCGAAAGCGGCTGTGAGAAATAGTGATCTTTCCTTAGAGGAAGCGAATGAGTTTTTAACGTATGCCCTTTTAGGGACAGGCCAGATCCTTGTAGAACGAGGTCTCACCTTTGCTGAAACTGTCGATAGAGTGGCGACAAAAGGGGGAATTACAGGAGAAGGCGCTGAGGTCATTCAACAGCAGGCACCTCAGATGTTTGATGATTTATTTACACAAACCATGAAGAAATATGAACAGCTGAAATCGCAGATTAATGAAGCGGATAAACACCACTAAAGACATAGTTAGTGGTGTTTTATTTGTTAAAAAAATCCTTTCTGAAATAGCCTTTTGACCTGTATTATCTGAGTCTAAATTCCTTATTTTCAGACATTGTATTGAAAAATCAATCAAGTTCTCATATAATTTTTTAGAAAATTTAGAAAAATATACACAAATTTTATGTTTAATTAAAGGGGGATGGGAATGAAGCTCTATCTATCTGTCGATATGGAGGGAATTACTGGTCTAGCTGATCATACATTTGTTGATTCACGCCAGCATAACTATGAGCGGGGCAGACGCATTATGACAGGTGAAGTGAATGCCTGTGTAGAGGCGCTTATTCAGCATGGTGCCACCGACATTTTGGTGAATGACAGTCATTCTAAAATGAATAATCTTTTGATCGAAGAACTGCATGAAGAGGCAGTTCTCATATCAGGTGATGTAAAGCCTTATTCAATGGTGCAAGGGTTGGATCAAACCTATGATGCCGCTGTTTTTTTAGGCTATCATGCAAGAGCATCAATGAAAGGTGTGATGTCGCACAGTATGATTTTTGGGGTCAGACATTTTTACATAAATGATCATCCAATTGGTGAAATGGGCTTTAATGCGTATGTTGCAGGCTACTATGGTGTTCCAGTGATTCTTGTTTGCGGGGATGATCAAGCAGCACTAGAGGCAGAAAAGCTGATGCCTGGTGTGAAAACAGTAGCGGTGAAAGAGACCATCTCAAGATCTGCTGTGAAATGCTTACCCCCTGCCAAAGTCAATAAACAAATCTCGCAGCAAGTGGAAGCCGCGATGAAACAGATTGATCAAATGAAGCCGCTGACGCCTCCTAATCAGCCGCTGCTTAAGATTGAGTTTGCCAACTATGGACAAGCTGAATGGGCGAATTTAATGCCGGGTACTGCCATCATAGAAGGAACAACAATGGTGACGTACCAAGCAGAGAATATATTAGAAGCCTATCAAGCGATGCTTGTCATGACAGAGCTTGCCGCACGTACAACATTTTGTTAAGCGAGGGGGAGACAGTAGATGGCCAGCTTTTTGCTCAAGCGTTTTATTGCGATGATTGCCACGATCTTAACGATTACGACTTTAACGTTTATTTTAATGAAGGTCATCCCAGGATCGCCTTTCAATGAAGAACGAAATACAAACGAAACCGTCCAGCGAAACCTCGAAAGCTACTATCACTTAGACGAACCACTCTATGTTCAATATGTCATCTATTTAAAATCCATTGTTACCTTTGATTTTGGTCCTTCCATTAAAAAGCCTTCTGAAAGTGTCAATGATCTATTGGCGAGAGGCTTCCCAGTCTCATTAGAACTTGGTCTTATCTCAATATTGATTGCTGTCATCTCTGGCATTCTGCTAGGGGTCATGGCTGCCCTCCGGCATAATGGTTTGATTGATTACATCGCTATGACCATTGCTGTTTTCGGTATATCCATTCCAAACTTTATCTTTGCTACCTTATTAATTCAGCAGCTTGCTGTCAATTTGAAGCTCTTTCCTACAGCGATGTGGACAAGTCCAATGCATATGGTGCTGCCTACAATCGCCCTTGCTGTCGGGCCAATGGCCATTATCGCCAGGTTAACGAGATCGAGCATGATTGAAGTGCTGTCGCAAGACTATATCCGTACTGCCAAAGCAAAAGGACTTTCTCCCTTAAAAATTGTATTTAAGCATGCGCTTCGGAATGCACTTTTACCCGTTGTGACCATTCTTGGAACACTTGTCGCAAGTATTTTAACAGGAAGTTTTGTCATTGAAAAAATATTTGCCATTCCTGGAATGGGAAAATACTTTGTCGAGAGCATTAACAATCGTGATTATCCTGTCATCATGGGAACCACTGTTTTTTACAGCATTATTTTAATCACACTTCTCTTCATTGTCGATGTGGCGTATCGTCTCCTTGATCCAAGGATTCAGCTGCATCAGAAAGGAGGAAAGGCATGAGTATACACCTTCAGCATGATCCACCGAACAGGCATCCTGAAGTCCCGGACGAATGGTTTTCTCCTCGAGAGCAAAAGAAAACGGAAGCCCATGCCATTAAAAGACCCTCTCTTTCCTATTGGGCTGATACATGGAGGCGGCTGAAGCAAAATAAGCTTGCGATGTTTAGTCTATCGGTCCTGATTTTTCTTTTTGTCATGGCAATCTTAGGCCCATTGCTTGCGCCAAACAGTGTGACAGAGCAGCGTCTTTCGATGCAAAATCTGCCGCCCTCTGCTGCTCACTGGTTCGGAACAGATGAGCTTGGGCGAGATGTGTTTACACGTACTTGGTACGGAGCACGCATTTCGTTATTTGTGGGTGTCATGGCAGCCCTGATTGATTTTGCCATCGGTGTGATTTATGGGGGCATAGCCGGCTATAAAGGCGGACGCTATGACCATATCATGATGCGGATTGTCGAGGTGCTCTACGGACTTCCTTATTTACTTGTCGTCATTTTATTGATGGTGCTCATGGGACCAGGGCTTGTCACCATTATTGTAGCGCTCACTGTCACCGGATGGATTGGAATGGCAAGAATTGTGAGAGGTCAGGTTCTTCAGCTGAAAGGCCAGGAATATGTCCTTGCCTCCAAAACCTTTGGTGCCAAAAGCCTGCGGATCATTCGCCGCAACCTTCTGCCGAATACGATGGGGCCGATTATCGTCCAGATGACCCTCACTGTGCCGACCGCGATATTTGCTGAAGCGTTCCTTAGCTTTCTCGGTTTAGGTATTCAAGCGCCGTTTGCAAGCTGGGGCGTGATGGCCAATGATGCTTTGCCGACTGTGCTGTCAGACAATGGACATTGGTGGCGTTTATTTTTCCCGGCATTTTTTATTTCACTCACGATGTTTTGCTTTAACAATTTAGGTGATGGCTTGCAAGATGCGCTTGATCCAAAGATGAAGAGGTGATGGTGCTGTGAAAAAAGTTCTGCAAATTATCGATCTGCACGTCAGCTTTCGAACATACGGCGGTTCAGTTCAAGCAGTACGCGGAGTGAATGTCGATGTTTATGAAAAAGAAACCTTAGCCATTGTAGGAGAATCAGGCTGCGGAAAAAGTGTGACATCACAAAGTATTATGAGGCTTCTGCCTGCATACAGCGCGCATGTTGATCAGGGAGAAATCTGGTTTCAAGACCGCAACTTGCTGTCATTATCTGAAAAAGAAATGCGCGCCATACGAGGTGTCGATATCTCGATGATCTTCCAAGATCCGATGACGGCACTCAACCCAACCTTGACAATAGGAGATCAGCTGATGGAAGCAGCGAAGGAACATCAAAAGCTGACGAAAAAAGAAGTGAAAGAAGCCGCCGTACAGATGCTTGATTTGGTTGGTATTCCGCAGCCGAAGGAGAGGTTAAAGCAATACCCGCACCAATTCAGCGGAGGAATGAGGCAACGGCTCATGATTGCAATGGCACTGATTTGTGAGCCAAAGGTGCTGATCGCAGATGAACCGACGACCGCGCTGGACGTGACCATACAGGCACAAATTTTAGAGCTGTTTAAAGAGATTCAGAGGAAAACAGGTGTCACCATTATTTTAATCACACACGACTTAGGGGTCGTAGCCCAAGTTGCCGACCGAGTAGCAGTCATGTACGGAGGGAAAATGGTTGAAGTCGGAACAAGACGAGATATTTTTTACAGTCCGCAGCATCCTTATACTAAAGGGCTCCTGCAATCCGTTCCAAGACTTGATATGAAAGATGAACTGATTCCGATCGAAGGAAGCCCGCCTGATTTATTTGCGCCGCCAAAGGGCTGTCCGTATACCGATCGCTGCCCGGTGGCCATGAAAGTGTGTGATCATATCATGCCGCATGAAACGCGGCGATCACCTACTCATACAGTGCATTGCTGGCTCCAGGATGAGCGAGCGAACCAAGCGATGTTATCTTCAACACAAAGGGGGAGTTTTTGATGAGAAAAAAAGGGTGGATCATCAGTGTTTGTTTGTTCATCATCATGCTGCTCGCAGGATGTACAGCGAATGAGCAAGCAGGTAAAGGATCATCAAGTAGTAAAGGTGAAAAGAAAATATTAACCTTAAATAACGAAAACGAACCGACGTCATTTGACCCGCCGATTGGTTTTAATAATGTATCGTGGCAAGGGCTGAATAACTTAATGGAAGGATTAACGAGACTGAATGAAAAGCACGAACCATCTCCTGCAATGGCTGAAAAATGGGAGATTTCAGAGGATGGAAAAACGTACACGTTTCATTTAAGAGATGGTATCAAGTGGTCGAATGGTGATCCAGTGAAAGCGAGTGACTTTGAATATGCGTGGAAGCGTCTGCTCGATCCGAAAACAGGCTCCTCTGCATCGTTCTTAGCTTACATGATTGAAGGCGGAGAGGCATTTAACAGCGGAAAGGGAAAGAAAGAGGACGTAAAAGTCAGTGCTGAAAATGACAAAACGCTAAAAGTCACACTGGCATACCCGCAGAAGTCATTCTTAAATATGACCGCAAACCCTGCCTTTTTCCCTGTCAATGAGAAGGTAGCTGAGAAGGACCCAAACTGGGCAAAGGATGCCAAAACCTTTGTTGGGAATGGACCGTTTCAGCTGACAGAATGGAAGCATGATGAGAGCTTCACTATGGAAAAAAGTGAGACGTATTGGGACAAAAAATCAGTTAAGCTGGATCAGGTAAAGTGGCTGATGATCAGTGATCGCAACACTGATTATCAAATGTATCAATCGGGAGATTTAGATACTGCCTTCGTCCCAGCAGAACAAAGTGAAAATTTGCTGAAAAATAAAGATGTGCACATTGAAGATCAGGCAGGACTGTTCTTTTATCGTCTGAATGTGAACATGGAACCTTTTCAAAATAAGAACATTCGCAAAGCCTTTCAAATGGCGATCAATCCGCAAGATATCGTGGATTATGTAACGAAGAATAAAGAGAAGCCTGCCCGCGCCTTCGTTTCACCGGGAATTCTAGATTCAAAGGGTGAAGATTTCAGAGAAGCTGGCGGCGATCTTGTCAAACAAGATACGAGTGAAGCTGCGAAGCTATTAGAAAAAGGGCTGAAAGAAGAGAACTATTCGAAGCTGCCGCCCGTCACATTAACATATAGTACAAAGCCTGAGAACAAGAAAAAAGCTGAAGCCATCCAGCAGCAATTAAAAGAAGCGCTGGGTGTAGACGTGAAGCTTGCGAACATGGAAGCCAATGTATTTGCAGAAGATCAAAAGGCACTGAAATTCCAATTCTCGCAAAGTTCATTTTTAGCAGACTATGCAGATCCGATCAATTTCCTCGAGAGCTTTCAAACAGGGAATGCGATGAACCGGACGGGATGGTCAAACGACACCTATGATCAGCTGATTAAAAAGGCGAGCCAGGAAGCAGATGAACAAAAGAGAAACAGCATCCTTCATGAGGCAGAGGCACTTCTCATGGAAGAAGCACCGATCATTCCAATTCATTTTTATAACCAAGTCCATTTACAAAAAGAGGGCGTAAAGGGGATTGTCCGCCATCCTGTTGGGTATATCGATTTGAAATGGGCACAAGTAGATGGAGAGTAGTAAATGAGAAACACGGACGCTTTGGAAAAAAGCGTCTGTTCCTTTATTCGTTCATGTTATGGAGAAGATGCCCATAGATTGAAAGAAACAAAGAGAAAGAGGGGATTGGCATGAACCAGCTGCCAGCAGCGCTTCAAACAGGGGATACGGTGGGGATTATTGCACCAGCAAGCCCGCCTGATGAATTGAAATTAGCAAAAGGAATTGCCTTTTTAGAAAGCCTCGGGCTGAAGGTGAAAAAAGGGAAGTATCTCGATTCTCGGTACGGGTATTTAGCGGGGCGTGATCATGAAAGAGTGGAAGATCTTCATGACATGTTTCAAGATCCAGAAGTCAAAGCAGTTATTTGTGCCTGCGGAGGGTACGGAACTGGAAGACTTGCGGAAGCCATTGACTATGATCTCATTCGCCGGAATCCGAAAATCTTTTGGGGTTATAGTGACATTACGTTTTTACATACGGCCATCCAGCAGCAGACCGGCCTTGTGACCTTTCATGGTCCAATGCTTTCCTCTGATGTAGGACTTGAAGAGGTTCATCCGTATACGAAGGATACCTTTTTGCAGCTGTTTGCCCCGAAGGCCTTTACGTATACGCACCACTTGTCACCTCTTCATACCTTCTACCCCGGCACTGCTTCAGGTGACATCATAGGAGGGAATCTTGCCCTCATCGTGACAACACTTGGTACACCTTTTGAAATTGATACGAAGGGAAAGCTGTTGTTCATTGAAGATATTGACGAAGAGCCGTATAAAATCGATCGCATGATGCAGCACCTCACCTCTGCTGGAAAACTGGATGATGCGGCAGGATTCATCATTGGAGATTTTCATCAATGTGAACCAAAAAAGAAAGACCAGTCCTTAACCTTGGAACAGCTGTGGGAAACCTATATTGTGCCGCAAAAGAAACCTGCACTCGGCGGCTTTCGGATCGGTCATTCATCACCGAACTTTGCCATTCCAATGGGCGTGCAGGCTGCACTAGATGCGGAGGGGAAAAAACTGCACATTTCTCCAGGCGTTGCTGCGAAAGAGGCGATCAAATGAAAATCGTGGATGTTCATACATGCAGAACGAGTGTACCGCTAAAAAAGCCTTTTAAAACCGCTTTAAGAACGGTGTATGACGCAGCATCTCTAATCGTCATCATCACATATGATCAAGGTGACGTCAGCTACGGAGAGGCAGTTCCCACGGCGGTGATTACAGGAGAAACGCTGGAAAGCATCGACTATGCTATCTGTGAAGTGATCAGACCCATTTTGCTCGGGGCTTCCTTGGCAGAGTATGAACAAATCTTTTCTGCTATGAACCGTGTGCTCGCAAGCAACACAAGCGCAAAGGCTGCAATCGATATGGCCATTTATGATGGGTTAGCAAAGCAGGCAGGACTTCCGCTTTATCAATATCTTGGCGGATATCGTCATCAGCTCGAAACCGACTATACGGTCAGTGTAAACCGTCCGCTCGAGATGGCAGAAGATGCGAAACAATACGCAGCCGAAGGCTTTCAGACGTTAAAGGTGAAAGTGGGGAAAGATGACATACACACGGATATTCAGCGGATCAAGCGGATTCGAGAAAAAGTCGGACCGGACATTCAGATCAGGCTCGACGCAAACCAAGGATGGACGTGGAAGGAAGCGATCACAGCCATTCGAAAAATGGAAGCACTGAATATTGAATTAGTAGAACAGCCAGTGCCGAAAGAAGATATCGAAGGTCTGCGCCGTGTGACAGAAGCAACTGATACATTGATTATGGCAGACGAAAGCATTTTTAGTTTTCATGATGCAATCAAAGTGCTTGAAACGAGAAGCTGTGATCTGATCAATTTAAAACTAATGAAATCGGGCGGCATAAAAGAAGCACTAAAAATCAATGCCCTAGCTGAAGCATACGGTGTTCAGTGCATGGTTGGCAGTATGATTGAGTCAAAGCTTGGCATTACAGCAGCGGCACATTTCGCCGCAAGTCAGCCGAATATCACCCGCTGCGATTTTGATGCGCCGCTTATGCTGAAAGAAGACATGATAGACGGAGGAATCGTGTACAAAGGAAAAGACATATTTTTACCGCTCGATCATGGGTTAGGGATTCAAGGGGTGAAAGGAGTCTCGTGATGATATATGAATCAAAGGTTCCAGTCGCTAACGTATGGACAGCGCCGCAGTCTCCGAGAGAAATCGATCGAAATGTACTTCAGGACTCCATCAACATCAAAGAGTGGATTGACCAGCAAACATATGAAGAAAAGTTGGCTTTATGTGAAGAAAATTTGATTCAATCTCAAGTACTGCTCGGCGGGCGAGTGATTGGATTAGAAGAGGCAGATGGCTGGATGAAAGTTGTCATACCGCAGCAGGCCAGCCGGAAACATCCGCAAGGCTATCCAGGCTATATACCTGTTGAGCAATTAAACCAAGTAACAGAGGGAAGTGCGTCAGCAGCATCTCTGATTGTTTGTCAGAAAAAAGCCACGCTCTATCAAAACGGGGAACCCGATATGGAGATTAGTTTTTTAACAGAGCTGGCAGCAGCCAAAGAAACAGATGATCAATTTTATGTTGTCACCCCAGTAGGAATAAGAGAAATCAACAAAGCGGATGTACGCCCAGTTTCACATGCTTACTCTTTGACCGGCATAGATGTCGTAGACACAGGAAAACAATTTATTGGACTTTCGTATTTATGGGGAGGCATGAGCAGCTTTGGCTATGATTGTTCAGGCTTTGCTTACAGCATGTACAAAGCGTGCGGATATCTTTTGCCGAGAGACGCAAGTGACCAAGCAGTTCAAGGAACGCCGGTGACATCAAGCCATTTAGAACCAGGTGACTTGTTGTTTTTTGCAAATGAAAACGGAAAGGGAGCGGTCCGCCATGTAGGGATCTACGCTGGGGACGGGAAGATGCTTCATTCGCCTAAAACCGGCAGACAAATTGAACTGCTCTCCCTTTCTGGCACTTCATATGAAAAGGAATGGGCAGGTGCAAGGCGGTATTTACCAAGCGAGAGGAGGAGCGGTCATGACAGTTGAACCACTTTTACAAGTAAACAACCTCAAAAAACATTTTCACCTATCAAAAGGGAGAACGTTAAAAGCGCTGGATGGTGTCTCTTTTCAGCTGAAACAAGGTGAAACCTTTGGTCTCGTTGGTGAATCTGGCTGCGGCAAATCCACACTTGGGAAAGTGCTCATGCGTCTTTATGAACCAACAGATGGTGAAGCCTTATATGAAGGGAAAAGTCTTCACCGCCTTTCTAAAAAAGAATCATTTGATTTCAACCGGCAAATGCAAATGGTCTTTCAAGATCCGTATTCCTCCTTAAATCCGAGACTGTCAGTAAAAGATATTATGCTGGAGCCAATGGAGATTCATCAGCTTTATGGCAGTCAAAAGAAAAGGATTGCCCGCGTAAAAGAACTGCTCGAAGCGGTAGGGTTAAGCTATGATTTTGCCACCCGCTATCCGCACGAATTTAGCGGAGGACAGAGGCAGAGAATCGGCATTGCAAGAGCACTTGCCTTAGCGCCAAAGTTTATTGTGGCAGATGAGCCGATTTCTGCATTAGACGTCTCCGTTCAAGCGCAGGTCGTGAATCTGCTGAAGAAACTGCAAAAAGAGGAAGGATTAACTTTTCTTTTTATTGCACATGACTTGTCGATGGTGAAATATATTAGCGACCGAATCGGTGTCATGTATTTAGGCCATCTCGTTGAATTGACGACGAGTGATGCATTATATCAAACACCGCTTCACCCATATACACAAGCCTTGCTGTCTGCCATCCCCATTCCAGATCCTGACGTAGAGGACAAGCGCAAAAGGTTTATTTTAAAAGGAGAAATTCCAAGTCCAGTGAACCCGCCAAGCGGCTGTGTATTTCGAACAAGATGTCCTGCCGCGATGGATGTGTGTGCTGAAAAAAAGCCAGTATTACAAGCAGTGGAAGAAGGACATGAAGTCGCCTGTCATTTATATAATAGAAAATAGGACAAGCCAGATAAAAAGCCAGCAAGTAGACAAGCTGTTCTACACGCTGGCTTTTTTAATAGATGAACGCCGAATAGGTAATGTGCAGCATCTGAACGAGCCGCCAGATTTAATAATTTCAGAAAAGTCCACTTCAATAACGGTGTACCCGTGAGAGATTAATGCAGCATTTGTTTCTTGGTTGCTTGGCAAGCTGATCACTTTTTTCTGCCCAATGGATAAAACATTTGGTCCAAGTGTGAATTGCTCTTGTTCACTGATTTCAACAAAATGATAATACGTTTTGAGCAGCTGGAGATCCTTTTGCTTGAACGCTTCAGGATAAATGATTATCTCGTCATGAGACAGAATATTCATCACACAATCGAGATGCAAAATGTGAGGAGGAAGGTGAATTGGGATGATGTCGTGATCCGGCAGTTCCTTTTTGAGCTGGTAGATAGCGGCTGGACTAGTTCTTTTGCTCGTGCCAACAAACACACGGTTCTGATCCACAAGCACATCGCCGCCTTCAATCGTTCCGTCTGTCAAGGTGACAGCTGATAACCCGTTTGCCTGTGCCCACTCTTTTAGACATTGTTCTTCTCCTTGCCGAACCGGAGCGGCCATCTTTGAAACAAACAGTGTATGTCCAATCGTAAACCCAATATCCCGAGTGAAGACTTGCTCAGGGAAGCGGTCATTCGCTGGGAGCAGGATGGGCCGTACTTGATGATCTTTAAGCGTTTGGATCAACTCTTTATGCTGAGCGACTGCTTTCATTTGAGAAATATTTTCTTTCGCAAAATGTTTCTGTGTTTCGTTGATAATTTGTTTGATTTCCATATAAATAGGACTGCATAAAAGAACTTCTTCTAAATCGTCGTATTCACTCATGCATTGCGGCATTTTGTATAATTGCTCTGCTCTCATCGAATCCATCAAATGGCCTCCTTGTTCGTTCATAGTTCTATTATTCCTTCTTCTTGTCATGGTTGAAACATTTCCGAAAGAAAATCTCTCACATAAGACTAAAGCAAAAAGTTTAGACAAACCTAAAAGAATAGTGTTTAATAAAAGTCGTTCCGCATCTACGAAAACAGCAAGAAGGAGCTATGATGATGAGTGAAGAAAATTTCAAATACTGCAAGGAATCGAAAGTTGTAAAAACCAGCAGGGTATTCCCTCTCGATACGAATAACCACCAAACGTTATTTGGCGGGAAATTAATGAGCTATATAGATGACATTGCCTCTATCTCGGCAGCAAGACACAGCCGCAGTGAAACGGTCACAGCTTCAATGGATTCTGTTGACTTTTTAGAGCCGATTGGACAAAAGGAGTCCGTATGCTTGGAATCCTATGTCACATGGGTCGGCACGTCTTCTATGGAAGTGTTCGTCAAAGTCATTAAAGAAAATTTGATGTCGGGAGAACGCAGGCTCGCAGCGACTTCATTTCTGACATTTGTCTCATTAGATGAAAACGGAAAGCCTAAACGAGTCCCGCAGGTGATGCCGGAAACAGAAGAAGAGATCATGCTTCATCAAACAGCGAAGCAGCGGGCAGAGGAAAGAAAAAGCCGCCGAAAACATAGTAAGGCGCTTGCTGACGCACTTGGGACAGATAAACCTTGGGCGTAAAAATCACCCTTTAAGCGGTGATTTTTTTCTAGTACGGTATCTTGCATGGCAAGATAGTGTATGGTAAGATGAAGCTATCTTGTGATGCAAGATACTGAAACCGGAGGAACGATTATGACAACATCCACACAAATGCTAAAAGGAATTTTAGAAGGCTGTCTGCTGTCGATTATTTCTGAGGGCGAAATTTATGGGTATGAAATGACGAAGAAGCTCGCGCATTATGGGTTTGATCAAATAAGTGAAGGCAGTATCTATCCGATTTTGCTGCGAATGCAAAAGGAACAGCTGGTGACCACTGTCACAAAAGCTTCAGCAAGCGGACCGAAAAGGAAATACTATACGCTCACACAAGCGGGTGAACTAGCGCTCACAGAGTTTATTGCCCGCTGGGATGAGCTTTCAAATAATGTAAACCGCTTATTACAAAAAGGGAAGTGAGATTATGGTATCAAAAGAAACACGACACATTTTACTAGAGCTGCAACTTTATCTCATATCAAAGGGAAAAAATCAGGATGAGATTGATGAGCTGATGGACGAACTGACCACACATGCGGTTGAGGCTGAAAAAGACGGCAAAACAGGAGAGGATGTGTTCGGCGGAGATCCGCGGAGCTATGCAGATGAACTCTCAAAAGAGCTGTCAGGAAATCATAAAGACTGGGTGCCGTTTGTCAGTGCTTTTTTAATTGGGTCACTTTTTTACATGATGTTAGCAGATGCCATCAGTCAAAGTTTATCGTATTCTTGGTATGCACTCATTGGTTATCCGCTGATTATAGTGTCCAATGTGATCATGACCATTGTGATGTTTAGAGCTTCTGCCTTTCAAACAAGCAGGAGGGCATTCTTTTACTTTTGGATATTAGGTGTTTTTCAGATGACAGCCCTGATCACAGTGAAATTATTGGACCAAAAACTTGGTACACCTTTACTTGTGCTAACATCAAGCCAAAGATGGGGCGTCATTCTTCTTTTGCTGCTGTGTATTGTCTTATTGAATGCCATATTAAAGGCGAATATGGTGTCGCTCATTCCGCTGATCTTCTTCGGACCACAGCTCATATTCGAATTGCTTGGATGGACATCGCCACTGATGCTTCTCTTCACAAGTCTGCTATCCATTGTCATTTTAGTCTTGCTCACGATTGTTTTTTTACGGAAAACAAACAAGAAAAATGAACACTCGATGTAAACTGAGCACATCCGATCCGATGTGCTTTTCTTTTTCTAAAAAAATGTAGAAATGGAATTGTGTTTTTCATTACAATGGGGAGAGGACAAAAATGAAAAGGGGTTCTGTTTTTGGATATCGTATGGGGGTATGTACTCGTTTTTGTATTGGCTGCTTTGCCTTTTTTTGAAGTGATTGGAGTCGTTCCATTCGCAATCTTAAGTGGGCTGCATCCTGTGACAACGGCTGTGATTGGATTTATCGGCAACTTTCTCACAGTCTTGTTTCTCATTTTGTTTGTGGACCGGTTTAAAGCATGGTGGTTAAAGAGAAAAGAAGAGAAAGGTGATGAAAAAGGAGAGAAAAAGCAGCTGCGGGCGAGAAAAATTTGGGAACGATATGGTCTGCCTGGATTAGCGCTCATTGGTCCTTTTATCATCGGCAGTCATTTAGCGGCCTTGATGTGCATGAGCTTTGGAACGAAAAGAAAGCAAGTCGCGGTGTGGATGACCGTCAGCTTAATGATGTGGACAGCGCTGGCTGCAAGTTTAACCGGTGCGGGCTTCCATTACTTTGCCCCAGATTCAAATGGGTTGTTCGGAGATATTTTTAGCAAGTAAAAAAAGGGAGGATCATCAATGACAATTCAAACAAGAACAGTATTTGAAACAGAGCGCCTGAAACTGAGAACGATGAATGAACATGATGCGTCATTTTTATATGACGAGCTGTTTCAAGACGAAGAAGTGATGAAGTATTATCCTTCTTTGAAGGATGAACAGCAGACAAAAGAATGGATTGCATGGAATCAAAAAAATGACCGCACGTACCACACCTCGCTATGGATCATTGAAGATAAAGAAACAAATGAACGACTTGGACAAAGCGGAATTGTTCTGCAAAACATTGAAGGGCAAACCGAACTTGAGATCGGCTATATGCTAAAGAAAGCGGCGTGGGGGAATGGCTATGCTGCGGAGGCTGCAAAAGGCTGTCTTACCTATGGATTTGAAGAAATGAAGGTCAGACGGATGATCAGCTTAATACGTCCTGAGAATGAAGCGTCGGTGAAGGTTGCTTTAAAGATGGGAATGAAAAAAGAAAAAACCATTTCAAAATGGGACCAAATCATTGATGTATACAGCATCACCCGTAACGGAGAAAACGGCTCGCTTACCGAATAAGCAGAGCCGTTTTCTCTTTTATGCACGTTGTTCTAACTGAAGCAGATATTTCTTTCGTTCAATTCCCCCGCCGTAGCCTCCAAGTTCACCACTTGTTTGAATCACGCGGTGGCAAGGAATGATAATCGCCAATTGATTCGCACCATTTGCATTACCAATTGCACGAACCAAATGCGGATCGCCCAGTATTGTGGCTAGATCACGATAGGATCTCGTTTCGCCTGCTGGAATGAGTGAGAGCTGCTCCCACACCTTCATTTGAAAAGGGGTGCCATGTAAGGAAAGGGGTACAGTAAACTTTGTCAGCTTTTTCTCAAAATATAAGGCCAATTCCTTTGCTAATTGCTGATGGACGTTTGTTTCTCCAACTAAAATACGGGCATGATGCTTCTTTCTTAATGTTTCAATTTCTTTTTCGAGACCCCGCCTGTCCATAAACTCCAGTAAATACACATGTGTGGCATCTGTCACGCTGATCATCCGCCCGATCGGTGTGGAAATAAAATTAGCATAGAGAATATGAATCTGCGCTTTTTTAGGGGGATTTCCCATGATTTTCGTAAATGCATCATTGAAGGCGCTTGAAGATTCATAGCCGAAGGTGACCTGCTGATCGATTACTTTTTTTCCGTTCAAAATTTCTTTAAAGGCAAGTCCCATTCGGCGTGATCTTGCATATTGAACAAAGGTCATGCCGTAAATGTCTTTAAATTTTCTTCGAGCTGTGGCAGAGTGAATCCCTAATTGACGGAAGTCCTCTTCTTTCCAGCGTTTCTCAGGATTTTTTTCTACTGCTGAAACGAGTGTTTTGACTTCTTCAGGAATGCTGTTAGGGTATGTTAACGGTGTGCAGCGTTTGCATGGGCGATACCCTGCCAGCAGTGCCTCCTCCGCTGTAAAGAAAAACTCACAGTTTTCATATTTTGGCTTTCTGGCCGTACATGTGGCATGACAGAAGATGCCGGTTGTCTTAATACAGGCAAAGAATGTGCCGTCATATTGCGGATTCTTGTCAACAAGTGCTTGATAAAATTCATGTTTTTGTTCATCGGTCATCATCATATGAATCCACCTCTTGATTTTCTATAAAATGTTTTTCAGCATTCTAAAGTTGATCGTTCATCACATCAATCTTATTTCATTATATCAGCGATGTGATCGTTGCCGTACCCGCGCTTTAATGAAACTTCTTTCTCGTATGCAAGCATGATAAATATGTCGATCTCCTCCTGTTTTAGTTCATATACTTTAGCTGCTTCTGTTTCATTTCTTCATAAAATGCTTCAACTTCTTGTTCGTAAAGTACGGTCTCCATGTCCTTGTATTTACGCTTGATCGTCAATGTCATAAAAAATAAATGGATTGTCATATATGCTCATTTCCCTTCAGTCCGCAGCACGCGAAACAGCCCGTAAATCTTCTTGATCAGTTAACCTGTTTCTAACACTTAGTATACGGGGGCCCCATAAAAATTCTTTCGAAAAATGAACAAGTATATTTGGCAGAGGAAAGCAAAGTGATAGACCAGTATTTAGGGGTGTGATACAATTTTGACACAGAATCTGCTCTAAGTCAGATCTGCTTATCATGAATTGGTTTTCTAGGGTTCCGTGCGGGTGGCGCAGTCTGGACCGAGAGAAAACACATAGGGTCTAGACAATAGACCGTATGACACGGAGGGATAAAAGCCCGGGAGATTTGATCAAACGATCGATTTCCAGGCTTTTTTTTGTTGGTTGGAATCGTTCAGAAAGGAAGGGATCTAATGAAATGGGGAAATGTCTTGATTGCGGCGGTCTTTGAAGTCGGCTGGGTGATGGGATTGAAATATGCTGACTCTTTATTGGAATGGGCCGCAACCATCGTTTGTATTGTCGTCAGCTTTTATTTACTCCTGAGAGCTACGACTGTACTGCCAGTTGGCACACTTTATGCCGTTTTTACCGGACTTGGGACAGCAGGTACTGTCATAGTAGGTATGGTCATGGGGGAGCCGGTACAGCTAGTGAAATTACTTTTAATCATGGTGCTTTTAAGCGGTGTATTAGGGCTCAAACTGACAACAGGAGAAAAGAAAGGAGAGACTGAATCATGAGCTGGCTTTTACTCATTGGGGCAGGCATTTTAGAAATGCTTTGTGTCACCATGATGAATCAATTCCAGAAAGACCGGCATGTCAAATGGATTTTATTTATTGCAGCTGGATTTTCGCTGTCCTTTCTCATGCTCTCTCTTGCGATGAATACAATTCCGATGGGAACGGCGTACGCCATTTGGACAGGTATTGGAGCTGCTGGAGGAGCCATTGTCGGCATGCTGTTTTATGGTGAGTCGAAAGACGCAAAACGTATTTTCTTTATCGCATTGATTTTATCTGCGGCGGTCGGGTTAAAGATTATTGAATAAGAAAAGGGCTGGCATCTGTCTGCCAGCCTTTTTTATTACATCGAATGATGATTGGAATCGTTTTCATTTTTGCGGTAAAGCTGACTCACAAGCAGAAAACAGACACCAAATGTGAGCAAAGGAATGAGTCTTTCACCGGTCATAAATAGATAAATACCTGTGATCAGACATATGATGCCGACCCAAAAGCTCACTTTACCAAACAAAGTCATGCTTTTCATCTCCATCACTCCTTTTGTGATAAAAGGTCTACTCACATTATATCATGCTAGGTGCAGAATTGAATGAATATTCAATAAAAAATGGACTCTTCATTGCTTTTTCTCTTTCCAGTCCAGTATAATATTTCATTAGAATGAAAACGTAAATGAGGTCATGAAACATGAGAACATTGATTACAGAGAAACTTGAATTACACAGACAAAAGCACGAGCAAAAAGGCAGACTGCTTGTCAGTTGCCCGGATCAGCCTGGTATTGTATCAGCTGTTTCTTCCTTTTTATTTGAGCACGGAGCGAACATCATTGAATCCAGCCAATATACAACAGATCATGAAAGCGGCCGGTTCTTTTTAAGAATTGAATTTGATTGGAAAGACATTTCGGCCAACTTAGATCAGTTGAAAAATAGCTTTGAGCCAATTGCCGCATCATTTCAAATGACATGGAGCATGTCACGTGCAAGTGATCTGAAAAAGCTGGCGATCTTTGTATCGAAAGAGCTTCATTGTTTAAATGAACTTCTATGGGAATGGCAAAGCGGAAATTTAATGGCTGAAATCGCAGTTGTGATCAGCAATCATGAAACGGCAAAGGATACGGTCGAAGCACTCGGCATCCCATTCCATTTTGTGAAGGCGAATAAAGACATTCGTCAAGAGGCAGAAAAACAGCAGCTTGCTCTATTAGAAAAGTACGACATTGATGCCGTTGTGCTTGCTCGATACATGCAAATTTTAACGCCTAAATTTATTGAAGAGCATCCGAATAAAATCATTAATATTCATCATTCCTTCCTGCCAGCGTTTATTGGTGCAAACCCATACAAGCGGGCATATGAGCGGGGAGTCAAATTAATTGGTGCGACTTCTCATTATGTGACCAATGATTTAGACGAAGGACCGATCATTGAACAAGATATTGAGCGTGTAGATCACCGGGATGATGCGGAAGCTCTAAAAAATATTGGCCGGACAATTGAGCGCAGTGTGCTTGCACGTGCTGTCAAATGGCACTTGGAAGATCGAATTATTGTTCATGAGAATAAAACGATTGTCTTTAATTGACCGCTTGACTTTTCTTTAGCAATTGGTGATAATATAAAAAAATTAACGAGCGTTGAAAAGGAATAGTAAGCAGGAACTGATGCGTAAAGAGAGCAAATGATATGCTGAAACATTTGCCGCAGACAGCTGCTGAACCTGCCCTTTGAGCCTTAGAGGAAAAATCTAAGCGCGTGCCTGGCGTTACAGGAGTTGAGTGGAATAAGCATGTCGCATGCTTATTCAATGAAGGTGGTACCACGGAAAATCCCTTTTCGTCCTTTACATAAGGAGAAAAAGGGATTTTTTTGTGCCTAAAGGTATAGCGGAGGGAATCAAGGATGAAAAAGCAAAGGATCGTCATAAAAATTGGCAGCAGTTCATTAACAGAGCAAAAAGGAGCGATTGATGAACAAAAGATGCAGGATCATGTAAGAGCCATAGCAAAGCTCAAAGAAGCAGGGCATGAAATCATTTTAATTTCATCAGGAGCCGTTGCGGCAGGATTTGGAAGCCTAGGCTATCCATCAAGACCTGTGACCTTAAAGGGGAAACAGGCAGCCGCTGCCGTTGGTCAGGGCTTGTTAATGCAAAAATATACAGAGCTTTTTTCACAGTTTCAGATGACACCTGCTCAAATGCTTTTAACACGTAATGACTTTTCAGATCGAACAAGATATCGAAATGCTTACGCAACGATGATGGAGCTGCTGGAAAGAAAGATTTTGCCGATCATAAACGAAAATGATTCAGTTTCCATCGAGGAGCTTACCTTTGGGGATAATGACATGCTGTCAGCTCTTGTCAGTGGATTAATCCATGCAGACCAATTGATCATATTAACAGACATCAATGGCATTTATGATGCAAATCCAAATGAGCATCCTGAGGCGAAGCGGTTTGATGTCCTGACTCACATTTCAGAAGAATTGTTTTCATATGCAAAGAGCACTGGTTCAAAGGTTGGAACAGGCGGAATGAAATCGAAGCTGTCTGCTGCACAAACGGCACTTTCACTTGGTGTGAAAGTCTTCATTGGTACAGGCACTGGGGAAGACAAACTGCTTCGCATTCTTGCGGGTCAAGGTGACGGAACGTATATCGGTGAACAGGATTTATCAGCTGTGAACAACCGCCGTCAATGGATTCAATTCCACTCACCGGTCTCTGGAAAGATCATGATTGATGCAGGAGCGGAAGCGGCGATTTTGCATAATGGCAGAAGTCTTCTTCCGGCAGGAGTCATTGATGTCGCTGGTGACTTTTCTAAAGGAGAGGTTGTAGAAGTCGTCGGGCCAAACGGATTAGTTGGTAAGGGACAAACCTTGTACGCATCCGATGAGCTTCTTGGCATTAAAGGAATGCGAAGTGACGAGCTTTCAAAAGAGAAGCCTGAGGTCATACACCGAGATCACTGGGTACAGCATGTACAAAACTGAGGAGGGAATACGATGAATGAAGTTCTTGAAAAAGCAAAAAAAGCAAGTGTAGCTAAAGATCAGTTGCTTCTAAAAACGACGGAACAAAAAAATGCTGCCCTGCACGCCATAGCAAGTGCACTAAAAGCATCTTCAGCTTATTTAATAGAGGAGAACCAAAAGGATGTTCAAGCGGCTGAGGAAAAGCAGTTCACGCCATCTGTCATTGACCGGATCACACTCACGGAAGAGAGAATTGAAGCCATTGCAGACGCAACCCTTCAACTCATTCAGCTAAAAGACCCAATTGGTGAAACGTTAGAAACCATTCAAAAAGAAAACGGTCTATTCATCGAAAAGGTCCGTGTACCGCTTGGAACGGTTGGTATGATTTATGAAGCAAGACCAAATGTGACAGTCGATGCTGCGACCCTTTGCTTGAAAACTGGCAATGCTGTGATTCTGCGCGGAAGCTCATCTGCTATTCATAGTAATAAAGCGATTGTAAAGGTGATTCATGAAGCGCTTCATACGACGGATATTCCAGTAGACAGTGTGCAATTGATTGAAGATACGGGCCGTGAAACGGCGAAAACACTGTTCACCTTAAATGAATACCTCGATGTCCTCATTCCGCGCGGCGGGAAGAATTTAATTGATCTTGTAGTGAGAGAGTCAACTGTGCCGGTGCTTGAGACAGGTGCGGGAAATTGTCATATCTACATTGATGAAACAGCGAAAAACGAAATGGCTGAGCGGATTGTGCTGAATGCCAAAACCCAAAGACCATCTGTTTGTAATGCGATTGAGAGCATTGTCATTCATGAAACTTGGGCAAAAACATACGGTGCTTCGTTATTTGAAGCCCTTCAATCAAATGGGGTAGAAATACGCGGTGATGAAGCTGTTTGCGCGCTTGCTCCTAGTG
This sequence comes from Bacillus sp. 11B20, assembly GCF_056098985.1. Classification (NCBI taxonomy): domain Bacteria; kingdom Bacillati; phylum Bacillota; class Bacilli; order Caryophanales; family Bacillaceae; genus Bacillus; species Bacillus sp. 11B20. Next base: position 368,140 of record NZ_JBLZWZ010000007.1, read on the forward strand.
CTGCATTAGCGACAACTGAGGACTATGCAACGGAGTTTTTAGCACCGATTGTCAGCATTAAAATAGTAAAAAACATAGAAGAAGCGATTCAGCATATTCAAACTTATAGCTCTAAGCACTCTGAAGCGATCATTACGGAAAATGATGAACATGCAGCCCTTTTCTTAACAGCTGTCGATGCTGCCGCTGTTTATCATAATGCTTCTACTCGTTTCACAGATGGATTTGAATTTGGTTATGGAGCGGAAATAGGTATTAGTACACAAAAACTTCATGCAAGAGGACCAATGGGTCTGCCAGCCTTAACGTCTGAAAAATTTGTCATTCGTGGTCAAGGACAAATAAGAGAATAACGAATTCAAAAGAGAGTCTTGTGACAACAGGCTCTCTTTTTCCTTTCATTTTTGTATTTCTCCGGTCAAGTATGATAAAATATGGTAATGTTTTATATTTTGAGAAGATTGGAGAAGGCAACGTATGGCGAAAATCATTCCCTCTTCGGATATTGGAGTGAAAATCAACAAGTGGTATGAATTAATCCGCAGATTTGATTCAGAACAAGCAGAACAGTTAAAACAGGAAATTCGCACCTCTCTTGATTCAATGGAAGAAGATCAGAATTTGCTTCTCTATTTTTCTTTAATGGAATTTCGGCATGAGGTCATGCTCGATTATTTAAAGCCATTAAAGGAAGGAAAGCTTCGCGCCAACTTTTCCGAGCTTTCGAAAGAAATAGATGAGCATCAAACGCATGTCACAGGCATGCTTGAATACTACTATCATTTTTTCAGAGGCATGTATGAATTCGGACGGAGGGAGTATATTGCTGCCATATCGTCTTATCAAAAGGCAGAGCACAAGCTTTCTTTTGTATCAGATGATATTGAACGTGCGGAATTTCATTTTAAAATGTCAGAAATATATTACCACATGAAACAAACGCATATCTCGATGCACCATGCTAAACTAGCGCTGGATGTTTATGTTCAGCATGAACTGTATGCGCTTCGCACCATTCAGTGTCAATTTATTGTGGCCGGTAACTACGATGATATGAGAAGGCATGAAAAAGCATTACCACATCTCGAAAGAGCACTTGCGAGATCAAGAGAGTTTCAGAATGTGCGTTTTATTGCCTCCTCTTTATTTAATATGGGCAACAGTTATTACCGAATGGGAGACTTAGGCCGCGCACTCGAATTAATGAAAGAATCCATCTCGTTATTTGATCAAAATCAATCCGATCATCTTCGTCGATCTATAGACCCTCTTTATACAGCCGCTCAGATATTATACAAACAAGGAAAACACGAAGAAGCATTACACTACAGAGAAGAATGTATGAAGCGAGCAGAAGCTCTTCAAGATGACATTCATATTCAGAAAACCATATTTCTAGAAGCATTGTATTTAAGACAAGATGCGGAGCATATGAAACAAATTTTCCATTTTTTAGAGTCTGCCTATGCATATCCTGATATAGAGGAGCTGGCATTAGATACCGCAAAGTATTATAATGAAATGGGGGATTATGAAAAATCTTCCATGTTCTATGGGGAAGCGGAACATGCGCGAATCTATATTCAGAGAGGGGATTGTTTATATGAATTTTAAAAAATGGGCAGTCGTCTGTACAAGCATCACCATCATGGCATTGTGGCTGGCAGCAGCAAATGCCGATCCAGATAACAGAAACCATACGCTAGAACAACCGAATCCACAGCATGACACGATCTAAAAGCCCTTGTTAAAGGGCTTTTTTTATGTCTAACAATTTTGGGACATGCTCATAAAAAGGGTTCAGGGAGGAAAACTTAAAAAAGAGTATTTATTGATTGACTCCGCAATTTAAATTGTGTACAATTCAATTGTAGAAAATATTATTGGAGAGAAAGAGGGTTATATTCATGTCAGACGTTTTATTTACAGCAACGGTATCAGCTGTCGGAGGAAGAGAAGGAAAGGTTGTTTCAACAGATGGTGTACTTGAGCATGATGTAGCAATGCCTGGAACACCAAGAGCAAAAAAACTTGAAAAAGCAACAAACCCAGAGCAATTATTCGCAGCAGGCTACTCTGCATGTTTTGATTCTGCCCTTCAAATGGTAGCAAGACAAGAGCGTATCCGTTTTGAAAGTGAAGTAACAGCACATGTCAGCTTATTAAAAGACAGTTCAGATGGCGGCTTCAAACTAGGCGTTCAATTAGAAGTAAAGGGAACTGGCATTGAGCAGTCAGTATTAGAAGAACTTGTTCATAAAGCACACGGTGTATGTCCATATTCAAAAGCAACTCAAGGAAATATCGAAGTAGAACTAGTAGCTGTCGCACAATAATTAGACATCAATAAAAGGCTGAGGGGATCGTTCCCTCAGCCTTTTGGTTGTGTTAAATTTTGCAAAAGCTCATGTAAAGAGGCGCGCAGTATTTTTAGCTCTTCTTCTGATCTGCCTGTCCCAGTCAGCATGTGAGACGGAATTGCAGTAGCCTTTTCCTTTAGCTGTTCTCCATATTCCGTTAAACGAATTTGCACAGACCGCTCATCCTCTTTCGAGCGTTCTCGGATAATGAGTCCGTTTTGCTCCATTCGTTTCAGCATGGGTGTGAGTGTACCGGAGTCTAAATAGAGAAGCTCTCCCATCGTTTTCACATTTAATGTTCCATGCTCCCACAATAAAAGCAGTGCCAAATATTGCGGATACGTAATGTTTAATTCTTCTAATAACGGTTTATACTGCTTCGTCATCTCTCGTGAACTTGCATATAACAAGAAACAAAGCTGATTTTCCAGCTTCATATGTTCAAATTCATTTGTCATGTCAGTCACCAACTATTTTTTGTCATACTTATCATTGTATAAGATTTTCTTCCTTTTTAAAATAAATACAGACGAAAAATGAAAAATTGTTCAATGTGCGATAAATGTTTGAGAAATGAATAGAACGTGAAAAGGATCAATAGATAAAGGAGGAGATGAAGATGAAACCATTATTCACAGCAAAAGTAAAGGCGCAGCATGGAAGAGCTGGACATGTTCGTTCAGAAGATGGTGTGCTCGATCATAACATTGTCATGCCTAACGCAAAGAAAGATGGAGAGACTGGTACAAACCCAGAGCAATTATTTGCAGCAGGCTATGCAGCTTGTTTCGGAGGAGCACTTGAACAGGTAGCCAAGAAGCAAGGGATAGAAATTGAATCGGAAGTAGAAGGACATGTCAGTCTTTTAAAAGATGAAAGCGACGGCGGCTTTAAGCTTGGCGTAAAGCTGATTGTGTCTGCGAAAGGTCATGATCATGACAAAGTGAAAGAGCTTGTCCATGCTGCACATGAATTCTGTCCATATTCAAAAGCAACAAGAGGGAACATTGAAGTAGAGCTTGAAGTGGCGAAGTAATAGTAGAAGACAAAGGGCTAAAATAAAAACCATTTTAGCCCTTTGTCAACAATTCGCAACACCTGCTTACGAGCAGGTGTCTTTTTTTAATATTCTTTCTTTTTATCGTATGCTTCCCATGCTTCAAATGGCGCAAGGGTTTTTTGAGGTGTCAGCTTGTAAAATGGTATATTTCTTGATTCGTATTCTTTGTTGATTTCTTCATAAATAAACGAGTCATCAAAACCAGCATCCGCTGCATCCTGATGTCCAGCAGCAAAATACACCGCTTTTGGTCTAGCCCAGTAAATAGCGCCAAGGCACATCGGACAAGGCTCGCAGCTTGTGTATAGAGTGCAATCTTCTAATTGGTATGTATGTAGAGTTTGGCATGCATTTCGAATGGCTGTGACTTCTGCATGTGCGGTAGGGTCATTACTCGTTGTCACATTGTTGCTTCCCTCTGCAATAATCTGACCATCCTTGACAATGACTGCTCCAAAAGGGCCGCCAGTTCCACTATTGACTCCTTCTACTGCAAGATCAATTGCGCGTTGTAAAAAATCTTCGTGATTCATTGTCTTCCTCCCTTTGTTCGACTGACTTCTCTAGTATAAACGAATCATGCTAGAAAAGAAATCTTCATAGTAGAAGATCGAACAGGCCAATTTGCACATAAAAAACCCCTGCCACGTTCAGCAGGGGAGAGGTATTCAATTATGCGTGCTGCGCCAGCTTTTTACGAGCGACTTGAGCAGCTGTGACCATGTTTTTCAAAGCAGCAATGGTTTCAGGCTCTTGTCTAGTTTTTAGACCGCAATCCGGATTCACCCAGAAGCGATCTGTTGGACAAACGTTCAGCGCATCATCAATGATTTCGCTCATTTCTTCAACAGATGGAACGCGCGGGCTATGGATGTCATAAACGCCTAGTCCAAGTCCTTTCAAATACGGGTGCTTTTCTAAGTAATCGAGGAATCCGCCATGACTGCGTGAATGTTCAATTGTAATCACGTCAGCATCCAAGTCTTCGATCGTATCGACAATATCCTCGAAGTTACTGTAGCACATATGTGTATGAATTTGTGTGTCATTTTGAACGGATGATGTGGATAAACGGAATGACTCTGCTGCCCAGTTTAAATATTCTGCCCAATCACTTTCTTTGAGCGGAAGTCCTTCTCTTAGCGCAGGCTCATCCACTTGGATCACTTGAATACCAGCTGCCTCTAAAGCTTCTACCTCTTTACGCAAAGCGAAAGCGATTTGGAAAGCAATGTCTTTTCGAGAGATATCCGTTCTTGGGAAAGACCAGTTTAAGATGGTAACAGGTCCTGTCAGCATTCCTTTAACTTTTTTCTCTGTTAAACTTTGTGCGTAAACTGTCTCTTTCACTGTCATTGGCTCTATAAACTCTACATCTCCATAAATGATTGGCGGCTTCACGCAGCGTGATCCATAGGATTGTACCCAAGCAAATTTTGTAAAGGCAAATCCGGCTAGCTTTTCACCGAAGTATTCAACCATGTCTGTCCGTTCAAATTCTCCATGTACGAGCACATCCAGGCCAATTTCTTCTTGAATATCAATCCATCGTTTTGTTTCTTTCTTAATAAATTCATCATACTCTGCATCTGTCCACTCATTTTTGCGCCACTTTTGACGAGCACTGCGTACTTCGGCAGACTGCGGGAAGCTGCCAATTGTTGTGGTTGGAAGAAGCGGGAGCTCAAGAGATTCGTTTTGGATACGCAGGCGTTCTTCAAAGGCAACTGGACGTTTAAAATCTTTCGATGAAAGATTGTTGCGTTCCGCTGTGAGATCCGCATTTGTTCCTTTTGCGAACTCTTTTAAGGTAAGAAGTGCTTGTGCTGCTTCGTTAATGTCGGCATCAATGGCAGCTGCTCCTTTTGTTAAACCTTCTTTTAATAATGTCAATTCAGCCAGCTTTTCAGTGGCATAAGATAGTCCGTTTAATAGTTTTTCTTCAAGCTGTTCACTTGGGTGCTTGGCAACTGGTACATGCAGTAAGCTGCTTGATGGCTGCAGCCATACTTCTTTCGGCTGAGCCTCAGCAATGACTTCAGAAATAAAGGATAATCTTTCCCCAAGATCTGATCTCCAAATATTTCTTCCATCAATGATGCCAGCTGCTAAAATTTTATCTTTCGGGAAGCCGTGCTTTTTCACTTGATCCAGGTTGCGCCCTTGATCATGGACAAAATCAAGACCGATTGCTTCAACAGGATATGTGACAAGCTTTTCATACGCATCTACTGAATCAAAGTAGGTTTGAAGAAGAATGTTCAAGCCAGGTACGGCTTCTTTGATCGTTTGATAAATTTCTTTTACGGATTTTACGTCTTCACTTGAAGCTGTGACAAGTGCAGGTTCATCAATTTGAACCCATTTGACGCCGGCTTCTTCAAGTTCTTTTAAAAGCTGCGTATAAAGCGGCACTAGACGCTGCTGGATTTCTTTCACTTCATTTGCTTCATAACCTTTAGAAAGTGAGACAAATGTATAAAGACCAAGTACAACCGGTTTTGTTTCAACACCAAATGCCTTTTTCACCTTTTCGTAAGCTTCAAGCGGTTTGTTGTGTGTGAGTTTAAATTCTGTGCTTTTTTCGTATTCTGGAACGATGTAGTGATAGTTTGTATTAAACCATTTTGTCATTTCACTTGAGACGGCATCTTTTGTCCCTCTTGCCATCGCGAAGTATGTATCTAGCGGGTCTTTTAAGCTGCGGAAGCGCTCTGGAATCCAATTGAACATAACAGCAGTATCCAGTACGTGATCATAGAAGGTAAAGTCTCCAGAAGGTACAACATCAATTTGTTGATCGATTTGTGTTTTAATGGCAGTTAAAAATTGTTCATCCAGTGTGCTTAAGAGGGTTTCGCGGTCTGTTTGACCTTTCCAGTAAGACTCAAGTGCTTTTTTCCATTCTCTGTTTAAACCAATTCGCGGAAAGCCTAGATTACTTGTTTTAACAATTGTCAATTCCAATTCCTCCTCTAAATATAAAAAGACATTTACGCTCATGATCAAGATTGATGAGGTAAATGTCTGGTTTAAAAGACAAAATGTGTGTGCGAAATAAGGCGTGAGTAACACTGACGCTTTTCCGACATCTCCTATCAACCGTAGGGGGTTTGATGTGATAGAGCGGCTGGTATCCTGGCTGGTGAATCTACAAGCTTTTCATCCTTCCCATCTTAATGACAGTGGATTACTGAGAAAAGCTCTCCTCACTCACAGTGGCGGGACCGCGCCGGATTTACACCGGTCTTCCCAATTAAAATTCGACGTGTAATCGAATTACCGACTCTCAAACTATGAATTTATTGTGTTCGATTATATAACGTTCACTTCATTTCGTCAAAGTAAATTTTGAATAATTTTAATTAAAAAAATCCTGAGAAAATTCTTACTTTTCTCAGGACCTCTATTTAAGCTATAGAGATAAAAGATCTGCTTCCAATGTTTTTTCTAAAAGGACATCAGGCGCAGTTAAATATAAAAATCCATTCCCTACAAGGGCTTTCGACTGTTTTAATGGAAGGGTTCTTCTGACAAGCTGAGCATAGATCTCAGGCTCTGTCAGCTTGCGCTGGAACGCTTCTTCTTCGGCATTTTTAATAATGGCTAGTGCACCGCTTACGTGAGGGGCAGCCATTGAAGTCCCTGTGAGTCTGCCATATTTATGGTTAGGGAGAGTGGATAAAATGTCTTCTCCTGGAGCGACGAGGTCGATTTCTTTATTGGCATTAGAAAATTCAGAGGATTCTCTAGCAAGGGAAACAGAACCGACGGCAATGACTTCATTGTATGCTGCTGGGTAGGAGAACTCTTCCGTACGCTCGTCCCCGTCCCCTTCATTTCCTGCTGCGCACACAACAAGCACACCGCTTTTCACCGCATTTTGAATGGCTTCCTGCAGGGCTGGCTCATTGCTTGGACCACCGAGAGACATGGAGATAATATCAACCTTCTGCTCTGCAGCATAGTTGATGCCATCAATGATCCATTCGTATTTTCCGCTGCCATTTTCACCGCCAAGAACTTTCACGATGAGCAGCTTGGCTTCAGGGGCAACCCCTAAAATTCCGCCATTTTGATCTGTTGCGGCAATCGTTCCTGCTACATGGGTACCATGCCCATTGTAGTCTTTGACATTTTCAGCATCTCCATCGTCATCATCGGTAAAGTTCTTTCCTCCGATAATCTGATCTTTTAAGTCGGGATGCTCTGTGTCACAGCCTGTATCAAGGACAGCAATGGTTATGCCTTTTCCTTTGAAGCCACTTGACCAAAGTTCGGGTGCTTTAATCTCCTGAATACTTTCCGGCGTCTCTTTCGCTTCCATCACATTGGCTTTTACTTCATACGGAATTAAGCGAATTTCACCTTTCATAAGAAAGCCCTCCTTATTTTGTTTTCAAAGTAGATTCAGGCTGCATAATGTTATTGTATAAAAGAAACTTTTGATCGGAAAGGGTCAATTGTAATAATTTTTCAAATAATCATTCTATTATCAAAAGTGCAGTTCTCCTCACTTATTGACGAAAGAGCTCACCTTTTGAAGAAAACTCTTGATATCATATGAAAAAGAAGGAAATGCTGCATAGTGAGGTTGCACCTGTACAGATGAAAATGGGTGAATAGAACTAAAATAGGCAGATTGAAAAAGAATCAATAGATGAAAGAAGAGAAGAAAATAGATAAACCATGAGAGCAGAATATTGCTTTTCAATGATAATTTTATAAAGAATAAGAAATGTAAAAAGTATTTGACATTTAAGGGACTAATGCTATGATTATAAATGTAAAGAATATTTGACATTTTATTTGAAAGGGGACTAAAGATTGGATTACGTAAAGGTTGTCTATTCAGTTATAATATTATTGATCGGATTGTTCATTTTGATCACTTCGATGATTCAAAAGGGTGATGAACGAAAGAGATTTATTTACTCGAAAGCTCAATCTTATGCGTTTATTGTGGTTTTCGGTATGCTTTTATTAGAAGTCGCACAGAATATCTTTCTAACGATTCAAGGGAACTCAAATCAGGGCATTGGGATTTCACCTATCGCGTTCCTGTCTGTGGTTTCAATAATATATGTATTCACATTCCTCATTTACAGAAAAAAATATGGTGATTAAATGCAGAATCATATTAGAGAGCTAAGAAAATCTAATAAATTGTCTCAAGAAGAATTAGCTAAACTTTGTAAGGTGTCGAGACAAACCATAAATGCGATCGAAAATGATAAATATGACCCCACTTTGCAATTAGCTTTTGACATAGCTTTTGTTTTAGGAACTTCAGTAGATCAGCTCTTTGTCAGCAGACCTATAAAAAAGTAAACAGGCCTCAAGATGAGGTCTTTTTTTGAGTGGTTAGCCGTTTTATTTTCCTTTCAATTGATGTGCGGTTACTGTGTTAAAAAACAACTTCATTCAATATATTTCTTCTTTTATGAAAAAATAGATGTGAAGATTGTGACTGTTCCAAATGAGAAAGGCAACATATAATAATGGAAAGACAAGCTTGCCTTTCAGATAGGAGAGATAGAGATGAACAAAGGGAAGATACTCGTAGTCGAAGATGAAAAGAAAATCGCAAGGGTGCTGTCACTTGAACTTGAATATGAAGGATATGAGGTGACAGTCAAAGAGACAGGAATGGCCGGCCTTCAGGCTCTTGAAGAAGACAGCTTCGATTTGGTGCTGCTTGACGTCATGCTTCCAGAGTTAAGTGGTCTTGAAGTGCTGAGAAGGGTTCGAAAGACAAATACAGCGACACCTATTATTTTGATTACAGCAAGGGGGAGTGTCCCTGATAAAGTAAGCGGGCTCGATCTTGGGGCGAATGATTATATAACAAAACCTTTTGACATAGAAGAATTATTAGCACGAATTCGCGCGCAGCTAAGACTGAATATACATGCACAAGAAGAAAAGGAGACAGAGCTGAGCATAGCAGATTTAACGGTCAACGAGAAAACAAGAGAAATACAAAGGGCTGGGCAAATGCTTGAACTCACGCCGAGAGAATATGATCTGCTTGTCCACTTACTGAACCATCAGCAGCAAGTGCTCACAAGAGATCAGCTTTTAACAGCGGTTTGGGGTTTTGATTATTTTGGTGATACAAACGTGGTTGATGTCTATATCCGTTATTTAAGGAAAAAAATCGATTACCCATTCGAAAAACAGCTGATTCACACAGTGAGAGGTGTGGGTTATGTGATGAAAGGATAAAGAATGAGATTAAAAAATAAGATTCAGCTTTATACGTCGTTGTCTTTGTTTTTAATGGTGCTCTTGTTTCATACAGCCATTTATTTTATTTTTTCGATGACCTTGACGCAAAAAGATATGTCCCGTTTGTCTGAGGTGGCTGAAAATATTGCCATTGCTTTAAAAAAATCAGAGGAAGAGGGTCTTCCGTCCTCGGAGCTGCTGAAGGCGTACCTGCCTCAAAATGGCATGATCCGTGTCGTGACAGAATCGGAAGAGTCAAAACTGACTGTCACAAAGGAATCAACGTTTAGCTCACTGCCTTTTACATACGAATCTGGCCAGACGGCTGAAATCAAAGAATACAATAAGCATATGGTTGCGTTCGCTGCTATTCCGGTCATTTGGACAAATGGTGAGATTATGTCGCTTCAAGTATATGAAGAAATCGAAAATACGGAAGAGAACTTAGCGTTATTAAAAATGATTTTAATCACAACCGGCGTTTTGTTTATTGTGCTTTCCTATTTTGCTGGCCACGTGTTAACAAAGCAAATTGTCCGGCCGATTAGCAGAATAACGAGTACCATGAAGGCAAGTATGAAAGAGAAGGCGTTTAAACGAATTGAATTAACAGGCGATTCAAAGGATGAACTATATCAAATGGGACAAACCTTTAATGAAATGTCCGAGATTCTCGAGAAGCATTATGAAAAAGAACAGCAATTTTTGCATGATGCCTCTCATGAATTAAAGACTCCGATTACCGTCATTATGAGCTACAGCAATTTACTAAAACGCTGGGGGCAAACACGTCCAGAGGTTGTAGAAGAATCTTCCCAAGCGATTCATGATGAAGCGAAAAAAATGAAAAGACTGACAGATCAATTACTGACATTGGCGAAAAACGGTCAGCCGTTATACTTGGATATGAAGCCGGTTGATCTTGGTCATTTGTGCAAGCAGCTATGTCATACACTTGAAGTGGCCACCAATCGAACGATCCAATTCCATGTGCAGACAGATCAGCCGCTGATCGCAGAAGGAGACGAAGAGAAAATCAAACAGCTTTTGACCATCTTAATTGATAATGCGGTCAAATATAGTAGAGAGCCAGTTGATGTGACCTGCGGATGGGCAGGAGACAAGCCGTTTATTTCAGTGATTGATCAAGGAATCGGTATAAAAGAAGAGGATCTGCCGAAAATCTTTGACCGCTTTTTCCGTGTGGATGAAGCGAGAAACAGCGAGACGGGCGGAACCGGTCTTGGTCTTTCAATTGCGAAGCAAATTGCAGAAGAACATGGGGCCGAGCTGAAGGTAGACAGCCGTATCGGCGAAGGGACAGCCATGACCATTCTTTTTCAGAAATGAATGGGTCTTTTCTCATCAATTTCTCATTTCCTCCTTATAAAATAGGAAATAGGAAGGAGGCGCTGCATGTCTAGAAAAACGAAAATGGTGCTTGCGCTCGCAGGATGTCTTGCAATTCTTGCGGCCTTTGCAATGCTCATGATCCAAACCATTGATCATAAAATATTAAGTGAAGCAGAAATGAAAAAAATGATCTCAAAAGACTACAATGGAAACATTACACATATTGATCTAATCAACCATAAACAGGACTATACATTGACGCTGGAAAATGCAAATGGCATCTACCAAATCATTGCATCTTCTTCAAGCGGTCAAATGAAAGAAATTAGACAGTTAAAAAGCTATCAGAAGCCGAATGAAAAAAATGCTGAGCTCCAGGCAGAAGAGGCGGCTGTTAAAAAGGTGAGCGGAACCGTCATTCAAAAAAAAGAGACGACAGATCGTTTTATTTTTACCATCCAATCAAAAAAAGAATTGTATCAAGTCGAGGTCGACAAACAGTCATTCAAGGTGCTTGAAGCAGAAAAGAAAAAACCAACCTCTAAAGAAAAGAAGCTCACAAAAATCACTGTCGAGGAAGCGATCCAAATTGCCGTCAAAGAAGTTGGCGGAACAGTGGATGATGCCGATCTTGAAACATTCAGCGGTATGCTCGTTTTTGAGGTGGAGCTGGATTTGCCTGACGGCAGAGAGGCAGAGGTACTTGTGAACGCCTATACAGGAGACATTGAGGGCATTACGTACGAAAACTAATCCTTTTCTCATGATATTCTCATGTTTCTTTCCTTCCTTTATCATCTTGTTTTCTTAAGATATAGAAGAAATCAAAAAGAGGAGGAAATGAACATGATGAAAAAAGTACTAGTAGCTACAGCATTAACGGGAACTCTTGTCGCAGGTGGTTTCACACTTCAAGCGCAAAATACAAATCAAACAGCAAACGCCGAGCAAGTCGTGCAAAAGAAATCGTCTTTTGTTTCAAAGAAACAAGCTGAAAAAGCAGCCTTAAAAGTGGTGAAAGGCTATGTAGACGATGTGGATCTTGAGCGTAAAAAAGGAAAATGGGTGTATGAGGTCGAGATTAAAAAAGGCGGCTTTGAATATAAAGTATATGTCGATGCAAAAACTGGAAAAGCGCTGAATGATCCAGTCAAAGAAAAGAAACAGAATGTGAAGATCACGAAAAAACAAGCTGAAAAAATTGCTCTTGCAAAAGTAAAAGGCACAGTCACCGATTCTGATCTAGATAAAGAAAATGGTGTGTACATCTATGAAGTTGAAATCACAACACCAAGCGGCGAAGAAGTTGATTTTGAGATTTCCGCTAAAACGGGCAAAATCCTGAAGCAAGAATGGGATGATTAAGCCATCATCAAACCTTACACTTTCATGTGTAAGGTTTTTTCATTGGGACAAACTACGGGAAAGGAGGCGAGAGAATATGAAGAAAAAAGAAGAAGAGCAGACAATGGATTATGCGGAATACGTTCCGCATCCTGATGGAGAAGGATATGCTTTGTTTTTGCATGATTCCTTTCATCTCCTCTCCCAAGAGGATATGAATCAGCCGGAAGAGGAATAAAAAGACATGAAAGGGCGATGGTAAGAGTTGTCCATCGCTCTTTTTTTGAAAAGTAAGCGAATACATAAGAATACTTGGCATCTTGCTTATTGACATCATTCCGCTTTTTCTGTAATCTCAGTGTGTTAACAATATGAGACTTCGTTAGGTGAGGCTCCTGTATGGAGATACGCTGCTGCCCAAAAATGTCCAAAGACGCCAATGGGTCAACAGAAATCATCGACATAAGGTGATTTTTAATGCAGCTGGATTTTATCCTATGCCATACAGTGCTAAAGCTCTACGATTGAAGGAGCAAGTGTTTATTTTGTCATGCTTACAAAGCGCCTTCATTCGGTTGAAGGTGCTTTTTTATGAGAAAAGGAGGTGTGGGGATGGATCATCCCGATTCGAGACACATAGAGAGTATGTCAAAAGATCAGATTGACGCATCAGACAGAGGAGATCCTGACCCCCGCACATTCTAAGGGATTCGGGTATCTCCTGACTTTGGGGAGGTAACAGCGATGATACAGAACATTACGTACGATGAACTCATTTTAAGAATCATTATTTTGTTAAGAGATGGCAAACGCAAAGAATTCAAAAACATTATGGAAGAACTTCAGCCATATGATATGGCCTATTTATTTAAAGAACTTCCAGAAAAACACCGCGGCCGCTTCCTTAGCTTTTTAACAGTCGATGATGTGACGGAAATGATGGGTGAGCTTGAGCGCGAGTACCAAGAAATTGTGCTTGAAAAAGTAGGGAAAGACAAAGCCACCTTCGTCACAAACAAAATGGATAACGATGACCTAGCCAACTTGTTTGATGAAATGGATGATGAGCTGAAAGATCAGCTTTTATCAAACATGGAGGCAGAGGAATCAAAGGCCGTCCAGCTTCTCATGAATTATCCTGCTGAGACAGCAGGCCGGATTATGACCAACCGGTACGTATGGATTCCTCAGCACTATACGGTTCAGGACGCAGTTGTGAAGTTGAAAAGCTTTGCTGAAATTGCAGAATCGATCAACTATTTATATGTTATTAACGATCAAAAGCAGCTTGTAGGGGTTCTGTCGTACCGTGATCTCATTTTAGGTGAACCAGATGAAAAAGTGCAGGATCTTATGTTTACAAGAGTCATTGCCGTTGGAGCCTTTCAGGATCAGGAAGAAATCGCCAAGCTGATTGAACGGTATGATTTTCTTGCCATTCCTGTCGTGGAAGAGAACAATGTCCTCGTCGGAATCGTCACAGTCGATGATATCATTGATGTCGTCATCCAAGAGGCAGGAGAAGACTATGAGAAGTTCGCAGCCTCTGGTAAAGATATTACATTCGACACGCCCGCTTTTGTTGCAGCATACCGACGTCTCCCGTGGCTCATTTTGCTCTTATTCATTGGGCTGATTTCAGGCAGTATTTTAAATTACTTTGAAGATACCCTTCAGCAAGTCGTCGCTTTAGCCTTCTTCATGCCAATGATTGCTGGGATGACAGGGAATACAGGGACACAGTCGCTAGCGGTCGTCATTAGAGGACTTTCAAAAGAGGAATTAACGAAAAAAACCATTGTACGCCTGATTTTTAGAGAGCTCCGAACAAGTATTTACATTGGGATTGTCTGTTCCATCATTATTACAGTCGTCGCAATGGTGTGGCAGGGCAATATGATTTTAGGTTTTGTTGTCGGGTCCTCACTACTTGCCACACTGATTATTGGAACGATGGCAGGTACGATCGTGCCTATTATTTTACACAGATTAAACGTCGACCCTGCTATTGCATCTGGGCCGCTTATTACAACATTGAATGATATTTTATCACTGCTCATCTATTTTGGAATTGCGACAGCGTTCCTCCATACACTTATGTAGCAAGAAGACTGTAAAACATGACGTTTTACAGTCTCAGCGCGCTGACAAACCCTTGCATTCGGTGTCAGTCCTTGCGTGCCGGTGCTCACGAATGTTCAATTCGCTCCGCTCCGGTACTCGTCCTTCCTAGACTTCAAAGGTTTTCAGATCGCGCTGAAAGGTAGACAAAGAACCATCCTTTGTCCACAATCTAAGACTGTAAAACATGACGTTTTACAGTCTTTTTTTGTATAAAGATTGCATATAGCGCTTCCATCCTTTACATTTTAAGGAGAAGGTGGGAGAGAAACATGAAGAAGTTTTTATTCATTGTGATGTGTTTGCTTTTGCTGAATGCATGTCAAAGGGAAGACGAGGGGAAAGACCGGAGGCTAGTGGCTGCAGAGCATATGCTTGAAGCCATCACTGAAGGAAATAAAAGAAAAATGGAAGACGTCTACGTCGAAGGTGCGGTCCCGAGCCCAAATGACATTCTGAAATTGAAAAAAGAATGGGGCATAGACACAATTTCTTATGAGGATTTTCAATTAGAAGAAGCCAGCATTCATGTGTTCCATGCGAATTATGAAGATGCAAAAACCGGGAAGAAAAAGGCACTTGCCCTTCGGGTGAAAGAAGATCCAGAAAGAGGCGGTGTGCGAATTGACTTTGTAGGGGTTGTTGAAGGGTCTGAGGCATCCTCTAAATAAAAGTCAAGGTATATTTAAAAGGATAGAAGAGCTGACAAAAATTAGCTCTCCTATCTTTTTTTTATCACAAATCAGTTATACCCATTAACTCCATAAAGTGTGAGAGGGCACTGGTCATGTAAGAATCGCGGCGCCTTATAAACACAGTGGGTACTATTCTATGTGGCTCCGGTAATGGATGACAGGTAAAGCCGCCTTGCACCCGGGATTCAACCATAGATTTTGGTAATACGGTAACTCCCAGACCGTTTTCAACGCATTTAAGCACGCCCTCTAAAGTACCATATTCCATTACCTTCATAGGAGGATAACCGCTGCTCTCTAGCCATTGCTGCCAACGGCCTAAATAGATGCAATGAGCGAATGACGAGAGCAATGGTTCGTGTAAAATTGATTCTACCTGGAATTGCTCCGAGGAGTAGCTTGTAATCAGGACCAGGGATTCGTCCAATACAGGATACTCCATAATTTCCGGATGAAGAATGGGCCCATCTACCAATGCGCCGTCTACCTTGTAGTTGAGAATAGAATTAACTTGATCTACTGTAGGTGCCATATACATACTCAATTCTACTTGTGGAAAATTCTTATGATATTCGGCAAAAATTTTTGGCAATCTTGTAGAAGCGGTTGACTCTATAGATCCAATGTGTAAAGTTCCCCGCGGAGTAGAGGAAAGCTTTACTGCCTCTATCGCTTCTTCGAAATCGTAGAGTAATTTGTTTACATAGGGCAATAGTTCGCGTCCTGCAGGTGTTAAAGATATCTTCTTATGATATCGATAGAGAAGAGGAACTCCTAATTCTTGTTCAAGACGTTGGATTCGTGCAGTAACATTGGACTGCACATAATTCAATTTCTGTGCCGCTTTTGTGATGCTTTGTTCAATTGCAACGGCTTTAAACACTTCCAAAGATTTAATATCCAAAATAACTCTCCTTTTTGCATCACAAATTGTGATCAACTATACATTATTTTTTGATTTTACGTGATCCAATGGAATAAGTAAACTTAAAGATATAAGAGGTTGATGCTAATTGTGTCCCTTGGTATCTGATCATGAGGAGGATGGTGAGGTAGGGAATTTTATCTAGGAAAAGAAGAACAAACGTTTCCAATGAATGAGGAGGGAATCTATTGATTTCAAAGACGAATGTCCAAGAGAAATTTTTGCAAATAAATGATTATTGGAATCCTAGAATAAGCGGAGAATTGAACGATTCATACATTAAGATGGTAAAAGTTAAAGGTGAATTCATTTGGCATCACCATGATGAAGAGGATGAAATGTTTTTTGTATGTAAAGGGAAGCTGGTCATCCGTTTCAGGGATAAAGAAATAGCTCTTAATGAAGGGGAGTTTATTGTGATTCCTAAAGGAATTGAACATCAGCCAATTGCTGAAGAAGAAGTTCATTTGCTATTAATTGAACCCAAAACGACGCTAAACACGGGGAATGTGGTCAATGAACGAACCGTTTCGATTCCTGAGCGAATCGATGAACACTAACTCGTTGCACTTAACAGGTGCGTTAGTTAAAAAAGAGGCAGCAATCGCTGTCTCTTTTTCATTCAGCAATTGCAACAATCAATACGAACAAAACTTTGATTTTAAAGAATAAGCGATTCTTTTTTTGTTTAACGATTTTTATACCGAAAGTGTGCATTAATCTGGCCTTCAAGCATTTTTTTCTTAAATTGTCCGCTTTTTAGCGCTTGTTCTTTTTTCTTCATGTCTTTTAAAATTTCAGCTGTCTGCACACCGTCTTCCCGTTTATTGGCGATGTCCATTAAACGTTCAACATCTGCAAAAGAATATTTCCGTGTGCCTCTTGTTGAGCGCTGGGGGTAAATGAGTTTACGTTCCTCATAATATCGGATTTGCCTGACGGATAGCCCTGTTAACTCACTGACAATCCCGATTGAAATGACTTTTTTATCTTTATAAGATACATCTTCCTGCGTCATATACTCACCCCTGCAAGTCTTTTCTTCATATTATATAGAACGAGAAGTAAAAAAACCTATCGTTTGTTAGAAAATATAACACAAAAACGAAAAAAATGAAAAAACTATGGAAGGAAAGATAACAGGTAATGTGCAATGCATCTTACGTCGGCATATAATCATGGTGAGTTGACATAGGAGGAGGAGCATATAATGGAGCAAGCACAGATCATTCGTATGGCAAAAGAAATCATCGCATTAGATGTGAAGAGGGATGAATTGCTCGAGCAATTCATGCAGGCTGCGGGTCAGAATGCACATGCGCTTCTAAGAGCCATGCAAAATGATTTGTATGAGAGGTCTTCATAAGCACCCGATCCAAATCACTTGATAGGAGGGGATAATCGGTGCGGCGTATATTAAAAGAAGCTTTAGCAAAAGAAAGACATTATTATACGAAGCAGCTATGTTCATTGGGGGTTTACAGCCCTGATGCGGCCAAGAACATGACAATTAGTGACTTAAAAAAAGAGTATCATTTCTTTTTCAACAAAACAGAGCGCTGTTTGTAAAAATCCCTTGAAATGTGCGTATGTCACATAAAGGGTTCTTTTTTTGTTTAATATTATAGCAATATTGAATTTTGTAGAAATTTGGCGAATGAAGTGCAAGAAACCATAGATTCTTTACAGATTATGTTAAAGTGTGTCGCATCTTGATGGTTTGCTGAAAAAGCTTTTTTTCGAGATGATTGTGAAAAATAAGAAGGATTTTAAAAGTTTATATCGAAAACTTATACATAACACGAATGGAGTCACTTATGTGGTTGAAAGGGTTTTCAAAAACGTACTTCTATTTTTTACGAAAGGCTCCAACTGCACCGCAAGACAGCCTTGAAGTTAAAAAAATATTATAAGAGGTAGATATGTGATGAGACTATCGTTTAATGAAGAAGAAGTAGAACGCTCAATGACGCTTTACAAGGTTTTTGCAAGAGCATTTAAAAGCGTTTCAGAACACAGTATTAGAGACAGCAAAGAGCATGGGTTTAATCCAACTGAATTTGCCGTACTTGAATTACTGTACACGAGAGGTGCTCAAAAGCTTCAGCAAATCGGCTCAAGACTCCTGCTTGTCAGCGGGAATGTGACGTACGTAATTGACAAATTAGAACGAAATGGTTTCATTGAAAGAGAACAGGACCCTAAGGATAAACGTTCGGTTTATGCCCATTTAACGGATAAAGGGCGAAGTTATCTTGACAAGATTTATCCGATCCACTCTCTTCGGATTGCGCGTGCATTCTCTGGTCTGACGCGTGAAGAACAAGAGCAATTGATTAGTCTATTGAAAAAAGCAGGTATTCACAGTCAGCATTTATTATTTAGATAAAACGAAAAGGTGCCATGATTGGCACCTTTTCGATTGTTGATAAAGGGCTAAAGTGATCTTTATTTTAGCCCTTTGTCTTCTTCTCGGCTCAGCGTGACAGAAAACCTTTGAAGTCTAGGAAGGACGAGTACCGGAGCGGAGCGAATTGAGCATTCGTGAGCACCGGCACGCAGGACTGACACCGAATGCGAGGGTTTGTCTGCACGCTGGAAGGTGCCATGATTGGCACCTTTTTTATGTATCAAGATGCGCCGGATAGGCGATGAATTTTTCAATATCGCTTGCTGGCAGCGGCTTGGCATAATAGAACCCTTGCAGGTCGTCACAGCCCTGGGCAGATAATAGCTGGGCCTGTGCAAATGTTTCAACACCTTCTGCTATCACTTCGAGAGATAATTGGTGTCCCATCGCTATAATAGCCCCTGTAATCTGTTCTGACTTTGAATCACTTAAAATATCCTCAATAAAGGATTTATCAATTTTCAGCCGATGAATAGGTAAATCCTTTAAATAGCTTAAGGAGCTGTGGCCTGTACCGAAATCATCAATACTAATGCGGACGCCAAGCTGTTTTAGCGATGTCAGCACTTGTTTTGATTGCTTGATATTGTCCATTGTCATACTTTCTGTGACTTCAAGCTCCAAGAGGGACGGTTTCAGGTCGTATTTTTTCAGTGTCAGCTTGATCAAATCAATTAAGTCTTCAGAATTGAATTGTTTCGCAGATAAATTCACAGCCACAGGGATCTTTAGCCCATCGTCATACCACCTTTTTGCCTGCTTGCCAGCCGTATCAATGACCCATCTGCCAATATCGATGATCAGTCCTGATTCCTCTGCCAGCTCAATAAAAGCCTCAGGTGACTTTAAGGAACCATCTGGTGCCTTCATTCTTAAAAGGGCTTCAACCCCAGTCATCTTTCTTGTTTTGGCACTGACTTGCGGCTGGTAGTGAAGGACAAATTGTTCTCTTTGAATGGCATCCCTCAGCTCCAGCTCCCGGTTTAACCTGTCCTCACTCAATCTTTCCATGGATTCGGTAAAGAACTCATAACGGCTTTGCTTATGTTTTTTGGATAAATACATGGCCATATCGGCTTTTCTCATCAGCTCCATTCCGTCTTTGCCATTTTGCGGAGAGATAGCGATTCCAATGCTGATGGATGTAATGAGCTGATGGTTCTGGATGAAAAAAGGACGTTCAAATTGATGGATGATATTTTTAGAAAATTGTTCGACTTTATATGTATCATGATCCATGTGAGGAAAGATCATTAAAAATTCATCGCCGCCAAGTCTTGCGATAAAGCCATTGTCCGGTAAACATTGCGTCAGTCTATTTGCGGCAGCTTTCAGCAGTAAGTCTCCGATGTTATGCCCAAGTGCATCATTAATAATTTTAAAACGATTTAAGTCAAGAAACAGAACCGCTGTTGATGTTTTTGACTTTTCTTGAGCGGAGAGAACATCATTTAAATGATTAATGCCGTGGCGGCGGTTAGGAAGCTCTGTTAATGCATCATAATGTGCCATCACATGAATTTCTTTTTCTGCTATCCGCTGCTGCGTTAAATCTTTTAAAACAAGATAAATGCTGTCGAGTGAATTGTTTACATGGACAGGTATGTAAGTGACATGATAATAATAAAAACGATCTGCTGCTTTCAGTTCTGCTTCGCGTGTAATGGCTTTTTTTGACTGAGAAATAAATTCTTCCCACAATTCAGTAGGCATCACATATTGGCTGACATCATCACCAATCTTAGAATTGCACAACTCTAAGATTTGTTTACCTGAGTCATTTGCAGAAAGCACCTTTCGATGGACAGATAACACGATAATACCGTCTATATTATGCTTGATCAGCGATTGAAACCGCTGTTCATTTTCCTTCAGCTGATCTGACTGTGTCATGATCCGGTGATCAATATAGGCACCAAAGATCATCAGCGTTTGGACAATCAGTGTCATCAATCCGATGAAAAGCGACAGGCTGAATGGCGACATTTCAAAAAAACCACCTTCAGCAGCCTGTCCATTTGTACGATAAAACATGGTAGAAGCAGCCATACCAGTATAATGCATACCTGCTATAGCACCGCCCATCAACATTGAACCAAGACCCTTTAAAAGATAATTCTCCCGTTTACTTTTAGTGCGGTCAACACGAAAGAAGAGCTTCAATGAGAAGTAGGAGGTAATGGCAGCAATGAAAAACGAAAGAAAAAAGAGGACTGGATCATAGCTGATTGAGACATTGGCCATTGATTCCATTCCAAGATAATGCATGCTGCAAATAGCTGAACCCATGGTGATTGAACTAATGAGCAGCCGTCTTCTAGAGAGCTGCTTTTGAATGCATATTGAAAAAGCGATCAAGGATCCGATAAATGAGGCCAAAATCGATAAAATCAGTAAGTATGTATCATATGTGATGCCAACACGCATTTGAAATGCCATCATGCCAATAAAATGCATCGACCATATCCCCATTCCCATGATCATTGCACCAATGAGCAGCCATACCTTTTTCTTTGCACCGCTTGATTGTGCTACCCTGCTGGCTATATGAAGAGCTGAGTAGGAGGCAACAGCGGCGACAGCGATTGACAGAAAGACAAGCCATCCATTGTAGCTTCCTGTTAAATGGGTCATGTAAGAAAACCTCCAGTACTTTAAAACAGACATATACTTAATATATCGGATCGAATGGCTTCTGTGTTCACCTTTCCTTCACTTAAATACAATAATCAACGTTTTTTTCACCCTTCTTTTATAGTAAAATCAAATTTAATGTAAAAAAACGACGAAAAGCGAATCGTTTCTTCGGTTTTATTCGTTTAATATATGGTGTGATTCTAAAAGAGATAGAATCAGTCAAATGATTATGTTTGAAAGGGATTGATAAACATCGAAGATTTTATTATTTCTTTAGCTGATGCCTTTAAGAACTTGTCATACTTTGGCATCTTCCTCGCATTATGCATTGAATTTGTACCTGCTGAAGTGGTTTTGCCTCTTGCGGGTTACTGGGTCTCAGAAGGGGACATGGCCTTTATCGGTGTTGTAGCGGCCGGCTCCATTGGCGGCGTGGCTGGTCCTTTGACCTTGTACTGGTTAGGACGTTATGGCGGCAGACCCTTTTTAAATAAATATGGAAAGTACTTTTTTATAAAACCTGAGTCGCTTGATAAATCTGATGCTTTCTTTGAAAAGCATGGCGGATTCGTCGCATTCAGCGGCCGGTTCATACCAGGAGTCAGAACACTTATCTCCATCCCGTGCGGTATTGCCAAGATGAATGTGTGGGTCTTTTGCCTGTATACGTTTTTGGCAATTACACCAATTACGTTTGTGTATGTGTATCTTGGATTTATGCTCGGAGAGAACTGGAAAGAGGTTGGCGCCATCTTAGATCCATATCTTTTACCAATTGGGATCGGTGTTGTGTTATTGTTTGTTCTCTACTTATTGCTAAAACGAAGAAAAAGAAAAACAGAAACGCCAACTGCCTAATCAATGGATCGAAGTGAAAGTCACCTGTTGACAATCCAGTGTCTATTGATTAAGATATAAGTAATCTAAATATTCTAAATCCCGCCAAAGGGGAGTAGCGTCCGGTTTTTACCGGAAACAAAGTCGTCATTACATGGACTGATGTTCATCGGCTTTGTTGGCATGATTCTACATATCACATGTCTAGCAAGACCTTTGCCATTACAGGCAAAGGTCTTTTTTGCATTCATAAGCCTTTGTCTGTTGTGGGACAATAGATAAAAAAACAAGGAGGAATGATGATGGATGCAACCATTATTTTAGAGTACGGGTGGGTTCTGCTCGTACTGATTGGATTAGAAGGGATTTTAGCAGCTGATAACGCGCTGGTCATGGCCGTGATGGTCAAACACCTTCCTGAAAAACAAAGAAAAAAGGCACTGTTTTACGGACTTGCAGGTGCGTTTGTCATGCGGTTTGGTTCTCTGTTTCTTATTTCGTTTTTAGTGGATGTGTGGCAAGTTCAAGCCATTGGCGCAATTTATCTTCTTTATATTTCCATTCACCATATTTTAAAATCGCACGTATTTAAGAAAAAGGAAACTGAAACAAATATGAAACAAAGCGGTTTCTGGGCAACAGTCGTGAAAGTAGAGCTTGCCGACATTGCTTTTGCTGTTGATTCTATTTTAGCAGCCGTCGCTTTAGCTGTGACACTGCCGAAAACAAGTCTTCCGCAAATCGGTGGACTCGATGGCGGTCAATTTATTGTCATTCTTTTAGGCGGTATTATTGGTCTTGTCATTATGCGATTTGCAGCAACGGTCTTTGTGAAACTGCTCAAAACAAGACCGAGCCTAGAAACAGCAGCATTTGTCATTGTCGGATGGGTGGGTGTGAAGCTCACGCTTTATACACTGTCACATCCAGCCATTGGGGTCGTATCGTCTCATTTTATCCATTCAGCATTATGGAAAATCATTTTCTGGACAGTGCTTCTCGCAATTGCAGCATTTGGCTGGTTTTTATCAAGTCCATCAAGAAAAGGCGGGCAGGAAAACGAGGAGAAACAAGAGGCACGCCTGGGAGAGTAGTTTTTTTGAAAGAAATATCATTTCATTTTCATAACACGTATATTACAAATAAGGGGGAGATACCCCCTTATTTCTTTGCTTTTAGACGAAACATTGTAAAGTAGATGATGACATACATGTCATAATTGAGTAACAGGAAATGAATTCCTCATTTCTTCCTTTGCGCTTCCCTCATAAATTAGCTATCATAAATGAGTAATATAGGGAGAACTGAGGTGAAACCATTGCTTAGCCTTTTGTTTAAAAAAGGAAAGAAAAAGCAAACATTAGAGCAGTCGGCTATCAGTATTCAACAAGGTGATAGCGAACTGCAAAATGCATTAATAGAGCAATACAAACCATTTGTCGCTAAGACGGTTTCATCCGTTTGTAAACGATATATAGATGAAAAAGATGATGAATTCAGCATAGGCTTAATTGCCTTTAATGAAGCGATAGAAAAATACTCTGCCGAAAAAGGAAACTCACTGCTTGCTTTCGCAGAATTAATTATTAAAAGAAAAGTGATTGACTATATTCGTAAAGAAGCAAGAAATGCGCCAACGGTTCAAATGGACCTGCAAGAAAGTGAGAATGGCGAATACTCTCAAAGCATGATTGAAGCAGAGCTCTCTGCAAATGAATATAGGCGTTTAATTGAACAAGAACATAGAAGAGAAGAGATTGAACATTTTAAAGAACGACTGAAAGTATACGGTCTCACGTTTCAAGAGCTGCTTGAGCATTCACCAAAGCATGCCGATGCCAGGCAAAATGCGATTAAAGTAGCCCATACACTCGTTGAACACGATGAGCTGAGAACGATTTTATTTCAGAAAAAACAATTGCCGGTCAAACAGCTGGAAAAGCTAGTGGAAGTCAGCCGCAAAACGATTGAGAGAAATAGAAAATATATCATTGCGATGGCGATCATTATGACAGGTGATTATGTGTATTTGAAAGATTACCTTAAAGGGGTGCTTAATTCATGAGAAGAGGCATTATAGTAGAGAAAAACAAAAAATATGTCACGCTGCTGACCCCTGATGGACAATTTCTGCGGACAAAATATGAAGAGCAAAACTATGAAATCGGCCAAGAAGTGACATTTCCAAATGAATCACGTCTTGAAAGAAAAAGAGCCGGTTTTTTTGACCTGCTTCGTTTACGTCCTTTAAATGCAGGAATCCTATCAATAGCAGCGATTATTGTCGTAATTTTTACTATGATGCCATCTTTCTCAAGTCAAAAAGCATATGCGTATATGACAATTGACATTAACCCAAGCTTTGAGCTGAAGCTTGATCACAATTATCAAGTGATCGGTGTCACACCGCTGAATAAAGATGCGAAGCAAGTACTGGCGAGTATGAAGGATTTAGAAAAAAACGACATGACCAAAGTCGTGCAGGAAATTATAGATGACTGTGACAAAAAAGGATATGTGAACGACTCTAAAAGTATTTATATTTCAACCGTTTATGAAAACAAGCAGGACAATACATATAAAACAAACGTAAAAAGCAAAATTAATACCATTTCTGGTGAATATCAAAAACGCAATTATAAGCTGGAAGCTGTGGAAAGTGACCTGGAAACAAGGGAAAAAGCTCAAAAGGCAGGCATTTCAACAGGAACATATATTAGAAATCAAGAAATGCAAGACAAAGAACATGAAAATATCAAAAAGGATGAAGACGCAGCAGAGAACGATGCTGTGAAGGAAGAAGATCCTAAGAAACATGATGAAGAACAAGCAGATAAAGACAAACAAGAAGACGTAAAAATAGACGATAGCAAAGAGATGCAGCCAGATCAAGAGGCTCCAGAAGCTGAGGACAAAGAGCAGAAGGAAGCAGAGAGGGAAGAGCAAGGATCTGTTCAAAAGCCTCAAAAACCTGAGGATGAAAGCAAAGACAATAAGATAAAGGAAGAAAAGGATCAATCTTTCGATAAAGAGCAAAAAAAAAATCACTCAACTGATCGTGATGAAAGAAGACACTGGAACGGACCATCACGTGGTGATGCGGAAAAACACGCAAAAAAAAACGGCAGGGATCTGAACAATCCTTCCGCTGAACAAAAAAGAGAACATGCAAAGCAAAAAGGGAAAGGTGCACCGTTTCCTTATCGCGAGAACCGGCATGAGCACACATATGAACAATAAAAAAACGCCAGAATAGCTCCGGCGTATTTCACCATGTCATGATTTAGATTGATTGCCCATTTGTGATTGAGCTTGTTGAACGAGTCTTTTTGTGATTTCCCCGCCAACAGAACCGTTAGCACGTGAGACTGTATCTGAACCGAGAGTGACGCCAAATTCTTGAGCGATCTCGTATTTAAATTGATCTAAAGCTTGTTCTACTCCAGGAACAAGAAGTTGATTTCGATTTGCCATGTCATATTCCTCCTTTCACCTCATGTTTGTTGCGCCTTCTTATTTTGAAAAAAACGGCGTGCAATTATGCTGGCAATTGCTGTACAAAAAAGCCGAGGTGATGGAAGTCACCTCGGTTCTTATTTATCCCTTATTCAGCTGCAGCGTATTATACATCATTTCTTGAGCTGTGCTTTGCAAATGAGAAGTAAAGACAGAGAAGACGGTAGAACTGATAATCCCTTTAATCAAATGCCATTGGCTCTTCGTCAATTCTGTAAACTCGTCATGGAGCTTGTCTGTCTGCTCCTCGGTTATTTCTCGTAAATTTGTTTCCTTTAATGGAAATTGTGTATTGTGATAAATAAAATCAAGGACGTGCGCATATGCTTCATAAAAACGGATTGGACTAATAATATCATCTGTTCGATCTGTGATGGTGTTAAATAGGGCAGATAAGATCACACGAATGGTATCGAAGTCAAAAACTGATTTTAAATCCCTGACAATTAATAAAATAACGACCTGATCAATAGAGTATTTTTTGCCAAGCTCTGGATGGCCAATCATATCTTTAATATCACGTTTGATCCAATTTTGAATCGCCGTCGATTTAAGAGAAGTCAGCTCACACAAGTTGCCAAGCTCAACAATTTCATTTGTAGAAAGACCATGCTCTGATTTTTGCTTCCGCCGTTCAAGCTTCTCAAAAAAAGACGGGATCTTTAATTCATCATAGTCATGATCCTTGCCATTTTTTACAGATAGTTTTAAAAGCTGAAGCGGAGTCAGATCTCCCTCTCCTTTTAGAGAATACAGAAGTCTTGTCATGTCAATTCTCGTTAATTTAAAAGTAACCATGTTCCACCTCATTTGTACGTCAAAACGTGATTATTGATCTAATTCAACATCATAGTCTCTTTTTGATGAAAATGCAAAATAAACTCAAAATCAAAGCCGGCGCGTCACAATTTGTTCACTTTTATGCTGGGGCAAATGTCGTAAATATTGATGTGACGGGGCTTTAGCCGTTATGATAAACAGAGAAAGTGATTCCTTTTTCCTTGCAATTTGAGACGTTTATTTTTATAATTTTATTAATAAGTTCATTTGAACTTAATATGACAGCGGAGGTTATGTATGGGTAAGAGAATATTTCTGTTTATATTAACGAACATTCTTGTTATCACTACGATTGGTATTGTACTGTCGGTTATTAGTGCAGCAACTGGTGTTGGTTCTTATATAGGAGCAGACGGAAGACTTGATATCCTTTATCTTCTTGTATTCAGTGCAGTTGTTGGTTTTGTTGGCTCGTTTATGTCACTTGCAATGTCTCGTTGGATGGCAAAAATGATGATGGGTGTACGTGTGTTAAATCCAGAAAAGGATTCATTAACATATGATGAGCAGCAGCTTGTTGACCGCGTGCACAGACTTTCAAGAGCAGCAGGCCTTTCTAAAATGCCTGAGGTTGGTATTTATCAATCATCTGAAGTAAATGCATTTGCAACAGGTCCTTCTAAGAGAAGATCACTTGTTGCGGTATCAACTGGATTGCTTCATGAAATGGATGATGCAGCAGTTGAAGGTGTAATCGCCCACGAAGTTGCTCACGTTGCAAATGGTGACATGGTGACAATGACGCTGCTTCAAGGAATCGTCAACACGTTCGTTGTCTTCCTTTCAAGAATTGCGGCATGGATCGCAAGCCGTTTTGTTTCACGTGAAGAGCTTGTGCCGATTGTTCACTTTATCGCTGTGATTGTTTTCCAAATCATTTTCTCTGTCCTAGGAAGTCTTGTCGTGTTTGCATATTCTAGACACCGTGAATTCCATGCAGACCGCGGCGGAGCCGACCTTGCAGGTAAAGATAAAATGATTCATGCGCTTCGTTCACTTGAGGCGTACACGTCAAGAATCAAAGATGATGACCAAACAGCAGTCGCTACGCTAAAAATCAGCGGTAAACGAAAAGCTTCTCTTTTCTCAACACACCCTGATTTAAATGAAAGAATCAGAAGACTTGAAGCAAAATAAGAAGGACGAAAAGACATTCTTTTACAGGATGTCTTTTTCTTTTTGATGAAAAAGAAAATAAAGCATAAAATAGCTTTAAAATCATGTCTCTTTTCATTAAAATGATAAAGGTATTCGAAAAGATAGATAAAAGAAGGAATGACAATGAATCCTATAAAAAAGCTAATTGACCGGCTGTCAGCGTTTCAGTTGATTGCCCTTTATTATTTTCTTGCTGTAACCGTGTCGCTTATTCTTCTCAGCCTTCCAGTGGCTCATCAAGAGGGGGTCAAATGGACATTCATTGATGCCTTGTTTACAGCGGTGAGTGCTGTAAGTGTCACAGGACTGACTGTTGTCGACACCTCACAAACTTTTAGTGTCACAGGGATGTGGATCCTTGCGTTTGTTCTGCAAATCGGAGGCATTGGCATTATGACGCTCGGTACCTTCGTATGGCTTGTCATGCGAAAAAGAATTGGAATTAAAGAAAGAAAACTTATCATGGCAGATCAAAACCAGAGCAATTTATCTGGAATTGTAAAACTAATGAAGCAGGTCTTATATTTGATTTTACTGATTGAGTTTGTCGGCGGGCTCATTTTAAGCATGTATTTTCTCAAATATTATGATGTGCAAGGAGCTTTCTTACATGGTTTCTTCTCGAGTATTAGTGCGACAACCAATGGGGGCTTCGATATTACGGGGAGCTCACTTATCCCTTACAAAGATGATTATTTCGTCCAGTTTATTACGATGCTGCTGATCATCTTTGGAGCGATTGGTTTTCCTGTGCTAGTGGAAGTGAAGGATTATTTGTTCAATCAGGACCGAAAGCACGCATCGTTCTCATTGTTTACAAAAATCACAACGCTCACGTTTGGCGGTCTTGTCGTTGTTGGAGCGATTGGGATATATGCACTAGAGGCCGGGTTTAGCTTCGTAGGGAAGAGCTGGCACGAAATCTTGTTTTACTCTTTGTTTCAATCGACTGCAACAAGAAGCGGGGGGCTGACAACGTTAGATATTACGCAGCTGACCGAACCGACGCTTTTATTTTTATGTATGCTCATGTTTATCGGGGCTTCCCCAAGCTCTGTGGGGGGCGGAATTCGGACAACTACGTTTGCCCTTAATTTACTCGCATTGTTTCATTACGCTAGGGGAAACAAGTCCATCAAAATCTTCAAGAGGGAGCTTCATCAAGCAGATATTAATAAATCCCTTATGGTGACCATGATGGCTTTTATTTTGGTTTTTGGCGCTACGTTCCTGTTATCCTTAACAGAGCATAATACACTTCTTGAAAATTTATTTGAAGTTTGCTCTGCTTTCGGAACAACGGGACTGTCGCTTGGGATTACCTCAGATCTCACTGTGTTTGGTAAATGTATCATCATGATTGTCATGTTTATTGGACGGATCGGTATTCCAAGCTTTTTATATTTAATCGGCCGAAGAGAAAGCGAAGCGAATTATCATTATCCGAAAGAGCGCGTCATCATTGGCTAAACAGCATTCAATTTGAATGCTGTTTTTTTATTTCCATTATCTAACTGGCTAAATCACATGGGATGTTCGCAATCTATAGGTAAGAGGTGAACGAGACGTGCTGGATGTGTTATGGAAAGCAATTGTCATGCTGCTAGTTGGTACCTTGCTGCTGAGAATAGCAGGACCTAAATCCATTAGTCAATTAACTGTACAACAAACAGTCATTATGATTTCAATCGGATCGATTATTATCCAACCCTTTATTGAGCATAGTTTACTTGAAACCATTTATGCAGCTACCATCTTTATTGTGGCACTTGTCATTATGGAAAAGCTGTCGATTCAATCTGATTTCTTTGAAAAGTTACTTTCTGGAAAATCAGTCGTGATTTTACAGGATGGCGAAATGCTTGATCATAAGCTGAAGAAAATAAGGCTCACAAGGGATCAATTTAAAATGCGTTTAAAGCAGCAAGGCATCACTGACATCAGCTGTCTCAAAAAAGCCACGCTAGAAGCCAATGGACAAATTGGCTTTGAGTTAAAACCTGAGGAAAAGCCAGTGACGGTCAAGCAAATGAAGGAACTCCTTGACCAATTAAGAGAAGAACTAAACCTGACAAAAAAGGACTGATTTCAGATGAAAAGAAAAGCAGCGAAAAATGAAGCATTAACAAATAATATGACGCCGACAGAAAGCATGGCACATGATCAAGGGCAAACCCAATTTGACGAACAATCAAGAGATCGTCAGGCAAACCGTAATTCTCATAAAGGGAAACAAGGGGGAGCATCTCGTGACTAAGAAGCATATGAAGAGCAAAGAGATGAAGGATCATAAAAAGCCGATGGACCCAGATATTTTAGAAGAGGAATTTGGCAGTGAGCTTGGAGATATCAACAGCAGCAAATGGATTGATACGTTGATGAAGCCAAAGAAAGATGCTGCATGTAAACAGAATAAGAAATAGAAAAAACGATCCAATAAGGATCGTTTTTTATTTGATATAACTCCCTTGCCTGCCGGTGATCGTTCGCATGAAGTTGTTCATTTTGAGCTCAATCACTGGCTGTGCAACGGTTTTAACAAAAGTGCTAGACAGGGTAAAGGTTAACAGAATGGTCAGCAGCAATAAAATAAGAACACTTGCTGCATTTAGCGCCCAGTCATCAAACCAAGTGGTTCTTAGCAGCTTGATCACAAAGCCATGTAATAAATAAACATATAACGTTCTTGTTCCCCATTTTGTAAAGAAGAAACGGCGTGTTGGAACTAATGCAAAGAAGCTGAATGTAGCACCAAATGCAAGCAAATACCAAGCCATTCGTTTCATCGCCGCAATCATTCCTTCATCTCCTAGAGAAGCATACGACTTTGAGCCAAATAAGAAGGAATAATCAAATTCATAGAAGTAGCAAAACAGGAAGACAGCCATCAATACAAAAAGTGCTGCCAGTTTTCCTTTGCTTGTACGAATGAATTCAAAATGCTGCTTTTTTAAATAAAATCCAGCTAAAAACATAGGCAAAAAGACAAACGTACGTGATAAGCTGAGTGTATTGCTGATGCTGTCCACATAACCGACAAGTAATGCAATCGATAAACTGACGATCATCGCCCAGTGGAACGGTAGTTTTGAAAAAGGAATAAGCAGCAAATTCCAAAAGAATAAACTAATTAAAAACCATAAGGACCATTGCGGATCAATTGGATTTAAATTGGTTATGCTTTGATCCTGTAATAGGTAATAGTAAACCGAATAGATCACCTGAAAGATTAAATATGGGATGATCAGCTTAACGGCGACTTTTTTCATAAAGCCCGGTTTTCTAAAACCTTTTGCAAAAAAGCCAGAAACTAAAATAAAGGCGGGCATGTGAAAGGTATAAATAAACTTGTATAAATAGAGCATCCAGTCATTATCGTGAATGAATGATCGTAACAAATGACCAAAAACAACTAGAAAAATCAGAAGGAATTTTGCATTATCAAAATAACTATCTCGTGAAGATGCCATAACATCACCTTTCCTGCTCGATTTCAAACATAAATGTTCTAAGTGCACTGTTCCCTTATTTGCCCCATTCTAAAATACATTTTCGCTTAATTCGCTATTTGATGTGAAATTGTAGAACGGTTGTAAAAGAAGCGTAAGAAAAGTGAATTGTTATACAATCCTGTCATCCAAATGAAATAAATGAGACAGTCTTCGTGTAAAAAGTTATCTTTTTTTATGAGTCGAATGAAGGAACAATGAAAATATTGTAGAAATATTGTAGAGGAATGAGGCTGGAAAAGGAGTGTAAGAGAATGACTGAAACGCTCGATGGCAATAGATTAACCCCTGCAGGAGATATCAGAAAATTAGAAAAAGAGAACGAATATTTGCGAACTGAGTTGATGCAGCAAAAAATGCTGTTAAATAAGACGCTAGATGCCATTTTTATATTTGATCAACACCTCAACATCATCCAAGCCAACGAAGCAACATGCAGGCTTGTACAGACACCGAAAGAAGACCTCCTCAATAAATCCGTTCTAGATTTCCTATACGGCATCCCGAAAGATAAAGTTGAATGCTCACTCGATCTATTTTTTCGAAAAGGTACGTTAAAAAGAGAAATCTCCATTCAGCTTGAAAGTGGTGAAACAAAATACATTGAATTTGTTGCAGAGCATGACACCATGAATCAGCAATATATTGTGGTCATGCGAGACATTTCCTCCAAAAAAATATTAGAACGAGAACGCTCCATGAATGAGCAGCTGTTCAAAGATTTGTTTGACCGAGCCATTGACGGGATGGTCATATTTGATCAGGATGGCTGCATGATTGATGCGAATCATTCTTTTTGTCAGAGCTTTGAGCTGCAAAAGACTGATTTAACCGATCGGTATTTGCATGAATTTGTTGAAGGAGATAATCTTCCAGCTTTGCAGCATCTTTTAACGTCACTTAAAGAAACAGGGAAAGCAAAAGGGGAGCTTCCTGTTACCCTTCAATCTGGCCAGCAAAAATTATTCGAACTCACCATTACATCAAATGTGATGAGTGGTTTTTATATGTCCATCATGCGGGATATTACAGAAAAAAGACTGATGGAAGAGAAACTGTTAAAAAGTGAAGAACGCTTTAGAGAAATTTTCGAAAATGCAATGGATGCCATCATCATATG
The DNA here is from genome assembly GCF_056098985.1 of Bacillus sp. 11B20. Lineage (NCBI taxonomy): Bacteria > Bacillati > Bacillota > Bacilli > Caryophanales > Bacillaceae > Bacillus > Bacillus sp. 11B20. The sequence goes on from NZ_JBLZWZ010000007.1 coordinate 400,256, forward strand.
GGCGGATGATGGAGAGATTGTGAGAGCCAATGAATCAGCCTGTCGAATTTTTGAATTACCGATGCACTCGCTGATTGGCAAAAAACTTACCGACTTTCTCGTCAAATCTGATAAGAGATATAGACCAACAAGAAGACGCTATATCCGCAATCATGAAATAAGGGAAGAGCTATTGTTCAAAATGGCAAATGGGCAGTATAAAGAGCTTGAGTTTACATCAAAACATGCGGTATTAGAAGGACAGCACCTAACCATTTTACGTAATGTAAGTGATCGAAAAAGAATGGAGCAGGAGCTGCGCGAAAGTGAGCTCAAATTCCGTAAAGTATTTAATGGGTCAATGGACGGCATTGTTCTTTTTGATAATCAATACCGAATCATTGAAGTCAATCCATCTGCAAGCGAGCTGCTTCAATTGAAGGACGATCATTTAACAGAAATGAATCTTTTCCACATCCTTGCCCCTTATCAAATTGAAAATTTGGCTCAACCAGCCGAGGCGATGTCATTAGATGAAATGGACAATGAGGTTCCGTTTGTACTGAACCATCCAGATCAGCGTATACTGGAGTTCTCTTTTAAACGTAACATTATCCATAATATGAATTTGGCCATCTTTAGAGATGTGACAGAGCGGAAGGAATTAGAAGAGCGGGTGAGAAAATCAGATACCCTTCATGTGGTCGGAGAGCTTGCTGCTGGAATTGCTCATGAAATTAGAAACCCGATGACAGCATTAAAAGGCTTCATTCAGCTATTAAAAGGAAATATTGAAGGGGAGTATTCGCTCTATTTTAATGTCATCACATCAGAGCTGAAAAGAATAGAATCCATCATCACTGAATTTTTGATTTTAGCGAAACCGCAAGCCATTGTATATGAAGAAAAAAATGTGGTGCAAATTGTGAAAGACACGATGGATCTTCTGCACGCACAGGCGAATCTTGGCAATGTTCAAATGCATCTCAATGTGCTGGATGAGATTCCACTCATTTATTGTGAACAAAACCAATTAAAGCAAGTCTTTATTAACATTTTAAAAAATGCAATTGAAGTCATGCCGCGCAAAGGAAATGTCTATGTGAGCATTCAGCGAAAGGGCGAGGAGCATATTGTCATTTCCTTGCGTGATGAAGGCTGCGGAATGGCGGAGGATAAGCTAAAGCGTCTAGGTGAGCCTTTTTATACAACGAAAGAAAGAGGAACTGGACTTGGGTTAATGGTTAGTTATAAAATTATTGAAGAGCATCAAGGAACCATTGAGGTAGAAAGTGAGGAAGGCGTAGGAACCGTCTTCCATCTCACGCTGCCACTAAGGCAGCAGAAACAAGAAGGAGAGCAGTAACGTGTATTATACCGTCTATCACGCACCCATTGGGGCATTATACATACTAGAAAAGGACGATGCCATCATCGAGGTGATGTTTGATGATGAGCCGTTTTTAGCAAAAAAGCAGGCAGTGAATTTAAAGCAAGCAGATACGCCTGTCTTACAAGAAGCGAAAAAGCAGCTGGATGAATATTTCAAGGGAGAGCGTCAAGTATTCGATCTCCCGCTCAAGCAAACAGGTTCTCCGTTCCAAGAGCAGGTGTGGGGAGCATTGTCGGCCATTCCATATGGTGAATCAAAAAGCTATGCAGACATTGCAGAGGCGATAGGCAATCCCAAGGCTGTAAGAGCCATCGGACAAGCTAACAGACGAAATGCATTACCTATTTTTATTCCGTGTCACAGGGTGATTGGAAAAGACCGGTCTCTGACGGGCTATGCAGGATCGAAGACAGACATGAAAGCGGTCCTCCTTGAATTAGAAGGCATCCCATTTGTTCAAAAATAAATCGATTGACCTGTTCCGAATTTTTCCTGAGCAACATATCCTTTTATTAAGCTAAAAAAGTTGGTTGAGGGAAAAAGGAGGGCGCTGGCATGTTTTGGGGCAAAAAAGGTAAAGTGTATGCAGTTACGTCACTATGTGTCAAAATGAACGTTTTGACGGAAGAACAGAAAGAAGAAATCTTAACAAAAACGAATCAAGAAACAAAAAAGCGCGGTGCTCTTAAATGACAAGAACACGGCGCTTTTTTGCGATCATTGGGAGATGCTTTCGGCGAAAAGAGCATCAATCTCTTCTGCATAGTTCGATGTGATAATTCCCTTTTCTGTAATGATGCCTGAAATGAGATGATGAGGAGTGACATCAAAGGCGGGATTGAATACTTGAACATCGGGCGGTGCAATGGGGACACCGTTTAATTCCTTTACTTCCAGCGGGTCGCGCTCTTCAATTGGGATATCTGACCCGTCATGGGTGGATACATCAAAAGTGGAAAGCGGTGCTGCTACAAAAAACGGAATGTGAAAATGCTTGGCTAGAACGGCAAGACCTAACGTTCCAATCTTATTCGCTGTATCTCCATTACGAGCGATACGGTCAGCTCCAACAATGACAGCAGAAATTTGCTTTTCTTTCATCGTATGGGCGGCCATGTTATCTGTAATGAGTGTCACATCCACGCCGCCTTGCATGAGCTCCCATGTTGTCAGACGAGCGCCTTGAAGAACAGGGCGTGTTTCACATGCATAAATGTGAAGGTCAAGATTTTTCTTTTTGGCTAAATAAAAGGGAGCAAGGGCTGTTCCGTACCGGCTCGTTGCAATGGAGCCTGCATTACAAATGGTCATGATACGGTCACCTGATTTAAAGAGCTGAAGTGCATTTTGACCGATTTGTCTGCATATTTCTTCATCTTCAATTTGAATTTGAATGGCTTCATGGACAAGATCTGTTTTAGCTGCATTTACTGATGCTGCACGCTGAATGCGCTGCAGCAGCCGGTCTAATGCCCAGGCGAGGTTCACAGCAGTTGGACGAGCACTGTTTAAATATTCTTTGATTCGAATCACTTCTTGTTTAAAAACATCGATTTCTTCTGTCTCAATGGCTTGCGCACTAAGTGCCAGTCCAAATGCTGCTGTAATGCCAATCGCAGGGGCTCCGCGTACTTTTAATGTCACAATTGCATCATACACATCTTCTTTCGTATATAAATGCTCAAAGACGGTTTCGGTCGGTAATTTTTGCTGATTTAAAATGTGAATACGGTTTTCTTCCCATTCGACAGAACGGGGGACTTCAAATTCTTTTGACAAAACCCGTCACTCCTTTACAGATGGCTGGAATAATGCGACGAGGTCAGACGCTGTTTCCACTGCATGATATTGTTTGATAAATGTTTTTCCAAGTGTCAGTGCTGCTTTTTTCTGTTGAATCCGTCTAGTTGGTGATGGAATCGCATCAAGATCAGCGGCATGAGCAAGGCCAATTGTTCGGCGGACAAGCTCACAGCCGGCAAAGCCTGTCGCTTCTTTTAAAATCCGGTCAAACGTTGTTTCTAAAAAGCTGTCCGATACACTAAATGCTTCAATGCTGTCCTCTTTCCAAGCTTTTGTGAACACTTCTTTGAATGTTGCCCATACATTGACGACATGGTCAAAAAGGTGCTGCTGCTCGTGTTCATTCTCGCGAGATAAAGCATTCAGGAACAGATTGGCGATAAAGTGGCCGATATCGAATCCAAAGGGACCGTAAAACGCGAATTCTGGATCAATGATTTTCGTTTCAGTCTCATTTGCAAAAATACTGCCTGTATGAAGATCTCCATGAACCAATGTTTCAGCTGATGTCAGGAAGATACGCTTCAATTCTGCTGCTTTGGCCTGCACTTCAAGATCTGCCCAAAGCGCTTCTGCTGATTCTCTTAATTCTTCTTCGAAGTCATTTGTTTCACTATCAAAGAAAGGGTCTGTGAAGACAAGTTTTTCTGTGATATCACACAGGTCAGGGTTCGTAAATTGCTTCACAAATTGTTTTTTGATTTTAGGATTTGTCGCAAAGTCAGATGTGTAAAAAAGTGTTTTTCCTAAAAATTCTCCAACATGATCAGATAAATGCGGATATTGTTTTCCGGCAATTAGCCCTTTTCTGACGATTTCTAAGTGTGAGAGATCCTCCATGGCTGTCACTGCAAGAGCTGTATCCGAGTAATAGACCGCTGGTACGAGATGCGGAGCATATTCTGACTGTTTGATCAGGGCAGCACTTTCAATTCTTGCCCGGTCTAATGTAAGAGGCCAGCTCTCACCAACCACCTTTGCATAAGGCAGCGCCTGCTTGATGATCAATCCTTTTTCTTGTTTGTGATCATAAATATGAAAGACGTAATTTAAATTCCCGTCGCCGATTTCAGTACAAGTCAAATGACTGCTTTCTTGGATTAAGCCAAGTCTAATTGCGAGTGCAACTGCCGAGCTTTCTGTTAGTTCTTCATATGATGCCGTAAGTGTAACCAATTGCTTCCCCTCCAAATCATATAAAAAAGCCTCTTTCTCCTGAGAGAAAGAGGCTTGATGGTGTGTATGCTCAAAGCCTCTCTTATCTCTCAGCACATACGTCTGATGGAATTAGCACCGTGCCCTATAAGACAATTGTCTTGGCGCGTTACTTGCTGCGCCCCACTTCACAGTGGTATTAACGGTCGGTTGCTGTTGGGGTCAAAAGGCCAAATCCCTCGCCCAACTCTCGATAAGAGAAATCAATATGTAATTGTTTCGTGTCTGTTTGCATTTCTTAATTCAAGATATTATCAGAGCTGCGCTTTACATGTCAATCTTTTTTCAAAATTGCTTTACAATTCATAAAACAATCCATTACAGTGATTGTATTGTTACGTAACTTGAATAGAAGGTGAAGAAATGGAATTCCAGCAATCAGATGTGTTGAAACAATTACCGAAACAATTTTTTGCGTCCCTTGTCCAAAAGGTGCAGAAAAAAGTGCAGGAAGGGGCAGATATCATTAATTTGGGGCAGGGAAATCCTGATCAGCCAACTCCTCCGCACATTGTAAAAGCCATGCAGGAAGCGGTAGCAAAACCTGAAAATCATCAATACTCCTCATTCCGTGGAACAGCGAAATTAAAAAAGGCCGCTGCCGCTTTTTATGAAAGAGAATATGGCGTTACGCTTGATCCAAAGACGGAAATTGCGATTTTATTTGGCGGGAAAGCAGGGCTTGTTGAGCTGCCTCAATGCCTGCTGAATCCGGGTGATACGCTTCTCGTCCCTGACCCAGGTTATCCTGATTATTGGTCAGGTGCTGTACTTGCTGGAGCTCATATGGTGACCATGCCACTTCTTGAAAAAAATGATTTTTTACCTGACTACGATTTGCTGCCTGAGGATGATAAGAAAAAGGCGAAATTAATGTACTTAAATTACCCCAACAATCCGACGGGGGCTACGGCAAGCCGTTCATTTTTTGAAGAAACCGTGACATTTGCGAAAGATCACAAGCTTTGTGTTGTTCATGATTTTGCATATGGCGGCATTGGATTTGATGGAGAAAAGCCGATCAGCTTTCTGCAAGTAGATGGAGCGAAAGAGACGGGAATAGAAATTTACACATTGTCTAAAACGTACAATATGGCAGGGTGGAGAGTAGGATTTGCAGCAGGTAATCCGTCTGTTATTGAAGCGATTGAGCTTTATCAGGATCATTTGTTTGTCTCGTTGTTTAAAGCCACGCAGGATGCAGCAGCGGAAGCCCTATTAAGCGATCAAACGTGCGTACGGGTGCAAAATGACCGATATGAGAAAAGACGGAATGTGTGGATAGCTGCCTGCAAAGAAATTGGCTGGGAAGTCAGTGCTCCAAAGGGATCATTTTTTGCTTGGTTAAAGGTGCCAGAAGGATATACATCTGAAGCCTTTTCTGATTTATTATTAGAAAAAGCGCATGTTGTTGTAGCGCCAGGTAATGGCTTTGGTGCTCACGGTGAAGGGTACGTGAGAGTAGGGCTTCTAACAAGCGAGGAGCGGTTACAAGAAGCTGCTCAGCGCATCGCTGCCTTGAAGCTGTTTGAAAAAAAGCCATTGACAACATAAAAAAATGGTGCGATAATTCAGGCAATATTTAAGAAAATTGAATATTCTTATCAAGAGTAGGCAGAGGGACTAGCCCAATGAAGCCCGGCAACCGACTTCCATGAAGCACGGTGCTAATTCTTGCAGCAAGCGCTGAGAGATAAGATTCGGATGAATAACACGAAATAACCTCTTTAAGGCGCTCAAGAAGCACTTGAAGAGGTTTTTTTATTGAACATATGCATGATGCAATCGAAAGGGGATTCCTAGTGAGTGAATTACTGGCAACATACGTATTAACACATCGAGAGGATGAACAAATAAATCGAAAAGCGGAGCAGATCGCGCTTGGTTTAACAGTTGGATCATGGACGGATTTGCCTCAGCTCAAAAAGGAGCAGCTTCAAAAGCATAAAGGCCGAGTTGAAAAAGTATTAGAAAAGGCTGCTCCAGCCGAAAATGGCCTTTATCAATCAGAGGTGACCATTGCTTATCCTGAGGCAAACTTTTCAGCAGATTTACCAGCTGTTTTCACGACGATTTTTGGAAAGCTTTCACTAGACGGAAAAGTGAAGCTAGTCGATATCCAATTTTCTGAAGAATTTAAAAAAAGCCTGCCAGGACCGGCATTTGGAATTGATGGCATACGAAATAAGGTAAATGTATTTGATCGTCCATTATTGATGAGTATTTTTAAAGGTGTTATCGGCCGTGATATGCAGGATTTAAAAGAGCAGCTCCGTTTACAGGCATTAGGCGAGGTTGACCTCATCAAAGACGATGAAATTTTATTTGAAAGTCCATTAGCTCCTTTTGAAGAGCGAATCAAAGAAGGAAAAGAGATTTTAAAAGAAACCTATGAAGAGACAGGACACCGCACGCTGTATGCTGTCAATTTAACGGGCAGAACCTTTGACCTGAGGGATCGAGCGAGAAAGGCCGCTGAACTTGGAGCAGATGCGCTCTTATTCAATGTCTTTGCTTACGGTCTTGATGTCATGCAAAGCTTAGCTGAGGATCCAGATATTCCACTGCCTATTATGGCGCATCCCGCAGTGAGTGGTGCATTGACATCCTCTCCTGAATATGGATTCTCGCATTCTCTTCTTTTAGGCAAATTAAACCGATATGCTGGCGCTGATTTGAGCCTCTTTCCCTCACCTTATGGATCGGTTGCACTTCCGAAAAAGGATGCCCTTGGAATCTATGAAGCTTGCGTGAAAGAGGATACGGTTCAAAAAACATTCCCTGTCCCGTCAGCAGGCATTCATCCAGGAATGGTTCCAGTATTGATCAAAGATTTTGGAATTGATCATGTGATTAACGCAGGTGGAGGCATTCACGGACATCCGCGGGGAGCCATCGGCGGAGGGAAGGCATTTCGTTCGATCATTGATGCCGTGATACAGGAAGAGTCTATCCAAGATAAGGCGGCTTCCTGCCAAGACTTAAAAGCGGCACTTGATCTTTGGGGAAGGGTAGCAGAATAATGAAAAAACCAATTGTGTGTTGTGATTTTGATGGAACAATTACAAAAAATGATAATATCATCCGCATCATGAAACAGTTTGCACCGAGTGAATGGACGAAACTGAAGGATGGTGTCCTGTCAAAGGAAATTACCATTCAAGAAGGCGTCGGGCAGATGTTTCAATTACTGACAAGTGATCAGAAGGAAGCCATTCAATCATTTATTTTAGAGGATACAGAGATTCGAGAAGGATTTAAGGAATTTGTGGATGAGGTAAAAAAAGCAGACATTCCTTTCTATGTACTTAGTGGGGGGATGGACTTTTTTGTCTACCCCATCCTCGAAGGCATTGTCGATCGAGACGATATTTATTGCAATCATGCATCATTTGGGGAAGAGCATATTCAGATTGAATGGCCGCATGCCTGCGATACGCAATGTCAAAATGGATGCGGATGCTGTAAGCCCTCAATCATTCGAAACCTGACTCATGAGGATGATTTCATCATCATGATCGGAGATTCAGTGACTGATGTGGAGGCGGCGAAACATGCAGATCTTACGTTTGCGCGCGACTACTTGCTCAATGAATGTCAAGAGCTCGGGCTCGTACATAAGGAGTTTGACACATTTATTGATCTACACGCGCAATTTGTTCAAATAAAGGAAGTGAAGGAATGGCAGACGCAAAGAGCAAATGCTGGCAGGAGCTAGCAGACGTTAAACGTGAACTGGCCCAAAGAGACTGGTTTTTCGGAACAAGCGGTAATTTATCGATCAAGGTGTCGGATGATCCAATCACGTTTTTGGTGACGGCAAGCGGCAAAGATAAACGAAAAGAAACAAACGAAGATTTTGTGCTGGTAAACGCGGCAGGCCAGCCACATGATCCGAACGAGACGCTTAGACCATCAGCTGAAACACTGCTTCACACGTACGTGTATGAACGGACGAAAGCAGGCTGCTGTCTCCATGTCCACACCATTGATAATAATGTGATGTCAGAGCTGTATGGGGATAAGGGAGAGATTCGTTTTAAAGGCAACGAAATCATCAAAGCGCTTGGTTATTGGGAAGAGGATGCAGAAGTGTCGATTCCGATTATTGAAAATCCAGCTCATATTCCGCATCTTGCAGAGCAATTTGCCAAACATCTGACACTAGAGGCGCCATCTGGTGCTGTACTCATTCGCAATCATGGCATCACGGTCTGGGGAAAAACAGCCTTTGAAGCAAAACGAGTATTAGAAGCATATGAATTTTTATTTAGCTATCACTTAAAATTAGCGCTGTATCAACAGCAGCTTGTAAGATAAAAAGGAGGAAAAGCACATGGCGACGATTTTGATTCACAATGAAGAGAACACATTACTTGAGAACGAGCAAGAGGTTGCATCATATTTAGAAAACCAAGGGGTTATTTATGAGCATTGGGATATTGAAAAGCTGCCAAACCGTTTATCAGAAAAGTATGATTTAACCGATGAGGAAAAGGAAGAGATTTTGACTGTTTTCCAAAAGGAAATCCAAAGTATTTCTGAAAAAAGAGGGTACAAAGCGCAGGATGTGATTTCATTATCTGATGCCACGCCAAATCTTGATGAGCTGCTCCAAAACTTTAAACGTGAGCATCACCATACAGATGATGAAGTACGCTTTATTGTGAGCGGGCACGGAATCTTTGCTATTCAAGGCAAGGATGGCGTCTTTTTTGATGTAAGATTGAACCCAGGTGATTTAATTTCTGTTCCGCCAAACATCCGTCATTACTTTACACTTCAAGAGGATCGCAAAGTGGTCGCAGTTCGCATATTTGTCACAACTGAGGGCTGGGTGCCAATTTACGAGGAAGAAACGGTTTAATGATAGAGCTGATCATTCCGCATGAGGCGGAAGATCAGCTTTTTTTTAGGAAATTAGACATAAAATGTGAAAGAAAATAGTTGATTTTGATCTTCTGTATAGGATAAAATTCTGTTTAATCAATGTGACAGTCCTGTCCAAATTTGAAGTTTACCCCCAAATTTGATTGGGTAAAAGGTCTTTAGGCTGTAAAAAATTAAATAAAATAAGCATATTTAATTTAATTTACAAATAAAGTATAATTTTGGTGTCGGATCATTTTGAGCATAGACAGTCGAAATCATTGCGGGAGCTGAGATCATGAATATTTATGTAAGGAAAGAACAATTGCTGATGTCCATTGATGAGAAGAGAAAACAGATGGTAGAAGCTGCTCAAGTGGAAGGGTACACTGGTGAGATGACAATTAAATATAGTCAAGAACTGGACAACCTGATGAATGAGTATCAGCATCTTCTTTTTCATGAGAAACAATCTGCCCCCTCCTTTCATGATCTTGTGTCTCAAATGAGTCTTTTATCTGTGAACCGCCCCTCTTATTGACATGAAAAACCGGTCTTGCATAAGCAAAACCGGCTGACATCTTCAGCTATGCTGAGTGAGCAGAAGGAAGCATGATCATAACAGTCGTTCCTTTATTCACTTCGCTATGAATATCAATTGTTCCGCCATACATCGAAATGATTCGTTTACACACGACAAGCCCAAGACCCGTGCCTTTTTCCTTCGACGTAATAAAGGGGAGGAAGATGTGCTTTAACATCTCTTCTGGTATGCCTTCACCTGTATCCGCTACTTTAATGATGACATGTTCTTTTTCAGCTTCGATCACAATCTTCAAATGACCGCCGTTTGGCATCGCTTCTAAAGAGTTCTTTGCTACATTTAAAACGACTTGTTTAATATGATCCTTCGTGCAATACACGCCCACATCTTGAATCGTATTGATTTGTAGGTCCACTTCGACATTATAAAGGTTTGCCTCAGAGAAAACGATCGGCATGATCTCACTTACAATTTCTTTAACAGAGTTATTCTGCCATTTTTCTGCCGTTGGTTTTCCTAATACAAGAAATTCACTGACGATTTGGTTGATCCGTTTAATTTCTTCCTCGATGACAGAAAAATAGAGCTGATCTTCTTCTGAATGATACTTCTTTTGCAATAGCTGGATAAATCCGCTGATCCCAGTTAATGGGTTGCGAATTTCGTGTGCTGTACTTGCTGCGAGTGTTCCGATCAATTCAAGCTTTTGCGCTTCATTTTGATGACGCTCCTGCTGAGTTTGCCGCCTTAACACGATATACTGGACTAGTGTGAATAAAATATTTAATAAAATAAACGCACTGGATAAAGGGATGAGCATCACAGACAGCACTTCACTTGTTGAAGCACGCTGCGGAAAGACCTCCAGCTTCCAGCTGTTTTCATCTAAATATGTAGACACGGTGCTGCCGCCCTCAGGTACTGGCTGTGGACCACTTGTAAACACGACATGTCCATTTTGATTCAGCATTTTAAAATGAAGATCAGGATTCAATACATTCATAATATTTCTTAAATAATCAATTTGAATGGCGGCAATCAGCACATTGGTGACCTCTTCATTTTCATCGAGAACAGGCACACAAATGGAGAGAATCCGCTGTTTTGTAATTCGGCTCACATAGTTGTCTGTGATCACGGTCTGCTTGGTCACTTGAATGCGTTTAAAGTAATCTCTGAATGATAGGTTGATTTTTTCCTTTAACGGGGTGGTGCTTGCTGTTACATTTCCTTTTTTGTCTAGGAGATACAGACCTGAAAAACGAGGTTCTTGTTTATAAATTTTCTCTAGGATGTTTTGTACTTTTTTCGTCTCAACCGGCTGGTCAAATCCCATGGCAAGGGAAGTTAATCTCGCTTCTGTTTCACTTATTAAATAATTCATTTGGTTTTTGTGAATATTTAACATAAGTGTAGCGGTTTGTTTGTTCTTTAAATCGATTTTTTCAGTTTCTTTTTCGTAGATAAAATAACTAATGATTAGGGTTGGAAGCATGACCAAAATAAGGTAAAGTCTGATCTTCTTCCAAAACCCTTTGAGTATACTCATCATTCATCGCTCCAACGTATTACCTAATAGACTTATTATAGCATTGAACCTATCTTTATTACGATGACTTGTGTGATTTTTAAAAAATTAGGTGATTCGTTCTGGTCTCATTTTCGTGCTAAAGATGGATCAAAATGTTGACATTTTACTTATTGTTTATTAATGTCACATTAGTGGGTTGCATTTCATAAAGGATGATAAAAAATGGAAAATCATAATGTTGAAAAATCATTGAAATTATTTATTGTATTATCACGTGCCTATCGCTCAATTAATCATCACATGAACAAACATATTGTGAAGCACGGGCTGAATCCAACTGAATTTGCTGTGCTAGAATTGCTGTATCATAAAGGTGATCAGCCGCTTCAGCAAATCGGTGATAAGATCTTACTTGCAAGCGGCAGCATCACCTATGTGGTCGATAAATTGGAGAAGAAAGAACTCCTCAGCCGGAAGGCTTGTGCAGAAGACCGCAGGGTGACATTTGCGCATATTACAAAGCAGGGACGAGCTTTGCTTGATGACATCTTCCCAGATCATGCGAAAGAAATTCATGAGATGATCAGTGTCCTGAGCGAAGAAGAGAAAGATGCCTGCATCGATATGCTCAAACATGTAGGGCTGCGTGCAAAGCATTTATATGATCATCAAGAATAAATAAAAAGGAAGCCGCTGGCTTCCTTTTTTATTTCGCTTTTTTCTCAATCGGTAAAATGAGTACTTCTACACGCCGGTTTTTACTTCTGCCTTCTGCTGTATCGTTTGAGGCAATCGGTTTGAATTCGCCGTATCCTTTTGTACTAAAGTTCTCTTGATCTAGGTTGCTGTTTTCAAGAAGAATATTTAAAAAGTTCACAGCACGAATGGCGCTTAAATACCAGTTTGATTCAAATTCTGAATTTCTGATCGGTACATTATCTGTATGTCCGCTAATGACGATGTCACGAGCGGGATTAATGACGAGCAGCTTTGAGATTTCTTTTGCTAACGGGACATCCTGAGATCGAATAACTGCCCGCCCGGAATCAAAGAAGATACTATCCTCAATCGTAATGAGAAGTCCTTCATCCGTAAGCTTTGTTTCGAGCTTGGAACCAAGTTTTTTATTTGCAATGAATGAATCGACCTGCTGTTTGACCTTTGTGAGAACCGCTTGGTCTCGAGCCTTTGCTTTGGCTTCTTCATCTTTCTCTTCCTCGGCTGCTTTCTTGACTTGGTTGCTATGTTCAGTTTCTTCCGTGCTTTGCATGCTGGATTGATCCATGACACCAGTACCGCCAGTAAAAACAACATTAAAAGACTTAGCCATCTGTTCATATTTTGCCGCATCAATCGAACTAGATGCAAAAAGCACAATGAAGAGGGCGAGAAGAAGTGTCAGAAGATCGGCATAAGGGATAAGCCAAGATTCATCTACATGGTCTTCATGATCATGGTTTTTACGTTTCCTAGCCATTTTGATTTTCTCCTTCTTCAATGACAAGATTTGCACGTTCTTTTGCTGGTAAGTACATAAGAAGTTTTTGTTCAATGACTTTTGGAGATTGACCTTCAAGAACAGAAAGAATGCCTTCGATCATAATTAGACGAAGCTTTACTTCTTCCTTTGATTTACGCTTCAATTTGTTGGCAAATGGGTGCCATAATACATACCCGGTAAAAATCCCAAGCAGTGTGGCGACGAAGGCAGCACTGATTGCATGTCCAAGTGCTTCAATATCTCCCATGTTGGCAAGTGCTGCAATAAGTCCGACAACGGCGCCAAGTACCCCTAGTGTCGGAGCGTATGTACCAGCTTGTGTAAAGATTAATGCGCCTGACTGATGTCGTTCAGACATGGCATCAACTTCTTCTGTTAAAACGTCTCGAATAAATTCAGCACTTTGGCCGTCAACTGCCATGCTTAACCCGTTCTTTAGAAAATCATCATCGACTTCCTCAAGACTTGCTTCTAATGCCAAAAGGCCTTCACGACGCGCAATTTGTGCCCAGTTTGAAAATAGAGGGATCATTTCTTGAATCGTTGGAAGCTGGCTGTCTTTGAAAATTTTGCCGAACAATTTTGGTGTTTTCTTAATTTCACTAGAAGGGAATGCGATGACAACAGCTGCAACCGTCCCAACAATGATGATTAATATAGCCGCCGGGTTGAGAAGAGCAGTTAGACTCACACCTTTCAAAACCATACCGACACCTAGTGCAATAAATGCTAAAATAATACCAATTAACGATGTTTTGTCCATTATCTCACCAAATCCTTTAACTATCTTTTTCTATAGTTAATATCGGTGTGTTCTAGAAGGGTTTTAGTCAGAATATAAAATTAAGACAGTTTCTGTGAAGAATTTTTGACGAAAGCGCTTTCTGTATATGTAAAAAGAAGAAACTCCCTCTCATATAAAGGGAGTCTCCATCTAATCATTTTGTGCTGGTTCATCTAAATGAAGCAGCTCTTTTAGTTTTTCTTCATACATGATTTTGACAAGATCGTAGCTCCAATTCATCATGTGATCCACCTCTTTTTCTTTTATCGTAAAGGAAAAGAGGCGGGGGAGCGTCAGCGTTCAGATGGAACTTAGCCGCCGCAACATGATGGAGGTGCATATCATCCTGAAGGTGTAGTTATCCTTTTTTTACGACGATTTCGTCATGTTCAACATCCACAGTAAATCCAGAAAGCTGCTCCTCTTCAAGCAGGATCTCTGTCATTTGATCTTCAACGTGCTCTTGGATGGTTCTTCGAAGTGGACGAGCACCAAATGCAGGGTGATATCCAAGCTCTGCGATTTTTTCTTTCGCTTCATTTGTGACATGGACTGTTAAATTCTGCTCTTTTAATTGCTCTGACAGCTCATTAAGCAGAAGATCAACAATCTTCACTAAGTCCTCTCTGTCTAGTGAATCAAATTGAATGATGCTATCAAAACGGTTCAAAAATTCTGGTTTGAAGTAGCTGCTGAGCGAATCAATGAGTGATTGTTCCTCAATCGCTTCGTCCTGATCAGACTGGAAGCCGACCTTGACCGTTTTATCTGCGCTGCCTGCGTTACTTGTCATGATGATGACTGTATCTTTAAAGCTGACAGTTCTGCCTTGGCTGTCTGTTAAACGCCCATCTTCCATGATTTGAAGGAACATATGCTGTACATCTGGATGTGCTTTTTCGATTTCATCCAGCAAAATGATGCTGTAAGGTTTTCTGCGCACTTTTTCAGTCAGCTGGCCAGCTTCATCATGTCCAACATAACCAGGAGGAGAACCGATGAGTTTGGACACAGAGTGTTTTTCCATGTACTCACTCATATCTAAACGAATGATCGCATCTCTTGAGCCGAATAATTCTTCAGCCAGCGTTTTAGACAATTCGGTTTTCCCGACACCTGTTGGTCCAACGAAAAGGAAGGAGCCTGTCGGTCTATGTTTCGATTTTAATCCAGCTCTGCTTCTTTTCACGGCTTTCGCCACTTTATCAACCGCATGCTCCTGCCCAATTACTCGTGCTTTTAGACGGACATCAATTTCTTTCATTTTGGTTTGTTCGTCTGCTTGTAGTTTGCCGACAGGAATGCCTGTTTTTTGTTCCACAATGGCCTGAATGTCCTCTGCTGTGACGATATGCTCTTTGTCAGTTGTTTTGTTTTGAAGTCTTGCTTCAATGGCTTCTTCTTCATCGCGAAGCTTCGCTGCTTTTTCATATTGTTCTTCTTTTAGCGCAGCCTGTTTTTCTGCGGCAATTTGCGCAAGTCGGTTTGTCAGTTCATCTTCACTTGCTGCATCAATGGAGAGGTTCGCTTTTGAACCAGCTTCATCCATTAGATCAATGGCTTTATCCGGCAAATGTCGGTCTTGAATATACCGGGAAGATAATTGAACGCACGCTTTGATGGCTTCATCTGAATAGGTGACACCATGATAGGCCTCGTACTTCTCTTGAATACCTTTTAAGATGTCGATCGCTTCATCTGGTGTTGGCTCATCCACGATAACGGGCTGGAAGCGTCGTTCGAGTGCAGCATCTTTTTCAATTTGGCGATATTCTTTTAATGTCGTCGCACCTACTAGCTGCAGTTCGCCTCTTGCAAGGGCTGGTTTTAAAATGTTTCCAGCATCCATTGATCCTTCTGCAGATCCTGCGCCCACAAGAAGGTGGATTTCATCTACAAATAAGATGATATTTTTACGGCTCTGCAGTTCTTTAATTAACTGCTTCATTCTTTCCTCAAATTGACCGCGTACACCTGTGTTTGCGACAAGTGAAGAAACATCTAATAAATAGATTTGTTTGTTCTTTAATTTATTTGGTACATCGCCGCTGGCAATTTTCAGTGCGAGTCCTTCTGCGATCGCTGTTTTTCCAACACCTGGTTCACCAATAAGAACAGGGTTATTTTTATTTCTTCTATTTAAAATCTCAATGACTCTTGCGACTTCTTCATCACGGCCAATGACTGGATCAATTAAGCCAGCATTTGCTCCATCTGTTAAGTTACGGCCAAGCTCATCGAGTAAGCCTTTTTGTTTTGGCTGCTCCATGTTTGGGGCATGACCTGCCTGCTGAGAGAAGAATGAACTTCCTCCAAAAAGCTGAGGTCCCATTTTCATTTTTGACTGCTCCATCAAAGAGGTATAGCAGTCTTCACATAAAACCATTTGGCTCCGGGACGAATTTACTTGCATATTCAGGCGAATAGTTGCTTCATTTACTTGACAATGTTGACAACGCATTTGCCATGACCTCCTTAAAATAAAGTTTGACTTTATTTGACCAATGAATGTTAAAGAAAATGGTCTGTTGTTTGACCATCTTTGACTATAGTATACTCTGACCTATTTTGACTTTCAACTGTTTTGCTCAAAGACGGATAAAAATCCTTTTTTGCATTTAATCATGGTTTGTCCTTCTTTTCAAGGAACTTGTCTCATAGGATAAAAAAGAGACAATCGAAAGTGATGGGTGCGGAGGGGTCACATGAAACGTTCAAATGAATCCGCTTTTCAGCTTGCCTTTGTATATGTAGGAACAGTGGTTGGAGCTGGGTTTGCGACAGGAAAAGAAATCGTAGAGTTTTTTGTTCGTTTTGGCTGGATTGGACTATTAGGGATTCTGATTAGCGGTGTTATTTTTACTGGCCTTGGTGCAAAAATGATGCTGATTTCGAAACGAATCAAAGCAGAATCTTATCAAGATATGAACCGGTTTTTATTTGGCGCAGCTGCGAGTCGATATATTAATATTGTGATGTTTTTTATTTTACTCGGTGTTACCTCAGTCATGATTTCAGGTGCAGGGGCTATTTTTGAAGAACAGCTTGGCATATCCAAGGAGTATGGGATCTTTTTGACGATCATTCTGAGCGTCATTGTACTCTTTAAAGGTTCAAAAGGACTATTTGGTGTTAACGTCCTTGTCGTTCCAATGCTGATTTTCTTTTCATTGATTGTGTTTCTTGATTCATTTGTTTTTAGCAGCAGTGAAAGTTATGTTCTTGCGCTGCAAATGGGTGAGGGCGAGTGGATACTATCAGCAGTGTCCTATGGTGCCTTTAATTTAGCACTGTCACAGGCAGTGTTAGTACCCGTTGCAAATGAAATGACCTCTGAAGCAGTCATTAAAAAGGGAGCGGTGCTTGGGGGCGTCATGCTGACACTCATTTTGCTTGCTTGCTTTTTATCTCTTTCTTCATTAAATATGCTGGAGGCGTTTGATATTCCAATGGCCCAGGTGGTGTATCAAGTTGCAAACTCCATTCATCTCATTTATTTATTTGTCATCTTCGGTGAAGTTTTTACATCCGTCATAGGCAATTTATACGGGCTGGAGAGACAAGTAAGGGCATATATCCGAATGAACAGCATCTTTACGATATCCCTTATTCTCATATGCTGCTATGTGATTAGTAAAATTGGTTACGGTACACTGATTTCAACAGTTTACCCGGTTTTTGGCTATGTCAGCATCTTTTTTATTCTCTTTCTTTGTCTAAAAAAAGTGCCTGAACCGCTAGGTAAGTAAAGAAAGGATAGCCTGCATGAAAAATATGTGGTACACTATCATCTGTGAAAATTGAACAAAAATCCGTGAAGACGGGAGAGGTTCTAGCAAAACCCTCTATAAAAAACTAAGGACTTGCCGTATCCTTGGATGTGGCATTTTTTATTTTTTATGGCTGGGACACCTCATACACATGTAAAGGTGTCTTTTCTTTTGAGAAAAATAGGGGTTTTCAGGAGCCTTTCAGATGCAGTGTTGTACGCATCTGCAAAAGGAGGAGAACAGAAAATGAAAAATGAAAAAGCAGTCGTTGTCTTCAGCGGGGGACAGGACAGTACGACATGTTTATTATGGGCACTTCAACAATTTGAAGAGGTAGAAACAGTGACCTTTCATTATAATCAGCGTCATCAAGAAGAAATTGATGTCGCCAAAGGAATTGCTGACAAGTTAGGTGTGAAGAATCATCTATTAGATATGTCTCTTTTGAATCAGCTGGCACCTAATGCTTTAACAAGAGATGACATTGACATTGAGGAAAAAGAAGGAGAGCTTCCTTCCACATTTGTGCCAGGAAGAAACTTAGTGTTCTTATCCTTTGCCTCTATTTTGGCGTATCAAATTGGAGCAAGACATATTATCACGGGTGTTTGTGAGACAGACTTTAGCGGCTATCCAGATTGCCGTGACGAGTTTGTGAAATCTTGCAACGTCACAGTGAATTTAGCAATGGAAAAACCATTTGTGATTCATACGCCACTGATGTGGCTGAATAAAGCAGAAACATGGAAGCTTGCAGATGAGCTCAATGCACTGGAATTTGTGAAAAATGAAACGCTCACTTGCTATAACGGCATTATTTCTGATGGCTGCGGGGAATGTCCTGCGTGTAAGCTGCGGAAAAACGGCTATGACACTTATATGGAAATGAAGGAGGCAAAATAAATGCTTTCTCAAATCTATCCACAAACCGATCATCCATTTTCATTTGAATTGAATAAAGACATGCATGTATCGGCTGCCCATTTCATCCCACGAGAAGATGCGGGCGCATGCAGCCGTGTTCATGGTCATACGTACACCATCAACATCACAATTGCGGGCGACGACCTAGATGAATCGGGTTTCCTTGTCAATTTTAGTACATTGAAGAAGCTCATTCATGGGCAGTACGATCACACGCTGCTCAATGATCACGAGGAATTCTCATCAAACGATCGATACGCGATGCCAACCACTGAGGTGGTGGCAAAGACCGTATATGACAAAGTCGCAGCGTATTTATCGACTTTAGCGAACAAGCCAACATGTGTTCAAGTCTTTGTCAGAGAGACACCAACAAGCTATTGCATTTACCGTCCGAAACGAGTTGAGATCAATGGCTAAAGCGATTCCTGTATTAGAAATCTTCGGTCCAACCATTCAAGGAGAAGGAATGGTGATTGGACAAAAAACGATGTTTGTCAGAACGGCTGGCTGTGACTACTCTTGCAGCTGGTGTGATTCATCCTTTACATGGGACGGCTCAGCGAAGCATGATATTCAGTGGCTTGAGGCAGAAGACATTGTCAAAGAATTAAAAAGAATAGGCGGACAGGCTTTTTCTCATGTCACCATTTCAGGAGGAAACCCTGCGCTTTTAAAACAAATGGAATCCCTCATTGATTTACTGCATGAAGAGGGGATCGATACAGCGCTTGAAACACAAGGGACGATGTATCAGGAATGGTTTTTGAAAATTGATGATTTAACCATTTCCCCTAAGCCGCCAAGCTCGAATATGAAAACAGATTTTACGAAACTAACACGTATCATAGATGAGCTGAAAAACGGAAATAGATTGCAGCATGCAAGCCTGAAGGTCGTGATCTTTGACGATCGTGATCTAGCCTATGCGAAGGATGTTCATGCGAAATACCCTGAGCTTCCTTTTTATTTGCAGGTAGGAAATGATGACACGACGACAGGTGATGATGCGTACTTATTGACGCATTTATTAAAAAAATATGAAGCGCTTGTAGATCAAGTCGCACAAGATCCAGACTTAAACCGTGTAAGAGTGCTGCCACAGCTGCACACGTTATTGTGGGGAAATAAACGAGGCGTATAGAAAGGAAGAGATGTCATGACGACAAGAAAACCAGAAGAATTAGAAGGTGTCACGTTACTAGGAAACCAAGGAACCAATTATTTGTTTGATTACGCACCACAAGTGCTTGAAACGTTCCCAAATAAACATACAAATAGAGATTACTTTGTGAAATTCAACTGCCCAGAATTTACATCACTATGTCCGCAAACAGGACAACCGGATTTTGCAACAGTTTATATCAGCTATATCCCAAATGAAATCATGGTCGAAAGTAAATCCCTAAAATTATATTTGTTCAGCTTCCGTAACCATGGTGACTTCCATGAGGATTGTATGAACATTATTATGAACGACTTAATCGAATTGATGGACCCAAGATATATTGAAGTTTGGGGCAAATTTACGCCAAGAGGCGGTATTTCAATTGATCCGTATACGAACTATGGGAAACCTGGGACAAAGTATGAAGAAATGGCATCGTATCGTATGATGAACCATGATATGTATCCAGAAACGATTGATAATCGCTAATAAATAGGAAAAGACATGCCAGATGCATGTTTCAGCGTGTAGACAAACCCTCGCATTCGTTGTCAGTCCTGCGCTCCGGTGCTCACGAATGTCAAATTCGCTCCGCTCCGGTTCTCGTCCTTCCTAGACTGCAAAGGTTTTCTATCACGCTGAAATGAAGACAAAGGGCTAAAATCAAGCATTTTAGCCCTTTGTCAACAATCTGAGACATGCCAGATGCATGTCTTTTTTTATGGGATTGTAGCGATTTAATCATAAAAAAGAGAAGAGTCATGTCACTCTTCTCATACGAATGGGAATAGAACTTGCTAGGACGGCTGGGGGCTACCAGCTCGTAAATATATTATACATGACAGAACGTATGTTTGTAAAGATGAATCATGCTTTTTTTGCTTATCTCATTTGATTTAAGATAAAATAGGGGTATTGAATGGTAAATGGAGGCGTTGGATTTGGCAAACAAAGAAGAGCGGGCAGAGCAGCTGCTAATGGAGCTTAGAGAAGAGCTTCAAATGCTTGAACATCAAAACAAAGAACGGTATAAATGGAGTGCCTCCACATTGCTTGGAGTGATTGCCCTCTTGATTGATAAAGGAGTGATCACCCCTGAGGAAGTCGAGATGTACAAGACGAAGGCGGAAATGCAAACCTTTCATACGCAAAAAGACTGACCCCTCTTTAAGTGGTATCAGTCTTTTTCATATGTGATTGTTCAAATAGAGCAAAGTTGTCAAACGAGCCAAATTTGCTTTATATATACGTATGTACCGAGCGTCTGTATTGAGGATTGCAAATTAATGTACGGAGTCTTTGATGATTTTATAGTTTTTATGATTAACGACTGTTAGTGAATCCAGTTCTAAATCTCTATAGTTGTCCATAATGGTGACATCCACAATGACAGAGTTTTCATTCACTTTTTCAACTACACCTGTTAAACCATTTCTAAATTCGATCACATTTCCAATTTTTGCAATCTTCAACCGATCCCTCTCCTTTAAAAACAGATTTCATTCCCTATTAAAAAGTATTTTGCAATATTTTCATACCAATGTAAAGGATAAAGACGTTTTTGTTTTGTTTTCGTTGTATGCTCTTCTAACGAATGGTATATTTAATATTTGATCATGGCTGAAAAGGAGCGATTTTTTTGACTGAAGAACAAATCCTCACAATCATCGAATCTTTACGGAATGGGACGGAAAAACAGGTGACCATCCAAAAAGATGACTTTTTAACGTTTCGTTCTGTATTGGTGAATCAAGATGATTTTAAACATTTTCGCGGAATCGCCAAACATGGTGGAGATGTTATTTTTGAATATCTTACAGAAGCAAGAAGCTAAAGCTTTTTCTCATTGATGAGAGAAAGCTTTTTTATTTTCGTTCTTTTGTCACACTTCAAACCACTTTGATACATATGAAAAGAAAATGTAATAACCCATAAACAGGAGCATAAGGATGATGATAGGTGAAAAAGGGACCTTTTTAAGCGCTAACAATTCCATTTTATGTGCGCAAAACTAGGACATGCCATTTAATGACTGAATTTGGACAGGCATGTAAATCTTTGTGCGTGAAAATAGAATGAGGTCTTGTTAGAGTGGACAAGTATCTTACAGCCTACTTTGATTAAAGGAGGAAAAAGGCGAATGATTAAAATTCATACAGCTCTTTTTGTCATCCTTATGCTGGTTGCAGCAATGAAGATGGACAATATACAAGAGCATCAAGGCACATTAAGTCACGAACTTTCACAAGCACCTGTTAAACATCAGCTTTCATATATAGATCAAGGTCACGATCAAGTCATCCCAGCATTTTCTGAAGAGAAGCGTCAGCCAAAAGTGAAAATGCTAAGTACGTCAACAGAAGAAAAGTCTTCAAAACCGAAGCAAAAGAAAAAAGTAAAATCTGAAACGACGAATAAGGCAAGCGGCAAACAGTATTCTAATGAAGAAATGGACTTGCTTTCTCGATTGGTTCACGCTGAAGCGAAAGGTGAATCTTACGAAGGGAAAAAAGCGGTGGCAAGCGTTGTTTTAAACAGAGTAGAGCATCGTTCTTTTCCTGACAGCGTGAAAGGTGTGATTTATCAGCGAAATGCTTTCCAGCCAGTATCGAATGGAAGTATTCGTGATAAGGCAGATCAAGATTCCATTAAAGCTGTGAAGCAGGTAGTAAAAGAGCATGACAGAACAACAAAGGCTATTTATTTTTATAATCCAAAAACGGCAACAGATCATTGGATTCGTTCCCGCAAAATTGTAGAACGCATCGGACGTCACGTATTTGCCGTATAAAGAAAAAGAGCGATCAATGAGATTGCTCTTTTTTTGTCTTCAATTATTAAAATATTTTTTGGACTTGTCTCATAGAATGTGAAAAGAATTTGCTTTAGACAAGGGGAGGCTACATGAATCGATTTGTAAAAGGGGTCATTCTGCTATCTGTCGCAGCTTTTATTGCGGAGTGTATCGAGTTTTTAGTCAATATGATTTTAGCGAGAGAGCTTGGAGAACATGGAATGGGTTTATATATGAGTATCCTTCCAATCATCATGCTTGTCCTTGTGATCGCCAGCTTAGAGCTGCCAGTCTCCATTTCTAAATTCATTGCAGAATCACATGAACGTCTCCACAAAAGTATGCTCCGTCATGCCTTTAAAATGACGCTTGTGGTGACAAGTACAACAACAGGTATAGCAGCCATTGTACTGCCTTTCATTCCAGTGTTTCAGTCGTATCATCCGCTTATGAAGGGCCTAGTGCTGTCACTTATCCCGATTATTGCGTTTACCTCCATTGCCCGCGGCTACTTTATGGGAAAGCAGCAAATGGGCAGAATCGCTCTAGCCAATATGATGAAGAAAACAATCCAGCTGATCTGCTTATTTTTGTTTTTTCATTGGTATTCGTTTGATATTGAAACAGCAGTACTCATCGCCATCGGTGTCATTGTTGCGAGTGATCTTGTCGTCTTTATTTATTTATACTCCCAATACGTCATGGCGAAAAATGCTGTGAATGTCAGGTCTGTTGAATTAAGAGGGATTGATGTGCGAAAGCGCCTATTAGCCGTTTCTATACCGACAACGGGCATGCGCATCTTTCATGCGATCGCTAATGCGGTTGAACCATTTTTAATCAAAGGAGCGCTCGTTGCAGCAGGCATCTCTGGAACACTTGCTGTTGATCATTACGGCATGCTGGCTGGTGTCGCGATGTCGATCGGTTTTTTCCCAGCGTTTATCGCTCATTCGATCATGATTGTGATGATTCCGAGTGTCTCTGAAGCCTATGCTTTAGGTCAGTATGATCTTGTGAAAAAACGGGTCAGACAGGCGATTCTCATAACGTTTGGATACGGGGTGCCGGCAGTGATGGTCATGTATTATTTTGCTTACCCGCTCACACAGCTCTTTTTTGATTCACCGCAAGCTGCTGTCTATTTACAGCTGCTTTGGCCATACTTTTTATGCCACCTGTTTGTGATGCCGTTTCAAGCGTGTTTAATCGGTATGGGGCTCATCAAAGATGTGTTCCTACATAATATATGGGTGCATGTCGTTTCTTTTTCTATGGTGTATTTCCTCGGTTCAATGGAAAGCTTGAATATGATGGGGGTCATTTTAGGAATGAACACAGGCATGCTGCTTTTGACTGCCCTGCATTATGCGACGATTTGTAAGGAGCTCGGCGTTTCAATGTTTCTTACATTGAAAAAAGCTTGAATGTCATCGCCATCGAGAGGGCAAGCTATAAGAAAACTGGGAAGGAAGATCCTGATGAATCGTAAACATCTACCCGCCAGTCTTCTAATGATGACCATGCTGCTATTTCTAATAAGCGCAGCAGCGGAAGCAAAAGAGCCTGTGATGGCGCCAAGAATAGAGGCACCGACATTAACTGGTGAAATGCAGATGGTTCCCGCAAAAGGGAAAAAGACCATTTTGCATTTTTGGACAACATGGTGTCCGTCCTGCAAAATGGAGCTGCCCGAATTTGAACAGATTGTGAAAGAAAATCAGAGTGATGTTGACATATTGACCGTGAATTTACTAGGTGCTGAACAAAGTAAACATGCTGTTGCCCAATTTGTGAAAGACAGAAGGTTTACATTTCCGATCATACTAGATGAACACGGAGAAATGATGAAGAAATATCAAATTATCACCATTCCAACGACCTTTTTGATTAATGAAAAAGGAGAAGTGGTGAAAAATCATGTAGGTCCACTGACGAAAAAACAAATCAAAGAGTGGACGAATTCTTAGAACAAATCCTTTCTGTGAAAGAACCAATTCTGTTGGTTCTTTTTTTGTGTTCATTTGCTTTTCATCTGAATACACTGTGCTCAGAAGAAGAAGGAACGGTCTATATCAATAATGATAATTATTATCAAAAAGAAATTATAATAATTATTAATTGAAAATTGTTCAGAACCTGTTATAATGAGTTACAGACCAATAAAAAGCTTGAAATAGCAGAAAATATAGATGGAATAAGAAACGGGCAACGATTGATAATGTGAAAACGATTATCAATTAGAGAGGAGAAAACAATCATGAATGAGAATACAGCACTTTACCAAACGACAAATCAAAAGAAATCGAAATGGTCCTTACATAAATGGGCACAGCACGGAGAATTAATTGCAGCAGGGATATCGGGGATTCTCATTTTAATTGCATGGTTTCTAAAAGATGAGAGCATGTGGAGCATTCCTCTTTTCATCCTGGCATTTGTCATTGGTGGTTTTGCAAAGGCGAAAGAAGGAATTGAAGAAACGATTTCGTCTAAGACCTTGAATGTGGAACTTTTAATGATTTTCGCAGCAATAGGCTCAGCTCTGATCGGCTATTGGGCAGAAGGCGCTATTTTAATTTTTATTTTCTCACTGAGTGGTGCGCTAGAAACGTATACGTCAAATAAAAGCAAGAAAGATTTAACAGCATTAATGAGCATTGCACCAAATGAAGCAACTTTAATTGAAGAAGATGGTACGACCATTCAAATCGCCGCTTCATCATTAACACCTGGTGACCGTATTATGGTCAAAGCTGGGGAACGCATTGCAGCAGATGGTGTGATTTTAAGCGGGAGAACAAGTGTGGACGAATCTGCACTTACAGGCGAAT
Organism: Bacillus sp. 11B20; assembly: GCF_056098985.1. Taxonomy (NCBI): domain Bacteria; kingdom Bacillati; phylum Bacillota; class Bacilli; order Caryophanales; family Bacillaceae; genus Bacillus; species Bacillus sp. 11B20. The sequence goes on from NZ_JBLZWZ010000007.1 coordinate 425,365, forward strand.
CTGTTCCACAGGAAAAAGGGCAGGGGGAAGACGTATTTGCAGGAACAGTGAACTTAAATGGTTCCTTAACAGTGGAAGTCACTAAACATAATGAAGAAACGCTTTTCCATAAAATTATTAAACTTGTCGAATCCGCTCAAGAAAGTGTTTCGCCAAGCCAAGCATTTATTGAAAAATTTGAGGGTGCCTATGTAAAAGGTGTGCTGATCACCGTCGCAATTTTAATGGTTCTGCCTCATTTTGTACTCGGCTGGAGCATGAGTGAAACCTTCTACCGGGCAATGGTGTTTATGGTCGTTGCTTCACCTTGTGCTCTAGTTGCATCCATTATGCCAGCAGCACTGTCATTGATCTCAAATGGCGCGAGAAATGGAATGCTTGTCAAAGGAAGTGTCTTTTTAGAAAAACTAGGCACAAGCAGCATGATTGCTTTTGATAAAACGGGGACGATTACAAACGGGAAGCCAGCCGTAGAGCAAGTCGTCATCGCTAAAGGACAGGATGAATCTGCTTTTTATCAGGCGCTCTATCAAATTGAGAGTCAATCAAACCATCCATTAGCGAAAGCAATTTCTGATATGGCAAAGGAGCACCAAACAGATAAATCAGTCCATGTCACCATTGAAGAAACCTCTGGATTTGGTGTGAAAGCACAATTAAATGGGGAAACGTGGCGGATTGGGAAGAAAGACTTCGCTGGTAAGGCGTCAATCGACCGCGAGATGGAAGAGACAGGTGATGACCTTTCAGCGCAAGGATACACAGTGGTCTACGTTCAAAAGGGTGAAGAAGTTGTTGGCTGTCTTGGCCTTAAGGATCAAATCAGACCTGAAGCTAAAAAAATGATTCAAGAACTAAATGATTTAGGCATCCAAACCGTCATGCTGACAGGAGATCAGCAAAAAACGGCTGAAGCTATTGCGCAGGAAGCCGGCATCCAAACTGTCGTGGCTGAATGTCTTCCAGATGAAAAGGTACATGAGGTCAATCAATTAAAAAAACAAGGTAATTCAATCATCATGGTAGGAGACGGAATCAATGATGCGCCAGCACTCGCTACAGCAGATGTTGGGGTTGCGATGGGCGGAGGCACAGACGTTGCTTTAGAGACTGCGGATCTCATCTTAATGAAGAACAATTTAAATAACCTAACAAAGATGATCCGTCTTTCAAGAAAAATGAATCGAATCATTAAGCAAAACATTATTTTCTCATTAACGGTGATCTGTCTGTTAATTTGTGCGAATTTCTTACAAGTGCTTGATTTGCCTTTTGGCGTCATCGGGCATGAAGGAAGTACGATTTTGGTCATTTTAAATGGTCTGCGTCTGCTTCGTGCATCTTAATTAATCATCAAGGCGCACTGGATATATGCCAGTGCGCTTTTGTGCGAAATACAGCAAAAACTGATACAATAGACCAGTAGTAAAACGTGTGAGGAGGATCATGATGAACCGAATGAAGAGCTTGTCTTCTTGGCTTAAGAAAGAAGACATTCAAGGTGCATTTATACATACAAAGGAAAATGTGTTTTATCTATCTGGATACTTCACAGAGCCGCATGAAAGAGTGATGGGGCTGTTTGTGTTTCAAGAGGCAGAACCATTTTTTATTTTGCCTAAAATGGAAGTCGAGCAGGCAAAAAATGCAGGATGGTCCGGCGATATCATTGGATATGAAGATCATGAGAATCCATTTGATTTCATTCAATCAGCGATAGAAAAACGAGGTGTTCATGCCGCGCGTCTTGCGATTGAAAAAGAATCGATACCGCTTCAAAGAGCAGAGCAGCTCCAAGCTGTCACGGGGGCAGAAATGTTCGTCCGGGCTGAAGATGAGCTCAATCAGCTCAGACTGATTAAAGATGAATCTGAAATTGCTACACTCAAAAAAGCGGCACAATTAGCAGATGAAGGTGTAAAAATTGGAGTTAACGCCTTAAAAGAAGGAATCACGGAAACAGAAGTTCTCGCTGTCATTGAATATGAACTAAAGAAAAAAGGCATTCAAGGCATGTCCTTTTCAACCATGGTTCTCTTTGGTGAAAAATCAGGCGAGCCTCATGGAAATCCTGGGCAGGCAGCCTTAAAAAAAGGCGATTTTGTGTTATTTGACCTTGGTGTCATTGTCGATGGATATTGCTCAGACATCACAAGAACATTCATCTATCAGGAAGCTTCTGAAAAACAAAAGGACATTTATCAAACCGTCTTAAATGCAGAAATGGCAGCACTTGAAATGAGTAAGCCTGGCGTTAGAATCGGTGATCTTGACTTAAAAGCCCGCGGGCTCATCACAGAAGCGGGATATGGTGAATATTTCCCGCATCGCCTCGGACATGGGTTAGGGGTTTCTGTTCATGAGTTTCCTTCTATGAGTCAGGCAAATGACGACCTTCTGCAAGAAGGTATGGTGTATACGATTGAACCAGGAATTTATGTCCCGGGAGTCGGCGGCGTAAGAATTGAAGATGATGTTCTCATTACGGCAGATGGTCCAGTCACTTTAACCAATTATCCGAAAGAGCTGACGATCATCAAGTAATGAAAAAAATCACGATGAACGTCCAGGTCTTGGAAGCGTCATCGTGATTTTTTATCACTCTTCTCGATCCTTATCAACAAAAAAATCATCAATTGATTGAAACGGTTTGATTTTATGTTCTTTTCCTAAAGGATGTAATGCAAAACGAGCAGAAAACAAAACAGTCATACATAATATAATCCATATGATGAAACCCATCTTGAATTCCCCTTTCCATCCAGTGATTTGTTCAGCTCACATACATCTTAAAGTATGAAACGCTTACCATATCAAGAGAAAGTAGGAGAAAAAATGGCAAACATAAGGGAGATTGCGAAAAGAGCGGGCGTATCTGTGACAACCGTATCACGTGTGTTGAATGAGCATCCTTATGTTAAAGAAGAAAAAAGGGAACGTGTTCTACAAGCGATGGAGGAGCTCAAGTATACGAGAAACATCCAGGCGGTCCATTTAGCGAAGGGCTATTCGAATATGCTTGGCATCGTCCTTCCAAACATTGAACACTCTTATTTCAGCGCACTCGTCACAGGTATTGCAGAAAAAGCACAGGCGCACGGCATGCATTTTGCTTTATTTCAAACAGGATACGATCCATTAAAAGAAAAAGAAGCGTTAATGAGTTTAAAAGAGCGCCGTGTGGATGGTTTAATATTTTGTTCAAATGCGTTAAGTGATAGGCACATTTTAAAGTGGCAGGAATCAGGACCGATTATATTTTGTCATCCTGCGCCGCACGATCAATGCTCAACCGTGTCGATTGCACATGACCAAGCATTTAAGGAGGGCCTGCATCATTTGGCGGCATGCGGACATCAACGAATTGCGATCGTTCTTGCGAGAACAGAAGGAGCGAATAGCGAGTCGCGCCTTCAGGCCTATCAAGACATGATGCAATCCCTCGGGCAGACCATTGATGAGGAATGGATCATCGAAGGGAAGCTATCCCTGCTTGATGGGAAGCACTTATTTGCAGAATGGCAGAAAATGAAAAATCGTCCTACAGCTTTATTCATTACAAATGACGAAGTCTCTGCAGGCTTTTTATTAGAGGCGCAGCGTCATGACATAAAAGTAGGAGAATCACCAGCCATACTCAGCTTTCAAAATAACCAATTGAGTGAGGCGCTAGGGATTTCCAGCATTCATATTCCCCTCAAACAAATGGGGCAGGAAGCGTTTGACTTGTTTGACCGTGCATTAAAGGGAGAGAAATCAGAAAAAAGAATGCTGCCATTTCGTCTGATTGAGCGAACAACTACCGTTTTGAAAAACAATCGTTGACGCACGTTTCATCTGTTTTGTACGATAAGAGGGATTGAAAAAGAAGGAGGTGGGGATGTTCATGGAATCCTTCACCGTTGATAAAGCGTTAAATAATAATGTCATCATCGCAAGGCACCCTTCTTTGGGCGAAGTAGTTCTGATTGGGAAAGGGATTGGCTTCGGTAAAAAATCGGGGGATTTTCTCGATCAAGACGTGTTTGAAAAAATGTTTGTGTTAAGAAATACGAAGGAACAAACAGAATATAAACAACTGCTTCATCATATTGATGAGAACATGATTGAGCTTGCCAATGACGTCATTTATCATATACGAGAAAAAATGGGACAACGCTTGAATGAGCATATTCATGTTGCACTGACCGACCATATTGCGTTTAGTTTTAAGCGGGTGCAGCAAGGCTATGATATCACGAACCCTTTTATGCTTGAGACGCAATCGCTATACCCGAAAGAATACGAGGTCGCAAAGGAAGTCGTTGAACTGATTAACGAGCGGCCAGATGTTAAAACGAAGCTGCCAGAAGGAGAAATTGGCTTTATAGCGCTCCATATCCATTCAGCTTTGACGAATCGGCCTTTATCTGAGGTGAACCGTCATTCGCAGCTGATTACACAAATGGTCCAAGTTATAGAAGATTCATTTCATATGAAAGTAGACAGAGAAAGTATTCATTATTTACGCTTATTACGCCATATTACGTTTTCAATTGAGCGTATTAAACGGGGAGAATCTTTAGAGGAGCCAGAAAAATTGCTTCATCTATTGAAAAATGAATATCCTTTATGCTACAATACTGCTTGGAAAATGATCAAAATTTTGCAGCATGCATTGAAAAAGCCTGTACAGGATGCTGAGGCTGTCTACTTGACACTTCATCTGTACAGATTGACAAATAAAATTTCATAGTTTCCTTGAAACGTGTAACTGATTCGATCAGGCATGAGTGACTTAAGGTAAATACAGGATAAGATCCTGTTATTTGCGCAACCTTATATCACCATGCCTTTTTTGCATTTGAAAGTGAAATGTAAACGGTTAATTATGAAATGTACGTCAGGGAGCAGCCCAAATGTATGTTGTAAGCGAAAACAAAAGGAGGTTCAACCAGTGTTTAAATCACTTTTTGGTGTGTTGCAAAAAATTGGACGAGCTCTTATGCTTCCAGTTGCGATCCTTCCTGCTGCCGGTATTTTACTAGCACTTGGGAATGCGATGCAAAATCCGCAGCTGATTGATGTAGCTCAATTTTTAAGCAATGATACAATTCAGCTTGTTGCAAGTGTCATGGAGAATGCGGGGAACATCGTCTTCTCGAATCTTCCGCTATTATTTGCTGTAGGGGTTGCCATCGGTCTTGCTAATGGAGACGGAGTGGCAGGGATTGCCGCTATCATCGGTTACCTTGTCATGAACGTAACGATGAGTGCCGTATTAATGGCTAACGGATCTATTCCATCCGATTCGATCAAATTGGCTAAGTTCTTTAAGGAAAGCCATCCAGCATATGTGAATATGCTCGGTATACCGACCTTGTCTACCGGCGTTTTTGGCGGGATTATCGTCGGGGTATTAGCCGCTTATATGTTTAATAAATTTTACAAAATTGAGCTCCCGCAATACCTTGGTTTCTTTGCTGGTAAGCGTTTTGTTCCAATCGTCACTTCTATTTCAGCACTTATTTTAGGGCTTTTGATGCTAGTCATTTGGCCGCCAATCCAAGGTGCATTGAACTCATTTTCAACAGGACTGCTTGCAGCAAATGAGCCGCTGGCTGCCTTTGTATTCGGAGTCATTGAACGCTCATTAATTCCGTTTGGTCTACACCACATATTCTACGCACCATTCTGGTATGAATTTTTTAGCTATAAGAGCTTATCAGGAGATATTATCCGTGGTGACCAGCGTATTTTCATGGCGCAAATCAAAGATGGTGTTCAGCTGACAGCTGGTACATTCATGACAGGGAAATATCCGTTCATGATGTTCGGTCTTCCAGCAGCAGCTCTTGCGATTTACCATGAAGCAAAACCAAAGAATAAAAAGCTTGTAGCAGGAATTATGGGATCAGCAGCCCTTACTTCTTTCCTAACAGGGATCACTGAACCGCTTGAATTCTCATTCTTGTTTGTAGCACCGATATTATTTGCGATTCACTGTGTATTTGCTGGATTATCCTTTATGATAATGGATATTCTAAATGTGAAAATCGGGATGACCTTCTCAGGAGGGTTAATCGACTTCTTCCTATTTGGTATCCTGCCGAATAGAACCGCTTGGTGGCTTGTCATTCCAGTAGGTCTCGTACTTGCTGTCATTTACTACTTCGGATTTAGATTCGCCATTCGCAAATTTAATCTGAAAACGCCAGGCCGCGAGGATGAAGCAGCAGACGGAGCAATTGAGGCGAAGTCTGAAAAAGGGAATGACTTGCCTTATGAAATCCTTGAAGCAATGGGTGATCAAGAAAACATTAAGCACCTTGATGCTTGTATCACGCGTTTACGTGTTACTGTCAATGATCAGAAGAAAGTGGACAAAGACCGCTTGAAAAAGCTTGGCGCTTCTGGTGTTCTCGAAGTAGGGAACAACATCCAGGCAATTTTCGGCCCGCGTTCTGATAATTTAAAAACACAAATGCAGGACATCATTGCAGGCCGCACGCCTCGTCCAGCGAAAGACCCTTCTGCAAAAGAAGAAGTCAGCCAGCAGGTCGAAGAAGTCATTGCAAAGCCGCTTCAAAATGAACAAGGGGAAGAAATTTTTGCTTCACCAATTACAGGGGAGCTTCATCCAATTACAGATGTACCAGATCAAGTATTCTCAGGGAAAATGATGGGTGACGGTTTCGCTATCTTGCCAACAGATGGAACGGTTGTTTCACCGGTAAGAGGGAAGATCTTAAATGTGTTTCCGACGAAACACGCCATTGGCCTGCAATCTGACGGTGGACTTGAAATTTTAATCCACTTCGGAATTGATACGGTCGGCCTCAAAGGAGAAGGATTTGAAGCATTTGTACAAGAGGGAGATCAAGTAGAAATCGGTCAAAAACTTTTAGAGGTTGATATTGATAAAATTAAGTCTGAAGTACCATCTTTGATGACACCAATTGTATTTACCAACTTAAGTGAAGGACAATTTATTGACCTTCAAGAATCCGGTGAAATCAAAGCTGGACAAGAAAACATCATGAAAATTTCAAAATAATTTTCATAACTGCCGTTCTTGTTAGATGACAAGCTCGGCAGTATGATATAATATTGTGGATGTATTAATTGTATAAAAAGGAGATTGATAAAAATGGCTCAACAAACATTCAAAGTAACTGCAGATTCTGGAATTCACGCACGTCCTGCAACAGTTCTTGTACAAACTGCTAGTAAATATGATGCTGATATCAACTTAGAATATAATGGTAAAACAGTGAACCTGAAATCTATTATGGGTGTAATGTCTCTAGGAATTGCGAAAGGTGCTACAATCACAATCTCTGCTTCTGGTTCTGATGAAAATGATGCACTTGCTGCGCTTAAAGACACAATGAAAAGTGAAGGCCTAGGCGAGTAATGCAACAACTGAAAGGAATCGGTGCTTCAGCAGGCGTTGCAATTGCAAAAGCATATCGTCTGGAAGAACCAGATTTAACAGTTCACCAAAAAGACATCAACGATCCAGAGACAGAAGTGAAGCGTTTTGAAGAAGCAATTCATGTTTCTAAACAAGAACTTGAAGCAATTAAAGAACATGCGCTAAAAGAACTTGGCCAAGACAAAGCAGATATCTTTTCTGCCCACCTTCTTGTGTTAAGTGATCCTGAACTGCTTAACCCAGTAAAGGATAAAATTAGTGCTGACAAAGTAAATGCTGAATTTGCTTTAAAAGAAACAGCGACAATGTTTGTCACAATGTTCGAAGCAATGGACAATGAATACATGAAGGAACGTGCAGCGGATATTCGCGACGTCACAAAACGTGTTATTGGACATTTGCTAGGCGTTGACATTCCAAATCCAAGCATGATTTCTGAAGAAGTCATCATCATAGCTGAAGATTTAACACCTTCTGATACTGCTCAGCTGAACAGACAATTTGTTAAAGGCTTTGCGACAGATATCGGCGGTCGTACTTCTCACTCAGCGATCATGGCGAGATCTATGGAGATTCCAGCAGTTGTTGGGACAAAAGAAGCAACAAAAACGGTGAAAAACGATGATCTGATCATTGTGGATGGTATTACTGGAGACGTCATCATTCAGCCTTCTGAAGATGAAGTGAAAGCGTATCAAAAAAAGCATGAAGACTACTTAGCTCAAAAAGCGGAATGGGCGAAACTTGTTGACCAGCCAACGGTTACAAAAGACGGCGTTCACGTAGAGCTAGCTGCAAATATCGGAACACCTGAAGATGTAAAAGGTGTACTTGAAAATGGCGGCGAAGCAGTCGGATTGTACCGTACTGAATTTTTATACATGGGCAGAGACCAGCTTCCTACAGAAGAAGAGCAGTTCGATGCGTATAAAACCGTTTTAGAGAAGATGGAAGGGAAAGCAGTGGTTGTTCGCACACTAGATATTGGTGGCGATAAAGAACTTCCTTACTTGCAGCTTCCAAAAGAAATGAACCCGTTCCTTGGCTATAGAGCTATTCGCCTTTGCCTGGAAGAGCAGGAGATTTTCAGAACTCAACTACGCGCCTTACTTCGTGCAAGTACATATGGAAACTTGAAAATCATGTTCCCTATGATCGCGACATTATCAGAATTTAGAGAAGCAAAAGCCATTTTACTTGAAGAAAAAGAAGCATTGGTTGCCGCTGGTACAGACGTTTCTGATTCCATTGAAATCGGAATGATGGTAGAAATTCCATCAACGGCTGTCATCGCAGACCAATTTGCAAAAGAAGTAGATTTCTTCAGTATTGGAACGAATGATTTGATTCAATACACAATGGCTGCTGATCGAATGAACGAACGAGTGTCTTATCTTTACCAGCCTTACAACCCAGCGATTTTACGTCTCATTACGCTTGTGATTGAAGCAGCGCATAAAGAGGGTAAATGGGTCGGCATGTGCGGTGAGATGGCTGGAGATGAAATCGCAATCCCGCTTCTACTTGGATTAGGATTAGATGAATTCTCAATGAGTGCAACATCCATTCTTCCAGCTAGAACACAGCTAAGCAAGCTATCTAAGGAAGAAGCTGCATCATTTAAAGAGCATATTTTATCACTTAGCACAACAGAAGAAGTGGTTGATTTCGTCAAGAAAACATTTCAACAGAACTAAGTGAATGAAAACCAGACAGGTGAAACTGTCTGGTTTTTTTGTCGAATTTTATCATATTGAGTCATATTGGGCAGTGAGAAGGGCATCCTATTATTAAAAAATGGAGGTGACCAGATTGCCTTTCTCAGACTATAAACCAGGTGATCAAGTATATGTCATTTATCGAAATCCACATGCTGCAAACGTAGCACAAATTAAAGAAGCTGAAATTGTTTCACATCCTTACAACGAAGAAGAACTTGCCCTCTTTTTACTTGAAACGTATCATCCACTAGCACCTGATGATGCTGTTTTTCCAACATATGAAGAAGCAGAAGCACTTTATCAAGACTTATTTGAATAAGGGAGATTTTAGAAAGGATAAAAGCCATCCTGTGCGGTTAAAGTAACGGTATAAAAACGTTAAAGGTAAGGATGTGCTTAATATGATCAAACCTTTCGTCCCCCAGCTAGTTTACATTGAACCCCGGGCGTTAGAGTACCCGTTAGGACGAGAGCTGAAGGAAAAGTTCGAGGGTATGGGAATCGAAATAAGAGAAACGACTTCACACAACCAGGTAAGAAATATTCCGGGGAAAAATGACCTGCAAAAGTATCGTAACGCGAAGTCAACGCTTGTCATTGGTGTGAGAAAGACATTGAAGTTTGACTCGTCTAAACCATCTGCAGAGTATGCGATCCCATTTGCAACAGGATGTATGGGACATTGTCATTATTGCTATTTGCAAACAACAATGGGAAGTAAGCCCTACATTCGAACGTACGTCAATGTAGAAGAAATATTAGATCAAGCTGAGCAGTACATGAACGAGCGAGCGCCAGATATCACGAGATTTGAAGCATCATGTACTTCAGACATCGTAGGAATTGACCATTTGACACATACACTCAAACGAGCGATTGAATACTTCGGGCAAACCGACTTAGGAAAGCTTCGATTTGTCACGAAATTCCATCATGTTGATCATCTGTTAGATGCAAAGCATAATGGTCGGACAAGATTCCGTTTTAGTATTAATGCCGATTATGTCATTAAATATTTCGAGCCTGGCACATCACCGCTTGATCAGCGGATTGAAGCGGCTGTTAAGGTCGCAAAGGCAGGCTATCCTCTTGGCTTTATTATTGCTCCCATCTACATCCATGAAGGCTGGCAGGAAGGATATAAAGTTTTATTTGAAAAGCTCGATGCAGCTCTTCCTGATGATGTGAGAGATGATATTACTTTTGAGATGATTCAGCATCGCTTTACAAAACCAGCAAAGCGTGTGATTCAAAAAAACTACCCGAAATCTAAATTAGAATTAGATGAAGAAAAAAGACGATACAAGTGGGGGAGATATGGGATTGGGAAATATATCTACCAAAAAGATGAGGAACAAGAACTAAGAGAGACGTTAGAATCATATATTGATCAGTACTTTCCGTCTGCAAAGATTGAATATTTTACTTAAAGCAAGCCTATAGGGCTTGTTTTTTCTATTTAAATTTTCTTACAACTATTGAATGCTTTACCCATTTTGCCGATATATAAAATAAGGTGTGAAAGTAGATGTAGGGGTGTGAGGAGATGTTTAAGAAACTTCAAGTGAGAATAGCTGTTTTCATCTCAGTTATTTTAATTTTAACCGTCGTGGCTGTTCAAGTGGGTTCTAACTTAGTGTTAAGACCACTTATTGAACGAGATGCAAAAACCACCGCAGCAGCAACGGCAGAAAGCCTGAAAGACATTATTACAGAAAAGCTTGATAATTACGGCAATACCATTAACAAAGTGGCAACAAGTACAATGACTGAAGAATTTGCGCAAAAACAAACAAAACAAACATTAGCTTATGAAACAGATGCACTAAAAAAATTGCAGGAACAGGATAAACTCATTTCGTTTACCTATATTGGAACAATTGATGGCAAAATGCTCGGCTTCCCAGAGTTCGATCTTGGCGAAGGCTATGATCCATCTAAACAAGGCTGGTTTAAACAAGCAGCCGAAAAGCCTGATCAGGTCGTTTGGACAGATCCATATGTAGATGAAGCAACGAAAAAAGTGATTGTCTCAGCCACGAAGGCGATTGTCAAAGATGGAAAGGTCATTGGGGTCGCTGGACTTGATTTGAAGCTGTCCTCGATTCAGTCCTATATCAATGAACAAGAGATTCCTTATAAGGGGACCGCTTTCTTAGTTGATGGCACAGGCACCCTTTTGGCGCATCCAACAGAGCAAGGAAAAAATATATCAAAGGTCGCTTCTGTGAAAAAAGCGATCGACAACTCAGGTATTGATGACAGTAAAGAACTGACGGTCACATCTAAAATCAAAGAAGCCGATTGGACGGTTGGTGTCAGCTTTGAGAAAAAGCAACTGCTTTGGATTACAGAAAAAATGAATCAGACAAGCATCATTATATCCGTCATTGCCATTATTCTTGCGATGATCCTCAGTTTCTTATTGGCAAGAAGCATAACTACGCCAATCAAGCGTCTAATAGAGCATGCTCGTAAGGTGTCAGAAGGCGATTTAACAAGCACGCTTGAAACGAAGTCTCAAGATGAAATTGGTTTCCTTACGAAAAGCTTTAATCAAATGACCGAGGACATCAGGGAGTTAATTGAAAAAGTGAAAGGGGCTTCAGATCAAGTTGTGGAATCAGCGGATGAAGTGACCCAAATTTCAAATGAGACCTTGCTGTCTAGCGAACAGATTGCAACGGCGATTCAAGAGGTGGCAACAGGGGCGACTAAGCAGGCATCAGATGCAGAAACGATTAATGAGAAATCAGAGCAATTGTATGAGAAAGTGCGCCATATGGGTGAACTCGCCACACAAATGCAAACCAACTCAAAATCATCTGAAGATGCAAGCTATAAAGGGCTTGATGCACTTGGTGTGCTCGTCCAAAAATCAACACAAGCGAGCGATGAATCGAAAAAGGTTGAGCAAATGCTGCTAGATCTTGAGCATAAAACGAAAAATATTGAAAACGTCGTGACTGCTATCTCTGAAATCTCTGATCAAACGAATTTACTTGCACTGAATGCAAGCATTGAAGCGGCGAGAGCAGGAGAAAGCGGACGAGGATTTGCTGTAGTTGCAGAAGAAGTCAGAAAGCTTGCTGAACAATCTGCACAGTCAACAAAACACATTAGCGAAACCGTCAAACTCATTCAAGATGAATCGAAAAAAGCGGCGGAAGCAATGACAGCAGCAAGTAGAATGAATGAGGAACAAGGTGATGCCATTAATGCAACAGGTGAGGCACTCAGCAGCATCACAATGGAAATGCAGGCACTTGTCGGTTCAATCGATAGCATTCATACACAGATCAATGAAATGACAGAAGAACAGCAGAAGATGAGTGAATCCATTCAAAGTATTGCTGCTATTTCAGAAGAATCTGCTGCCTCAGCTGAGGAAGTGCATGCGTCCACAGATGAACAAGTTCAAGCGTTAGAAAGAACGAAAACCTCAACTGAAATGCTAAACGAATCAAGCCAGGCACTGCGTCAGGCGGTTGACCGATTTAAGGTGTGATTCTTGGAAAGGAACCTTGCGACGTGAGCAAGGTTCTTTTTGTATGATAAAATGAACGAGAGGAGGTGCTGACATGGATGTCAAACTAACTGGAAAAAAAGCATTGGTCGCTGCAAGCAGTCAAGGTATCGGAAAAGCGATTGCCTTTTCTCTAGCAAAAGAGGGAGCGGATGTAATGCTCTCGGGAAGACATGAACAAACGCTGAAAGAAACAGTCAATGAGCTGTCTCCATTTGCCAAAGGACAGCTGACTTATCAAGTATGTGACGTATCTGACGCCAGGCAAATTAAGGCGCTTGTTCAAGCGGCGGCTGGCGATGAGCAACGTCTAGACATTCTTGTGAACAATACAGGCGGACCTAAAACAGGAACGCTTGACACCTTAACAGATGAAGATTGGATCGAATCATTTCAGCTTCATTTACTCAGCTATATTCGGTTATTAAAAGAGGCATTACCTTATTTGAAAAAACGTGGTGCACGTGTGTTAAACATTGCGTCAATGTCAGTGAAAGAACCGATCCCAGGCTTGATGCTGTCGAATACATTTAGACCAGCTATAGCCGGCTGGACAAAAACAGTCGCTCAGGAGCTGGCAAAGGATGGTGTTTTGATCAATACGTTAGCACCCGGAAAAATTGAAACAGACCGCGTCAAACAGCTGGAAAAGCACCGCGCACAAAGAGAGAATCGAACGGTTGAAGAAATCAAAGCACAGGCTGAACAAGCGATCCCGCTTGGCCGCTATGGACAGCCAGAGGAATTTGCAGCATATGCAGCTTTTCTTTTATCTGAAGCCAATACATATATGACAGGTCAAACACTGATCATCGATGGTGGCTTGACAAAGTCTCTTTAAGGAGGAACAAGTGATGGCACAAATCAAAACAGTTGGTTTTATAGGAATCGGTGTAATGGGGCGCAGTATGGCAGGACATTTAATGGATGCAGGCTATGAAGTGATCGTTTATACAAGAACGAAAGCAAAAGCAGACGCATTGATTCAAAAAGGAGCATCATGGAAGCCGGCAGTAAAGGACATTGCAGAAAGTGCAGATGCCGTCATCACAATGGTGGGATATCCATCGGATGTAGAAGAGATCTATTTAGGTGAAGATGGGCTTGTGGCACATGCCGCGCCTGGAACATATCTCATTGATATGACGACCTCGAAGCCTCAGCTTGCAAAAGAAATTGAGTTGAAAGCGAAGGAAAGAGGTGTATTTGCATTAGATGCACCTGTATCAGGGGGAGACATAGGAGCTCAAAATGGCACGCTCGCCATTATGATCGGCGGAGAAAGGTCTGCCTATGAAGCCTGCCTGCCGGTATTTGAGCAAATGGGTGAAAACATTCAATATCAAGGACCGGCAGGAAGCGGTCAGCATACAAAAATGTGTAACCAAATTGCCATCGCAGCGGGGATGGTCGGTGTCGCAGAGGCAATGGCTTATGCCGAAAAATCAGGGCTTGATCCAAAGCAGGTGCTCAAAAGCATCACAACAGGTGCAGCAGGCAGCTGGTCATTGTCAAACCTTGCACCAAGAATGCTGAAAGGCGATTTCGAGCCAGGGTTTTATGTGAAGCATTTTATCAAGGATATGGGCATTGCACTTGAAGAAGCAGAGCTGATGGGAGAAGAAATGCCAGGGCTCTCACTTGCGAAATCACTTTATGAAAAGCTGAGTGAACAGGGCGAAGAAAACAGCGGGACACAGAGCATCTATAAATTATGGGTCAAATAAAAAACTGCCCCGCCTATGTGGATTGCAGCGTGTAAACAAGCCCTCGCATTGCTGAAAAAGTAGAAAATTAAAAACCTGTCCCAAATAAGGACAGGTTTTTTTGATATTATTTTCCGATGAATTGCTGCGTCCAGTAGTTTCCAGATTTCACATAACCAACACCGATATGTGTATAGCTTTTGTTTAAGATGTTCGCTCTGTGGCCTTCACTGTTCATCCATGCTGTCACAACTTCTTGAGGAGATCTTTGACCTTGGGCAATGTTTTCACCTGCTGATTTGTAAGTGATACCGAATTGCTTCATTTGATCAAATGGAGATCCATAAGTTGGGCTTGTATGAGAGAAATAGTTTTTATCTTTCATATCTTGAGATTTTGCGCGAGCAGATTTGCTTAATTTAGAATCCACAGAAAGTGCCTTTAAGCCTTGCTTTGCACGCTCTTTATTTGTAAGCTCAACCACTTCTTTTTCAAATGCATTTAAGCTGCTGTCTGCTTTTGATGCATTTGTGTCTTTTTGGTCAGCTTTTGTGTTGCTATTGCTGTTTGTGTTTTCTTTTGCTGGAGTGCTTGGTTTAGAAGCAGTTGGTTTTTTCACTGATTCTTGTTTTTGTTCTTGTTTTGCTTTGTTTACTTCTTTCACTACTTTTGTTCCAGTAACAGGTTGACCGCTCTTGATCAGCTTGTTTAATAGAGCTTCGATCTCTTTTTGATTTGACTTGCTTAGCTTGTTTACATCTGAAGAGATATGTAATTTTGCTGCTAATGTATGAAGATCAATGGCTTGATGCTGTACGTTTATCACTTGTTTCAGGTTAAGCTCCTTCGCATCAGCCGAATGTCCCCCAGTGAATGTGATGAGTGCAGCAGCTGTCAGCGCTGAAAAAAAGAATGATTTCTTCTTCATATTGTAACTCCTCCTAAAATCTTTGTTTTGTTTTCTCACAAAAAATCATACCATGGACTTTTTGTTATAAACGTACCAGCATCCTCCATTGACAATACCAGTTTGTCATTTTTGTTAAAGTCATAGTAAGAGCCGCTTCATATCAAAGGATGGGGCATCCTTCCATTTAAAGAAAACGACATAAA
This sequence comes from Bacillus sp. 11B20, assembly GCF_056098985.1. NCBI lineage: Bacteria > Bacillati > Bacillota > Bacilli > Caryophanales > Bacillaceae > Bacillus > Bacillus sp. 11B20. The sequence goes on from NZ_JBLZWZ010000007.1 coordinate 440,848, forward strand.
CATACCAATATTTTAAAGTGTTAGTATATTTTTTTGCAGATTAGGGATTGACAGCTTTTTTTCACTCGTTTCGCTGTAACAACTATTACAAAAGTGTTACAATAATGAGTGGTAATTGTAAAAGATTGAAAAGGATGAGAGGAGCTACATAAGTGGGAGAGAAACAGCATCAAGGTGCTGCCGAGCAGAAAAAAATGAAGCGCCGGAACGCCTGGAGGATTAATCTCTTTTTCTTCGCTGTATTTAGTTTATTTGCTGGACTTGTGATCAAGCTTGGTGTGCTGCAAATTGTCAATGGTGAAGATTATAAAAAGCAAGCCAACCGAACAGAGGTCAAAACGGCATCATACCCGTCTCCAAGAGGAAAAATGTATGACGCGAGAGGAAGAGTCGTCGTTGATAACGAAAGTGTACCTGCCATCGTTTATACATCAGAAAGCGGTGTGAAAGCGAAGGATAAGATTAAGGTAGCAAGAAAGCTTGCGACTTATATAAAAATGGATACTGATTTTTTGAGAGAGCGTGACATTCGGGATTTTTGGCTGGCGAGCCATCCAAAAGAAGCGGATAAGCTCATTTCAAAAACGGAGAAAAAGGATATCGATGCAAAGGATGTCTATCCGCTTCAAGTAGAGCGTGTCCCAAAGAAAGAAGTCAAAGCGATTGAAAAGGATGCGGAGGAAAAAGCTGTTGCAGCGATCTACCGTAGATTTACAGGTGGATATGCCTTTGAGCCTCAAATCGTGAAGGCAATGGACCCAAACGAAGAGAAAAAAGGTGACGAAAAAGTTGCTTTACTCGATGAAACGAAAGAATCAAAACAGACTTCATCCGTGAGCTTGACATATGAAGAGATTTCACTTGTCTCAGAGCATCTTGATGAACTGCCAGGTGTGAACGTCATCAACGACTGGACAAGAAAATATCCGTATGAAAAGACCCTTTATAATGTACTTGGCGGTGTGACCACACCAGAGCAAGGAATCATTAAAGAGCGCGAAGATTACTATATGGCAAGAGGCTACTCGCGAAATGACCGTGTAGGGAAGAGCTATTTAGAATATCAATACGAGGATTTTCTAAACCCAGAGAAAGCGACCGTTCAATATACACAGGTTGGCGGGAAGCTGCTTGATGAGATCAAGCGGACAGAAGGACGAAGAGGACTTGATCTTGCGCTGACATTTGATATGGAGCTGCAAAAGGAAGTCGACAAAATCGTCGAATCAGAGCTTAGATCGGCCAGTGCGAGAAACTATATGATGGATCGTGCCTTTGTCGTCATGATGGATCCTCACACAGGGGATGTTCTCGCCATGTCGGGCAAGAAAATGGACGGCAGAGACGTCACAGATTATGCGATCGGAACATTTACCACCCAGTACGAAATGGGCTCTGTTGTCAAAGGAGCCACAGTACTTGGCGGTTATCAGGACGGGATGTCACACAATCAGGCCTATATGGATACACCGCTCTTTTTTGCAGGAAGTAATGGAAAGCCGAAACAGTCTTACAAAGTTCTTGGATGGGTTAACGACATTCAGGCACTCCAAAAAAGTTCCAACGTCTACATGTTCCAAGTAGCGATGAGAATGGCGGGCATCACCTATCAAAAGGATGGTCCGTTACCTGCAAGGCCTGAGCACTTACAAAAAATGAGAAACTACTATGCGCAATTCGGTCTTGGCGTAAAAACAGGGATCGACCTGCCGCAGGAATCAAGCGGGATGCAGACGCATCCTAAGACGGTCGGCGGACTTTTGCTTGATGAAGCAATTGGTCAGTATGACACGTATACACCGCTCCAAGTGGCACAATACATGTCGACAATTGCCAATGGAGGCAGCCGTATTCAGCCAAGAGTAGTGAAAAGTGTTCATCTTCCAACGAAGAAGGATGAAGTAGGCCCAGTCGTAAAAAAATATGAGCCGAAGGTGCTGAATACGATTAACAACTCGAAAGCAGATATTGACCGCGTAAAAACGGGACTGAAAATGGTCACATCAACAGGCGGAACTGCCGCTGGCCGATTTGGTCAGCATGATGTCGCGGGAAAAACGGGTACAGCGCAAACCTTCTACTATGGCGCCAACCGCAGCTGGTGGGGAAATGCCACGTACAATTTAACCTTTGGAGGATATTATCCTTCTTCTAATCCAGAGGTAGCGTTTAGTGTCGTGACACCTTATGTCTCAGATAAAGATCCTGTCATTAAAAATATCCCAAGTAAAATTGTGGATAAGTACGTTGAATTACAAAAGAAATATGAAAAACAATAAACCGCAGGGAGCACAGCAGCAGAAAGTGCTCCCTTTTTGCTGAAAATATGGACGTTTCCCTCGATGACAGAAGGAAAATACGGGTTTTCTAGCGAATCTTTTTTATACATCAATCTAAGGACAACCCTAAAAAATGAAAAGGAGGGTCGGACGACGATGGAACAACAAATGAAAGATTCGAATCAATTGTATTCGAACATCGATTTACATGCCGTTCTTTCTTCTAATGGCCGCTTTCTCTACATTTCTTCCAACTGTAAGCAGCTTTTGCTCTATGAACAAAAGGATTTACTAGGGTGTTTTTTGAAAGACTTTGTTCATACCGAAGATCAATTTCTCGTCGAAAGTTATTTTTACAATCAGCACATGCTAGAGGTTTGCCACTTTAGACTGCTAAGAAGTGATCTGACAGCTGTATGGGTCGAAGCAAGCATTGATTTTGTTGCTTGTGATGGGTTAGACAACGAAGTAAGTAGAGAAATGATCCTGAAAATGAGGGTGCTGGATACTAAGCCCCAAAAAGCAGCATTTCAAGAAGCATCAAAAGTAGCAGAACAGTCGCTAGGCAGTCTGCCGGCTTTCCAAAATGTCGGTGAAGCTGAACAATTGATTGCCATGCTGCCAAATCCGTTATGTATTACGACTTTAGGGAAAATTGTGTATGCGAATGATGCGATGCTGCAATTAATGGGGGTAAGTGCAAGAGATGACATGATCGGCAAGTCCGCGTTTGATTTTATTGCTGAAGAGTACCATGATATTGTCAGAAGCCGCATAACAAGGCTGCAGCAAGGCCTTCCAGTCGGAATGATTGAACAGATATGGAAGCGTCAGGATGGGAGCAGTATTCATATTGAGGTAAAGTCATCACCGACGATTTATCAAAATCAGCGGGCAGAGCTTTTGCTGCTAGTGGACATCTCATCCCGTAAAAAATTCCAAACTGTTCTTCAAAAAAGCCGGGAAAGGTATCAGCTGCTCATTCAAAACTCCATTGACACGATTGCGGTCATCCATGATCACAAATGGGTGTTTATGAATGAATCAGGCATTAAATTATTTGAAGCCGAGCATTACGATAAATTAATAGGAAAGGATATCTTTCATCAAATTCATTCCTGTGATCAGCAGAAGGTCAAAAAGAGTTTATCTCGTATTATTGAAAGAGCATCAGATTCCGAGATTGTCACGATGAGCTGTCATACGTTTAAGCATAAGCTGATTTATACAGAAATGGTATGTATCCCAACTACATTCTTTGGAGAAACAGCGGTTCAAATTATTTTAAGAGATATATCCGAACGTAAGCAGACAGAAGAGCTCATGCTCCGCTCAGAAAAATTATCGATCGCAGGTCAATTGGCGGCTGGCATTGCACATGAAATCAGAAACCCATTAACCGCCATCAAAGGCTTTTTACAGCTCATTAAACCGAAAACAAAAGATCGCGATCAATACTTCGAGATTGTTTTCTCTGAACTGAGCCGAATAGAAATTATTTTGAGTGAGCTGCTAATGCTGGCGAAACCGCAGCAAACATCCTCAATGCAGACGCTTGATTTGAAAAAAATCATCAGCGAAGTTACGGCTTTGTTAGAAACACAAGCGAACTTAAATGGCATTTTAATGAACACAAGTGAGATAGAGGAAGGTCTCCTGATGAACGGGGATCAAAATCAGCTCAAGCAAGTGTTTATCAATTTAATCAAAAATGCCGTAGAATCCATGCCGGACGGAGGAAAGGTAGACATCACGGCCAAAGCAGAAAGTGATGGAATACTTGTCACCATTCGTGATGAAGGGGTCGGCATTCCAGAAGCGGTGATGAAACGGATTGGAGAGCCCTTTTTAACCACAAAGGAAAAAGGAACTGGGCTTGGCCTTATGGTCACATTTAATATTTTAGAAAATCATAATGGGACGATCCGTGTGGATAGTCAGCCTGAAAAGGGCACCGTATTTCACATCATGTTTCCTGCAAAATAAAAACAACGGCAAGAGAGCCGTTGTTTCAATCTAGCGAATGAATGGAACGTTTTTCAAGTACAAATTGTTCTAGCCGGTCAAGTCCTTCTTTCAGCGTTTCAAGTGAATAAGCATAAGACAGGCGCACATACCCTTCGCCGAGTGGAGAGAAAGCAGAGCCTGGAACGACCGCAAGTCTTGTACTTTCTAACAGCTCCATGCAAAAATCAAAGGAACTCATCCCAAACGATTCAATGGATGGAAAAATATAAAAAGCGCCAGAAGGTTTAATCACCGGAAGCCCCATAGAAATGAGCCGATCATATACATAATCGAGTCTTTTCTTATATTGCTCTCTCATGATCAGTGCATCATCCACACCATTTGTCACAGCTTCAAGTGCCGCCTTTTGTGAGACAGCCGAGGCACAAGACACGTTATATTGATGTACTTTTAATACATGTTTAGCAATTGGAGCTGAAGCAAATAAAAAGCCAATTCTCCATCCAGTCATGCTATGAGATTTAGACAGTCCATTGATGACAATGGTCTGTTCTTTTAAGAAAGAGGCAATTGAATGATGCGGCCGGTCAAATGTCAGCTCACTGTAAATTTCATCGGATAAAATAAAGATGTCTTTTCCTTCAAGGAGCTGGGCAATTTCTTTCAATTCTTCTTCTGAAAGCGTGACACCAGTCGGGTTTGAAGGGTAAGGAAGAACCACACACTTTGTCTTTTCCGTTAACGCATCCTCAATCAGCTTGGCATTCAATTTAAAGCCGGCATTCGTTGTGTCGATATGTACGGGCATGGCACCGCACATTCGAATGATCGGTTCATATCCGGGGTATACAGGTCCAGGTAAAATGACCTCGTCGCCTTCTGTTAAAATGGTTCGAAACGCAGCATCAATTGCTTGACTTGCACCTGTTGTCACAATGATTTCTGACTCTGCATCATAATCAAGATTCACTTTCTTCTTGATATAATGCTGGATCGCTTGTCTTAGCTCTAAGAAACCAGCATTGTGAGTGTATGAGGTGAAATTCTCGTCAATGGCTGCTTTGGCAGCTGTTTTGACATGATGCGGCGTATAAAAATCGGGCTGGCCTATCGTCAATGAAACGACATCCTCATATGACGATACGAGATTTGAAAATGTTCGAATGCCTGAAATTTCAATATCCTTTACTCTTGGATTCAGCAAATGCTCCATTTCTCATCACCTTAAAAATTTATGTTTTTATCCTATTTTACCATTCACTGCATAAATGTCACCTGCGAAAGGCACTGGATAGCGTTATATGTAGTCTATTCTCCTATCCATCACCGCATGAGTGATATATTGAAGAAAGAGCAACATTTATTATAGCGTAACCTCAAGAGAAAATACAGGCTGTGATGAGAATGATTAGAAAACGGCAAAACTGCGTAAACTGAAAGAACGTGAGAATCATGGTCATGGGAATGGCTTTCATAGACATACGATCTCCTAAAGGAGGACGATAGATGGAACAATCAGCGAAGACATCGAAAATCGCGTTTCTATCCGTGCTGAGCAACACATTTGTTGTCATCTTAAAAATCATTGTAGGTCTCTTAACCGGATCTGTTGCGGTTTTATCAGAAGCCATTCATTCGTTTCTCGATTTAATGGCGTCGTTTATTGCATTTATTTCTGTTCGTATTTCAAGAAAGCCAGCAGATTCTAAACATCCTTATGGACATGGAAAAGTCGAAAATATTTCTGGAACGATTGAGACCCTGCTGATATTCGTTGCTGGCATTTGGATTATATACGAATGTGTTCACAAATTAATGCATCCAGAGCCAGTTAAGCTACCCGTGCTTGGCATTGTGGTCATGCTGCTAGGCGCGCTCATCAATTTTGTTGTATCGAGGATTGTGAACAAAGAGGCTGAGCGAGTACATTCAGTCGCCATGAAATCAAATGCATTGCACCTTTTAACGGATGTGTATACGTCACTAGGGGTGGCATTCAGTTTATTGCTTGTGGCATTAACCGACTGGTATTTCCTAGATCCGATCATTGGAATGATTCTGGCCCTCTTTATTATGCGTGAAGCGTTTAAACTCATGAAGGAAGCCTTCCCGCCGCTTGTTGATGCTCGTTTAACACCAGAGGAAGAACAATCAATTGAAGCGATCATTCAAGGATTCAGTCAAGAATTCATTGAATATCATGACTTTCGAACAAGGCGGTCTGGTGCAGAGGAATATATTGATTTCCATTTGATTGTAGATGGAAAGACAACCATTGAAGATGTTCACCAATTATGTGATCGAATTGAAGAGAAGATTCAGCTCGAATTTACGCATGCGCAAATCTTTATTCATGTGGAACCTGAAAGTGAAAGAAGCTCACAAACGTAAAAAAGGCGATCAACCTATTCTCAGGTTGTATCGCCTTTTTTTACGCTTCATCTATGAAATGAAATCAATATCCATAAGCAGTATCGTAGTCTTCGTACCAAGAGATATAAGCTGTGTCATCTTTTGACAAACCATGCTTCATATCTAAATAATCAGCTTCGCAAATATCTTCAATTACAGTCATTTCGTTGTTCTTTAATAATACGACAGTTCCCATCATGAACACCTTTCTTTAAAAAATCCTTGACTATTGTACCATTTGAAGAATCATTGTCAACAGAAGAATGGAAACAAGACGAAAATATCACAAAATGTTAAAAAATCAGGAGGTAAAAGAACTAGAAGTGCCATGATTTTCACAAATTTTCAGTATTTATTCACATAAATCATTTAGATCAAACTGATCTAAAATGTATGTAAAAGTGTAAAGCTGCATTGATCTTGCTATATTCATAGGATATAATAACGAATGATTATAAGAAATTTATAGAAAACATACATAATAAAGGAGAAATAGGATGGAAACCAACATAACAGAACCACACATTCAAGAAAAGAAGCATCCTGAGCTAGCAGGCGTAGGCTATCGTTTTCTTGCACATCTTTTGGACGGTATCATTATTAGTGTACCATTTTCATTCATTGTATTTATTCTGGCAACACTCTTTTTTGTCTCAAGCCCTGAGGCGGCATTTTTAATGTATGATGATAGCTATTACTATTCTTCAACGGTGATTACGGATGAAGAATGGGCAGTCATTATGGGCCTTATCTTTTTCTATGGCGTAACGATCTTAGTCGGTATCGCGGTGACTTGGCTGTATTATGCGATCATGGAATCATCAAAGTTGCAAGGAACTCTTGGCAAGATGGCTCTTGGAATTAAAGTGACAAAAGTAACGGGTGAAAAAATAACATTCGGGCGCGCGACAGGCCGATTTTTTGCAAAAGGCTTTTTGTCTCCAATCTTATGTATTGGCTACATCATTGCGTTTTTCACAGAAAAAAAACAAGCACTTCACGATTTGATTGCAAGTACCATTGTTGTAAAGAAATAATGAAAAGAAGCACCTCTGCTATATAGTAAGGGGTGCTTTTTGTATAGATGCTTGTATGGAAGAGGGAAACGTCACATAAAGTAGAATGATAGTGAAAATAAAGCAGAGAAGGGAGTCAATCTATTGAAAAGAGGGAAAATGACTGTTCAGAAAAAAGGGGCAGGCTTCGGGCTGTTTTTGACAGCACCTGTGCTGGCCTGGGCTTTGTATGATTTTGCAAATACGATCTTTTCATCAAATATGATCACCATTTTCTTCCCGTTTTACTTGCAGGAAACGATCGGGGACAGTGCGAGAATGGACCAGATCGCAAGTACCTTTATTTCTTATGCAAACGCATTAGCCAGCTTTTTTCTCGTCATTTTTACACCTTTATACGGAGTGCTGATTGATCGTACAGGAAAAAAGAAACGCTACATTACGGTGTTTACGTTCATATGTATTGCTTGTACGGTGTTGATGGGGATTTTTGCTGGGATTGATTTCTCAAGTGAATGGTTTGGGCTGCCTGTTTCTTTATTGGTCGTGGTTACCTTGTTTGTGATCGCAAAGTTTTTCTATCATTCTAGTCTTGTTTTCTATGACACCATTTTGCCCGATCTTGGGACAAAGGATGAAATCCCGCTTATTTCTGGATTTGGTATCGCCGTTGGCTATTTAGGAACACTTGTGGGTCTCTCTGTTTATTTACTTGTCGGCAATGACCAGTTTCATGAAGCATTTATCCCAACAGCCCTTTTATTCCTTCTCTTTTTCCTACCTTTTCTCTTTTTTGTAAAAGATCCTCATCCGCTGCCTCAGCAAGAGAAAAAGGCATCTTTTTTCAGCGGGTATAAAGAGATTGTTCACACGTTTAAAGAGATGAAAAGGTACAAGCCAGCTTTTATTTTTATGATCGCCTTCTTTTTTATGAATGATGCCTTACAAACAGCAATTGCGATGATGGCTGTTTATGCCAAAATCATTATTGGCTTTACAGCTGGGCAATTTATTTTACTCTATCTTGTGTCGACCATTTCAAGTATCATTGGCTCCTTTCTGTTTGGTTATATCACAAAAGCGATAGGGGCAAAACGCTCGATTACCGTCGTGTATGTCATTTTAATTGTGGCGCTCATTCTAGCTGTGACAGCGACAACCGAATGGGTCTTCTGGGTAGCTGGCAGTTTATTTGGGATTTCACTTGGCGCAAGCTGGGGGGCATCACGAATCTTGATTATTGAACTAACCCCGAAGGAAAAGCGAGGACAGTTTTTTGGCCTCTTTGCCTTCTCAGGAAAGGTGTCTTCCATTATTGGGCCCATTATTTATGGCTCAGTTACCCTGCTGTTTGCAGAGCACGGAAATCTCGCAAGCCGCCTTGCACTAGGGTCTTTGCTCATCCTTGCATCGATAGGACTTGTGATTCATCAATTCGTTCGAGAGAAAGCGTAAAGAAACGTCAACTTTTTACCTATGCTGCCGATATAAAAAGTACAATCTAATATTGAAGAATAGAGGGATTTCCGTGGCTTTAAATAAACAAGAAATTTTACTTGACTCTGGTACCAATGAATTGGAAATTGTGAAGTTTGAAATTGGTGCAAATCAATTCGGCATTAACGTCATGAAAGTAAGAGAAATCATTCAGCCGGTTGAGGTGACGGTTGTACCGCACTCTCACCAAGATGTAGAAGGGATGATTAGTTTACGAGGCGAGATTTTACCAGTCATCAATCTATTTTCCTTTTTTAATGTCGAGTCAGATCAGTCGGAACAAGAGAAATATATTGTGACTGAATTCAACCAACGGAAATTTGTGTTCCACACAGGAACAGTATCACAAATTCACCGCGTCAGCTGGGAAGAGATTGAGAAGCCGACTGCACTGAATCAAGGGATGGACCGTCATTTAACTGGCATCATTAAGCTTGATGAAAAAATGATTTTCCTTCCAGATTACGAAAAAATCATTTATGATATTGAATCCGCTTCAGGTGTTGATACGTATCATATGTTTGACGGTGAGAAAGACGAGAGAAGAACAGGGAAGAAGCTGTATGTCGTTGAAGATTCTCCGCTTCTCATGCGTTTATTAACAAATGAATTAACCGAAGCAGGCTATAAAAACATTGTGACCTTTGAAGATGGCAAACAGGCATATGATCATGTCATGGATCTTGTCAGCAAAGGAATCAGTGTGACAGAAGAAATTGATATGATTATTACGGATATTGAAATGCCTAAAATGGATGGCCACCGGCTAACAAAATTGCTCAAGGACAATCCTTTAACAAATTCCATCCCGATTCTTATCTTCTCTTCATTAATCACTGAAGATTTGCGTCATAAAGGGGAAACGATCGGTGCAGATGATCAAATCAGTAAACCAGAAATTCATCAGCTGATTGAAAAAGTCGATCATTTTATTATCTAAACAAAAAACCACTCGGCATGAGTGGTTTTTTTCTGTTTAAAAATAACTTTCCCCGAGTCGTTTGAAGACGGGCTTTGTGTAATGTGATTTTTGTTTTGTGGCGGCAGGTTTTTCTTTTAAACCGACATACGTTTGAAGTATTTGCTTTGCTCGGTTTAATGACATATTCGCTTTCGGATTGCGATATGATTGATTTAAATTTCCTAAGTGTGGCAAAAATTCGAAGTCTTCTTTCGTTGGTGGCAGGTGAAAATAATAATCTCCAATTTCAATCAGCACGTCGGACTGTTGTTGACTATACTTGGGATTGTTAGAGAAATGTAGGCCCACTTTTCTTCCTTTACCTTCTTGCAATAGTTTTTGCAGCGCGCGTTTTTTCAAAAGATAAAGAAACTTGGGGTTTGGTGCGGTTTTAGCATGGCGGTTAACAGTATAAATGGCTTTTGCGATGTTTTCTGCTGTAGGTTCTATGTCTTTAGTATGAGCATAATCGTCCATTTTTTCTCTCCTTTGTCTTTCGTCTTCCTGTGCTTAGTATAAATTATACGTTTTTATTAGTAAATTGCAAATAGAGATATTGTAAAAAGAAAACCTTTGGTATAAAGGGATTATGGAGGGTTAAAAATTTTGTGTGTTCGAATCCCCCAATCTCCCCCAAAAAAACTTCAACTGATTCTATTTCTGTTGATTATATAGTATGTATATAAGCTATTAATGAAAGGAGGTAATATCATGACATTCAAAAAAGCATTCAATATAGGTTATCTTGTGTTGCTTTTATCTTTTGTTGTCGTATATTTCTTGCTTCCAGCCGATCAATTATTTACAGGAATTATGATCCTCACCGTACTATTCGGAGTATATCAATTTGTGATTTTTAAGAAACTAAAAGAACAAAAACAGCAATAAAAAACGCCCTTGTCTGCATTAGGCGAGGGCGATTGAAATGTAGCCATTCTCATCGTTTGTATTTACAAAAGCCATTTAAGACGCCTTCTGCATTATTTTTCTTCTATCCATTTTATCTGGAGAGAATCCAGCTGTTTTAATTTTCTATATGCTAAAGGTGTCGTATTTTTTATTCTTTTAAACAAATTGATAAAATAACTTGTGCTGTTAAAGCCTACTTGGTAGGCGATTTCTGTAATATTGAAATCTGTTTCTTGGAGCAGGACGAGGCTTTGCTGAATTCTATATTCATTTACATAATGCATGGGTGATTTCTTTAAAATGTCTTTGAAGGATCTGCAGCATTCTGAGCGACTTAACTGTCCTGCACGAGCAATATCTTCGAGAAGGATCTTTTCATAATAATGCTGGTGAATCCAATTCAGCATAAGTTTCATCCGTTCATTTTTATCGTGTTTACGCGCATCATGTTTCATTTGGAAGCCGTTTTGTAATAAGCATTTCCAAATGGTGATAAGCTGAATATTGAGTTCAAGTTCATAATATACCGGAGTTTCATCAATTAATTGTTGAATGATTTGAATGCATTGATAGATCTGCTTTGGCCAATGATCTTTTCGGTTGAATAAAATATAAGGTGTCTGGCTCGCACGCATATATGGATGGACAAATGTGGTGAATAATTCATTCGCTGTGATGAAATAGGGAGAGACATTTAAACAAACATAAGTACATGCCGTCCCATTCGCATCTTTTGCCATGTGCAGGCAGCCACTATTGATGAAAATGCCATCTCCTTGCTTTAAACATAATGTTTCTTCATTGATATGAAATTCAGCTTCACCCTCTAAAATAAAGACAAATTGAAACTCGTCATGCCAGTGAAGAGGGATGTAGCCGCTTCTATGATGACGAATTTTCGTATGATAAATAGCAATAGGCCATGTTGTCGTAGAATGCTCCGTTAATTCTTTCAGGTTGTAGTCAATCAGAAAATGATGGTTGTGCATAATTCTCCTCAATATTCTTTTATTTTTATGTTCAATTGATATATCAATATGTAACAAAGTGAACTACTATCAACTATATTATCATGATTTGTTGAGAATTGAGGAGAATGAAAATGAATAGGAGAAAGGGAATTTTACTTGTACTCATAGGCGCTATCTGCTGGGGAGTAGGAGGAACAATTTCACAAAAATTGTTTCAGCAATATGGGATTGATGTCAATTGGCTTGTGACGGTTCGGCTGTTCATTTCAGGGGGATTGCTTTTATTTGTTCATGTGATGACAAAAGAAAAAACACATCTGTTCGGTGTGTGGCAAAAGAAGAGGACAGCGATGCAAGTCCTTCTATTTGGGCTAATGGGTATGCTGGCTGTTCAATATACTTATATGGCATCCATTCAACATGGAAATGCTGCTGTGGCAACGCTGCTGCAGTATACAGCCCCTGTCATGATTATCGTGTATTTGGTCATTCGCAGGCAATCAACCTTCACTAGAAGAGATTTGATTACAGTGGTATTGGCTTTGGCGGGTATGTTTTTCTTATTGACGAATGGTTCTATTTCAACATTAACCGTTCCATTTGTGGCAGTGATTTGGGGAATACTATCGGCTGTGGCGCTCTCGTTTTATACGTTATATCCGATCAGCCTGTTAAAACAATTCGACTCTCTAGTGGTTGTCGGCTGGGCGATGCTTATAGGAGGAGGCGCCCTTAGCTTGATCCATCCTCCATGGAAGTTCAATTTCACTCATTTACCTTTTGAAGCATATGTCTATTTATTATTTGTGGTCATATTTGGAACGATGATCGCTTTTTGGTTTTACATAGAAAGTTTGCAATACTTATCACCAAAAGAGTCGAGCTTAATTGGAAGTGTTGAGCCCCTTGCAGCAGTCGTCACGACTGTTTTCTGGTTAAAAGAGCCATTCGGACTTTTCCAATGGATAGGGACAGCTTGTATTGTCTATATGATTTTATTCTTGGCATTGTATCAGCCGAAAAAATGAGCGGGATGGGTGATGAACAATAGAAGGAATGATAAGAAGAATTGACTGTATGAAATATAAACAAAGTGAACTATTAGTTCATGATAACTACCTATTTATCAAAATGGGTAGTTTCTCAAATGATATCTTTTTTATATATGCAGCCCACCATATGCGCGTATATGTGATGCATATAGGATGAATTATTTTGTATGAATAGAATAAGCGCAATAAAAACAACCATTAAAGTCAGTTTCATTCGTCATTTGTTTGGCTTCATCCATGGCGCTTTCACCATTCATGTGCAGGCCAATCAACGTACGGCTTGCAGCATCGCCTAAAAATGCACAATCTTCTGTATGTACAACAAACTGTCCCTGTTCATTTTTAGTATGAATAAAATAGTAACTTTTTAGCATTTCTTTCACCTCCAACCTGACTATCCTACTATAAAACGTTTAAAGATGTAAAGGCATTTTATTGTGAAAAACAAGAAAAAATGGATCAATAAAGCAAGCCTTCAAGCAGATTCTCTCAACAGAGGAAATGCATGAAGGACGTTTCAGCCATGCAAAAAGGACTTTCCTGAAAAGAAAGTCCTTTTTGCTATTTACTTATTGAACTCCCTGCCCTTTTAGTTCACGCTGTACGTCTAAGTCGTCAGCTTCTCTGCTGAACTTTGGCAGTGTAATGAAGTAAAAAAGGAAGACAAGTAAAATAATAAAGCCCATTCCGTAATAAATATAAGAAACATTTGTGATGAGTTTTGGAAATAATACAGCAATCAGACCTAATGTCATCGATTGAGCAAACATAGTGAGCGGATCAACCCATCCTGACACACGGCCCATCAGTCGAGGATGGACGATTCTAGGCAGCCAGCCGCCAATGACAATGTTGACTGGGCCAATGCATGTACCAATGACAAATGACGTGACGTAAAACAACCATAATGTATGGGTAGAACCAAGGACAAAAATCAAAATACCTGCGACCAAAATTGGAATCGACATGAGATATTGCATCTTTACCTTTTTAGCGAGGACAGAGCCCATTAAGCTTCCAACGAGCAAGCCTGCACCGATCGCAATGGTAAAGAAGGATGTATGCAGTTCAAAATGGTCTGGTGAAAGTCCATATTTCATTGTAAACATCGGAAGAACGGCAAATGCGCCATTGACTAGACCGAAAACAAAAAAGCCAAAAATTAAAGAAGCCAATAATTTATTTTTTAAAATATATAGGATGCCTTCTTTAAAATCTTTCAGAGACGTTTTGATGGTCATGCCTCTCCAGCCAGCTTGTCCATTTGGCTGACGCGCTTCAATTGGAATGTTACATGAACGAATCAGGATGCCTGAAATAATAAAGCTGACCAAATCAATTGTAATGGCACCGTGAAGTCCAATCGTCTTATACATAATGGCACCGAGCCCAACGCCAAATACCATAAATAAACTAAACAGCATTTGATTTAAGCCAGCGGCTTTTGCATATTGATCTTTATTTAAAATCGCCTGAACGAGAGAAGCTTCAGCTGGATAGAAGAACTTCGTAATAGCACTTCGAATAAACAAGATCAAGAAAATAAGTGGCAGTGAATTAAAATAAATAACGATGAATAATACAATCGTCAGCCCAGCTCGTATCCAATCACAATTCTCTGCGACTTTTTTACGATCAAAACGGTCTGCGACCACACCGACCATAAAAAAGACAAAGACGGTAGGAAGAGAATACATAAGTTCAGCCAATGTGGCGTATGCGGGCTGATGACTAAAATGGTCGAGCAAATAAAAGGCAAACGCCATATTGCCTACTGTTGTCCCCATTTGCGAAGCAAGTGCCGCAAAAAAGAGACGAACAAAATTTCTGTTTTTAAAAATATCCATAAATACGCTCCTTAACCTGAAGATCCCACTTTATATCATATAAAATTTTAACCATTCGTACAATTGATTTCATCTACTGGCTAATGGTCACAGGTGTTCCGTTTGGAACGAGTGAAGCAAGCTCGATGACATTCTGATTATACATGCGAATGCATCCTCTAGAAACAGCTTTACCAATTGAAGACGGGTTATTCGTACCGTGAATGCCGTAATGAATTTTTGAGAGGCTCAGCCAATAAGCGCCAAAGGGACCTCCTGGGTTTGGCTGTCTGTTGACAATATAATAAGAACCTGTCGGTGTCATATTTAAAATTTCCCCTGTTGCAATCGGATACGAACGAATAAGTTGTGATCCAGAAAACAAAACGAGGCGTTTCGTTGAAATCGAAACAAAGATGCGGTATGGGATCGCATTAGGATCTGGCAAACCAGGTATGATGATGACCTCATTTTGTTCGGGCTCGCGAGCTTGAAGTGACGGATTTGCAGCCTTTAAGGCATCTGTTGTTGTTCGAAAATCAAGCGCTATAGAAGCAAGAGTTTCTCCTCTTTTCACCGTATATCGCAGCACCAAAGTACACTCCTTTTACTCAAATAAAAGAAGCCATGATGCCGTCACTTGACATACTATATGGACGGAATCAGGCCCAGTAAGGTTTCTCCTAACATTTGTCATGAGAAAGAACTTTGATTATACATATGCAGGAGAGGGCGGTTTGGCTTCTATTTATACACGAGATGTAAAGGTAAAAAAGGTTAACTCTGGCTTGGCTAAAAACCGAAGCGGGAGCCGTGTTGTCCCAAGTCCACGGTTGACATAGATGCGTTGCTGATCGCTTTCGTATAAACCTTCTACATATTTACGGCCGTAAGGTGCTGTGAGAATCGGTCCATAGAAAGGCAGCTGCACTTGACCGCCATGCGTATGCCCGGAAAGCTGCAAGTTAATAGGTGTTGTTTTCAGCTCTAATGCTGCATCAGGCTCATGGACGAGCAGCAACGTAAATAAATCAGATGATACTTCCCGTTTGATCAAATCGTAATCAGGCACGCTCATCATAAGATCATCCAGTGCAGCAATCTGAATATGTGCATGATCTTTTTCTAATAGAAACACATCATTTTTACATAATGTAAATCCACAAGCCTCCATTGTTTTCTCATAAAGCTCCACGCCAAATGGTCCGTAGTCATGATTTCCGTAGATGGCGAGTTTACCGAACGGAGCATGAAGCTTATTCAAATAAGTCTTCGCTTTTTCATGCTCTTGGGTGGATGCTTGAAAATCAACGAGATCACCTGTGAACACAATGAGATCTGGAGATGCAGCATTGATTTTCTGAACGATGGCTTCTAGGTCCTTCGCAGGAAATGTATCACTCAAATGAACGTCACTAAATTGAGCTATTTTAAACTGGTCAAATGAAGCTGGAAGCTGAGCATCTTGAATCGTCAGTGACACCGTATCGATCATGCGCGGCTCAATGTACCTGGCATATCCATATCCACAACTTGTAGCCAAAAACCCGAGAATACTCGCACCAGCTGCTCCTTTTAAAAATTGTCTGCGGGAAAGCTGCTTCATATAAGACTCCTTTATAAATAAAATTAAGTATAGCATCATATTTGGATAATCTCCCATATGGTGCACCGAGGGTCAATCATGATATGATAGACAATAATGAATGAATAGTCATTCAAATCATACAAAGGGGGAGAACAAATGACGAAGCAAACAGTGATTGTGACAGGGGGATCAAGCGGTATGGGGAAGGCAATGGCTGCCCATTTGGCAGCTGAAGGCTGGAATGTTGTGATTACTGGTAGAACGGAAGAGACGCTGGAAAAGACGGCAAAAGAAATGAAGCAGAAGGGCGGAGCAGTCGCTTACTTCCAAATGGATGTGCGAAACCCAGAGGATGCTGACCAAATGGTCAAGTTTGCGGTGGATACATTTGGTGATGTCGATGCCCTCATTAACAACGCAGCAGGAAATTTTTTAGTGCCAGCAGAAAAGCTGTCTCCTAACGGCTGGAAAGCTGTGATTGATATTGTGTTAAATGGTACATTCTTTTGCAGCCATGCAGTGGGCAATTACTGGATTCGGCAAAAGAAAAGGGGAAGTATCCTTAACATGGTGGCTACCTATGCATGGGGTGCTGGTGTAGGCGTGGCGCATTCGGCGGCAGCAAAGGCCGGCGTGTTGTCCCTGACTCGAACGCTTGCTGTTGAATGGGGGAGGCAATATCGAATTCGCGTCAATGCCATCGCACCAGGCCCAATCGAGAGAACAGGCGGAGCAGATAAACTATGGGAATCAGAAGAAGCAGCGCAAAGAACATTAGATAGCGTTCCTCTTGGCAGACTGGGCACACCAGAGGAAATTGCAGCGCTTGCGAGCTTTTTATTATCGGAGCATGCGTCTTATATAAATGGAGATTGTATTACGATGGATGGGGGACAATGGCTCAACCAATCACCATTTTGATTGACGATGTAAGACCTGCTTTTGATGTGGTATAATCACACAAAGAGAGAAGCAGGTGATGAAAATGGTCGATCCATTGGATATTTTAACGAATATTGAAGATGTTTTCCCGCACTATCAAGCAATATTCAGTGCGGAAGAGCAAAAAGTGATAGGCTATGAGATTCTAGGAAGAATGAAGCTTGAGTCAGAAACGGTCAGCCTAGGCTCCTTCTTTACGGATTCATCTATTCCTGACGAATATAAATTGGAAGTAGATCACAAAGTACTGACTCAAGCACTTGATCTCTTCACAACAGCAGATGACGATTTGCTCATTTTTATTAATCATGATGCCAATATCCTCATGCTGGATCACGGGGAAAGCTTTTTAGAACTCTTAAAGGAATATGAAGCAAGGGGCATTCAGCTTAACCGGTTTGTTATTGAGTTTGCAGAGCATACGTTTAGCGGCGACATTGAACAGCTATACCATACGTTAACGTATTATCGTACATATGGGATTAAAATCGCTGTCTCAAATATAGGAAAAGAAAGCAGTAATCTGGACCGGATTGCCTTGCTTTCACCTGATTTATTAAAAATAGATTTACAGGCATTAAAGGCATCGGCTCCATCTCCTTCCTATGAATATGTCTTGTACAGCATTTCATTGCTTGCAAGAAAAATAGGAGCTGCTTTAATTTATGAGGACATTGAAGCAAATTTCCAGCTACAGTATGCTTGGAGAAATGGCGGGAGATATTTTCAAGGGTTCTATCTTCATGAGCCTGCAGGAGAATTAATCGATCGAAGCCACCGAAAAGATCAGCTTAGAGAAGAATTCCAGCAATTTATTGCCCATGAGAAAAAGAAGCTGCAAGCTGTCTACGAACATTCTGAAACATTTTATAAACGAATTCATCAAGCTGTTACGACTTTAAAGAAATCGTGCAGCACAAATGATGAGCTCATTCAAAAACTGGCACTTGAACTAACAGATTGCAGCTTTCGGATTTATATGTGTAATGAAGAAGGCTTTCAAATCACTGGAAATGTGTTCAAAAAAGAAGAAGAATGGTTGTTTCAGCCGGAGTATATAGAAAAAAACTGGAGCTGGCGTCCTTATTTCCTAGCAAATATTCTTCAAATGAGAATTAGCGGAAAAGGATTTTTCAGCGATATTTATAGTGATTTAGAAACAGGTGAGAGGATACGTACGTTTTCTTATCCTTTAGAGGGAGATATGTATTTGTTTATAGACCTTCCATATGCCTATTTATATGAGCAAGATGGATTAATTTGAAGACGCGGCGTGAAGACTAATCCTCGCATTCTTTGTCAGTCCTGCGTGGCAGTGCTCACGAATGTATAATTCGCTCCGGTACTCGTCCTTCCTAGACTTCAAAGGTTTTCTATCACACTGAAATGTAAACAAAAGGAATTTCAGCTTTTTGTCATCAATCTGAGCAGCCTCGTAGGCTGCTTTTTTTGATAGAAAAAAGAAAATAAAAAATGGTTGACAATGAAACTGATAATCATTATCATTTAGTTATAGAGAGAAGCTACTCTCTGTTCCCCAACCCCTCTATCAGATCAAGATCCAAAAAACTTGGCGCTACCCCCGCCAAGTTTTTTTTGTGCTTCAATCTTTCCCTTCATGCATAGGACAGCCCAAACCCTCCATACATCTTAAGTGATGATAGTTAGACAGTAGGAGGGAAACATCATGATCAAACGTGACACGCGGCTGCTCATTGATTTGCCAAGACCAGATCACCCAGATGCAAATGGTGCCGCTGCTGTGCAAGAATTACTCGGCGGAAAATTCGGTGAAATGTCCACATTAAATAATTACATGTTTCAATCCTTTAACTTTAGAGGGAAACGAAAACTCAAACCGTTTTATGACCTCGTATCCAGTATTACAGCTGAAGAATTCGGTCATGTTGAGCTTGTGACCACAGCCATCAATCTCATGATTACAGGAACCACCCATGGCGGGGACCCAGATACGACGCCGATGAAGGCAGCTGTCGATAAACGAAATACACAGCATTTTATTCAAACAGCCCAAACAGGCTATCCGTTTGATTCAATGGCAAAACCTTGGACAGGAGAGAATGTGTTCTCAAGCGGCAACCTGATTCTTGACCTCCTTCATAATTTCTTCCTTGAATGCGGAGCACGTACGCACAAAATGCGTGTATATGAAATGACGGACCACCCTACAGCAAGAGAGATGATCGGTTATTTACTTGTCAGGGGCGGCGTGCATATTGTGGCATATGCAAAGGCACTAGAAGTCGCTACAGGAGTAGATGTAGGGAAGATGCTGCCAATCCCAAATCTTGATAACAAATACTTTGATTCAGCGAGAAAATTTGAAGATCAGAATGTTCATACAAAGCTGTATACATTTAGTGATACGGACTACAAGGATATCAATAAAATTTGGAAAGGCAGCCACCCGATTGATGGAAAACCGCTCACAGTCATTGAAGGCACCCCGCAAGGTGCACCTGTGCCAGATTATAGAGAATTACCGGAAGAGTTTGCTCCAGGCATATCAAAAGAGGATTTTGATGAAATTGCGAAACGACTGATGAGATCTGCTGGTTTATAAAAATCATGGTGCATGAGATTAGAAAAAAGACTCAAACTAAAAAAACAGATTCTTTTTCTTTTTTTGAATTCAAGAGGAAAAATATCATCTGAGAACACTTTATGGTATGATGCTTTGTAGGACTTGTGTATAATCAATACGGGTTCATCTTGAGTTGTTTTTTTGAAAGGAGTCTTTTTTTAGAATGTCACAATTAATGGGTATCATTACAAGGCTGCAAAGTCTTCAAGAGACAGCAGAAGCTGCAAACGAGCCGGCACAGCGTTATTTCGAAGTGAACGGTGAGAAAATCTGTAGTGTTAAGTATTTCGAAAAGAATCAAACGTTTGAATTGACTGTTTTTCAACAAGGGGATAAGCCAAACACTTTCCCATTTGACAACATTGATATGATTTCGATTGAGATTTTTGAGCTTCTACAATCCTAAGCTGAATCGTATGAAATGTTTTTTCTGAGGATTCCTTCGTTTATTGCGGCAGCATACATGGATCATCATAGATGATATGTACAAATGGAAGATGATCAATCAGCGCATTTTTCGGATAAGAGACCATTAAAAAGGAGTTCCTTTCTGTGAGTGATTCTTTTTTCTACAATCTTTCTGAAGATCGTTTAGCGTTTTCTGATGTCGTCATGAGAATGAAAGACTTTATTCGAAAAGACCCTAGATCCGCCTATGTGTTATCAATTGGTACGGACTCTCAGGTCAATCAAAATGTCACAACATTTATGACTGCAATTCATCTCCACCGGATTGGCAAAGGAGCTTGGGGCTGCCTCACACAACAAGTGATTGAAAGACCCGTGCAAAGTCTTAGAGAAAAAATTTCATTAGAGACAGCGTTTAGCCAAAAGGTATGTGCAGACATCCTTGAGGGGCCTTTAACAGAACTGATGGATTTGCTTCTTCCGTTTGCTGAGGAAGGGGCAGACCTTCGTTTTGAAGCCCATCTGGATATTGGCAAAAAAGGAAGTACAAAAGAGCTGATCCAGGAAATGACCGGAATGATCACAGCTATGGGAATTGAAGCAAAAATAAAACCCGACTCATATGCAGCATTTTGCTATGCCAATCGATACACAAAATAAATTCCGTCATTTTTCTCCAAACCTTGTCGAAACGTGCGGTTGACGATTCGATTCTAGTTCCTTATTCTAGCTGTATAGAGAGGAAGCAGACATTCAAAAGCCTGCTAATCAATATAAAAGCATATATGAAACAGGGGGCCTGATGTTGAATGAGCGTCATCGAAAATCGTTTTAATGAAGAAGAGAAAAAGCTATTATTAAACGTATTGCTGAATCAGGAATATGCTGTCGAATTACTAAGCAGTGAGATCAATGATATAGAATGTGGAACAAAAAATGTCGACGACAATACGTATAAGCAATTGATCACATTGTATGACAGAGTAAGGTTTGAGAATTAATATTGGTTTAACATTCTATTAGATACTCGGGGGCTGAGTATCTTTTTTATGCAGAAAAAATCTTTCGACAAAATTCGTTTTAGTTTATGCTTAATCGTAATGGGGAATGTATGATTGATGATTGAGAGAAAAGGGGTCGAAGAAACATGATAGAGATAGAGCCGACTCAATTGCTTGAGTCCACAGTAGCCGAGCATATGATTGATGCAGATAAAGTCGCACATGTTCAAATTGGCAATAACCTTGAGCATGCCCTATTGGTTCTAACCAAAACAGGATATACAGCTATTCCGGTATTAGACGCTTCTTATCATTTACACGGGTTAATTGGAACGAATATGATTATGGATAAAATCTTCGGTTTAGAACGAATCGAATTCGAGAAGCTCGACCAGTTGAAGGTCGAAGAGGTTATGCTGAAGGATATTCCGAGACTCAAAACGACAGATCCTGTACTAAAAGGCGTTCACGCTGTGACAAATAATGGATTTGTTTGTGTAGTAAATGAGGAGCAAGTCTTTGAAGGTATTTTTACTCGACGAGTTGTATTAAAGCGCTTAAATGAGGTCATTCATTCCGCGAAAAAATGAGCTGCAGCCCAGCTTATTTTTTTTTGCCTTCATAAGTTAAAATTTATATAATGAGCATATGAAATAAGAAAAACTTATAGAGAGAAAGGGGACGCCCATGCAGCTTCAGGAGTTACATATGCTTGTTGTGCTAAGTGAAGAATTGAATATGAGAAAGGCTTCGGAACGGCTCTTTGTCTCTCAGCCTGCATTATCGCAAAGATTGCAGACGATCGAAAAGGAATGGGGAACGAAAATCTTTTTTCGTTCACAAAAGGGGCTGACCGTGACTTCAGCAGGTGAACAGATTATCCAATTTGCAAAAGAGGTAACGGTTGAACAGGATCGAGTGAGAGAACGAATTGATGAACTTGAGGGTGACATTCACGGTACACTCAAGCTTGCGGTGGCGTCGATTATTGGACAGCACTGGCTGCCAAAGGTGTTAAAACGGTATGTCGAAAAATATCCAAATGCCAAGGTGTCACTCGTTACCGGCTGGAGCAGTGAAATGCTCAAAAGCTTGTATGAAGACCATGTGCACATAGGAATCATTCGCGGAAACCCTGATTGGAAGGGGACAAAGGAATACTTGATGACAGATCATTTATACTTAGTCGATTCCGTGATCAAGGACGTAGATGAATTAATCAAGACTGAGCGGCCATTTATCCAATTTAAAAGCGACAGCACGTATTATCAGGAAATCCAGCACTGGTGGCATCAAAAATTTAAAGTATCTCCAAAGCAGACGATTTTAGTAGACCAAATTGAAACATGTAAACAAATGGCCTACCACGGCATCGGTTACGCCATTTTGCCTTCTGTTACTCTATATGACCACGAAAAAAGTGTTTATAAAACACCGCTTGTTGATGTGAACGGAGAGCAAATCGGCCGTGACACATGGCTGCTAGGCTATGAAGCGTCTTTTCAGTTAAAACAGGTACAAGCATTTGTTGGTGTGGTTAAAGAAATGCTTGAAAATGATGCCGTGTAAGTACCTTCTTGGAATAGGGAGGTACTTTTTTTTATGAAATCATTTGACAATGAAAATCATTATCATTTAAAGTGTACATATAATAATTGAAAATGATTATCATTTAGATGAGGTGACCGATAGATGAAAGCACTAATTGCATTTGCGAGTATGTCTGGAAATACGGAAGATATGGCAGCGATCTTAAAGCAAACACTTGAAGGAAAAGGCATAGATACAGAGATGATGGAATTTGATGATATGAACGCAGAGGACCTATCCTCATACGATTACGTATTCATTGGTTCTTATACTTGGGGTGATGGAGATTTGCCATATGAAGCAGAGGATTTTTATGAGGAGGTCTCTACTCTTGAACTTAGTCACATAAAAGCAGCTGTCTTTGGATCGGGTGATTACAGCTATCCAAAGTTTTGCGAGGCTGTCCATACATTCCATGACATGCTGAAATCAACGGGTGCATCTGTTTTTCCTGAAACATTAAAAATGGAGCTTGCACCGGATACAGATGAAGATGTGGCGTGCTGTCAGGAATTTGCTGTGAGCTTTTTAACGTGGGCCGCTTTGTCTGAGAAACGAGTTGAAAATCATGTTTCATAAAGGAGCAACAGCCGTTGCAGCATCTAAAAGTGGTGGATACTTTGTTGCTGTAAAACGTGAAGGTATTTTTCACTATAGTGTGGAGAGCGGATGGCAGCAACTGTTTAAACTCAAGCATAAAATTCATGCGATCAGCTATATTGGCCCTTATTTATTCGGTGTTGGTGAAAATGGCACAGTGATTAGATCAGGAGATGAAGGCAATACATGGGCGTTATCTTCATTTCCAACAAACGCAGTCGTCTGGTCTATTACAGGACGTAAAGATGGGTTTGTATGTGCGCATGGAAAACATAGTATCTATGTGTCAAATAATTTCGGAATTTCCTGGGAAATTATGAAGCCATTTGCTCATGTGAATCATCCGCCGGTCATTCGTTCTTTATGTGCTGCAGGTGACCACCTTTATATTGGAACACAGATTCATGAGGTTCACGGAGGAATATGGGTGTATGACTTGCAGAGTGAACAGATTTTTCTTTTAAACAGAGAGGAGCACCGAATGACAGCTTCTATGCTGCTCTGTCATGAACATCTTCTTGTTTGTGCATTAGGTTCAAAAAAAGGCAAAAAAGGATCTGTTCAAATTTTAGATTTACATACAAATATTCTGCATGATATTCAATCACAGGCCTTTGCTAGAGAAGAATCATTTTTGGATGTATCAGAGGATAACGGCATTGTGTATGTGACCACTTCACAAGACGAACACGGATTTTCTAAAGTGTATCAGCTTGATATTGAGCAAAAAGAGCTCAAATGGTTTGATACGATCAAAGGGCACGGTTTTCGTGTAGCCAATCAAAACGAAAACTTTTTCTGTGCGGGTTTATATGAAAGTAAGTTTGTCAGGCCGTATGAGGAGCCAGCGTTGATTCATTGATAAGGAGGAAGAAAAAGTGACAGAAAAGGTTTTATTGGTGTATGCCACGATGTCTGGAAATACAGAAGCGATGGCAGATTTAATTGAAAAAGGTATAACGGAAGCAGGAGCCAGCGTGGACCGGCATGAAGCGATGGATATTGATGCGGAGCTGCTTAATGATTACTCGCACATTATGTTAGGTGCGTATACATGGGGAGATGGCGATCTTCCGGATGATTTTATTGATTTATATGAAGAAATGGAAGAGCTTGATTTAACGGGAAAAGCATTTGCAGTATTCGGTTCTGGCGATACATCTTACGAACATTTTTGCGGAGCTGTTGACCTAATCGAAGAAAAAGTGAAGGAGCTTGGCGGTGACATTGTCCTCCCATCAGTTAAAATTGAGCTGAATCCAGAAGGAGAGGAAGAAGACGAATTAATTTCTTTTGGTAAACAATTTGTTCAGCTTCACCAGCAAGAAGCGGGATAATCGGTCCCGCTTGTTTTATTTTCCATTGAGGAGATGACTCTTTCACTTGTCATTAAAACACTCCTTTGGTACAGTAATGAAGTATAAATTAAGAGGAGGACATACATACATGAAACAAATGGACGCTAATGAAATTATTTCATTTATTCAAAATAGTACAAAATCAACACCTGTCAAAGTCTATATTAAAGGTGACTTAGAAGGTATTGAGTTTGGTGAACATGCAAAAACATTCATCACAGGAAACACTGGAGTTGTTTTCGGTGAGTGGAGTGAAATTCAAGAAGTGCTAGCATCAAACAAAGACAAAATTGAAGATGTTGTCGTGGAAAATGACCGCCGCAACTCTGCAATTCCGATGTTAGATTTGAAAAACATTAAAGCCCGTATTGAGCCAGGGGCAATCATCCGTGACCAAGTTGAAATCGGTGATAATGCAGTCATTATGATGGGTGCTTCTATTAATATCGGTTCTGTGATCGGCGAAGGTACGATGATTGACATGAACGTGGTGCTTGGCGGCCGTGCGACAGTAGGTAAGAACTGTCATATCGGTGCTGGATCTGTTCTTGCAGGTGTTATTGAGCCGCCGTCTGCTAAACCAGTTGTGGTAGAAGATGACGTTGTCATCGGTGCGAACGCTGTTGTTCTAGAAGGCGTGACAATTGGTAAAGGTGCAGTAGTAGCTGCTGGTGCAATCGTTGTGAACGATGTAGAGCCTTACACAGTTGTAGCAGGTACACCTGCTAAGAAAATCAAAGACATCGATGAAAAAACAAAAGGTAAGACTGAAATCAAACAAGAACTGCGTCAGCTTTAATTATATAATTCGCAGCTGAAGACAAAGACGTGGATGAGATATCCACGTCTTATTCGTATAGAAGAAAGGAAGCGAGTTCACTTGTTAAATCGTGAGCAATTAATATCCATTCGAAGAGATTTACACCAAATCCCTGAGCTTGGTTTCCAAGAATTTAAAACACAAGCGTATCTTATTCAGCATTTGGACACCTATTCAAAAGATCGAGTTGAGATTGAAACATGGCGAACTGGGCTTTTTGTAAAAGTGAAAGGGACAAATCCAACGCGCGTATTTGCTTATCGTGCAGATATGGACGGCCTGTCTATACCCGAGAAAACAGGGTATCCATTTGAATCTGTGCATGAAGGGAAGATGCATGCATGTGGACATGACCTTCATATGACCATTGCACTTGGTATCATCGATCATTTCGTTCATGAACCGATTAAAGAAGACGTGTTATTTATCTTCCAGCCGGCAGAAGAAGGTCCAGGCGGTGCCGAACCAATGCTTGCAAGTGATGTTCTCAAAAAATGGACACCAGACTTTATTACAGCGCTGCATATCGCACCTGAATATCCTGTTGGAACAATTGCTACAAAGCCTGGTTTGCTATTTGCCAATACGAGTGAGCTTTTGATTGAGCTTGAAGGAAAAGGCGGACACGCTGCATATCCTCATTTAGCAAATGATATGGTTGTTGCTGCAAGTGCTCTTGTAGGTCAGCTGCAATCGGTGATTTCGCGTAATGTTGATCCCCTTGATAGTGCGGTCATTACAGTGGGCACGATTACCGGCGGAACGGCTCAAAATATTATTGCGCAGCATGCAAAGCTTGACGGTACCATTCGCACACTTTCGCCAGAGTCTATGGACAAGGTGAGAAAGCGAATTGAAGCATTGGCAAAAGGAATTGAAATTGGCTACGAATGCAAAGCAACCGTTCGTTACCCTTCGTCTTATTACGAAGTGGACAATTCAAAGGATTTGACAGAGGAATTTATGTCATATGTAGCCGAAGAAGGACTTGCGAATGTGATTGAATGCAGAGAAGCCATGACAGGAGAAGATTTTGGCTACATGCTGAAAAAATATCCCGGCTTCATGTTTTGGTTAGGGGTCGATTCAGAATACGGCCTCCATCATGCAAAGCTTCAGCCGGATGAAAACGCGATTGAAACAGCTGTGAATGTCATGACGGCTTATTTTAAAAAGCAAGCTGGTGAATGAATAATCGAGCTGCCTCCTGTACACCTTATGAACAGGAGGTGTTCTTGATTATGACAAGAATTGGTGTAGAACAATCTTTATCCGATGTAGAAGAACTATTGAAGCAAAAAGGGTATGATGTCGTACGTATTCAAAATGAACAGCAAATGGATCAGTGTGACTGTTATGTCGTCACAGGATTAGATTCAAATGTTCTTGGCATTTCAGACACAACAACAAAGGCATCTGTTATTACAGCATCAGGTATGACGGCTGATGAAATTTGCCAAGAAGTAGAACAGCGTGTTCAATAAAACAAGAAAAAGAACCGGTAGATTATGATCCCGGTTCTTTTTGCTCTTTTTCTATATCGAGTACTTCTTTCATTTTTTTGCGCAAGATTCGTTCTACCCGCCATTGCTCCATTGTTTCAGTTTTCGCTATGATGCGCAGCACAAGGGAAGAAGAACCGAACGCCTCCACGCCGACAACTTGAGGACCTTCGATAATTTGAGGAGTTTCCTCCCGCACCTCATCACAGGCAGCTTGAAGGGCTGTGATCATTTGATCCACATTTTCATCCGGAGACAGCTCAATATCAACGAGTGCCTGCATCGTCCCTCTTGAATGGTTGCTCACATTCAGTATGCTGCGATTAGGAATGAAATGAAGGGTGCCGTCGAAGCTTCGAAGCTGTGTGGTTCTTAGTCCAATTTGTTCGACAATCCCATCAAAGCCAGCGACCGTTATATATTCTCCTACATCAAATTGTTTTTCCAATAGTATAAAGAATCCGGTCACAATATCACTCACTAACCCTTGAGCGCCAAAACCGATCGCAAGTCCTACAACGCCTGCACCTGCCAGCAAAGCAGTCGGGTTATAATGAAATAAGTCGAGGATCATCACAACTAGAATAAAAATCAATAAGTAGGCGAAAATATTTAACGTTAGACTTTGCAGCGTCTGGGCTCTTGATAAAGAGACTTCATGCTTTTCAGCGAATGTGGAATAGGCTCGCTTAATCATCTTGTTTCCTATGGCTCTGATGATAAAGTAAATGGCAAAAATGGCGACTAGTTTTAGCAAAATCATACTGCTATTGAGGATAATGGAAACCCAATCTACTTGTTGAAATGCTCTCATGATCTTCAAAACCTTTCTATGTATGCTCTAAAAGAGAAGCTAATCATTTGTTCCCTTATGCAAGTCATGTTAAACTTTTGATAGGTGAAGCAGGAATTGTGACAAATCGTTAATTAAATTTATTATTAATTAATATTGACTAAAAATCGCATAAGTATTATAATTGTAATTGTGAAGTTATTAACTAAATGAGAATTTTAAGTTTTGATTCTCATTTTATATACAGCTAAGAAGACTGTATAAAGATATTATTTTTTGGAGGGATTTACATATGGCAGAGCGTTTTGTAGGAAAACAAGCTCCACGTTTTGAAATGGAAGCAGTACTTGCTAACAAGGAATTTGGTAAAGTAAGTTTAGAGGAAAACATGAAGAATGACAAATGGACAGTTCTTTTCTTCTATCCAATGGATTTCACATTTGTTTGCCCAACTGAAATTACTGCAATGAGCGATCGTTATGACGAGTTCGAAGATTTAGATGCAGAAATCATCGGTGTATCTACTGATACAATCCACACGCATCTTGCTTGGATCAATACAGACCGTAAAGACAATGGTCTAGGTGAATTAAAATACCCGTTAGCTGCTGATACTAACCACACAGTGTCTAGAGAATACGGCGTTTTAATTGAAGAAGAAGGAATTGCTCTTCGCGGTTTATTCATCATTAACCCAGAAGGCGAACTTCAATACCAAACAGTATTCCACAACAATATCGGTCGTGATGTAGATGAGACATTACGTGTTCTTCAAGCATTACAAACTGGTGGACTTTGCCCAGCGAACTGGAAACCTGGTCAAAAAACACTTTAATTGATAACTGAAGAAACAGGAGGGTCTAACTGATGTTAGACCTTTTTGTTTCGACACATACAATGGATGGAGGCGCTTCATAATGAAATTACGTCAACCAATGCCAGAACTAACTGGTGCAAAAGAGTGGTTAAATGGAGAAGTAACAAAAGAAGATTTGATTGGTGACAAACCAACATTGATTCATTTCTGGTCAGTCAGCTGTCATCTTTGTAAAGAGGCAATGCCTCAAGTCAATCAATTCCGTGATGAGTACAAGGATCAACTAAACGTTGTAGCAGTTCATATGCCTCGTTCAGAAGATGACCTAGATCTAGAAAAAATCAAAGAAGTTGCGAAAGAACATGAAATTACGCAGCCAATCTTTGTGGACAGTGATCATCACCTAACAGAAGCCTTTGAAAACGAATATGTACCTGCATATTATGTATTTGATAAAACAGGTGCTTTGCGTCACTTCCAAGCCGGCGGAAGCGGAATGAAAATGCTTGAAAAGCGTGTCAATCGAGTGCTTTCTGAGTCTGAAAAGGCTGCAGAATAGACTTTCCCCCATAAATGGGGGTTTTTTCATGGGCAAAAACAGGCGGCGTATTGCACTGGATGAGTTTATTATTCCTAAGAAAAGAGAAAATGAGGGAGTTTATTAAAAAATATCCCTGAAACAAAAAGGTATAACGACCTATTTACATTTTTGTTTTGAAATGAAATTGTAAAGATTTTAACTTTTTACTATTCAGAACGTTTTTGCACAAAAGAAATTTCAGTTAGGTAAATAACTATATAAATCAAGTAGTATAAGCGTTTATTCAATTTTTTTACAATATTTTAAGGTTTGTCAAAAGCCTATAGTGGCAATGAAATGAGTGCCGATTTTTCCTCCTTGGCAAAATTTTAGTTGAAAATACCTATCTGTTAGCAAACTGTAAAATGATAAAAAAATAGTTGATAAAATTAGTTTTCTAATCTAATATTTACTATAGAATATTTTTTATATGATGAGGGGGAAATCCATTGTTTAATGAGAGGGAAGCGTTACGTTTACGATTGGAACAATTAAACGAGGCAGAAGTAAAGGTCATCCGTGAATATCAAATTGAGCGCGATGCGATTTATGCAAAATTAAGAGAATTAGACCGTCAAGGAACAGGTCTAGTGTCAGATACAAAAAAAGAAGTACGTACAGAAAGAAAGACAGATTCACTGCCTGTATTAGCTGAGCTTGCTGCGCAAGAAATGAGAAGCTACCAGCAGCCGGCACAACCACAATCATCATCTTTAGGAACAGGACAGCTAAACGGTGCACCTGTAGGTATTCCTGAAGGATCGACAAGACGCAGAAGAGGCACAGCTCGTCCTGGCTCAAAGGCAGCGAAGCTTCGTGAAGCTGCGATTAAAACGTTAAAACGTCATAATGCAGCGATTAAAAGCTCAGAGCTTCAAAAAGAGATCGAAAAAGAGAGCGGTCTTGAAATCCCAAATATGACAACGTTTATGCAAAGCTTAATTAAAATGTATCCTGAAGTGAAGAAGCCTTATCGCGGACAGTATATTTTAGAAGGCGACATTCAAACAGAAGACGAATAAATAAAAAAACTGCTGGGCGTCAAGCCAGCAGTTTTTTATTTCGAGAATTACTTCTTTTGATCAACTGTATAGACAATTTTGCGTTCCTTAGGCAGGTGATCACGCTGTTTTTTAAAGCCGTCGATTTTGACTGTCATGACTTCTCCATTACGCTGCACAGCATCGACTTGTTCCTGAAGTGTTTGAACTTGTTCGTTGAGTTTCTTCAAAATCGGTTCGATTTCTTCTGTCGTTTGCAGGATGCGGTCTCGTGAGAATGGCTGTGAATTTGTTTGTGCTGACTGGTCAATATCAGCAAAATGAGATGCGATCCATTCCTCGCTTTCTGCTAACTGTTTTTGATAGCTCGTGAGCGTTTCATGAAAAATCGCTTCTTTTGCTTTTTCAATTTGCAGTAATTTCTCCTGCGTTTCATAAAAACGCTCTTGAAGGTGTCTGACGCCTTCCTGTAATACATGGAGCTCTGCGTTTTTATCGCCCAAATTTTGCTGCAGCTTCTCAATCACTGCGGATAAAGTATTTCCTTTTTTCTCCTCTTTTGCAAGTCGTTTATCTTGATCCTCTATCCGTTCATTTAATTGTTGCGAGATTTCCTTATATTTGACAACTTTCAAATGCAGCCTGTGTTTTTCTTCGGTTTCTTTTCTTCTATGATAGGTTTCCTTTTGCAGCATCTCATGGAGAAGGACCATTTTATGTAACAATTCTGTTTTGCTGTAGGAGAGATCCTGTATTTTTGAGGCAGCATCATGTTGGTCATTGGTTATTTCATCCAGTTGTTGTTTTAATTGCGTGTAATCCTTTTTCATCTCATGATATTCTTGAGTTAGCTTCTTATTTTTAGAATACGTATATGAGGACTGTAAATCAGAGATCATTTGTTGATATTTGGCAGTTTCAGCTTTTAAGTATAAATTTTCTTGAGATAGATCATGGAATAGGGGAGAAGCATGGCGCCTGTTCATCGATAGACCCTCCTTATTCATGTTACCAATAAAGTATGCGAAAGGAGTGCGATTAGAACAACCATATCAAAGGAGGATGAGAGGATGCACGTAGTGAATGTGATTTTAGCTGGAGGAGCTTCCAGACGTTTTGGAGAGCCAAAGGCAAGTCATATGTTTCAAGGGAAACCATTATATGAACATGTGAAAGAGCAGCTTTTAGACAGGCAGACTGTCATCATCAGTCATCCATCGCTTCTTCCTTTTTTCAAAGCAAGAGGTGAACAAAGTGTTTGGTTAGATGATGAAGAGGTGCGCGGATGCGGACCGCTTGCCGGCATATATACAGCGATGCAAAAGCAAGAAGCACAATGGTATTTAGTGACGGCGTGTGACATGCCTTTCATACGGAAGAAAACGGCGGAAGTATTATCGTCCTATTGCAGCGAGCACGCAGATGCCATCATCCCGCTTGTTCAGGGCAGATTACAGCCTTTATTTGCACTTTATCACCGCCGCTCTCTGCCGTTTATTCGCGCGTGTTTAAAAGAGAATCAATTAGCCATTAAAGATTTGCTTCAAAAGCTTCAGGTGCGCATCGTTTCAGAGGAAGAACTGAACGTGACATCAAATGAATTTCGTAATATCAATAAAAGAAGCGATTTACCTGAAAACGGTATGATATGATACATAAAAAAACGGTGAGGAGAGAACAGCATTGAATGACCGATATTCAAGACAAATCTTGTTCCCTCCGGTTGGGGAAAAAGGGCAGCATGCGCTGGCTGAAAGTCATGTGCTGATCGTTGGAGCCGGTGCACTTGGTACCGCTTCTGCGGAAGGGCTTGTCCGGTCTGGCATCGGTACGCTTACGATTGTCGATCGTGATTATGTGGAATTTTCAAATTTACAGCGGCAGCAGCTCTACACGGAACATGATGCAAAGGCACATGTACCAAAAGCAGCTGCGGCACAAAAACGTCTCGAGCAGATCAATCATGAAGTGACCATACACGCTCTGATTGAAGATGCAGGGGCGGAGCTGTTAAGGCCGTTATTCCAGAGAGCAGATATCGTCATTGATGCAACAGATAATTTTGAGACAAGAATGGTGATGAATGACTTATCACTAGAAACGAAGACGCCGTGGATATATGGCGCTTGTGTGAGCA
Source organism: Bacillus sp. 11B20 (assembly GCF_056098985.1). Taxonomy (NCBI): domain Bacteria; kingdom Bacillati; phylum Bacillota; class Bacilli; order Caryophanales; family Bacillaceae; genus Bacillus; species Bacillus sp. 11B20. The sequence continues at coordinate 473,481 of NZ_JBLZWZ010000007.1, forward strand.
GTCAGGGGATGTATATGACCATATTGCCGGATAAAACGCCATGTTTATCATGTGTGTTCACGGCAATGCCTGTTGGCGGCTTGACGTGTGATACAGCGGGGATTATTTCACCTGCTGTTCAAATGGTTTCTGCTTATCAGCAAACAGAGGCACTAAAATATTTAACAGGGCATGAAGATCAAATCGAGCGGAAATTTGTCACGTTTGATCTTTGGCAGTCCACATCATTTAAAATGGATTTATCTCTAACTAAAGAGAAGAACTGTCCAACTTGCGGCATCGCAAGAACCTATCCTTATTTACATGATCAGCGTAAAAAATCGACGGTCCTTTGCGGACGTGACACCGTTCAAATTGTTTCAAAGGATTTAGCAGAACTCTCATTTCAGCATATGAAAGAGCGGCTCTCATCTATTTGTGAGGTGGAAGTAAACGACTTCTTAATCCATGTACGCTACGAAAATTACCGGATGGTCTGTTTCAAAGGAGGACGTGCATTAATCCATGGAACAAATGATGAAAAAGAAGCCAATTCATTACTAGCAAGACTGCTAGGGATATAGGAGTGAAGTGTGATGGAAAGACGGCAGCCAATACCAGTAGAAGAGGCCATAAAGAAAGTTCACCAATACGAAAAACATGGAGAAATAGAATGGGTCCCTTTAAAGGATAGCCTTGGAAGGTTTATTGCAGAAGATATTTTGGCAGACCATGATGTTCCGGCATTTGATCGTTCTCCGTATGATGGATTTGCGCTTCGGGCAGAAGATACAAAAGAAGCGTCAAGTGCGCATCCAGTTGAATTCGAGGTCATTGATCATATTGGTGCAGGAATGGTCTCAGCAAAAACCATCGGTTCCTTTCAGGCCATCCGTATTATGACAGGGGCAAAAATTCCAAATGGAGCAAATGGCGTCATCATGATCGAGCTGACGAAGACTTTCGAAAAAGACGGCAAATCATTCATGTCACTGAAAAGACCGCTGAAAAAGGGAGACAATATTTCTCGTCAAGGAGAAGAGGTTCTCAAAGGAAACGTGATGGTCAAAAAAGGAACAGCTGTCACTTCTGGCGTCACGGCTCTTTTGGCGACATTTGGATATGCGGTAGTGCCAGTTGTCAAAAAACCGGTGATTGGCATTATCTCAACGGGCACAGAGCTTCTTCAAGTAAGTGATGCCATGGTAGACGGCAAGATTAGAAATAGTAATCTGAGTATGGTCTATGCGCAGATACTTGAGGCCGGAGCTGAGCCGCTAGATTTAGGCGGTGTCTCCGATGATTTTGACAAAAGTTATCATGCAGTAAAAGCAGCCATGAGCAAGGTAGACATTCTGATCACAACAGGCGGCGTGTCAGTGGGTGATTTTGACTTTCTGCCTGCCATTTATGAAAAGCTGGGAGCCAAGGTACTGTTTAATAAAGTAGCCATGAGACCTGGAAGTGTGACGACTGTGGCGGCAATGCCGAATGGTCAATTGCTGTTTGGGCTGTCTGGAAACCCTGCTGCCTGTTTTGTGGGCTTTGAATTATTTGTGAAACCGATCATTTATAAATGGTATATGAAAGAAAATCCGTTTCCCGCTTTTGCTGAGGCGAAACTCACACATGATTTTCCAAAAGCCAATCCGTTTACTCGTTTTGTCAGGGCGGCTCTTCAATTCACTGGGAGTCAGATCAGTGTGACTCCGACAGGTCTTGATAAATCAAGTGCAGTGACCTCTATTGCAGAGGCTGACTGTTTCATCATGCTGCCTGGGGGAACAAGAGGTTTTCAAGCAGGTGATCAAGTTGATGTTCTGCTGTTTCAGCACAAAGGCGGTGGGTCTCCATGCTGGATGACAAATTAAGCATATTACAGGTGGTCGGTTTTCAAAATAGTGGCAAGACCACATTAATCGAAAAGCTCTGTCAGCTGGCCGAACGTGAAGGACTGAAGCTAGGCTGCTTTAAACACCATGGACATGGGGGGACACCAGATCGCCTTGTCAAAGAAAAAGATACTGATCGATATATTCAGGCAGGTGCCTATGCCGCAGGTGTGGAAGGAGAAGGTGAATTTCACTTTTCGATGCAGGACTTCACGTTAGAACAGCTGCTCAACATGTGTCAGCATCTTCCGTTAGACGCTGTTCTCGTAGAGGGATACAAACAGGCGCCTTATCGCAAAATCGTTTGTGTAAAGAATGAAGAGGAGCTTATTGACCTTTCCACTCTTTCCAATATACAAGCAGCTATTTATTTTTCTCAAGAAGATCAATTAACCGAAAATTACCCGTTTCCTGTGTTTTCAGCTTTTGATAAGCGCGGGATGACATTTGCTTTTCACTTATTGAAGGGAGGCGGCACGTTTTGAGCGAACTTTTTAAAATAACAAAAACCCCGATTGAGGTAAACGAATTGATTCAGCATGTGACAAGACGAAAGGCAGGGGCGATTACGACGTTTATCGGGACGGTCAGAGAATGGACAAACGGCAAGAAAACATTGCGTTTAACCTACGAAGCATACATACCAATGGCGGAAAGCATGCTAAGGCAGATTGGACAAGAAATCAAGAATCGATGGCCTGACACTGAAGCAGCGATTGTGCACCGGATTGGAACACTTGAGATAACGGATATTGCTGTTGCGATCGCCGTTTCGTCTCCTCATAGGAAGGCTGCCTACGAAGCAAATGAATATGCCATTGAACGCATCAAGGAAATCGTTCCCATTTGGAAAAAAGAATATTGGGAAGACGGAGAGGCCTGGATAGGTGATCAGCTTGAAACGGTTTCATATCCAGAAGGTAAACCTAGCAATCTTCAACTTGCAGAGAAAGAAGGTGATCAGCATGATTAATGTATTATTGTTCGCCGGCCTTGCTGAGAAGGCCGGTAAACAACAAATCATCATTCAAAAAGATCAAACAACGGTTGATGAGATTAAAATAGAATTACAGGAGGTATATGGTGTTGATGCTGCACAAAACGTAATGGTTGCAGTCAACGAAATATATACGAGGGAAAATGCTGAAGTGCGTAGCGGGGACACTGTTGCACTCATTCCTCCTGTAAGTGGTGGATAATAGATATTAGAGGATTTGGTTATGGCCACCCGGCTGTAACCAATTTTTTATGTGTGAAAAGTTTGTAGAGGTACTTGGGTGTGATCTTCGTAAATAAAACATCCCCTTCTTGCTTTAGAAATGTGAGGATCGAGCTGCTGAATGAGATCATACAATTCGCTGATTCGTCTCACATTGAAATCTGTTTGGGCTTGAAGCTGTTCCTTTAATTCTTTTGTGCTCACAATGCTTCCCTTTTTCTCTTTGATAATATCTACACATCTTGCAGCGTAGTATATTTTGTCATTAGAAGGTCTGCTTTCTTTCATATCAAGTAATTTGAGCTCATGATAAATCGATTCTCTTTCCTTTCGAAAGTATTGCCATGCTTCTTGTTCCTTTTCATACAGTAAAATCAATTGCATTTTCAATTTTTCTCTTAACATTCACTTGACTCCATTTCCACTATCATTTAACCTACCTCTATTTTACATTATATGAAAAAATAACTTTTGATCAAGTAAAATCCCTTTATTTTTAATTTTTTAATATGAAAGTATTGATACTAAAGACTTATTTGTTCTGTAAAAGAAACCAATCATAGTCCTATAAAGCCGGGATTTGTCGAAATTACTAGGATTATTTTAACAAAAAATTGTTGTGTCTATCTAAGACCATGCGAATCCAAAAGAAAAGGATATTTATTCCGAAAGACATATTGTTTACTTAATAAAATGTTTTTAGGTCAGTAAAAGCACGATTCTTGGTATGAATATGGTCGGATCATGAGGTCATTTGAAGGGTTTCTTTCGTGAAAATAGAATAATAGATAAAATTTTTTCTCAACGAAAATAAGAAAATCAAATGTTCGATCACTTATTGGCAATCTTTTGATAAAATAGAAAGAAAAAGAGCGTTATTGTGCGTTTGCATACTTGCTTGACATAGAGAGGATGACATTTGATGAAAGAAAACATGGACAAACCTACAATCATTGGAGTGAGTACAAGACCATCAGAGCACCTGAAAAGAGTATGGGAAAATCCAGTTGTTTGGTGGCCTTTATCTTGTGTGCTTATTTTAACAGTCGTTGTGACTTATTTGTCTGAGCTCGTAAATAAGGGAATGTGGGCAGATTTAAGTTTGCCGGTACCTGTTGTTTATGTGGTGACGCTCATTGGTCTCGTATTTGGAATTGTCATCAATGCGGCTATATATAAGTTCATCGTTTTTTTAGCGAAAGGTGATGCATCATTTCGGCAGCTTTTTTCAGCGGTCCTGTTCATTACACCCGTTACGATCATTGGGACAATTATTTCTCATTTGGCAGTCATCCTTTTTCATGTTCCAAAAGACATCACGGTTACCTCGTTAAACGCGCTCATTCGAATTTCTGGTCCATGGCAGGCGGTGTTAGCCAATATCGATCTATTTGTGATCTGGAATCTTGTTTTAACTGGCTTTTTATTCATCCAAGTTGGGCGTATATCACCGAGAATTTCTTGGGTGATTATAGGCGTTTTTTATATCTTAACGTTAATTTTTCAATATGTAGGAACAGCAATTAACATATCAGTAAGCTGGGGGTAGAAGGTTTTTATGAGAAAGAAAATCATCATCGGATCTATTTTAATTATTGTGATTGGACTATTTATTGGATTTAATATTGCGAAAAACCAAGCAAAGCCTGCTTCTACAGCAGCGATTAAAACAGTCAAACTCACGCCAAAAGAAATCACCTCTACCGTGATGACACCGGGGACACTTTCATTCTCTGAAGAGCAGTTCATCTATGAAGAAGAGGAAAAGGGGAAATTGAAGGGAATTGCTGTGAAAGAAGGGGAAAAGGTAAAGGCTGGAACGCCGCTTCTTACATATGAAAATAAGGAACTGGAGTTTGAAGAGCAGCAGCAAGCACTAGCCGTTGAATCAAGTACATTAAAACTGGAACAATTGCAAAATCGGCTGAGTGAATTAGAGGAGAAAAAAGCAGGCGTTAATATCAAAAGCGAGCGAGATCAGCTTCAATTAGAACTGAAAGCGGCTGAATTAGAACAAAAGCAAGCAGAGATCAGCCAAGAAAAAGTAAAGGCTCAAATAGAAGATTTAACCGTACATAGTAAAATTGATGGAACAGTGATTTCCATTGAGCAAGAGGCAGGGGCAGGCAAGGCGGAAGAAAGGCAGCCGATCATCCATATTGGTCATGATAAAAAAATGACCGTGCGGGGTTTGATCTCAGAGTATGATGCCATAAAAATCAAAAAGAAACAAAAAGTGAAGGTAACGTCTGATGTCATTCGCGGGAAGAGCTGGCAAGGAGTCGTGAAAAAAGTAGGCACTATTCCTGTCCAGACAGCAGTCGAAACAACTTCGAGCGACCAAACGGTTCAATATCCTGTTGAGGTAGAAATAAAGGGAAAGAAACCTGAGGCGAAGCCTGGTTTTAAAATGATCATGGAAATTCAAACAGATAAGCGCCAAGCGCAAACAATTCCTGAAACAGCGGTAAAAAAAGAGACTGATGGACAATACGTTTATGTTGTTGAAAAAAATGAATTGAAAAAAGTAAAAGTGGTCATAGGGGAAACGTCAGGTCATGATCTTGAAGTGACAAAAGGTGTCAAGGCAGAGGATCAAATCATTGCTCATCCAACAGATGACATGTATGACGGAATGGAAGTGAATGCTGAATGATTCAGCTTTCCAACGTGACAAAAAGCTATGAGGTCGCACACGAAACATTTGATGTATTAAGTGATATGAATCTTGTCATTGAAAAAGGCGAGTATATGTCCATTATGGGCCCGTCCGGCTCTGGAAAATCAACATTAATGAATATTATTGGCTGTTTAGACCGCCCAACGACAGGACAATATCATTTTCAAGGTACAGAGCTGTCAGCAGCAAAGGACCAGGAGCTTGCGGTCATTCGAAATCAATCCATTGGATTTGTTTTTCAGCAATTTCATCTGCTGCCAAGGTTAAATGCGAGGCGCAATGTGGAACTGCCGATGATTTACGCTGGGATCAGTCAAAAGGAAAGAAAAGAACGTGCGGAATTGGCACTGGAAAAGGTTGGTTTGGCAGATCGAATGAAACATATGCCAAGTGAGTTGTCAGGAGGACAAAAGCAAAGGGTGGCAATTGCACGAGCGATTGTCAATAAGCCTCAGCTGATTTTAGCAGATGAACCGACTGGTGCTCTCGACTCAAAAACAAGCATCTCAATTATGGAACAGTTTACACAGCTGAATGAGGAAGGGACAACGATTGTGCTTGTCACCCATGAAGAAGAAATAGCTGCGTATACAAATCGGACTGTCGTTGTGAGAGATGGACGGCTTGTTGAAGATAGATGGATACAAGGGGACGCTATGAATGAAACTCTTTGAAAATATCAAAATAGCGCTGAATTCGGTTTTAGCTCATAAATTACGTTCTATTTTAACGATGCTTGGGATTATTATTGGTGTTGGATCAGTCATTGCAGTCGTGGCGATCGGTCAAGGCGGTGAGCAAATGTTAAAAGGATCGATTTCAGGTCCAAACAATACCATTGATATGACATATACGCCTTCTGACGAAGAATTAAATGCAAATCCAAATGCCTTATTCGAAGCATCATTTACTGAGGAAGACATAAAAAGCATTAGGACAATCAACGGGGTGGAGCAGGTCGCCTCCTCGACTGCACAAGGAATGCAGCTGAGGTTTCAAGATACGACAGTTGATGCGACAGTTAACGGTATAAATGAAGGGTATACAAATGTACATTCATTACAAATCGCAGAAGGACAGGATTTAAGAGATATTGATTTTAGAAGCGGCAGAAGAGCTGCTCTTATCTCAGATGGCTTACAAAAAGAACTATTCAACGGACAAAAGGCATTAGGCGAACTGATTTGGATGAACGGACAGCCAGTTGAAGTCATCGGTGTGTTAGCAAAACAGAAAGGGATGTTTTCATTTGATATGAATGAAATCTATGTCCCATTTGCGATGCTCACCTCCACACTTGGTATGAGTGAATATGATAAGTTGTCTATTCAAGTCGCACATGCTGATCAAATGAAGGAAGTAGGAAAGAGCGCGGCTGCCATATTAAATGAAAATCATCATACAGAAGATGCTTACGAAATGATCAATATGGAAGAAATCGCAGAAGGGATTGGTCAAATAACATCCGTTATGACAACGATCATTGGCTCAATAGCCGGGATCTCTTTACTTGTTGGCGGAATCGGTGTGATGAATATTATGCTCGTTTCTGTGACAGAGAGGACAAGAGAAATCGGTATTCGAAAGGCGATGGGAGCAACAAGGGCTCAAATCCTCGTCCAGTTTTTAATTGAGTCTGTCGTTTTAACACTCATCGGCGGGTTGATGGGGATTGCACTTGGTTTAGGCGGAGCTTCGTTAGTATCACTATTTGCCGGCTGGCCGTCTCTTGTATCTTGGCAAGTAGTATGTGGAGGCGTACTGTTTAGTATGCTCATTGGTATTGTTTTTGGGTTAATTCCTGCGAATAAAGCAGCGAGACTAGACCCTATTGAATCGCTCAGGTATGAATAAATCGAAGAGGAAAGAAGCATACAAACAGTTTACATTCGCCTTCATTACCCATCAAAAGCTTTTATGCAAATCGCATAAAAGCTTTTTTTAGTTCCATTGAATGAAATAAAAAATGATAGAAATGCTAATATCATGACTTTCATCTTATTGTCACATATTTTTCAGTTTACAAATGGTACATATAAAGGTAAGATGACCATGGTGAAAGATTTTGATAGTTATTGAATGTATTTGATTGTTTTGTATTGATAATGTTGAAAAAAGCGATTACAATAAAGGTGCGCGCAAAATGAATACGTTTTCAAAAGGGGTGTTCGCATGTTAACACCGGAAAGACATCAACTCATAATCGACAGCTTGGAAGAAAATGATGTCATTAAAATACAGGACTTAACGATGATGACGGATGCGTCTGAATCTACAATTAGAAGAGATTTATCAGCCCTTGAAGAAAAAGGATTTCTTAAAAGGGTTCATGGAGGAGCAGCCAAGATTTCGAGTATTCGCCTTGAACCAGATGTATTTGAGAAATCTGCCAAAAACCTTCAAGAAAAGTCATTGGTAGCAGAGGCGGCGGCATCTCTTTTAAAACAGGGCGACTGTATTTATTTAGATGCTGGTACAACCACACAGCAAATGATTGAATATATCGATCCAGATCAAGATATTGTCGTGGTGACAAACGGTGTGATGCACATTGAAGCCCTCATGAGAAAAGGTATTACCTTTTACTTGATAGGCGGATCAGTGAAACATCGAACAGGAGCCATGGTTGGAGCCGCAGCTTTGACAGCGATGGAGAATTATCGTTTTGACAAAAGCTTTGTTGGGACAAATGGCATTCATCCCGAGGCGGGTTTTACAACACCTGATCCAGAGGAAGCACTCATGAAAAAAAGAGCCATGAAACAGGCGAAAAAAACCTATATCTTATCAGATGCCTCAAAGTTTGGCGAAATATCGTTTTCAACCTTTGCTAGTTTACAGGAAGCCACCATTATCACAAACGACGCAAAAGAAGATTCATTCGATAATTACCATGAAAAAACGGTTATAAAGGTAGTGAAAACATGATTTATACAGTTACTTTAAACCCATCAGTTGATTACATCGTACACGTGGAGGATTTTGCAGTCGGCGGTTTAAATCGTTCAACCTATGATCAAAAATATCCAGGTGGTAAAGGAATCAATGTCTCAAGGCTATTAAAACGTCACGGTGTTGAATCGAAAGCACTTGGATTCATTGGTGGATTTACAGGCAAATATATTCAAAATTTTTTACAGAACGAACAATTACAAACAGCCTTTCACGAGGTGTCAGAAGATACAAGGATCAATGTAAAACTAAAAACAGGTGAAGAGACAGAAATCAACGGACTCGGCCCATCTATTACTGAAGCGCAATTTGAGTCGTTTCTATCTCAATTTTCTTCATTGACTGAAGGAGATGTCGTTGTTTTAGCTGGCAGCATTCCTTCATCATTACCTCATAACACATATGAGCGTATTGCTGAAGTTTGCCAGGAGCAAGGTGTAAGAGTTGTTCTTGATATTTCTGGCGAAGCGTTAAAAAAAGCAGCAGACATGAAACCGTTCTTAATGAAGCCAAATCATCATGAACTGGGTGAAATGTTTGAGACGAGTATTTCATCAGCAGCAGAAGCCATTCCTTATGGGAAAAAGCTGTTAGAACAAGGTGCTGAGCATGTCATCGTCTCCATGGCTGGTGATGGCGCCCTCTTATTCAGTAAAGAAGGAATCTATCAGTCCAATGTTCCAAAAGGAACGCTCGTTAATTCAGTTGGAGCAGGGGATTCAGTCGTTGCAGGGTTTTTAGCCGGCGTTTCAAAAGGCCTTTCAATTGAAGAGTCATTTAAGCTTGGTGTCACTTCAGGAAGCGCTACAGCCTTTTCTGAGGAGCTTGGCACAAAAGAGCTTGTCGACACACTATTACCACAAGTAAAAGTCACACGCATTTAAAGGAGGAGTCATCATGAAAATTACAGAACTACTCACGAAGCATACCATTAAGCTTCAATTAGACAGCCAGCAGAAAGAAGCAGTCATTGAAGAGCTTGTCACTGTTTTAGATACAGCAGGCAAGTTAAATGATAAAGAGGGCTATAAAGAAGCTGTGATTAATCGTGAAAAACAGAGCTCTACTGGTATTGGTGAAGGAATTGCCATCCCGCACGCTAAAACAGCAAGTGTAAAAGAGCCTGCCATTGCATTTGGCCGCTCCACTGCTGGTGTAGATTATGAATCACTGGACGCTCAGCCGAGTCATCTTGTCTTTATGATTGCCGCAACTGAAGGCGCAAACAACACGCACTTAGAGGCACTTTCTCGTTTATCTACACTTCTTATGCGTGAAGAAATTCGAAAGCAGCTTCTTGAAGCGGCGACTGAAGATGAAATCATTGAGATCATCAATACACATGATCAAGATGATGAAGAAGAAGAGGAAGTTCAAGAAGAGCCGGCTGCAGAAGGAAAACCTGCTAAAATTTTAGCGGTAACAGCTTGCCCGACCGGCATTGCACATACATTTATGGCAGCAGATGCTTTGAAAGAAAAAGCAAAAGAAATGGGCGTTGACATTAAAGTTGAAACAAACGGCTCTGGCGGTATTAAACATGCCCTTACAGCAAAAGAAATTGAAGAAGCACCAGCCATCATTGTGGCAGCGGACAAGCAAGTTGAAATGGAACGCTTTAAAGGCAAACATGTCATTGAAGTCCCTGTAACAGCTGGTATTCGCCGTCCGCAGGAATTAATTGAAAAAGCCATCAATCAAGATGCGCCGATTTATAAAGGTTCAGGCGGCAGTTCTTCTAAAGACGAAACTGAATCATCTGGCAAAGGAAGAAGCGGATTTTACAAGCACTTAATGAGTGGTGTAAGTAACATGCTTCCATTTGTTGTCGGAGGCGGTATATTAGTTGCGATTTCATTCTTCTGGGGAATTAATTCAGCAGATCCTAAGGACCCTTCATTTAATTCATTTGCAGCTGTCTTAAAAGGAATTGGCGGCGATAATGCGCTTGCCTTAATCGTTGCGGTATTAGCTGGATTTATTGCCATGAGTATTGCAGATCGTCCAGGTTTTGCGCCAGGTATGGTCGGTGGATTTATGGCGTCAGCAGCAGGTGCAGGGTTCTTAGGTGGACTGATTGCTGGTTTCCTAGCAGGTTACATTGTTGTACTGCTCAAAAAAGTATTCACATTCGTACCGCAGACACTCGACGGGATTAAACCGGTTCTGCTGTATCCATTGTTCGGTATTTTCTTTACAGGCATTATCATGCATTATATTGTCAACACACCAGTGAAAATGGTGATGGACGGATTAACACATTGGCTTGAATCATTAGGTACTGGAAACCTTGTTTTAATGGGTATTATTTTAGCTGGTATGATGGCAATTGATATGGGTGGCCCAATTAACAAAGCGGCTTACACATTTGGTCTTGCAATGATTGCTGCTGGCAACTATGCACCGCATGCTGCAATTATGGCAGGCGGAATGGTTCCACCACTAGGTATTGCACTTGCAACAACGATCTTTAGAAATAAGTTCTCAAAACGTGACCGTGAAGCAGGGATTACATGCTACTTCATGGGAGCAGCCTTCATCACTGAAGGGGCGATCCCATTTGCGGCGGCAGATCCTCTTCGTGTGATTCCTTCAGCTGTTATTGGTGCAGCAGTTGCTGGTGGATTAACGGAATTCTTTAGAGTGACGCTTCCTGCACCGCATGGCGGACTATTTGTTTTCTGGGTAACAAATCATCCAGTTCTTTACATCATCAGCATCTTAATCGGTGCCGTTGTGACAGCGATTTTACTGGGTATTTTGAAAAAACCGGTTCAACAAGAAGCGTAATGCAGAAGAGAAGCATCGTGAAAAACGGTGCTTCTTTTTGTTTAATCATCAGTGAATTAGGAAAAAATATCTAATTAGATGGTTGTCTTGTGAATTTTTAAATGACATATGATAAAGTAAAGTTATTCAATTCACGTTTCAAGTCTTTTAGCAGAAAGTCTTAGGAGGAAGCAGTATTTTGAACGAAGAAAACAAACAAAACGAAAATGACATTCAATCTGATGCGAAGCAAGCCAAAACAGAGAAGAAAAGTTCACTGTTTGAATGGATCAAAGCCATTTTAATTGCACTTGCGCTCGTCTTGCTCATCCGTACATTTATATTTGAACCGTATGTGGTGGAAGGAGAGTCAATGGAACCGACACTTCATGACGGGGAAAAGCTGTTTGTCAACAAAACCATTAACTATCTCGGTGGTGTGAAACGCGGTGACATCGTGATTATTAATGGAAAAGATGGTCAGAAGATTCATTATGTCAAACGATTGATCGGCCTTCCAGGTGATACGATTGAAATGAAGGATGATACGCTTTACATTAATGGTAAAAAAGTAGATGAGCCTTATTTAAAAGAGAACAAGGCGCATGCGAAAGAGTATGAAGTGCATTTAACTGGAGATTTTGGTCCAGTGAAAGTACCGAAAAACGATTACTTTGTGATGGGGGACAATAGACTCAATTCCATGGACAGCAGAAATGGACTTGGCCTCATTGAAAAGGATCGGGTTGTCGGGACATCAGAATTTGTTTTCTTCCCGTTTGGCGACATTCGACAGACAAAATAAAAGCACCTTCTCAGAGGCAAGAGAAAGGTGCTTGAACGAGCGACCCTTACAGAAGGGTCGTTTTTAATTTGGCGTGAGCACTGTAACAATGATCACAATGGCTAGTACCGAAGCGAACACAGATCCGGTAATGGCTAATACGGATCGAAACAATCCGATTTTTTGGTTTTCTTTTCCCTGCTTTTGTAAAAAGCGTTTGGAAAAGATGTGGACCAGTGTGTAAATGAGGACAAGCCCAATATAAAGGCCAAAGTCCTTCGCATTAAAGCCTGTTGCAGATAAATAAATGCCCATAAAGAAAATCAATAAACAGTATTCCATCAGTGTGAGTAATCTCAAATCGCCCGAACTCCTTCAATCAATCATTCCCGTTTATTATACCATAATGGACAAAAAGCCTTCGTTCTTAGCGAGAGACGTTTCTATCAAACGTTATTCATGTTATACTTCATAATGATGAATGAGTGATGGAGGATTAATAAATGATTGCAGTAAATAATGTTAGTTTGCGCTTTGCTGATCGTAAACTATTTGAAGAAGTAAATATTAAATTCACTCCTGGCAACTGCTACGGATTAATTGGTGCCAATGGAGCTGGTAAATCAACGTTCCTAAAGATTCTTTCTGGAGAAATTGAGGCTCAAACGGGTGATGTTCATATGAGCCCTGGTGAGCGTTTAGCGATTTTAAAACAGAACCACTTTGAATACGAAGAGTTTGAAGTGCTAAAAGTCGTCATCATGGGTCACAAACGTCTATATGACGTGATGCAGGAGAAAGATGCGATCTATATGAAACCTGATTTCTCAGATGAAGACGGGATTCGTGCAGCCGAGCTTGAAGGTGAGTTTGCTGAATTAAACGGATGGGAAGCGGAAAGTGAAGCAGCGATCCTATTAAAGGGTCTTGGCATTCCAGAAAGCCTTCAATCGAAGAAAATGTCTGAGCTTGGCGGTTCTGAAAAGGTAAAAGTACTTTTAGCTCAAGCTTTATTCGGCAAGCCTGACGTTCTTCTTCTCGATGAGCCGACGAACCACTTGGACTTACAAGCAATCCAGTGGCTCGAAGAGTTCCTCATTAACTTTGAAAATACCGTCATCGTCGTTTCGCATGATCGACATTTCTTAAACAAAGTATGTACACATATTGCGGACCTTGATTTCGGAAAAATCCAAGTATACGTCGGTAACTATGATTTTTGGTATGAGTCCAGCCAGTTAGCGCTGAAATTAAGCCAAGAAGCAAATAAGAAAAAAGAAGAACAAATTAAGCAGCTTCAAGAATTCGTTGCCCGGTTTAGTGCGAACGCTTCTAAATCGAAGCAAGCGACATCAAGAAAGAAATTGCTTGATAAAATCTCTTTAGACGACATTAAGCCGTCTTCACGTAAATATCCGTATGTTCATTTTGCGCCAGAGCGCGAAATCGGAAATGATGTCCTTCAAGTAGAAGGTCTATCAAAAACAATTGACGGTGTGAAAGTACTTGATAATGTCAGCTTTATTATGAACCGCGAAGATAAAATTGCGTTCTTAAGCCGTAATGAGCTTGCTGTGTCCACTTTATTTAAGATCCTTGCTGGTGAAATGGAGCCAGACAGCGGATCATTTAAATGGGGTGTCACAACGTCACAAGCCTTTTTCCCGAAAGACAATAGTGAATATTTTGAAGGAAACGATGTTGATCTCGTTGATTGGCTTCGTCAATATTCTCCGAACGATCAAAGTGAAAGCTTCCTGCGTGGTTTCTTAGGACGTATGCTTTTCTCTGGGGAAGAAGTGAAGAAAAAAGCAAGTGTCTTATCAGGAGGAGAAAAGGTTCGTTGTATGTTATCAAAAATGATGCTGTCTGGAGCGAATATTTTGCTGCTGGATGAGCCAACGAACCACTTAGACCTAGAATCCATTACAGCGCTGAATAACGGCCTCATGAGCTTTAAAGGAGCAATGCTCTTCTCATCTCATGACCATCAGTTTGTTGAAACAGTCGCAAACCGAATTATCGAAGTGACGCCAAATGGCATCGTCGATAAACAAACAACATATGATGAGTTCTTATCAGATCAAGACATAAAAAAAAGACTTGAAGAGCTTTACGCATAACAAAGAAAAGACATCCTATGGATGTCTTTTTTTGATTAAATCGCCCAGTTTCCATTTCGGAAGATCGGTTCGCGTTTCCCGTCTTTTGTAATCCCGTCAATATTCATTTCCTTTGAACCAATCATGAAATCAACGTGTGTAATACTGCTGTTCACACCCGCTGCATCCAATTCTTCTCGTTTCATTTCTTTTCCGCCTTCGATATTAAACGCATATCCGCTGCCGATCGCAAGGTGATTTGATGCATTTTCATCGTAAAGTGTATTGTAATAAAGAATATTGGAGTTAGAAATTGGTGAATCATCTGGTACGAGGGCAACCTCACCTAGATAATGAGAGCCTTCATCTGTTTCAACGAGAGATTTTAAAATATCTTCGCCTTCTTTTGCTTTCACATCCACAATCCGGCCATTTTCAAAGGTTAATGAAAATTCATCAATGATGTTTCCGGCATAGCTGAGCGGCTTAGTGCTTGAGACTGTCCCATTTACACCGTCTTTTTTCGGTACGGTAAAGACTTCTTCTGTCGGCATGTTGGCCATGAAGGAAACGCCGCGTTCACTTACGCTGCCAGCACCTACCCAAATATGCTGCTCTGGAAGTTCAATCGTTAGGTCTGTGCCCGGTGCTTCATAATGAAGCTTGTGGTAGTGGCGTTCATTGAGTATTTTGACCTTTTCATTTAATGACGCATCATGCTTTTTCCAAGCCTCAACAGGATCTGCTTGATCAGCGCGTGCGACTTTAAAGATTTGATCCCACAATAAAGTGACAGCTTCTTCATCTGTATGATCAGGGAAAATCTTTTTCGCCCATTCTTTTGATGCAGCACCTACGACCGTCCAAGCGACTTTGTCAGATTGAACGTATTGACGATATGTATGTAGTGCTGAACCAGCAGCTTTTTGCTGTGCAGCGATTTTTTTCGAATCAATGCCTCGCAGAAGGTCAGGGCTTTCTGACAGGATGGTAATAAAAGCACCGCCGCGTTTTGCGATGGTCTCCATCATCTGTGCTTCCCATTCTGGGAATTGCTCAAAGACATCCTGTGGCGCATGTTCAAATTTTAAACGGGTGAGAACACCATCACTCCAGCGGATATGTACGTTTTTCGCCCCGCGCTCATATGCGTGTTTCGCGACAAGACGAACAAGGTGTGCAGATTCAGTAAATGCGGATACAACCACTTCCTGCCCCTTTTGTACATTCACACCGACTTCAACGATGGTCTTAGCATATTGATCTAGTTGTTTTTCAAATGAACTCATAAAAAACCCTCCTTTAGTCATGTTCATCATATCAGATTTATGACCGAAAAGGAAAATGGGGAGCACGCTTAAAGCCAAAATAAAAAAGCCGCTTTCGTGCGGCTTTTTTAGCGGTTCAGTTGTTTCACAGGCTGTGCATTAGAAGGCGGCATATGTGAAAACGACAGGCTCATTCCCCCTAAAATAATACCCGTTAAAATGACTGTGACAACGACCCGTTTACCTAAATCAAGCAACATGTTCTTCCTCCTTCACGTTTATCCATTTCTCACGATATGATCGAAATGACGAAAAAAGAAGTAGAACAAGAAGATTATTTTAAAGTTTTTTGCAATTTGTCGATGACTTCTAATGAACGACCTGTTCCAATGGCAACAGACTCAAGTGGATTAGCTGCAATATGAACTGGAACAACAATCTCTTGAGAAAGCCATTCTTGAATTCCATTTAAAAGAGCGCCTCCGCCAGTTAAAATGACGCCGCGGTCTACAATATCTCCGCTTAGCTCTGGAGGGCTGTCCTCTAATGTGGCACGAATCGCTTCTAAAATATGAAGAAGTGATTCTCGCATGGCGCCTTGAATTTCATGAGAGACAAGTGTGATCGTTTTTGGCAGACCTGTCACAAGGTCGCGCCCGCGCACTTCTAATGATTCAGGCTCATGCTCAATAAGGCCATACCCAATTTCCATTTTCACCTGCTCGGCAGTCCGTTCGCCGATTAATAGGTTATATTTCTTTCTGACAAACGTAATGATATCTTCATCCAGCTGATCGCCGCCAATTCGGATCGAATGACAAGAGACAACACCGCCAAATGAAATAATCGCAACTTCTGTTGTTCCGCCGCCAATATCGACTACGACGTTCGCAACAGGCTCGTCTACCGGAAGATCAGCACCGATTGCAGCTGCAACAGGTTCTTCAATTAAATGCACATGTTTTGCTCCACAGTTTTTCACAGCATCGCTGATGGCGCGGCGCTCAACAGCTGTTGATCCAGAAGGTGTACATACAACGACAGTTGGTTTTCTAAAGGTAAACCCGATATTTTTTCCTGCTTTTTTCATGATTTGTTTAAGTAAATCTGTTGTCATATCATAATCAGCGATAACACCGTCTTTCATCGGACGGATCGCAACAATTTTCCCAGGTGTTTTCCCGATCATTTCTTTTGCTTCTGATCCGACGGCAAGTACAGTCTTTGTTTCTGTATCGACTGCCACGACGGACGGTTCATTTAAAATAATTCCCTTATTTTTACTATAAACCAATATGTTAGCTGTTCCTAAATCAATTCCAATTTCGGCATTTTGAAACATGTTTTCACCCAATCTCTATTTTTGCTGTTTTAAACAATTTTACATTTAAAAGTTCAGAGGGTTGATGTCATTTGTGGGGGTTTGTGATCACCTTGAAATGAATCTGTAAAATTCAAGTATCATTTTGACAATCACAATAAATTTTCCCTTTGTTTTTTCTTTTATGAAAAAAATTTTTATAGAGGAGAAACCTTTTAAGAATCTCTTACGTCTACGATATATCAATTGGTGAAAAACAGATTGATCTTGAGCTAATGAAAGAAAGAGGGAACGAAATTGAAATCTATCGGAGTCGTAAGAAAAGTAGACGAACTAGGGCGTATTGTCATGCCAATCGAATTGAGAAGAGCACTTGATATCGCTATTAAAGACAGTATGGAATTTTTTATAGATGGAGATAAAATCGTCTTGAAAAAATATCAGCCAGAGGGCGTTTGTCTCATGACTGGTGAGATTACATCAGAGAACCATGAATACGGAAATGGTCAAATTACATTAAGCGCTGAAGGCGCAGAACTGCTGTTAAAAGAGCTGCAAGAAGCTCTTCAGCAGTAATCGAAATAGCCTGCTCTCTTCCTTTGTGCTGAGAACAGGCTATTTTTCTTTAAAAAAGTTCCTTAAAAATGCCCCATCTCCCTCAAAAAATAAGTGGAAAATGGTACAATTGACAAAGAATCTCAGGGCGGCAGGTGGAATCATTTGAACAAAACATATCAAGTGCGGATCGTGTTATCTGTTCTTGCATTTATCTTAATCATAAGCTGGGATTTCTTTTATTATCTAGGCGGCTATCAAATTAATTGGCCGCTCGATTTAGCCTTTACAGTCGTTGTGTTAGCAGGGATCTGGGTTGTCTCAGGATATATAGACCGCTTGACTTTGCTTGTGTCAGATCTAAATAAGAGAGAAAAAGAAGCACACGAACTGACAGAGCGGCTGAATCGAATTACAGATAACTTGCAGGAAATCGTCTTTGAAACAGATGAAAAAGGGCAAATCATTTTCTTAAATCAAGCATGGAAACAAATGACCGGCTATGACATAGATGAATGTCTAGGTACGATGTACAATCAGTACTTTGATCAAGAAGAAAGAGTTATTCAGCATTTGTCATCTGTCATCAAAGAGCATAAAGATTCAGGACGGATCGAGCTCCAGCTTCTTCATAAAGAGGGAAAGAAAGTATGGGGAGACGTTCATTATAAGCTCTACTTTGATGAAGAGCACCAGTTTACTGGAGGTATAGGAACAGTTGCAGATATTACAAAACAAAAGCTGGCAAAGCTTGAGCTTGAAAGGTCAAATCAACAATTGCAAATGCAGGCGCAAAAGCTGGCCGTTGCAGGACAAATCGCCGCTGGAATCGCCCATGAAGTCAGAAATCCGCTGACCTCAGTAAACGGCTTTTTGCAGCTAATGAAAACTCAATATCCTGAAAGAACCGATTATTTTGACATTATCTTTTCCGAAATTAAACGGATTGATTTTGTTTTAAGTGAACTGCTTGTGCTGGCAAAGCCGCAGTCGGTCCATTTTCAAGAAGTTCAGCTTCATGGACTGTTAGAGCAGGTCATTACATTGCTAAAAACCAATGCAGTCCTTTCGAATATTGATCTCAAACAGCCATTTAAAAAGCAGGATGCCGGAGCTATATTAGCAGACGCTAATCAAATGAAGCAGCTGTTCATTAATTTAATCAAAAATGCCATTGAGGCAATGCCTGAAGGCGGCAGCATATACATATCAACAGAAAAAGTGATGAACGAATGGAAAATTACCATTCAAGATGAAGGAAAAGGGATGTCTGAAGAGGATATTCAGAAAATCTATGATCCTTTCTTCTCCACGAAAACAGAAGGGACGGGACTTGGCCTCACCATCTGTGCAACGATTTTAAAAGATCATCACGGTAGGATGGATGTGGTCAGTGAGCTGGGAAAAGGTACAACTTTTCATATCTATTTACCTGTGTGTCAAAAAAGCAGACAGCAGCAAGGCGAGAGGACGTGATTTCATGAAGGCGAAAGCTTTATTTGTATATGGGACGCTTCTGCAGCATGAAGAACACCACGAGACATATATGAAAGAAAGCAGACTATTAGCTAAATCAGCTTGGATCAGCGGCAAAATCTATGATACAGGTCAAGGATACCCTGCGTGCGTTCCAGAAGAAAAAAGCACAGTATATGGAGAATTGTACGAGGTAACCGCAAGCACGCTGAATAAGATAGATTTACTTGAGGAAGGGTATGACAAGCAGGTGGTCGATGTCATGACAGACCGGGGGCTGGTGGCGGCTATTACATACACTTTACCAAAACAGAAGGCATCAGCGCTGAAGGAAATCGAGAGTGGCTGCTGGAAGGAATATAGACTATGGCAGCAGAGGCCGGCATCCTTCTATTATTTTGCCTATGGCTCTTGTATGGATGATGCAAGATTTAAACTGGCAGAAGTCGATCATTATTTTAAACAAATCATCGGCGGTGGTGCTCTGAACGGCTTTACAACTAGATTTACATTGGTGAGGCCTGATGGGTCAAGAGCCGATATGGTAGAAGACGGCGGAGAAACAGAGGGCGTTTTATATGAGGTTCCTTTTGAGGCCATTCGATATTTGTACAAACGAGAAGGCGTATATGAGGGCACATATCGTCCAGCTTTTGTCGATGTCAAAATAGGTGATCAAATATATGAGGACTGTTTAACCTTTCTTGTTCTTCAAAAGAGCGAAGAAATTGCTCCACCAGGTCATTACCGCAGTGAAATTGAAAAAGGAGCAGACCTCTACTTAAGTGAAGCGTTCCGTAAAAAAATTCGCTCGCATATGGATTCATTAATCAAACCGTAGTAAAATGCATGGTAAGTGAGATAAAAGGAGTCTGAACATGAAAAAGGAATATGCAGTCATTGGTCTTGGACGCTTTGGCGGAAGTATTTGCAAAGCGCTGAGCGAAGAAGGACTTGAAGTCATGGCCATGGATATGAATGAAGATCGAGTGAACGAATACGCGAAAATTGCTTCACATGCGGTCATTGGCGATTCGACAGACGAATCGGTTTTAAAAAATCTCGGTATTCGTAATTTTGATCATGTCATCGTTGCGATTGGTGAAAACATTCAGGCCAGTATTTTGACGACGATTATGCTGAAAGAGCTTGGCGTCAAAATGGTCACAGTAAAGGCACAAAACGACTATCACGAAAAGGTACTAAATAAAATTGGGGCCGATCGCATCGTTCATCCAGAGCGAGACATGGGCAGACGAATTGCACATAAAATCATCTCCAACAATGTATTAGATTATCTTGAGCTGTCAGATGAGTACAGCCTCATTGAAATCGTTGCCAACAGCAGGCTTGCAGGGCATTCTCTTTTAGATCTCGATATTAGAGCGAGATATGGCATTAATATTGTGGCGATAAAGCGTGGAAAAGAAGTGATTGTTTCACCACTCGCAGATGAAATGATACAAAAAGAAGATATTCTGATTGTCATCGGGGCAGTAGCCGATATTGGACGCTTTGAAAAACGAGAAATGCAGAACGATTATTAAACACTCCGGAGCGGGGTGTTTTTTATATTGTTGTGTACACACAGGACGGACAGTGAGGAGAGAAGAAGACACTAAAAAAGGGCTGTTTTGTTCTGCATAAACAGCAAAAGTCAATCATCATATTTTTCGTGCAATTATCACTATTCAGAAATAAAAATCAGCCTTTTTATCTGGATGATTTTCTCTAAATGTCATTGACTGGGCAAACAGATTCGTTTACGATAAGAAACATTATATTGTTTACTTGGAGGAGGCAGTGTCGTTGGATAAGGAGCTTTTCAGACATCAAATTGAAGTAGCTGCAAAGAGAAAAAGAGCAGCCCTAGTGATTAAACATGCGAAGGTTATGGACGTGTTTAACCAGGAATGGATAGACGCTGATGTCGCTGTTGAAAATGGACAAATAGTAGGGATTGGAGAGTACGAGGGAGAACAGGAGCTGGATGCAGCAGATCAAATGCTTGTACCCGGTTTTATTGATGGCCACGTTCATATCGAGTCCTCTATGGTGACCCCTGCTGAATTCTCCAAAGCTGTCGTCCCGCACGGTGTGACAACTGTCGTAACAGACCCGCATGAAATTGCCAATGTGTCAGGGATCTCAGGCATCCGTTTTATGCTGGAAGAAGCGAGAAAAGCTGCCTTAAATATTTATTTCATGCTGCCATCCTGCGTACCGGCAGTCAGTTTTGAACGATCAGGTGCTGTCTTAAAAGCGAAAGATTTAAAGCCTTTGTATCAAGAGAAAGAGGTTCTTGGTCTTGCTGAGGTGATGGATTACGTCGGTGTAGAGCAGGCAGAAGAAGATATGCTTCAAAAGCTGCTTGATGCACAAAACGAACATAAACTGATTGATGGCCATCTAGCAGGCTTAACAGACCGATTAATAAACGTTTACCGCACAGCGAGTGTCCAAACAGATCATGAGGTAACAACAGCCAGCGAAGCCCTTGAACGTGTAAAACGAGGCATGTATGTCATGCTAAGAGAAGGCTCTGTTGCCAAAAACGTGAAAAACGTTTTACCAGCTGTGAATGAAAAGAATGCGAGACGTTTTTTCTTTTGTACCGATGATAAACATTTAGATGATTTAATGGCAGAGGGAAGTATTGACGAACAAGTACGTATGTCTATAAAAGAAGGGTTGGATCCATTTTTAGCGTTTCAAATGGGAAGTTTAAACGCAGCAGAGTGTTTTGGCCTCAAAACAAAGGGAGCCATTGCGCCAGGCTTTGATGCTGATTTTATGCTCGTCTCTGATCTTCATCAAGTCGACATCACCAGCGTATTTATTGCAGGAGAATTGGTGGCGCAGCATGGAGAGTACAAGCCAGGTGTCGAAAAAATTGTACCGAGTCCAGCATTATTACAATCTGTTCATACTATAGACGTTCAAGAGCAAGATCTGGCACTGCCTATCACAGCTCATCAAAAAATGAATGTGATCCGCATTATTCCGAATCAGCTAGAAACAAAATTAGAACAAGTCTCTCCTTCAGAAACGAACGGACAATTCACTAGTGATACAGAAAGAGATGTATTAAAAATGGTGCTTGTCGAACGCCATCAAGGCTTATCTGAAATGGGGATAGGGGTTGTCAGCGGCTTTGGATTAGAAAAGGGCGCAATTGCAACAACGGTTGCGCATGATTCTCACAATTTAATTGCGGTTGGCACAAATGATGCTGATATCGTAAAAGCCATTGACGTGTTAAAAGAAGCAGGCGGCGGTTTGACTGTTGTCAAAAATGGCGAGTCTCTTCATACGCTGCCATTACCGATATCTGGTTTACTTTCAGATCAGCCGGCACATCTTGTAAATGAAAGCCTTCATGCGCTCCATGAAGCGTTAAAAGAAACAGGCTTTAATTTAGACTTTAATCCATTTTTGACGCTGTCCTTCTTGGCACTCCCAGTCATTCCTGATGTGAAAATGACGACAAAGGGTTTGTTTGATGTCAGAAACTTTCAGCATCTCCCAATTCAATCATAAAAAAGAGAAACCGCATATGTATATATGCGGTTTTTTCAATGAATGGTGAAAAAAAGAGACACAGCCAAGCGGCTTGTGTCTCTTTTTTGTGATTACACTTCCATAATAATCGGTAAGATCATTGGACGGCGTCTTGTTTTTTCATAAAGGAAAGGTGCAAGAGTGTCAGTAATTTCGTTCTTGATTTCAGACCACTGAGTTGTCTTACGTTCCATTACTTTTTCAAGATGCTTTGAAATTAAATCCTGTGCATCGTTGATAAGGTCTCCAGATTCTCTCATGTAGACAAAACCTCTTGAGATCAAATCAGGTCCAGCAGAGATTTTGAATTCTTTCATGTCCATGCTGACGACTACAATGACAAGACCCTCTTCAGAAAGAATGCGGCGGTCTCTTAAAACGATGTTTCCGATATCGCCAATACCGCTTCCATCGATATACACGTTGCCTGATGGAATTTTGCCAGCGACACTTGCTTCGTCACCTTTCAGTGCAAGAACTTCACCGTTATCCATGATAAAGCAGTTTTCCTCAGGGATGCCGCAGTCATTCGCAAGCTTGATATGCGTTTTTTGCATGCGGTATTCACCGTGAATCGGCATAAAGAATTTTGGTTTAATTAAACGGAGCATCAGTTTTTGTTCTTCTTGTCCGCCGTGACCAGATGTATGAATATTATTAAGCGAGCCATGAATGACCTCAGCGCCTGCACGATAAAGCTGGTTAATGGTGCGGCTTACGCTAATATTGTTACCTGGGATTGGTGAAGATGAGAAGACAACAGTGTCTCCAGGGTTAATCGAAATCTGGCGGTGAGTACCGTTCGCAATACGAGAAAGAGCTGCCATCGGTTCACCCTGGCTACCAGTACAAAGAATGGTTACTTTGTTTGCTGGAAGGCGGTTGATTTCATTATGTTCGATAAACGTGTTTTTTGGACATTTAATATAGCCAAGATCTTGTCCAATATCAATAGCAGACTCCATACTGCGTCCAAATACAGCGACTTTTCTGCCGTTGGCAACAGCAGACTCAATCACTTGCTGAAGTCTGTGAATGTTTGAAGCAAACGTGGCAAAGATGATACGTCCGTCGACTTTTCTAAAGATGTCATCAATGCTTTCACCTACACGTCTTTCAGACATCGTAAATTCTGGGATTTCACTGTTTGTACTATCAGATAAAAGACAAAGTACGCCTTCTTTTCCGATCTCAGCCATTTTGGTTAAATTGGCAGGCTCGCCAACAGGAGTAAAGTCAAACTTGAAATCACCTGTATGTACGATGTTCCCAGGAGGTGTCTTGACGACAATTCCATAAGAATCTGGAATACTGTGTGTCGTTCTAAAGAAAGACACAGCTGTTTTTCTAAATTTAATGGTATCTTCTTCTTCAAAAATGTGAAGTTTTGTTTGTCTCAAGAGACCATGCTCTTCCAATTTATTACGAAGTAGGCCGATTGCGAGTTTGCCGCCGTAAACTGGAATATTCACTTGCTTGAGAAGGTAAGGGATACCGCCGATGTGATCTTCATGTCCGTGAGTGATGAAAAGACCTTTGATTTTATCTTCGTTTTTAACTAAGTACGTATAGTCAGGGATGACGTAGTCAATTCCAAGAAGCTCATCTTCAGGAAACTTAATACCAGCATCAATTAAAATGATTTCATCTTGAAATTGAACGCCATACGTGTTTTTACCGATCTCGCCTAAACCGCCGAGCGCAAAAACTGCCGCCTGATCGTTTTTTACAAATTTCATTCCTCTCATAGCTCCAATACTTTAAAATTTTCACTTTCTCGTTCATAGTCTAAAAAAGCACCGTCTACAGGCTGAATGAATTCAATGTTGTAGTTATGTTTTTTCAACTTATCGCGTACGTCTCTTTCAGAAACCGCTTCAACGTATAGTGAATCTGTGTGTTCTCTTACAGGTACCTCAGTAGTACTTGCCTGAAAAAATACCTTATATATCATCCAAATCTCTCCTTAAATACCGTATGTTACACTCGCTTATTCTATTATATTAAAAAAACGCGCATAAGAAAAGTCTCTGAGAAAAAAGGACCTTCGGCAAATGTGCGAAAGATCCCTTTAAGCAATCGATTTTTTACGAAGCATGTCCTTCCATTGTCTTCGAATTTTCTTGCGCAGACGACGAAGCATCACAGGCCGCCTCCTTTCGGTTTAAAGTAAGCTTAAACAGCGTATTCCGCTCTCTCTATATACTTGTATTATATGATGTTTCCAATGAATGTTACATGGATATATGTGGGAAAATAGGCGTTTTCAAAAGGATTTGGTTTCGAAAGCGGAAATCTTTCTGTATGATGAAAGGGAGTGTGTATACATAACAAAGGACAGGAGGGCGAGATATGAATAAAAAAGTCATCTTCTTTGATATCGACGGTACTTTATATGACCATGATAAAAATATACCTGAGTCAACGAAGCGAGCGGTTCATTTATTAAAAGAAAAAGGTCATCATCTCTTTATTGCATCTGGGCGTTCTCCTTTTCTGATTCAGCCCATTTTAGAAGAATTAGGGCTTGACTCATTCATTGCTTATAACGGTCAGTATGTCATGTATGAGGGAGATGTTATTTACGGTAATCCGCTGAAGCAGGAGCTGATGGAGCGGATTTATGAGACAGCGGATCGTCATGATCATCCGCTTGTTTTTATGGGAGAAGAAACGATGAAGGCGTCTGTGCCGAACCATCCGTTTATCCATGAAGGAATCGGTACTTTAAAAACAGAGCATCCTGAGCACGATTTGTCTTTCTTTAAAGAAAACGACATTTTTCAAATGCTGTTATTTTGTAAGGCAGAAGAGGAAGAGCAATATAAGGCATTCTACAATGAGATTGACCTTGTCAGATGGCATGAGCTGTCAACAGATGTTCTGCCAAAAGGCGGATCAAAAGCTGAAGGCATCAAACGAGTCATCGAAAGACTTCCTTACGATCAAAAGGATACCATTGCCTTTGGAGACGGACTGAACGATAGAGAAATGATTTCGTTTGCTGGAACAGGCGTTGCGATGGGAAATGCTGTGAGTGAACTGAAAGCATTGGCTGATTTTGTGACAAAGCCAGTAGATGAGGACGGCATATTCCATGCAGTGACCCATCTTGGCCTTATTGAAGAATAAAAAAGAAGACCCTTAGATGTGGGGTCTTCTTTTTTATGTTATGATCTGCCGATCGCAACAGAGTTTTCTGGCTCAGCGAAAGGCTGATCCTTTTGAATATGATCATAAAACATAATGCCATTTAAATGGTCAATTTCATGCTGAAAGACAATAGCAGGGAATCCTTTTAGACGGATATCAATGTCCTCTCCTTCAAGCGTTGTGGCCTTGACCCTGATTTTTTGATATCGAGGAACAAATCCAGGGATGGCTTCATCAACTGATAAGCAGCCTTCACCAGTAGCTAAATAAGCTCTTTTGACTGAATGACTGACAATACGCGGGTTGAACAGAGCATAGCTGTATTCTTCTCCGTCTTCATCCTCACAATGAACTGCGATCATCCGTTTACTAATATTGATCTGCGGAGCAGCTAATCCAACGCCGGGTCTTAGTCCGTATTTTTCAGCAATATCAGCATCCTGACTGTTTTTGACGAATTCGATCATGTCAGCTAATTGCTGTTTTTCCTCCTCTGTCGGCGGGAGCTCGACCGCTTCAGCTGTTTGTCTTAAGACGGGATGTCCGTCCCTTACGATATCATCCATGGTAATCACAAAACTTCACTCCTATTTCCTTTGTATGTAAAGTATATAAAATGATACACAACATATGCAATGAAATAAAGAAGACCGGTCCTTTGAGACCGGTCAGAGGCTTAAACAGCCTTAGCAGCAGCCACCGCCGCCTAAGAATGCTGCGCCAACGATGATTAATAGGATGAAAAGCACAACGATTAAAGCGAATGTACGTCCGCCGCCGTATCCGCATCCGTATCCACCGCCATAACTTGGGTAACAACAGCCGCCGCCGTATCCATACCCGTAACCGCCGTATCCACCATACATACTTCCATGACTATAATTAGACATACTTTTGACCTCCTTTGGAAATACACTCGGCCTTTCATAAGTGAAGGCGAAGCGTGTAATATAAACTATGTATGAATGCACTATTTGTATAGTCATGAGCCTATTGCTTGAAAAAAATCTTCTCCGTCTTATCTGACTGACCTCTTTTCTTGTCACAAACGCCTATAAAAATTATAGTGGTATGTGGAGATGTAAAGGGGGACCTTGTGATGAGACAGATGAAAAGAAGCATGAAAGCAGGTGCTGCTTTGGCGGGGATATGTACCCTTTTGCTGACAGGATGCGGAGGTCAAAATCCATTCAATGACATGCAGGATGCGATGACGAAAATGAGTGAAAAAGAAGCTTCCTTCGAAAAAGAGCAAGGTACACTGCAAAGCTATGAGAAAAAAGAACAGAAGCTGTACACAAAAATGATTCAAACAACAAAGGACCATACCAAAACAGTGTCAAGCCTTTCTGATCAGGCATTAGCATCGGCAGCGAAACGAGAAGAACATTTAAAAACAGAAAAAGACAGCATGGATGAATCGAAAAAAGAATTGAATACGGTAAAGGAATCTGCCGCACGATTGCAAGATGCCGAGTTAAAAGAGAAAGCAGATCAAACAGTCAAATCGATCGAGAAACGATATGCATCATATGATCAGCTATACAAGGAGTATCAAAAGGCGCTGAAACAAGATCAGCATTTGTATCAATCTTTTAAGAAAAAGGATCTAGGATATGAAGAGCTGAAGTCTAAGCTGAAGACCGTCAATCGTTCATATAGCAAAGTCAGAAAAGAAAGTAAGAAGTTCAATCGATATACAGATCAATTGAATGATCATAAAAAGGCTTTGTATAAAGCAGCAGAACAAGAGTCAAAAAAGAGCTGAAAAACAGCTCTTTTTTTATTTTTCGACAAAAACAAACATTTTCTATTGTAGTACAGTAGTACACTCTATACTAGTACAGATTAGGTTGTTTGTTAAACAGATTGATACAGTTCACCATAAAAAGTAAAGCGAATACATTTATTTAAATAAAGCCGTTAAATCAATTGACGGACTATTTTTCTTGTTGTAAACTATTCCTTGTTAACAGAAGTTGTATTAGTTTTTTGTGAACTATCGTTAATACAGTTAGAAGGACTCAAAAAAGAGTGGTCAACCTATGTTTCGACAACGATCTTAGTGGCTATTATATACAGGAGTCATATGAGTATTTTGGGTTATCCTATATCTGTATGTATAAATGGATTCACGACAAATGGACTGTTAAAAGAAAGGAAGAGGTGACTTTAGAATGGCTGCAAAAACAAAAAAAGCAATTGTTGATAGCAAAAAGCAATTTGATGCCATCAAAAAGCAGTTTGAAACGTTTCAAATTTTAAACGAAAAAGGCGAAGTCGTAAACGAAGCGGCAATGCCGGATCTTTCAGATGACCAATTAAAAGAATTAATGCGCCGTATGGTGTTTACACGTGTATTAGATCAACGTTCAATTTCATTGAACCGTCAAGGACGTCTTGGCTTCTATGCGCCAACAGCTGGACAAGAGGCTTCTCAGCTTGCAACTCACTTTGCACTTGAGAAAGAAGATTTCATTCTTCCAGGATATCGTGATGTACCACAATTAATCTGGCATGGTCTTCCGCTAACAAAAGCATTCTTGTTCTCTCGCGGACACTTTGTTGGTAACCAAATGCCTGATGATGTGAATGCACTTTCACCGCAAATCATTATCGGTGCACAAATCATTCAAGCTGCTGGTGTAGCTCTTGGTTTGAAAAAGCGCGGTAAAAAAGCTGTTGCAATCACTTACACTGGTGACGGTGGAGCTTCACAAGGTGATTTCTACGAAGGTATTAACTTTGCAGGGGCTTACAAAGCGCCAGCGATTTTTGTTGTCCAAAACAACAGATATGCGATCTCTACACCTGTTGAAAAGCAGTCTGCTGCACAAACAATTGCACAAAAAGCAGCTGCAGCTGGTATCGTAGGCGTACAAGTTGACGGTATGGATGCATTAGCTGTTTATGCAGCAACTGCTGAAGCTCGTGAGCGCGCTGTAAATGGTGAAGGTCCAACATTAATCGAAACTCTTACATTCCGTTACGGCCCACATACAATGGCTGGTGACGATCCAACAAGATATCGTACAAAAGAAGATGAAAACGAGTGGGAGCAAAAAGATCCATTGGTACGCTACCGCAAATTCTTGGAAAACAAAGGCCTATGGTCTGAAGAAGAAGAGAATAAAGTGATCGAAGATGCAAAAGAACAAATCAAACAAGCGATCAAAGAAGCTGACGAACAGCCTAAGCAAAAAGTCACTGACTTGATTGAAAACATGTACGATGTGAAACCATTCAACTTAGTTGAACAGCTTGAAATTTACAAACAGAAGGAGTCGAAGTAAGCCATGGCGCAAATGACAATGATTCAAGCGATCACTGATGCGTTACGCACAGAACTGAAAAATGACGAAAACGTTCTCGTTTTCGGAGAAGACGTTGGTAAAAACGGCGGCGTATTCCGTGCGACTGAAGGATTGCAAAAAGAGTTTGGTGAGGATCGTGTATTCGATACTCCACTTGCTGAATCTGGTATTGGCGGTCTTGCAATTGGCCTTGGACTACAAGAATTCCGCCCAGTAATGGAAATTCAATTCTTCGGATTCGTTTACGAAGTATTAGATTCTGTTTCTGGACAAATGGCTCGTATGCGTTACCGTTCTGGCGGACGCTGGCATTCTCCAGTGACAATCCGTTCTCCATTCGGTGGGGGAGTTCACACACCTGAGCTTCACGCTGACAGCTTAGAAGGTCTTATCGCACAACAGCCTGGTATCAAGGTTGTCATTCCTTCAACACCTTATGATGCAAAAGGACTTTTAATTTCTGCAATTCGTGACAACGATCCTGTAGTGTTCCTTGAGCATATGAAACTTTATCGTTCTTTCCGTCAGGAAGTTCCTGAAGAAGAGTACACAATTGAAATCGGTAAAGCTGACGTGAAACGTGAAGGTACTGACCTTTCAATCATCACTTACGGTGCAATGGTTCACGAATCACTAAAAGCTGCTGAAGAGCTAGAAAAAGAAGGCGTTTCTGCTGAAGTTATCGACCTTCGCACAGTAAGCCCGCTTGATATTGAAACAATCATCGCTTCTGTTGAAAAAACAGGACGTGCGATCGTTGTTCAAGAAGCACAAAAACAAGCTGGTATTGCTGCAAACGTAGTAGCTGAAATCAATGACAGAGCGATCCTTAGCCTGGAAGCACCAGTACTTCGTGTAGCTGCACCTGATACTGTATTTGCTTTCTCTCAAGCTGAGAGCGTATGGCTTCCAAACCATAAAGATGTACTTGAAACAGCGAAAAAAGTTCTTGAATTTTAATTAAATGACAGAGGGGAACAGAATTTATTTCTCTTCCCCTTTATCAATTACATGACCGTGTAAACATACACAACAAGGGTTCAACAAAATCTAGGAGGCGAAAAACAGTGGCATTTGAATTTAAACTTCCGGACATCGGAGAAGGTATCCACGAAGGTGAGATCGTTAAGTGGTTTGTTAAACCAAACGACGAAATCAATGAAGATGACGTTTTAGCAGAGGTACAAAATGATAAAGCAGTTGTAGAAATTCCTTCACCTGTTAAAGGAAAAGTATTAGAATTAAAAGTTGAAGAGGGAACAGTTGCAACTGTAGGACAAACAATCATTACGTTTGATGCACCTGGTTACGAAAATCTTCAATTTAAAGGCAGCGAAGAAGAAGGCGAAGCAAAAACTGAAGCTCAAGTACAAGGTACTGCTGAAGCTGGTAACGAGCCAGAGAAGAAAGAAGTAGCACAAGAAGAAGCGGCAGCAGCAACTGGTGCAGGCGCACAAGAGCAAGTAGATGCTGATCCAAACAAACGCGTGATCGCTATGCCATCTGTACGTAAATATGCTCGCGAAAAAGGCGTTGAAATTTACAAAGTTGCAGGTTCTGGTAAAAACGGACGTGTGTTAAAAGAAGATATCGACAGCTTCGTTAATGGTGGTTCTGCAGCTCCAGCAGCAGCACCTCAAGCAGCTGAAAGTGTGAAAGAAGAAGCAGCTCCTAAAGCGGCAGCAGCTCCAGTTCTTGAAGGAGAATTCCCAGAAACTCGCGAGAAAATGAGCGGAATCCGCAAAGCAATCGCGAAAGCAATGGTGAACTCTAAGCATACAGCTCCTCACGTAACATTAATGGATGAAGTTGATGTAACAAACCTTGTTGCTCATCGTAAACAATTCAAACAAGTTGCAGCTGATCAAGGAATCAAGTTAACTTACTTGCCTTACGTTGTAAAAGCTCTAACTTCTGCTTTGAAAAAGTACCCAGTACTTAACACTTCTATCGATGATAAAACGGATGAAGTTGTTCAAAAGCATTACTACAACATCGGAATTGCAGCTGATACTGAAAAAGGCTTGCTCGTTCCAGTTGTGAAAAATGCAGATCGCAAAGCAATTTTCGAAGTGTCTAACGAAATCAACGAGCTTGCAACAAAAGCACGTGATGGTAAATTGGCTCCAGCTGAAATGAAAGGTGCATCTTGCACAATCACAAACATCGGTTCTGCTGGTGGACAATGGTTTACTCCAGTCATCAACCACCCAGAAGTAGCGATCCTTGGTATTGGCCGTATCGCTGAGAAAGCGGTTGTTCGTGATGGCGAAATCGTTGCAGCTCCAGTCTTAGCTCTTTCCCTAAGCTTTGACCACCGTATGATTGACGGAGCTACTGCGCAAAATGCCCTTAACCACATCAAGCGTTTATTGAATGATCCACAATTAATTTTAATGGAGGCGTAATGTCATGGTAGTAGGAGATTTCCCAATCGAAACAGATACTCTTGTCATCGGTGCAGGTCCTGGTGGATATGTAGCTGCTATTCGTGCTGCACAGCTTGGACAAAAAGTAACAATCGTTGAAAAAGGAACACTTGGCGGTGTATGTCTAAACGTTGGTTGTATTCCTTCAAAAGCATTAATCAATGCTGGCCATCGTTTCGAAAATGCTAAGCATTCTGAAGACATGGGTATCAAAGCTGAAAACGTAACAGTTGATTTCACAAAAGTTCAAGAGTGGAAAGCTTCTGTTGTAAACAAATTAACAGGTGGAGTTCAAGGTCTTCTTAAAGGAAATAAAGTAGACATCGTTAAAGGTGAAGCTTATTTCGTAGACAGCAACTCTGTACGTGTAATGGATGAAAATTCAGCACAGACTTACACTTTCAAAAATGCAATTCTTGCTACTGGATCTCGTCCAATCGAATTGCCTACTTTTAAATACACAGACCGCGTGATCAACTCAACTGGTGCTTTAGCGCTTAAAGAAGTACCTAAAAAGTTAGTTGTTATCGGTGGTGGATACATCGGTACTGAGCTTGGTACTGCTTATGCAAACTTTGGAACAGAAGTTGTGATCCTTGAAGGTGGAGACGAAATCCTTCCAGGTTTCGAAAAGCAAATGAGCTCATTGGTTAAACGTAACCTGAAGAAAAAAGGAAACGTTGAAATCCATACAAACGCTCTTGCAAAAGGCGTTGAAGAAAAATCTGATGGTGTCACTGTTACATTCGAAGTAAAAGGTGAAGAAAAAACAGTTGATGCTGATTACGTACTTGTGACTGTTGGTCGTCGTCCAAACACTGATGAGCTTGGTCTTGAGCAAGTTGGTGTTGAATTGACTGACCGCGGAGTTGTCAAAACAGACAAACAATGCCGTACAAGCGTATCTAACATCTATGCAATTGGTGACATCGTTGATGGACCACCACTTGCACACAAAGCTTCTTACGAAGGTAAAATTGCAGCTGAAGCAATCGCTGGAGAGCCAGCTGAAATTGATTACCTTGGTATTCCTGCTGTTGTATTCTCTGAGCCAGAACTTGCAACTGTTGGATACACTGAAGCAGAAGCAAAAGCAGAAGGAATCGAAATCGTTGCAGCGAAATTCCCATTCGCAGCGAACGGACGTGCACTTTCTCTTGATGCAACTGATGGCTTCATGAAAATGATCACTCGTAAAGAGGATGGTCTAGTTATCGGTGCTCAAATCGCAGGTGTTGGCGCTTCTGATATGATTTCAGAGCTTAGCCTTGCAATCGAAGCTGGAGTGACTGCTGAAGACATCGCTATGACAATTCATGCTCACCCAACATTAGGTGAAATTACAATGGAAACGGCTGAAGTAGCAATTGGAAGCCCAATCCACATCGTAAAATAATGAACCTATGAAACCCTCTCCTTGATGGAGAGGGTTTTTTTGCGCCCTGAACACCATATGAAAAACCCCTCATGAGGTGAGGGGTTTTTTCATATGGTTATATATAAGTGCAAGGAAAATATCATTAGTTTGTATTGACGCGGTCTAAAGCATGGCATAAGGGCGATAAGATCTCCTGTTTACTGCGAACATTTCCTTCAACCTTCACGATGACTTTTTCATCATTGACAAGTAAAATAGCCGGCAGTTCATCAACTTCATTTTTCCAGCCTTTACGATCTTCTTTCACAATCATTTTTGACATTTCCTTAGGGTATTCATTCTTTAAATCGAGGACTGCATCATAATAAGGGCTTTCTTTATCAAGGTTTTCTGCATCAGTAAAAAAGAGAATTCTCGGTTTTTGAATATGACTGACTTGGTCGGTCTGAGTCGGTATGATATACGCAAATGAGCATGAACTAAGTACAAAGAGCATGGGGAATATAATGAGAAGTGTCCTCATAAAATTCAATCTATTCACCTCAAAATCATTTGGGGTTGTCCCAACATTTTTAGGAGCTTGTTCCCTGTTAGTCACTCTAGTGTATCATGTCCCTTTTGACAATTTTCGATTGTTACTCAATTGTTACAGAATTGATATGAAGCAAAATACAATTGAAACGTTCCCTCAATATGATGAGAAAAAAGCACATATTTATAAAAAATGATTAAATGTGTCATACAATTAACCGTTGACAACTTAAATGTGACATCATATTATAGAGATAAGAAATAGATCAAACGCTTTCAAACTATGAATGAAGAAAAGGGGAATGTACGTGGGTACAATTATTTGTCAAGATTGCAATGAAACCATTGATCAATTTGAAAATGAAAAAGTGACAACGCTATACGGAACGTGCGGTCACTGTCATTGCTGTGATGAAGCCTCTGAATAAATAAAAAAAGCATGCAGCTCCATTTGGGGCTGCATGTTTCTTTTTTATAAAATTGGTTTTTGTTCCTTAATCACACGGATCATTTCAAGCGTTGAATCTTCAGGTCCTTGGACAGGGAGGCCAATTTCAATATTTTTAAAGATATACGATATATTTTCTTCTGTGATAATTTCACCTGGTATAAAAATTGGAATACCTGGCGGATATACCATCACAAACTCTGCGGTGATGCGGCCGACTGCTTCCTTAAAAGGAACGACTTCAGTTGTGGCATAAAAGGCGTCACGCGGCGTCATAGCAAGCGATGGGATATCAGGCAGCAGTACCTCTGTTACCGCTTGTTTGCCGCCGTCACGAGTAGACGCTGCGGCAATTTCCTGCATCGCCGTCACGAGCGTATCAATTGTCTCATCTGAATCACCAGGGGTTACGATACATAAGATATTGTAAAGGTCAGAGAGCTCTACTTCAATTCGATAGCTTTCTCTCAGCCATTTTTCGACATCATGTCCGTTTAACCCAAGGTCTTTAATGGAGATAATTAATTTCGTTGGGTCATAATCGTAAGTAGAAGCTGAACCGAGTATTTCCTTGCCGATGCAGCTAATACCGTCAATTTGATTCAAGCGGTCTCTCGCTGATTCAGCCAAACGAATGGCTTCGTCAGCAAGTGCCTTTCCTTCAGTGGCTAATCGTTTTCGAGCGACATCAAGTGACGCTAAGAGCAAATAAGAAGTGGATGTTGTCGTCAGCATACTCAAAATCGATTGCACGCGGTCTTTTGAAACAAGCCCTTCCTTCATATTTAAAATAGAGCTCTGCGTAAGAGAGCCGCCAAGTTTATGGACACTTGTTGCTGCCATGTCGGCACCTGCCTGCATCGCAGAGAGGGGAAGCTCATCATGAAAATGGATATGCACACCGTGTGCTTCATCGACAAGGACAGGCACATCAAATGAATGGGCAATGTCTACGATTGATTTTAAGTCTGCTGAAATACCAAAATACGTTGGATTAATGACAAGTAAACCTTTCGCATCTGGATGCTTAGTGAGCGCCTTTTTGGCTGATTCAGGTGTAATACCGTGAGAGATGCCAAGCTCTTTGTCTATTTCTGGGTGAATAAAAACAGGAATGGCGCCAGAAAATACAATCGCGGACATAATTGATTTATGAACGTTACGAGGAACGATAATTTTATCTCCAGGTCCGCATACCGTCATCACCATTGTCATGATGGCGCCGCTTGTTCCTTGAATAGAGAAAAACGTATGATCAGCACCGAAGGCTTCAGCAGCAAGCTCCTGTGCTTCTTTTATCATCCCTCGAGGTGAATGTAAATCATCGAGAGGTTCTATATTAATGAGGTCAATGCTTAATGCATTGTCGCCAATGAATGCTCTAAATTCAGGATCCATTCCGGCTCCTTTTTTATGGCCTGGAATGTGAAATTGGACTGGATTGGTTGCTGCGTGTTTTTTTAGTCCAGTGTATAAGGGTGTATCATGTTGTGACAATTGCTTTCCCACCTTCATCGAAATACCTGCTATTATTGTGCCAATTACAGCAGATTTCATTGCATAAAACAAAAGAATTATATTATGAACTGATCGGAATGTAAAGCATAAAATCAATCGGTTTCTTAACAAACAGATGCTATAATAAAAGTTCAAATCAGAAATGAGTATTAAAGTGAGGGACAAGTAAATGGAATATCAATATCCAATGGATGTCGACTGGACGACAGAGGAAAAGATTGCGGTCATTTCATTTTTTCAGGCTGTTGAAAAAGCCTACGAAAAAGGAATTGCGAAGCAGGAGTTATTAGACGCATATAAACGATTTAAAGAGGTTGTGCCATCAAAAGCAGAGGAAAAAACGCATTGTGCGGCGTTTGAAAAGGGAAGCGGGTATTCCCCTTATCATGCAGTAAAAACCGCAAGAGAGGCAGAAGAGACTGCTATTATACGCATGTAAAAAACGAGCCTCAAAGGGCTCGTTTTTTCATACAGATTCTTTCTGTGTAAAACGGTATAGATACGTCAGCGTGCGGAAGGCATTTTCAATTTTCGAGAGGAATTCTTCATTATTCATTTGCACGACTTCTTCTCTCGGTAGCTGAATGCCGCAAAGAAGCTCGGCTTTCTTGACTGTTTGAACACGTTCAAACAGCGTTTTCAGCTGTTCTGAATCTAGTTCGCTGTGACGCATGACATCTGGTTTCATATGATCTTTAGACCAAACAAAATCTTGCGGTATTTTCTGCTGGATGGTGTCTAGTTCTTTTTCAAATAGCTGGCCATACTCACCTTTTACTGGAGATTCATAAATGAGTGCAAACCAGACAAAGACATGTGTTTTCCAAAGCCCGATTTGAAAATGAGGAAGTTTTTTATATCCGCGCTTACTGTTTGCAAAAGCAACCCACGTATCATTTGGTGGGTTGACAGATCTTCTAGCATGCTTTGCAACGTGTACAAACATTTCGTCTCCTGTAATAGAAGAAAGAAGTGGTGCAAAATGTTCGCCAATTGCCTCAAGCTTTGGACGGACTCTTTCTTTTAATACAGTCATTCGTTCATCTAAACCATCAACTGTGAATGTTTCAAAATCTTCATCTCTAAAACGCATTTCACTCATGTTATGCCTCCTGTATCTTTTCGCTGATCATATTTTATCATAGCTTGGGTCAAGCTCAAAAAAAGATGCACCGTCAGATCAAAGTTTATGAAGGTCGTGGTGCAGCGTTTAAAATCATCAATTTTGTGGTACATAACAAATAGGTAAAGACACAATTTTCAGAATGTCGTTGCGGTTATGCGATCGCTTCATACGATATAAGCAAGAACCATTTCTCTTATCGATTGAATTTTTTATCAATGAAAACTGACAAGGAATGAATCATTCTCTGGAAGGGGCGTTGACCAATGAAGCAAATCGTGAAGCAGGGGTATAGGCAGGAGAAGAAGAATCGCATCGCTGTGTGGAGATTAGAGGTTGATTATGAGCTTTCTACGCTTCATGAAGCCATCGAGCATAAAGATGACATCCAAATCGAACGCAGCAAACGAAAGCTTGAGCGCCTAAGAAAAGAATGGGAGCAGCTTCAAGGGTAAAACAGCGTGAGGTAAAAACGAACCAATTCATCGGTTCGTTTTTGTATGAAGCTGCTTTTTTCTTGCTTTTACGTACATAATATCAGTATGCTATTACAAATAGGTCCTACATAGAAAAGAGGTTTACAATCTGATGACAAACTGGGTGGAAATTGACCGTCTTGCAAAGCTCTGGGTAAAAGAAGCAGGGAGCCGTATTAAAGCGTCCATGCAGGAAGGTCTATCAATTGAAACAAAATCAAATCCAAATGATCTTGTCACGAATATCGATAAAGAAACAGAGCGTTTTTTTATTGAAAAAATACAGTCGACATTTTCAGACCATCACATTTTAGGAGAAGAGGGACAAGGGGAAGAGGTGACCTCACTCGATGGGATTGTGTGGATTATTGATCCGATCGATGGCACAATGAACTTTGTCCATCAAAAACGCAACTTTGCCATTTCAATCGGGATATTTGAAAATGGTGTTGGGAAAATCGGTCTTATTTATGACGTTATTCATGACGAGCTCTACCATGCCATCAAAGGAGAAGGAGCTTATATGAACGATACCCTGCTCCCTCGATTAAAAGATGTGGAAATTGAAAAAGCCATTGTGGGGATTAATCCGACATGGGCGATCGAAAGCCCTTATTTTGACGCCAAACCATTTGCCCGTCTTGTGCGTGATGTGAGAGGGACACGAACGATTGGATCCGCTGCCCTTGAGCTTGCTTATATTGCAAGCGGCAGAAGTGACGCATATGTCACGTTAAGGCTTGCGCCATGGGATTATGCAGCGGGCTGCGTACTGCTTGATGAAGTAGGGGCTGTTTACTCAAATATTCACGGAGAACGTCTTACGTTCCTAGATAAAAACAGCATAGTCGCCGGAAATCGATCCATTTGTGAAAAAATCTTGCATGATTACATAAAAGGAAGCGGAAATAAAAAATAAACAGAATCACTTCATGAGAATGAAGTGATTTTTTGTTTTTCCTGAAACTTTTTGGTAAGGCGAATGTCTATACGAATGAGGCCTTAATTTTATGTAAAGGATTGTGTATCAATGTTTGATTTGTTTAGTGATTTATCGCTCCATTTTGAAAGGTATTTTATTTTAAATGAGTATAGTATCCGCATCATTCAATGGTGTGTACTTGGACTATTTGTTCTTTTCATGACACTTCCGCTATGGAAAGAAAAGAAGAGTGGTTATGTATTTTATGGTGGAATCGTATTAAGAGTTGTTCTGCTTGGCGGAATGACAGTTGAAATGATCCACCAAGTCCTAGCTAGACAGTATACGATC
Source organism: Bacillus sp. 11B20 (assembly GCF_056098985.1). Classification (NCBI taxonomy): domain Bacteria; kingdom Bacillati; phylum Bacillota; class Bacilli; order Caryophanales; family Bacillaceae; genus Bacillus; species Bacillus sp. 11B20. The sequence continues at coordinate 511,682 of NZ_JBLZWZ010000007.1, forward strand.
GAAACATTTGAAGTGCTGACAGATTTCATGCAATTTCTCATTTATGGGTATGTTTTGCTCGCATCACTTTACTATGTCATTTCTCTTCCTTATTTAAAAAATAAAGGTATGTTTTTTGCTTTTGATTTATCTGTGTTACTTCTGCCTTTATGTCAAACCGTGTTTATTGTGTTTGCTGAAAGCAAAAAGTTCTTTCTTAGTGGTGATATGGATCTAGTATGGAGAGATCTGATTACTATTTTGCTTATGGCTGGCTTTGCCGCTTTGGTGCTGCACCTTTTCTTTCGCTTGTTTTGGCACTGGAAGTGGAAGGAATTGCTTTTATTCTATGGTTTGATTTTTGCAGCCTTGCTTTATATATTTTATCCTTCTATTTCGAAGTATGAACTTCAATCTACATTTAAATCGATTGTCATTTTAGCGGCAGCAGCAGGAAGCTTTATGACGATTTATTTGTTATCTGCTTTACTGCGGGACAAAGTGAGATTAAGGCAGTGGGGCGCTGGTTGTATAGCTGTCTTTTTTCTGCTATTACTCAATCCGATTATTAATATCCCTCATACCATGTTCCAATTCACCAAAACGGAATTGGTAGATACTTTCTCGGAAGAATATCGCCCTTTATCAGCAGCAAGTGCAAAAGCATTCGCTTCAAAGTTTGTACCGGAGAATCAATCGCTGTATTTAAATGCTAGTCATCAGCCTATCCCTTATCATTACGTGTTTGCAGATGATCAGTATGAAGTGAATATTTCTCCGTTTACAGGTGAATTAAGCGAATATTCTTATCGAGGTCGTGTAGAGGGAAAGGAACTGACCGATAAAGAATATAGGCAAAAGACCATTGAATTTTTCGAAAGAAGCGGAAGATCAATAGATCTCAATCGCATTCAATTGACTGTACAAAAAGAGGATGGAGAGACGAACGTTCTTCTTCTGCCAAAAATGTCTCAGAATGAAGAGGACAGTTTAGCGTCTGCCACCTGGGAAAAAGGGACGCTTCGACAAGCGCAATACGTAAACGCCATCTTTCAATTAAAGGATATTGACGGAATCCATTTAACAGAAACGGAGATAAAAAACAGGATCAACAGTATTTATAAACATTTAAACCTCAAGCCGCCAGCTTATCAAATCACAGGCATTGATGAATTTTATTTTGATTGGCAGCATGAAGTGAGGGTCACAACAAAAGATCAATCGGAGTTTCTGTTTAATGGCTCATCAAAAGAAGTTATCAGCTTCAAGTTGTCAAAAGCGTTTCTTCAACAGAAAAAAGGGAACGTCAGCGATGAAGATTTGTTAAAGATCATAGGGAAAACACCAAAAGACGTAAGGAAAGAAATAGGCACTAGTGAAAGTAAACAATATACATTTAAACGCTCCTCTCATGTCGTCAATCTGTTTAAAGGGGATGATGGAATTGAGTTGAGAGTGCAAGTTGCTTCTTCTATCCCGCACGCAGTATCTAATCAAGATCGTGAGGACGTCTATCAGCAAGTACTTAAAAGGTATAAACCATATACGATCTATAAAAAGCAAATAAAACCTGTGAGAATGATCGACAAAGAAGGGAACATCGACATTTCATGGCTTGTCATCATACAAACCTTCGGATCAAATGAGCATAAAATCTATGAAGTGAATGGACGAACAAAAGAGGTGCATCGTTTTGACAGATAAAGAAAAACAAGCCATCTTTCAAGACTTATATGAACTGTATCAAGAAGGGGATCTGGGAGACAAGGCAGCTAGCTGGATGAAGGCACACGAACAGCAATTTCAGCATGCGGTCACGGGTGAAAAGCAGCCCTCAGCGCCGATGGAAGGTCAGAAGGACTATGACGAGTTAAAACGCATGAAAGGGTTTATTTACTCGTTATACTTCTTTTTTATCGTTTTATCGATTTGGATGACTGTGTGGTTTTATTTTTGATGTCCAGACCAGCAGAGCAAATTGAAAAAATCTATCAAGAATATTTTCAGGAAATCACTAAATATTTATATCGCCGGACGGGAAATATGGAAACAGCCAAGGACCTTGCACAGGACGTATTTATGAAGGCACTGCATGGGTTGTCCTCCTTTAAGGGACATTCAAGTATGAAAACATGGCTTTATACCATTGCGTATCACACATTTGTGAATGATTATCGCCGAAAAGTAAAATGGACTTTTACGAACGTAGAGGAAATGGATTTCTTAGAGCAGCAGTCGTTCACGACACCAGAAGATCACATTGAAAAACAAGCTGACATCGAAAGGCTGTGGCATCATATTTATCAGCTGAAGGATTCCTACCGGGAGGTCCTCATTTTAAGAGATATTCAAGAATTGTCATATGAAGAAGTAGCTGAAATTTTGAATTGGACTTTATCTAAAGTCAAAACAACCCTTCATCGAGCCAGATTAGAGCTGAAGCGAATGCTACATTGTGAGGAGTTCAATAAATGAGCTGTTATTTGATTGAAGAATTGTTACCACTTTATATAGAGGGGGACACAAGTGCAGAAACAAATAAAATTGTTGCAGAGCACTTACAATCCTGCGAGAGCTGCCAACACCTTTATCACGAAATGAAAGAGCCAATAACCCTTATACAAACTCCTGATCTCATGCCATATATAGATGAAAAGGAAGAAAGAAGAAAATTTGAAAAGCGCTACTATGGCAAGCTGTTATATCGAGCAAGTATCGCATTTGGTATAGGATACGCCATGATGATCATTCTTTATTGGCTGAAATAAAAAACCCCCATCTGGATAAACCAGGTGGGGGTTTTTCTGAGCTTAGCTTAATTTTTCTTTCGCAATTTGAACTGCATCATAAAACGTTTTTAATTGCTCTTGAGGAATTTTCTTAAGCATTTGGTTGAAAACAAGTAATTCAGTAGAGCTGAATCCAAGACCTTTTGCGATTTTTGAATCAATCACAACGTTTCCTTTTTTGTCTAGAACAAGGGCATCACCAGCAAGATCAGCAATTCTGATCACTGATTTGAAAAGCTTTTCGAATTTAGCCGCTTCTTCTTTTGTAAGACCAAGTTCAACAGCTTTTGCTGCATCAAAAACCAATTTCCCTTTTTCGTTTTTAGTGATGCTTTCACTGAAAACGATTGTAAGAACAGCTGCGCGATCTAAGAATTTCTCAGCAGTCGCCGCTTCTTCTTCAGTTAGTCCGAGCTCAACAGCTTTTTTCACATCAAATGTGTAGTTGTTGTCTTCCTCAACAAATGAATTGATGAGAATGTTGATGACACGCTCGTTTTTCTCCAATAATTCTTTAATGATTTGCTGCTGTTCAAAAGGAATGCCTTTGAAAGTTGCAGCGCTTGCTTGCCCAGGAGCTACTGTTGTGAAAGTAAGAATGATAGCTAAAGCGAAAAATACAACAGAGCTGAGCGATTTGCTCAAAAACTTCTTCATGCTTCTTTTCTCTCCCTTTTCTGTTAAATTTTGTTGCAATAACAGCATACCATGAGAAACTTTGTGGAAGAATAGGAAAATTGTAACTTTCTGTTTGATTTTGGAGAACTATAAAAGTTCTTGTCGAATTTTGGAGAGGTTCAGATTGCTTACTTTTGTCAATTCTCAATAGATGTTTTTGTATGTGACGCAAGCTTTCATAGGTGAATTGTCTTGTTTTTACTCAAAATAAAAAGCCTTCTACATGTAGAATGTAAAAGGCTTTTACCTAATTTTATGATTGCACGTTTAATTTTCTTTTTAATGTAAATCCTGTACCCATGAAAATCATGGCGAATACAATGCTTAGACATATACCCAGTATGTTTTTTTCTGCAAGAGTTACCCCAATAAACGCCATACTGACAACTGCAAGTAATGCACATAATAATAGAAGCCATTTGATTTGTTTCATATGTCCCCATCCCTTTTTTTAGAGTTAATATAAGTTTACAGAAAAACGATCGGCATTTAAAGGGGATTGTGATATAATATGAAAGTTATCTAATTATTTTAGGAGATGAAAATGTGAAACTTCGAAAAGACCTTCGCAACATCGCAATTATTGCCCACGTTGACCATGGTAAAACGACGCTTGTTGACCAATTGCTCCATCAAGCTGGTACTTTCCGTGCGAATGAAAATATCGCTGAGAGAGCCATGGATTCAAATGATTTAGAGCGAGAGCGCGGTATTACAATTTTAGCTAAAAATACTGCGATAAATTATAAAGATACACGCATTAATATTTTAGATACACCAGGACACGCCGATTTCGGTGGTGAAGTTGAGCGTATCATGAAAATGGTAGATGGTGTACTCCTTGTTGTGGATGCTTATGAAGGCTGTATGCCTCAAACACGCTTTGTGCTGAAAAAAGCACTTGAGCAAAACTTAACACCAATCGTTGTCGTCAATAAAATTGACCGCGACTTTGCTCGTCCGGCTGAAGTAGTCGATGAAGTGATTGACTTGTTCATTGAATTGGATGCAACAGAAGAACAGCTTGAGTTCCCAGTTGTCTATGCATCAGCAATCAATGGTACAGCAAGTAACGATGCGAGCAAACAAGATGAAAACATGGAATCTTTGTTTGAAGCTATTGTGAACCATATTCCTTGTCCGGTTGATAACCATGAAGAGCCGCTTCAATTCCAAGTGGCGCTACTTGATTACAATGATTATGTTGGCAGAATTGGAATTGGCCGTGTATTCAGAGGAACAATGCAAGTAGGACAGCAGGTAGCCTTGATGAAAGTCGACGGCACTGTGAAACAATTCCGTGTAACAAAGATCTTTGGTTTCCAAGGGTTAAAACGAGTGGAAATCAACGAAGCGAAAGCGGGAGATCTTGTCGCTGTATCTGGAATGGAAGACATCAACGTAGGTGAAACGGTTTGTCCGGTAGAACACCAAGAGGCACTTCCAATCCTTCGTATTGATGAGCCGACACTTCAAATGACGTTTGTTGTAAACAACAGCCCATTTGCAGGCCGTGAAGGAAAATACGTGACATCACGTAAAATCGAAGAGCGTTTAGAGCAGCAGCTTCAAACAGACGTCAGTCTTCGTGTGGATCCAACTGATTCACCTGATGCTTGGGTTGTTTCTGGACGCGGAGAGCTTCACTTATCCATTCTCATTGAGAATATGAGACGTGAAGGATTTGAATTACAAGTATCGAAGCCAGAAGTTATTGTAAAAGAAGTTGATGGTGTTCGATGTGAGCCTGTAGAGCGCGTTCAAATTGATGTACCAGAAGAGCATACTGGCTCTGTTATGGAATCAATGGGTGCAAGAAAAGGTGAAATGATTGACATGATCAACAATGGTAACGGTCAAGTTCGCCTGATCTTTACAGTGCCATCACGTGGTTTAATTGGATACACAACTGAATTTCTTTCATTAACTCGTGGTTTTGGTATTTTGAACCATACGTTTGACAGCTACCAGCCAATGCAGTCTGGTCAAGTCGGCGGACGCCGTCAAGGTGTACTTGTTTCAATGGAAACAGGTAAAGCGACTGCTTACGGAATCCAAGGTGTTGAAGAGCGCGGTGTGATCTTCGTTGAGCCAGGTACTGAAGTATACCAAGGCATGATTGTTGGGGAGCATAACCGTGAGAACGACCTTGTTGTAAACGTAAGCCGTATGAAACAACAAACAAACGTACGTTCAGCGACGAAAGATCAAACGGTTAGCATGAAAAAACCTCGTATTATGTCACTTGAGGAATCTCTTGAGTACTTGAATGAAGACGAATACTGTGAGGTTACACCTGAATCCATTCGTCTTAGAAAGAAAATTTTAGACAAAAACGAACGTGAGAAAGCAGCGAAGAAGAAAAAGCTAGCAGGATTATCTTAATTCCATGAAGAATTAAAAAGATAGAACCCTGAAAGATAAGGGGAGGGAATCTTTTTGAATGATCAGGAAGTAAGTGAAAATCTATCCTTTTTCGCGATGCTGTTTCGTGTCGATGAAAATCCGCAAACAGGGATGTGGCTCCTATATGGCACCATCCTTGTTTTAGCGATTATTGTTTTTAAGCTCGGCTTTGCAAGACGTTTACCGATTTTAAAAGCGCTCGTGATTTATTTGTTTTTGATTTTTGGCTGCACGTTTCTCACATTTCTAGGAATCTTCCTGCCAGTAGCGGAAGGCCTTGTTGTGGCAGCTGCCATTTTGATTATTTATAAAATACGGCTGCATCGTGCGAAAAAAGAAGGAACAGTCAATACGTAAAAAAAGACCTGAACATGTGTCAGGTCTTTTTTATGTCTTTTGTTCTTTCTTTCCTTTTTTCTTCTTTTTCTCTTTTGTCGCAGGATCCTGATAAAGAGAGAATCTGCCGGTTTTGATGCGAGCTTCTGTCTTTATTTTAATGCGTTCTTGGCAGTCATCGCACATATATGTATGAATTGGCCGGTTTCTTAACCGTTTCGCAACGAGTGTATCATCATCAATGGTTTCAAGCTTTTCACATAATGAGCACTTCACTCTCATCATTTTCACCTCACTTTAATGCATTTATTATAGCATGTTTTCCAGCCACTTAAAATCAGCGTAGAAAAAGGCTTATATCACAGGAGATATAAGCCGTTCTCATTATTTCTTCTGATTCATATGATGGTTTGATTGGTCGTTTTGCTTTTTTTCTAACTGTTTTTGATCTTGTTCTTTGAGCTGATTATTCGGATCATTTGTCGGATCCTTTTCGTTACGGTCGATCTCATTTTTCGGCATCTCTGGCATCACGCGGCCGACAATAGCAGCTAGTTCATCCATAATACCGCTTACAGGACGGCCTGCTTTAATTTCTTTGCCCATTTCTTTTAAACGGCTGACTGTATCCGGATCAGCAACCACAACAGCATTTGCACCTTCCGGGTCATTTCTCAGCGCTTTTGCAACTGAATATTTAATGGTTTCTACTTTGCTTCTATCTAAATCATCTTTTACATCAATACCAACAACAGCATAGCGGCCGATGACGATTGCTGTTGCATCATTGACATCTGCTACGTGCTCTGTCACATTGACAAGATGCTGCGCAACATCTGTGGATGGGCGGGCTTGATTTGTCTTTTTCTTCGATGAGTCTGATACCCGTACTAAGTGTTGGCGTCCATCTTGCTTGTTCAGCGCCTCTGGCTTTTCCTGCTGCTGGCAAGCGCCTAACAGAATGATCGTTTGAATCATGAATAATGTTAAAAATAGTCGCATCTAAATTCCCTCCTTCACAAACTGCATGATTTATTTTATTGTTGAATTAACCTTCTAACTTTATTCATGAAAACATATATTTTAACAATCGTTTTGGGAAAGACAAGGATGAATGAAACCCCGATCAGGAGGCGAAGGACCTGAGTAAAATTTATGTATTAGACACAAATGTGTTATTACAGGATCCGAATTCAATCTTTTCATTTGAAGACAACGAGGTCGTCATTCCGGCCGTTGTGTTAGAAGAAGTAGACTCGAAAAAGAGATACATGGACGAGGTTGGGCAAAACGCTCGGCGCGTCTCACGTTTAATCGACGGTTTGAGATCGAAAGGGAAACTGCATGAAAAAATTACGCTAGAGTCAAAAGGAACGCTGCGCATCGAGCTGAATCATCGCTCTTTCCATGAACTTCAAGAAATTTTTATTGAAAAAACGAACGATAATCGGATTTTGGCTGTCGCGAAAAATTTGAGCTTAGAGGAAGAAACAAAGCCTCACGGCCGGCCAGTTATTTTGGTCAGTAAAGATGTTTTAGTCCGGGTAAAGGCAGATGCTATAGGCCTCCAAGCTGAAGACTTCTTAAGTGACCGTGTGCTGCAAAACGAAGACATTGATAACGGCTATCATGAGCTCTATATTCCGACGGAGCAATTGAATACATTTTATAAACAAAGCCAATTGCCGATAAAAGAAGTCACGAGTGTACCATTAAACCCTCATCAGTTTGTCATTATGAAGGGGAATGAAGGCGGTTCTGCTTTAGGAATGCTTGATCAAAAAGCAGAGAATGTGAAACGGCTCATTTATGATCAAGAGCATGTTTGGGGAATTCGTCCGAAAAATGTTCAGCAGACGATGGCACTAGAGCTGCTATTGCGCCGTGATATTCCCCTCGTGACATTGATCGGAAAAGCGGGAACTGGTAAAACACTCCTTGCGCTGGCTGCCGGATTAATGCAGACAGAGGACCTCGGGATGTTTAAAAAACTGATCGTCGCCCGTTCAATTGTTCCTGTCGGCAAGGACTTAGGCTACTTGCCAGGTGAAAAGGAAGAGAAACTCAGACCATGGATGCAGCCGATCTATGACAATCTAGAATTTTTATTTAATACAAAAAAACCTGGTGAACTTGATGCGATTTTGGCGGGCATTGGTTCGATTCAAGTGGAAGCTTTAACGTATATACGCGGAAGAAGTATCCCTGATCAATTTATTATCATTGATGAGGCGCAGAATTTAACGAAACACGAGGTGAAAACATTATTAACGCGAGTCGGAGAGGGAAGTAAAATTGTGCTTATGGGGGACCCAGAGCAGATCGATCATCCTTATTTAGACAGCTTAAATAATGGGCTTACGTATGTCATTGAGCGGTTCAAAGGACAGCAAATATCTGGACATGTCAAGCTTGTCAAAGGAGAAAGGTCTGGACTTGCACAGCTTGCAGCTGATTTGCTGTAGTCCAGACCCTCTGTCTTATGTAATGATGAGCTCTTTGACACCTTTTATCGGCTGAGTGAGGTTGGACTGATCCGCGAAATAAACGTGGATTGGTCCTTCTTCAGTTATAGGCTTCCCATTTTGGCTGAAGTGTGCAATGCTTTCCATTGCCTGAGAAAGCGGAACAGAAATTGTTCCTGTTTCTGTGACAAATTCGCATGTATCTGCATGTTCAAGCGGTTCTGCATTTTTCAGCATATCACCCAGCTTCATTCCGAAGCTGCCTGTGACGAGTCTTTCCTTTTCGTACTTCTTCTCTGTTTTTAAAGTGGGTGGAAGTGTTTGTCCTTCTCTGATCACCCGCTCTTGGTCAAGCTCCTGATCCAGCTGACTTTCTTCATTTGCTGCACTTTTTTCAAAAAATGAATCCATTAAAAATTTGCGGTCATCAAAAATCCATACACTTGGATCAATGGTGATCTTGTACTTTACGTTCCCCTTAATTTGAATGATGCTCATGTTCAAGACAACCCCTTTCCACCATAAATTATAGAAGTTTTCGCCTGCTTTGTCACTTTCATAAACATGCATCTCCTTGTACACACTAATCTTACATGAAAGATAGGGAGGATATTGGGCATGGCATGTCGCGACAATGAAGAGCTTCAGCGATTTGTAGAAGAAGCAAAAAAAGTGGCCAAAGATGGCAAAGTAGCATCCTATATTCCCGCTCTCGCCAAAGCGGATCAGACGGATTTATCTGTGGCTGTGTATCATGTGAGTAATACTTGCCACTCGGCAGGAGATGTAGATAAACGCTTTACTCTGCAAAGTATTTCAAAAGTATTAGCCCTTGCGCTCGTACTCTCAGAAGAAGGGCCAAAAAAAGTTTTTCAATTTGTTGGCCAAGAGCCTACAGGTGACCCGTTTAATTCAATGATTAAGCTGGAAACAGCAAGTCCGAATAAGCCGCTGAATCCAATGATTAATGCAGGAGCGCTTGCAGTCACAAGCTTAATAAGAGGTGCGACACCGCAAGATCAGCTAAACCGCCTGCTTGGCTTTATTAGAGAGCTTGCAAATGATAAAAGCATTACATATTGCAAGGAAACAGCCGCATCCGAATTCGAGACATCTATGATTAACCGGGCTATGTGCTATTATATGAAGCAATATCATATTATTAGAGGGAACGTAGAAGAGGTCATGGACGTGTATACGAAACAATGTGCCATCATGATGAACAGCTTAGATTTGGCGAAAATTGCTTGTGTTTTTTCATTAGATGGCAGACATCCAGAGACGGGGCAGCAAATTCTTTCAAAAGATGTCGCTAGAATTTGTAAAACCTTTATGGTGACGTGCGGCATGTACAATGCAAGCGGGGAGTTTGCCATTAATATCGGCATACCCGCTAAAAGCGGTGTTTCAGGCGGGATTATGGGAGCGGCTCCATATGATTTTGGGATCGGAATTTTTGGTCCTGCACTGGATGAAAAAGGGAATAGTATTGCTGGGATTAAGCTGCTTGAGCTCATGAGTGAAAAATATGAGATGAGTATCTTTTAATGATGAATGTCTTCTTTTTATTTTTACAAAGCGAACTGTACAAATCTGCTTGCAATTTTGGGCGTTTCGCTTTATGATAAATAGAAGAATTAGGTACTCGCCTGGGGAACGGAGGGATACTTTTGGCGTCAGAAATTTTAGTCGATCATCGGCAAAAAGCACTGGCTTTATTAAAATTGGATGCAGATAAAATTTTAAAATTGATCCAAGTGCAAATGGACAACTTAACGATGCCGCAATGTCCTCTTTATGAAGAGGTTTTAGATACTCAAATGTTCGGATTATCGAGAGAAATTGATTTCGCTGTCCGGCTTGGATTAGTTGATCAACATGAAGGCAAGAAACTGCTCGATAAACTTGAGAGAGAGCTTTCCGCACTTCATGATGCGTTCACAAAAAAATAATGATTGAAAACTCAAACTTCCATAACTAAGTTTGAGTTTTTTTGTCCTCTATTTTCTTTTGATGGATTGACGGCAAACGGACTTGATTCTTTCATGAATGACGAACAATATAAAAGAGGTAAAACGGGATCAAACGGAGAAAATGTAGTAGAATAAGAACAGCTAAGAAGATATCAAGCAGTAGAAACAGACGTTAGGAAGAGGATTATATGTTAAAGAGAATGCTAAAATCGTATGACTACTCATTATTGTTCGCCATTATCTTAATCAGCGCATTCGGTTTGGTTATGGTGTATAGCTCAAGTATGATTACATCTGTTATCAGATACGATGCCGCGCCAGATAACTTTTTTAAGAAACAGCTCTTATTTATGATTGTTGGAGCAGCCATCTTGATCTTTACAGCATTAGTTCCATATCAGCTGTTTTCAAATAAGAAATTCCAGATTGGTATGCTGCTGCTTTCAGTTTTTTCCCTCATCTATGTATATTTTGGCGGTCATATTGCAGGGAACGCAAGAAGCTGGATCAAATTAGGACCTTTTAGTCTTCAGCCAGCTGAATTTGTGAAGATTGTCGTCATCATCTATCTTGCTGCGGTGTATGCCAAAAAGCAGCATTATATTGATCATATTTTAAGAGGTGTTACGCCTCCGATCGTGATTGTCTCTATCCTGTGCGGATTTATCATTTTGCAGCCAGACTATGGGACAGCCTTTATCATTGGCATGATTGCCCTTGCGATGATTTTATGCTCAGGTTTTAGCGGCAAAACGCTAGCGAAGCTGCTCGCGCTATTTAGTGCAGTAATGGTCGTCGTGACCCCATTTATTATTCTTTTTTGGGATAAAATTTTCACGCAAAATCGTCTCGGACGTTTTGAGAGTTTCCAAGATCCATTTAAAGATGCAGGGGCTACTGGGCATCAATTGATTAATTCATATTATGCCATTGGATCAGGCGGCTTTTTTGGACTCGGTCTAGGAGAAAGCGTTCAAAAGTACGGATATCTGCCAGAACCGCACACAGACTTTATCATGGCAATTATCTCAGAAGAGCTTGGTTTTTTCGGCGTGTTTTTCGTTATCGCTCTTCTTGGTTTCATCGTCGTGAAAGGTTTTTATATTGCGAGAAAGTGTGAAGATCCGTTTGGAAGTTTGCTTGCAATAGGAATTTCCTCCATGATTGCGATCCAAACTTGTATCAATTTAGGCGGTGTTTCAGGTCTTATTCCAATCACTGGGGTGACACTTCCGTTTATCAGCTACGGGGGATCGTCCATCATTTTACTTAGCATCTGTATGGGCATGCTGCTGAATATCAGCATGTTTACTGAATATAAAGAGCGTTACAAAAAGAAAAAATCAATGAGCAAACCATCGGTTGAAAAAAATGGATTGCAGAAAACTTTGAATCTTTAGAAAACAAAAGTGTACAGTTTTCATTTCTTCCTTTATTATAGAGTACATATAAAATTTTAAGGGATATGGAGGAGTGAGAATGTCACAGAGAACAATTCAAAAGGTTCTAGTTGCAAACAGAGGGGAAATCGCTATCAGAGTCTTCAGGGCCTGTACGGAGCTCAACTTACGTACAGTGGCCATTTATTCCAAAGAAGACTCTGGCTCTTATCATCGCTATAAAGCAGATGAAGCATATCTAGTTGGAGAAGGAAAGAAACCGATTGATGCCTACCTTGATATCGAGGGGATCATCGAAATTGCAAAACGAAATGACGTGGATGCGATTCATCCAGGCTACGGATTTTTATCCGAAAACATTCATTTTGCAAGACGATGCGAAGAGGAAGGCATTCAATTTATCGGTCCAACTTCTCAGCATTTAGATATGTTTGGAGATAAAGTAAAGGCGAGAGAAGAAGCGAAAAAAGCTGGTATTCCAGTCATTCCAGGAAGTGACGGACCAGTTGATTCGGTCGAAGAAGTCGAAAAATTCGGTGAAGAATACGGTTACCCGTTTATTATTAAAGCTTCACTAGGCGGCGGCGGCCGGGGTATGCGGATTGTCAGATCAAAAGAAGAGCTGAAGGAAGCCTATGACCGTGCGAAGTCAGAGGCAAAAGCTGCTTTTGGAAATGATGAAGTATACGTTGAAAAGCTGATTGAGAATCCAAAACATATTGAAGTGCAGGTGATTGGTGACAATCACGGCAATATCATTCATTTATATGAGCGTGACTGCTCAGTTCAAAGGCGGCATCAAAAGGTCATTGAAGTGGCGCCAAGTGTGTCTCTAACAGATCAATTGCGTGAAGATATTTGCGAAGCAGCTGTCAAGCTGGCCCAGAATGTATCGTACATTAATGCTGGGACTGTAGAATTCCTTGTTGCAAATGGAGAGTTTTACTTTATTGAAGTTAATCCAAGGGTGCAGGTAGAACACACGATCACAGAAATGATCACAGGTGTCGATATCGTCCAAACCCAAATTCTTGTTGCAAAGGGGCATAACCTTCACAGCAAAGAAGTTGGTATTCCAAAGCAGGAAGATATCTTTACACACGGCTTTGCCATTCAATCAAGGGTCACAACAGAAGATCCGCTCAATGACTTTATGCCAGACACAGGAAAAATTATGGCCTACCGTTCAGGTGGGGGATTTGGTGTACGTCTTGATACAGGGAACAGTTTCCAAGGTGCGGTCATTACACCTTATTACGATTCACTATTGGTCAAGCTGTCCACATGGGCGCTCACATTTGATCAAGCGGCTGCTAAAATGGTCCGAAATTTACAAGAATTCAGGATTCGCGGGATTAAAACAAACATCCCATTTCTTGAAAACGTAGCTAAGCATGAGAAATTCTTAAAAGGAGAATACGATACATCGTTTATCGACTCAACGCCAGAGCTATTTAATTTCCCTAAGCAAAAAGACCGCGGAACGAAGATGTTAACTTATATTGGTAACGTTACCATTAATGGGTTCCCTGGTATTGCGGAGAAAAAGAAGCCTCATTTTGACAAGCCAGACGTACCGAAGCTTCCTCTCAATCAAGAGATCCCGTCTGGGACAAAACAATTGTTAGATACGCATGGACCTGAAGGACTTGCCAACTGGGTGAAAGAACAAAATAACGTCCTTTTAACTGATACAACCTTTAGAGATGCGCATCAGTCTTTGCTTGCGACACGCTTTAGAACTCATGATTTAAAGAAAGTTGCCCAGCCAACAGCAGGTTTATGGCCGGAGCTGTTTAGTATGGAAATGTGGGGCGGTGCTACATTTGATGTCGCGTACCGTTTCTTAAAAGAAGATCCGTGGGAACGATTGAAAGAGCTTCGTCAAGAAGTGCCAAACACACTGTTCCAAATGCTATTAAGATCATCAAACGCTGTCGGATATACAAACTATCCGGATAATGTGATCAAAGCATTTGTAAAAGAATCTGCCGAGGCAGGCATTGACGTGTTCCGTATTTTCGATAGCTTAAACTGGGTCAAAGGCATGACGCTTGCCATTGATTCTGTTCGGGAATCAGGCAAAGTGGCAGAGGCGGCCATTTGTTATACGGGGGACATCCTTGATCCGTCTCGTCCAAAATATGATCTTAGGTACTATGTATCTCTTGCGAAGGAGCTTGAATCTGCCGGCGCACATATTTTAGGTATTAAAGATATGGCGGGGTTATTAAAACCGCAGGCAGCCTATGAGCTAGTCTCTGCTTTAAGAGATGAGCTTACAATCCCTATCCATCTTCATACGCATGACACGAGTGGAAATGGACTGTTCACCTATGCAAGAGCGATTGATGCAGGTGTTGATATTGTGGATGTTGCCGTCAGCTCTATGGCAGGACTCACATCGCAGCCAAGTGCAAGCTCACTTTATTATGCTTTAGATGGACATGAAAGAAAGCCAGACATGAACGTCCAATCTGTCGAACGCCTTTCTCAATACTGGGATTCCGTCAGAAAATACTATCATGAATTCGAAAGCGGCATGAATTCGCCTCATACAGAAATTTATGAGCATGAAATGCCTGGCGGTCAATATAGTAACTTGCAGCAGCAGGCGAAAGGTGTCGGTCTTGGCGAACGCTGGAATGAAGTAAAGGAAATGTACAGACGTGTGAATGACATGTTTGGTGATATTGTAAAGGTAACACCATCCTCTAAAGTAGTTGGAGATATGGCACTTTATATGGTGCAAAATGATCTAACAGAAGAAGATGTCTATGAAAAAGGAGCAACATTAGACTTCCCGGATTCTGTTGTGGAATTATTTAAAGGCTATTTAGGCCAGCCGCATGGCGGATTCCCAGAAAAACTGCAAAAGCTGATTTTAAAAGGGGAAGAGCCTCTTACTGTCAGACCTGGTGAGAAGCTGAAGCCAGTGGACTTTGAAGACATTAAGAAGCAGTTCAAAGAATCTCATGACCTGACGTTAACAGAGCAAGACGCAATTGCGTATGCCCTATATCCAAAAGTCTTTTCTGAATTTGTCCAAACAGCAGAAAGCTATGGTGACATCTCTGTTCTTGATACACCAACGTTCTTCTACGGGATGAGACTTGGAGAAGAGATTGAGGTAGAAATCGAAAAAGGAAAAACCCTTATTGTCAAACTCGTATCAATTGGCGAACCGAATCCAGATGCCACAAGAGTTCTTTACTTTGAGTTAAATGGCCAGCCACGTGAAGTGGTGATTAAGGATGAAAGCATCAAATCCTCCGTTCAAGAAAAAATGAAGGCGGACCGCTCGAATCCAAATCACATCGCCGCGTCGATGCCAGGCACTGTCATTAAAGTACTCGTGGAAAAAGGACAAAAAATTTCACAAGGCGAGCATTTGATGATCAACGAAGCCATGAAAATGGAAACGACTGTACAAGCCCCATTTTCTGCGGTCGTAGATGAAATACATGTGACAAATGGAGAACCGATTCAAACCGGTGATCTGCTCATTGTATTAAAGCCTGAATAAGAAGTGAGACACATCCACCGTGATGTGTCTTTTTTTTGAGCGCATTAAAATGTGCAGCAGCAAGTGAGAGTGATTACACTATAGAGTGAGGTGAAGAAGGTTGGACAAAACTGTTGTGATATGGTTTCGCCGGGATATGCGATTAGATGATCATATCGCCTTATCAAAAGCGATCACATATGCAAAAAAACACGAGTACAAATTATTTGCTCTTTATCATCTAGATCCATTCTTTACTGAAATGGACCTCGATTTAAACAACGAACATTTTTTCCAAAACGTGGCGCATTTCGTCAAGGAAGCAAGAGAATCTCAAATGTATGTTCACCTTCTCTATGGAGATGTCTTGCGTGCCTTTCAGCAAGTTATCGATCTGTATGACATCAAAGCTGTTTTTTTTAATGAAGATCAAGTGGGAATCGGACAAAGGCGTGACCATCACGTAACCGATTTTTTAGAAAAGAAGGGCATTCATGTGTCAAAATGGCAAGATACACACCTTCACGGGGCGCAAGATATTTTAAAAGCGGATGGCACTCATTATCAAGTGTTTACTCCATACTATCAATCATGGCGAAAGCAAGAGAAGCAGCCTGTGATAAAAGTTGACAAATCATTTCTCAGCAGCGCTCATACGATTTGTGATGAGTCACTTTCGCATGAAGGGAATGACAAACTACGCAGCATGATCAAGAAATGCTCAAGGAAATTTGATCAAATCGGCTCACACAAAGCGATGAACACGCTGCATGACTTTATCCAAAAAAGATTAACACGTTACCATGAAAAACGAGATATTCCATCTGTTTTTGGAACGAGCAAGCTGTCACGTTTCTTAAAAACAGGGACAATCTCAATCCGAACGATCTTCCATGCGGTTCAGGAGGAAGCGCTGTTTGAAGACGAGGGCAGAGAAACCTTTATCAAAGAGCTAGCATGGCGAGATTTTTACCATATGATTTATGCTCATTATCCAGAGATGAAAGAAAAAGAAATTAATTCGGCGTTTCAAGGGATGAAATGGAATGAAGATGAGACGCTGTTTAACGCATGGTGTAAAGGTGAAACAGGCTTTCCCCTCGTCGATGCAGGGATGCGGCAGTTAAATGAGGAAGGCTGGATGCATAACCGTTTAAGAATGGTCACCGCCTCATTTTTAACAAAGGACTATTTGATTGATTGGAGAAAGGGAGAAGCGTATTTTGCAAAAAAGCTTGTGGATTATGATGAGGCTTCGAATATCGGAGGATTTCAGTGGGCAGCTTCTGTTGGGACAGATGCCGTTCCATACTTCCGTATTTTTAACCCAACGACTCAGTCAAAGCGATTTGATCCGAGCGGGGAATATATTAGAAGATATGTACCAGAGCTTAAGCATGTCGATGAAAAATGGATTCATGAACCAAGTAAAATGCCGATCGATGAACAACTGAAATCGAGCTGTGTACTAGGGGATACATACCCGCTGCCAACAGTTGATCACGGGGAAAGACGCAAAAAAGCCATCTCGCTATTCGAAGAAGCAAAACAACAATAAAAAAATCCCCCTTTCGGCATGATAGGGGGATGTAAATCTTATTTAAATGGCTCTTTGCTTTCATATTTAAACCGGGCAATAAGTAAGCAGAAGTAGCATAGTACCCCAAACAAACAAGAAATAAAGAATGAGTGAGCCAACGCGTAACCAAGTGCAAGCTGAGAATAAACAGACATCACACCTGAAATGGCTTGAAGTGTAATCAGAATGGCTGAGATGATCCATCCATAATACAGCTGCTTCTGTTCTTTATAATGTTTCATGGCATGGAACATAGCGACAAATATCCAGACGAATAAAAGAAGTGCTGCTGCTCGGTGAGACATTTGAACCCACTGATTAAAATAAGTTGGAAGCGCACCGTCTTTTGAACAAAACGGGAAGACAGAGCAAGCAAGGCTTGACTTTGTATGTCTCACATAAGCACCCGTATAGACAACGATATACGTATACGTGATCAACCCATAAATATGGAACTGCATCTTTTTGCCGATATGAAGCGGCTTCACAAGTTTTGTTTCAGATCTGGTTGCTTCAAAGACAAGAAGGGCAAGCAGTAATACTGAAGCAAATGAAATGAGTGAAATACCGAAATGCAGTGCCATCACAAGTGCGTTAGAACCAAATACGACGGCAAGAGCTCCTAAAAGCGCTTGAAGCACTAAGAATATAATGGACATGATGACCAAAAATTTGGTTTCACGGAATACTGGACTAATTTTTTTCCAGCATAAGACCGCTAGTGCCAGAACAAGAATGGTGGAAACCCCTGTTGACATGCGGTGACTCCATTCGATGATGGAAGCGGGATTCATTTCAGGAAAGAAACGACCGTGGCAAAGGGGCCACTGTCTACCGCAGCCAAGACCCGAACCGGTTTTCGTAACAAGCGCACCGCCAATCAGTACGATCAGCATCACAAATGTTGTGATCACGCTCAATAGCCTTAAAGCAAATTTCATCAAATTATTTCACCTTCTCTAAAAAACTTCTGATGTAAATGAAAACCTCACATGCTCTCAAGTTTAAGCCAAATGCGTGTTCTGTTGCAATTCATAATGACCAAAGTTCACAAAAAAATGATATGTTAGTTCACAAAGTTTACAGATTTAGAGTGCTTGATCTTTCTTTGACAGTCTGATAGAAATAGAGGAGAGAATATTTCATTTTGCACCGCCTTCTGAAACACACATATATCCTAATAAATTCACGAAAAGTTCACAAATAACTTCAAGTTTGTCGTTTATTATTTAATAGGATGTTTTTTTACAGCTGTTTATCTTGTATGATAGAGTTGTAATGATTTTACGTGTCATTCGTTCGTTTGAAGGTTTGGGCAAGGGAGGTTATACACATTGGCAAATTCCAAAACAGCCGCGGAAGCAGCTATTCATGGACAAATAGAAGAAACAACAGCGTGGAAAGATTTTCTTGCTCTGATTAAAATGGGCATCGTCAATTCCAATTTCATTACGACATTTACTGGAATGTGGCTTGCTTTTTATTTTACAGGTATGAGTTTTCTTGGAAATCTTGATATTGTGCTGTTAACAATGATTGGTTCTTCTCTTATTATTGCCGGTTCATGCGCGATTAATAATGCGTTTGACCGTGATATTGATATATTAATGGAAAGAACAAAAACAAGACCGACGGTTACAGGTAAAATTCAGCCGGGGCAAGCGTATGCATTTGGCATTCTGCTTGTTGTATTAGGACTCATTATGCTTCTGATGACAACCATTACATCAGCAGTGATTGGATTTATTGGAGTCTTTACTTATGCGGTTCTTTACACCATGTGGTCTAAACGCCATTACACCATCAATACAGTTATCGGAAGTGTATCTGGCGCGGTTCCGCCATTAATTGGCTGGACAGCTGTCACAGGTACAATCGACACAACGGCTTGGGTTTTGTTTATGATTATGTTCATTTGGCAAATCCCGCACTTCCTATCACTTGCGATTAAGAAAACAGAAGATTACCGTAAGGCGGGCATTCCAATGCTGCCAGTTGTTTACGGCTTTGAAGTCACAAAACGCCAAATCATCATTTGGACAGCATGTCTTCTTCCACTTCCATTTTTCTTAGGTGGATTAGGATGGCCGATTGTCGCACTTGGTACACTGCTTAATATTGGATGGCTTGTTATTGGCCTTATGGGCTTTAAAATGAAAGACGTCATGAAGTGGTCAACGCTCATGTTCGTTTATTCATTAAACTACTTAACCATCTTTTTCGTAGCGATGATTATTATTACACTATTCTAGAGTGAAATACACTTTGATCACATCAAAACAATGGCTATATCTTATAACACAACATTTTCTAACAACTATGAAAGCCGCCTGATATTCAGTTCTATTTAGGCGGCTTTCTGTTTATACATAGATGGTATTTTGAGTAAAAACATCATTTTTTTATGAAAAGAGGAAATGTAAGTGCTTTTATAAGAGGCGGGGGTTATAGATGGGTGAGAAGTGATTTTATAAATAAGAGGTAAAAAGCGAAAGGCAAAGGAGATCAAGCAAAAGGGGTTGGGACAAATTATGATAAGAAAATGGCGTGTTTATTCACTGTTTCTCTTACTGACGCTCGTTTTGGCGGGCTGTGGTGAACCATACTTATCAACACTCAAGCCAGTTGGGGAAGTAGCAGATAAACAGTTTTTCCTAACGGTACTGAGTACACTTATTATGGTTCTTGTCGTCATTGTTGTATCGATCATTTTCTTTTACGTCATCATTAAATTCAAACGTTCTAAAGTGGGAGAAGATACGATTCCAAAGCAGGTGGAAGGGAACCGCAACTTGGAAATCACATGGACAGCGATTCCGATTCTTCTACTTATTATTCTCGTTGTACCTGTTGTGGCATACACGCTTGAACTAGGGGATACAAGCGCTATGGATAAGAAAAAACGAGATCCTGAAAAAACACTTGTTGTGAATGTAAGGGCCAGCTTATATTGGTGGGAATTTGAATACCCTGATTATGGGATTGTCACAAGTCAGGAATTGATCGTACCAACAGATCAAAAGGTGTACTTTAAGCTAAAAGCATCAGATGTCAAACACTCATTCTGGGTTCCATCGGCTGGCGGTAAAATTGATACAAACACAGATAATGAGAACAAATTTTATTTAATCTTTGACTCGAAACGAACGAAAGATGCAGGGGAATATTTCTACGGGAAATGTGCGGAGCTTTGCGGACCGTCACATGCTTTAATGGACTTTAAAGTTAAAACGCTTTCTCAAGATGAGTTCTTAGGATGGACGAAAAAAATGGCTGATTACAAGAAGCCTGAATCCACAAAAGATCTCGCTTTAGAGGGTGAAAAGCTATTTAAAGAGAAAAACTGTTTAAGCTGTCACGCAGTAGAGCCTGGTGACGAACGGCCGGAAGCAGCAAGGACAGCACCAAACCTTGCGACCTTCGGAGAACGGACGAAAGTAGCTGGAATCAAAGACATGAACAAAGAAAATGTGAAAGCATGGCTGAAAGATCCAGAAAGCTTTAAACCAGGTAATAAGATGACAGGAACGTACCCTAAATTAAATGACTCAGAAGCAGATGCACTTTACGAGTATTTAAAAGGTCTTAAAGTCGAGTAACAACTAGAAGCAGATATGCAAGAGGGTATGTGATCGATGTGAAGTTTTTGTTAAGAGCTCCCGAATATGTCTCTACAACCGAGAAGTCGTCATCTGTCAGACATAGTCTGTTTAAAGGATCGTGAAGAAAGACATCTATATGAAAAGGGGCAAATGGGAGATAAGAGGGGGATTTCATGGTGAGTACAATAGCTAAAAAGCGGGGGTTTGGCGCTGTCTTATGGGATTATTTGACAACGGTTGACCACAAAAAAATTGCCATATTATATTTAGTGGCAGGGGGATTTTTCTTTTTGGTTGGCGGAATCGAAGCGATGTTTATCCGTATTCAGCTAGCCATCCCTGAAAGTGATTTTGTCAGTGCAGGGGTTTACAATGAAATCATGACGATGCATGGAACGACAATGATTTTCCTTGCAGCTATGCCGCTTTTATTTGCATTAATGAATGCGGTTGTACCAATTCAAATTGGTGCACGTGACGTAGCATTTCCGTTTGTGAATTCACTTGGTTTTTGGTTATTCTTTTTCGGAGGAATTTTCTTAAACCTTGGATGGTTTATGGGCGGAGCACCTGATGCAGGCTGGACTGCATACGCTTCGCTCACGCTGAATTCAGAAGGGCATGGAATGGATTTCTATATTTTAGGTTTGCAGATAGCGGGTATTGGTACGCTGATTGCCGGGATTAACTTTCTTGCAACGATTATAAATATGAGAGCGCCTGGTATGACGTATATGAGAATGCCGCTCTTTACTTGGACGACATTTGTCGCCTCCGCACTTATTTTATTCGCATTCCCGCCGCTGACAGCAGGGCTTGCGATGCTGATGCTTGATAGAATGTTTGACACGAGCTTTTTCAATCCAGAGCTTGGAGGGAATACAATCATCTGGGAGCATTTGTTCTGGATTTTCGGACACCCGGAAGTATATATCTTGATCCTGCCGGCATTTGGAATCTTCTCTGAGATCATTCCTGTGTTTGCAAGAAAAAGACTGTTTGGCTACTCGTCCATGGTCTTCGCTACTGTATTGATTGGTTTCCTTGGATTCATGGTGTGGGCGCATCACATGTTCACAACAGGGCTTGGACCTATCGCCAATGCGATCTTTGCCGTAGCGACCATGGCAATTGCGGTGCCAACAGGAATTAAAGTGTTCAACTGGCTGCTCACGATATGGGGCGGTAATGTGAAGTTTACAACGCCGATGCTTTATTCTGTTGCCTTTATTCCGTCGTTCTTACTTGGCGGGGTAACCGGGGTCATGCTTGCGGCAGCTGCAGCAGATTATCAGTTCCATGATACGTATTTTGTTGTGGCGCATTTCCATTACGTCATTATCGGCGGGGTTGTATTCGGTATTCTAGCAGGTGTGCATTACTGGTGGCCGAAGATGTTTGGAAAGATACTGAATGAGAAACTTGGAAAAATTGGCTTTGTGCTGTTTTTCATCGGTTTCCACTTAACTTTCTTTATCCAGCATTTTCTCGGTCTATGGGGCATGCCGCGCCGGGTCTTTACGTTCCTGCCAGGTCAGGGTCTCGAGCTTGGGAACTTGATCAGTACGATTGGGGCACTGTTTATGTTTGTAGCTGTTGTGATCATGCTGATTAATATCATTTGGACAACAGCAAAAGGGGAGCGTGTATCGAGCGATCCTTGGGGAGATGGAAGAACACTTGAATGGGCAGTGTCTTCGCCTCCGCCAGAATACAACTTTAAACAGC
The DNA here is from genome assembly GCF_056098985.1 of Bacillus sp. 11B20. Classification (NCBI taxonomy): domain Bacteria; kingdom Bacillati; phylum Bacillota; class Bacilli; order Caryophanales; family Bacillaceae; genus Bacillus; species Bacillus sp. 11B20. The sequence goes on from NZ_JBLZWZ010000007.1 coordinate 534,122, forward strand.
TTCCGCTTGTGAGAGGACTAGATCCATTATGGATTGAAAAAATGGATGGTAAAAAAGGAATGACAGCATCTGAACCGCTCGATGATATTCACATGCCGAATAATTCCATTTTGCCTGTCATTATCTCATTCGGTCTATTTGTGTCAGCGTTTGGTTTCATGTATCGTCAAGAGCACGACTGGGGGCTTCCAGTGATCTTCATTGGTCTTGGTATTACGTTTGCGACCATGCTCGTTAGGTCTCTGAAAGATGATCATGGATACCATATTCACAAAGAAGATTTGACCGACGACGATGATAAAGGGGTGAAAGCATAATGGAACCACAAAAAATGACGGCGGAAACCTTTCCGGCTTCTCCAGAGAAAGCCACGTTAGAAGGGAAGAATAAGTTTGTCGGGTTCTGGCTGTTTCTTGGAGGAGAAACCGTTCTGTTTGCATCGCTTTTCGCCACGTATTTGGCGCTGAAAAACTCAAATGCAGGCGGAGCAAAAACAACTGATATGTTTGACCTCACACTTGTCTTTATTGCCACAATGCTTCTATTAACGAGCAGTTTAACGAGTGTGTATGCCATGTATCATATGAAAAACTTTGCCTTTAAAAAGATGCAGCTTTGGCTTGGTATCACGGTCCTTTTAGGTGCTGGATTTTTAGGGGTTGAGATTTATGAGTTTTATCACTACGTGCATGCGTATGAATTTACGATTACCAGCTCAGCTCTTGGTTCTTCCTTCTATACACTTGTAGGAACTCACGGAGCTCACGTCGCCTTCGGACTTTGCTGGATTACCGCTCTCATGATTCGAAATATGAGACGCGGACTCGATTTATACAATGCACCGAAATATTATGTGGCAAGTCTCTATTGGCACTTCATTGATGTTGTGTGGGTCTTCATCTTTACCGTTGTATATTTAATGGGAATGGTGGGATAAGAATGGGAAATAAAAACACAAATCAGTCCAAAGTCGACCTTGTATATCGTAAAAAGAAAAATGCCGAAGAAATGAAACATCAGCTCATTTCTTTCGGCTTGATGATTGGATTAACATTTGTTGCGTTTTTAACGATCGCCTCAGAAGACGTTGGAAATTGGTTCGCTGTACCATTTATTTTACTGCTTGCAGGCATTCAGGTGGCTTTTCAGCTTTATTATTTTATGCACATGAACCAAAAAGGGCATGAAACACCCGCCTTGTTTCTATACTCAGGTGTGTTTGTTGCGTTTATTACCGTATTAGCCTTTTTGACCATTATATGGTGGTAAACCCGCTTTGCCCTTGAAGGAGGCGCAGCAATGGAGAACTTAGAAATATTCGGATTTCGGGCATTATGGAGCCCTTATTATTTGACCTGTATTGTGATAGCAGCTGCTCTTTATCTGCTTCTTGTGACAAAGGGGAAGCACCGTGCGACGGTGAAAGAGAAAACGTTATTTCTGACGGGGCTTGTTCTGTTATATGCTGTGAAAGGGAGCCCAATTGATTTAATGGGGCATATTATGTTTAGTGCACATATGGCGCAAATGGCAGTGCTCTATTTAGTCATCCCGCCTCTCCTTATTACAGGATTGCCTGCAGCCATCTGGGAGCGGATCATTCAAACACCAGGTATTCAAGCTGTTTTCCGTTTGTTTTCCAAGCCTTTAATTGCACTGCTTGGGTTTAACGGCTTGTTTTCGCTGTATCACATTCCACTTGTGTTTGATTTTGTGAAAACAGATCCGTTTTACCATGCATTGATGACGGTTGTTATTTTTATCGCTGCCTTTTTCATGTGGTGGCCGCTTGTCCATAAAGTCCAAAGTCTGCCACAGATCACAGGCATTTTGAAGCTTGGATATATCATGGCAGACGGGATATTGATGACTCCGGCCTGTGCACTCATCATGTTTAGTGAGGCACCGATCTATGCAACCTATTCTGATGCGGGTGCATGGATACAAGCACTGCATTTATGTGTGCCAAGTGATATGCTTGCAGGCCTTGCTCTCACTGGTCCTGAAATGTTCCACACCTTGCCACTGCTAGAGGATCAGCAGCTAGGTGCCATTTTGATGAAAATTATTCAGGAGATTGTGTACGGCTCTATTCTTGCTGTTGTCTTCTTTGACTGGGCAAGAAAAGAAAGAGCAAAAGATGCCGTACCAGATGCGCTTATTCCGAAATATGAATAAAAAAGCACAGCCGACTGGCTGTGCTTTCATCTTAGAAAAAGGGCTAAAAGATCATTTTAGCCTTGTTTTATGCTTCAGCCGTCATGGCTTCTAGTTTTTCCTTCAGCTGTGCGAGTGTTTTTTTGCTTGATTGGATGAGAGACTTAGGGAATTCTTCGCCTTCGCCATATTCAACGCCATGTGGATAATAATGTTTTCCAAGTAATGGTGTTAGAAGCTGGATGTGTGCCTTTTTGGAACCGACATCTCCTTCAGTGGCGTAGCCGGAAATTCGTAAATAAAAGGTTCCCTCTACCATGCTGTACTTTCTGTCGTACGTCACACGCTCATAATCCCATTGATCGGCTCGTACAAATCCTTCACTTTCCATAATGAAATCTAATTTATTTAAGTCAGCTGATACCTCTTCAATCCCCGTACCTTCAAACTTCACCCAAAACCCCTCCTTATAAAATTTCCCTTTACTGACAATCATAGTATGAAAGCGTTAAACTTTCAACTGTGAAAGGTATGTTCTTTTATAAGCTGGTTACAGTAATAAAGAAAATAACGGATGGAGGAATCAACGTGAAAACGAAAAAAATCAAAGATATTATGACAAAAAAAGTAGTGACATGTCAGCAAGATGACAATACGTATGAAGCAGCAGTCAAAATGAGAGATGCTGACATCGGTGCCATTCCAGTAGTTGACGGAGAACAGCTCGTTGGAATAGTGACAGACCGTGACCTTGTGCTTAGAGGCATTGCAGAAAAAAAGCCAAATTCACAGGAAGTGGGCTCGCTGATGACAAAGGAAGTACTAACTGCTGAAGAAGATGCAACGCTTGAAGAAATTGTCCGGCTCATGTCAGAGCATCAGCTCCGCCGCATTCCCGTTGTGAAAAACGGTGCATTAACAGGGATTGTCGCTCTTGGAGATTTATCAGTCGAAGATTTATCAAATGATCGCGCGGGAGATGCACTGACAGAAATCTCTCAACAGGATCAAGATCATGGACAAGGATTTCTTCATTAAGAGGGGCATATTTTAAATTCGTGTTAAATAGGCTGTATTGTCGTTGATAAATGGAGCAAGTTTTGTTTAAATGACAGTAGAAGGTACTTTTTGTACCTTGCCAATTTAACGGAGGTGTTTATTTGAAAACTGTGCTCAAAACACTCCTCATCCTCCTGATTATATCTGGAACGTACGTTCTGTTTATTCAATATGGATCTTCACCAGAAAAAGAAAACAGCAATGAACCGAAGGTGTCTAATGAAGAAACATCTAGCGATAAGCCGATCAATATCCCAAAGAAGGGGCTCATGTCCTTTATGGGGAAATCTTCAAACGAAGTGCTTAAACAGCTGGGAGAACCAGATCGCATTGATCCTTCCGCATATGATTATGACTGGTGGATTTACAACCAATCGAAGAAGCACTATATTCAAGTAGGGGTAAAGGATAGTAAAGTGGTGACCTTGTTTGCAACAGGAGACGGACTGAATGTAGAACCATTTAAAATCGGTCAAGCCACAAGTGAAGTATTTAAGAAAACACAAATTGCACCTTACATTCATGTAGAGGATGAACAAAATTCATACCGCTTTGAATTCTCAGAAGATGATATGAATACAAGACCCACTGTGAAAGTGGGAGATGATGTGTATGTTCAGCTTTACATGGATAAGTTTGAAAGCACCCTTTCAAGTATCAGGGCCTTCAACGCAGATACATTTGTGAAACAAAAGCCGTATGAGGTCGTCTACCGAGGTCAATTGGTAGAACCTGAGCCAATATCGGGCGAAAAGTGGAAAGATATCGAAACATCCAGTCAAAAACAAATTTTTGATATGACCAATATTATCCGCCATAAGTACAACCTGCCGATCTTAAAGTGGGATGATGAAACCTCTGAAGTGGCCTTTATGCATAGTGAGGACATGAAAGAGAATCATTATTTCTCCCATGAATCTAAAAAATACGGTACGCTGAAAGACCGGTTAGAAAGAGGCGAGGTGGGCTTTCAGCTCGCAGGTGAAAACATTGCCTATAACTATGTCGATGGACCTGCAGCGGTAGAGGGCTGGCTCAATAGTGAAGGTCACAGGAAGGCGTTATTAAATAAAGATTACACGCATCTTGGCGTAGGAGTGAAAGAAAAATATTACACCCAGAATTTCATCAAGAAATCATCTTAAACGAAAGCAGCTGCATAAGTCGCAGCTGTTTTTTGATGTTTAAAAAGAGGCTCACCAAAATAGATGCTGGTGTATATAGTATAGTAGGCATTTGTATGGGGGGTGAGGATATGACAAACAAGCAAAAACAAACATCCATTGATGAATTTAAACAATTCGTCAGACGCCATCCGAAGTTAATTCAAGAAGTGCAAACGCAAGAAAAAAGCTGGCAAAGTGTCTACGAGAATTGGGTCATGTTTGGTGAGGAAGATGAGATGTGGTCACCTTACCGGCAATCGAAATCTGAAGACACTAAAGAAGAAAAAGCCTCTAAGCCAAGTGAAGCAGGAAAAGCAGATTTTATGTCTAAAATGGTTTCTGCTGTGAAAAAAATGGACGCTGATCAAATGAATGAACAGATTAACAAAATGAGCCAGTCTATTTCCTCTTTACAAAGCTTACTCGGCCAATTTTCATCCAATGGTTCAAAGAAAGGTTCATCTGGAGGCAGTCAGCACCCATTCTCCTTCAGGAAAGATTAAGTGAAAGGGGATGCTTCTGGTGCGAAAAGAAGTACAGGAATTTGTCATGGCCGAAGAGGATCGAATCAAATTCATAAGGCAGCGTCCTCTCTGGTACAGACAGCTGACGCGACATCCTGAAAATCTCTCGTCCTTTGAATTAGATAAAATGAACTTTTACGAAAAAACCATTCCTCATCGTGTAAGTCAGTTGAGCAATAGCGTCCAAATGGCTGAAATGATGATTCAAATGTTCCAAGCAATGCGCAATCAAAATGGAGCCGGTTGAGGCTTTTTTGAGTTGATTAAGATGTCTATTTCCTGAGCATCCTATAAAAGTAGATGAAAGGAGAATCAGATGATGAAATGGATGCTGTCAATAGGCGCATTGCTTTTTCTTGTTACCGGGTGTCAAAGTCAACATGGAGAAGAGCAAGTGATCAAGCAAGACCCAGCAGTACCAGTCATGCAGCAAACCAAAAGCGAAATGCAGCAGCAAGGCTTTTTGAAATACAAAGTGCAAGGATCGTCGGTCTATATAGAAAGTACACTTCAAGATTTTCATCTTCAGCCAGAGCGTCTAAAAAAGAACGAGAAGGCGGGATATTTCACAGTGTATGTAGACGGGAAACGTGCAGGGAATGAGTATACTGCGGCATTTGTGGTCAAGCACCTTTCAAAAGGAAAGCATAAAATGACCGTTGTGCTGAATTCTCGTCATCCAGAATATAAACAGAAAAGAGAAACATGGGATGTATTTGTCACGTAAAAGCATTTTCTGATCCATAGGTTTCGTGGTAAACTATGAATTGGAGGTGCAACATTTATGTATGCGACAATCGAATCTGTGGAGCTCCAAGAGGAAGCAAATCAATTGGCTGCCATGATTCTTCAGTCGGAGGAGGCTGAACATTACCGCAACTGCTTTAAGCGTCTCCAGCAAGACGAAGAAGCCCAACAAATTATTGCCCATTTTACAAAAGTAAAAGAGCAATATGAGGATGTGCAGCGGTTCGGCAAATACCATCCGGACTATAGAACGATCTCAAAGGAAATGCGTGAGGTCAAAAGAAAGCTAGATCTTCACGATACAGTGGTTGATTTCAAAAAAGCAGAAACAGCGATTCAATCCATCTTAGATGAGATTAGTATTGAAATCGGTCAAGCTGTATCAGCATATATTAAAGTTCCAACAGGGAACCCATATTTTGATGGTCTATCATCATGCGGCGGTGGCTGTGGATCAGGTGGCAGCTGCGGCTGTAAAGTATCTTGACGAGACTTGAATGTCTCGTCTTTTACATAATGAATGAAAAGAATTGAAAAGCGGCAGGTGAAAAGATGGAAACCAAACGTCAAGGGATGGTCGTCTGGCTGCATTCGTTAAAGCAGTCAAAAGCGCTAAGAAAATTCGGGAATGTTCACTATATTTCAAGGAAAATGAAATATGCGGTGATCTATTGTGATATGAATGATCTTGAGCGCCATATGGCTAAGCTCAGCTCGTTACCATTTGTGAAACGTGTTGAGCCTTCATATAAACCTTTTATTAAATTAGAGTACGAATCCAAATTGGACAAAGCAAAAGAGTATGATTATAAGGTGGGCTTTTAAAGACACAAAAAAATCCCCGCGGCATCACCCGCGGGGTCCTTCTATTCTTAATGATTCATTAAGGAGAAGGCAAAGGGAGAGGAGAAACCGGAGGAAGAACTTATGGGGAAACGTAAGTCTTCTCCGCGGTTGGCAACAGCACCACATCAGATGCTGTTATAAGTAGTATGACCCCGGATTTCTTGATCTATACATAGAAAATGAATGAAAATCCGCGCATTGTTCCTTGAGGAGTGATGTGGTAAGATAATGTTGAATTTTTTGTCATCAACAATGACCAATAGAAGCAAGCAGAAAAAGTGGTGGAAAAATGAGAGTCATCTCTGGAACGAGAAAAGGCCGCACACTTAAAGCGGTACCAGGTCAATCAACAAGACCGACGACAGATAAAGTAAAAGAATCGATATTTAATATGATCGGCCCGTATTTCGATGGTGGATGGGCTCTTGATTTATTTGCAGGAAGCGGTGGTTTAGGAATTGAAGCGCTTTCTAGAGGATTCGATCATTGCATATTTGTTGATCGAGATATGAAGGCGATTCAGACGATTAAAGGCAACCTGAATCAATTGTCGCTAATGGATCAAAGTGAAGTGTTTCGAAATGAAGCAAAGCGTGCACTCGCAGCTGTTGTGAAACGAGAGGAATCCTTTCAAGCCATCTTCCTTGATCCGCCCTATAAAGATCAACAGCTAAAAGCACTTCTTGAAATGATTGACGAGCACGCCTTGTTAACAGATGACGGCGTGATCGTGTGTGAGCACGATAAAGATGTGAAGCTGCCAGAAGAAGCAGGACAACTTCACATCACAAGACAGGAACTGTACGGATTGACTGGTATTACGATCTATAGAAAGCGGGGAAATTAATATGGGGAACATAGCCGTTTGTCCGGGCAGCTTCGATCCAGTCACATTGGGGCATTTGGATATCATCAAAAGAGGTGCAAAGATTTTTGATGAAGTGTATGTATGTGTATTAAATAATTCATCTAAAAAACCGTTATTTACTGTTGAAGAACGGTGTGAGCTTATTCGCCAAGCGACGAAGGAGCTGCCAAATATCAAAGTTGAATCCTTTCACGGCCTTCTCGTTGATTATGCGAAGCAAAAAGAAGCCAAAGTCATTTTACGCGGACTAAGGGCTGTGACGGACTTTGAGTATGAGATGCAAGGCACCTCAATGAACAAAGTGTTAGACGATGAAATTGAAACGTTTTTTATGATGACCAACAATCAATATTCCTTCTTAAGCTCCAGCATTGTCAAAGAAGTAGCGAAATATCATGGGGCAGTCAAAGATCTTGTACCAAAAGAGGTAGAGGCAGCGCTGAAGGAAAAATTTAATGGATGAGTGCACCCAGCACTCATCCATTTTTTAATTTCCGATAGTAGAGCGCGATATACACAATCAAGCTGCAAAGTGTGATCAAAGGACCAGCTGTCACAAGCTGATTCCAAAGCACGCTGCTGAACATGACGACCTGCTGGCCTGCATCAAAGGCACCCGCCGGGAGAGCGATGTCTGATCGAGAGACATAAAGAGGCTTGAATAATAAAAAGGCAAAAACAGCTGCATAAATCCCGTGAAGCAAACGGGCGAAGAAAAATGGTTTAAAGCGGATATCGGTTGCCGCTAGAATGCCCGCGACTTGGGCTTGAACAGAAAACCCGCTGAATCCTAAAATAAAGCTGACCACAATGGTTTTAGCGAGAAGGGTGACTTCCTGTGCCCCCGTCATCTGGCTTCCTAATGTGATTTCAAATAAACCGGCAATCATGGCAAGGTCTAATTCTGGCGGAAGATGCATCGTTTGCAGCATATATCCGAGCCCTATGGATAAAAGGTCTGTCACATGGACAACTGACAGCATTTTGCTAAACACAGAAAATAAGATAATAAAGCCGCCAATCATAAAGAGTGTTTGGACTGATGACATGACTGCATCACTTAAAATTTGGCCGAGCGGTCTTTTCTCTGCGAGTCTTGCTGTATGAAGAGCATTGAATGCCTCTTTAAACGGCGGGAATAAAAATTTCTTACGGCTTCTTAGATGCGCATCATGCCTCGCTTTATATCCCCGCATCGTCACACCAACAGCAAGGTTCCCTAAATAATGTGCGCTTGCCAATACAATGCCTAGAGCAGGGTGATGAAAAAAACCAACAGCCACCGCACCGAAAATAAACAATGGATTCGATGAATTTGTAAAGGAAACGAGACGCTCTGCTTCGATCCGCGTCAGCTGCCTTTCCTGCCTCAATCTTGTCGTTAATTTCGCACCGGAAGGAAACCCTGAAGCCATTCCCATTGCTAGGACAAATCCGCCTACACCTGGCACCCGGAAGATGGGGCGCATAAATGGCTCTAATAATACTCCGACAAATCTGACAATCCCAAAACTAATTAATAGCTCGGACAAAATAAAAAAAGGAAGCAATGATGGAAACACAACCTCCCACCACATTGCAAGTCCATTTTTCGACGCTTGCAAAGAGGCTTGTGGGTGTGTAATCACAGTGGCTGTTAAAAAAATAAAAAAAGCAGCGATGAACAGAGTGTTCCATTTTTTCATGGAGATTTCGCCCCTTGCCGTTATGATCTATTGGCGAGCTCGTGATAAGAAATTTGCCGAGCCTGTCTTCTATTACTATACGAGCAGTAGGGGCATGTTTAGACCTATAGATTCGTATATATGCATAGAAAGAGGAGGGTGGATTTTCATGAAGCGACCGATCATCGGGCTTGCACTAGGCTCCGGGGGTGCGAGGGGAATGGCGCATATCGGGGTTTTGTCTAGTCTTGAGAAGCAAGGGATACAGGTAGATATGATCGCAGGAAGCAGTATTGGCGCACTTGTTGGGAGCTTTTATGCGGCAGGACAAGACGTAGAAAAAATGAAAAAACTTGCACTTGTCTTCAGAAGAAAGTATTATGCTGACTATACACTGCCAAAAATCGGTCTTTTAAAAGGAAATCGAATTTTGCAGCTGATTCACACGTTTACATATGGGAAAACATTCGAAGAATTAAGAATGCCCCTTGCGGTGGTCGCCTGTGACCTCGAAACAGGGGAAAAGGTTGTGTTTAAAGAAGGATCTGTCTCACAAGCAGTTAGAGCAAGCATCAGCATTCCAGGCGTGTTTGTTCCTCACGAAATGGGCGGCAGACAGCTAGTGGATGGAGCGGTTGTTGACCGCATTCCTGTGTCTGTGTTAAAAGAAATGGGCGCAGACCTTATCATCGCCTCTGATGTATCAAGGGTGAAAAAAACAGAAAAGGCGACGAGATTATCGGATGTGATTATGCAAAGTTTGGACATCCTTCAAAATGAATTGGTCCGTCATCAAACCATTCATGCAGATCTCATGATTCGGCCGAGGCTTGAAACATTTAGCTCTAGTTCGTTCACACAGGTTCAGGAGATGATTGAAGCTGGGGAGCTCGCCGCAGACCAATTAACAGGTAAACTGAAAGATGTCATTGATAAATGGGAGTGTTAATCGAATGAAAAAATTGAATATTCGCTGGCTCAGCTTTTTTGTCGTTGTTCTTGTCTTATTTGGCTTAACTTTTGTCAAACTGCCGTATTACGTGACAAAGCCGGGTGATGCAACAGAGATTGCCCCTCACATTCAAGTGGACGGTGGATACGGTGAGAAGGGCAGCTTCTCTCTTATGACAATTAAAGTAGGTCCAGCCAATCCGTATACGTATTTGCTTGCGAAAATGAATAAATATGACGAAATCGTCCCAGAAGAAAATATTAAAGCGGACGGAGAGTCGGATGAAGATTATATGAAAAGACAGCTTCAGCTAATGAAAAGCTCTCAAGAAAATGCCATGATTGCAGCGTATACAAAAGCAGGTAAAAAAGTAGATTATACGTTTAATGGGGTATATGCGAGCTACGTCATGAAAGGCATGCCTGCTTACGGCAAAATTGAAGTGGGTGACCGGATTAAAAGCGTTGATGGCAAGACGTATGACTCAGCTGATAAAATGGTGTCGTATATCAGTCGTCAAAAAGCAGGTACATCTGTCCGTTTTGTCCTTGAACGAAACGGCAAGGATATCACGCAGCAAGTGAAGTTAAAACCTTTTAAAGAAGAGCCGAATCGAGTCGGGATTGGCGTATCATTATTTACAGATCGAAATGTGAAAGTCTCGCCTTCCATTAAGGTCGATATTGAAAATATCGGCGGCCCGTCGGCAGGTTTAATGATGTCACTTGAAATTTATAACCAGCTAACAAAGGAAGACGAAACTCATGGCTATGCGATTGCAGGGACCGGAACGATTGACGCAGATGGCACGGTCGGGCCAATTGGCGGCATTGCTCAAAAGGTCGTTGCAGCAGATAAAGCAGGAAAAGATATCTTCTTTGCACCAAACGATAAAGGTGATCCAAACTCAGACTACAAAAATGCAGTGAAAACAGCGAAAGATATTAAAAGTGATATGAAAATCGTTCCTGTGGACACAATGCAGGACGCACTGAACTATTTAAACAAGTTAAAAGAGAAAGCATCTTAACTAAAAAAAGAGCAGCCTTCATCAAAGGCTGCTCTTTTTATCAAGATTGGAAGAGACCAGTCTCTTCATCATAGCGGATCGGTGAGGTTTTAAATTCTGCTTCTGTTAACTTTGTTTGCATTGGTTCGCTGATGGGAAGGCTGAAGACGCGGGAAGCACGAATGTCAAGATCAAGGGCAGGGTGTGAAAAGGAAGACAGCTTGCTGATGAGCGGTACGTCCAATTCTTTTTTGACAAGTGATAAGTATTGCTGTCCTTTCTTTGACATACCAAGTAAACGAATGTATGGCGTGTGTTTCTCGTTTAGCAGCTCATGCATCACAGTTTTCTTTACCCTCATTAAAAGGTGCGTATTCATCCGCTGCAGCCTTGTCCACGTATATCGTTTTGTTTTCAAAAGTGATAGATATTCCTCGTAGGAGGACGCATGCGTGATCGCCTTTTGCATGCGGTGTTCGATGCCTTCTTCAATTTCATAGATGCCTTCTAATTCTGCTGTATCCATTGTGTGAAACACATGTTTTAAGAAGCTGAAATAGTCTTCTTGTGTATGTAAAAGATCATAAGAAGAATAATAGTCATGTAATTGCTTAAGCGAAGCTTCCGGAAGATAAGAGGCGACAGTTTCAAATGACCCATTCTCTTTTAACGCTTTTCGGATGCTTGTTGCGCTTGCGATTTTCTGATGTTTAGGAAGCTCTTGATCATGATAACCTGATGCAATTCTTTGAGAGGTAAAGGGCTCTATGTGAGGAGATCTCTCTAAGATCGCTTTGACATAATGGAAGCCTAAAATGTTATTGGGCTTAGACAGATCCAGTAAGTGTTTAGGATCAATGATCTCTTGAAACGCAGCGGCAGAGGCAGCTGGATAACTAAGCCCTTCTTTGACCTTTGCTTTTGTGAAAAAATCAATTTCTTCTTTTTTCTCATGCCAAGCGTGAGCTGTTCGTTCAAATGCTTTGATATCTCCATCCTCGCTTCCGAAAAAAAGGGAGCGGCATTTTAAAGCGTCTAAAATGGACACAGCGCCGTTTGCAAAGGTTTCTGCCTTTTGCACTGCATAGATGTATGGAAGCTCACATACGATGTCTACACCGTTTTGTAATGCCATTTTAGTACGTGTCCATTTGGAGACGATGGCAGGCTCTCCGCGCTGGAGGAAGGAACCGCTCATGACGGCAATGGCTACATCTGAGGAGGTATGTGTTTTCGCCTGACGAACATGATAGGCATGTCCATAATGAAATGGATTGTACTCGACAACAACTCCTGTTGCTTTCAATAGATGTTCCGCCTTTCTTGCTATGGTTAAATGGTCTATGCTACAGTAGCATAAGGGAAAAATGAAGCCCATTTTTTTCAGTGTAGGCATTCCGTGAACTGATGTCAAACAACGCTCTGACATCACAAAGGACTGTAAAGAAAAAATATTGACAAATAGCATGATGAAAGCTATAATCATGTTTGTTGCTCTTAGAGGTGATACAATTGAAATGGACAGTTTATCAGTTACATCAAAAAGCTAAAAACAGCTTCGATTTTCATGAGACGGTTGACTTAAATGAACTTACTAGCCTTCATTCAGATATACGTCGCATTTCACCAGTAGAGGTGAAAGGGACTGGAGTGATCGAATCAAAGCAAGTCGCATTTGATTTAACCATCACAGGTGAAATGACATTGCCTTGTTCAAGAACGCTTGTTGATGTAAATTATCCATTTGCGATTTCAACGAAAGAACTATTTGTACTTCATAAGACAGACGATATAGAAGATGAAGACGTATCTGTTGTAGAAGACGATATCATCGACTTAACGCCTATAGTCAAGGAAGAAATTCTTCTTGAAGTGCCGATGCAAATCTTTTGCGACCAAACAGACGTAAAAGGTGCTGCACCACAGGAAGGGAACGACTGGGCGGTCATTTCGGAAGATGCACATCAAAACCGAATTGATCCGCGTCTGGAAGGCTTGAAGAAGCTCTTAGAAGAAAATAATGAATCTTAACTCTTTAAGGAGGTGGGAATAATGGCTGTACCTTTTAGAAGAACTTCTAAAATGAAAAAAAGATTGCGTCGTACGCATTTCAAACTACAAGTACCTGGTATGGTAGCTTGCCCAGAATGCGGTGAAATGAAAATTTCTCATCGTGTCTGCAAATCTTGCGGAACATACAAAGGCAAAGACGTAAAAAGCAACTAATGCTTGATAAAAAAGCGTAAGGGAATCTTCCCTTGCGTTTTTTTATTTGTCTATTTTTTAGGTTTCTCTCCTGCAAATAGTCTATCTACTCTAGTAAGCGCATATGATGTGGTATTCAGATTCAGGGGGGATGATCAATTGACGATTACAAGGCAGGATGCATGGACACAAGATGAAGATTTACTTTTAGCGGAAGTCGTCTTAAGGCACATTCGAGATGGAGGAACGCAGCTTTCCGCATTTGAGGAAGTCGGGAAAGCATTGTCAAGAACAGCTGCAGCATGTGGATTCAGATGGAACTCATACGTCAGAAAACAATATCAGGCAGGCATTGAGCTGGCGAAAAAACAGCGAAAAGAACTGCGTAAAAAGATTGGGATCCATTCCTCAGGTTTACCGCAAAATACGTTAACGATAGAAGAGAAGACATCTTCAGATCAGACTGAATTAACCTTGCGAGAAGTGATTCAGTTTTTAGAGCAGCTTGAAAAAGAACCTGCTGGCTCTGCTTATTTACGTGAAGAACTAGCGGATGCACAGCATCAACTGAAGTCGCTCACGGAAGAAAATGAACACTTGAAGCGACAATTAAAAATGACAGAAGAAGATTACCGGGCACTCATTGGGATTGTTGAAAGAGTCAAACAGAATATCAACTTAAAAGAATATGCTAAATAAGAAAACGCCCCTCACAGAGAAAGGAGGGGCGTTTTGCCATCAGTATTAAGCGGATTCACCTGTATTCTTTTGAATATGGGCGGGCTCCCAGATGAGTGGATTTTCACCTTTGTCGCGTTCCATATCATATTTCACCGCTTCAAAGCCCATTTTATCCCAAAAACCGGCAGATTTGACGCGTGGATTGGTTCGGATAGGCAACCCGAAAGATTTGGCGAAATCAACAAGTGCCTCGCCGTACCCTTTACGCTGATACCCAGGAAGCACTTCCAGCTTCCATAGCTCTAAATAATCATGATTGTGGTCAAAATACGTTGTCGTCGAGCCGTCCACTTGATAAAGGCTCATACGTGCAACCAGCTTATCTCCAAAATAAATCCCGTAAAATGGAGAGTTGCTGTCATTTTCTATCATATTACTTTCAAGGTCTTCAAGCATGGATAGTTCTTGTATGCCATATTCCTTAAATTGTTTAAATTCCTCTAAAGTTTTGTAATTGATTAGAAGTCGCTTTACTTGTGTCATATGATCTTCCCCCTTACACACATAATGTTGACAGTGATGTCGTTGAAGGCGTTTTCATCCCATCCGCCTCAAAAAGTTTTTACACTTATTATTATAGTTTTTAAATTAAAAAAATTCAATCGCGGCGCGCCATCTGCTTTTTGCATCGCGGCATGAAACTGTTAAAATGGTTGATATGATGAAGTAAACAGAAAAAGGGAAGTGCGGCAGTTGAACATTGGAATCATTGGCGGCGGTGCGATTGGTCTGCTTTGTGCTAGTTATTTATCACAGCATCATGACATCACTGTTTTGACAAGAAGAAAAGAACAGGCAGAGGAGATTCGAACATCAGGAATTAAACGAACGGTAAAAGGAGAGACATTCTGGTCGTCTGCCGAGGCAAGGGCAGAAATTACAGGAGGATTTGATCTGCTGATTGTGACGGTGAAATATCATCATTTGCAAGAGGTGCTTGATGACCTATCGACATTACCTCGTCAGCGAATCTTATTTTTACAAAATGGCATGGCCCACTTATTAGATTTAGAAAACTGGAAAACGGCGCATACAATATATATAGGTGTCGTAGAGCACGGGGCGATGAAGGTATCAGATCATTCGGTAAACCATACAGGGATTGGTGTCATCAAGTGGGGGGCTTTTCATCCTGAGGATGCAGCTGATGTGAGAAATGCTTTTAATGAAACGCCGGCTCATTTTCAGATGATTTATACGGATGAATGGAAAAAAGTGCTGGAGGAAAAACTGCTAGTCAATGTATGCATTAACCCGCTCACGGCTTTATTGCATGTGAAAAATGGGGAATTGATTGCAAATCCTTCATATGAATACATGATGAAATGTGCATTTGAAGAAGCATTGTCCATTTTAGGTCTGGCTGAAAAAGAGCAGCTCTGGTCACACGTCGTTTCAATTTGTAAGAAAACGGCCGCCAATCAATCGTCGATGCTTCAAGATATCGTCAAAGGCCGTGAAACCGAAAGAAAAGCCATCGTTGGCTATCTTTTAAAAAAGGCTCAAGCTCAAGAGATTCTGGCGCCACATCTTACTTTCTTCAATCGAAGCTTGGAAGTATTGGAAAAAAAGCAAACAAAATCTTTTGAGTGAGCTCATTTACATGCTATACTTTTTTCGGGAAACTAACTATTTATTGAAGAAAGGAAGTTCTAAACATGCAATTGACTGAACTTTCCATCCGAAGTCAGAATTTATTCATACGTGATTATATAGAAGAAAAAAAAGAGATGACTGCTTTTTTTGATTATGATATACATTCTGAGCACACATGGAAAAAGAGATACGACGATCTCATGGAAATGAGCTTCCCGCGCGAGGCTTTAGCAGATTATATGAGCGCATACCATGCAAAGTTTGAATCGGCAGCGATGCGTCAGAACATTGAAAAGATCCGTGACAAGCGGAGTGTCATGGTGGTTGGAGGGCAGCAGGCAGGCCTACTTTCAGGACCGCTTTATACCATACATAAAATCATATCCATTATTCAGTTCGCAAAAGAAAAAGAATCAGCGCTTGGCGTTCCTGTGATTCCAGTCTTTTGGGTAGCAGGTGAGGATCATGACGTAGATGAAATTAATTTTGTCTACACATCTGGCGACAAAGGTCCAGTCAAGCAAAAGCTGCCATTACATAACGTTAAAAAAACTGCTGCAAAAAGAACACCGCTACATCAAGAAAAAACAGAGAAATGGCTACGTGACGTGTTTTCAACGTATGAGGAATCTGCATATACAAATGACTTGCTTGATCAGCTTCTTCGATGTTTACGCAAATCACAAACGTTTACTGATTTCTTTGAATGGATTGTATGCGACCTTTTTGAAGAAGATGGACTTCTTCTATTTAATTCAGGAGACTTAGGCGTTAAACCACTTGAGCGTACGTTGTTCAAGCACATTGTCGAGACAAATGATGCGGTCACAGCTCGTTTGAATGAAACGCAGGCTGCCATGAAACGAGCGGGATATCAGCCGATCATTGAAGCTGTTGACAATCAGGCGAACCTGTTTTACGAATATGATGAGGAGCGTTTCCTTATTGAAAAAGAAAACGGCCAGTTTTCTATATCAGAAGTGGGGCTTACATGGACGAAAGAAGAGATTTTGCAGGAAATTGAGGAGCACCCAGAACGGTTCAGCAACAATGTGGTGACGCGCCCCTTAATGCAGGAAACCCTTCTTCCGACACTTGCTTTTATGGCAGGACACGGTGAAGTCAACTATTGGGGGGAGCTGAAAGGAATCTTTGAGCATTTTAAATTGAAGATGGCACCTGTTCTTCCAAGACTGCACGTGACCATTCTTGAAAGGCACATCGATAAGAAGCTGCCGGCTAGAGAACTTTCTGTAGAAGAAGTGCTCACAAGCGGAGTAAAAGAAAAGAAAGAGGCTCACTTTGAGCAAAGCCTTCCAGACAGCTTTGTTCAAGCCGTTGATCATGCGAAACGTGAATTAGCGAAAGTTCACGGTGTATTGAGGCAAGAAGCACTGGAGGTTGAACCAAACTTCGAGCAGCTGCTAGATAAAAATGCCAAATTTATCGAAGACCAGCTTCAATTTGTTTATCAAAAGGTGGCGCAGCGTGTGGAAGAGAAGGAAGGATATATCCTTCGGGATTTTGAACGGATTGAAAACAGCTTAAAACCACTAGATGCCCCGCAAGAAAGAATTTGGAATATCATGTACTTTTTAAACAAATATGGTCCAGAATTCTTCAAAACGTTCAAAAATCTGCCATTTTCATTTCAAAACAAGCAGCAAATTGTCAAACTTTGAAATAAAGTTTTAATGAACCCTGACTAGTTCAGGGTTTTTTTTTATGTAGAAACAGTGTAAAATAAGTTTTGTGGAGAGAAGTGGTGGATAGTGGAGAGTAAGGGTGAGAAAGTGGGGCTCTGATTATCATGTTCATGGGTGAATACCAACATACGATTGATACAAAAGGGCGCATGATCATCCCTGCTAAATTTAGAGACGGTCTCGGAGAACAGTTTGTGCTGACGAGAGGGCTTGATCAATGTTTATTTGGCTACCCTATGAGTGAGTGGAAACTAATTGAAGAGAAACTCAAAGCACTGCCGCTAACGAAAAAAGATGCACGTGCGTTTACCCGGTTCTTCTTCTCCGGCGCAGTTGAATGCGATCTGGACAAGCAGGGGCGCATTAACATCGCATCAAACCTACTCCAATATGCAAAACTCGAAAAAGAATGTGTGGTCATCGGCGTTTCAAATCGAATTGAGTTGTGGAGTAAGTCGATCTGGGAACAATATACAGAAGAGCAAGAAGATTCTTTTGCTGAAATTGCTGAAAACATGATTGGGTTTGATATATAATAATCCCTTGTGCAGCAAGCTTTCTACACATTCATTTCTATTTGAAAAAGGTGGGACCATAACATCATGTTTCAACATGAGACAGTATTATTAAAAGAAACAGTTGACGGTTTAAACGTCAAAGAAGACGGTACATATGTAGACTGCACGCTGGGCGGAGCAGGTCATAGCTCATATTTACTATCTCAACTATCAGAAAAAGGTACATTGATTGGATTTGACCAAGACGATGCTGCACTGGATCATGCACGAGAGAAGCTCGCGGATTCTAAAGCGAACATTCTTTTCATAAAAAGCAACTTCCGATATTTAAAAGAACGTCTGAATGAACAAGGCATTACAAGCGTAGACGGTGTGATTTTTGATCTTGGGGTTTCATCTCCTCAGCTCGACACACCAGAGAGAGGCTTTAGTTATCACCATGATGCACCTCTTGACATGCGAATGGATCAAACAGCCGCATTGTCGGCAAAACAAGTGGTGAATGAATGGCCATTTGAAGATCTAGTTCGGATTTTCTACAAATATGGGGAAGAAAAATTCAGCAAGCAAATCGCACGCAAAATTGAAGAAGCTAGAAAAAAAGCGCCAATTGAAACAACAGGTGAGCTTGTCGACATTATCAAAGAAGGAATTCCCGCACCTGCAAGACGAACTGGCGGACATCCAGCAAAAAGAGTGTTTCAAGCGATCCGAATTGCCGTAAATGATGAATTGAAAGTTTTTGAAGAAGCACTAGAACAAGCAATAGAGTTACTCAATCCGAAGGGGAGAATTTCTGTCATTACATTCCATTCACTTGAAGACCGGATTTGTAAAAGTACATTTAAAGAAATGTCTTCTCTTCCAGAACTTCCGCACGGACTACCAGTGATTCCAGAAGGACTTGAACCAAAGCTGAAGCTGATCACGAGAAAACCAATCGTTGCATCAGAACAAGAGCTGGAACATAACAACCGTGCCCGTTCAGCGAAGCTCCGAATTGCAGAAAAAAAGTAAAACGACACCATAGATGATGATAAAAAGGAGGTTTCTTATGAGTAATTTGGCTTACCAAAGAGAAGTAAAACAATATCAAACAGAGCAGCAAGGCCAATCGGTTGTTATTAAAAGAAGAGGTTCTATCACACTTGGTGAAAAAATCTTACTTGTCATGTTTGTCATGGCTCTTATGTGCAGCTCCATTCTCATCATTTCTAAAGCCTTTGCTGTCTATCACGCCAATATCGAGGTGCAGAAATTAGAGCAGCAAGTATCTTTAGAATCGAAGAAGATCACTGAGCTTCAAAAGGAAAAAGACTTGCTGAGTGAACCAGAAAGAATCATTGAAGCTGCGAAAAAAGCAGGCTTAAGCATTTCGAAAGATGTTAAGAAGGTTGATTAAGATGGCGATGCCTAAAAAGAATAAAATGATGAACAGAGGCGCGGCAATTGCGAGTATTTGCTTCGCCCTGTTTTTCTTTATCATCCTTGCACGTTTTATTTATATTCAGATTACAGGAACGGTCGATGGTCAAGTGTTAGCCGCAAAGGCAAATGAACAATATCAATCGAAGAAAACACTTGAAGCCAAAAGAGGGTCTATTTTAGACAGAAATGGGAATGTGATTGCCGAGGATACATCTGTCTATAAGCTGATTGCGATCATGAGCAAGAAAATGACGGTCGATCCAAAGCACCCAATGCATGTCGTTGACAAAGAAAAGACAGCAAAAGAGCTGTCAAAAGTAATTGATATGAGCGAAAGCGAAATTTTAAAGCGTCTGAATACAAAAGATGCGTTCCAAGTTGAGTTTGGTAAAGCTGGGAAAGACATCAGTTTTTCAACAAAGGAAAAAATTGAAAAGCTAAAGCTTCCAGGGATCGCATTTGAAAAAGACACGAAGCGATATTATCCAAACGGCATGTTTGCTTCAAATCTGATCGGTTATGCAAGATTAGATGAGGCGACAAAGGACATGTCAGGCGCGATGGGACTTGAGAAGGCGCTGAACAAATTTTTAAAAGAAAAAGACGGCTATGTGACATATAACAGTGACAGAAGCGGATGGGCTCTTCCAAATAGTAAAGAAGACATTGTCGCTCCGAAGGATGGGAAAAACGTCACGCTGACCATCGATCAAAAAATCCAAGCGTTCCTTGAAGAAAGTATGACGCAGGTTGCTAAAAAATATAAACCGAAGAAAATCATTGCTACAGTCGTTGACCCAAAAACGGGAAAGGTGCTCGCGATGGGACAGCGGCCAAGCTTTAATTTAAATGAATTAGACATTACGAATTATAACAATGATGTCATTTCATATGCGTTTGAACCAGGTTCAACGATGAAAATCTTTACACTTGCTGCGGCAATCCAAGAAGGGGCCTACCAAGGCAATGATAAATATCAATCTGGTACTTATAAAGTAGGCGGCGGCCTTGTAAGAGACCACAACAACGGAAATGGCTGGGGGAAAATTGACTTTCATGAAGGTGTTCTCCGTTCGTCAAACGTAGCCTTTGCAAAGCTGGCAAAAGAAAAGTTAGGCTTCACGCGCTACGAACAATATTTGCAGAAGTTCCATTTCTATGACAAAACAGGTATTGACTTGCCGAACGAAGCGTCTAGTAAAATCAATTACAGATACGAATATGACAAAGCATCGACAGCTTACGGTCAAGCGTCTGCCATTACACCGATTCAACAAATCGAAGCAGCGACAGCGATAGCAAACGGTGGAACGATGATGAAGCCATATGTCATTGATCATATTACAGACCCGAACACAAACAAAACGATTTTACAGCACGAACCAACAGTAGCTGGAAAGCCAATTTCTTCAGATACAGCAAAGCAAGTACGTGACATTTTAGGTGAGGTTGTTTCCTCGAAGATTGGAACAGGTCAGCCTTACCAAATCAAAGGCTTTGACGTTGCTGGAAAAACAGGAACAGGACAAATCGGTGGTGCCGGTGGTTATCTCCAAGGAAGAAATGATTACGTCTTTTCATTTATGGGAATGGCGCCGAAAGATGATCCAAAGCTGCTCGTTTATGTAGCTGTACAGCAGCCGCAGCTGTCTGACACAGAAACTGGCTCTGCCCCAGTTGCACAAATCTTTAACCCAGTGATGAAAAATAGTCTGCTATATTTAAATATTGCACCAACAAAAACAGACGATAAAAAATCAGGCGAACAAAAAGTGAAGCAAGAAACAATGCCTTCATTCTTAGATTTAGAAGTGAAGCAGGCGGAAACAGAAGCCAAAAACAAAAACTTAACGCCTGTTGTCATCGGCGACGGCCTCTCCATTAAACGACAGTGGCCAAGTGCAGGCTCTGAATTCTCTGAAAGCCAGAAAGTTTTCTTGAAAACAGCAGGAAAAACCATCAAAATGCCTGATATGACGGGCTGGTCGAGAAGAGAAGTTCTTCAATATGCATCCATTTCCGGTGTGCATATCGAAACAAAGGGACAAGGATATGCTATCAAACAAAGTGTGAAAAGTGGAGCGGAGATTTCAGATAAAGTTGTCACTGTGACATTTAAAAGCCCGAATTAATTGCAAAACCTAGCAAACGACTTGCTAGGTTTTTTCTTTTGCCGAGCGGGATAGACGAGACGTTCTACATAAGGACGGGCCTGCATATGATGGAAACAAGCCATATGTATATAAGGAGTGAACCGGGCGTGCGAGTATCAAGTGTAACAGTGAGAAAACGATTGCTTTTCGTGCTGCTGATTGGGGTGATCATTTTTTTCATCATAGATACTAGATTAGGATATGTACAGTTTATTATGGGTGAGAAGCTCACAAGCTTAGCAAAAGATTCATGGAGCCGTAACCTCCCGTTCGAACCAGAAAGGGGAGATATTTTGGACCGAAATGGGGTAGAGCTTGCGACGAACAAAAGTGCCCCATCTATATTGGTCGTTCCGCGTCAAATTAAAGATCCCGCAGAAACAAGCAAGAAACTGGCGGCAGTACTGAATATGTCTGAGGAGAAAGCGTACAAGCACGTCACAAAGAAAACATCGATTGAACGAATTTCTCCAGAGGGAAGAAAAGTATCTCATGAAAAAGCAAAAGAAGTCAGAGAGCTTGATTTAGATGGCGTTTATGTTGCGGAAGACAGCATCAGACACTATCCCTTCGGCAGTTTTCTTTCTCATGTGCTTGGCTTCGCTGGAATTGATAATCAAGGGTTACTTGGACTTGAAGCCTATTATGATGATGACCTAAAAGGTGAAAAAGGCTCTGTAAAGTTCTATTCCGATGCAAAAGGGCAGAAAATGCCAGATGAAGCAGATGATTATACACCGCCTAAAGATGGCCTTGATATGAAGTTAACTGTCGATGCGAAAGTACAAACCATCATAGAGCGGGAATTAGACAACGCGCAGGCAAAATATAACCCAGACGGCATGATTGCAATTGCGATGAATCCGAAGAACGGTGAAGTGCTTGGGATGTCGAGCAGACCGGATTTTGATCCAGCGGATTATCAATCAGTTGACTCGAAAGTGTTTAACCGAAATCTACCGGTGTGGAGCACATATGAGCCAGGTTCGACGTTTAAAATAATTACACTTGCAGCAGCACTAGAAGAGAAAAAAGTCAATTTAAAACGCGATCATTTTTTTGACAGCGGATCTGTAACAGTAGATGGTGCAAGGCTTAGGTGCTGGAAAAAAGGAGGGCACGGATCACAGTCATTTTTAGAAGTGGTGCAAAACTCCTGTAACCCCGGCTTTGTTGAACTAGGCGACCGTCTAGGAAAGGATAAATTATTTTCCTATATTAAAAATTTCGGGTTTGGCCAAAAAACAGGGATCGATCTTCAAGGGGAAGGGCGGGGCATATTGTTCCCGCTGGACCGGGTTGGCCCTGTAGAGCAGGCGACAACTGCCTTTGGTCAAGGTGTATCTGTTACGCCGATACAGCAAGTAGCTGCCGTAGCCGCAGCGGTAAATGGCGGAACACTTTACACGCCGTACATTGCAAAAGAATGGATAGATCCAATCACAAAAGAGGTTGTGAAAAAGCAATCACCGATTGCCAAAAAGAAAGTGATTTCAGCAGAAACATCAAAAGAAATCAGATATGCGCTTGAAAGTGTAGTCGCTCAAGGGACTGGCCGCAATGCATTTGTTGAAGGATATCGTGTTGGCGGAAAAACAGGGACAGCACAGAAGGTAAAAGACGGCAAGTACATGGAAAATAACCACATTGTGTCGTTTATCGGGTTTGCGCCTGCTGATGATCCAAGTATCGTTGTATATGTGGCTGTAGATAACCCGAAAGGCACCATTCAATTTGGCGGGACAGTTGCTGCGCCAATTGTGGGTCATATTATGCGGGACAGCCTGCCTGAAATGGGTGTGAAAAAAAGAAAAGGACAAATTGAAAAGAAGTACCAGTGGCTGGACACAAAAACGATTGAAGTACCGAATCTTGTAGGGGGATCTGTTTCAGACCTTGAATCCCTCCTGATTAATCTTAAGATCGATGCTTCTGGAACTGGCAGTAAAGTGGTGAAGCAATCACCTGCTGCTGGGACGAAGGTCAAAGAAGGCTCCACCATCAGATTATACTTAAACGATGAATAATAAAGAATGAACAGAGGGTAGCCGCACTCATTCGGCTGCCTCTTTTTGTTGAAAGAGAAGGTCTGTTTGAAAAAAAGAACCTAAAGTGTGTTTTTTCCAAGAGAAACTTAAGGAATACGCTGGATGTATCCTTTTTTTTACGATAAAATATAGACTGTGTGTTTTTTTCGCAAGACATGCACGTGAACGAATTTGAGAGGTTTGATATGAAATGAAATTACAAGAACTCCTTACATACTTTAAAAGTGAAAACAACGAATTAATAAACGAAAATCCTGATATCACTTCCATCGAAATGGATTCTAGAGAGGTGAAAAAAGGAAGCCTTTTTGTCTGTATAAAAGGCTATACAGTAGATGGACACGATTATGCTGAAAAAGCGGTGAAAAGCGGGGCTGCAGCGATTGTAGCAGAACACCCTCTTAACATAACAGATGTACCAGTCATTATTGTGAAACACTCTCAAAGAGCTCTTGCAAGAATAGCTGATGCGTTTTACGAACAGCCAACTCATAAGCTGAATCTCATCGGGATCACAGGCACAAACGGAAAAACTTCCACAACACACATGATTGAACAAATGATGAGAAAAGCCGAAAAGAAAACAGGCTTAATCGGTACGATGTATATGAAGGTGAATGATGACATTCTCGATGTGAAAAACACGACACCTGAAAGTGTCACACTTCAGAAGACCTTTAAACAGATGCTTGATCAAGATGTAGACACAGCCATTATGGAAGTATCATCACACGCACTGCATCTTGGCAGGGTACATGGATGTGATTATGATATTGCCGTTTTCACAAACCTTTCGCAGGACCATCTTGACTACCACAACACAATGGAAGAATATAAACATGCGAAAAGCTTGCTGTTTTCACAGCTGGGCAGTGCCTTTCATCACGATAAGCCAAAGCATGCGATTTTAAATGCGGATGATGATGCTTCGAGTTACTATGAAAAAGTGACAGCTGCTGAAGTCATGACATATGGCTTAGAGCAAAAAGCAGATGTCATGGCAAAGAATATTCAAATCAAGCCCAAGGGAACTCAATTTGATTTATTCACTCCAATTGGCACCAAAAATGTGACAGTTGCCCTCATCGGTAAGTTTAATGTGTACAACATCCTAGCAGCTGTATCAGTAGGGATCGTATCTGGCTTAACATTTGAAACGATTGTAAGTGCTATTGAAGAGCTGGAGGGAGTCAAAGGCCGATTTGAACTTGTGAACTGTGATCAAGATTTCCCTGTGATCGTCGATTACGCCCATACACCTGACAGCTTAGAAAATGTCCTGACAACGTGTAGAGAATTAACAGCCGGCAAAATTTTCTGTGTGATAGGCTGCGGCGGCGACCGTGATAAAACAAAGCGTCCTCAAATGGCCCAAATCGCTGTGAAGTATGCAGATGAGCCTGTATTTACATCAGACAACCCAAGAAGCGAAGATCCTTCAGCTATCTTAAAGGATATGGAAAATGGTGTGCCAGACGCATATTATCATAGCTTTGTGAATCGCAAACAAGCCATCTTTTTTGCAATTGCCAATGCGAAAAAAGGCGATACAGTCTTAATAGCGGGTAAAGGCCATGAGACATATCAAATCGTTGGCGATCAAGTGTACGATTTTGATGATGCAAAGGTTGCAATGGACGCTATTTTAGATCTAAACAAATCTTAAAATGATGAAAAGAGTGTAATGAAATGAAGCATTTTGTACAAAAACAACATACGAAGAACGCGAATGAATACCTTAATAATGAATGCAATTTTCTGATGGAAAACGGCTTTGGAAATTCGGAAGGAGTAAAGAACGATGCTTGAACAGGTGATATTGTTTACAATCATAATGGGATTTTTAATCAGTGTTCTTTTATCCCCGATTTTTATTCCGTTTTTAAGAAGACTTAAATTTGGTCAAAGTATTAGAGAAGAAGGACCACAGTCTCACCAAAAGAAATCAGGTACTCCGACAATGGGCGGAATTATGATTATCTTTTCTATCACAATTACGACGATTGTGATGATCAACAAATTTTCTGAGATTAGTCCAGAAATGTTTTTATTGTTATTTGTCACGCTTGGCTACGGTCTATTAGGATTTTTAGATGATTATATTAAAGTAGCGATGAAACGAAACCTAGGTTTAACATCGAAACAGAAATTAATCGGTCAAATTGTGATCGCAGTGATTTTTTATGCAGTCTTCCATTATTATCAGTTTGCAACGACGATTCGCATTCCAGGAACAGATGTCAGCTTCGATTTAGGATGGGCTTACTTTATCCTTGTCGTTTTCATGCTTGTCGGGGGTTCAAATGCTGTGAACTTAACGGATGGACTGGATGGTCTATTATCTGGTACCGCTGCTATTGCCTTTGGAGCCTTTGCTATACTGGCTTGGAATCAATCACAGTACGATGTAGCGATCTTTTCAGTAGCTGTTGCTGGAGCCGTTCTTGGGTTTCTTGTGTTTAACGCGCATCCTGCAAAAGTATTTATGGGCGATACAGGGTCGCTTGCTTTAGGCGGAGCGATTGTAGCGATTGCCATTTTAACAAAGCTTGAAATTTTACTTGTCATTATTGGAGGAGTATTTGTTGTCGAAACGTTATCCGTTATTCTTCAAGTGATCTCCTTTAAAACAACTGGAAAAAGAATCTTTAAGATGAGTCCGCTTCACCACCACTATGAATTAGTTGGCTGGTCTGAGTGGAGAGTAGTTGTCACCTTCTGGACAGCTGGTTTATTACTTGCTGTTTTAGGAATTTACATCGAGGTGTGGTTATAATTGAATAAGATGCAAATGTTAAAAAACGAACATGTACTAGTATTAGGTCTTGCAAAAAGCGGATATGCGGCAGCTTCAATTCTTCATGAGCATGGAGTAAATGTCATAGTAAATGACCAAAAGCCGTTTGAAGAAAATGAACCTGCTCAGCTTCTTTCTGAAAAGGGGATTGATGTCATTTGTGGCAGCCATCCTCTTCGTATGTTCGATGATAATGAAATAACGATTTTAATTAAAAATCCAGGAATTCCATATGAAAATGTGATGGTTCAAGAGGCGATTCGCCGCCAAATTCCAGTTTGGACGGAAATTGAATTAGCTTATCATTTAACCTCAGCTCCTTTTATTGGGATTACTGGATCAAATGGAAAAACCACTACCACGACTTTGATTTATGAAATGCTGAAAAGCGATAGTCAAAAAACTTTAGTGGCAGGTAATATTGGCACAGTTGCCAGCGAAGTCGCTGCAAAGGCAGCTGGCGATGAGTGGATTGTAACTGAGTTGTCTTCTTTCCAGTTGATGGGAACAGTTGATTTTAGACCTAAAATCAGCTTAATATTAAATATTTTTGATGCCCATTTAGACTATCACCACACTCGTGATGAATATGAAAAAGCAAAGCAGAAAGTATACGCACATCAACTTGAAGATGACATAGCTGTCATTAACCTCGATGATCCATCAGTCGTAAAACTGGCTGAAGCTTCAAAAGCAAAAAAAGTATTTTTCTCGGTGAAAGAGCAAGTAGAACATGGTGCTTATATTAAAAATGGTGCAATTTACTACATGAATGAACATATCATCGATTTAAAGGATGTTGTTCTTCCTGGTGAGCATAACCAAGAAAATATTTTGGCAGCTATATGTGTCGTGAAAAATACAGGCTGTTCAAATGAAGCAATCGCACACGTTCTCACGACTTTTAGTGGAGTGAAGCATCGTCTCCAGTTTGTAGATACAATTCAAAGCAGAAAATTCTATAACGATAGTAAAGCCACCAATATACTGGCAACAAGTAAAGCATTGTCAGCTTTTAAGCAGCCGACCATTTTACTAGCCGGCGGGCTTGATCGCGGTAATGAATTTGATGAATTGAAGCCTTTTATGAAAAATGTAAAAGGAATCATCACATTTGGTGAGACGGCACCTAAGTTTGTGAAGCTTGGTGAAGAACTGGGAATACATCACGTAAAACATGTCGATAATGTTGAACAAGCAGTACCTGCGGCGTTTAACATTTCTGAAGAAGAAGACGTGATTTTATTATCCCCGGCTTGTGCAAGCTGGGATCAACATAAAACATTTGAAGAACGTGGAGACATGTTTGTAAACGCCGTGCATATGCTTAAATAAGGGCTTGTCTCTCATAATGACTGACAGCCCAAATGAATTATGCTTGGGGTGTCGGTCTCTTGACGAATAAGAAAACTTCTCCGGACTTTTTGCTTGTTGTCATTACGTTACTTTTATTGACGATTGGTTTAATTATGGTGTACAGCGCTAGTGCTGTGTGGGCATCGTATAAATTTGATGATTCGTTTTATTTTGCAAAAAGACAGCTTTTGTTTGCCGGAATCGGAGTTATCGCGATGTTTTTCATTATGCGAGTCGATTATTGGACGTGGCGGACTTGGTCAAAGATATTGATTGCTGTTTGTTTTCTCCTTTTACTGCTTGTACTTATTCCAGGTATCGGTATGGAGAGAAATGGATCAAGAAGTTGGATCGGTGTCGGTGCGTTTAGTATTCAGCCCTCTGAATTTATGAAGCTTGCGATGATTGCGTTTCTTGCAAAATTCTTATCTGAAAAACAAAAAAATATCACATCCTTTCGTAAAGGTTTCGCACCAGCATTAGGCATTGTCTTTTCTGCATTTGCCATCATAATGCTGCAGCCAGATTTGGGAACAGGGACGGTAATGGTTGGAACCTGTATTATTATGATATTTGTTTCAGGTGCGAGAATTGCTCACTTTATATTTCTCGGTCTTTTAGGGCTCAGCGGATTTGCTGCACTCGTCTTATCAGCGCCCTACCGCATAAAACGAATTACATCGTACTTAAATCCTTGGGAAGATCCACTAGGCAGTGGGTTTCAAATTATTCAATCCTTATACGCTGTTGGTCCAGGCGGTCTGTTCGGAATGGGTCTCGGTCAAAGTAGACAGAAATTCTTTTATTTACCTGAGCCTCAAACAGACTTCATCTTTGCGATATTGTCTGAAGAGCTTGGCTTTATAGGAGGATCACTCATTTTGCTGCTCTTTAGTGTTCTATTATGGAGAGGCATACGAATAGCACTTGGAGCCCCAGACTTATACGGAAGTTTCCTAGCAGTTGGCATTATTTCAATGGTTGCCATTCAAGTGATGATTAATATCGCAGTTGTTACTGGACTCATCCCTGTGACAGGGATCACGCTCCCATTCCTAAGTTATGGCGGCTCATCACTGACATTAATGCTGATGGCAATTGGCGTACTTCTGAATGTAAGCAGGTACGCTAGATATTAATGTGCTGCTAGTTAATGAAACCATGATGACATTTATTTTGCAAAAGTACAAAAAAATGATTTGAAGAGTGAAAAAGACAGCTTTCGTATTGAAAACATGTTTTTTTGACTCTTCTTTACAGGTTTTAACGGAGCCCTGTTGTTTAAAACAGGGTTTATACTTTGTTCAGAGCAGAAAAAAATTGAGGGGAAATGGTATAATGCGTATAGTAATCAGTGGAGGCGGAACAGGCGGACATATTTATCCGGCCTTAGCTTTTATTAAAGAAGTGAAAAGACTGCATCCTAATGTAGAATTTTTATATATTGGTACTGAAAATGGACTTGAAAAGAAAATTGTAGAAAGAGAAAATATCCCTTTCAAGTCCATAGAAATTTCAGGTTTTAAAAGAAAGCTTTCCTTTGATAACGTAAAAACGGTGATGAGATTTCTAAAGGGCGTTCAAAAAAGTAAATCTTACTTAAAAGAATTCAAGCCAGATGCGGTCATTGGAACAGGTGGTTATGTGTGCGGCCCTGTTGTTTATGCAGCTTCTAAGCTGAAAATCCCGACTATTATTCACGAACAGAACAGTCTGCCTGGAATCACAAATAAGTTTCTGGCGAGATATGTTGATAAGGTAGCCATCTGCTTTGAAGAAGCTAAGGAACATTTTCCTTCTGAAAAGGTTGTATTTACGGGAAACCCTAGAGCCTCTGAAGTCGTCTCTATAAAAGAGGGGAAATCTCTTAAAGAGTTTGGGCTGGATGAAAAGAAAAAAACAGTTCTTATTTTTGGCGGGAGCCGGGGGGCTGCACCGATTAATAGAGCAGTCATTGACATGCAAAATGAATTAAAGGCTAAGAACTATCAGCTTTTATATATCACAGGTGAGGTTCATTATGAAAAAGTGCTGAACGAACTAAAGGAAAAAGATGCAGCACCTAATATGATCACAAAGCCTTTCTTGCACCAAATGCCGGAGTACTTGAAATCAATTGATGTGATTGTTGCAAGAGCGGGTGCCACAACGATTGCTGAAGTGACAGCCCTTGGAATCCCAACTATTTTTATTCCAAGCCCATACGTCACAGCAAATCACCAGGAAATTAATGCAAGATCACTAGAAAAGCATGACGCTGCAATCGTTTTAAGAGAATCAGAGCTTTCTGGAGAGAGTCTTCTTCATGCCATTGATGAAATTGCTGGTAATGAAGAAAAGTTAAACGAAATGAGCCGCTTAACAAAAGAACTTGGAGTACCAGATGCGGCTGGACGTTTATATAATGTATTAAAAGAAATTACGACTACATGATGGAATGATATTAGGTAAGGCGGAGGGTAATATGGAGAACTTGAAGAATGAATTATTAGAAGCGCAAGTCGGTAAAGTGCTTGAAAATGAGCCGCTTGCAAATCATACGACAATGAAAATAGGCGGGCCGGCAGATCTATTGATCGTTCCTAAAGATATCGATGCAGTTAAAACGATCATGGATCAGATAAAAAAACACCACGCGGACTGGACGGTTATTGGGAGAGGGTCGAATTTACTCGTACTTGATAAAGGAATACGTGGCGTTGTCCTGAAGTTAGGCGCTGGACTTGATCATTTAACTGTAAATGATGAAGAAATTACAGTTGGCGGCGGCTATTCTGTTGTAAGGCTTGCAACGTCTCTTAGTAAGCAGGGTCTTTCAGGGCTGGAGTTTGCAGCTGGTATCCCGGGATCTATTGGCGGTGCTGTTTATATGAACGCAGGTGCGCACGGATCTGATATTAGTAAGATCCTTGTGAAAGCGAGAATCTTATTTGAAGATGGAAGCATCGAGTGGCTAACAAATGAGCAGATGAACTTTAGCTATAGAACATCTGTCCTTCAAAAGGAACGACCAGGCATTGTTCTCGAGGCCGTGTTTAAGCTCAAACAGGATGATCGCGAGAAAATCACAAAGAAAATGCAGCAAAATAAAGACTATCGTAAGGAAACACAGCCTTATAATCGACCATGTGCCGGAAGTATTTTTCGAAATCCGCTGCCTGAATATGCAGGACAGCTTGTAGAAAAAGCGAATTTAAAAGGGTACCAAATTGGCGGAGCAAGAATCTCGGATATGCATGGCAACTTTATTGTGAACGCTGGTGGTGCTACTGCTCAAGACGTGCTGGACTTAATTCAGTACATCCAAAAGAAAATTAAAGATGACTACAATGTAGATATGCATACAGAAGTAGAAATTATCGGTGAAGCAAATTAAAAGCTAGTTTTTATGAATGATGGCATCACAGGAAAACAAACGGCATGAAAGAATGCCGTTTGTTTTCTCATCAAAATGATGACCCAAAGGTGTGGACAAGCAGCTTTGAATGGGGTGAAGAATATACATGCGACCTGATCATGAAAATGAAAAGATCGTCAATATAGAAGAACGAATTCCTAAAATTAAAGAACAAAGGAAGCAGAAAGCGAACCGGAGACTAATCTCTTTTATTCTACTGTTTTTTATCATGGTTTTAATCATTATTTATTTGCAGACACCAATCAGTAAAATTTCTTCTTTAACTATTACGGGTAACGAGCATGTCCCTACAAAACAGCTTGTGAAACTTTCTCAAATCAAAGAAGGCGAAACAGAGTTTTGGAATTTAAATAAAGATTTAACAGCAGATCATATTAAACAAAACAAACTGATTAAAAGTGTCAGTATCAAAAAACATTTTCCAAATAAGGTCAGTATTGCTGTCAAAGAATATGCCAATATTGCGTATCTTCAAAAGGGAAATCTATACTATGAGCTTCTTGAAAATGGGACAGCATTACCAGAAGAAGTCACACCAAGTCATGCAGGACCTATTTTTGTGGATTGGGACAATAAAGAGAAGCTGAAGCAAACTGTAAGATCTTTAAATCAGCTGCCAGCCTCTATTCAGGAACTCATCTCGGAAATATATTATGTGCCGACAAGCTCAAACCAATGGCTCGTTAAATTTTATATGAATGATGGGAACACTGTGATTGCTTCAATTAAAACATTCGCTGATAAAATGGAAACCTATCCTGCCATTGTAAAAGAACTTTCACCTTCTGAAAAAGGCACAATCCATATGGAAGTCGCGACGTATTTTGAAGCGTTTAAATCTAAGAAAAAGGAAGATGAACGTTGAGAGGCAAAACAGTTATATTCTCAATTGTAATGCTTGTTCTTGGTTTTCTGATTTCTTTTTCATACCAATATACTAAGCAGCATCAGGCAGAGGTCATTCGCACAGAGCAATGGAAAAAAGAATACTCCTTGAAAAGTCAGCTGACAAAGCAAGAAAAGGCGAATCAGAAACTTGAAAAAGAATTATACAGCCTTCAATCACAGGTTCAAGCCACTGAGTCCAATTTGAAAAATGAAAAAGAGCAGTATTTTAATGTATTGGAAGATGTTGAGAAATACAGGATGTTTACAGGAGAGATCGGCGTAAAAGGAAAAGGGGTAAAAGTATCCCTTGAAGATGCATCTTATATCCCGAGTGGACAAAATGTCAATAATTACATTGTTCATGAGAGCCACATTTTTCATGTGATAAACGAACTATTTATATCAGGAGCCTCTGCCGTATCTATTAATGGACAGAGAATTACACACCAATCATACATACATTGTAACGGCCCAGTTGTCACAGTTGACGGTGTACAGCATCCAGCGCCGTTTGTCATTTCTGCTATCGGTGATCCGGCTGTGTTAATACCTGCATTAAATATTGCAGGAGGAGTGGTCGATCAGCTGACAAGTGATCATATTTCGATGACGATTGAAAAAAAGGATATTCGTATGAATCCTCTTTTAAAACACAAAGATTAAAAGTGAAAAGGTGAGTGGTGTTGAGGAAAAAGAAGCCTTTACTTAGTTTGACAGTCTTAATGGTGATATTCGGCATCATGGTCTCCATCCAATTTAACTCATTGCAAAAGCCCAAAGTTCGTGATACTCGCGATGTGTGGGAGCTAAGAGAGGATTTATCTGCATCTAAAAGTAAAGAATTGGATTTACTGAAAGAAATTGATAAATATGATGAAATGCTGAAAAAGTATGGTCATCAAGGTGATCAATCAAAAGAAGCTCAACTAACAAAAACATTAAAAGATTTAAAAGAAAAGGCTGGTTTTACAGAAGTGACAGGAGAGGGAATTGAAGTTGATATCTCTCAGCTCTTCTCAAAGGATCTGACTGGAGAAGAAGTGAAAAATATCCCGCCTGATCTTCTGAAAAAGCTAATCAACGAAGCCAATATGTATGGGGCAAAGCATATTTCCATTAATGACCACCGTGTGATTAATACTAGTGTGATTCGAGATATTAATGGCACGACAAAAATGGATGGCTACAGCTTAGATGGTGATGAAGTGACCATCAAGATGATCAGCGACCAGGCCGACAAATTATACAGCCGTTTAAATGTATCAGATATTGCTGATTTGTTTGCTCAGGAAAATTTCGGCTTGAGTATTAGCCAGCCAAAGCAACAAATACAATTAAAAGCATATGACGGTGCAATTCAGGTAAACGAGTTGAAGCCTCTTGACGATGTAAAGGAGGGGAAATCTTAATGTGGCTTCCTGTACTTGGCTTAATCATAGGAGTTGCGATCGGTTTCTTAACAAATTTTACGATACCGAATGAGTATTCTAATTATCTTTCCCTCGCTGTACTTGCTGCACTTGATACATTGATTGGTGGAATCAGGGCACATCTGCAAGGGGCATACGATGAACTAGTGTTTGTATCAGGCTTCTTTTTTAATATTATACTTGCAATAAGTTTAGCTTTTCTGGGCGTCCATCTTGGTGTAGACTTGTATTTAGTCGGAATGTTTGCTTTCGGCGTTAGATTGTTTCAAAATATAGCAGTTATTCGAAGAATTCTACTAACTAAATGGACAATTTCTAGAGAAAAAAAGAAAAAAAGTGAGTCATAAAAAAGGATATACATATGATGTAACGAATATTTTCAGTAATCCTAATAAAAAATGTTGATTTTTTAAGTTTTGTTACACACTTGTAAAAACACATTCATTGTATTGTTGTTCAGCAAATAATAGAATAGAAAGTATTGATATGTGAGGAGGTGCCATAGAATGAACAACAATGAAATTTACGTCAGCCTTGACATCGGTACATCCAATATTAAAGTCATCGTCGGAGAAATGGCGGATGATTCGCTTAACATTATAGGTGTTGGAAATGTCCCTTCAGAAGGGTTAAAAAAAGGATCGATTGTTGATATAGATGAGACAGTTCATTCTATTAGACAAGCATTTGAACAGGCTGAAAGAATGGTAGGTTTTCCTTTACAAAAGGCGATTGTCGGAATTAACGGAAACCACATTCATATTCAGAATACGAGCGGCGTGGTCGCAGTATCTAGTGAAAACAAAGAAATACATGCTGAAGATGTGAGACGTGTCTTAGATGCTGCACAGGTAGTATCTATTCCTCAAGAACATCTCGTCGTAGACGTCATCCCGAGGCAATTTATCGTCGACGGAAGAGATGAGATCACTGATCCGAAAAAAATGCTTGGTGTTCGGCTAGAGGTGGATGGATCGTTAATTACAGGTTCTAAAACGATTCTACATAACTGGCTCCGATGTGTAGAGAGAGCTGGAATTGAAATTATGGATATTTGCTTGCAGCCGCTCGCATCGGGCTCAGCAGCATTATCGAAAGATGAAAAAAATCTAGGGGTAGCTCTCGTTGATATTGGCGGCGGATCTACAACGATTTCCGTATTTGAAAACGGGCATCTCTATTCTACTCACAGTATCCCTTTGGGCGGAGAGAACATTACAAAAGATTTGTCTATAGGACTTAGAACTTCTACTGAAGAAGCTGAACGAATCAAAAAACAATTTGGACATGCGTTTTATGATGAGGCATCGTCTGATGAAACATTTGAAGTTTCTGTCATCGGTACCGATCAGAAACAGACGTATACACAGCTTGAAGCGGCCAATATCATCGAAGCTCGGCTGGAAGAAATCTTGCTCTTTGTGGCAGAGGAATTAAGAAATATGGGTGTCCATGATTTGCCTGGCGGATTCGTTCTAACAGGTGGACAGGCAGCTATACCAGGTATCCTTTCTCTTGCACAAACGGTCTTGCAAAACAATGTTAGAATTGCAAGTCCGAATTATATTGGAGTGAGAGAACCTCAGTATATGACAGGAGTGGGTCTGATCCACTTTGCTTATCGCAATGCAAAGATTCAGGGCAGACAGGTTGGATTCCAAATGCCGGATGAGGCGTTTCATGAAGTAGGCGCATCCATGGAGCCGGTTTCTTCTGCACCACAAGTGAAAGAAGCGCAGCCAAGACCGAAAGTAAAACAAAAAGCACAAGAAGAGACAAATAAAAAACCGGGCAAAATGAAAAAACTATTTAATATGTTCTGGGAATAGAATTAGATTTTCGACGGATTAGGAGGATTCAGCATGTTGGAGTTTGAAACAAATATAGACGGCCTAGCATCAATTAAAGTAATCGGAGTAGGTGGAGGCGGAAATAACGCTGTCAACCGAATGATCGAAAATGACGTACAAGGTGTCGATTTCATTGCAGTTAATACAGATGCACAGGCGTTAAATCTATCAAAAGCAGAAACGAAAATGCAAATCGGTGCTAAGCTGACAAGAGGGCTTGGAGCAGGTGCGAATCCTGAAGTCGGTAAAAAAGCTGCTGAAGAAAGCAAAGAACAGATTGAAGAAGTATTAAAAGGGGCTGACATGGTCTTTGTAACTGCTGGTATGGGCGGTGGAACTGGTACGGGTGCTGCACCTGTCATTGCAAAAATCGCAAAAGATTCTGGTGCATTGACAGTTGGAGTCGTGACTCGTCCTTTCACATTTGAAGGAAGAAAACGTCAGCTTCAAGCAGTCGAAGGAATTGCTTCTATGAAAGAAGCAGTTGACACATTAATCGTGATTCCAAACGATCGCTTGCTTGAAATTGTAGATAAAAACACGCCAATGCTTGAAGCATTCCGTGCAGCAGATAACGTACTACGACAAGGTGTTCAAGGGATCTCAGATCTTATTGCTACACCAGGTTTAATCAACCTTGACTTTGCTGACGTGAAAACGATCATGTCTAATAAAGGTTCTGCTCTTATGGGTATTGGTGTTGCAACAGGTGAAAATCGTGCTGCTGAAGCTGCGAAGAAAGCTATTTCTTCACCACTTCTGGAAACGGCAATCGACGGTGCACAAGGTGTCATCATGAATATTACTGGTGGTACGAACCTAAGCCTTTATGAGGTACAAGAAGCAGCGGACATTGTTGCTTCTGCATCTGACGAAGATGTAAACATGATTTTCGGGTCTGTCATTAATGATAACTTGAAGGATGAAATTGTGGTAACGGTTATCGCAACTGGCTTTATTGAGCAAGAGCCAGAAGTGACAAAACCACAAAGAAATCCATTAGGACAAGGATTAAAGCAAAATCAATCCATTCCTCAAAAGCGTGAAGTGAAACGTGAGGAGCATCAGCAGCCATCATCTCAGCCGAGACAAAATACACAATCAAGCGATGATACGCTGGATATCCCAACGTTCTTGCGCAATCGTAATAAACGCTAATCAAGTATTACTCATCCCCTTCCACCGGAAGGGGATTTTTTCATGTCTAATATATAAAGAAACCCGTATGACTACTAATCAAAAAGTCTTAAATCTGTCTGGGTCACTTCATTCAACATATGTATTTTGACTTAGAGTGATTAAGTAAAAAGAATCATTTTTAAATCCTATTACAAAAAGCGACAAAATGATGAACTTTATTTGACTACATTAAATAGAACACCATGAATCTTGTCATGAACAAAGGAAAGGGAGGAGTGAGACCCGCACTCTGTTTGACCATTTGAGGAGGAGGGATTTGATTGAAAATGAAGTTTCGCAAAACCGCCGGCTATCGTTTGATGAGTTTTTTGGTGATTGGTACTTTAACGATGACAAGCTTTGGGATGGTTCAAGCAAAATCGACTTCTACCTCATATCAAGAGGAAGCTGTTTCCTCCAAGAAAACAAAAGAAAAGATCTCATCTAGATTAATGAAACAGTTTCAACAAGAAGACAAGTTGACCTTTTTAGTCAAAATGAAGGAACAAACAAATGTCAAAAAAGTGGCGAAGGATGCTGTGTCAAAAGCAAAAAAACAGAAGTTAACAGCTGCTAAAACGCAGTACACAAAAAGATCAGCTGTTGTATCAGAACTAAGAGCAACATCTGAAGAGACGCAGGAAGCGCTACTTGCTTATTTACAAAAGGCACAAAAGAAAAAGCAAGTGAAGGATATTCATTCGTACTATATTGTGAATGGTCTCGCTGTGACGGGAACGAAAGAAGTCATGGAAAAGGTGGCTTCCTTCCCAGAAGTAGATCAAGTACTGCCAAATGAAATCCGTCAAATTCATCGTCCTGTTGATTTGAAGACTTCAAAGCCGAACAAACAAATCAAAGCAGCAGATGGAATCGAGTGGAATATTTCTCAAGTTCATGCCCCGGAAGCATGGGCTTTAGGCTATGACGGTACTGGTACCGTTGTGGCAAGTATTGATACAGGTGTGGAATGGGATCATCCTGCATTAAAAGAAAAGTACCGCGGATTTGATCCTGCACGTCCGAATGAACCTTCACATGAATTCAATTGGTACGATGCAACGACAGGTTCTGAAACGCCATACGATGATTTAGAGCATGGTACACATGTGACGGGAACGATGGTTGGCTCTGAGCCAAATGGAGAGAATCAAATTGGCGTCGCACCAGGTGCAAAATGGATTGCGGTGAAAGCTTTCTCAGAAGATGGTGGATCAGATGCTGATCTGCTTGACGCAGGTGAATGGATTTTAGCCCCAAAAGATGAAAATGGGAACCCTCATCCGGAAAAGGCACCTGACGTAGTGAATAATTCTTGGGGCGGCGGGCCTGGTCTTGATGATTGGTATAAAGATGTGGTCAATGCTTGGAGAGCGGCAGACATCTTCCCAGAGTTTTCAGCTGGTAATACGGATTTATTTAACCCTGGCGGTGAGGGATCTATTGCAAATCCTGCGAACTATCCAGAAGCCTTTGCGACGGGTGCAACAGATCAAAACAACAAATTGGGTTCTTTCTCTTTGCAAGGTCCCTCTCCATATGGCGTCATGAAACCAGATATTGCGGCCCCAGGGGTAAACATTCGTTCTTCTATACCTGGAAAAGGGTATGAGGATGGCTGGAATGGAACCTCGATGGCAGGTCCGCATGTTTCAGCTGTTGTGGCTCTTCTTCGCCAAGTACAGTCAGATCTGTCTGTGGAAGAGATCGAAGAAATTCTCATTGATACTGCAAAGCCGCTGACAGATCAGCAATTCCCGGAATCCCCTAACAATGGCTATGGGGCAGGATTAGTTGATGCAAGAGAGGCGATCACAGCATTAACAGATGGAATTGGCAAGATTGAAGGACAGGTAACAAAAGAAGGAGAAGATACAGAACCACCTGTTTTTTCTCATAAAGGACCGAATGAAATTTTTGCCTCTACGCCAACTCCTCTAAGCATCACAGCCGAAGATGAAGTAGCTGTGACAAATGTCTCCTTGAGCTATCAAGTGGATCAAGGGAAAAGGGAGACGCTGCAAGCAAAACGTACGGATGGAAATCATTTAAAGGGGACATATGTTGTCCAGCTGCCAGAACTTGAGGGAGAAAACGTCACGTACCGATGGATTGTGAAAGATTTTGGAGAAAATGAAGCCGCATCAGAACCGTATACGCTTCCGATTAAAACATCCATCACGACTGGCTACTCGCAAGATTTTGAAGCGTGGCCTAGTGGATGGTTCAGTGGTGGAACAAAAGATCCTTGGCAGTGGGGAAAGCCGACCACAGGTCCGAAACAAGCCTTTACTGGAGATCATGTCTACGCCACGAACCTAGACAGTCCTTATGAAAATCAAACAGATGCTCATTTATCCATGCCGATGATTGCTGTACCTGAGTCAGGCTCCTCCTTTTTACAATATCAATACTGGCATGACCTTGAAGCAAATTATGACTATGTGCATATTCATGTGCAGCCTGAGGGGGAAGATGCTGTCCAGGTGGCAGCCTATACAGGTAAAACAAGTGCATGGACAAAAGGAGAAGTTGATTTATCGGCCTACAAAGGTCAAAATGTGGGGGTTATTTTTCAGCTCAGAACGGATGGCAGTGTGACAAAAGACGGTTTTTATTTAGATGATGTGAAAATAACAGATCAAGCTCTGCCTCAAAAGGCAAAGAAACAACTTGGCATCATCAAAAAAGAAAAGCCAGCACAGGAGCAGAAGAAACCCGTTGATCCGAAAAGGGCAAAGCCTGCTAAAATAAAAGAAAAACATGTCCAGATGAAAAAGGAAAAAAGCTTAGATGCTCCGTCTATCAAAGCTCTTCCGATGAAGGCAGAAATCAGTGTTCTTGAAAGCGGCAAGTCCACGTACACAGATGAAGCGACAGGGAGATATCAGCTTTCTCATGGTGCAGGGGAGTTTACAGTGAAAGCTGAAGCATATGGATTTGAATCACGCACCCAAAAAGTCAATATTTCCTCAAATGACACGACAGAGGCGAATTTCTCTTTGCAGCCACTTGAGAAACGAACGATCTCCGGCACAATTGTAAACGAAACAACGGGTGAAAAAGTCAAGGATGCCACGGTTTATCTTGTAGAAGATGCGAAAATTGAGCCGGTCAAAACAGATGAATCTGGCGAGTTTTCTCTAGAGGCATTGAGCGGTGTGTATACAGTCAAAGTATTTGCGAAAGGGTTTAAAGGATATTCGTTTACAGCGGATGTGACAGAAAAGCCGCTTGAAAAAGCAATTAAGCTTGAACCTTTCATCGGTTTTGCTGGCGAAATTGGCTACGATGACGGAACAGCTGAAAATGCGCGGGCGTTCTATGATCCTGGCAATGGCTGGGCGGTGAAATTTTCATTAGAAAAGGGGAAGAAACAAGCGCAAGTCACAGGTGGGCTTTTCCGTTTCTGGACAACAGAGTGGCCAGCCCCTGGCGGGAATGAATTTGCGGTTGAAGTGTATGATGCGTCCGGGAAGGACGGCGCTCCAGGTGAGAAAATCGCTGGACCTTTCAAAGCGAATGCGCTGCGCAATGGTGAATGGACAAAAGTAGATTTAGTAGATCAAGCCATTACGGTGGAGGGAGATTTCTACCTTGTCTATATTCAAACGAAAAAGAATACGGAATCTCCAGGCCTTGCAACAGATGAAGATGGACCAAATGCTGAAAGAAGCTGGCAGCTGACAAGCGGTGCCTTTTCTCCTTCTCCAAAAGAAGAGGGAAATTATATGATTCGTGCGCTTGTCCAATATGAAGCAGATGTACCAGAAATAACGTCTCCAAAAGCAGGAACGATCACGAACAAAGATGAACTGGAGATTGAAGGAAAAGCCTCTCCAGGTCTTGATGTAGCGATCTATCAAAATGATGAAGAGGTTGCCAAAGTGAAAGCAGACCAGTCAGGTGTTTTCAAAGAGAAGGTCACAGTTTCAAGCGGAGAGCATGTATTCACGGCTGCTACTGTTACGGATAAAGGCGCAACGAAAAAATCCAAATCAGTAAAGGTGATCATTGATCAAACAGCCCCGGCGTTAACGATAGATACACCGAAAAAAGGGGAAAAGTCTAACAAAGAATCTCTCACTGTAGAAGGAAAGGTAACGGATGATCATCTTGATCAAGTCACTGTGAATGGAAAAAAAGCAGCAATAGAAGATGGGAAATATTCTGCAAGAATACTGCTTGAAAACGGGAAAAATACGATCAAAGTAACAGCGAAAGATGCAGCAGGAAACAAAACGACTAAAAAAGTCGATATCGATGTTCAATACGAAGCACCTGAGATTTCAAAGCTGACACCAGCAGAGAATGTCAATCTATCATCAGGTGAGTCTGTTAAAATTTCATTTCACAGCAGAGAAAAGCTAGACGCAACGTTTGTCATTCACATGCCGCTGACAAACGCTAGATCAAAGCTGCAAAATACAACAGAGCTGCCGCTTCGCGAGGTAGCTAACGGAACATATGAAGGCTACTGGACAGCTACCTCTACTGCCAAAGCAAAGGGTGCAGTCATTGAAGTGATTGTGCGGGATGATTATGGAAATGTCACACGACAAAAGGCTCCAGGCACATTAAATATCAATGAAAAATAATCCTTGAAAAAAGGCACGACTCCTAGGAGCGTGTCTTTTTCGTTTCGAACGATTGTTTGAAGGCTTGTCCGGGAGAACACTCTCTTGCTTTGCGCTCTCATTTCTCGACAAAAACAATAACAATCCACCAAAAGTTCTCTATCATCCCCAACAAGAAT
The DNA here is from genome assembly GCF_056098985.1 of Bacillus sp. 11B20. Taxonomy (NCBI): domain Bacteria; kingdom Bacillati; phylum Bacillota; class Bacilli; order Caryophanales; family Bacillaceae; genus Bacillus; species Bacillus sp. 11B20. The sequence goes on from NZ_JBLZWZ010000007.1 coordinate 575,183, forward strand.
TGACAGACTTCCATCTCATGGCTGTTTTATACTGGTACAAACAAGTGCAAGTACTGCTTTTGATTCTTTGTTTCAGATGAAAGGAGCAGAAGGTGGTCATTTATTTAGATGTGATTTGGCTGTTAAACTTTTGTTTTGATCTATTGCTTCTCTTACTCACTGCATTTATTCTCAAACGACAAGTAAAAAAAAGGCGATATATGTTAGGAGCTCTGATTGGATCGAGCATTGTTCTCTTGCTCTTTACACCATTTGCAATGTTTGTGTCACACCCTCTAGGCAAACTGCTTTTTTCTGTCTTGATCGTGCTTGCAACTTTTGGATTTCAAAGATTTCGTTCCTTTTTTCAAAACCTGTTTGCTTTTTACTTTGTCACATTTTTGATGGGAGGAGGCATGATCGGGGTTCATTCGTTTTTACAAACCAATACTGTTATTCAAAACGGGCTGCTGATTTCACAAAATGATGGATTTGGTGATCCCATTAGCTGGCTTTTCGTTTTAACTGGCTTTCCTGCGATTTGGCTCTTTTCAAAGAAAAGATTAGGAGAGGTCGGTGCGAAAAAAAGACAGTTTGATGAACAAGTACTTGTGGAGATACACATTCACGGAGAGACCATCCGGCTAAAGGGACTCGTCGATTCTGGCAATCAGCTGTATGATCCTATGACGAAAACACCTGTGATGATTGTTCAGGCCGATCAGCTCATGTCCATTTGCGGAGAGCCTTTTATAGAGCTTATGAAGCAGTCTCATCCTGTTGAAGTGATGCAAAAGCTAGATGATCGATTTCCGCTTCTTGATCGTTTAAGACTTGTTCCATATCGAGCGGTCGGTCATGATCACGGGTTTCTTCTATGCTTAAAACCAGATACGGTCATCATTTATTCAAAAACACATATGATCCAGCCAGCCAAGTGTTTTGTAGGCATGAGTCTAAGCGGTTTATCAGCAGATCAGGAATTTCAATCCATCATTCATCCAGATATGTTAGACGGAAAAATCATCCAAGGGGTGTCTTAAGTTTTGGTGATGTCTTTTATCTTACGAGGTCAACTTGACATTTAGAAGGGAGAAGAAGATGAAAAAATTAAAATTTAAACTCACTTACTACTGGTATAAACTCCTCATGAAGCTAGGTCTAAAGAGTGATGAGATTTATTATATTGGTGGTAGTGAGGCGCTGCCGCCGCCATTATCAAAGGATGAAGAGCAGGAACTGCTTGTCAAATTACCAAAAGGTGATCAAACAGCAAGAGCCATCCTGATCGAAAGAAATTTGCGGTTGGTGGTCTACATCGCAAGAAAATTTGAAAACACAGGGATTAATATAGAGGATTTAATTAGTATTGGAACCATTGGCCTGATTAAGGCGGTCAATACATTTAACCCAGAAAAAAAGATCAAGCTCGCGACATATGCTTCGAGATGTATTGAAAATGAGATTTTGATGTATTTGCGCCGGAATAATAAAATTCGTTCAGAAGTGTCGTTTGATGAGCCGCTCAATATTGATTGGGACGGAAATGAACTGCTTTTATCAGACGTCCTTGGAACAGATGATGATATTATCACGCGGGATATTGAAGCAAATGTAGATAAAAAACTTTTGAAAAAAGCGCTGGAGCAATTAAATGACCGCGAAAAGCAGATCATGGAGCTCAGGTTCGGTTTGGTCGGCGGCGAAGAAAAAACCCAAAAAGATGTCGCTGACATGCTAGGAATTTCTCAATCGTATATTTCGAGGCTTGAAAAAAGAATTATTAAACGATTACAAAAAGAATTTAACAAAATGGTCTAAAAAAAATTTTTTGAAAGCTCTGTCCCTTTGCTGTCAAAGGAATCAACTTCTTTTCTCATGATTCTCATCATCACTCGTGCATATTTTTCCATCCCAAGGAGATACTGAACTTTGTACAACAGCTCCTGTAGGGAGGGAAAAAAGTGTCCAGAAATAAAGTGGAAATCTGCGGAGTCGACACCTCCAAACTGCCTGTTCTGAAAAACGAAGAGATGAGAAAATTGTTCAGACAGCTGCAAGATGAAGGTGACGATACAGCAAGAGAAAAGCTAGTCAATGGCAATTTGCGGTTGGTTTTAAGTGTGATTCAGCGTTTTAACAACAGAGGCGAGTATGTGGATGATCTCTTCCAAGTAGGCTGTATCGGATTAATGAAATCAATTGATAATTTTGATTTAAGCCACAATGTCAGATTTTCAACTTATGCGGTCCCTATGATCATAGGAGAAATCCGTCGATACTTGCGTGATAACAACCCGATTCGGGTGTCTCGTTCACTAAGAGATATTGCCTATAAAGCGCTTCAGGTCCGTGAGAGGCTGATTAGTGAGACAAGCAAGGAGCCAACGGCAGAAGACATTGCCAAAGTGCTGGAAGTGCCTCATGAGGAAATTGTCTTTGCCCTAGATGCGATTCAAGATCCTGTTTCTTTGTTTGAACCGATTTATAATGACGGAGGAGATCCGATTTATGTGATGGATCAAATTAGTGATGATCGGAACAAAGACACACAATGGGTAGAGGAATTAGCCTTAAAAGAGGGAATGCGCCGATTGAATGATCGAGAAAAAATGATTCTCCGCAAACGTTTCTTCCAAGGAAAAACGCAAATGGAAGTCGCTGAAGAGATCGGGATTTCTCAAGCACAAGTCTCAAGACTTGAAAAAGCAGCCATCAAACAAATGAATAAAAATATCTTTTAAAGCCGCCGCTTCATGTGCGGCTTTTTTCATTCTTGTGAGAGAGCACGTCTCTAGTATTGACTCTGTTATTTTTTTCATTTAATCTGTTTTTAACAAATGTTATTTTAGATATCATTTGTTAGGGAACACTTAAGCGGAAAGAAGGGTTATTATGACATTCCATGATGAAAGAAGGCTGCTCATAAAGGTTGCGCATATGTATTATGAAGAAGGCGCCACTCAATCTAAAATAGCAGAAGCTGTTGGGGTTAGCCGTTCGCTCATATCGAAATATTTGGCAAAAGCACGTGAAGCAGGAATCGTGGAAATCATTATTCATGATGAAGTGAATCAACAATATGGATCATTAGAAAGAAAAATAGAGCGGAAATATGGGCTGCGAGAAGTCGTCTGTGTGGAAACGCTCAGCCAAGAAACAACCAAAAGCCGAATCGGCGCTGCAGCGGCAGGCTTTTTGTTAAAAGTAATAAAGGATGGACAAGTTATCGGTTTTTCCTCAGGAACCACTTTGCATGAAATGGCGAAAGCGCTTACGTCAGTTCAGCACTTTCCATCCGTGACATTTGTTCCGCTTGTCGGGGGTGTGGGAAACGAAGATGTTGATATCCACGCCAACTATATTATTGCAAGGTGCACAGAAGCACTCAAATCTAAATGTGAGTTTTTACATGTGCCTGTTATGCTTGATACGAAAGAAGCGAAGGACGTACTAATCCGGCAGCCATCAATCAAAAAAGTGATTAAACTAGGAGAATCATCAAATATTGCGGTTGTCGGAATTGGCGGGGTTCCGCAGCATTCAACGATGGTGAAATCTTATATGACAAGCGGTGAGGAGGATATTCTTCAAGCGAAGGATGTGGCGGGTGACATTTGCTATAACTTTATTGATCATCAAGGGGAAGTGTATCCCCACCCGTGGAACGACCGGGTAATGGGCATAAGCCCGCAAAAGCTGAAGGAAATCCCGCTAGTCATTGGTGTCGCTGGAGGCGAAGAGAAAATTGAAGCGATCAGGGCAGCATTAGAAGGTGGATTAATTCATGTATTAATTACGGATGAACGAACAGGAGATGCCTTGTTAAAGTAACTACCTAATCATATTAGGTAGTTTTTTTGAGTCTTTAGACTCAAAAAGATTGAAAATTTTATCGATTTTAGCTTGACACAAAGTTGACACATCATATAAACTAAGTTCATAACAAATGATAAATAAAATAACAAATGTTACAAGGAACAGATTTTTGTTAATTTTTATAACATTTGTTAAAAGTTTCAGATTATTTTTCTAGCAATCTACCCGAGAAGCAAGAAAACCTGAAAGGATGATTTTTATGTCAATCTATCAACAATTGTTAGCTCGAGAACGCAGTGGAGATCCAATCAAAGTAGGAATTATTGGGGCAGGCCAAATGGGCTTTGGACTCATTTCACAAATTTCTAAAATTCCTGGCATGATTGTAGCAGGTGTTTGTGATATTCACCTTAGTGCAGCAGAGAAGGCAGCGAATTTTTACAAGCAGCATGCGAAGCCGCATCAAATGGTCGTCACAAATGATTATAGAGAAGTGATTCAATCAGATTTTGTGGAAGTAGTTGTAGATGCAACAGGTGTTCCAGAAGTCGGAGCAAACATTTCTTTGGAAGCGCTTAATTCAAAAAAACATCTCGTTCTTTTAAATGTAGAAGTTGATATTACCATCGGTTTGGTGATGCATAAATTATTCACAAATGCAGGACTTGTTTACTCTGGATCAGCTGGTGACGAACCGGCAGCAACACTAGAATTATATGAATTTGCGAAAACAATGGGACTTGAGGTGCTCGTTGCTGGGAAAGGCAAGAACAACCCATTCTTCCCAGAAGCAAATCCAGATACGTGTAAAGCAGAAGCAGATAGTAAACATATGAGTGCACATATGCTCGCTGCCTTCCAAGACGGAACAAAAACAATGGCAGAAATGAACTTATTAAGTAACGCGACAGGGCTTTTGCCAGATAAAGTCGGTATGCACGGAGTCGAAGCAAATTTAGAGAATGTAGCAGATAAATTGAATCAAAAACAACAAGGCGGCGTGCTCGATAACTTCGGAGTCGTTGAATATGTAAATGGGCTAGCACCAGGCGTATTCGTTATCGTCAAGAGTGATCTTGAGCCAGTAGATGAAGAGCTTCGTTACTTAAAAGTTGGAAAAGGTCCTCACTACACGCTTTACCGTCCTTTTCACTTAGCGAGTCTTGAAACACCTGTTACCATCGCAAAAGCGGTCTTACAGCATGACTCATCGATCCACCCGATTGGTGTACCAGTGTCAGAAACAGTCGCTGTTGCGAAAAGAGATATTCAAGCAGGAGAATCACTTGACGGAATTGGCGGATACTCCGTAAGAGGTGTACTTGAAACGCATCAAGACATGAAATCGAACGGTCATATTCCAATTGGCTTAATCAGCGGAAAAGTCGTAGCGAAAAAAGACATCAAATTAGGACAGTTCCTCACTCATGATGATGTAGAGCTTGATTCAAACACAACGGTTTGGAAGCTGCGTTCATTACAAGATCACTTATTTCAATCATAAGGACGTGAAGCTATGGAAAAATTAGCAATCGTACTTTGTATCATTCTCATCGTGCAGTATGGATTATCTTTTATTCAGATCAAGTATTACCGCAAAAGCATGGACTCACTAATTGATGACTACAGAGGGAAACAGGGCTATCACTTATTTTCAGGAATGGAACGGCGCAAAGTTGGCCCTGGGGCCATTGCGCTCATCATTGTGGATGAATCGTATATCATTCAAAAATGTCATGTGCTTGGCGGCGTGTCGATCTTATCTAAATTTAAAGAAGTTCCTTCATATGAAGGCAAGCATGTAGGGGCTGTGCTAGACGAGCACCACATGATGAAGAAAACATTGAAAAAACGTAAAAAGGCGCCAGCTGTCATGCAAGCACTATCCATGGCGGCTGAGCAGGCACTTGTCTCGATTTCGAAAAAAAATTTAACAAATGTGAACTAAAGAAAGGGGAGATGAAACATGGAATGGATTCAATGGTTTGGAGAGCACTTTATCGGAATGTTTGAAGCCGGCGGAAAGCAATTCATGGGTCTTGTTACAGGTATCGTTCCAACGCTTGTTGTGTTACTTACTTTCACTTATGCTGTCATGAAATTTATTGGAGAAGAGCGAGTGAATAGAGCCATTCAATTTGCAGCGAAGTATACCATTTTGCGCTACACGTTAATGCCGATCTTATCCGTTCTTATTTTGACAAACCCAATGGCTTATACGTTTGGCCGCTTCTTACCTGAAAAACAAAAACCAGCATTCTATGATTCAGCTGTTTCATTTGTTCATCCGGTGACATCACTGTTCCCGTATGCCAACGCAGGAGAACTATTTGTCTACTTAGGAATTGCGAACGGGATTAAAGAAGCTGGATATTCAATGTCAGAGCTTGCTGTTCGTTACTTCTTAGTCGGGATCGTCGTCATTTTACTACGCGGAATCATTACTGAATGGATTACAAAATATTTAGCAGGAAAAATGAAAGCGAATTCACAATAGGGGAGGGTTAGACATGACAAACCACAAAGTATTTGTTGCAAAAGGTGCTGGCGGATGGGGAGAAGGCTTAGAGCTTGAACCAACTGGTAAAAGAAGAAAGGTTGTTTCCATTACAGGGGGAGGCATTCACCCAGTTGCACGTAAAATTGCAGAAATGACAGGGACAGAAGCATGTGACGGCTTTAAAAACTCCATACCAGAAGATGAAATGATGTGTGTTGTCATTGACTGCGGGGGAACAGCGCGAATCGGACTTTATCCAATGAAACGCATTCCTACTGTAGACGTTTTGGCATCCTCTCCTTCTGGACCGCTTGCTAAACATATTACAGAAGATATCTTCGTATCAGGCGTAACAGAAAAAGATATTTCCTATGCAGAAGCATCTGATGGTGAGGCAAAAGCAGAAGGTCAGGAAAACAGTGAGTCGATTGACAAAGAGAATTTCAAAGAGACGTATGCAAAGCTGAAAGAGGAAAATATCGAGCGGCAGGAAAAAGGCAATTTTCTGATGAGATTCTCGCGTGGAATTGGGAAAGTCACCGGTACGTTCTACCAGGCTGGCCGTGATTCTGTTGATATGCTTTTGAAAAACATTATTCCATTCATGGCATTTGTCAGTATGTTAATTGGAATTATCAATTATACAAAAATTGGTGACCTGATTGCCCATTTTCTATCACCTTTGGCAGGATCTCTTTGGGGGCTCTTACTGCTCGTAGTGGTCTGTACATTGCCGTTCCTATCACCAGTCTTAGGACCTGGAGCAGTCATTGCCCAAGTTATCGGCGTTCTGATTGGTAGTCAAATCGCACTAGGAAACATTCCGCCTCAATTTGCACTTCCTGCACTATTTGCCATCAACGGTCAAGTAGGGTGTGATTTTATTCCAGTGGGGCTGTCACTTGGTGAAGCGAAGCCGGAAACGGTACAATATGGGGTACCGGCTGTTTTGTATAGCCGTCTCATTACAGGGGTTCTATCTGTTGTGATCGCATACGTTGCTAGCTTCGGTATGTATTAAACGTATTAAAGGAGGAATCGAGATACATGGTAACACAATCTGTCGTAAAAGAAATTGGGATCTTAGTCCCGCAATTTAAAGAAGATAAGCTGATTGTATTATTTGGACCCGCAGCGCCGCAGGAATTAAGAGATATGTCTGTCATTCATGAGTTCGAACATCTAGAAGAAGAGCCGCTGAAGCTGGGCGGAACCATTCAAGTGGGCGATCAAACGTACACGATCACAGCACTCGGCAATAAAGCAAATGACAACTTTAAAGAGCTCGGCCATATTTCGATCTACTTCCAAGAGCCGTTTGATGATGTATTACCAGGAGCTGTATTTGCATCCCCGCACACGTTTCCTGATATAAAAGAAGGCGTACGAATTGAAATTTCGTAACCATAAAAAAAGCTGTTCCTAAAAAGGAGCAGCTTTTTTACATGAGGTTTACCAGAAAGAGCATTTGCGATATGCTGTAAACATTCATTATTTGTATATTCAGAATTTTTACTCAGGAGGAAGTTATCGTGTCACTTGAATTGAAGAATGTTTCATTAAAACGAAATGGGAAATGGCTGCTTGAGTCTATTGACTGGCAGGTGAACAAGCAGGAACACTGGGTACTTTACGGTTTAAATGGTGCGGGGAAAACCGCATTATTAAATATGCTCTGCTCTTATTATTTCCCCACGTCAGGCGAGATGACAGTGCTGGGACATGTCTTTGGCAAGGAGGCTCTTGGTGAAAAGCTCAGGAGGAAAATTGGACTCATCTCAGCAGGACTTGAAAAGAAATTGCACAGAGACGACAATGCTTTTGAAATTGTGCTGAGCGGCGCATTTGCTTCTATCGGGCTTTATGAAACCCCGACAGATGAAATGAGAGAGAAAGCCATTGATCTATTAAAAGCATTTGGTTCATTCAAATATGCCAACAGAACTTATGAAACACTCTCACAGGGAGAGAAGCAAAAAGTCTTGATTGCGAGAGCTTTAATGAATGATCCGCAGCTCTTGATTTTAGATGAACCTGTGACGGGTCTTGATTTTCTAGCAAGAGAGCAAGTGCTGGAGACCATCTCAATGATTGCAGCAAAGCCTGATGCGCCTACTTTGCTCTATACGACCCATCATGCAGAGGAGATTCTGCCTGTTTTTCAGCATACCTTATTATTAAAAAATGGATCTGTTTTTGATCAAGGAGAAACAAAAGAGATGATGACAAGCGGCCTGCTTTCTTCTTTTTTTGAATGTCCGGTAGATGTCATGTGGAGAAATGGCCGTCCGCATTTAAGTAAATTGTAGATAAAAGAAACTATTGGTCTGCGTCCCTGCTTTTCCATCATACATATTATAGTAGAAAACGAAAGGCGGGGAAGGACAGATGATCAGCATTTCTGAATTCCAAATCAAGGATGTCGTCGATGTATCCAGCGGGAAAAAACTAGGTACCATTGGGGACATTGATATTAATGTCACAAGCGGCAAAATCCAAGCGATTATTATTGGCGGCACAGGTAAAATGATGGGATTTTTCGGAAAAGAAGAGGAAATGATTGTCCCATGGCGAAATATAGTAAAAATTGGCGAAGATGTGATACTTGTCCGCTTGTCTTCTTAATTCGTATAACTCCTCAATGAATCATTCAATTTTTCCTTAAAATAAACTCTTCATTCTTAGCAAACAATGTCTTTTTCGGGTAAAAAGATTACGTTTTCATATCAATTTGAAAAAAAACCTGCAGAAAGGGCACATTTGAGTGTAATATTTAATGAATCCCACTAACTGTCTATGTATGTCTTGTGGTAAAATAGGAGCGAAATAAAGAGAGATGAATGAAAGGTGGGAGGCAGCTTTGACACACAAATATGACCCCTTTCAGCAGAAATCACCATATGCAATGACCATTCATGATTGGACGAACATGACATGTTCTGGTAAAGAGGTATTGGCCGGATTTACAACAAAAAATGGCGGCTTCAGCCTTACTCCATATCAATCATTGAACACTGGACTCCATGTAGGAGACGATGCTTCTAGTGTTCAAATGAATCGTCAAGTCATAGCAGATGCTGCTGCTGTGCCGCTCTCTGATTGGGTGTTTGCAGACCAAACACACGAGGATCGCATCCTGAAAGTCACCAAGGAGCAAAGAGGAAGAGGAAGTCTTCATTATGATGAGGCACTGCCAGGTACAGACGGTTTATATACGTCTGAGACGAACATGATGCTCGCTCTTTGTTTCGCTGATTGTGTTCCGCTTTATTTTCTAGCTCCGCAAAACGGATTAATTGGAACGGCTCATGCCGGCTGGAAAGGAACCGTCAAGCAAATTGGTGCAAAGATGGTTGATGTATGGGTCAGCCAAGAAGGTGCCAAGGTCGATCAGATTCAAGTCGTCATTGGACCATCCATTGGCAGATGCTGCTACATAGTCGATGACGTCGTCATGGATCAAGTGAAACAGCTTCCTTTTTCAACAGAGGATGTGTATTCCGAGATTTCACAAGGACAATATAAAATTGATTTGAAAACACTAAACAAAAACGTATTGCTTCATGCAGGAATAAAAGAAGAAAACATACATGTCAGTTCGATGTGCACAAGCTGCAATGATCAGCTTTTCTTCTCACACCGGCGTGATCAAGGGAAAACAGGACGTATGATGTCTTTTGTCGGGTTTAAGGAGGCATAAGTGCAATTGAATGTACGAGAGAATCTCAGACAAATAAATGAACAAATAAACGAAGCATGTAAAAGAGCCGGTAGACAACCAGCAGATGTATCAGTCGTCGCTGTGACAAAATATGTCTCGATTGAACGAGCACTAGAAGCCAAGGAAGCAGGGATTGTGCACTTTGGTGAAAATCGAGACCAAGGGTTACTTGAAAAGCAGGCGGCCATAACCGATGAAAACATTAACTGGCACTTTATCGGCAGTTTACAAACACGAAAAGTGAAATCAGTCATTCAGACAATTGACTACTTACATTCGCTCGACAGAATGTCTCTTGCGAATGAAATTGAAAAAAGAGCGGATCACACAGTTCGCTGTTTTGTACAAGTGAACACATCACTTGAGGAGTCAAAACACGGCTTGAAAAGTGAAGACGTCATTCCATTTGTGAAACAGCTCGCTGATTTCAAACAGATTGAAATTGCAGGACTGATGACGATGGCTCCATTTACAGAGGATCACACTGTGATTCGCAACTGTTTTAAAGCATTAAAAAACCTTCAAGAAGAAGTAAAACATCTTAACCAAGTAAATGCACCTTGTCAGCATTTATCGATGGGCATGTCAAATGATTTTGAAATCGCAATTGAAGAAGGTGCGACATTCGTTCGGATTGGCTCTTCACTTGTTGGAAATGAAACAGGAGGTGCGTGACATGAGCATAAAAAATAAGTTTAAAAGCTTTTTCACTCTCGACGATGAAGAGTATGAGTACGAATATATTGATGAAGAAAGAGAACCCGTTCAAGAAGAAAAAGGAACGAAGGACAAAGCAGCATTTCAAGAGCGCCCGCAGACAGGAAAACAAAATGTTGTCAGCTTGCAAAGCGTGCAGAAATCCTCTAAAGTGGTGTTAAGTGAGCCGCGTGTTTATGCAGAAGCGCAGGAGATTGCAGACCATATTAAAAACAGACGTGCAGTCGTCGTGAATTTGCAGCGCATACAGCATGATCAAGCAAAGCGAATCATTGACTTCTTAAGCGGAACCGTTTATGCAATTGGTGGAGACATCCAGCGTATTGGCTCGAATATATTCCTCTGCACACCTGATAATGTAGATGTATCTGGCACAATATCAGAGCTATTGACAGAGGAAGAACCTCAGAGGTGGTAAATCATAGTGATTCTAAATTTCATTTTTAATATTTTAGGAACGGTATTAACGATTTACTCATTCGCGATTATTATTTACATCTTTATGTCATGGGTGCCATCTGCAAGAGAAACTGTGTTTGGCCGTTTTCTGACAAATATTTGCGAACCGTATTTAGAACCATTTCGTAAAATTATTCCGCCAATCGGTATGATTGACATCTCGCCGATTGTGGCATTGCTTGTGATTCGCTTTGCTTCAGAATATGGATTGAGAGGTCTTTATCAAATGATTGCAGGAATCATGTAAACAGGCTGCCGGGCTTGGCACTGCCAGGCTCTTTTACATAAGAGGGGAACAAAATGAGCGATATCTATCAGCATTTTAGAAAAGACGAACAGCCATTTGTCGACCAAGTGTTAGGCTGGAAAAAAATCGCACTCGACCAATATCGAATGAAATTAACAGACTTCCTTGATCCGCGTGAGCAATTTATTACCGAGTCCGTCATCCAGCATGCTGAAGAACTTGGGATCATGTTTTTTGGCGGGTATGAGGGAGCGGAGCGCAAAAGAGCTCTCATTTATCCTGATTATTTAGAACCTTCTATTGAAGATGTTGAGCTGTCATATTTTCAGGTGAACTATGCGAAAAAGTTTATTTCCTTAGAACACCCGAAGCTTCTCGGCTCATTGATTGGGACAGGCTTGAAGCGTCAAAAATTCGGAGATCTATTATTTTCAGAGGAAGATGTGCAGTTTATTTGTACAAGTGATGTCGCTGATTTTGTGCGGGCGCAGCTGACACATGTCGGCAGAGCATCCGTTTCATTAGAGGAAATCACGCAGGCAGAAATAAAGCCAGTGATGACGAAGACTGATATCAAAGAAGATACCATTTCTTCACTTCGGCTTGATGCTGTATGTGCTGCTGTCAGCCGTCAGTCTCGGCAAAAAGCACAGCTTTTAGTCAAAAATGGACTTGTCAAAGTCAATTGGAAAGTCACTGAGGACCCTTCCTTTACAATCGGTGAAGGCGATCAGCTCTCTGTAAGGGGATTTGGCCGCTTTAGCCTCAAAACGATTGATGGGAAGACCAAAAAAGATAAATTCAAAGTAACATTTGAGCTTATGACATAACGAACTTGAATCTGGAGGTGGCGAGGTTGCCATTAACACCTAATGATATTCATAATAAAACGTTCACAAAAAGCTTTCGCGGCTATGACGAAGACGAAGTAAACGAGTTTTTAAGCCAAGTACGTAAAGACTACGAGATCGTACTCCGTAAAAAGAACGAGCTTGAAGACAAAGTAAACGAGCTTGACGAAAGACTAGGTCATTTTGCAACAATTGAAGAAACATTAAACAAATCGATTCTTGTGGCGCAGGAAGCAGCAGAAGACGTTAAGCGTCATTCTGATAAAGAAGCAAAATTGATTATTCGTGAAGCAGAGAAAAATGCAGACCGTATTATCAACGAAGCGCTGTCAAAATCAAGAAAGATTGCAATGGAAATCGAAGAACTGAAGAAACAATCGAAGGTCTTTAGAACTCGTTTCCAAATGCTCATCGAAGCTCAGCTTGATCTTCTGAAAAATGACGATTGGGATCATTTACTGGAATATGAAGTGGACGCTGTCTTTGACGAAAAAGAATAAGCGCATCATCTTGACATGACGTGCTCATGTTGCATATAATACCATCATAAATTAACAAGAGATAAACGTTTGAAAGGGACACTCGCAGCTGTTACATGCGTAATTAAGCGAATCAGGGATGGTGGAAGCCTGACATTACGAGACGCTGCAATGAGATCACCCCTATAGTTCCTTTTCTGAAAAAAACAGTAAGAAAAGGCGTCTGATCACGTTACGATTTTAGAGTGGATAAGCGGCTGCTTAAATAGCGCTTGTCTAAAAGGGTGGTACCGCGAGACAAGCCTTCTCGTCCCTTATGGGATGAGAGGGCTTTTTTTATTGTTTTTTAATCAGAATTTGCATGTGGAGGAATGGGTATGAACTACAAAGACACCTTATTAATGCCGAAAACAGAATTCCCAATGAGAGGGAACTTGCCGAACAAAGAGCCTGAAATCCAAGAGGAGTGGGCAGAGAAAGACATCTATCAAATGGTTTTAGAGCGGACAAAAGGACGCCCAACGTTTATTTTGCATGATGGGCCTCCATATGCGAATGGTGACATTCATATGGGGCATGCACTCAATAAAATCCTAAAAGATTTTATCGTCCGTTTTAAATCAATGAACGGGTACCATGCTCCGTACGTACCAGGCTGGGATACACACGGGCTGCCAATTGAAACAGCTCTTACTAAAAATAAAAAAGTAAAACGCAAAGAAATGTCTACAGCAGAATTCCGCAAACTATGCGAGGAGTATGCTTGGAAGCAAATTGAAGGTCAGCGCAGCCAGTTTAAACGCTTAGGCGTCAGAGCAGACTGGGACAATCCATATGTCACATTAAAGCCTGAATATGAAGCGCAGCAAATTCTTGTCTTTGGTGAAATGGCGAAGAGAGGCTATATCTATAAAGGATTAAAGCCAGTTAACTGGTCTCCTTCAAGTGAATCAGCTCTTGCTGAAGCGGAAATTGAATATAAAGACAAACGTTCACCATCGATTTACGTTTCGTTTAAAGTAAAAGATGGCAAAGGCGTTCTTGAAAACGGCGAACAATTCATTATCTGGACAACAACACCTTGGACGCTTCCGGCAAACCTTGGCATTTGTGTTCATCCAAACTTAGAGTACAGTGTTCTTCAAGTGGGTGCTGAGCGATATGTCGTAGCATCTGAACTGGTTGAACAAGTGGCAAAAACACTCGGCTTTGAAGAGTATGAAGTCGTGAAAACGCTAAAAGGAAAAGAATTAGACAACATCGTTGCAGAGCATCCAATCTATGGTAGAGATTCTCTTGTGATGCTTGGTGATCACGTGACAACGGATGCGGGAACAGGCTGTGTTCACACTGCACCAGGCCACGGGGAAGATGACTTTATTGTCGGTACGAAATACGGTCTTGATGTGCTCTGTCCAGTAGATGAAAAAGGTGTGATGACAGATGAGGCACCTGGTTTTGAAGGACTATTCTACGAGGATGCCAATAAAGCCATCACAGAACAGCTTGAAGCAAAAGGCGCGCTGAAGAAGCTCGACTTTATCACGCACTCCTATCCGCATGACTGGAGAACGAAAAAACCAACGATTTATCGTGCGACAGCTCAGTGGTTTGCATCCATTAAAGATTTTAGAGAAGCGTTATTAGACAATATTAAAGAAACGAAATGGGTTCCAGCATGGGGTGAAACACGCCTGTTCAATATGGTGCGTGACAGAGGTGACTGGTGCATTTCAAGACAGCGTGTATGGGGCGTTCCAATTCCGGTGTTTTATGCAGAAAATGGTGAGCCGATCATCACAGACGAAACCATCCAGCATGTATCTCAATTATTTAGAGAGCATGGCTCGAATATTTGGTTTGAAAAAGAAGCGAATGAGCTATTGCCAGAAGGCTTTACACATCCAGGCAGCCCGAATGGTGAATTCACTAAAGAGCAGGACATCATGGATGTATGGTTTGATTCCGGTTCTTCTCACCAAGCCGTTTTAGAAGAAAGAGATGACCTAGTCCGTCCGGCAGATCTTTACCTTGAAGGCTCTGACCAATATCGCGGCTGGTTTAACTCCTCTTTATCAACAGCTGTTGCTGTCACTGGAAAAGCACCGTATAAAGGTGTCCTAAGCCACGGCTTTACGCTTGATAAAGAAGGACGTAAGATGAGTAAATCATTAGGCAACACGATTGACCCAACGAAGGTTGCGAAGCAGCTCGGTGCAGAAATTCTTAGACTTTGGGTATCTTCTGTCAACTATCAAGCCGATCATCCAGTGTCTGATGATATTTTGAAACAAGTAGCAGAAGTCTATCGTAAAATCCGTAACACCTTCCGCTTCCTGCATGGAAACCTATTTGACTTTGATCCAGCAGTAAATGCCGTGCCGGTAGAAGAGCTTCGCGAAGTGGATCAATACATCTTGATCAAATTAAACAAATTGATTGATAAAGTGAAAAAAGCTTATGATGATTACGAATTTGCGGTCGTCTATCATGCGATTCACAATTTCTGTACAATTGAGCTCAGCTCTTTCTATCTCGATTTTGCAAAGGATGTCGTCTACATTGAGCATGCGGATCACCCAGACCGCCGCAGCATGCAGACTGTCTTCTACGAAACATTAATGGCATTAGTGAAGCTGACTGCACCAATTCTTCCGCATACAGCAGATGAATTATGGAGCCACTTAAGCTTTGTTGAAGAGCCAAGTGTTCAGTTAACAGATATGCCAGAAGGTGTGGCAGTTCCTCAAGCTGAAGCGACAGAAGCGAAGTTTGACCGCTTTATGGAGGTACGTGACGATGTGCTAAAAGCGCTGGAGATTGCGCGTAATGAGAAAGTCATCGGTCGTTCACTTGAAGCAAGTGTGACGCTTTATGCGACAGACGAAGTGAAAAACCTTCTTGCATCCATTAAAGAAGATGTGAAGCAGCTCTTTATCATCTCTGAATTAACGGTCGAGGATAAGCAGCATGCAGATACATCGGCGCCTGAATATACATCAGGAAGAATTGTGGTTCAAAAAGCAGAAGGAGAACTGTGCGAACGTTCCCGCATTATTTCAAAAGATGTTGGTGCAAATCCGAAATACCCAACATTGTCGCTGAAAAATGCTGAAATCGTGGAGAAATATTACCAAAATTAACAGTGCGATATCACAAGCTGGCGCCCCGTCATATGCGGGGCGTTTTCTTTTTTGAGAAAATGACAGCGTTTAGAACGAAAGGAAAAATCTTATGGCTTTAAAGTAACCAGGCAGGGCAACAATATGATTATCACGACAGGGCAGGAGTTGAAATAGCGACATGAATGGCGATCTAGAGACGATTTACACGGAACTCCTTCAAATCAAAGAAGAGCTGCAATCTAAACTGTTTGAATACGCATCATTTCGTTCACCCGCTGAGCATGTCTCGTTGAATGACGTTAAAACGACCACACTTCTTTATCACATCAAAGAAGAGCTGCAAGATGTGTCTCTCGCTATTGCAAAGATCGAACAAGGGACCTATGGCATATGTGAGGCGACAGGTAATATGATTCCGCTTGAACAAATGAGCATTCTTCCTACCGCCCGCACGGCTGACGACTTTTTATATCATAAGCAATACGAGAAAAAAGCATTCACTCCTTATCCTTCCGAATCAAATGATTCTCATTTTGAAGCCTTCCACATGTAGGGAGGTTTTTGTCTGTCAACTAAAGTTTCTTTACTCCTTCCTGTTTTCTTGATAAAATGCTTAAAGATCAAAGTATGAAGATGGAGGAACGTGTGTGTTCTATTACATAATCGCATTCGTTATCATTTGTTTAGACCAATTAACAAAATGGCTCATTGTCAAAAATATGATGCTCGGTGATTCTGTTCCAGTCATTGATGGATTCTTTTATATCACGTCTCACCGAAATTCAGGAGCCGCATGGGGAATTCTCCAAGGGCAAATGTGGTTTTTCTATGTGATCACACTCGTTGTTATTGCGGGAATTGTTTATTACTTACAAAAACATGGACAAAAGGACAAGCTGCTTGGAGTAGCGCTGGCCTTAATGCTTGGCGGAGCGATCGGAAACTTTATCGACCGTATTTTCCGTCAGGAAGTGGTTGATTTTGCTCATTTCGTATTTGGGGATTATCACTACCCAATCTTTAATATTGCAGATTCTTCTCTCTGTGTAGGGGTTATTCTGCTCTTCATTCAAATGCTGTTAGATGGAAAGAAAAATAAGGAGTCAACTACATGAATCAAGTAAATATTGCCGTTTCAGAAGAACAAACGAGTGAACGGCTAGATAAATTTCTAAGCACAACAGAACCAGAATGGTCAAGAACCCAAGTCCAGCAATGGGTAAAAGATGGGCTGATCGAAGTAAACGGGAAACAAGTAAAGGCCAATTACAAAGTACAAGCTGGGGATCAAATCAAAGTGGAGATTCCAGATCCGGAAGCGCTAGATGTAGAAGCAGAACCAATGGATCTTGATATTTATTATGAGGATGCAGATGTGTTAGTCGTAAATAAGCCTCGAGGAATGGTCGTTCATCCAGCCCCAGGTCATGTGTCAGGTACACTTGTAAATGGTCTGATGGCACATTGTACCGATTTATCAGGGATTAACGGTGTGATGCGTCCTGGAATTGTCCACCGAATTGATAAAGATACGTCTGGGCTGTTAATGGTTGCAAAAAACGATATCGCACATGAGTCACTCGTCAATCAGCTGGTGGCTAAAACTGTCACAAGAAAGTATACGGCTGTTGTCCACGGTATTATCCAGCATGATACAGGCACAATTGATGCACCAATTGGCAGAGACAAAAAAGACCGCCAAAGCATGACGGTCACAAAAGAAAATGCAAAACAGGCCGTCACTCACTTTGATGTGATTGAACGCTTTAAAGACTTCACGGTTGTCGAGTGCCGTCTGGAAACAGGAAGAACACACCAAATTCGTGTTCATATGAAATATATCGGCTACCCTCTTGCAGGAGATCCGAAATATGGGCCGAGAAAAACAGTCGATTTTAATGGACAGCTTCTGCATGCTGGTGTTTTAGGATTTGATCATCCTAGAACAGGAGAATATATCGAATTCACAGCACCAATTCCAGCTGATATGAGGGGCTTTATCGATTCATTAAGAAATAACGATTGACAGGCCGTTCTTTTTTTGAAATAATAAACGAAGAAATTGAGATTCTTTAAAACAGTCCAGAGAGGCTGAGAAGGATAACGGATCAATTTGTGCACGAGTATGCACAAATGAACGCCCCTCTCTGCCCTTTGCAGAAGGGGCTTTTTATTTGTCAAAAAGAGGTGTAAAAGATGGAACAAAAAGCAGTCATTCTTGATGAACAAGCGATCAGACGAGCGCTTACCCGAATTGCACATGAAATGATTGAGCGCAACAAAGGGATGAAGGATGTCATCCTTGCCGGGATCAAGACAAGAGGCATACATCTTGCAAAGCGCCTTGCAGAGCGCATCGAGCAAATTGAAGGAAATCCAGTCACTGTGGGTGAACTTGATATTACGCTATACCGTGATGACCTGACAAAGAAGACAGACAATCAAGACCCGCTTGTAAAGGGAGCAGACATCCCAGCTGACATTAATGACAAAACACTCATTGTCGTTGACGATGTCCTGTTTACAGGCAGAACCGTCAGAGCAGCTATGGATGCCCTTGTGGATGTAGGAAGACCATCTTCCATTCAGCTGGCTGTGCTCGTCGACAGGGGACACCGGGAGCTGCCAATTCGAGCGGATTATATCGGGAAAAACATTCCGACATCAAAAGCAGAGACCGTTATGGTTCAACTGAATGAAGTAGATCAAAACGACCTTGTCGCTATATACGAAAAATAACCTTTTTAAATGCATTCCAGAGAGTTTGCAAAGAGGGCAATAACAGAGACACCGAGCACACGGCTAACATGACGTGTCTGGTTTTTCTAGGCCTCTTTGCGCATACTCGCAAAGAGGCTTTTTTAATGAAAAAGGACACATCTAGGAGGAAAATCATGAGTCAGCAAAAAGCCAATTTAGGCATTCGAGATATCCCAAAACCATTCACATGGCTATCACTTAGCCTGCAGCATTTGTTTGCGATGTTTGGTGCAACCATTCTTGTACCAAAAATCATTGATATGAGTCCAGCCGTCGCGCTCATCTCAAGCGGTGTGGGAACGATTGTTTACTTAATCATCACAAGAGGACAAATTCCGGCGTATCTTGGATCGTCCTTTGCCTTCATCGCCCCCATACTGAATGTGAAAGCAACGGGCGGCCCCGGAGCCGCAATGGTTGGCGCCTTCATGGCGGGTGTCGCTTATGCGCTCATTGCCCTGTTCATTAAATGGCTCGGAACAGGCTGGCTGATGAAGCTTCTGCCGCCGGTCGTCGTAGGACCAGTCATTATGGTCATCGGACTCGGACTCGCTGGAACAGCAGTCAACATGGCGATGTATGTTGATCCGAATGCAACCGAGCTTGTTTACAGCCTCAAGCACTTAATGGTCGCTGGCTTCACACTGGCTGTCACGATTATCAGTATGATTTTCCTAAGAGGATTCCTTAGCTTAATCCCAGTTTTAATCGGCATTATCAGCGGCTATCTCTTTGCCTTAACACAAGGCATTGTGAACTTCCAGCCGGTCATTGACGCAAAATGGTTTGCTGTCCCAGACTTCGTCGTGCCATTTGTCGACTATACACCTGCTGTGACTTTAAGCATTCTCACAGTGATGGTGCCGGTTGCCTTTGTCACAATGTCTGAGCATATTGGCCACCAGGTGGTGTTAAGTAAGGTCGTAGGACAAGATTTTATTAAAAAACCTGGTCTTCACCGCTCCATTTTAGGAGACAGTGCGGCGACCATCTTCGCTTCACTTATTGGTGGACCACCAACAACAACTTATGGAGAGAACATTGGCGTACTTGCCATCACAAGAGTGTTCAGTATCTTCGTCATCGGCGGAGCAGCCGTGTTTGCGATCTGCTTCGGTTTTGTAGGGAAAATTTCAGCATTAATCAGTACAGTGCCGTCCGCGGTGATGGGAGGCGTTTCGTTCCTGCTCTTTGGAATCATTGCCTCAAGCGGCCTGAGAATCCTGATTGATCATAAAGTGAATTTTGAAGAAAAGCGTAATCTCATTATCGCATCAGTCATCCTAGTCATCGGAATTGGAGGGGCATTCATTGAGGTGAAACAAATCAATCTCACTC
Organism: Bacillus sp. 11B20; assembly: GCF_056098985.1. Taxonomy (NCBI): domain Bacteria; kingdom Bacillati; phylum Bacillota; class Bacilli; order Caryophanales; family Bacillaceae; genus Bacillus; species Bacillus sp. 11B20. Next base: position 595,178 of record NZ_JBLZWZ010000007.1, read on the forward strand.
TATCTGGAATGGCACTTGCTGCGATTACGGGTGTCCTGTTAAACCTGATCCTGCCGCATCAAAAAGCGGAAGATGACGAGTCAAATGAATCAAATACAGAAAACCTTTTAAAAGAAGTCCAGTGAGGCTGACAAGGGTTCTAAATGGAGCAGAATGCACGAAAGTGCCGCTGCTTCTTTTGGAGAACCCTAAGCTGCCGAGGCTTAGGGTTTTTTTGAACCTGAAAGTGATGAAAAACTAGAGGGGGAAGAAAAAATGAATGATTTATCGACAATGAGCAGCTTATCAAAAGAAGAGATTTTACAGCTGATTGAAGAAGCAGCTGCACTCAAAAAGGGGAAACAAGAACATGGATTAGCCGGAGAATTTGTGGCAAACCTCTTCTTTGAACCAAGCACAAGAACACGTTTTAGCTTCGAAGTAGCAGAGAAGAAATTAGGGATGAATGTCCTGAGCTTAGATGCAGCAAGCACCTCCGTTCAAAAGGGCGAAACACTTTACGATACGGTAAAAACACTGGAATCGATCGGAGTAAAGGCATGTGTGATCAGAGACAGCACCGATGAATATTATAACGAGCTGATCGGGAAGGTTGGAATTCCCATCATCAATGCAGGTGATGGCTGCGGACAGCATCCAACCCAATCACTGCTTGACCTCATGACCATTTTTGAAGAGTTTGGCGGCTTTGAAGGCTTAACGATTTCGATTCATGGAGACATCAAACATAGCAGGGTAGCAAGGTCAAATGCTGAGGTTCTCTCAAGGCTGGGAGCGACAGTCCTCTTTTCAGGACCTGCTTCCTTCCAGGATGAACAAAACCCTCACGGAACGTACGTCCAAGTAGATGAAGCCATCGCACTATCTGATGTGGTGATGCTGCTCAGAATCCAGCATGAACGGCACGCTGAAAAAATGGGCAGTGAAGATTACTTATCAACTTATGGATTAACAGTAGACAGAGCAAACAAAATGAAAGAACGCGCGATTATTATGCATCCAGCACCAGTAAACAGAGGTGTTGAAATAGATGATTCTTTAGTAGAGTCCAAGCAGTCAAGGATTTTCAAGCAAATGGAAAATGGTGTTTATATCCGAATGGCCGTATTAAAAAGAGCTTTTCAAAATAGCACACTACATCAAAAAGGGAGAGATTCTGTCTATGTCATATCTCATTAAAAACGGTTTTATCTTAACAAGCACAGGTGAAAGAGTGCAGCAGGATATTAGGGTAAAAGGAAAAGTGATTCAAGCGATTGGTCACCTAGAAAGAGAAGACGGAGAAGAGGTTATTGATGCAGCAGGGCTATTTGTGTCACCAGGCTTGATCGATCTGCATGTGCATTTAAGAGAGCCAGGCGGAGAGAAAAAGGAAACGATTGAAACAGGCTCTAAAGCAGCCGCAAGAGGCGGATATACGACGATTGCAGCGATGCCAAATACAAGACCGGTTCCAGATACAAAAGAGCAAATGGAATGGCTCATGAATCGAATCGAAGAGACTTCATCTGTGAGAGTACTGCCATACGCCTCCATCACAACGAGACAAATTGGGGAAGAGATGACGGATTTTGCAGCACTAAAAGAAGCAGGAGCCTTTGCTTTTACAGATGACGGTGTCGGTATCCAAACAGCAGGCATGATGTACGAAGCGATGAAACAGGCAGCTAGTCTTGATCAAGCGATTGTGGCGCACTGTGAAGATAACTCGCTCATTTACGGCGGGTGCGTTCATGAAGGAGAATTTTCAAAAGCAAATGGGTTAAACGGAATACCGTCAATCTGTGAATCGGTGCATATTGCAAGAGATGTTCTTTTAGCAGAAGCAGCGAACTGTCATTATCATGTATGTCATATCAGTACGAAAGAATCTGTGCGGGTCGTACGCGATGCAAAAAAAGCGGGTATCCGTGTGACGGCTGAGGTGTCACCGCATCACCTGCTGTTGTGTGATACGGACATTCCGGGTCTTGATACAAACTATAAAATGAACCCGCCGCTCAGAGGAAAAGAGGATCGCGAGGCATTGATCGAGGGACTGTTAGATGGAACGATTGATTTCATCGCCACAGACCATGCGCCGCATACAGAAGAAGAAAAGAACGAAACCATGCAGCGTGCCCCGTTTGGAATTGTGGGACTTGAAACAGCGTTTCCGCTTCTGTATACACGATTTGTCAAAACAGGCGAATGGACATTAAAAGAACTCGTTGATTATATGACAATCAAACCAGCAGAAGCCTTTTCCCTTCCATACGGAAAGCTTGAAGAAGGACACATAGCTGATATTACACTCATTGATTTAAACAAAGAAACGACAATCGATAAAACAAGCTTCTTATCAAAAGGACAAAATACACCGTTTGACAAATTGACTGTATCAGGATGGCCGGTCATGACACTTGCATCTGGGAAAGTCGTTTATGAAGAGGGGAGACTAGTAAAATGAAGAGACGCTTAGTGCTAGAAAACGGAACAGTATTCGAAGGAACAGGCTTTGGCAGCTTAGAACCATCAGTCGGAGAAGTCGTCTTTAATACAGGGATGACGGGCTATCAAGAAATTTTATCTGATCCATCATACTGCGGACAAATTGTCACACTCACTTACCCGCTTATCGGCAACTACGGCATTAACCGTGACGATTTTGAATCGATCACACCGTTTGTGAAAGGGCTGATTGTGAAAGAGCTTTGTGAAAAGCCCTCAAACTGGCGCTCTTCATACTCACTTGATGAATATTTAAAAATGAAAAACATTCCGGGGCTGAGCGGAATCGATACACGGAAGCTGACTAGAATGATTCGAAGTGCAGGGACTTTAAGAGGGGCGTTTGCAGGACCTGAAGAACAAGTGGAAGACGTTGTCCGCCGCCTTCAAACATTGCAGCTGCCAACTGATCAGGTGAGTCAAGTATCTGTGAAAAATGCGTACCCAAGCCCAGGCAGAGGGAAAAGAATTGTTCTTGTCGATTTCGGCATGAAGCACGGCATTTTGCGCGAGCTCAATAAACGTGATTGCGACGTTATTGTGGTGCCATACAACATCACTGCAGATGAAGTGCTGCAGCTAAAGCCTGATGGCATCATGCTTTCAAACGGACCTGGAGATCCTGTGGATGTACCAGAAGCCGTTGAGATGATTCAGCAATTGATTGGAAAGGTGCCGCTCTTTGGCATTTGCCTCGGACATCAGTTATTTGCTCTAGCGTGCGGTGCAAGCACAGAAAAAATGAAATTTGGTCACAGAGGGTCGAACCATCCAGTAAAAGAACTAGCAACTGGCAAGGTGACACTCACGTCTCAAAACCATGGCTACACGGTTAGCAAGATTAACGAAGACGTGCTCGAAGTCACACATATTGCCTTAAACGACAATACGATTGAAGGATTAAAACATAAAGAAGCACCAGCATTCACTGTTCAGTACCACCCAGAAGCATCACCGGGTCCAGAAGATGCAAACTACTTATTTGACCAGTTCATGGAAATGATTCATACGACTGAGAAAGAAGGGGAAGAAGTATGCCAAAACGCGTAGACATCAAAAAGATTTTAGTAATCGGATCAGGTCCTATCATCATCGGTCAGGCAGCGGAGTTTGACTATGCAGGCACACAGGCTTGCTTAGCACTAAAAGAAGAGGGCTATGAAGTCGTTCTTGTGAACTCTAACCCTGCGACCATCATGACAGATACAGAAATGGCCGACAAGGTATACATCGAACCACTGACACCAGAATTTTTAACACGAATCATTCGAAAAGAACGCCCTGATGCGATCTTGCCAACACTTGGCGGGCAAACTGGATTAAACCTTGCTGTTGAATTGTCAGACCTTGGTGTATTAGCTGAATGCGGCGTTGAAGTACTTGGTACAAAGCTGTCAGCCATCCAAAAAGCAGAGGATAGAGATTTATTCCGTAATTTGATGAATGAACTAAATGAGCCTGTACCAGAAAGTGAAATCATTCATAACCTGGAAGAAGCAATGGCGTTTACGGATCAAATCGGTTTCCCTGTTATCGTCAGACCAGCCTATACATTAGGTGGAACGGGCGGCGGAATTTGTACAAACGAGCAAGAACTGAAGGAAATCGTTGAAAACGGCCTGAAGCTAAGCCCAGTTACACAATGCTTACTTGAAAAAAGCATTGCAGGCTTTAAAGAAATTGAATATGAAGTCATGCGAGACAGCGGTGACCATGCAATCGTTGTTTGTAACATGGAAAACTTTGACCCTGTCGGTATCCATACAGGTGACAGTATTGTTGTAGCACCAAGCCAAACGTTAAGTGATCGTGAATATCAGCTGCTTCGCAATGTGTCGCTTAAGCTGATCCGCGCACTTGGCATTGAAGGCGGCTGTAACGTTCAGCTGGCACTTGATCCAAACAGCTTTCAATACTATATCATCGAAGTAAACCCGCGTGTGAGCCGTTCCTCTGCGCTTGCGTCAAAAGCGACAGGCTATCCAATTGCCAAATTGGCAGCGAAAATTGCAGTCGGCTTAACGCTTGATGAAATGATGAACCCAGTCACAGGTAAAACCTATGCAGCCTTCGAGCCTGCACTTGACTATATCGTTTCAAAAATACCGCGCTGGCCGTTCGATAAATTTGAATCTGCCAACAGACGTCTTGGTACGCAAATGAAGGCAACTGGTGAAGTCATGGCGATCGGCCGCACATTAGAAGAGTCTCTTCTAAAGGCTGTACGCTCACTTGAAGCCGATGTGCATCACATTGAATTAAAAGATGAAGCAGACATCACAAATGAAGTGCTTGAAAAACGGATTATCAAGGCGGGAGACGAACGATTATTTTATATCGCTGAGGCGCTTAGAAGAGGCTATACAGTCGAACAAATACACGAATTCTCAAAAATTGATTACTTCTTCCTTCATAAACTGGAAGGCATCATCGCCTTTGAGAAGACATTAAAAGAAAACAAAGGCAATACAGACGTATTAAAAGAAGCGAAAGAAAAAGGCTTCTCAGATATCTACATTAGCCGCGAGTGGAATATGAACGAAGCGGATGTCTACAAGCTCAGACAAGAAGCAGGCATTGTACCTGTATACAAAATGGTAGATACATGTGCGGCAGAATTTGAATCAGAGACACCTTATTTCTACAGCACGTATGAAGATGAAAATGAATCAGAACGTACAGACAAGAAAAGCGTTATCGTATTAGGTTCAGGTCCTATCCGAATTGGACAAGGGGTTGAATTTGATTATGCGACCGTTCACTCTGTGTGGGCAATTAAACAAGCAGGCTATGAAGCGATCATTATTAACAACAACCCTGAAACGGTCTCAACAGACTTTAGTATTTCAGATAAGCTCTACTTTGAACCACTCACTGTAGAAGACGTGATGCATATCATCGACCTTGAACAGCCTGAAGGAGTTGTCGTTCAGTTCGGCGGGCAAACAGCGATCAACTTAGCAGATGAATTATCAAATAGAGGGGTTAAAATTCTTGGAACTTCTCTAGAAGACCTAGACCGCGCAGAAAACCGGGACAAGTTTGAACAAACGTTAGAAACACTTGGCGTGCCCCAGCCTAAAGGGAAAACAGCAACGTCTGTGCCTGAAGCAGTAGAGATTGCCAATCAAATTGGCTACCCAGTCCTTGTCCGTCCTTCCTATGTATTAGGCGGCCGCGCGATGGAAATTGTGTATCAAGAAGCCGAGCTTCTTCACTACATGGAGAATGCGGTGAAGGTCAATCCGCAGCATCCAGTGTTAATTGACAAGTATTTGACAGGAAAAGAAATTGAAGTAGATGCCGTGTCTGATGGCGAAACTGTCGTGATCCCAGGTATTATGGAACACATTGAAAGAGCCGGAGTTCACTCTGGTGACTCGATTGCGGTCTATCCGCCGCAAACATTGTCTGAGGACATCAAAGCGAAGATTGCAGAATACACGATCAAGCTTGCAAAAGGACTTAACATTATTGGGCTTTTGAACATCCAATTTGTCCTATCAAAAGGTGAAGTGTATGTACTTGAAGTGAACCCGCGATCAAGCCGGACGGTTCCTTTCTTAAGTAAAATCACAGGCATTCCGATGGCCAACCTTGCGACAAAAGTCATCTTAGGAGACAAGCTCAAAAATTATGGCTACGAAGAAGGGCTTCACATAGAGCAAGAAGGAGTGTACGTTAAAGTCCCAGTCTTCTCTTTTGCTAAATTAAGAAGAGTCGATATTACACTCGGACCTGAAATGAAATCAACAGGTGAAGTCATGGGGAAAGATGTCACGATCGAAAAAGCCCTATATAAAGGATTGATTGCCTCAGGTATTCAAATTCCTAATGACGGAACAGTACTTCTGACAGTGGCTGATAAGGATAAAGAAGAAGGACTTGAGATCGCAAGAAGATTCCATTCAATCGGCTATCATATTTTAGCGACAGAAGGAACGGCGAATTATTTAAAACAAGCCTCCATTCCATCAAGTGTGGTCGGCAAAATCGGAGAAGAAGGCAAAAATCTTCTCGATGTCATTCGAAACGGGGAAGCGCAATTTGTCATCAACACCTTAACAAAAGGAAAACAGCCGGCAAGAGACGGCTTTAGAATTAGACGTGAATCTGTTGAAAACGGAGTGGCTTGCTTAACGTCCCTAGATACTGCAGAAGCCATTTTAAGAGTGCTTGAGAGCATGACATTTAGAGCGGATGAAATGCCAGAAGTGAAAACGAATGCTGAGGTGACAGTAACGATATGAAAAAAGCATACTTGACGGTCGTCTCGAACCGAGAGATCGCTGATCATATTTACGAAATGACATTAAAAGGTGACCTTGTGGACTCCTTTCAAACGGCTGGACAATTTCTTCATCTAAAGGTCAGTGAATCCATGACACCACTGCTGAGAAGACCGATCAGTATTGCCAACATTCATGCCGAGCAACAAGAAGCAACCATCATTTACCGCGCAGAGGGAGAGGGCACAAAGCTCCTCTCCCAAAAGCGGGAGGGAGAATCAGTCGATGTATTAGGGCCGCTTGGAAACGGGTATGATCCTTCAGTCGTCCAGCCCGGAGAGACGGCATTACTAGTCGGCGGCGGAATTGGCGTACCGCCTCTATATGAACTGTCCAAGCGTTTAACGAAAAAAGGCGTCATCGTGAAGCATGTCCTCGGCTTTCAATCGAAAAAGGATGTATTTTACGAGGAGAAATTTCAAGCACTCGGCGATACGTTTATTGCAACGGTTGATGGCACATACGGTGCTAAAGGCTTTGTAACAGATGTGATAAAAGAGCAAAACCTGAGCTTTGATGTGCTGCTTTCATGCGGTCCAACACCTATGCTAAAAGCGCTGAAAGACACGTATCCTGATAAGCCCGTCTACATTTCGATGGAAGAACGAATGGGCTGCGGAATTGGTGCGTGCTTTGCATGTGTCTGTCATACCGATCAGCTCGACAAACCTTACGTCAAAGTCTGTCTTGATGGACCTGTTTTTAAAGCAGAGGAGGTGGCGTTGTCATGCTAAACGTTGAGTTACCGGGATTATCTTTAAAAAATCCAATCATCCCTGCATCAGGCTGCTTCGGGTTCGGGAGAGAATTTGCATCCTTATATGACCTATCATTGCTAGGCGGTATCATGATCAAAGCCACAACCCTTGAACCGAGATTTGGCAATCCCACGCCAAGGGTAGCCGAGACAGGAGCTGGTATGCTTAATGCAATCGGCCTTCAAAATCCGGGTCTAAAAGGCGTGCTTGAAAATGAGCTGCCTTGGCTTGAACAATTTGATACACCTATTATTGCGAATGTTGCTGGCTCACAGGTTGATGATTATGTGGAAGTAGCCAAGCAAATCAGCCAAGCAAAAAATGTTCATGCCCTTGAACTGAATATTTCTTGCCCAAATGTGAAAACAGGCGGGATTGCCTTCGGTACAGATCCAAATATGGCGGCGTCATTGACAAAAGCGGTCAAGGAAGTCTCGTCTGTACCTGTCTATGTCAAGCTGTCACCTAACGTAGCAAATATTGTGGAGATTGCTCAAGCGATTGAAGCTGCTGGAGCGGATGGACTCACCATGATTAACACATTAATCGGTATGCGTTTAGATTTAAAAACAGGGAAACCCATCCTTGCCAATAAAACAGGTGGATTATCAGGACCAGCTGTCAAACCGGTCGCTGTGCGCATGGTACACGAGGTGAGTCAAGCGGTTTCTATTCCGATTATCGGGATGGGCGGAGTGCAAAGTGCTGAAGATGTACTTGAATTTTTACTAGCAGGTGCAAGTGCAGTAGCTGTCGGCACAGCCAATTTTGTAAATCCATTTATTTGCCCGGAAATTATTGAAGAGCTGCCAAATGTGTTAGCAGCATATGGTTATTCATCTGTAGAGGAATGCATCGGAAGGAGCTGGAAACATGAAGCACTTGCCCATCATCGCGCTTGATTTTCCATCAGGGAAGGACGCGCTTGCCTTTTTAGACCCTTTTGAAGGGACACCATTATTTGTGAAGGTCGGCATGGAGCTGTTTTACCAAGAAGGACCTGCCATTCTTGATGCGCTGAAAGAAAAAAATTGCCGCATTTTTCTTGATCTAAAATTACATGATATTCCAACAACCGTGCAAAAAGCGATGAACCGGCTTGCTGCACTTGGTGTTGATTTGGTCAATGTGCATGCTGCTGGCGGGAAACGAATGATGCAGGCTGCGTTAGAGGGACTTGAAAGCGGAACCCCTGCCGGACAAAACCGCCCGGGCATCATTGCAGTGACCCAGCTGACTAGTACGTCAGAAGACATGATGAGAAATGAATTACTCATTGACCGTCCGCTGCAAGAGACTGTTATCCGGTACGGACAATTAGCATATGAAAGTGGGCTAGACGGGGTTGTTTGCTCTGTTCATGAATCTAAAGCACTTCATGAACATATTTCACCATCCTTTCTCACTGTAACGCCAGGAATTCGCTTACCGAATGATCAAACCGATGACCAACAGCGCGTGGCGACACCGGCCTATGCAAAAGAGCAAGGTGTTTCACAAATCGTTGTCGGAAGATCAATCACAAAAGTTGATAAACCAATAGAAGCCTATCATCAAATTTTGAAAGAGTGGGAGTGACTGCCAGATGAAATCAAAAATCGCGAAACATCTATTACAAATCAAAGCGGTCTCATTAAAACCAGACGAACCGTTTACATGGGCGAGCGGTATAAAATCACCGATCTATTGTGATAACCGCCTGACATTGTCATATCCACAAGTGAGACACGACATTGCTGAAGGTCTAAAAGATTTGATTCTCACTCATTTCAAGGGAGCAGAGGTTGTCGCGGGTACTGCAACAGCAGGCATTCCTCATGCGGCATTAGCAGCAGACCGCTTGAACATCCCGATGTGTTATGTCAGAAGTAAGCCGAAAGCACATGGAAAAGGAAATCAAATTGAAGGGGCCGTATCAAAAGGCCAAAAGGTTGTCGTTGTAGAAGACCTTATTTCCACAGGAGGCAGTGTACTTGAAGTGGTCGCTGCTCTTCAAGATGAGGGCTGCGAGGTACTAGGAGTTGCCGCGATCTTCACATACGGACTGCCAAAAGCAGCGGCAGCATTTCAAGAAAAAAATATTCCATATGTCACCTTAACAGACTATGACACATTGACAGACGTGGCACTTGAATTGAAAGCGATTGAGCCTGCTGCGATGAACAAACTAAAACGCTGGAGACAAGATCCTTCCTCTGAATCTTGGATGGAAGAAACGGTCTGAAAAGTGAAAGCCCATCGTTAACAAAAACTGTGCCTGCCCGCACAGTTTTTTTGTTTAGGTAAAAATAGTAAAATAGACTCAAATTTTAATAAAAACTAATCCTATCAATAAAGTCGGGTTGACTTTTGTTTGAATTGTGTTAATATTTAAGACAAATTGAAACTCTTATCCAGAGAGGTGGAGGGACTGGCCCGATGAAACCCGGCAACCTGCGATTCGCAAGGTGCTACTTCCTGCAAAATGATTCTATTTTGAAAGATAAGGAAATCGTGAGCTTCCTCATCTTTCTTTCGGACTGAAAGAAAGTTTTTTTATTTTAACGGTGAGGAGGAAGAGGAGATGGAAGTGAAACAAAATCAGGATGAGGACTTAGTAAAGCATATGCAAGAACTGATTGGGGATATGAAATTCGGTTCAATTACGTTAATTGTTCAGGACGGTCAAGTGATTCAAGTGGAAAAGAACGAAAAAATTAGATTGAAGTAGTGCGGAAAAAAGCAATATGAGCTGTACTCCGGAAGGGGAGAAATCATGTTAACTTATGAAAATTGGCAAGAGCCGTCCATTACATTTCAAGAAGATGATTTGTATAAAGGAGCCCTGTCTGTACTGAAATGGGCGTACGGTCATTATGGTGACCAGCTCGTATATGCGTGCAGCTTTGGGATTGAGGGCATCGTTCTGATTGATCTGATTGCAAAAGTAAAAAAAGATGCGAAAATTGTCTTTTTAGATACAGGTCTGCATTTTAAAGAAACATACGACACAATTGATGCAGTAAAGGAAAGATACCCGGGTTTAGACATTGAATTGAAAACGCCTGAGCTGACGGTTGAACAGCAAAATGAGCAGCACGGTGAACAATTATGGAAAACAAATCCTCAAAGCTGCTGCCATATGCGTAAGGTCATTCCTTTGCAAGAAGCCCTATCTGGTTATCCAGCTTGGCTTTCCGGTTTAAGAAGAGAGCAGTCACCAAAACGAGCAGGGACGAATTTCTTAAATAAGGATGAAAAATTCAAATCAGTGAAAGTATGTCCGCTTATCCATTGGACGTGGAAGGACATATGGAGATATGCATCTAGAGAAGAACTTACTTATAATCCGCTGCATGACCAGGGATATCCAAGTATCGGCTGTGCACCGTGTACACAGCCAGCATTTACTGCAGATGATCTGCGTTCTGGCAGATGGTCAGGCACAGCAAAGACAGAGTGCGGATTACATGAGTAAGGGAGCATAATGTATGGAAATCGCCGCAATTTTATTTAGTCTATTCTTTGCTTTAAACATAGGCGCAAGCGGAGCAGCTGCTTCTATGGGCATTGCGTACGGGTCAGGCGCGATTCAAAAGCCCATTTATGCGCTCAGCGTTTGTGCAGTTGGGATTTTAGCAGGTTCAGTGATTGGCGGCGGTGAGGTCGTCAAAACGATCAGCTCTGGTATTATGCCAGAATCAGTCATTACACTTGAAATCGTTTGTATTATCATTGGTTCTGCTGCACTATCACTTTTCATAGCGAATCTGATGGCGATCCCTTTATCAACAAGTGAGGTCACAGTAGGGGCTGTGGTTGGTGTGGCCGTCGCGTATAAAGTATTGTTTGTGAAATCCATTTTAGTGATTGTGGCATTTTGGGTGATCATCCCGATTTTCGCCTTTCTTTTTACCTTTGCTGTCGTCAAAATCATCAGAATGTTCCCTAAACGGAAGCTGTCTAAAAAAGGCACAGCTATTTTATCTGTCGTGTTAATCCTCAGCGGATTTCTAGAGGCGTTTTCAGCTGGTATGAACAATGTCGCAAATGCGGTCGGTCCGCTTGTCGCGTCAGGCGTTTTGTCAGTCGGGCAAGGAACTCTTTACGGCGGGATCTTTGTTGCACTTGGTGCGCTTTTGCTTGGGAGAAGGGTACTAGAAACAAACGGAAAGAAAATCACCCGCTATCAAACGGGCGAAGGGATTTTACTTTCGAGTACCGGTGCCGGGCTTGTCATCGTCAGCTCTATTTTTGGGCTGCCTGTTCCGCTTACACAAATCACCTCCTCGTCTATTATCGGGCTTGGAATGGCAAAAGGCGGGCCAAACATTTTTCACAAACATGTTGTGAAAAAAATGCTGAAAGTGTGGGTGGTGTCACCCTTCTTATCACTCAGCCTATCGTATTTGCTGGTGAGCCTTTTCTTAAAAGGAGACTATTACTCTATCTTTATCATGATGAGTGTACTGCTTGCCTCACTTGGTGCGCTGAGTCTGATGAAGGCAGTCAAAAATGAGAGCAGCTCTATTCATGAACAGGGCGGCGGGATTTAATCACAAATCCGACTATTAACATCTAATAAATATGAACATTGAGAGGAAGATGAACAAATGAGTTTAACACCACATGGTGGCGTATTAATTAATCGAGTAAATGAAGAATATGATCTCAGCACAGCTGCAAAGGAAATTGAACTAGATGCGATCTCCTTTGCAGACCTTGAACTCATTGCAATTGGCGGATATAGTCCAATTGAAGGGTTTTTAACAAAAGCTGATTATGAAGCAGTTGTGAGCAATATGCGGCTAGCAAGTGGTGTCGTTTGGTCTCTTCCTATTACACTGCCAGTGACAAAAGAAAAGGCGGCGGAAATCCATCAAGGCGATATCGTGTGCTTATCTTATAATGGAACTGTATATGGGGTCATTGAAGTAGAGGATCAATACACACCAGATAAGGAAAAAGAAGCGGTAAATATCTATAAAACTGATGACCGCAATCATCCAGGCGTGAAAAAATTATTTGAACGCGGTGATACTTACATTGGCGGGAAAATTACACTGACGAAACGCAGTGAAAAACCATTCCCTCAATTTACGTATGAGCCAGAAGAAACAAGACGTCAATTTAAAGAAAATGGCTGGAAAACCATTGTTGGTTTCCAAACGAGAAACCCGGTTCATCGTGCGCATGAATATATTCAAAAAACAGCATTAGAAACGGTCGATGGTTTATTTTTAAATCCGCTTGTCGGTGAAACAAAATCTGACGATATCCCGGCAGATGTGAGAATGAAAAGCTATCAAGTGTTATTGAATGGTTATTATCCAAAAGACCGCGTCTTTTTAGGTGTTTTTCCTGCTGCAATGCGTTATGCTGGACCAAAAGAAGCGATATTTCACGCGCTTGTTCGTAAAAATTATGGCTGCACCCATTTTATTGTCGGAAGAGATCATGCAGGTGTTGGTGACTATTACGGCACATACGAGGCGCAGGAACTATTTGATCAATTTACAAGCGAAGAAATCGGTATTACTCCATTAAAATTTGAACACAGCTTCTACTGTAATACATGTGAAGCGATGGCCACACCAAAAACGTGTCCTCACGACAAAAGCGAGCATGTCATTCTTTCAGGTACAAAAGTTCGAACGATGCTGAGAAACGGTGAATTACCACCAAGCACGTTCAGCCGAAAAGAAGTCATTGAAACATTAATCGAAGGATTAAAAACGACGGTATCTTAAAGGGAGGGTATGACATGAGCAACGAACATATCGTGTGGCATGATGCATCTATTACAAAAAAAGAATATCAACAGAAAAACAAGCATAAAAGCGGCATTATCTGGCTTACAGGTTTAAGCGGATCAGGTAAATCAACGATTGCAAATGCAGCTGCAAGAGAGCTGTTTGAACAAGGCTATCAAGTCACCGTTCTTGACGGCGATAACGTGCGGCACGGACTCAATAAAGATCTAGGGTTTTCAGATGACGACAGAAAAGAAAACATCCGCCGAATCGGAGAAGTGGCGAAATTATTTGTGGAACAAGGTACGATTGTCATCACTGCTTTTATTTCTCCATTCCAAGAAGACCGCCACATTGTCAGACAGTTAGTCGAAGATGGGGAATTTCACGAAGTGTTTGTCAAATGTGATCTGAACGTGTGTGAAGAGCGTGATCCAAAAGGGTTATATAAAAAAGCGAGAAACGGCGAAATTCCATTTTTCACTGGAATCGATTCACCATATGAAGAGCCAGCTGAGCCTGAGCTCGTCTTAGATACAGGGGAATTATCCCGTGAGGAATCCAAACAGCGTCTTGTAGATTATGTAAAAGCAACAACGAAATAATCGCCTGATGGCAGGGGGAGAAAAGCAAGATGGGGAAAGTATACATTGTGGGTGCTGGACCCGGAGACCCAGATTTAATCACATTAAAGGCCCATAAGGCGATACAGCAGGCAGATGTCATCTTATATGATCGTCTTGTCAATCAAGACATTCTCGCCCACGCCAAACCAGAGGCGGAATTGATTTATTGCGGAAAGCTGCCAAATCATCATACAATGAGACAGGAAGCCATCAATGAAGCGCTTGTGGCTCATGCAAAGGAAGGGAACGTTGTCGTTCGGCTGAAAGGCGGCGACCCCTTTGTCTTTGGCCGCGGCGGTGAAGAAATCGAATGCTTAGCTGAGCACGGGATTCCGTATGAGGTTGTCCCAGGAATTACTTCTGGTATTGCGGCAGCTGCTTATGCGGGAATCCCTGTGACACACCGTGAATTCAGCTCAAATGTTGCTTTTGTCACGGGTCACTATCAAAAGGATGAACATTTTGAAGAAAAATGGGAGGCGCTGGCTACAGGGATTGATACTCTTGTGATTTACATGGGTGTCAAAAACGTGGAAAGAGTGCAGCGCCTGCTTTTAAAAAATGGACGGGATCCAGAAACACCCGCTGCATTTATACACTGGGGAACCACGACGAGGCAAAAGACAACTTGCTGCACTGTGGCGACACTGTCTGAAACCGTTGAAAAAGAAGGGATCGAGCATCCAAGTTTAATTGTTGTTGGAGATGTCGTTCATTTTCATCAAAAACTGAACTGGTTTGAACCCGCATTAATCGAGAAATGAGAATGATAGAGAAAAGACACGTACATACATCGTGTCTTTTCGTCTGATGAAATAAGTGAGAGGGAGGAGCCGCATGAAACAAGCTGTCCTTTATGTTGGGCATGGAAGCCGAGTAAAAGAGGCGCAAGATAAGGCCATTTCTTTTATGAAAAGCTGTATGCCGTTAGTGAAAGCAGATATACAAGAAATTTGTTTTTTAGAGCTGACGGACCCTTCTATAGAAGAAGGATTTGAGGCCTGTGTGAAAAAAGGAGCGACACACATTGCCATCGTCCCGCTCCTCCTTTTAACTGCCATGCATGCTAAATCGGATATACCGGTCGAAATTGAGAAAGTGCGCGCGCGATTTCCGCAAGTGAAGGTCACATATGGAAAGCCAATCGGGGTGAATCAAGAAGTAACAAAAGCGGTTGCCGCAAGAATTGAAGAAGCAGGATATCAAGGCGAGCGGGCGCGGATTCTTTTAATTGGCCGCGGGAGCTCTGATCCGGATGTGAAGCGAGATGTGTTTGGCATTGCAGATGATGTCCGAAGTCTGCTTCCGCATGCAGAGGTTCTTCCGTGTTTTATCACAGCATGTGAGCCAAATTATAGAGATGTTCTCGCGCAGTTATCAGCAGATGACGATGGGCCTGTCTATATCGTTCCTTACTTGCTGTTTACCGGAATTTTAATGAAAGAAATTGAAAGTGAAGCCGCTCAGGCGAGAAAGCGGCTGAAAGATGTCCGGGTATGCCGGTATATTGGCTTTCATCCACATGTTAAAGCAGCTTATATTGAACGCGTGCAAGAAACCATTTTAAACAAAGACGATGCGTTTCGTTTCCGAGGAGAAAGCCATGCTTCCAGTCCATCTTGATTTAACCAATAAACAAGTGGTCATTGCCGGCGGCGGATCGGTGGCGTTAAGACGAGCAAAGGCGCTGTGCACGGAGCCTTGCCATATAACCGTTGTCAGTCCTAATCTTTCTGAAGAGATGGCACACTTCATTGATACATACCAATTGAATTGGAAGGAAAAGAAGGTAGATGCTGAAGATTTGAAGGATGCATTTTTCATTGTAGCTGCGACAAATGACCCTTCGGTAAATGAATGGATTGCACAAACAGCACAGCCTCACCAGCTCGTGAATTGTGTGAGCCAATCAGAGCTAGGCAATGTGATGGTGCCGAAGGTTGTCAAAGCAGGAAAAGTGACGATTTCAGTCTCTACAAGCGGTGCAAGCCCCGCCCGGACAAAACAGCTGGCGGCGGCAATTGAATCCTTGCTTGAACAAGAGGATATTGACGCACTTGATGCCCTTTACATCGAAAGAAAAAAGCGACAAAGAAAAAGCCGATAAATCCTCATGTCAGGATTTTATCGGCTTTTCTTATTTATTTTCTCAGCTTGAGCACAAGATCTTGGTCAGGCGTGACAAATAATGTTTGCTGCTGATCATACGTAACAAAGCCAGGCTTTGCTCCATTCGGCTTTTTCACATGACGGATTTTTGTATAGTCGACAGGAACGGAGCTGGACTCTTTTGCTTTCGAAAAGTAGGCGGCAATTTGAGCCGCTTCAAGCAGCGTTTGTTCATCAGGTGCTTGGTGACGAATGACGACATGTGATCCAGGAATATCCTTTGTATGCAGCCAAATATCATCACGAGCAGCTGCCTTTGTAGTCAAATGCTCGTTTTGTTTGTTATTTTTTCCAACTAAAATCGGAATACCTTGGGACGATTCATACGTTTCGAGCTGAATGGCCGTCGGTTTTTTCTTTTTGGCGTGACGCTTTTGTTTAGCGCGCAAATATTTTCCTTCAACAAGCTCTTCTCTCATTTCCTCTAAATCCTTCGGCGAAGCAGAGGACAGCTGCTGAATCAGCTCTTCAAAATAAGCAATTTCTTCATGTGTCCGCTTAATTTGTTCATTTACAGCTTCTACTGCATTTTTTGCCTTTTGATATTTTGTAAAGTATGCTTGTGCATTTTCAGAAGGGGTTTTGTTTGTTTTAAGCGGGATTGTAATTTCTCCGCCGTCTTCATCGTAATAATTGATGACAGTCGCTTCTTTATCCCCTTTTTTGATCGCATATAAATTGGCTGTTAACAATTCGCCATAGAGCTGATATTTGTGTGCATCCTGAGATTCTTCAAGGGTTCTTTTTAGCTTTTTTAGCTTGTTTTCATTTTTCTTTTTTTCATTGACGACAAACCGTTCAAGGTCAGCCGCCTGCTGTTTGACTCTGTCTCTCTCAGCTTTTCCAAAATAAAAGCGGTCAAGCAGCTGGCTGAGTGAGTCGAATGTCTTCATCTCGCCTTGGACATGCTGAAGCTCTAATAAATAGAAATACTCTTTCCCGTCTTTTCTTGTAAGCTGCGGCGTAAAAGAATGCATGCGAATGAGCTGGAACATGTCGAGCAGTGTATTGGGAATCGTTTCTTGATTGGCAAGACCGGCCCGGTGTACTGCTTCCTTTGCAAACAGCGGGGAAACCCCAGAGAAGGTATCGACAATTTGATTGGCGATCTTTCCTTCTTGAAAGCGTAAATGCTTCAAAATATCATCCTTTGTCACGTCAAAAGGATTCAATTTTTGCTGCGCAGGCGGCAGTAGGTATTCATAACCAGGGAGCACCGTTCGATAGCTGTTCACAGATGGAGAAAGGTGTTTCAGACCATCAATGATCTGCTGCGTTCCATCCTCTACAAGAATGAAGTTGCTATGACGTCCCATGATTTCAATGTAAAGCTTACGCGTCTGCTCATCGCCGATTTCATTTCGGCTTCGCACATGAAGCACGATCACCCGGTCAAATCCTATCTGTTCAAAACGTTCAATGAAGCCGCCCTCAAGATGCTTTCTGAGAAGCATACAAAACATTGGCGGCTCACTTGGATTGTCGTATTGATGCTCGGTGAGCTGCACTCTTGCATAGCTCGGATGAGCCGATAAAAGGAGCTTATGATTTTTCCCGTTTGCTCGAATATGAAAAATCAGCTCGTGTTTATATGGCTGATGGATTTTTGAAATCCTTCCGCCAGTTAATGCCTTTTGCAATTCATTAGTCATACCATATGTAAAAATGCCGTCAAATGACATGTTGGATACACCCTCTTCTTTCACACAAATCTACTGAAAGAACCTTCCGTTTTCTCGTTCTTTAGGCAGTCTTATTATTATAGCATGATTTAGGACGAGTCTGAATAAACTGGCTTATAGAACACTGCATATGAGAGAGAACAAAAGAGGAGTGGACGAGGTCAAATGAATTGGCATGAACTGAACCAAACCGATTTATTAAAAACAATGAATACATCGATAGGTGACGGACTGTCAGAAAAAGATGTACAAAAGCGGCTTGAAAAACACGGGCCAAATGAATTGCAGGAAGGAAAAAAGGCGTCGGCTCTGATCATTTTTTTAGCACAGTTTAAAGATTTCATGGTGTTAATCTTGCTTGCTGCAACAATCATTTCTGCCTTTTTAGGAGAATACATTGATGCTGTTGCGATTGTGGCCATTGTTTTGATTAATGGTGTACTCGGCTTTTATCAAGAACGCCGGGCGGAAAAATCCCTTCAAGCGTTAAAGGAATTATCAACTCCGCAAGTGTATGCAAGGAGAAATAATGAATGGGTCAAGATCCCGTCTAAACATCTCGTGCCAGGGGATATTGTGAAATTTTCAAGCGGAGACCGGATTGGGGCAGATATTAGATTACTAGATACAAAGAGCTTAGAAATTGAGGAGTCCGCTCTCACTGGTGAGTCTATCCCAGCGGTCAAACACGCAAGTCCACTTTCAAGCGGCCATGTTTCGCTCGGGGATTTGACGAACATGGCCTTTATGGGGACGCTTGTTACTAGAGGCAGCGGCGTAGGGGTTGTCATTGGTACAGGAATGAATACAGCGATGGGACAAATTGCCGGCATGCTGGATGCAGCAGGTAATATGGAAACGCCGCTGCAAAGGCGTCTCGAGCAGCTTGGAAAAATTCTGATTGTGGCTGCTTTATTTTTAACGGTGCTCGTTGTTGTTCTTGGTGTAGTGCAAGGACATGAATTGTATCATATGTTCCTAGCAGGTGTATCTCTTGCTGTGGCGGCGATTCCAGAAGGACTGCCGGCGATCGTCACTGTCGCCCTTTCCCTAGGGGTACAGCGGATGATCAAACAAAAATCGATTGTCAGAAAGCTCCCGGCAGTGGAAACACTCGGCTGCGCGTCAATCATTTGCTCTGATAAAACAGGAACCATGACGCAAAATAAAATGACTGTGACCCATGTGTGGGCAGAGGGAAAAACGTGGAATATTTCTGGCACAGGCTACGAGCCATCCGGTGACTTTACCTTAAACGGGGAAATCGTCCATGCCGACAAGCATCCAAGCCTGCAAAAGGTGTTATTATACGGGGCGCTTTGTAATACATCGACTATCGTTGAAAAAGACGGGGAGATGAGGCTGGATGGGGATCCGACAGAGGGAGCGCTCCTTACCGCAGCACGTAAAGCGGGTTTTACAGAGCAATTCATCGAAGCTGGATTTCATGTTATTGAGGAGTTTCCTTTTGACTCAGAAAGAAAGATGATGTCAGTCGTCGTTGAAACAAATCAAAAAGAGCGGTATGTTATTGCAAAAGGTGCGCCGGATGTACTAATGAACCGTTCAAGTCATATCATGCACGGCGGACGCACAGCTTCTTTTTCAGCCACTCACAGGCAAGAAACAGAAGCTGCGATTCAAGGTTTAGCAAGACAGGCGCTTAGAACCATTGCTATTGCGTATAAAAAAGTCGGTTTGACAGAGAAAATCACCTCTGTCCAGCAGGCTGAAGCTGATTTAACATTTATCGGATTAGAGGGCATGATCGATCCGCCGCGTCCTGAAGTCAGACGAGCGATTAAAGAGTGCCGGGATGCTGGCATTAAAACGGTCATGATTACAGGGGACCACGTGGAAACGGCCAAAGCGATCGCAAAAGACTTAAGCCTTTTACCGAAGCAAGGACAGGTGCTCGACGGAAAAGCGCTTGATCAAATGAGCGACAAAGAGCTTGAGCAAACGGCTGAAAATGTATATGTCTTTGCCCGGGTTTCTCCTGAGCATAAGCTGAGAATTGTCAAAGCCTATCAAAAAAATGGTCATGTTGTAGCGATGACAGGTGACGGGGTCAATGATGCGCCTGCCATTAAACAAGCAGATATCGGCATCTCCATGGGCATCACTGGTACAGACGTAGCCAAGGAAGCGTCTTCTCTTATTTTACTTGACGACAACTTTGCGACCATTAAATCCGCCATTAAAGAAGGCCGAAATATTTATGAAAACATTCGTAAGTTTGTCCGCTATTTGCTGGCATCAAATGTCGGAGAAATTTTGGTCATGCTGTTTGCGATGCTCCTCGCGCTTCCGCTTCCGCTCGTTCCTATACAAATCTTATGGGTAAACCTTGTCACAGATGGTCTACCGGCTATGGCACTTGGCATGGATAAGCCAGAAGGCGATGTCATGAAGAGAAAGCCGCGGAATGTGAAAGAGGGCATTTTTGCAAGGGGGCTTGGCTGGAAGGTCATCTCAAGAGGATTCCTCATCGGGCTTGCGACCCTTTTGGCATTTATATTTGTGTATCACCGCGATCCAAACAACCTGCAATATGCACAGACTGTCGCATTTAGTACGCTTGTTTTGGCGCAGCTCATTCATGTATTTGACTGCCGCAGTGAACGGTCCATTTTTGAACGTAATCCATTTGGGAACCTTTATTTGATCGGTGCGGTTTTGTCATCACTTTTACTCATGCTTGTGGTCATTTATTACCCGCCGCTTCAGCCAATTTTCAAAACGGTCGCGATTGCACCAATTGATTGGCTGCTGATCATCGGGATGTCTGCACTGCCAACTTTTTTACTGGCAGGATCACTTTTGACAAGAAAAAAATAATTCATTATGGTATAATTTTGAGGTAATAGTGTCTGCTATTACCTTTTTCATTTTATTAATATGAAAGAATTGGGTGTTTTAACATGATACGCAGTATGACGGGATTCGGCCAAGCGAGTAAAACGGATGGAGAACTGACAGTGTCAGTTGAGCTAAAATCGGTCAATCACCGTTTTAAAGAGGTTCATGCCCGTTTGCCGAGGCCGCTTTTATATTTCGAAGATACATTAAAAAAGATCATTCTTCGTCACGTGCAGCGCGGTAGAATTGAGCTGTTTGTCACGATTGAAGGCGGTAAACTAGCAAGCCGGTCCTTACAGATCGACTGGCCGCTGCTTGATGAATACATGAAAGCCGCAAAAGACCTCGAGGAACGCTATCACATTTCAGGCATTCAGCATGCACATGACTTATTGGGGCTTGAGCTTGCCGTTCAGGTGGAAGAGTCATCCAGCCGAAATGAACAGCTAGAGCAGCTGCTGATGGAAGCTTGCGAGGATGCTGTCAAGGAGCTTTGCTTCATGAGAGAGCAAGAGGGAGCATCACTTCAAAAAGACTGTGAACTAAGGCTTTCTGAACTAGAGGCCTATACAGAAGAAATCAAAGTCTTTGCACCAGAGGTTGTGAGTCAGTACAAAGAACGATTGAATCAGCGATTGCAAGAATGGATCGGTGAGGCGCTTGACGAGAGCAGACTGACAACAGAGGCTGCCATCTTTGCTGACCGCTGCGACATTACAGAAGAGATTACGAGATTAAAAAGTCACTTTCAGCAATTTCAGCAAATCTTGCTGCAAGGCGGTGCTGCCGGCCGAAAACTTGACTTCCTTGTACAGGAGCTCAACCGTGAAGTGAACACCATTGGATCAAAAGCGAACCATCACCATTTAACAAAGCTGGTGGTTGAAATGAAAAGTGCTATTGAAAAAATAAAAGAACAAGTGCAAAATATAGAATAGTCATTGTGTATGCTGTTTACAGTGCGTCTCTTTCGGCGAGACTAGAGACGTTTATATTACAGGGGGACGAAAGAAGATGACCATAAAGTTGATCAATATCGGATTTGGAAACATCATTTCAGCGAATCGGATGATTTCGATCGTCAGTCCGGAATCAGCACCGATTAAACGAATGATACAAGACGCAAGAGATCGAGGCATGCTCATAGATGCTACATACGGAAGAAGAACCCGTGCTGTTGTCATTATGGACAGTGACCATGTCATCTTATCTGCCGTTCAGCCTGAGACTGTCGCGCAAAGACTTTCTGTAAAAGAAGAAATCATAGATGAAGGGCAGGGGTAATACGCCATTATGAAAGAAAGAGGACTTTTAATCGTTCTCTCTGGACCTTCGGGAGTTGGAAAAGGAACGGTCAGACAAGCCATTTTCTCCCAGGAAGATACGAAATTTGAATACTCTATTTCTGTGACGACACGCAAACCGCGTGAAGGTGAAAGAAATGGTGTCGATTATTTCTTTAAAACCAGGGAAGAATTTGAACATATGATTGAAAACAAAAAGCTGTTAGAATGGGCAGAGTACGTCGGGAATTACTACGGCACGCCTGTTGACTATGTTGAACAGACATTAAGCGAAGGAAAAGATGTTTTCCTTGAAATTGAAGTGCAAGGTGCACTTCAAGTAAGAGAAGCATTCCCGGAAGGTCTTTTTATTTTCCTTGCACCGCCTAGTCTTTCAGAACTTCAAAACCGCATCATTACACGCGGTACAGAATCTGAGGAGCTCATTCGAAACCGAATGGCCGCTGCGAAAGAAGAAATTGAAATGATGGATGCTTACGACTATGTCGTTGAAAACGATGATGTCGAGCTTGCTTGTGAAAGAATCAAAGCGATCGTCCTTGCAGAACACCTGCGCAGAGACAGAGTCGCACCGAGATATAAAAAAATGCTGGGGGTAGAATAAACCATGTTAGATCCTTCAATTGACTCATTGATGAACAAACTTGATTCAAAATATACACTTGTAACAGTGTCTGCACGCCGTGCACGTGAAATGCAGATCCACCAAGATCAGCAGATTGAAAACACAAAGTCTTACAAATTTGTAGGCAAAGCACTAGAAGAAATCGACGCTGGTCTTTTGACATTTGAAAAAGAGGATCAAGAATAACACATCGCTTCTGCAATGCAGATACGATACGTTCAAAAAAGTCAAAACTATGATTGGTTTTGACTTTTTTGAATTGTAGACGAATTTGTGAAAAAGGCCGTTAAGGGGGACAAACAAATGTTACAGTCAAAAAATATTTTGCTCGGTGTCAGCGGAGGAATCGCCGTATATAAAGCAGCAGCACTTACTAGTAAACTCGTACAAGCAGGCGCAAATGTCAGAGTGATTATGACGGAATCTGCTCGTGAGTTTGTGTCTCCGCTTACCTTCCAAGCTCTGTCTAGGCATGAGGTATATGTGGATACATTCAAAGAAAACAATCCAAGAGTCATTGCGCATATTGACGTAGCTGACTGGGCCGATCTCATTCTTGTTGCCCCTGCAACAGCACATACAATTGGTAAAATGGCCGCTGGACTTGCAGATGATATGCTGACGACGACTTTGCTTGCTTCAACAGCGCCTGTATGGATCGCTCCAGCGATGAATGTGCATATGTACGATCACCCGGCTGTGAAACGGAACATTCGCACATTATATGAAGACGGCTACCGCTTTATTGAGCCAAGTGAAGGTTATTTAGCCTGCGGATACATTGGAAAAGGGCGATTAGAAGAGCCTGAAAAAATTGTTGAACACATCCGTGCTTTTTTTGATGAGCCAAAAAGCTTACCGCTCTCAGGAAAAAAAGTCGTGGTGACAGCAGGTCCTACACGTGAAGTCATCGATCCTGTCCGATTCTTTACAAATCGTTCTAGTGGAAAAATGGGCTATGCGATCGCAGAGGCTGCTCAGCAAATGGGGGCAGATGTTACGCTGATTTCTGGACCTGTTTCTTTAACTGAACCTGACCATGTGCATGTAGTGCACGTTGAATCAGCTGAGGAGATGTATCAAGCTGCGCTAGATGTATACGGAGAAGCTGATCTTGTCATTAAATCAGCAGCTGTCGCCGATTACACCCCTGTCACGACATATGCTCATAAAATGAAAAAACAGGACGGCGCTCTGGACATTGAATTCACCCGGACAAAAGATATTTTAAAAGAGCTGGGGAAAAGAAAAGAGCATCAAGTGCTGGTCGGTTTTGCAGCTGAAACGCAGGATGTAGAATATTATGCGAAAAAGAAAATTGAATCCAAGCATCTAGATATGATTGTCGCCAATAACGTCACAAAAGAGGGTGCAGGCTTTGGCACAGATACCAATGTGGCAGCGATGATCAAAGCAGATGGAACGAAAAAAGAGCTGCCGATGATGAGCAAAAAAGACCTCGCTTTTGAAATTTTAAAGGAGGCAATACAGCTGCTTCCAGAAGAGCGTGATCGAGCATGATTGCTGAAGTCATCGTAGATGTCACAACGAAAGCCATTGACCGGCCATTTGATTACCGTGTACCAGATCGATTCAAAGATCTCGTCAAAGCGGGAATGAGGGTGGTCGTTCCCTTTGGCCCGAGGAAGATTCAAGGGTTTGTGACAAAAGTCAAAGATGAAACAGACATCAAGACAGGAAACATCAAAGAGATTGTCGATTTATTTGATTTATCACCTGTTCTGACAGATGAGCTATTGGAGCTTTCCCACTGGCTGACGGAAAAAACATTGTCCTATCATATCACGGCACTTCAATCGATGCTGCCCGCAGCCATGAAGGCAAAGTATGAAAAAGAAATTCAAGTGCTTTCAGAGGAAGAACTTCCGCAGTCATTGAAAGAGCTTTTCGGTCAGCGAGAAAGCATTCTTTATGCTGACATCCCGGCTGAACAATTAAAACAAATTCAAAAGCATGTCCAAAAAGGTCATCTAGAGGTGAGATACCATGTCTCGCAAAAATCTGGAAAGAAAAAGGTCCGCATGCTCCAGGTGGCTGTATCGAAAGAAAAACTTGCAGAAAAACAGCAACAGCTAAAGAAAAATGCGGTAAAACAAAAAGCACTGATCTCCTATCTGCTTGAAGCGGGAGAGACAACCTTTTTAGCGAAAGACTTGCAGCAGCAAACAGGCGCAAGTTCTCAAACGCTTAAAACCTTTATTCAAGAAGGGCTGTTAACAGAAAGCTATGAAGAGATCTATCGAGATCCTTATCGTGACCGGGAGTTTACACCATCTGCTCCACTAGATCTCACGCCAGAGCAAAGAGAGGCGGCCAAGCATATTCATCAAGCAGTGAGTGATGATCAGCACGAAACTTTTCTTTTGCACGGAGTGACAGGAAGCGGCAAAACGGAGATTTACTTGCAGACAATCGATCATGTTCTTCAAAAAGGAAAAGAAGCGATCGTTTTAGTTCCTGAAATCTCGTTAACCCCTCAAATGGTGCAGCGATTTAAAGAACGATTTGGCTCAAATGTGGCCGTTCTTCACAGCGGCTTATCGACAGGAGAAAAATATGATGAATGGCGGAAAATCCATCGCAAGGAAGTCAAGCTTGTCGTTGGCGCAAGATCTGCTGTTTTCGCTCCATTTGAAAATCTAGGCATGATTATTATAGATGAAGAGCACGAATCCTCTTATAAACAAGAAGAAATGCCTCGTTACCATGCCAAGGATGTCGCCATTGAACGAGCAGGGCGGCATCAATGTCCAGTCGTATTAGGCAGTGCAACACCTTCACTTGAAACCTATGCACGTGCGAAAAAAGGCGTCTATACATTGCTGTCGCTCAAACACCGCGTCAACCAGCAGCAGCTGCCGCACGTTTCGTTAATTGATATGAGAGAAGAACTAAGAAATGGCAACCGCTCCATGTTTTCAGAGGAATTGATGCTCAGGTTAAAGGAAGTGCTTGAAAGAAAAGAACAAGCCGTTTTATTTCTGAACAAAAGAGGCTATTCATCCTTTGTCATGTGCCGTGATTGTGGATATGTAGAGCAATGTCCTCATTGCGAAATTTCTCTCACCTATCACCGCTATCAAAAACGGCTGAAATGCCATTATTGTGGTCACGAAGCACCAGTACCTGCTGAATGTCCAGAATGCCACAGTGAGCATATTCGCTATTTTGGTACGGGGACGCAGCGTGTAGAAGAAGAACTGACAAAAGTACTGCCAGAGGCAAGAGTCATCCGAATGGATGTGGATACAACGTCTCGTAAAGGTGCTCATGAAAAGCTTCTTACCTCTTTTGGTAATAAAGAAGCGGACATTTTGCTCGGGACGCAAATGATTGCAAAGGGACTGGATTTCCCAGATGTCACACTTGTTGGTGTTCTCAGTGCGGATACATCCCTTCACATCCCTGATTTCCGTTCAAGTGAAAAAACATTTCAGCTTCTCACACAGGTGAGCGGCAGGGCAGGGCGGCATGAAAAAGCGGGCTCGGTCATTATTCAATCGTATACGCCTTCTCACTATAGTATTGAATTAACGAAGCAGCATGACTACGAAGCCTTTTATGAACAGGAGATGCTGCATCGCCGCCACCAGTCCTATCCGCCGTATTACTTTTTGGCGATGGTGACAGTGTCACATGAGGAAGTGACGAAGGCAGCACATGTGACTGATCAAATTGTCCAGTTCCTAAAAATGAATTGTGCACCGAATACTCGAATCCTTGGCCCGGCTGCATCACCAATCGCTAAGATCAAAGATAGATATCGTTATCAATGCGTGATAAAATACAAAAGGGAAAATGAACTGGCAAGTTTACTACGGAAAATACAAGACCATTATCAAAAGGAAATGGAACAAAAACAATTGATGATTTCAATAGATATGAATCCATATATGATGATGTAAAACGGAGGGCTATAAGTGGCAGTAAAACCAATAGTCATACATCCGGCAGAAGTGCTTGAACAAAAGACAGAGCGTGTCGATACGTTCGATAAAAAGCTGAAAAAACTGCTGGATGATATGTATGATACAATGCTTGAGCTGGATGGAGTTGGACTAGCCGCACCACAAATCGGTGTTTCAAAAAGAATCGCTGTTGTAGATATTGGAGAAGAATCTGGCAGAATTGATTTAGTGAACCCCGAGGTGCTTGAAGTAGAAGGAAGCCAAACAGATATTGAAGGCTGCCTGAGCTTTCCATCTTTATACGGCACTGTAGAGAGACCAAACTATGTGAAGGTAAAAGCCTTTGATAAGAAAGGCAAACCATTTACAATAGAAGCAGATGGATTTTTAGCAAGAGCCTTATTGCACGAAATTGATCATTTAGACGGCATTTTATTTACGTCAAAAATCATTGAAACCTATACAGAAAAAGAACTTGCGGAAATGGAAGGGTGAAGAAAATGGCACGTATCGTATTTATGGGAACCCCTGATTTCTCAGTACCTGTGCTGCAAACACTGATAACAGAAGGATACGAAGTGGTAGGGGTCGTCACGCAGCCAGACCGCCCGAAAGGAAGAAAGCGAGTGCTCACACCGCCTCCTGTGAAAGTGGAAGCCTTAAAGCACGACATTCCTGTGTTGCAGCCTGAAAAGGTACGCCTAGATGAAGAAATTGATAAGGTGCTTGCATTACAGCCGGATTTAATCGTCACAGCGGCATTTGGACAAATTCTACCTAAACGGTTACTTGATGAACCTAAGTTTGGCTGTATCAACGTTCATGCCTCTCTCCTGCCAGAACTAAGAGGCGGCGCGCCGATTCATTATGCGATCCTTCAAGGCAAAAAGAAAACAGGCGTTACGATCATGTACATGGTGGAAAGGCTTGATGCAGGTGACATGATCAGTAAAGTAGAAGTGGAAATCGATGAATTAGACAATGTTGGAACATTGCATGACAAATTAAGTACAGCTGGTGCCGCACTGCTAAAAGATACGGTGCCAAATGTTCTGAGCGGATCTATTTCTCCGATTCCGCAAAATGAAGAAGCGGCCACATACGCACCAAATATTAAGCGGGAGCAAGAAAGGTTAGACTGGACAAAAACCGGTGAAGAGCTTTACAACCAAGTTCGCGGGCTAAATCCATGGCCAGTTGCCTATACTGAATGGAACGGCGCTCATCTAAAAGTATGGGAAGCGAAAAAGGTTCCGCTACAAGCGCAAGAAGAACCTGGGAAAGTGATTGAGCTTCAAAAAGAAGGTCCGGTCATTGGAACGGGTAATAAGCAAGGCCTCTTGTTAACAGGTGTGCAGCCAGCTGGTAAGAAAAAAATGAGCGGCGAAGACTTCTTAAGAGGCGCAAATATCGAAATTGGGCAGAAATTAGGGTTAATGAATGAAGAAAAGTAATGTGAGAGAAGTAGCGCTGGACGCTTTAATCAAACTCGAACAAAACCAAGCTTACAGTAATTTGCTTTTGCAGTCAGTCATGAAAGATAAAGACTTAGCTGATCAAGACAAACCGCTGTTAACAGAGCTTGTGTATGGTACACTGCAAAATAAGCTGGCATTAGATTATATGCTTGCGCCCTTTGTGAAAAAACCGCAAAAGGTGGCTCCGTGGGTGATGCAGCTTTTACGGATGTCACTTTATCAAATGGTGTACCTTGAAAAAATCCCAGATCGTGCAGCCATTCATGAAGCTGTCGAGCTAACGAAAAAGCGCGGGCACAAAGGCATTTCTTCACTTGTGAACGGTGTTCTTCGTTCCGTACAAAGAGAAGGCATTCCGTCATTTGATGTGATCAAAGATCCAGTAAAGCGGCTGTCCATTGAGACAAGCCACCCATTATGGCTTGTGCAGGAATGGGTTCAGGCGTACGGATTTGAAGCGGCAGAAAACATGTGCCGCATTCATTTAGTCCCGCCAAAGCAAACCCTTCGCGTCAATCGAATGAAAACTGACCGGACGGCACTGCAGCAAAAACTAATGGATGCAGGCATCGAAACGGAGCTTGGCGACTTATCTGAAGATGCACTTAAGCTCATGAAAGGGTCCATCGTCTCAACCCCTTTTTTTCAAGAAGGCTATGTTACGATTCAAGATGAAAGCTCGATGCTTGTTGCAAGAGCGCTTGACCCTCAGCCAGGAGAAACGGTGCTTGACGCCTGTGCGGCTCCTGGCGGAAAATCAACTCATATTGCAGAACGTATGAATGATGAGGGGAAAATTGTTTCACTCGACTTACATGAACATAAAGTGAAACTCATCAAACAAGCAGCAAAACGTCTGAACCTTACTCACATTGAGGCAAAAGCACTTGATGCAAGGAAAGCGGCAGACTATTACAGCGAAGCTTCGTTTGACCGTATTCTCATTGATGCGCCGTGTTCCGGTTTTGGCGTCATTAGACGAAAACCAGATATGAAATATACAAAGTCACAAGAAGACTCAGCAAGGCTTGCAGCTATCCAGCAGGCCATTTTAAAGGAAGCGGCCCCGCTTTTAAAACCGGGCGGAACCCTTGTATACAGTACATGTACAATGGATCCAACAGAAAATCAACAAGTGATTCATGCGTTTTTACAAGAACACCAAGACTTCGAACCCGATCTATCTCTTAATGAACGGCTGCCTGAGCAGGTTGCTCCGTTTGTTCAAAACGGAAGTGTACAAATTCTTCCTCATTATTTCGGAACAGATGGTTTCTTTATTTGCAGCATGAGAAAGAAGGGATAAAAAATGACAGAACAAAAAGTAAGAAAAGAACTGAAGACAGAAATGCCGTCGATCTACTCATTTGAGCTTCACGAAATGAAAGAATGGTTAAAAGAACAAGGCGAAAAGCCTTTCCGCGCAGCTCAAATTTTCGAGTGGCTTTATGAGAAACGTGTGACATCCTTTGACGATATGTCTAACCTTTCAAAGGATTTAAGAGAAAAATTAAAAAATCAATTTGCGATCACCACATTAAAAACCGTGATCAAACAAACGTCTCAAGACGGAACGATCAAGTTTTTATTTGAATTACATGATGGTTATACCATTGAAACAGTGTTGATGCGCCACGAATACGGAAACTCTGTCTGTGTTACAACTCAGGTTGGCTGCCGAATTGGCTGTACATTCTGTGCATCTACACTTGGCGGATTAAAACGAAACCTTGAAGCAGGAGAAATCGTTGCTCAAGTATTGAAAGTGCAACAGGCACTTGACGAAACAGATGAGAGAGTCAGCTCGGTTGTTATCATGGGAATTGGAGAACCATTTGATAACTTTGACGAAATGCTTGCTTTCCTTAAAATCATCAACCATGACAACGGCTTAAATATTGGCGCGCGTCATATTACAGTGTCGACAAGCGGAATCATTCCAAAGATCTATCAATTCGCTGATGAGCAAATGCAAATCAATTTTGCTGTCTCCCTGCATGCACCAAACACAGAAATCAGAAGCCGTCTAATGCCGATCAATAAGGCATATAAGCTGCCGAAATTAATGGAAGCCATTGAATACTACATTCAAAAAACAGGAAGACGTGTCAGCTTTGAATACGGCCTGTTTGGCGGAGTAAATGATCAAGTTCATCATGCAGAAGAGCTTGCAGACTTATTAAAAGGAATCAAGTGCCACGTGAACCTCATTCCGGTGAACTATGTACCGGAAAGGGATTATGTAAGAACACCGAGAGAACAAATCTTCCTATTTGAAAAAACGCTGAAAGAACGCGGCGTAAACGTAACGATTAGACGAGAGCAAGGCCATGATATTGATGCTGCTTGCGGTCAGCTAAGAGCGAAGGAGCGTCAGGAAGAGACGAGGTGACGAATGTTGATAAGGGCAGCCTTTCAAACCGATACAGGAAAAGTCCGTCAGCATAATGAAGATGATGCAGGTATTTTTGAAGCAAAAGAAGACACCCTTCTAGCTGTTGTAGCTGATGGAATGGGAGGTCATCTTGCTGGTGATGTCGCCAGCAGGATGGCCGTCTCTTCTTTAAAAGAATACTGGGAAGAAACATCTTCAATCCCAGCAAAACCAGCAGAGCAAGAAAGCTGGTTAATCTCAAAAATTAGTGACATTAATGATCAAGTATATGAACATGCGAAAAACAATGAGGAGTGCCAAGGAATGGGGACAACCATTGTTTGTGCGCTCGTTCATTTGCAAACGGTCACAATTGCCCATATTGGAGACAGCCGCTGCTACTTGCTAAGAGAAGGAGCACTGACCCAGCTAACAGATGACCATTCACTTGTAAATGAGCTTGTGAAAACAGGTGAAATTTCTAAAGAGGATGCAGAATATCATCCAAGAAAAAATGTGCTTACAAAAGCATTGGGAACAGATAAACACGTTCAAATCGATGCACATACTTTTGAAGTGGACCCAGGAGATCAAATCCTGCTTTGCTCAGATGGATTATCAAATAAAGTAGAAGAAGAGAATTTGATTCATATTTTAAACCAAACGACCGCACCAGATGAAAAAGTAACAGCATTAATCCAAACAGCGAATGACAACGGCGGTGAAGATAACATTACAGCAGTATTGTTAGAAATCTCCTCCCAGCCAGAGGAGGGTGACAGCAAGTGTTGATCGGAAAACGGATCAGCGGCCGTTATCAGATTCTTCGCGTCATAGGCGGAGGCGGAATGGCAAACGTTTATTTGGCGGAGGATATGATTTTAGATCGCGAAGTCGCGATTAAAATTTTGCGCTTTGACTTTGCAAGCGATGATGATTTTATTAGACGTTTCCGGCGCGAGGCGCAATCAGCCGCAAGCTTAGATCATTCAAATATTGTCAGCATCTACGATGTAGGGGAAGAAGATGACATTTATTATATTGTCATGGAATATGTCGAGGGGATGACGCTAAAAGAATACATACACGCCAATGGCCCGCTTCATCCGAAAGAAGCCGTTCGCATTATGGAGCAAGTCGTTGCGGCGATGGAAGAAGCCCATGCGAAACAGCTCGTCCACCGGGACATTAAGCCTCACAATATATTAATAGACAACATGGGGAATATTAAAGTCACTGATTTCGGGATTGCCATAGCACTCAGCTCAGCGACCATCACCCACACAAATTCGGTCCTAGGATCCGTGCACTATTTGTCTCCAGAACAAGCACGCGGAGGTCTTGCGACGAAAAAATCAGACATCTATTCACTTGGCATTGTGCTCTATGAACTCATTTCTGGACGCATGCCGTTTGAAGGGGAATCAGCTGTCAGTGTTGCGCTGAAGCATTTGCAATCAGAGCCGCCATCTGTGAGAAGGTGGAATCCTTCTGTTCCACAAAGCGTGGAAAACATCATTTTAAAGGCGATGGCCAAAGATCCTTTTTATCGATATGAAGATGCATCTGAAATGCAAAAAGATTTACAAACTGCTTTCGACCCTTCAAGGCTAAAAGAAAAACGCTTTGTGATCGAAGAAGATCATGAAGCAACGAAAGCGATCCCAATCATTCAAGATCATCAAGTCGATCAAGACAATGAAAAAACAGCTGTCCATCCAGTGCAAAAACCGAAGAAAAAAGAGAAACAAAAGCCGAAAAAGAAACGGAAAAAATGGCCTTGGATTGTGGCATCCATCCTATTTATTCTGACTGCTGCGACTATTTTAGCCATCACTGTGTTTCCGGGACTGCTTTTTCCAAAAGATGTGGAGGTCACTGATGTATCTGGCATGACGATTGATAAAGCCGAGGACACCTTGAAGAAAGCCGGCTTTACCGTCGCCTCTGATCCAATTGAGATCGCTGATGAAAAAATTGAAAAAGGGCTTGTCGTCAAAACAGACCCGAAAATCGGCACAAAGGTAAAAGAAGGAACCGAGATTCAGCTTTACCAAAGTACGGGCAAGGAAAAGACCGAATTACCTGATGTAACAGGTGAAAAGGTCGATAAAGCAAAAGAATTATTAGCGAAAAAAGGGTTTAAGCAAGTTGTTGTGGAGGAAGTAAATGATAATGACACCGAATCTGGGATTGTCATGGAACAGAAACCTTCAGCGAGTACTGAGCTTGTGGCAGCAGATGAAGAAGTGACGTTGACGGTCAGCATAGGTCCTGCCGATATTACTTTGCGGGATTTAACGACATATAGTAAACAGGCTGCATCGAATTATTTAGAGGATAACGGATTAAAGCTTGATGAAAAAGAAGCGTATTCTGATGATGTGCCAAAAGGTGAAGTGATGAAACAGGAGCCAGGAGCTGGTACTGCTGTGAAACCAGGTGATACGGTTAAGATCACCTTCTCACTCGGACCGAAGAAAAAACCGGCTAAAACAGTGACTGAGAAGATTGCCATCCCGTATGAACCAGTAACAGAAGGGCAAGAGATGACCGTTCAGATTTCCATTGACGATGCTGAGCATAGCATTTCTGATTCATATGAAACCTTTAACATCACTGCACCAACCGAACGGACCATTAAATTTAAGATTGAACCAGGTCAAAAAGGATACTATCAAGTGACGGTTGATGATAAAGTCGTAAGCTCTAAAACAATTGAATACCCTGAAGATGAATAAAGGAGGGACTTTATGCCTGAGGGCAAAATTATTAAAGCATTAAGCGGATTTTATTATGTGCTTGATGAGTCTTTAGAAAGTGGAAAAGTGATTCAGTGCAGAGCAAGAGGCATTTTTCGTAAAAACAAAATCACACCTCTTGTTGGAGATTATGTTGTGTATCAAGCAGACAACGATAAAGAAGGCTACTTATTAGAAGTAAAAGAGCGGACAAATGAACTTGTTCGTCCGCCTATTAGTAACGTCGATCAAGCGGTGCTCGTTTTCTCTGCGACAGAACCAACCTTCAGCACATCGCTTTTAGACAGATTTCTAGTGCTTGTAGAAGCAAATGATATTGAGCCGATTATCTGTATCACAAAAGTGGATTTATTGAAAACAGATGAAGAGCGTGAAAGTATTCAAGGCTATGCAGAGGACTATCGGCAAATTGGATATGATGTTCATTTAACATCCACGATCGAGGGAGACGGAATTGAAAAGCTGACCCCGCATTTTCACAATAAGATCACTGTATTTGCTGGTCAGTCTGGTGTAGGCAAGTCCTCCCTTTTAAATGCGATGAGTCCTGATCTGGCGCTGAAAACCAATGATATTTCCTCCCATCTTGGAAGAGGGAAGCATACGACTAGACATGTCGAACTCATTCGTACAGCAGAAGGGCTTATTGCAGATACACCTGGCTTTAGCTCACTTGAATTTACCGGCATCGAAGCGGAAGATTTAGGTCTTTACTTTTTAGAAATCAAAGAGCGGAGTGCAGATTGTAAGTTTAGAGGCTGCCTGCACGTGAAAGAGCCAGGCTGTGCGGTAAAAGATGCGGTCGAACAAGAGCAAATCAAAGAGTATCGCTATCAGCATTATTTAGAGTTTTTAACTGAAATCAAAGACAGAAAGCCGAGGTACTAAATCATGGTTTATATTGCCCCTTCCATTTTATCAGCAGATTTCGCCAATTTGGAGAAAGATATCCGTGATGTGGAACAAGGCGGAGCGGATTACATTCATATCGATGTGATGGACGGCCATTTTGTACCGAATATCACATTTGGGCCGAATGTTGTGCAAGCAATCAGACCGCATACAAAGCTGCCGCTTGATGTTCACTTAATGATTGAGCAGCCAGACCGGTATATTCCTGCATTCGCCAAAGCAGGTGCTGACATTATTTCTGTCCATGTTGAGGCTTGTCCGCACTTGCACCGAACGATACAGCACATAAAAGAACAAGGTGTAAAAGCAGGTGTCGTCTTGAACCCGCACACACCTGTTTCTCAGATTGAGCATGTATTAGAGGATGTAGACCTTGTCTTATTCATGACGGTGAATCCTGGTTTTGGCGGACAGGCGTTTATTCCTTCTGTCCTCACGAAGGTAAAAGAAGTGAAGACCCTTAGCGAACAAAAGGGCTTATCAGACTTACTCATAGAAATAGACGGCGGTGTCAATGTAGAGACTGCAAAAAGCTGTAAAGAGGCGGGCGCTAATTTACTTGTGGCCGGCTCAGCGGTATACGGTAAAGACAACCGTGCAGCTGCTATTCAGGCTATTCGAGAAGCGTAAAAAAAGGAACCAAAGTCACTCTGATCTTTGGTTCTTTTTACATGGAGAGGAGCGTATATCATGCACATACATATCGTAGCCGGCGGTCCTTTTGAATACATTCCGCCCCTTGAACATGAAGCATCGCAGGATGATATTCTCTGGGTTGGTGTAGACCGGGGAACGCTTTTTTTACTAGAGCGCGGCATCATGCCTGCCAAGGCTTTTGGTGATTTTGACAGTGTGACAGAAGAAGAGCTTTGTGAGCTGAAAAAGAAATTGCCTGCCCTGAATGTATTTCAGGCTGAAAAGGATGAAACCGATTTAGAGCTTGCACTGAACTGGGCCATGCGCCAGCACCCAGCGCATATTTACATCTACGGCATTACAGGAGGAAGGGCTGATCATTTTCTAGGAAATATTCACCTTCTATATCAAGGCATTCAGCACAAGCAGAACATGACTCTTGTAGATAAACAAAATATCATTCAAATGTTTGAGCCTGGTACATACGAAATCAAAGAAGACCCGGATAAAAAATATGTGTCGTTTCTGCCCTTTGGTACATCGGTTGAAAAGCTGACATTAAAAGGTTTCAAATATCCTCTGAAAAATTGTCATATTGAGCCCGGTTCCACACTATGTATTAGTAACGAACTCATCCACTCAAATGGTACTTTTTCTTTTCATAAAGGCATATTAATAATGGTAAGAAGCAAAGATTGACCAACCTATCAATGTGGATGGCTGATTAAGCTCAATTGTGCTGCAAGCGGTACTTTTAGGAGGGGGACAAAATGAAATTTTATACAATCAAACTGCCTAGATTTCTTGGCGGCATTGTCCGTGCGATGCTTGGTTCATTTAAAAAAGATTAATGAGTAATCTCCTTTATTTCCACATAAAAACGCCTGCTACAGTTTATTGTAGCAGGCGTTTACTCTTGCTTATACACGCTCAACTTTACCAGATTTCAAAGCTCGAGCTGATACATATACTCTTTTAGGCTTACCGTCCACTAGAATACGAACTTTTTGAAGGTTCGCGCCCCATGTACGTTTTGTAGAGTTCATTGCGTGAGAACGGTTGTTCCCAGCTTTTGTTTTTCTGCCTGTAATAACGCATTTACGTGCCATTTGTTTCCCTCCTAACTGCGAAAACATCATCATATTCTTCATATACGTACTTAGAGATGCCTCAAGATACTTTAATAATTTACCACAGCTTCAAGGGGTTTGCAAGGATTGTTTACTCCTCTTTCAAGAAAAATACCTTGACATCTTGATAAAAAATCAAGGCTATAGTATAAGTAGGATTGGGTCGGATTGAATGATTTCTTTTAAAAAGAAGGGTCTTATAGTAAAATAGTGATAACTCAGGGCAATTTCTCAAAAAGGGGGAACCAATGTGTCCATTGAACTTAGAACGAAATACGGACAAATTGATATATCAAATGAAGTCATTGCAATGGTGGCAGGAGGCGCTGCGATCGATTGCTATGGTATTGTTGGCATGGCGTCCAAAAATCAAATCAAGGACGGTTTGACGGATATTCTCCGCAAAGAGAACTTCAGCCGGGGTGTTCTTGTGCGTCAAAAAGAAGACCGCATTCATATTGATATGTACATCATCGTCAGCTACGGTACAAAAATATCAGAAGTCGCACATAATGTTCAAACGAAAGTCAAATACACGATTCATCACACAATTGGACTTTCTGTTGACTCGGTCAACATTTATGTACAAGGAGTAAAAGTTACGAACCCGTAGTAAGGAGGAAATATATTGTCTATTAGAAATCTTGATGGCCGCTCATTTGCAAAAATGATTCTTGCAGGTGCTCACCATCTTTCTCAAAACGCACAAATTGTGGATGCGTTAAATGTTTTTCCAGTGCCAGACGGAGACACGGGGACAAATATGAATTTGTCGATGACTTCAGGGGCAAAAGCAGTTGAAGAAACAAATACCGATCATATTGGGAAGGTCGGCGTGGCTCTCTCGAAAGGGTTATTGATGGGCGCAAGAGGAAACTCAGGCGTGATCCTGTCACAGCTCTTTAGAGGTTTCAGTAAACATATTGAACAAAAAGAAACGATTGATGCAAAAGAATTTGCTCTTGCCTTACAGGCGGGTGTTGATACAGCATATAAAGCCGTGATGAAACCGATTGAAGGAACCATCTTAACGGTTGCAAAGGATGCAGCAAAGAAAGCGGTTGCTGTTTCAGCGGCAGAAGATCAAATTGACCGCGTTCTAGAGTTAACGATTGAGGAAGCAAGAGCATCACTTGATCGAACGCCAGATCTGCTTCCTGTCTTAAAAGAAGTGGGTGTTGTCGATAGTGGAGGTAAAGGACTTCTATGCGTATATGAAGGTTTCCTTGCTTCATTAAGAGGAGAAGAGCTTCCTCCTAAAGCTGCTTCTTTACCGACGCTAAAAGAACTTGTCAGTGCAGAGCATCATAAAAGTGCGCAAAGCCATATGAACACAGAAGATATCGAATTTGGCTATTGTACTGAATTTATGGTGAAATTTGAAGAAGACAAACAGTCCTTTGATGAGAATGCCTTCAGAGAAGACTTAAGTGAATTCGGAGATTCACTTCTTGTAGTGTCTGACGATACACTTGCGAAAGTTCATATTCATGCAGAGCAGCCGGGAGATGTTTTATCATATGCCCAGCGCTACGGCAGCTTGATTAATATGAAAATTGAGAACATGAGAGAGCAGCATAGCTCAATCGTAAACGAAGAAAGAGAACATGCACCTGCTGCACCAAAAGCACCTGCTGCTGAAAAACAGCGCTTTGGCGTCGTCAGTGTCGCAATGGGAGAAGGAATTGCTGACTTGTTCAAAAGCATCGGAGCTTCCGTCGTCATTGAAGGCGGGCAGACGATGAATCCGAGCACAGAAGACATTGTCACAGCAATAGAAAGCGTACATGCCGAAACCGTCTTTATCTTACCTAATAATTCTAATATTGTCATGGCAGCTAAACAGGCGGCAACTGTCTCAAACCGTGAGGTCGTTGTCATTCCGACGAAGACCGTTCCTCAAGGAATGTCGGCACTTCTTTCTCTCAATGAAGCAGCTTCAAATGAAGATAACGAAAGAGCGATGCTAGAAGCGATTGACCATGTGAAAAGCGGGCAAATTACCTTTGCAGTGAGAGATACCCAAATTGATGGAATCGACATTGCGAAAGGTGACTATATGGGTCTGTTCAACGGGAAAATCACCTTAACAGCGAAAAATCAATTAGATGCAGCAAAAGAACTTCTCGCCAAAATGGTGACAGAAGATGATGAGATTGTC
This sequence comes from Bacillus sp. 11B20, assembly GCF_056098985.1. Classification (NCBI taxonomy): domain Bacteria; kingdom Bacillati; phylum Bacillota; class Bacilli; order Caryophanales; family Bacillaceae; genus Bacillus; species Bacillus sp. 11B20. Next base: position 633,097 of record NZ_JBLZWZ010000007.1, read on the forward strand.
ACCATCATTAAAGGGGAAGATGCATCATCCGATGAGCTGGATGCGTTACAAGCCTTTATTGAAGAAACATTTGAAGATGTAGAAGTTGAAGTCCACGATGGAAAACAGCCGCTTTATTCATATATTTTGGCGGTTGAATAACGAAAGAAGGGCAAATAAAGCCCTTCTTCTTCTTTTGCAATTTTTTACTAGCCATTCCACGGTAAAATGAGTTGCGGGAAACGAATGAATCCATTAGTCTAAAGAAAGAACCAAACCATACGTGAGTGGTGATGAGAGGGGAAGACCTATGAAATTTAGAAGTGTGTTTGATATTATTGGACCTGTCATGATTGGGCCATCAAGTTCGCACACAGCGGGTGCGGCTCGTATCGGGAGAGTAGCTCGCAGCTTATTTGGAAGAGAACCGAAACGAATTGTCGTTTCATTTTATGGTTCCTTTAAAGATACGTATAAAGGGCATGGTACAGATGTCGCCATTATCGGCGGTGTTCTTGACTTTGATACATTTGATGAACGAATCAAAACAGCGATCGATATTGCTAAAAGCAAAGCGATCGATATTGAATTTAAAGAAGAAGAGGCAGTGCCGGCGCATCCAAATACAGCAAAAGTAGAGATTTCAGATGCGAACGGAAGCCTTGAATTAATCGGGATTTCCATCGGCGGAGGTAAAATTGAAATCACAGAATTAAATGGCTTTGAGCTCAGGCTTTCAGGGAATCATCCTGCCATTCTTGTGGTTCATAACGATCGCTACGGGACGATTGCGGCAGTTGCCAATGTCTTAGCGAAATTCGCCATTAACATCGGTCATATGGAAGTGGCGCGTAAAGATGTCGGGCAAGAGGCACTGATGACAATTGAAGTGGATCAAAATATTGACCCAGCTGTCCTATCAGAGCTTGAAACGCTGCCAAACATTATTCAAGTCACACAAATTGCAGAGTAACAACAAGGAGGTTATGAATGATGTTTAAAAACGTCAAAGAACTCGTGCAGCTAACAGAAGAACGGAATACCTCCATTTCAGAAATTATGATTGTGCAAGAAATGGAAGTGACAGGGAAGTCACGTGAAGAAATTTTCTCCCAGATGTACCGCAACCTAGAAGTGATGGAGCAGGCTGTGGAAAACGGGCTGAAGGGTGTGAAATCATTATCAGGGTTAACAGGCGGAGATGCAGTCAAACTTCAAGCCTATATCGCATCAGGCAAAACGCTGTCTGGTCATACAATATTAGATGCTGTTAGTAAGGCTGTTGCAACAAATGAAGTCAATGCTGCAATGGGAACCATTTGTGCAACGCCTACAGCAGGCTCAGCAGGTGTTGTACCAGGTACGTTATTTGCAGTAAAAGAAACATTAAAGCCAACAAAGGAACAAATGGTCAGATTCCTGTTTACTTCTGGCGCATTTGGTTTTGTTGTGGCGAATAACGCCAGCATTTCTGGTGCAGCAGGCGGCTGTCAGGCAGAGGTAGGTTCTGCATCAGGTATGGCAGCAGCAGCTATTGTCGAAATGGCAGGCGGTACACCGCAGCAATCTGCAGAAGCGATGGCGATTACACTTAAAAATATGCTTGGACTTGTTTGCGATCCAGTAGCAGGACTTGTCGAAGTGCCGTGTGTGAAACGAAATGCAATGGGTGCATCTAACGCTATGATCGCAGCAGATATGGCGCTTGCCGGCATCACTAGCCGCATTCCTTGTGATGAAGTCATTGATGCGATGTACAAAATCGGTCAAACGATGCCAACAGCTCTTCGTGAAACAGCCCAAGGCGGACTCGCTGCGACACCGACAGCAAGAGAGCTTGAAAAGAAGATTTTCGGAGGTGTGACCTCATCTCGTGATACAGAAACTGCAAGATAATGTCTCTGTCCTGAAGGGGATTGGAGAGGAAACCGAAAAAACACTCAATGAACTTGGAATCTACACAGTAGCCGATTTACTCGGCTACTTTCCTTATCGATATGACGACTATGAGCTTCGTAACTTAGAAGAAGTAAGGCATGACGAACGAGTCACAGTTGAAGGGAAAGTACATAGTGAGCCCGTTCTCACCTATTATGGAAAAAAACGAAGCAGGCTGACATTCAGGCTGCTTGTCGGGCGTTTTCTCATTACAGCGATTTGTTTCAATCGTCCATATTTAAAACGAAACCTTGTGTTAGGTGATACAGTTTCTGTCACAGGAAAATGGGATAAAAACCGCCAATCTATCATGGTCCAGGAATTTAAAAAAGGAACGCACGAGCAAGATGGCAGTATAGAGCCCGTTTATTCAGTAAAAGAAAATGTGACCGTGAAAATGATGAGACGCTTTGTGAAACAAGCCTTGTCACTTTATGTAGACAAAGCTGAAGATCCATTGCCAAAGCAGCTTGTCTCTGCTTATAAGCTCATGTCCTATCAGGAAGCGTTAAAAACCATTCATCTCCCAGAGACAAGAGACTCGCTCAAACAAGCAAGACGACGTTTTGTGTACGAAGAATTTCTCATCTTTCAGCTGAAGATGCAGGCGATTAGAAAGAAAGAACGAGAGAGAACATCAGGCATCCAGCATCCGTTTTCCAAAGAGGCTGTTTTTGAGTTTGTTCACAGCCTGCCATTTCCACTGACGAAGGCACAATCAAGAGTGCTTGATGAAATCATGTCAGACATGGCGTCTCCATATCGAATGAACCGTCTGCTTCAAGGAGATGTAGGTTCAGGGAAAACAGCTGTTGCAGCCATTGCGCTTTATGCCGCTCATTTATCAGGTTTTCAAGGTGCATTAATGGTCCCAACAGAAATTTTGGCAGAACAGCATGCGGATTCGCTTTACCAGCTGTTTGAAAAATGGGGACTGAATATCGCCCTTTTGACAAGCTCTGTGAAAGGAAAGCGCCGCAGAGAATTGCTTGAACGTCTAAAAGAAGGCGAGATTGACATTTTAGTCGGTACCCACGCACTCATTCAAGACGAAGTCGAATTTCAGCAGCTCGGTCTAGTCATCACAGATGAGCAGCACCGGTTTGGCGTAGAGCAGCGGAAAAAACTGCGAAGTAAAGGGCAGGATCCGGATGTCTTGTTTATGACTGCTACACCTATTCCGCGAACACTTGCGATCACTGTCTTTGGAGAAATGGACGTATCCGTCATTGATGAATTGCCAGCTGGCAGAAAACAAATCGAAACGTATTGGGTGAAGCATGACATGCTTGAGAGAATTCTTGCTTTTGTGGATAAAGAGCTGAGAAAAGGCAGACAGGCATATATTATTTGTCCGCTCATTGAAGAATCAGACAAGCTGGATGTCCAAAATGCGCTTGATGTTCATAGCATGCTGACTGAAGCATACCGCGGAAAGTGGTCAATCGGCTTAATGCATGGGAAACTGGCAAGTGATGAAAAAGATCAAGTCATGAGAGCCTTTACCGCAAATGAAGTACAAATTCTCGTTTCAACCACAGTCGTTGAAGTCGGGGTCAACGTGCCGAATGCAACCATCATGGTTATTTATGATGCAGACCGCTTCGGATTGTCTCAGCTTCATCAGCTAAGAGGGCGGGTCGGCCGAGGAGAGCATCAATCATTTTGTATTTTAATGGCTGATCCAAAGTCAGAAACGGGAAAAGAGCGGATGCGGATCATGTCCGAAACAACCGATGGCTTTGAGCTGTCTGAAAAGGACTTAGAACTAAGAGGACCCGGCGACTTCTTCGGTAAAAAACAGAGCGGTATGCCCGAATTTAAGGTAGCAGATATGGTTCACGACTATAGAGCGCTGGAAACGGCTAGAAAAGATGCGGCAGACCTTGTCCAATCGGACGCCTTTTGGACGGATCCCGAATACAAAGAACTCCGGCAAACGCTGATAGATAGCGGTGTGCTGGGCGGAGATAAATTAAGCTGATTAAACGCTGGAGGAATTTTCTTGTCTTTTTGAAACAAGGATTGATTTATCATCTATGAGATTATATACTACTATTAGTACCTAGTCATAAATGTACGGATGGTGTCTGCATATGAAACTAAATAAAAAAGAACGTCAAAAGCTCCTCCAGCAAACGATCAGCTCGACTCCATTCATTACTGATGAAGAATTGGCAAGTAAATTCGGTGTCAGCATACAAACGGTTCGTCTTGATCGTTTAGAGCTGTCGATCCCTGAATTACGCGAAAGAATTAAGCATGTGGCCGAAAAGACATTAGAGGATGAAGTGAAATCACTTCCACTGGATGAAGTGATTGGAGAAATGATTGATGTAGAACTTGATGACCAAGCCATTTCCATTTTAGAAGTGAGAAAAGAGCATGTATTCAGCCGAAACCAAATTGCCAGGGGACATCATCTCTTCGCCCAGGCAAATTCGCTGGCAGTTGCCGTCATCGACGATGAACTGGCTTTGACAGCAAAAGCGAATATCAGGTTTACAAGGCAGGTGAAACAAGGCGAAAGAGTCGTCTCTAAAGCCAAAGTAGCCTCACATGATAAAGAAAAAGGAAGAACCGTAGTTGAAGTAAACAGCTATGTTGGTGAGGAAGTTGTCTTCTCAGGTGACTTCGTCATGTATCGCTCAAAACAAAAGTAAAAGGTGGCACGTAATATGAGAATTGCAGTCGATGCAATGGGGGGAGATCATGCCCCTAAAGCCATTATTGACGGTGTGCAAAAAAGCTTAACAGCATTTTCAGATATCGAGATTACACTTGTCGGCGATGAAAACAAAATTAAACCATACATAACAAACAACGATCGCATCACGATTTTAGATGCAAAAGAAGTCATTGAACCGACGGATGAACCAGTGCGTGCAGTCAGACGTAAAAAGGATTCATCTATGGTAAAAATGGCGCAGGAAGTTTCCGAGGGACGAGCAGATGCCTGCATCTCAGCAGGAAATACCGGTGCCCTCATGACAGCTGGGCTGTTTATCGTAGGCAGAATTGACGGTATTGACAGACCAGCCCTTGCCCCAACTTTGCCAACACTGGATGGCAGCGGCTTCTTATTACTAGATGTTGGTGCCAACGTTGATGCAAAACCAGAACATCTCGTGCAATATGCCATGATGGGATCCATCTACGCAGAGCGTGTCTTCCCAAAGAGCAATCCGCGTGTTGGACTGTTAAATGTAGGAACAGAAGATAAAAAAGGCAACGATTTAACGAAAAAAACCTTTGAATTATTAAAAGCATCAGACTTGAATTTCGTAGGAAATGTAGAGTCCCGTGACTTATTAGAAGGTGTTGCTGACGTTGTTGTCACAGATGGTTTCACAGGAAATATTGCGCTTAAAACAATTGAAGGCACAGCCCTTTCTGTCTTTAAAATGCTGAAAGAAACATTAACATCCAGTTTCACAGCAAAAATAGCAGCAGGCATGATGAAGCCGAAATTGATGCAGATGAAATCTAAAATGGATTACTCCGAATATGGCGGTGCCGCTTTATTTGGTTTAAAGGCACCTGTTATTAAAGCGCACGGCTCCTCTGATGAAAATGCCATTTTCCATGCAATTCGTCAGGCACGTGATATCGTCGAAAAAGACGTTTCAGCTATCATTCATCAAGAAGTCCAAAAAGAAACGACGAAAGAGTCTTAATGGAGGTAAAGCAGCATGACTAAAATTGCATTTTTATTCCCTGGCCAAGGCTCTCAAAAAATTGGCATGGGAAAAGATTTATTTGACCAAGAAGCAGTATCTAAAGCTGTATTTGAAGAAGCAGACAATACCCTCGGGTTTGATTTATCTTCTATGATTTTTGAAGGGGATGCAGAAGAACTGACGCTCACTTATAACGCGCAGCCAGCTCTTTTAACGACAAGTATCGCCATCTTAAAGAAATTTGAAGAGAGCGGAATTAAAGCAGATTATGCAGCAGGACACAGTCTTGGCGAATACACTGCCCTCGTTGCAGCAGGCGCACTTTCGTTTAAAGATGCTGTTTATGCAGTCAGAAAGCGCGGAGAATTAATGAATGAAGCTGTTCCAGCAGGAGAAGGCGCCATGGCAGCGATTCTCGGCTTAGACAAAGCGGCACTTGTCGAAGTGACAAAAGAAGTGACAGAAAGCGGTCACCTTGTAGAGCTCGCTAACTTAAACTGTCCTGGTCAAATCGTCATCTCTGGTACAGCAAAAGGGGTAGAACTTGCTTCAGAGAAAGCGAAAGAAAAAGGCGCAAAACGTGCAATTGCTCTTGAAGTGAGCGGACCTTTCCATTCTGCATTAATGAAACCAGCTGCTGAAAAATTTACAGATGTTTTGTCAAAGCTGGATATTGCGGATGCCAAAACTCCGGTCATCTCAAATGTAACAGCAGACATCGTGACATCTCGTGATGACATTGAGACAAAGCTCATTGAACAACTGTATTCTCCAGTTCGTTTTGAAGAAAGTGTGGAACGCCTCATTGATCTAGGCGTCACAACATTTATTGAAATTGGTCCTGGCAAAGTGCTTTCAGGTCTTGTGAAAAAAGTGAATCGCCGCCTGACGACGATTTCCGTTTCAGATCAAGAAACAATTGAAGCAGCCATTCAAACACTCAAGGGGGATTCTTGATGCTTACAAATAAAACAGCCGTTGTAACAGGAGCATCACGCGGGATTGGCCGTTCCATCGCGATCGATCTAGCGAAAAGTGGTGCAAATGTTGTCGTGAACTATTCTGGAAACGAAGCAAAAGCAAATGAAGTCGTAGATGAAATCAAAGCACTCGGCCAGCAGGCATTTGCAGTTAAAGCTGATGTCTCAAATGCTGAAGAAGTACAAGCTATGATGAAACAAGCGATTGATACCTTTGGTTCAATTGACATTCTTGTGAATAATGCAGGCATCACAAAGGACAACCTGCTCATGAGAATGAAAGAGAATGAATGGGATGATGTTATTAACATAAACTTAAAAGGTGTCTTTAACTGTACAAAAGCCGTGACACGTCAAATGATGAAGCAAAGAAGTGGAAGAATCATCAACTTGGCTTCAGTCGTTGGTGTGTGTGGAAACCCTGGACAAGCAAACTATGTTGCAGCAAAAGCTGGCGTCATCGGATTAACAAAAACAACAGCAAAAGAGCTGGCAACCCGCCATATTACAGTCAATGCAGTAGCACCAGGCTTTATTTCAACAGATATGACTGACAAGCTTGATGACAATGTACAGACGGAAATGCTCAAACAAATCCCGCTCGCACGCTTTGGTGCACCTGAAGATATTAGCAACGTTGTTGTCTTTTTAGCTTCAGAAGGAGCAGGTTATATTACAGGCCAAACCATCCAAGTAGATGGCGGAATGGTCATGTCCTAAGAAATATCAAAATTTCATTAGGTTTTCTCTAGTTTTTTAAAAACGAATCAACTATAATACTTTGAGGGGAGGTGAAAGGCAATGGCAGACGTATTAGAGCGTGTATCAAAAATTATTGTAGACCGCCTTGGCGTTGATGAGGCTGACGTGAAAATGGAAGCTTCATTTAAAGAAGATTTAGGCGCTGATTCCCTTGATGTAGTTGAGCTAGTTATGGAACTTGAAGATGAGTTCGATATGGAAATTTCTGACGAAGATGCTGAAAAAATTGCAACAGTCGGTGACGCTGTGAACTACATAAATAACCAGCAATAAGCGTAACAAAGTCCCGTCTACTTTCGACGGGACTTTGAAAATTTATGTTAGTTTCAACACATTCAGCTGATCAATTGTCAGCCTTTTTCAGATGCTGGGAGCAATGTTTCCCTGCATGTAGAAAGAGAGACTCCATATAATCAGTATCCTTAAAGGCGATTACGCCTACCTGGAGGTTGCTATGCCAAAACAATATAAAGACAAACAGAAACAGAGCAAAAAACTAGAGCAATTTAGAGAATTCCAGCAGCGCATTTCTGTACACTTCAAAAATGAAAAGCTTCTATATCAAGCTTTTACCCATTCCTCTTATGTGAATGAACACCGGAAAAAGCCATACGAGGACAATGAAAGACTTGAATTTTTAGGAGATGCTGTTTTAGAATTGACCATCTCTCAATTCTTATTTGCAAAATATCCAGCGATGAGCGAGGGAGATTTAACGAAACTAAGAGCGGCGATCGTATGTGAACCGTCACTTGTATCACTAGCGCATGAGCTGTCCTTCGGTGACCTTGTTCTCTTAGGAAAAGGCGAAGAAATGACAGGCGGCAGAAAACGCCCAGCACTCTTAGCGGACGTATTCGAGGCGTTTATCGGTGCACTTTATTTAGATCAGGGGCTGGAACCAGTTGAACGGTTCCTAGAAGCGTACGTTTATCCGAAAATTAATGATGGAGCGTTCTCGCACGTCATGGACTTTAAAAGCCAACTGCAAGAATTTGTGCAGCGCGATGGAAAAGGTGTGCTTGAATACCGCATCCTGCATGAAAAAGGGCCTGCACATAACCGGGAATTTGAAGCAAATGTATCCCTTCGAGGTGAAGTGCTCGGAATCGGAAATGGACGCTCTAAAAAAGAAGCAGAACAGCACGCTGCACAGGAAGCACTTGCTAAATTGCAGAAACATCATATGAACCAATAAAATCCCCCTCGTTATTCAGGGGGATTTCACTCTGTTTTCCATCATCTTTTTACACTTCATATGGTAAGATGATAGTACTTTAAATACATAAGGAGGATCACTCTCATGTTCCTCAAACGTTTAGACGTGATAGGATTCAAATCATTTGCACAGCGAGTGACCGTGGACTTTGTCAAAGGGGTCACAGCTGTTGTTGGACCAAACGGAAGCGGCAAAAGCAATATTACCGATGCCATCCGCTGGGTACTTGGAGAACAATCAGCGAAAAGCCTCCGCGGAGGAAAAATGGAAGATATCATTTTTGCAGGCAGTGACTCAAGGAAAAGAGTCAATCTAGCAGAAGTGACTTTAACATTAGATAACGAAGACCACTTTTTACCGATCGATTTTCACGAAGTCAGTGTGACAAGAAGGGTTTATCGGTCAGGCGAAAGTGAATTTCTCATCAACAATCAATCTGTCCGCTTAAAGGATATTATTGATCTTTTCATGGATTCAGGTCTTGGAAAAGAAGCTTTTTCAATCATCAGCCAAGGAAAGGTAGAAGAAATTCTATCAAGTAAGGCAGAAGAGAGAAGAAGCATCTTTGAAGAAGCGGCTGGTGTTTTGAAATATAAAACAAGAAAGAAAAAAGCCGAAAATAAACTGTTTGAAACGCAGGACAACTTAAACCGAGTAGAAGATATTCTGCATGAACTAGAAGATCAAGTAGAACCATTAAGAATGCAAGCCTCTATTGCAAAGGACTATTTGCAAAAAAAAGAAGAGCTTGAAAATGTCGAAATCGCCCTCACTGTCCATGACATCGAAGCACTTCATGAAAAATGGACAACACTTGGTGAAGCAGTCGAGCGCTTCAAACAAGATGAAATGAAGCAGTCTACAGATATCCAAGCAAAAGAAGCCAAAATTGAAGAGTCGAGAGACCGCATTCAAGCGCTTGATGAATCAATTAATGACCTGCAAGAAGTTCTTCTTTTCACAAGTGAAGAGTTAGAAAAACTTGAAGGAAAAAAAGAAGTGCTAAAAGAACGAAAAAAAAATGCTGCCGCAAACCAGGGACAGCTAGAAGAAACGCTCGTTCGCTTAACTGAAAAGCAGGCACTGTTAACCGAAAAGATTGAGCAGCAGAAAATCACGCGGGACAGCCTGCAAAAAGAAGTGCAGCAGCTAAAAGATGAAGTGAACACAAAGCAGCATCAACTATCGCTTCATAGCGAAGATGTGGAAGGTCAAATTGAACAGCTGAAAAGCGATTATTTTGATCTGCTCAATGAGCAGGCTTCCATCCGTAATGAACGTAAATTATTAGAAGAACAGCAGCGACAAGCGGCGATGCAGCTAGAGCGGCTGACGCAAAATAACCAAAAACATATCGAAGAACGAGTGTCTGTTAAAGAAAAGAAAACAGAGGCTGAGCAGCAGCTTTCAGCACTGGAAGAAGACATTCTGGCACAAGTCAAACGTTTTAGAGAAGCAGAACAAAAGCTTGAGCAAATGAAACGTCAATACGAGAAAAAAGAAACGGCTCTTTACCAAGCCTATCAATACGTACAGCAGGCAAAATCCAAAAAAGAGATGCTTGAATCCATGCAGGAAGACTTCTCAGGCTTTTTCCAAGGAGTGAAAGAGGTCTTAAAGGCAAAAGAACGGTTAGGCGGTATTCACGGTGCTATTGCAGAGCTGATTCAAACGGATCAGCAGTATGAGACAGCGATTGAAATTGCGCTAGGTGCAGCCACGCAGCACGTCGTCACAGAAAATGAAGCTGCTGCGAGACAAGCGATTGGATACTTAAAGCAGCATTCCTTTGGACGTGCAACCTTCCTGCCAATGAACGTCATCAAAGAAAGAACCATTCAGCTCAGAGATGTCCAAACAGCAGAGCAGCACGCTGCATTTATCGGTGTAGCGAGTCACCTCGTTTCCTTTGACGAAAAGTATCAAAAGGTGATTCAGAATTTACTTGGAACTGTGCTGATCGTTAGAGACTTAAAAGGCGCCAATGAATTGGCAAAAATGCTTGGACATCGTTACCGTATCGTGACCCTTGATGGTGATGTCGTAAACCCCGGCGGTTCAATGACCGGTGGCGGCGTAAAGAAAAAGAACAACTCTCTTCTTTCAAGAAACCGGGAGATCGAAACGTTAACAAAGCAGCTCGTTGAAATGGAAGAGAAAACAACGATCCTTGAAAAAGAAACAAAAGAAACGAAACAATTGATCGGAGCAAACGAAAGCCAATTAAACGAACTGCGCCAGCGCGGCGAAACGCTTCGTGAAAAGCAGCAAGAACTCAAAGGGAAGCTATACGAACTGCAAGTCGCAGAAAAAAATATCAATGCTCATCTTGAACTCTATGATCAAGAAAAAGAAGAGTTGCAGCAGCGTTCTACTGAACTCGCGGATAAGGACAAAAAGCAGGTCGCTCTAGAAGCCTCTATAGGTGAGAAACTGACGACTCTTGATCAAGAAATCAATATATTAACAAAGCGTAAGCAGACGCAAAGCTCAACGAAAGAAACCATTTCTGCCGAATTAACAGAGCTGAAAATCTCGCTGGCGAAAAAAGATCAGTCCTTAGCCAATGAACAAGAAAAGCTTTCGAGCTTAATGGCTGAATTAGAAGAGGCTGAACAGACGCTGAAGGAAACAAAAGAAGATCTGTCACTCTTAACAAGTGAAATGTCATCTAGTTCAAGCGGAGCCGAACAACTGGAAGAAGCGGCGAAAGAGAAGCTGGAAAACAAAAACAAAACAACCGCACTCATTTCAGAGCGGCGTAAGCAGCGTCTTGCTCTTTCTGAAACATTAGAATTCGCTGAACGTGAACTTAAAGAACAAAAGCGATTGTACAAGCAGCTCACCACAAGCTTAAAAGATGAAGAGATTAAGCTAGGCCGTATGGAAGTCGAGCTTGATAACCTGATCGCTTATCTGAACGATGAATATGCTCTTTCGTTTGAAGGAGCAAAAGAGATGTATCAGTTGACGTTATCGCCAGATGAAGCAAGAAAACGAGTGAAGCTGATCAAACTAGCGATTGAAGAACTTGGAACAGTGAACTTAGGCAGCATTGACGAGTATGAACGTGTCAATGAACGCTATCTCTTCTTAACAGAACAGCGAAATGATCTGACAGAAGCGAAAAATACATTATTCCAAGTCATCGAAGAAATGGATCAAGAGATGACAAAGCGCTTCTCTGAGACATTCTCTCAAATTCGCGGGCACTTTGAATCTGTATTCCAAGCATTATTTGGCGGCGGAAGAGCCGATCTTAAGCTGACAGATCCAAATGATTTGCTCAACTCTGGCGTTGATATTGTCGCGCAGCCGCCAGGGAAAAAACTGCAAAACTTAAGCCTGCTTTCAGGCGGGGAGAGAGCCTTAACAGCGATCGCTTTACTATTCTCTATTTTAAAAGTGAGACCTGTTCCATTCTGCGTATTAGATGAGGTAGAAGCGGCGCTTGATGAAGCAAATGTTTTCCGTTTTGCGCAATATTTAAAGAAATACAGCGAGGAAACACAGTTCATTGTCATTACGCACCGCAAGGGAACAATGGAAGAAGCCGATGTGCTCTACGGTGTGACCATGCAGGAATCAGGTGTTTCTAAGCTTGTATCTGTCAAACTAGAAGAAACGAAAGAGCTTGTCCAGTAATTAAAGGAGGTTTTTGAACCAATGAGCTTTTTTAAGAAATTAAAAGAAAAATTTACGCAGCAAACCGATTCAGTATCAGAAAAGTTTAAAGATGGACTCGAAAAAACGAGAAACTCCTTCCAGGGAAAAGTAAATGAACTGATTTCTCGCTACCGCAAAGTCGATGAAGACTTTTTTGAAGAGCTCGAAGAGGTTCTGATCGGCGCTGATGTTGGTTTCACAACTGTGATGGAACTGATTGATGAGCTGAAAAAAGAAGTGAAATTAAGAAACATTCAAGACCCAAGTGAAGTACAAGCGGTGATTTCTGAAAAACTGGTTGACATCTACAATAGCGGAGAGGAACAAATTTCTGCGCTGAACATTGAAGACGGGCGTTTGAATATCATTTTGTTTGTAGGCGTCAACGGTGTTGGGAAAACAACGACTATCGGTAAGCTTGCAAACAAGCTGAAAAATGAAGGGAAATCCGTCATTTTAGCAGCAGGTGATACGTTCCGTGCCGGTGCGATCGAGCAGCTTGAAGTTTGGGGAGAGCGTTCAGGTGTTCCTGTCGTCAAACAAACAGCAGGCTCTGATCCAGCAGCGGTGATCTATGATGCCGTTCAATCAGCAAAAGCGAAAAATGCAGATGTCCTCATCTGCGATACAGCAGGAAGACTTCAAAACAAAGTCAACTTGATGAAAGAGCTGGAGAAAGTCAAGAGAGTTATTGAGCGCGAGGTTCCAGATGCACCTCATGAAGTATTGCTCGCTCTTGATGCGACAACAGGTCAAAATGCCATGGCACAAGCCAAGGAATTTTCTAAAGCGACAAATGTGACAGGGATTGCTTTAACAAAGCTTGACGGTACTGCAAAAGGCGGAATTGTTCTTGCGATTCGAAATGAGCTGAACATCCCAGTAAAGCTTGTCGGTTTAGGTGAAAAGGTGGACGATTTGCAAGAGTTTGATGCAGAATCGTATGTGTATGGATTATTCTCAGACGTAATTGATCAACAAGACTAACAAAAAAATGCCGGCAAAACTGCTGGCATTTTTATTTATACGTAGCTTCATGAAGTGACAAGATAAAAACTTGACACACAGCAGAGAACCGTGTAAACTTAGTTGATGTAAAGGGAATGAACTTAACAAAGGGGAGAGAGCCCATGACGCTTGAAAAAACAACGAGAATGAATTACTTGTTTGACTTCTATCAATCGTTGTTGACCGCAAAGCAAAAGAGCTACATGTCGCTTTACTACCTAGACGATTTTTCCCTCGGTGAAATTGCGGATGAATATGAAGTATCAAGGCAGGCTGTTTATGATAATATTAAACGGACTGAAGCGATGCTTGAACAATATGAAGAAAAGCTGCTCTTGTTTAAGAAATTTAAAGAGCGTAAAGAACTTCTCAAAAAAATGAGAGAGCTTGTAGCTGATTCTGCGCAAACGGAAGAAGCAGAAGCTTTAATTGAATCGCTTGAGAAATTAGATTAGGAGGCGGCACAGTATGGCATTTGAAGGATTAGCCGACCGACTGCAGCAGACGATTTCAAAAATCCGCGGCAAAGGAAAAGTGTCAGAGCAAGATGTAAAAGAAATGATGCGCGAGGTACGCCTTGCCCTTCTTGAAGCTGACGTCAATTTTAAAGTAGTCAAAGACTTTGTGAAAAAAGTAAGTGAGCGGGCAGTTGGACAAGAGGTCATGAAAAGCCTTACCCCTGGACAACAGGTCATTAAAGTTGTAAAAGAAGAACTCACTGAATTAATGGGCGGAGAAGAGAGTAAGATCGCTGTAGCGAAAAAATCTCCAACAGTCATTATGATGGTTGGTCTTCAAGGGGCAGGTAAAACAACCACAACTGGGAAGCTTGCCAATTTACTTCGCAAAAAACATAATCGCAAGCCGATGATGGTGGCTGCTGATATTTATAGACCAGCAGCGATCCAGCAGCTTCAAACGCTTGGGAAACAGCTTGATATGCCGGTGTTTTCATTAGGTGATCAAGTCAGCCCTGTCGAAATTGCCAAACAGGCAATTGAAAAAGCGAAAGAAGAACACCATGATTATGTCATTTTAGATACAGCAGGACGTCTTCATATCGATGAAGAATTAATGGATGAACTTCAAAAAGTAAAAGAAGTAGCGAATCCAGAAGAAATTTTCCTAGTTGTTGACTCTATGACTGGTCAAGATGCTGTCAATGTCGCAAAAAGCTTTAATGAACAGCTTGGTTTAACAGGTGTTGTTCTCACAAAACTAGACGGTGATACAAGAGGCGGTGCAGCCCTTTCTATTCGAGCTGTCACCAATACGCCGATTAAATTCGCTGCACTAGGAGAAAAGCTTGATGCGATTGAACCATTCCATCCGGAGCGGATGGCATCAAGAATTCTTGGCATGGGAGATGTGCTCACGCTGATTGAAAAAGCACAGGCAAACGTCGACCAAGATAAAGCGAAAGAGCTTGAGCAAAAAATGCGGACAATGAGCTTCACGCTCGATGATTTCCTCGAGCAGCTTGGCCAAGTTCGCAATATGGGTCCTCTTGATGAACTGATCCAAATGATGCCGGGAGCCGGTAGAATGAAAGGGCTCAAAAACGTCCAAGTGGACGAAAAGCAGCTCAATCACATCGAAGCGATCATTAAATCAATGACGACTCAGGAAAAAGAACAGCCAGAGGTCATCAATGCAAGCCGAAGAAAACGGATTGCAAAAGGAAGCGGAACATCTGTACAGGAAGTCAATCGCCTTTTAAAGCAATTTGATGAAATGAAAAAGATGATGAAGCAAATGACCAACATGTCCAAAGGAAAGAAAAAGGGCTTTAAATTACCATTTATGTAATTGGTTATACATGATAAAACCGTTGTTAAGAAAAAACACTTTACAAACCCTTTTATCATTGTTAATATACTATCTTGTTGAAATATTTTCGGAGGTGCTAGTAAAATGGCAGTAAAAATTCGTTTAAAACGTATGGGAGCAAAAAAATCTCCTTTCTATCGTATTGTTGTAGCAGATTCTCGTTCACCACGTGACGGTCGTTTCATCGAAACAGTTGGAACTTACAACCCAGTGGTATCACCAGCTGAGGTGAAAATCAACGAAGAATTAGCGCTTAAATGGCTTCAAAATGGTGCGAAACCATCTGATACAGTTCGCAACCTTTTCTCAAGCCAAGGAATTCTTGAAAAATTTCATAATGCGAAAAACAGCAAATAATGAATGAGCTGTCCTTGGAAGAATTGATTGTGTCCATCGTCGAGCCACTTGTTGATTTCCCTGAAGATATTCACGTATCTTCATTAGAAAAAGATGAGCAGGTGATTTACACACTGTCTGTCAATGCTGAAGATACCGGAAAAGTGATCGGAAAGCAGGGACGTACAGCAAAAGCGATACGAACAGTCATTTTTGCAGCAAGTGCAGAGTCTTCTAAGAAAGTTCAACTTGAGATTGCTGACTAAAAAGGGAGAGGGCTTAGGACCTCCCCTTTTTTTACACGTTTAAATCTATTTTTCGTTATACTGTAGAGGACAAATGCCTTCGGATAGGGGGACAAAAAGGAAGATGCAGATCATTCAACATGTCACCGTGATGCAAGTATTAACTGAAAGCAGTAAGGACAAACTGTTAACGACTTTTTTGGAGAAAAAAGAAAGACTAGAACGTGAATGCAATCAATTATATTTTCAACTAAAAAAACATGAAAAAGAACCACATCAGCAAGAAGCCATCCCTCAATTTCAAAAAGCGATCGATAAAAGGCAAGAGAAGATCAGGCAGATTGATTTTCAAGTAGAGCAGCTTCATATTTTGCCGCTTGGAAGTGAAATGAAAGAAACAGAAGTGGATGCACTGGTTGAAGTAAAAATAGGTGATAAATGGGATGACAAAATGCAAGATAATGTCATCGTCGTGAAAGACGGCACCATTGTGGAAATACGTCAGGGGTGATTGAGAACATGGAGCTAGAATGGTTGAATGTTGGAAAGATCGTCAATACACACGGAGTGCGCGGAGAAGTACGCGTCGTGTCAAAGACGGATTTCCCAGAAGAGCGTTACAAAAAGGGAAGCGTGCTCTATATTTTTAAACAAGGTCAAAAAGAGCCGCTGAAAGTGACTGTCGCATCACACCGCCAGCACAAACAGTTTGATTTACTCACATTTGAAGAAATCAACTCATTAAATGATGCAGAGCTTCTGAAAGAGTCAATCTTAAAGGTAGAAAAAGAACATCTTGGGTCATTAGACGAAGGAGAATTTTATTTTCACCAAATCATTGGCTGTGAAGTATACGATGAAGAGGACAAGCTGATCGGCCAAATCAAAGAAATCCTTACGCCAGGGGCAAATGATGTGTGGGTGGTTGGAAGAAAAGGCAAAAAAGATGCCCTCATTCCATATATTCCATCTGTCGTCAAAAACATTGATATCTCATCCAAAACTGTTCGCATTGAAATGATGGAAGGACTCATTGACGAATGAAAATCGACTTTTTAACCCTTTTTCCTGAAATGTTCGAAGGTGTGCTTCACTCATCGATCTTAAAAAAAGCACAGGAGAAAGAAGCTGTTTCATTTCATGTTGTCAATTTTAGAGAGTATTCGGATCATAAGCATAAAACAGTGGATGACTATCCGTATGGCGGCGGTGCTGGTATGGTACTGAAAGCACAGCCCGTATTTGATGCGGTAGAAGATTTAACGAAGAAAGCAAGCACGAAGCCCCGAGTTATTCTTGTCTGTCCTCAAGGGGAAAGATATACACAAAAAAAGGCAGAAGAACTTGCAAAAGAAGAGCATCTTATGTTCATTTGCGGCCACTATGAAGGCTACGATGAGCGCATCAGGGAGCATCTTGTCACAGATGAGATTTCAATCGGAGATTTCGTCCTCACAGGCGGAGAGCTGCCAGCGATGATGATTGCAGACAGTGTGGTCAGGCTTTTGCCTCATGTGCTTGGAAAAGAAGCATCTCACATCGAAGATTCATTCAGTACAGGTCTGCTTGAGCACCCGCACTATACAAGGCCAGCGGATTATAAAGGACTAAAAGTGCCGGATGTGCTCCTCTCTGGAAATCATGCCAAAATAGAAGAGTGGCGGCGCAAAGAATCCTTGAAGCGAACCTATACAAGACGGCCAGATTTGATCGATTCTTGCAAAACATTAACGGATGATGAAAAAAGATGGCTTTGGCAGCTTCATAATGACTAGATTGTATTGCACACGGCATAGAGGTATGGTATGATACTACTTGTGACTTGGACGGCTTGCTGATCCAAGTTTGAAAACGATGTTCCGCTGCAATGAAGAAAGAGGACATGAGCATCTGTTGGAAGGAGTTGAAAACGATGCAACATTTGATTGAAGAAATCACAAAAGAACAATTACGCACTGATCTTCCTGCGTTCCGTCCTGGTGACACTTTACGTGTACACGTTAAAGTTGTCGAGGGTACTCGTGAGCGTATCCAGATCTTTGAAGGTGTTGTAATTAAGCGTCGTGGTGGTGGAATCAGCGAAACTTTCACAGTTCGTAAGATCTCTTACGGTGTAGGCGTTGAGCGTACATTCCCTGTACACACACCAAAAATCGCTAAGATCGAAGTTGTACGTCACGGTAAGGTACGTCGTGCGAAACTTTACTACCTACGTGAACTTCGCGGTAAAGCGGCTCGTATCAAAGAAATCAGACGATAATGATATCAAAGGAAAGAGCTTGTTACCTGTAACAGGCTCTTTTTTTGTACAATGTATAAAGATAACAGGTAGAAGAGAGAAGGTGCACATATGACGATTCAATGGTTTCCAGGCCATATGGCAAAAGCAAGACGTGAAGTCACAGAAAAATTAAAGCTCATCGACATCGTATTTGAATTAACCGATGCAAGAATTCCGATGTCCTCTAGAAACCCAATGATCGAAGAAATCCTTCAAAATAAACCCAAAATCATGCTATTAAACAAAGCTGATAAAGCAGATCCTCGTATGACAAAGGAGTGGCAGGCGCATTTTGAGCAGCAAGGCGTTCGGTCACTAGCTATTAACTCTGTCGATGGACAAGGGTTAAATCAGATCATCACAACTTCAAAAGAAATTTTAAAAGAAAAGTTCGACCGCATGAAAGCGAAAGGCGTCAAACCACGTGCCATTCGAGCACTGATTATCGGGATTCCCAACGTCGGAAAATCGACCTTAATCAATCGTTTAGCGAAAAAGAACATTGCCAAAACAGGAGACCGTCCTGGTATTACGACATCACAGCAATGGGTAAAGGTAGGGAAAGAACTAGAGCTGCTCGATACCCCTGGAATCCTCTGGCCGAAGTTTGAAGATGAGCAAGTAGGACTCAGACTTGCGGTGACTGGAGCGATCAAAGATTCGATCATCAACTTACAGGATGTCGCTGTGTATGCACTTCGTTTTCTAGAAGAGAACTACCCAGAGCGATTAAAAAAACGCTATGACCTAGCGGAGATACCTGAAGATACGGTTGAGCTGTTTGATGCAATTGGGACTAAGCGCGGCTGTCTAATGAGCGGGGGATTCATAAACTATGACAAAACCACCGAAATCATTATTCGGGATATTCGAACAGAAAAATTTGGTCCCCTCACTTTTGAGAAGCCTGAAAGCTAAAAGACACGCAGCTCATGCGGGTCTTTATTTTTTGTGAAAAACTGCCGATATAAAGAAGGAGGCTGCGAAAAAGCCTATGTACACGGTGAAACAAATAAAAGAACTAATAGAAAAGCATGCAGGCGATGAGTCATACATTCGTGAGCTTGTAAAAGGTGATACGAGAAAAAGTGTCCAAAAACTCATAGAAAAGTGGCACAAAGAGAGAGAAAAGCAGCAAGCACTTCGCGTGGCATGGGATGACATGCTGCAATTTGAAAACAAAGCAAAGGCGCAGGGATACACATGTATTGCGGGAATAGATGAAGCAGGAAGAGGACCGCTCGCCGGCCCAGTTGTGGCAGCAGCCGTCATATTAAAGGAAGATACAGTCCTGCTCGGTTTAAACGACTCAAAGCAATTATCTGAGAAAAAAAGATTGGCTTATTATGATTTAATTCAAAAAGAAGCACTTGATATCGGAATCGGCATTGTTGATGCGGCGACGATCGACGAAATCAATATTTACGAAGCATCAAGACTGGCGATGGTGAGAGCTGTGGAGCAGTTAACTCATACACCAGATTATCTACTCATAGATGCCATGACACTCCCGCTTTCAACTCACCAAGAGAATATCATCAAAGGAGATGCAAAAAGTGCATCCATTGCAGCAGGTGCATGTATTGCGAAGGTGACAAGGGATCAGATGATGGAAGAGTATGGGCGTAAGTATCCTGAGTATCAATTTGAAAAACATAAAGGGTACGGAACGAAAGAGCACTTGGCTGCGATTCAAACATATGGTACGGCCCCAATCCACCGATTATCGTTTGCGCCAGTGAAATCTGTTATATCATAAATTTTAATCTAAGGAGGCTGCCTGTGATGACAAGAGTTGAGGATATACATACAGCACTGAATAGCCGGCTGAATACGGCTGAATCTGTTCCATTAAACACCGAAGGGAAGGAAAATGTTCATCGGCTGATTCTCGGTAAAGTACTAAAAATGCTTGGAGATGATACAGCCCTTGTTCAAATAGGCTCAACGAAAATAAAAGCGCAGCTGGCGGCCCAGCTTAAAGCAGACGCATTTTATTGGTTCCAATTTGAACAAGAGGGCGGAGGCAGCCTCAATAAACTAAGACCCGTTCAGCAATTTGATCAAGATCCTAAGACGTTAAAGGATGCAGCAGCTAAACTATTAGAAGGACTTTCACTGAAAAATGGGCTTGAAAACATGCTGACAGCTACAGCTTTTTTAAAGGAAAAGTCCGTCATTAACGAAGGGGAGTTAAAAACGGCAGTGAAATGGATCGAACAGCTTCAAGGAGCTGATGTGAAGAAAGGGCTCCAAGCACTCCTCTTTGCTTTAAAGAAAGATTTACCGATCCAGCAAGGGGTACTTCAATCTATTTTAGCCGTGAAATCATCCTCTGCTCTTCATCAGGATATAAAAGCGCTGCTAAATCAATTAACACAGCTTCCGAAGCACACAGATGCTACACAGACCCTTACACAGGCCGTTCGGTCAGTTGTAGATGCAGAGACAGCCGTCCATGCAGAAAAGCTCTTATCAGTCCTTGTAGCAGCGAGAGAAGGCGAGGCGAAGCAAGGCGGTAGTTTACCAGTAACGACTCAGCTCAATCCGTCTAAGCAAAAAGAAAATAGCCATGCCCCAATCGTTCAAGAGCGTCAGCCGTCCCAAGTTCTTCAGACAAACGTGCAGCAGCAGTCAATAAGTCCAAAAGAGCTGCAAATCCCGCTCCAGCAAATTGAGCGGATACTGGCCAGCTTGATGAAACAAGGTGCAGATGGGCAGCAAGAACCCAACTTAAAACAGCTCACAGCATTGCTGCACGGACTCCAGCAGGCAGGCACTCAGCCTGACGCAAAAGCAGCTGTACTGCAAAAAGAGTTCCCATTCCTTTCGAAACCGGAGGCGAAAGCATTGGCTCAGGCGGTGCAGCAGACTGAACCAACATTAAGCAATAAAACTGATGTGCTCGATTTACTAATGACGATGAAAAAGGCAATCGGTGTGCGTGATGAAATTGGTATGCTGAAACTGCTTGAAAAAGGCAGCCAGGATGTCAAAAGTCAGGAGCTGCACCAATTAAAGCTTACCTTAAATGATGTGAGACAGGCTGATTTACCAGAGCACGTTAAAAAAGAAGTGGATCAATTATTTCATAGATTGAATGGACAGTTATTTGTGCAGCAGGAGAACCAAACCGTCAGTCAAATGATGGTTTCCTATCCTCTTTTCTCAAAACATAGTGTTCAAGATTTAACCTTTATACTAAAGGGACATAAGAAAAAAGATGGTTCTATTGATATTTCTCAGTGCCGCCTGATGTTTTATTTAAACATGGAAAACCTTGAAGAAACCTTAATAGACTGTACGATTCAGCAAAAGGTCATGTCCATTACTGTCGAGACAGCTCATGAACTGCAAGGAACCATTAATCCGATGATTCCGGCTGTACGGGAGAATTTAAATGCTCTAGGATACAGTTTAACGGGAATTACAGCAAAAAAGAGACAAGAGCCAGTAGATCCGTCTCAATTTCTAGATGAACACTTTCATAAAATCAGCGAGAAAGGGCTGGACTTACGAGTATGAAGGATTCAAAACCGCTTAGAAGAGCGGTCGCTCTGCATTACGATGAAGAAAAACAAAAGGCGCCAAAAGTCGTTGCAACAGGCAGCGGCTATGTGGCAGATCATATTATTGAAGAAGCAAAAAAGTCGGGAGTCCCTATCCAGGAAGACCGTAATTTAGTCGAACTCATGCGCCACTTAACGTTAGATGAGGAGATCCCTGAAGCGTTATACGATACTGTAGCAGAAATTTTTTCGTTTATCTACAGGTTAGATCAAAAAATGAAAAAATAAGGTAAAATAAGTGATTTGACTGAAAAATTTATATTTTTAATAAAATAAAAGTTTGAATGTTTAGAAGGATTTTACGATTTTACATAGAACCCTAGACATTCTCTTTTTTATTCTTTAAAATGAAAGCGCAGTCTATTTTATAATTTTTGTTTCTACATATGTTGGGAGGATGGGAAATGAATATCCATGAGTACCAAGGAAAAGAAATCCTAAGAAAATATGGGGTTTCAGTTCCAAATGGTAAAGTAGCATTTACACCTGATGAAGCAGTGAAAGCATCAGAAGAGCTAGGGAGCTCTGTATATGTCGTAAAAGCACAGATTCATGCAGGCGGCCGTGGTAAAGCAGGCGGGGTAAAAATTGCAAAAACGAAAGATGAAGTGAAAGGGTTTGCAGAGGAATTGCTCGGCAAGACACTTGTCACACATCAAACAGGGCCTGAAGGGCGCGAAATAAAACGCTTACTTATTGAAGAAGGCTGCGATATTCAAAAGGAATACTATGTTGGACTAGTTTTGGACAGAGCGACATCAAGAATTGTATTGATGGCATCTGAAGAAGGCGGTACTGAAATTGAAGAAGTAGCAGAAAAAACGCCAGAAAAAATCGTGAAAGTTGTTATCGATCCAGCGATTGGCCTGCAAGGCTATCAGGCGAGAGAAGTAGCATTTAAAATTAATATTCCAACAAAATTAGTTGGCCAAGCTGTTAAGTTTATGACAAGCCTTTACAATGCGTTTGTTGAAAAAGATTGTTCAATTGCTGAGATTAATCCGCTGGTTGTAACAGGCGATGGAAAAGTCATGGCACTTGATGCAAAATTAAACTTTGATAGCAATGCCTTATATAGACAAAAAGATATATTAGAATACCGTGACCTTGATGAAGAGGATCCAAAAGAAATTGAAGCATCTAAGTATGACTTAAGCTACATTTCTCTAGATGGAAACATTGGCTGTATGGTCAATGGAGCAGGTCTTGCGATGTCTACAATGGATATCATCAAGCATTACGGCGGGGACCCTGCAAACTTCCTAGATGTTGGCGGCGGTGCAACAGCTGAAAAAGTAACGGAAGCATTTAAAATCATCTTATCTGATCAAAATGTAAAAGGGATTTTCGTGAACATTTTTGGCGGCATCATGAAATGTGATGTCATTGCAGAAGGTGTTGTTGAAGCGACGAAACAAGTCGGCTTAACATTACCACTTGTTGTACGTCTGGAAGGAACAAACGTTGAATTAGGGAAGAAAATCCTGAGTGATTCAGGCTTAAATATCACTTCTGCTGAGTCTATGGCTGACGGGGCAGAAAAGATTGTATCTTTAGTCAAGTAGAGCAGAAAGGCAGGGAACCTAAATGAGTGTATTTATTAATAAAAATACGAGAGTAATTGTTCAGGGGATTACCGGTTCAACCGCATTGTTCCATACAAAACAAATGATTGAGTACGGAACAAATATTGTTGGCGGTGTCACACCTGGAAAAGGTGGAACTGAAGTAGAAGGAGTTCCTGTATTTAATACTGTATCTGAAGCAGTTCAGACAACTGGAGCGAACGCTTCTGTTATCTATGTACCAGCACCATTTGCGGCAGATGCCATTTTAGAGGCTGTTGACGCAGAAGTCGATCTCGTCATTTGTATCACAGAACATATTCCAGTTCTGGACATGGTCAAAGTGAAGCGTTACATGGAAGGTAAGAAAACAAGACTTGTTGGACCAAACTGCCCAGGTGTCATCACACCTGAAGAATGTAAAATTGGTATCATGCCTGGCTACATTCATAAAAAAGGTCATGTGGGTGTTGTTTCTCGTTCTGGAACGCTTACATATGAAGCGGTACATCAGCTTTCAGAAGCTGGCGTTGGTCAATCGACAGCTGTAGGAATCGGGGGGGACCCGGTAAATGGGACAAACTTTATTGATGTGTTAAAAGCATTCAATGAAGATCCTGAAACGCATGCTGTGATTATGATCGGTGAAATCGGTGGTACGGCTGAAGAAGAAGCAGCTGAATGGGTAAAAGCAAATATGACTAAACCAGTCGTAGGCTTTATTGGCGGTAAAACGGCGCCTCCAGGAAAACGTATGGGACATGCTGGTGCCATTATTTCTGGTGGTAAAGGAACAGCTGATGAAAAGGTAAAAACAATGCGTGAATGTGGTATTGAAGTGGCAGAAACACCATCTGTCATGGGAGAAACGTTGATTAAAGTATTAAAAGAGAAGAATCTCTTCGAAGCTTGTAAAACGCATTAATGACACAAGAAGACTTGTTCTTTGACAAGTCTTCTTCTTTCTATCTTAAACTGGAGGAATGGTATGTACAACGTGTCCGAAAGAATGATTTTTCACCGCTTAAAAGGCCTCATCTCACCCTCATTACTTACAAAATGGTGGAAAGTCGATCCTGAGCTATATATAAATGAAGAAACACATCATTTTAAACAGGATCGATCATTACAAACGATCGACTTTACCCGCTTAAAACAAGCTGAAGAAAATGAATTCCCCATTTTTCAACACATCGTTCAAGCCTATTTAAAGCAAAACATTCACATGATTCCCATCACATCACCCTTATATCCAAGCACACTAAAAAATATTTATGATCCTCCCCCTGTGTTATTCCTAAAAGGAAACGTATCATATTTAAATGAAGAAAAAAGTTTAGGTGTAGTCGGCACGCGACTTCCATCGTCTTATGGAGAAGCATGTGTGAAAAAAATTGTTGGTGACCTTGTCAAAGAAGAGTGGATGATTGTTAGTGGGCTAGCTAAAGGAATCGATGGACTTGCACATAAAGAGAGCATCAGGAAAAAAGGGAAAACGATCGGCATTATAGCCGGCGGCTTTCAGCATTTATACCCAAAAGAGCATGCGCAAATGGCTCAATACATGAGCGAGCATCATTTGCTTTTGTCAGAGCATCCGCCTTATGTCAAACCAGAAAAGTGGCATTTTCCAATGAGAAATCGTTTAATTAGTGCGTTGACGAGAGGAACTCTTGTGATTCAGTGCAAAGAAAAGAGCGGTTCTCTTATTACAGCCTATCAAGCACTTGAGCAAGGAAAAGAAGTATTTGCGGTTGCCGGATCCATCTTTGATCCTAATTCCACAGGGCCGGCAAGACTCATTCAGCAAGGGGCAAAGCTTGTTCATTCCACAAAGGATATTTTAGAGGAATTCTCCTTCCGCAGCGTTCAATATACTGAACTCTCATAAAAATATCGTTTGACAAAAGACATCGGAATATTTAATAATAGTGAGGATTTAAGTTTACACTTTGTTTTTCGTGTTTATAATGATGTTCATCATAAAGAATTTTTAACGATTGCCTGTTAGATAGGTGCAATTAACATAAATATGAATTGTGAAATGTATAAAGAGAGAACACCTCTTAAGGGGGATTTTGAGTATGGCTGATTATTTAGTCATCGTTGAGTCGCCAGCAAAGGCGAAAACGATTGAGCGTTATTTAGGAAAAAAGTATAAAGTAAAGGCTTCAATGGGACACGTAAGGGATTTACCGAAAAGTCAGCTCGGTGTTGACACTGAGCATGACTTCGAACCGAGATATATTACGATTCGCGGGAAAGGCCCAGTTTTAAAGGAATTAAAAACAGCGGCGAAAAAAGCAAAGAAAGTCTTTCTCGCGGCTGACCCCGATAGAGAGGGAGAAGCGATTGCTTGGCATTTAGCACATAGCCTTGACCTTGACCTCTCTTCTGACTGCCGTGTTGTTTTTAACGAGATTACAAAAGATGCGATTAAAGATTCCTTTAAGCATCCTCGTATGATCGATATGGACTTAGTTGATGCACAGCAGGCAAGACGAATTTTAGATCGTCTCGTTGGGTATAAAATCAGTCCGATTTTATGGAAGAAAGTGAAAAAGGGCTTAAGTGCTGGCCGTGTTCAATCAGTTGCACTCCGACTCATTATTGATCGCGAGAATGAAATTAATGAATTTAAACCAGAAGAATACTGGACAATTGACGGTACATTCCTCAAAGGAAAAGAAAGCTTCGAAGCAAGTTTCTTTGGCCTCAACGGGAAAAAGCATCCACTGAAAACAAAAGAAGATGTAAAAGAAATCCTTTCGAAATTAAAAGGAAACAAATTCTCTGTAGAGAAAGTAACGAAAAAAGAACGTAAACGTAATCCAGCTGTTCCGTTTACGACTTCTACTTTACAGCAAGAGGCTGCAAGAAAATTAAACTTCCGTGCAAAAAAGACGATGATGATTGCACAGCAATTATATGAAGGAATTGATCTTGGTAAAGAAGGTACAGTCGGTCTCATCACTTATATGAGAACGGACTCAACACGTATTTCAAATACGGCGATTGAAGAAGTATCTGCTTTCATTGATCAGACGTACGGCAAGAATTTCTTAAATACAACAAAACGAACGGCTAAAAAGAATGAAAACGCACAAGATGCTCACGAAGCCATCCGTCCGACTTCTACGTTAAGAAAACCGGCAGATGTCAAGCATGTGCTAAGCCGTGATCAGCTTCGCCTGTACAAATTGATTTGGGAACGATTCGTGGCAAGCCAAATGGCGCCGGCTGTTCTTGATACAATGAGTGTGGATCTTGATCATAATGGTCTTACTTTCCGTGCGAATGGAAGTAAAGTGAAATTCCCTGGGTTTATGAAGGTTTATGTAGAAGGGAAGGACGACCAGCTCGAGGAAAAGGACAAAATGCTTCCTGATCTGAAAGAAGGGGATACAGTCCTTTCAAAAGATATCGAACCTGAACAGCATTTCACACAGCCGCCTCCACGCTACACAGAGGCAAGATTGGTCAAAACACTTGAAGAGCTCGGTATAGGCCGTCCATCTACGTATGCACCAACATTAGATACGATTCAAAAGCGCGGTTATGTCGCGCTTGATAATAAACGATTTACTCCGACAGAGCTTGGAGAGATTGTACTCAACTTAATCATCGAATTCTTTCCTGAAATCATTAACGTTGAATTTACAGCGAAAATGGAAAAGGAACTTGATAGTGTTGAAGAAGGTACGATCGAATGGGTTCGTATTATCGACAGCTTCTATCAAGACTTTGCAAAACGGGTAGAAAAAGCTGAAGCAGAGATGCAAGAAGTTGAGATTGAGCCGGAATACGCAGGTGTTGATTGTGAAGAGTGCGGACATCCGATGGTGTACAAAATGGGTAGATACGGCAAGTTCATGGCGTGCTCTAACTTTCCTGACTGCCGTAACACAAAACCAATTGTCAAAGATATCGGTGTCAAATGCCCGTCATGTCATGAAGGAAACATCGTTGAACGAAAATCGAAGAAACGCCGCATTTTTTACGGCTGTGATCGTTTTCCAGAGTGTGAATTCGTTTCTTGGGACAAACCAATTGAAAGAAAGTGTCCAAAATGCGAAAATATGCTTGTAGAGAAAAAGCTGAAAAAAGGCGTTCAAGTTCAATGTGTGAACTGTGATTATAAAGAGGAACAACAAAAATAGCGGTGAGCAACCTTGTTCACCTGCTTTTTTATGTCATCAAACAGAACTTACGAAATAGGAGAGTTGTCCAATGAGTCAATTTGTAAATGTGATCGGAGCCGGTTTAGCTGGAAGTGAAGCTGCATGGCAAATCGCTAAACGAGGAATTAAAGTCAATTTATACGAAATGAGACCTGTGAAACAAACGCCGGCTCACCACACAGATAAATTTGCGGAGCTTGTATGCAGCAACTCACTGCGTGCGAACGCTTTGACGAATGCAGTAGGTGTATTAAAGGAAGAAATGCGTCATTTAGATTCAGCCATTATCGCAGCAGCAGATGAAAGCTCAGTTCCTGCAGGCGGCGCGCTTGCAGTAGACCGTCATGAATTTGCAGCAAACGTGACAGATCGCGTGAAAAATCATCCGAATGTTACGGTCTTTCAAGAAGAAGTGCAAAGCATTCCAGAAGGTCCGACAATTATCGCGACTGGCCCGCTGACATCAGAAGCACTTTCAAAAGAATTAAAATCGTTAACAGGAGAAGAATATCTCTATTTCTACGATGCAGCGGCACCTATTCTAGAGAAAGATAGCATTGATATGGATAAGGTGTATTTGAAATCACGCTATGACAAAGGGGAAGCCGCATATTTAAACTGTCCAATGACAGAAGAAGAATTCGATCGTTTTTATGAGGCGCTCATTTCTGCTGAAACTGTGCCATTAAAAGAATTTGAAAAAGAAATCTTCTTTGAAGGCTGTATGCCAATTGAAGTCATGGCGAAAAGAGGAAAGAAAACGATGCTGTTTGGCCCGATGAAGCCAGTAGGACTGGAAGATCCGAAAACAGGAAAAAGACCTTACGCTGTTGTTCAATTAAGACAGGATGATGCAGCAGGTACTTTATATAACATCGTTGGCTTCCAGACACATCTAAAGTGGGGCGATCAAAAGGAAGTATTCCGTTTGATTCCAGGCCTTGAAGAAGCAGAGATTGTTCGTTACGGGGTAATGCACCGTAATACATTTATTAACTCGCCAAGCCTTTTAAGACCGACTTATCAGTTTAAAAATAGAGATGATCTATTCTTTGCCGGACAAATGACAGGCGTTGAAGGGTATGTCGAGTCTGCAGCTTCCGGACTTGTGGCTGGCATTAACGCCGCTCGTTTTGTTAAAGGGGAAGAGCTTGTGACACTTCCTGAGGAAACGGCGATTGGCAGTATGGCTTATTACATCACGTCGACAAACAAGAAAAGCTTCCAGCCGATGAATGCGAATTTTGGTTTGCTGAAAGATCTAGGTGTTCGAATTAAAAACAAACAAGAACGTTATGCAGAGTACGCTAAGCGCGCAATCGAAACTATTCAAACTATTTCGAAATCTCTGTAGTAAAACATTGCACGGAAAGCAAGATATGTGATACCATTTAAAAGCCTTAAAGAGGTGTAAAAATGACGAATAAACAGCGTCTTGTCCACTTATTCATTGAATATCTGCAAATTGAAAAAAACTATTCAGCTTTAACGATCTCAGGATATACAGAAGCCATTGAAGAGTTTGTCAGATTTATGAACATTCAAGGAATAGACGGTTTTGAAGAGGTATCCTATCAAGATACGAGAATTTATTTAACAGAAGCTTATGAAAAAGGCCTGACAAGAAGAACGATTAGTAAGAAAGTCTCTGCGCTTCGCAGCTTTTATAAATTTTTATTAAGAGAACAGCTTGTGAAAGAAAATCCTTTTTTACTCGTTAGCTTACCAAAACAGGATAAGCGGATTCCTTCATTTTTGTATGAGGAGGAACTAAAAGAGCTTTTTACAGTTTCTGATGTCAGCACACCGCTTGGGCAAAGAAATCAAGCCATTTTAGAACTTCTTTATGCAACAGGTATGAGGGTCAGTGAGTTATGTTCATTAAAAGAATCTGATCTTGATTTATCGATGGATACAGTGCTTGTTCATGGGAAAGGCAGCAAGCAGCGGTATGTTCCTTTCGGGTCATATGCTCATGAAGCGCTCATTACTTATTTAGAGGATGGAAGGCAGAAGCTGAAATCTAAGGGGAAAGACCGCGCTGATGCACATGTGTTTTTGAATCAGCGCGGGGCGCCTCTTACAGACCGAGGTGTTCGATTCATTCTCACTGAATTAATGAAAAAGGCGTCAGGTACATTACATATCCATCCTCACATGTTAAGGCACACCTTTGCCACGCATCTCTTAAACGAGGGGGCGGATTTGAGAAGTGTTCAAGAGCTTCTCGGTCATTCAAATTTATCATCTACACAGGTGTACACGCATGTATCAAAAGATTCTTTAAGAAACACGTACATGTCTCATCACCCAAGGGCTTTTAAACGATCCTAAAAGGAGGTTTTTTCATGTCATCATTTCATGCAACAACCATCTTTGCCGTTCAACATAAAGGAAAAAGTGCAATGGCTGGCGATGGTCAAGTCACTTTCGGGCAGGCTGTCGTGATGAAACACACAGCAAAAAAAGTGCGCCGTCTTTTCGGAGGCAAGGTGCTTGCAGGTTTTGCAGGTTCAGTAGCAGATGCGTTTACACTCTTTGAAAAGTTTGAAACAAAGCTTGAAGAATATGGTGGCAACTTAAAGCGGGCAGCCGTAGAACTAGCGAAGGAATGGCGAAGTGACAAGATGCTAAGGCAGCTTGAGGCCATGCTCATCGTCATGAACAAAGAGAGCATCCTGCTCGTCTCTGGAACTGGAGAGGTCATTGAACCAGATGATGGGATTTTGGCCATTGGCTCAGGCGGCAACTATGCGCTTAGCGCCGGGAGAGCACTCAAAACCCATGCAGGCGATCATCTCTCAGCGAGAGAAATTGCAAAGGCCGCTCTTGAAACGGCCGGAGAAATCTGTGTCTACACGAACGATCAAATCACTTTAGAAGAGCTTGAATAGAAAGGACATGAGACGTATGGAGAAAAAGCCGTTCACCCCAAGAGAGATAGTTGAAAAGCTCGATCAATACATCATTGGTCAGCTTGATGCGAAAAAAGCAGTGGCGGTGGCTTTAAGAAACCGTTACAGAAGAAGTCTTTTACATGATAAGCTAAAGGATGAAGTCGTTCCTAAAAATATTTTAATGATCGGCCCTACAGGTGTGGGGAAAACAGAAATTGCCCGAAGAATTGCTCGAATTTCTGGTGCGCCTTTTATTAAAGTGGAAGCGACGAAGTTTACTGAAGTGGGTTATGTTGGCCGTGACGTAGAGTCAATGGTGAGAGATTTAGTTGAAACAGCGATTAGACTCGTCAAAGAAGAAAAAATGAAAGATGTTCAAGATGAAGCAGAAAAACAAGCAAATAAACGTCTTGTTCATTTACTTGTTCCTGGTAAGAAAAAAAGCCAGTCTGTAAAAAATCCTTTTGAGATGCTGTTTGGCGGTTCAGATGAAGATGACCGTGATCAAGATCATTCAAATGAAGAAGTGGAACTTGAATCGACAAGAAAGCGAATTGCTCATCAGCTGGCGATGGGAGAACTTGAAGATCATTACGTCACGATCGAAGTAGAAGAACAGCAGCCTTCCATGTTTGATATGCTTCAAGGCTCGGGTATGGAGCAAATGGGTATGAACATGCAGGATGCGCTCGGCAATCTCATGCCTAAAAAGAAAAAACGCAGAAAGCTGACTGTCAGAGAAGCAAGAAAGGCGTTAACGGCTGAGGAAGCTTCAAAACTGATTGATATGGATGAAGTCAGTCAGGAAGCGGTCTACAAAGCAGAGCAGCAAGGAATTATTTTTATCGATGAAATCGACAAAATCGCCAAAAGCGGCGGTGCATCATCTGCAGATGTTTCTCGTGAAGGGGTTCAGCGTGATATTTTACCGATTGTAGAAGGTTCAACTGTGATGACGAAATATGGTGCCGTTAAAACTGATCATGTACTTTTTGTTGCAGCAGGTGCATTTCATATGGCAAAGCCATCAGATTTGATTCCCGAGCTTCAGGGGCGCTTCCCAATTCGTGTAGAATTAGATAAATTAAGTATAGAAGACTTTGTGAAAATCTTAACGGAACCAGATAATGCATTATTAAAGCAATATAAAGCTTTACTTGAAACAGAAGGTATATCTCTTGAATTTTCTGACGATGCTATTCATAAGATTGCCGAAGTGGCTTATCATGTCAATCAGGAGACAGATAACATCGGTGCAAGAAGGCTTCATACCATACTTGAGAAGCTGCTTGAAGAGCTTTCATTTGAGGCGCCTGATATTACGATGGAGACAGTGACCATTACCCCTCAGTATGTCGAAGAGAAGCTAGGAAAGATTGCAAATAACAAAGATTTAAGTCAATTTATACTTTAACAAATGAATAAAGTAATCTAGGAGGATCATTATTATGGCGTTACTACAAAAAACAAGGATTATTAACTCAATGCTGCAAGATGCAGCGGGGAAACCAGTTAATTTCAAAGAAATGGCGGAAACACTGAGAGATGTCATTGATTCAAACATTTTCGTATTAAGCAGAAGGGGAAAGCTTCTTGGTTACTCCATTAATCAACAGATCGAAAATGCACGTATGAAAAAAATGCTTGAAGATCGTCAGTTCCCTGAAGAATATACAAAGAGTCTATTCAATGTCCCAGAAACGTCTTCAAACCTTGATATTAACAGTGAATATACAGCTTTCCCGATTGAGAACCGTGACTTATTCCAATCAGGTTTAACAACAATTGTTCCAATTATCGGCGGAGGAGATCGTTTAGGTACGTTAATCCTGTCCCGCTTACAAGATACATTCACAGATGATGATTTAATTCTTGCTGAATACGGGGCAACAGTTGTTGGAATGGAGATTCTTCGCGAGAAAGCAGAGGAAATCGAAGAAGAAGCAAGAAGTAAAGCGGTTGTCCAAATGGCGATTAGCTCTCTATCATACAGTGAGCTTGAAGCGATTGAGCACATTTTTGAAGAGCTTGATGGAAACGAAGGTCTTCTTGTCGCAAGTAAAATTGCAGACCGTGTAGGGATCACTCGTTCAGTGATCGTAAACGCATTACGTAAGTTAGAAAGTGCAGGCGTAATCGAATCTCGTTCTCTTGGAATGAAGGGAACGTACATCAAAGTGTTAAACAACAAATTTTTAATTGAACTCGAAAATTTAAAATCTCATTAATCAAAAACCCTTTTTAGCCGAAATAAATGCTGAAAAGGGTTTTTTTATGTGAAAAAATGAGGATTTGTCCGAAAAATGTCACTCTTTTTTCCAAGAAACCCCTTACAAATCTGTAGTGCTTTGAATCTAGGCCTTTATACCTATTCGTAAAATAGATATATATTACGAGTTTTTTTTACATATACATCATAGACTTTAATCCTATTATTTCTTACAATGAACATATGGTTTTACAAATCTCGACATGATTAAATGGAATGAAATACATATGATTGGAGGTATATGGTTTTGGATATATTTTCTGGAACGATAAGCAACCTTGAGAATGCCTTGGGTAGAGCGAATGTTAAGCAAAAAGTCATAAGCAATAATATCGCGAATATAGACACACCGAACTACAAGTCGAAAAACGTCGCATTCCATGACATGCTAAATGACGCATCGAACAAATTAGATGCTAAAAAAACATACCAAGGTCACATTGATTTTTCAAAAACAGGGTCTAATTATTCAGTTGTTTCTAGCAACCGTACTTCATATCAAGAAAACGGAAATAATGTCGATATTGATCAAGAGATGAGTGAACTCGCTAAAAACCAAATTCAGTATAATGCTTTGGTGGAAAGAATGAGCGGGAAATTTAATTCTCTTAAAACAGTTTTGACAGGAGGTAAGTGATGTCGATTTTTTCAGGAGTGAACGCTTCGGCCTCAGCATTAACGGCACAGAGGCTCAGAATGGACGTTGTATCCTCAAACCTTGCAAATATGGATACAACAAGAGCTAAACAGGTTGATGGCAACTGGGAGCCTTATAGACGTAAACTTGTCACATTACAGCCGTCAGGTGAATCATTTTCATCTATATTGAACTCAAGTATGAATTCGAGCGGCAAATTAGGAAACGGCGTCAAAGTAACAAAGATTACAGAAGACGAAACTCCATTCAACCTTCAATATGATCCTACAAATCCCGATGCCAATGAAAATGGATATGTTCAAACACCAAATGTCGATCCATTAAAAGAAATGGTCGACCTCATCAGCAGCTCAAGATCATATGAAGCGAACGTGACTGCTCTAAATGCGAACAAAAGCATGCTGATGAAAGCTTTAGAAATAGGAAAGTAAGGTGAAAAGAATTGGTTAATGCAATATCTCCTTTCCAGCTTCAAACCGCTCAGCAAGCAAGTGAATTGACGAATGCATCGTCCTTGCAGGCGGCTGCACCTAAAAGTCAAACGAATTTCTCTGATGTGCTGAAGAATTCCATTGAGGCATTAAATCAATCACAGCTGAAATCAGACCAGTATACAAATGCGCTTGCACAAGGAAAAGATGTCAATCTCGATGAAGTCATGATTGCTTCACAAAAAGCGAGTGTCACACTCACAGCTGCGACAGAGTTTCGAAATAAAGCAGTCGAAGCGTACCAAGAGATTATGAGAATGCAGATGTAGGAGGTGCTGGTGGACAAAAAAAGACTGAATGGAATGACCGGGGGTTAAGATGAATCGTACTTTAATGCAATTAAGAACAAAAACAGTTGAGTTTTGGCGAAATCGATCAAAATTACAAAAAATACTCATGATTGGCGGCGTTGCTGCCCTAGCAATCATTATTACGGTTGTTAGCATCTTTGCTTCTTCTGAAAAAATGGTTCCGCTCTTTAGAGACTTGTCTGAGGCAGAAGCTGGACAAATCAAACAGGAACTAGATGGCAAAAACGTTAAATCGGAACTTGCAAACAATGGAACAACGATTCTCGTTCCAGAAAAGCAAGCAGACTCTTTAAAAGTAACACTCGCATCTGAAGGGCTTCCTAAGACAGGCAACATTGATTATTCCTTCTTTGCAAACAATTCAGGCTTCGGTTTAACAGATAATGAATTTGATGTTCTGAAAGTAGACGCAACTCAGACAGAACTATCCAATCTGATCAACACAATTGATGGGATTAAAGATTCAAAAGTGATGATTAACCTGCCAAAAGATTCCGTTTTTGTTGGAGAAGAGCAAAGTAATGCATCAGCATCCATTGTGCTGCAAGTTGAGCCTGGCTACACGCTTACGCCGCAGCAAGTAAAAGGCCTTTATCATCTTATTTCAAAAAGTGTGCCGAATTTAAAAACAGAAAACATTGTCATTATGGACCAAGATTCCAACTACTACGACTTAAACACCAGTTCCGATTCTTATGCAAGTGGAATGGATGCACAGCAGCAGAAAAAAGAGGAAATCGAAAAGAATCTTCAAAGAAAAATTCAGCAGCTGCTCGGAACAATGATGGGTCAAGATAAAGTGGCTGTATCGGTCACAACAGACATTGATTTTACTGAAGAAAAAAGAAAAGAAGACCTTGTAGAACCTGTTGATAAAGAAAACATGCAGGGGATTGCTGTCAGCGCTGAAAAGATTGCTGAAACATATTCAGGCAATGGAGCAGCAGCTGGAGGCACCGCTGGAACAGGTGACGATGATGTCACAAATTATCAAGGTGCCGATGGAGCGAATGGAAGCGGAGATTACGAGAAGAGTGAAGATCGTATCAATTATGAAGTCAACCGCATTCATAAAGATATCAAAGAAAGCCCTTATAAAATTAGAGATGTTGGCATTCAAGCGTTGGTCGAACCACCAACTGCAAACGATGCAAACTCTTTAACAGCTGAAAGACAAGATGATATCAAAAAGATTCTTTCAACGATCATTAGCACATCGATTGATAAAGAATACACAAATGGTCAAGCGCTCACTCAAGCAGACTTAGATAACAAAATCGTTTTATCAGTATCAAAATTAGACGGTAAACAGCAAACTGCGGCAGATAACCCTTCAAATAATATTCCAATCTGGGTTTATATTGTAGGCGGTGTGCTCCTACTTGCAATTATCGCTCTTATCATTCTTCTTGTACGTAAGCGTAGAAGAGATGAGGAAGAAGAGTTTGAGTTTGATGAACGTACACCAATCGATGTTCCTGATATCGACACTGAACCAGAAACAGAAGAAATGGTGAGAAAAAATCAGCTTGAAAAAATGGCAAAAGAAAAACCAGAAGACTTTGCTAAATTGCTACGCAGCTGGCTGTCCGAGGATTAGGAGGAATACACATGTCGAGAAAAGATCCAAATCGACTAACAGGCAGACAAAAAGCAGCAATCCTAATGATTTCCTTAGGGCTAGACGTGTCAGCATCTGTATACAAACATCTGTCTGAAGACGAAATAGAAAAATTAACATTAGAAATTTCCAATGTACGAAGTGTAGATACTGCTAAAAAAGATGAAATCATCGAAGAGTTTCACAGCATTGCCATCGCGCAGGACTACATATCGCAGGGCGGTCTTATGTACGCAAGACAAGTGCTTGAAAAAGCGCTTGGTGAGGACAAAGCGGACAGCATCTTAAACCGGTTAACATCCTCTCTTCAAGTAAAACCATTTGATTTTGCTCGAAAGGCTGAACCAGAACAAATTTTAAACTTTATCCAGCATGAGCATCCACAAACGATTGCGCTCATCCTTTCCTACCTGGATCCAGTGCAGGCTGGGCAAATTTTATCTGAATTAGGCGAGGAAGTACAAACTGAGGTTGCAAGACGTATTGCCTTAATGGACCGCACATCTCCAGAGATCATCAATGAGGTGGAACGCATTCTTGAACAAAAGCTGTCTTCAACCTTTACGCAGGACTACACGCAAACAGGCGGAGTCGAAGCGGTTGTGGAAGTGCTAAATGGTGTAGACCGTGCTACGGAGAAGACCATTTTAGACACACTTGAAATTCAAGATCCTGAACTTGCTGATGAAATTAAGAAACGTATGTTTGTCTTTGAAGATATTGTCACTCTTGACAGCAGAGCGATTCAGCGTGTCATCAGAGATGTTGAAAATGATGACTTATTGCTCGCACTCAAAGTGGCAAGCGAAGAGGTCAAAGAAATTGTCTTCCGCAACATGTCACAGCGGATGGTCGAAACATTCAAGGAAGAAATGGAGTTTATGGGGCCTGTCCGGCTTAGAGATGTCGAGGAAGCACAAACCCGTATTGTCAGCATCGTAAGACGACTTGAGGAAGCTGGAGAAATCGTCATAGCTCGAGGCGGAGGAGACGATATCATTGTCTAGGATTATCAAACATGAAACATCTGTTATTCCTGAACAAGGACGGCAAACGATTCCTTTACAGCAAGTGGAGTTTAAAAGAGAACATCACGAAGAAGAGCTTGTCAATGAAACCGAGGCATCACAGCTTGTACTTAGTGATGCAGAAGATCAGGCGAGCCGCATATTAGAACAAGCAAACAGTGAGCTGGAAAAAACAATGGCTGAAATCAATCAGCGCAGAACTGATTTTGAAGAAGAAAGAATACAGCTCATTGAAGAAGCGAAACAAGCAGGTTATCAAGACGGCTTTCAAAAGGGCGAAGCAGATGCGAATTTGCAGTACCAAGCTATTCTTGATCAAGCAAATGACATCGCCGGTCTTGCAAGGCAGGACTACGAAGAAAAAATTGAAAGCTCTGCTGAGCAAATTGTGGAACTTGCTTTTGAACTCGCCAAACGCGTTTGGAATGCAGCAGAGGAGACGAAAGATCAATTTTTGGCTCTTGTGAAGCAGGTCATTTCAGAAGTGAAAGAATATGACGATATTTCCATCTATGTTGACCCTGAACATTACGAGCATGTGATGGAATATAAAGACGAATTGATTAGAATCCTTCAAAAGGATACACATCTTGCCATTTACTCGGATGAAAAAGCGCCAAAAGGAACTTGTTACGTAGAAACAAGTTTTGGAAAAGTGGAAGCGAGTGTTGATACCCAATTGAATCAGCTGAAAGAAAAATTATTAGAAGTCATTGATTCAGGTGATCACAAATGAAAATGGATGTGTTAAAAGAAACGATTGAAACCGCTGATCCTTATAAACGATTTGGAAAAGTCAACCGAGTGGTTGGGCTGATGATTGAATCTAAGGGGCCGGAGAGTTCGATCGGTGACGTGTGTCTCATTCATAAAAAAGGGAGCAAGCACCATCCGATAAAAGCAGAGGTCGTAGGGTTTAGAGATGAAAACATTCTGCTCATGCCTTATGTAGAAGCATCCAATATTTCACCAGGAAGTCTTGTGGAAGCGACGGGTGAGTCGCTGAAGGTCAAAGTAGGGACTGGATTAATAGGTGAAGTCGTTGATGCCTTCGGTGATCCGCTTGATGGCAGTATGCTTCCAAAGGGACTTGCACCTGTTTCGACAGATCAATCACCCCCAAATCCGATGGACAGACCGCCTATTCGAGAAAAGATGGGTGTCGGCGTTAGAGTCATTGATAGTTTGCTCACAGTTGGCACTGGTCAAAGGATCGGGATTTTTGCCGGAAGTGGTGTTGGAAAAAGTACCTTAATGGGGATGATTGCAAAGCAGACAGAAGCAGACCTCAATGTCATTGCCCTTGTTGGAGAGCGTGGCCGTGAAGTTCGTGAGTTTATTGAAAAGGATTTAGGTGCTGAAGGACTGAAGCGATCAATTGTTGTCGTCGCAACTTCTGACCAGCCTGCACTGACGAGACTGAAAGCTGCCTATACTGCAACAGCCATTGCGGAATATTTCAGAGACAGAGGCAAAAATGTCATGTTCATGATGGATTCTGTTACGAGGGTTGCCATGGCGCAAAGGGAAATAGGTCTTGCAACTGGCGAGCCGCCAACAACAAAAGGATATACACCATCAGTGTTCGCTATACTGCCAAAATTGCTCGAACGAACTGGGACAAATCAGCTTGGTTCGATCACAGCGTTTTACACAGTTCTTGTTGATGGGGACGATATGAATGAACCGATCGCTGATACAGTGAGGGGGATCCTGGATGGCCACATTGTCCTTGATCGTGCTTTAGCCAACAAAGGACAATTTCCCGCTGTTAATATTTTGAAAAGTATCAGCCGTGTCATGAGCAATATCGCAAGTCATGATCACAAGGAAGCAGCTAACCGGTTCCGCCAGCTTTTATCCACTTATCAAAACGCTGAAGACCTCATTAATATAGGAGCATATAAAAAAGGCTCCTCCAAAGATATTGATGAGGCCATGCAGGCTTACCCTCATCTGATTTCATTTTTAAAGCAGGATGTAGAAGAGGCTGTATCTATTGAAGACAGTGTGAGTTTATTGCTCAGTTTGATGAATAGAGAGGATTGACAAAAACAGTGAGATATCAATACAAATTTCAAAAGCTCTTAGAACTGAAAGAAAGTGAAAAAGACAAGTCACTTGCAGCGTACCAACAATCCGTTTCGGCATTTGAGCAAGTCGCTGAAAAACTCTATGAAAATATGAGTAAAAAAGAGCTAATGGAAAAAAGCAAAGAAGAAAAGCTGAGAAGTGGAATGAGTGTTCAAGAAATGCGTCATTACCAGCAATTTGTGACCAACTTAGATAACACCATTCAGCATTATCAGCAGCTTGTGATCATGAAACGTCATCAAATGAATGAAAAACAATCTGATTTAACTGAAAAAAACATTGAGTTTAAAAAGTTTGAAAAAATGAAAGAAAAGCAATTTGAAAAGTTTTCCCTTGAACATAAGGCAATTGAAATGAAAGAAATGGATGATATCTCTATCAGCCAATTCATGTTTCAAGGACATTAGGAGTCGAGATGAATGCCTAAGAAGGAAAAAACAAAGGAATCAGGCGGCGGGAAATTTCAATGGATCTTGTTTATTGTCATCATCCCATTGATTGTGCTTGTGATTGTCACTGGCACGATCCTTTATATGGCAGGTTTTGATCTAAAAAAACCGCTCCAAAACATTCCGGTGATCAGCAGCTTAGTTGGTTCAGATGACACCTCAAAAACGTCATCTTCACCTAATGATCAAAGCGATGCAGAGTTGAAAGAACTGAAAAAGACTATTAAAGAGCAAAAAAATGAGCTCGAAATTGCACAAAAAGATTTGAAAACAAGTGATGAAGAGATTAAAAGACTGAATCAAAAAATCAACTCACTTGAAAAAACATCTGAAAATGATGCAAAGAATACGTCAGCCAATGACAGTTCATCGAATAACAGCTCATCAAATAATACGTCAGGTAATAACTCGGCAGCGGAGTCCTCTGATGCAGCGGCATCCTCTAATCAGCAGACAAAAGGAAAGATCGCCAGCATTTATGAAAGCATGGACCCAGGGAAATCCGCCAAAATTTTATCAGAACTAAGTGATAAAGAGGCATTAAAAATCCTTGAAGAGCTGAGCAAAAATAAACTGACAGACATATTAGCAAAACTGACACCTCAGAAGGCAGCAACGTTTACAAAAGAGCTTGCCAAAAAAGAAGAACGTGAAAATGGGGGTGGACAATAAGTGAAGCTATTGGATATTGCAGCCTTACAGCAATCTTCTCAAGGTCTCTCGGGACTAAAGGGAGGCGGCGCGGCAACTGCCAGCGGTTTGTTTAAACAATTACTTAGCGGAGCAGGCGCCCAAAGCGGTCCTGTTGATGCTGAGACAGCCGCTTCTACCTCACTTTCTATCAATGATGCGATGCAGATCATTGAAAAATGGATGCAATCACCTGAAGAAGGAATGAGCGCAGATCTACTAAGTGCGCTTCAAACACTACAAGGTCAAACACTTGAAGCAACTGATCTCAAGTCACTTGAAGAATTATTTCAAAAAATGGAATCTTCCATTTACGGTGATCAAGCTGAAAAGCCAGGTTCTGAACATAGTGAACAGCTCATACAAGTCCACTTTTTCATCTATCAATTGCTTAATCAACAGCCGCTCAGCTTTGATGCGAAACTTGTGCAGGATATTGAAGGAAAAGGTCAAGACTTCATCGACTTTCTTTCGAAAAACTGGGTAGATGAGAAACTCGTTCAGCAAGTAAAAGAGCAGTTCTTTTCGCAGGGTTCAGCACCAAAGCTGAATTCGATGACTCAAAGTGAGCTAAAGCACTTTAATCAGTTAATCGATCATATGATGGCGAGTGCGAAAGGATCTGACAAAGAGTGGAAAATTTCACTAGGAGAGTTGAAGGAACTGGTCTCTCCAAAACAAGAATCTACTCTCGCTTCTCCGGCAAAAGGGAATGCATCTCTTGAGTGGCTCATCAAAAAAGAAGTCGTTAAAGGACAAAGCACTGCTGCGCCAGCTTCTGAAAAAATAATGACCCACTCGCTTCTGCCAGGTCATAAGCAGTTTTTCCACCTGCAGTCAGCGGCTCCTGTTCAGCAGACACAAACGACGGATGAAAAGCCAGGAACAGTTGATCAGCAAATTCTAAACACGTGGAAGCAAATGAAATTCACGCCGTTTGGCAATTCAAGCGGACGGTTTACCGTTCGATTAAATCCTGAAAATCTTGGATTTATTACCATTCAGCTAACGAAACAAAACGGTATGTATGCGAGTAAAATTACTGCCTCGACGCAAGCAGCAAAAGAGCTGTTAGAGCATCACCTTCCGCAGCTCAAGCAGGCGCTTCCGAATATGTCGGTTCAAGTGGACCGTTTCCATATACCGCTTCAATCAAATGAGCAGCCGTTATTTGGACAGTTTAGTGAAGAAAACAAGCAGCAGCAGCCAAAAGGACAGAATTTCCAGCAGACTGATGAACAGGAAGCAGAATTCCAAGATGTCCTAGATGCTCTTGTTGGGTCAGATGAAGAAGAGGAGGAGATCTAATGGCAACAGTTGATGCTACGAATAGAACAGCCGCACAAACAGACACTTCTTCAAAAGCAGAAAAGAAAACAGATACGCTCGGCAAAGATCAATTCTTGAAAATTTTGCTCACACAGCTTCAAAACCAAGATCCGACAAACCCACTTGATGACCGTGAGTTTGTCACGCAGCTTGCCACTTTTTCATCTTTAGAACAGCAAACCAATATGAACGATTCGATCACCAAGCTGAATCAGCTCATGTCTACATTTGTTGCACACCAAGATCCGTTTACGACGTATGTAGGCTGGATTGGTAAAGAAGTATCGGGCAAGCTGGATGATAAAGAGATATCGGGCACTGTGAAGTCTGTTAAAAACATAGACAATGAATACTTGCTTATTTTGGAAGATGGAACGAAAATCAGCCCTTGGGATGTTACAGCAGTTGGAGAAAAAACGAAGTAATTCGAGGAGGAAAATAAATGTTACGCTCACTTTACTCAGGAATTAGCGGAATGAAAAACTTCCAATCAAAATTAGATGTGGTAGCCAACAACGTAGCCAACGTCAATACACACGGATACAAAAAAAGCCGTATCACGTTTAAAGATATGGTCAGCCAAACCATTGGAAGTTCAGGTGGACCAACGAACAACTCTGGTTCAATCAACTCAAAACAAATTGGTTTAGGATCATCTTTATCTTCTATTGATAAAATCATGTCAGCGGGATCTTCTCAAAATACAAATGAACCTTACGACTTCTATATCAATGGAGATGGGTTTTTCCGTATTGAAAGTCAAGGAGAAATTCTTTATACAAGAACAGGGAATTTCGACACTGATTCAGAGGGAAGCTTAGTCACCCCTGATGGAAATTATCTGCTTGGAATGAATGGACAAAAGATAACGATTCCAGATGGCGTTTCAAGTGTAAGTGTTGGTCCAGATGGAACGGTTTCGGTTGTTGAAAACAACGTATCTAGAACTGTTGGACAGATTTCACTCGTATCTTTCCGTAACGCAGGAGGATTAGACAAAGTTGGTGACAACCTTTACCGCCAAACGTTAAGCTCAGGTGCACCAAGTAATCCTATCGTACCTGGTGAAGAAGGAACTGGCGTGATCCAAACAGGGAAACTTGAAATGTCAAACGTTGATTTAACAGATGAGTTTACTGAAATGATTATCGCGCAGCGCGGATTCCAATCGAATGCAAAGACGATCACAACTTCTGATGAAATTCTGCAAGAGCTTGTGAATCTGAAACGATAGGAGGTAGGGGGAGCGGATGATCGCTTCTCTGCTTAATATGATTGAAGTGACAAGATTAAATGGCAAAGGATTTATGCTGAACGCTCTCCATATCGAGCAAATCGAAAGTTTTCCAGACACGACCATTACTTTGGCCAATGGAAAGAAATTCGTTGTGAAAGAAGATGAAGAGCAGCTTCAAGAGAAAATCATTTCTTTCTACAGAAAAATCCAAGTCATTTCATTGAATCAAGGAATAGAGGAGTTTGAATGAAGAAGAAATTAGTCGTAGTAATGCTAATCATGATTATTGCCATCGTCGGAATTGGAGCAGGCATCTTTTTTCTGCTGAATGGGTCAGACGAAGCAAAAGCTGAAAAAGAGCCAACAGCAGATGAAGTCGTAAAAGCTTCTGTTGAAATTCCTGAGATTATCACCAATTTAAAATCTGAAGGAAATGCTGTCAAACTTGTCCTGAATATTGAAACGGACTCTGAAAAGGCAAAATCAGAGCTTGAGAAAAGAAGTTTCCAAGTAAAAGATGCTGTAATCGACATTTTATCAGACACGAATGCAGATGAACTTGATGGCAAAAAAGGCAGAGAACATTTTAAAACACAAGTCAAAAACAAAGTGAATAACTATTTGCAAGATGGCAAGGTGAAAGAAGTATATATAACCTCCTTTAATCTGCAATAGAGGCGATTAATTAACGCGACGGAGGTGAAGAAATGTCAGGAGAAGTGCTTTCCCAGAATGAGATCGACGCATTATTATCCGCCATCTCAACAGGCGAAATGGATGCAGAAGAGCTGAAAAAAGAAGAAACGACGAAAAAAGTGAAAGTGTATGACTTTAAACGTGCACTGCGCTTTTCAAAAGACCAGATTCGAAGTTTAACAAGGATTCATGATAACTTCGCTAGACTGCTCACCACTCACTTTTCAGCGCAGCTAAGATCATATATTCAAATTACTGTCAGCTC
Organism: Bacillus sp. 11B20; assembly: GCF_056098985.1. NCBI lineage: Bacteria > Bacillati > Bacillota > Bacilli > Caryophanales > Bacillaceae > Bacillus > Bacillus sp. 11B20. Next base: position 676,371 of record NZ_JBLZWZ010000007.1, read on the forward strand.
GGTTGACCAAGTACCATACGAAGAATTTATTCGTTCGATTCCTAATATGACATTATTAAACTTATTTTATGTCAGCCCGCTTGAAGGAAGAATCATGCTTGAAGTAAACCCAACAATCGGCTATGCGATGATGGACAGGCTGATGGGCGGGATTGGCATTAGTCATAATAAGACAGAATCACTTACAGAAATTGAAACAAAGATTATCTCAAACATGTTTGAGGGAGCTTTGGAAAATTACAGAGAAGCGTGGCAGTCCATAACCGACATCGAGCCTGAAATGGCAGATTTCGAGGTAAATCCCCAGTTTGTTCAAATGGTGTCACCAAACGAAACAGTTGTCGTCATTTCTCTTAATACACAGATTGGCGAGGTAAGCGGGGTTATTAACCTATGTATTCCTCACGTTGTATTAGAGCCTATTATTCCGAAGCTGTCTGTACACTACTGGATGCAGTCTGAACGAAATGAACCAAAACAGCAAGAGACAAAGGCCATTGAAAAACGGATTATGAAGGCAAAAATACCGGTAGTCGCAGAGCTGGGACAATCGGAAATGACGGTGGAAGAGTTTTTGAATTTGGAAATTGGTGATTGTATTGCCTTGGACAAACCAGTAAATGCGCCTCTTACTGTTATGGTCGGAAATAAACCGAAATTCTTGGGACAGGCCGGCCGCGTGAATCGGAAACAGGCGATTCAAATTCTAGATCACGACATAAGAGGTGAAGAAGATGGAGAATAACGGAAGTAAATTATCACAAGACGAAATCGATGCGCTCCTTAAAGGAGGCAGCAATGACGATATAGAGCCTGATACAATCCTTTCTGCAATGGAGCAAGATGCCATTGGAGAAATCGGTAATATTTCATTTGGCAGCTCTGCAACAGCACTTTCAACCCTATTAAATCAAAAAGTGGAGATTACAACTCCAACGGTTACAGTAATTCAAAAAAGTAAGCTGAATGAGGAATTTCCTCATCCGTATGTCGCTATTGAAGTGAATTATACAGAGGGCTTCAGCGCAAGTAACCTGCTTGTTATCCAGCAAACAGATGCAGCAGTCATTGCGGACTTAATGATGGGCGGAGACGGCACAAATGCTGACCCTTCTTTAAGCGAAATTCATTTAAGTGCAGTGCAAGAAGCGATGAACCAAATGATGGGTTCTGCTGCGACGTCTATGTCGACAGTCTTTAATAAAAAGATTGATATTTCTCCGCCGCGCGTCGAATTACTTGATGTGAAAGAAGGAGAAGGGACAGACCGCATTCCAGCTGAAGAAATGCTTGTCAAAGTATCCTTCAGATTAACAATAGGTGAACTGATCGATTCAAATATTATGCAGCTTTATCCTATTACATTTGCGAAGGATTTAATCGCAGAATTAACAGTCCCTGCGCAAGAAGAAGAGCCTGTTCAAGAAGCTCAAGTGAGCACACCTGAACCTCAGCCGGCAGCAACGCAAACGCAGTCTGCCCCAGCGCAGCAAGCGGCACCGCCGAAAAGACAGGCGAAGCCGGCAGCACCTGTAAATGTGGCGCCAGTCGAATTTGAAGCGTTCAGTGAGCCTCAGCATACAACAAGCCAGCTTGGAAATCTTGATATGCTGATGGACATTCCGCTTTCCATTACGGTGGAACTTGGAAGAACTCAGCGCAGTGTGAAAGAAGTTCTTGAGCTTTCAGCTGGAAGTATCATTGAACTGGACAAACTTGCTGGTGAGCCAGTAGACATTCTAGTTAACAAACGAATCGTCGCCAAAGGGGAAGTCGTTGTCATTGATGAGAACTTTGGTGTTCGTGTGACTGACATTTTAAGCCAGTCAGAAAGACTTTCTAATTTAAAATAAACAAACATACAGGGAGAGAATAAGTAAATGGCTACTAAGGTATTAATCGTAGATGATGCAGCATTCATGAGAATGATGATCAAGGATATTCTTGTAAAAAACGGATTTGATGTAGTAGGAGAAGCAGAAAACGGCGCACAAGCAGTTGAAAAATACAAAGAAACATCTCCTGATCTTGTCACAATGGATATCACAATGCCAGAAATGGACGGAATCACTGCACTAAAAGAAATTAAACAAATCGATGCTTCTGCAAAAATCATCATGTGTTCTGCAATGGGACAGCAGTCAATGGTTATTGACGCGATCCAAGCAGGCGCAAAAGACTTTATCGTGAAGCCATTCCAGGCAGACCGTGTACTTGAAGCAATTAATAAAACGTTAGGCTAAAAAAGGGTGTAAGATTTGTTGAAAAAACGTTTGATATGTATAGCAATGATCAGTTTTATGCTTTTCTTGACGATGCAGCCTGCCTCACTGTTTGCTGAAACGAAAGATCCTGAGAATGGCACAGTGAATGACTGGCTCAAAGATGAGAAAGAAAGCAAAAAGGATACAGAGAAGAAAACCACTGACAATCAAACGAATCCGGCAGAAGAAGTTCCCTCTTCTTCTGTCTCCATTATGGATTTTGTCAAAATGATTGGTGCCTTACTATTTGTCATCCTGCTTATTTATGGATTGGTGAGATTTGTTGGTAAGCAAAACCGCTTACTCAAACCATTTCGCTATGTTGAAAATATTGGCGGAACGACAGTCGGACAAAACCGTTCAGTCCAGCTGATCAAGGTGGGCAAACGAGTATTAGTTGTCGGCGTAGCAGATTCAATCCAGCTGCTAAAAGAAATTGATGATGAACAAGAATGTGAAGCAATCGTAAAACAATATGAAGAAGCGATGGAGAGTAAGACCGATTTACCAAAAATGGTTCAAAAATTCACCTCGCAGGTAAAGAAACATGATCAGCCGACCACTTCTTCTTTTTCAGCCAATTTAAAGGCGCAGCTAGCCGAATTGAAAAAGACCCAATCAGAAGTCAGAAAGAAAGGCCCGAAACAAAATGAATGAGTTTATCGATTTATTTAATTCCAGCGGTGCAGGAAATATTAGCACATCTGTCCGTCTTCTATTACTTTTAACTGTATTTTCGGTTGCACCGGGCATTCTCATTTTAATGACGTGTTTTACACGGATTGTGATTGTTCTTTCATTTGTCAGAACATCACTTGCAACCAACTCAATGCCGCCAAACCAAGTGCTTGTTGGACTTGCTTTGTTTCTCACATTTTTTATCATGGCACCCACGTTCTCACAGATTAATAAAGAGGCGCTCACGCCGCTTTTAAATGATGACATCACGTTAAATCAGGCATATGAAAAAGCCGAAGTGCCTATTAAAGAGTTTATGAGTAAACATACAAGACAGAAAGATTTGGCTTTATTTCTTAGCTACGCAAAAATGGATACACCTGAATCGATTAAAGATATTCCATTAACGGCGATGGTTCCCGCTTTTGCCATCTCAGAATTAAAGACGGCATTTCAAATTGGTTTTATGATCTTTATTCCATTTTTAATTATTGACATGGTGGTCGCAAGTGTTCTGATGTCAATGGGGATGATGATGCTTCCGCCGGTTATGATATCACTCCCTTTCAAAATATTGTTATTTGTTTTAGTCGATGGATGGTATTTGATAGTTAAATCTTTGCTGCAAAGCTTTTAGAGTAGGTGCTTAAAACATGAGTTCAGAATTTGTCATTACGATGGCTGAAAGATCAGTGTATGTAGTATTGCTTGTGAGTGGGCCGCTTCTAGCGCTCGCACTCATTGTGGGACTGATTGTCAGTGTGTTTCAGGCGACAACCCAAATTCAAGAACAGACGCTTGCGTTTATTCCTAAGATTGTTGCAGTACTCATTGGACTCGTTGTGTTTGGTCCATGGATGCTTTCAACAATTGTGTCTTTTACGACAGAACTGTTCTCGAATTTAGATCGATTTGCAGGTTAAGCAGAGATGTCAATCATAGAATTATTCCCTGCTTTTCTTTTAGTTTTTATTCGGATCACCGCTTTTTTTGTGACAGTACCGCTTTTAGCGCATAGAACGATCCCAGCTGTACACAGAGTTGGATTCTCACTGTTTTTAGCTGTCATTAGTTTTAGCACCATAAAAGAACCGCCAGCACTTGACATCGACGGTCTTTATATGATGCTTGCGGTGAAAGAAGCAATGGTCGGTCTGCTGCTTGGGCTGATTGCATACATCATGGTGTCCGCTGTTCAAATTGCCGGCTCATTCATTGATTTTCAAATGGGTTTTGCGATTGCCAATATTATCGATCCGCAAACAGGGGCGCAGACGCCGCTGATGGGACAGTTTTTTTATACGGTCACACTGCTGTTGATGCTGGCAACAAACGCACATCACCTGCTGCTTGATGGAATCTATTACAGCTTTCAATACATTGCAGTTGATCAATACGCGCTGAATTTCGGCAGTGAATCCTTTGCTTACTTTATCGCAAAGAGCTTCAACCAAATGTTTATCATTGCCTTTCAAATCTCGGCACCTGTAGTGGCAAGTCTGTTTTTAGTCGATTTGGCACTGGGGATTGTGGCACGTACAGTTCCGCAAATGAACGTTTTTGTGGTCGGACTTCCTATTAAAATGGGTGTGAGTTTTATTATGATCATCATTTGTATGGGCGTCATCTTCGGTGTTGTCCAAAATACATTTGAAACGATTGTACTCACCATGAGGAATTTCTTAGCATTGGTCGGTGGTTCGTCATGATGACAAGGCTTAGACTAGACTTGCAATTTTTCGCAGGTGAAAAAACAGAAAAAGCAACGCCGAAAAAAAGACGGGATTCACGTAAAAAAGGACAGGTTGCCAAAAGTACCGACGTCAATACAGCCATCTCATTTCTATTAATCTTTTTATCATTCTTTTTTATTGGGCCTTTTATGAAAGAGCGGATTATCGCGCTCATTGAACGTTTTTATTCAACAACTATGCTAATGAAGGTTAGCACATCTAATATTCATCAATTATTCTTGGAATTGCTTCAGGAAACAGGGATCCTCCTTATGCCAATCCTTGGTGTTGGTATGCTGGCAGGCGTTCTCAGTAACTATTTACAAGTCGGCTTTCTCTTTTCGACAGAAGTGATTCAACCGAAATTAGAAAAGCTTGACCCAATCAAAGGATTTAAACGAATATACAGTATTCGAGCCCTCGTAGAGCTATTAAAATCCATTTTGAAAATTGGCTTTGTTGGCTTTGCGACATTTATTGCTCTTTGGATGCACTTTGATGAAATTCTGCGGCTTCCTTTATTAACAGCAGAGGAAACCCTTCATTTCGTCGCAAATATGACCTTGATTATGGGGCTGTATGCTGCTGGTGCTCTTCTGATCTTGGCAGGGCTTGATTATATGTATCAGAAATTTGATTATGAAAAAAACTTGCGGATGTCCAAACAAGACATCAAAGATGAGTATAAAAAATCAGAGGGTGACCCGCTCATCAAATCAAAGATTAAACAGCGTCAGCGGGAAATGGCCATGAGACGGATGATGCAGGAAGTCCCAAAAGCGGACGTCATCATTACAAACCCAACCCACTATGCCATTGCTTTAAAGTATGACGAAGAAAAAATGGACGCGCCCTATGTTGTAGCAAAGGGAACGGATATTTTGGCTTTGAAAATTAGAACGATTGCGAAAGAACATGATGTCATGACTGTAGAGAACAGGCCGCTTGCCCGCGCGCTCTATGATCAGGTCGACATCGACCAAGCGGTGCCAGAAGAATACTTTAAGGCTATCGCAGAAATTTTAGCTTACGTCTATAAAACGAAACAAAAGATTTTATGAATTTTTGGTTTTAAAAGGAGAGAACAGGCATGTCAGCAAGAGATTTATCTGTTTTATTCAGTGTTATTTTAATTGTGGCGATGCTGGTCATACCGTTTCCGCCCGTTTTATTAAGTATTTTAATCATTATTAATATTTCTCTTGCGCTTATCGTGCTTCTCACCACAATGAACATGCAAGAACCACTGCAATTTTCAATTTTTCCATCATTGCTTTTGCTCTTAACGCTGTTTCGTTTAGGGCTTAACATCTCTACAACACGTTCTATTCTTTCAACAGGAGATGCTGGGAAAGTTGTCGAAACGTTCGGTTCATTTGTTGTTGGAGGAAATATCCTCGTTGGTCTTGTTGTTTTCCTTATCCTGATCATCATTCAGTTTATTGTTATCACAAAAGGGGCAGAGCGTGTATCAGAGGTTGCGGCAAGATTTACACTCGATGCGATGCCTGGTAAACAAATGAGTATTGACGCAGATTTAAATGCAGGAATGCTGACAGAAAGTGAAGCAAGAAATCGCCGTGAAAAAGTAGCGAGAGAAGCAGACTTTTATGGAGCGATGGATGGTGCCAGTAAGTTCGTTAAAGGGGACGCCATCGCAGGTATTATCATCGTCATCATCAATATTATATTTGGAATCATTATCGGGATGCTTCAGCAAGGCATGTCGATTCAAGAATCAGCTTCACACTTTACCCTATTAACGGTAGGAGACGGAATCGTTTCGCAAATTCCGGCACTCCTCATTTCAACGGCGACAGGGATTGTTGTGACTAGAGCAGCTTCTAATGGAAACCTTGGGTCAGACATTACAGGTCAGCTCTTCGCATTCCCAGCCATGCTTTATGTGACAGCGGGCACGATCTTCCTTCTTGGGCTGTTTACGCCAATCGGCATACTTTTGACAGGGCCGATCGCAGGTTTACTTGCACTTGGCGCATACATGATGTCGAAAAACAAACAAGACCAAGAAGAAATTGAAGAGGTACTGGAGGAACAGGCAGAGGTAGAAGAGATGAAAAGTCCAGAAAGCGTTATTCATCTCCTGCAAATGGATGCCATTGAATTTGAATTTGGCTACGGCCTCATCCCGCTCGCTGATGCAAACCAGGGCGGTGACCTGTTAGACCGAATTGTGATGATCCGAAGGCAGCTTGCCCTCGAACTGGGTCTTGTCATTCCAGTCGTCCGGATCCGGGACAATATTGCACTGAACCCAAATGAATACCGATTGAAAATTAAAGGGAACGAAGTAGCAAAAGGGGAGCTGCTGCTTGATCACTACTTAGCGATGTCCCCAACGCCTGATGATGATCCAATTGAAGGGATTGAAACAATCGAACCATCCTTTGGACTGCCGGCTAAATGGATATCCGAAGCAGAAAAAGATCAGGCTGAGATGCTAGGCTATACGGTTGTGGACCCAGCATCTGTCGTGTCTACTCACATCACAGAGAAGATTAGACAAAACACACACGAACTGCTCGGACGCCAAGAAACGAAGCAATTAATCGATCATCTGAAAGAAAGTTATCCTGTCTTAGTGGATGAGGTAACGCCAAATCCGCTGGCAGTCGGTGATATTCAAAAAGTACTGGCGAAGCTGCTGAAAGAAAAGGTCTCTATCCGAAACCTTGTCACCATTTTTGAGACGCTTGCAGACTACGGAAAATTAACGACTGATACAGATTTATTAACAGAGTATGTCAGACAGGCCCTGGCAAGACAGATTACCGCACAGTATGCAAGAGAAGATGAATCACTCAAAGTCGTGACATGCTCAGGCCGAGTAGAAAAGGTGATTGCAGACAGCGTTCAGCAAACAGAGCATGGCAACTACTTATCGTTAGATCCAGAATCCTCTGAAAGTGTGATTCAATCAGTGGCGAGAGAAATTGAACAGCTTTCGCTTCGTCAGGAAACGCCGGTTCTATTATGCTCTCCTCCTATAAGAATGTACGTGAAGCAGTTGTTAGAAAGATATTTCCCAGATTTACCGGTACTATCTTATAACGAACTAGAAGCGAATGTGGAAGTACAGAGCATCGGAGTGGTGGATATCTAATGAAAATGAAAAAAATCACAGCAAATTCTATGCAGGAGGCAACGATTCAAATCAGGCAGCAGCTTGGGAAAGATGCCGTTATTTTAAATTCCAAAACCGTTGTCAAACGCAAACTGTTTGGTTTAAAGAAACAGCAAATGGTCGAAGTGATTGCAGTGCTGGATCAAGATTTCGAAGAAAGAGCTGGTAAAGGGTTAAACCCTGTGCCGCCTCTTCCAGTGTTACCAAAAAAGGAACAAGTTCAAAAGCAGCCCGAAGAGCCATCCTTTGCTCCCAAAGCGGCGAAACCAGCGCATACTCATACTCAGCCTTTAGAATATGTGAGGAATGAACGGCATGCTGGTATTCTGCCTGAACCTCTCGTAGCAATCGATCAAAAGCTAAAGGATCAAGGTCTTGATGATGCTATTCGAGACGAATGCCTGAAAGGTCTTTTAACAAAGGGCGCGGTTAAAGAAGATCACATAGAAAAAGAACTTGAACAACTGCTGACAGATATGCTACCAGCTAAAACCTCTGATGAGCCGATGATTTCTTCAAAATACATTGTACTGTTCGGTTCAACTGGAGCTGGTAAAACGACAACGATTGCAAAGCTGGCTGCTAAAACGGCCATTCAGCAGCAAAAAAAGATCGCTTTTATTACAACTGATACGTACCGGATTGCAGCGATCGAACAGCTGAAAACATATGCTGAACTGCTGAATGCACCGCTTGAGGTTTGTTATTCGAGAGAGGATTTTGTAAAAGCTCAAGAGACCTTTAAAGAGTATGATCATATTTTCATCGATACAGCAGGCCGTAACTTTAAAGAAGAAGCGTATATCAAAGAGCTGACCGACATTATTCCATTTGATGAGAGCATTCAAAGTTTTCTCGTGATGAGTGCTACATCAAAATATCAAGACATGAAAGCCATGGTCAAGCGCTTTGAACACGTTCCAATCGATCAATTCATTTTTACAAAAGTAGATGAAACGGACACGATGGGAACCATTTTTCAAATCATTGCTGACTCTCAAATCAAACTTGGTTTTTTAACAAATGGCCAAAATGTGCCTGAGGATATTCTTGAAGGTTCTCCTCGTGAACTTACAAGGATGGTTTTACAATCATGAAGCCCGACCAAGCAGAAGGGTTAAGAAAACTAGTTCAGCAGAGTCAAATGATCACACCGGCTCCTCATAACGTCAACGGACAGGCAAAAACCATTGCCGTTATGAGCGGCAAAGGCGGGGTAGGTAAATCGAATTTGACACTGAATATGGCACTGTCTATCGCAAGCACAGGCAAAAGAGTGTTAGTAATCGATCTTGATTTTGGGATGGGGAATATTGATATTTTACTAGGGAAAACATCGACTAGCTCTATATTAGATGTTCTCGTTAGAAAAAAATCCTTCCAAGCAGCTATGACAAAAGGAACGGATAACCTATATTACATTTCTGGCGGAAGCGGCCTTGAACAGCTGTTTTCTTTAGATAAAGATCAATGGTCGTTCTTTTTGGAAGAGATGGAAAAAATGATGCAGGGCTTCGATTGTATATTCTTTGATATGGGTGCCGGGCTGTCAAAAGATCAGCTGCCATTTGTCTTATCAGCAGGAGAAGTAGTCGTTGTGACTACGCCAGAGCCAACATCCATCATGGATGCCTACAGCGCAATTAAACACTTAGCCATTCATCAGTTTGAACGGTCTGTGCAAATCATTGTCAACCGGTGTAAAACCCCGTCAGAAGGGTCTGAAACCTACCGGAAATTAGCAGGAGTGGTCACAAGTTTTCTTCACAGAAAACTTGTATTCGCTGGCGCTGTGCCTGATGATCCTGCGGTTCCTAAAGCAGTATCAGAACAAATTCCATTTTATATGAAGCAGCCTCATTCAAGGCTGAGTAAAACCATTAAGATGCTGGCAGAAACACTATATCATCAGCAGATAAGAGAGGCACGGAGAGAACAGCATACGTTTATAGATAAGTTGTCCTCTTTTTTTAAAAGGAGGAAGGTGGACTCATGATTAGAGTGCTAGTAGTAGATGACTCGGCCTTTATGAGAAAACTCATTAGTGATTTTCTAAGTGCTGAGCAAGAAATTGAAGTCGTCGGAACGGCGCGAAATGGGGAAGATGCCTTAAAACGGATCAAGGAACTGAATCCAGATGTTGTCACATTAGATGTGGAAATGCCTGTTTTAAATGGAACAGAAGCATTAAAACAAATTCTGGCTGAACACGACCTTGCCGTAATTATGGTGTCAAGCCAGACAAAGCAAGGAAAAGATTTAACCATCCATTGCTTAGAACTCGGTGCTTTCGACTTTGTGACAAAACCTTCGGGAAGTATTTCGCTCGATTTGCACAAAGTGAGAGGGCAAATTGTAGAGCGGGTACTTGCGGCAGGACTGTCAAGGAAACGCACTGAAGAGAAGGTGTCTCCTAAGCCGGTGATAAAGCCGCCAAGTCCAGTGGCTGCACCCCGTCTGCAAACAGTAAAAGGCGCCTCACTCCGAAAGATTATTTCTATTGGAACATCTACAGGAGGGCCAAGGGCACTTCAACGAGTCGTAACGAAGCTGCCTAAGGACATAGAGGCACCTATATTGATTGTGCAGCATATGCCGGCAGGATTTACGGCATCACTTGCTGCTAGGTTAGACCATTTATCACAAATTACGATTAAAGAAGCGCAAGATGGAGACATCGCGAAAAATGGAGTGGCTTACATAGCTCCTGGTGGAATGAATATGTCACTTCATGACCAAGGGGGATCACTTGTTATCAGGCTGTCCCCTGAAGACACGGAAAGCCGGCACAAACCATCTGTTAACTATTTATTTGAATCCATCAGCAATATAAAGGGTTACGAGAAAATCGCTGTCATTATGACAGGCATGGGCAGTGACGGTACGGAAGGTGTCAAAAAAATGGTCGCAAGCGGTCATACGAAAGTCATTGCAGAAAAAGAAGAATCATGTGTTGTTTTCGGAATGCCTAAATCAGTCATTAAAGCAGGCCTTGCACATGAAACAAGGCATGTGGATGACATCGCACATGCAATTATAAGCTCCATGAAAAAAGAGAGGGCGTGAACACGTTGGATGTAAACCAATACTTAGATATCTTTTTAGATGAAAGCAGAGAACACTTACAAACTTGTAATGAAAAACTTCTTGATTTAGAAAAGAACCCAACCGACTTGCAGCTAGTGAATGATATATTCAGAGCAGCTCATACATTGAAAGGCATGAGTGCAACGATGGGCTTTGATGATATGGCTCACTTAACGCATCATTTAGAAAACATGTTTGATGCTATCCGGAATGAACAAATGATTGTCACTCCTGAGTCAATGGATACGATGTTCGAAGCACTCGATCATCTTGAAGCAATGGTTCAATCGATTGCAGAAGGAGGAGACGGGAAACGTGATGTCACTGAGATTAGTAAAAAGCTAGATGTGACAGGAAGCCATGCTGAGGCAGCTTCTAGCGTTGAAACAGCAGATGCATCAGCAGCTGCTAATGACTTAGATTATAACGAATTTGAACGAACGGTTCTTGATGAAGCGAGAGAGCAAGGCTTTAAATGCTATGAACTCAACGTGACATTAAGCGAAGCGTGCTTACTAAAAGCCGTTCGTGTCTATATGATTTTTGAAAGACTAAATGAAGCAGGCGAGGTTGTCAAAACCGTTCCGAATGCAGAGCTGTTAGAATCAGAAGATTTCGAATCAGAATTCAGCATTTCTTATCTTTCTAAACTGCCGATGGACGAAGTGCAGAAAATCGTCACGGCGATCTCAGAGGTTGAGAAGGTTGAGATCTCTGAAGTCTCCGCATTTGATGAAGCAGCTCCGGCTGAAAAACAAGAGGCGCAGCCTGAACAGAAAAAAGAAGAAGTCTCCGTTCCTGCTGCGAAAGCGCCAGCAAATGATGCACCAAAAGCAAATGGCAATAACGGTGCAGCTGCCGGCGGAACAAAAACAATTCGTGTCAACATCGACCGTCTAGATTCTCTAATGAATCTATTTGAAGAACTTGTGATTGATAGAGGCCGATTAGAACAGATTGCCAAAGAACTAGAAAATAACGAACTCACAGACACAGTCGAAAGAATGACACGTATTTCTGGAGACCTGCAATCAATCATCCTGAACATGAGAATGGTACCTGTGGAAACTGTCTTTAACAGATTCCCGCGTATGATTCGTCAATTGACGAAAGAGCTTAATAAGAAAATTGAACTTATTATTGAGGGTGCTGAGACAGAGCTTGATCGAACAGTGATCGACGAGATTGGAGATCCGCTCTTGCACTTACTTAGAAACAGTCTAGATCACGGGATTGAATCACCAGAAGAACGTGTGAAAAAAGGCAAGCCGGAAAAAGGTACGGTTCTATTAAAAGCGTATCATAGCGGAAACCATGTCTTCATTGAAGTAGAGGATGATGGAGGCGGGATTAACCGTAAAAAGGTGCTTGAAAAAGCATTAGAGCGCGGAGTTATTACAGAAAGAGAAGCAGAAACACTTGAAGATCATCAAATTGATTCATTGATCTTTGCAGCAGGATTCTCTACAGCTGACACGATTTCTGACATCTCAGGCCGCGGTGTAGGTCTTGACGTTGTGAAAAACAAGCTGGAATCACTTGGCGGATCTGTGAGTATTAACTCAACAGAGGGACAGGGCTCCCTATTCTCGATCCAGCTTCCGCTGACACTATCGATTATTTCCGTTCTTCTTGTAAAACTGGAAGAGGAAACATTTGCGATTCCGATTTCTTCTATTATTGAAACGGCTGTCATTAAGAAAAGTGACATCCTGCAAACGCATGATCGTGAAGTGATTGATTTCCGCGGATTTATCGTACCGGTCGTGTACTTGAAGAAACAATTCCACGTACCAAATGCGAATGAATTAGAGGAAGAGCTGCACATCATTGTTGTTCGTAAAGGAGACAAGCTGACAGCATTTGTGGTCGATTCATTTATTGGTCAGCAAGAGGTTGTATTGAAATCACTAGGAGATTATCTGCCAAACGTATTTGCGATATCCGGCGCAACGATCCTAGGTGACGGTCAAGTTGCACTCATCGTTGACTGTAATGCACTGATCAAGTAAAAAACAATAGAGGAGCGGTCTGAAATGAGTACAGATATCAAAACTGGCGAAAAGATGATTGTGTTTATCGTAAACAAAAAAGAATACGCCATTTCAGTATCAGAAGTAAAGTCCATTGAAAAATGGCAGCAGCCGACAAGAGTTCCTGGCGTTGCCCCTTATATATGCGGTGTTATTAATTTACGCGGTGTCGTGACACCTGTCATTGACCTGAGAGTCAGACTTGGTTCTACTGACAACGAGATTACAGATGAAACAAGAATGATCATTGTACAAGTTGGTGATATTGAAGTCGGCTGGATTGTTGATGAAGCAAATGATGTCATAACCGTCCATCAGGAAGAAGTAGAATCTTCTCCTGAATCAGCTGAAAAAGAAGGACAGTCATGGGTGACAGGTATTATTAAGCATGATCAGCGTCTTTTCAATATCATTCATGCCGGTGCTGTCCTCGACAAGAGCGTTCAAGGTGCACCTGTTCATTAAGGGGGATGTGAAATGAGCATTTTCAACGAAATTAAAGATGAACAGCTAGATATTTTAGGAGAGGTTGGGAATATCGGGGCAGGCCACGCAGCGTCTGCTCTTGCCAACCTATTGGATCGCAAAATTGATATGGCTGTTCCTTTTGTCAAGGTTCTCTCGTTTGAAGATTTAATGGATTTCTTTGGCGGTGCAGACCTTCCCGTTGCAAGCATTTTCCTGCGAATGGAAGGGGATTTAACCGGGTCAATCTTTTTCATTATGCCGTTTGAGCAAGCGGAGCAATTTGTAAGAGAGCTTGTCCAGGATCCGGCATTTGATATTGATACGATTCATGAACATGAGATGGGGACGTCAGCACTTCATGAACTGGGAAATATTTTAGCGGGCTCTTATCTATCAGCCCTTGCCGATTTAACAAAATTGCAGCTTTACCCAAGTGTTCCAGATGTCACGCTCGATATGTTCGGAGCTGTCATTAGTGAAGGGTTAATGCAATTCAGTCCTCTAGGTGATCAGGCGATTGTGATTGATACATCTATTTTTGATGATCAAAATAAGCAAGAGCTGAAAGGAAATATGTTTCTATTACCAGACTTTGAATCGTTTGAAAAACTATTCAAAGCATTAGGTAACCTATAATGAACGTGCAAATTCCGGCAGTTGTAAAGGTTGGTATTGCGGATGTTCAGCTTGTCAAAACACCGGACCGCATTCGGACATCAGGTCTTGGTTCTTGCGTAGGGCTTGTCTTGTTTGATCAAGAGAAAAAGCTGGCAGGCCTTGTCCATGTTATGCTGCCAGACTCCTCTCTTTCAAAAGGGACGGTGGAGAACTTGGCTAAATATGCAGATACAGGTGTCAAGCATACAATTGATCTGCTCCTAAAAGCAGGCGCACGCAAACATGCGCTAAAGGCAAAACTTGCTGGCGGGGCGGAAATGTTTAAGTTTAAGTCAACCAATGATCTTATGAGAATTGGACCTAGAAACGTTTCAGCTGTGAAAGAACATCTGTCTCTTCATCATATCCCGATTATTAGTGAGGATACAGGCGGAAACAGTGGCCGTACGATTGAATTCGATCCGCTTACGGCAGAGCTTGAGATCCGTACTGTGAAGCAAGGCATTATGAAGATATAACTAAGGAAGTATAGGGGGATAAAGATGCAATCCTTAAATTACGAAGATCAGGCGCTATGGGCTAGATGGAAAGAGTGGAAAGACCCTGCTGCTGGAGATGATCTTATGCGCCGCTATATGCCGCTCGTCACATATCATGTTGGAAGAATTTCCATCGGTCTCCCGAAGTCAGTGCATAAAGAAGACTTGATCAGTCTAGGGATGCTCGGTTTATATGATGCCCTTGAAAAATTTGATCCCGGAAGAGATCTGAAGTTTGATACATATGCATCCTTCAGAATCCGCGGGGCCATCATCGACGGTCTTCGTAAAGAGGACTGGCTGCCTCGTACATCAAGAGAAAAAACAAAAAAAGTAGAAGCGGCTATTGAAAAGCTTGAACAGCGTTATTTGCGTAATGTGACGCCGACAGAGGTGGCTGAGGAACTCGGCATGAGTGAACAAGATGTTGTCACAACGATGAATGAAGGATTCTTTGCAAATCTGCTCTCAATCGATGAGAAGCTGCATGATCAAGAAGACGGAGAAAATGTCCAAGTCATGATTCGCGACGAGAAGTCTGTGACTCCAGAAGAGAAAATGCTGAAAGATGAATTAATTGAACAGCTTTCTGAAAAAATCACTGAGCTTTCAGAAAAAGAAAAGCTCGTGATCAGTCTTTTCTATAAAGAAGAACTGACATTAACGGAAATCGGTCAAGTGCTCAATTTATCTACCTCGCGCATTTCGCAAATTCATTCAAAGGCCTTGTTCAAGCTTAAGCATCTGCTTGATAAAGCCATTCAATCTTAAAGAGTTAGTGAGTGAAAAAATATGTTATGGCTGATTAGCTTCATGCTTCATGCTGCACTTATTTATTTTGTGATTATTTTATATACGAGAATGAATTCGCTGAAGGCAACAGAACAAAAACAGCGAGAACTTCTAGAAGAAACGGAAAATACCCTGGCTGCATTTTTGATGGAAGTCAAAGAAGAGAATGACAAGCTAACAAAAGTGGCAGCCGCTTCCCCTGATTTTTCTGCTGAAGAGCTGAAATCGGATCTTCAGACACCAAAGCAGCCACAACCACCAATTGAATCCCAGCAATCGGTCGAAAGTGAAGATCCCGTACCAGAGCACCTGTCGGCTCTCCTTAGTGAAGTTGAGGTGCAGGAAGAGAAGGTAAACGAACCCGTTCCACCACTTGAAACAGAGGCTTCTCTGCCTTCTGAAAGTGAAATAGAAGAAACATTCGAAAATCAAGTGAAGACCCTATATGATGAAGGGCGGTCACTAGAAGAAATAGCGAAAGAAATGAAAACTGGCAAGACAGAAATCGAGCTTTTATTAAAATTTAGCGGAAAGCTGTAAAGGATTCTTGATTGTCAGTCCATCATGTGTTATATTATTTCTTGGTGTTAAATACACACGCTTAATGATTCGTATGAAGGTGCTGCCGTGGCGCAGTTTTATGTGAACATGACTTAAGCGGAGGAAAAAAAACCATTATATTAGGAGGCAACAAAATGTCAGTTATTTCTATGAAACAATTGCTAGAAGCTGGTGTTCACTTCGGTCACCAAACTCGCCGTTGGAACCCAAAAATGAAGCGTTACATCTTTACAGAGCGTAACGGTATCTACATCATCGACCTTCAAAAAACGGTGAAAAAAGTAGAGGAAGCTTACAACTTCACGAAAAACCTTGCTGCTGACGGAGGAAAAATCCTTTTCGTTGGTACGAAAAAGCAAGCACAAGATTCAGTGAAAGAAGAAGCAATCCGTTCTGGTATGTTCTATGTGAACCAACGCTGGCTTGGTGGAACTTTAACAAACTTTGAAACAATCCAAAAACGTATTAAACGTTTGAAAGATATTGAAAAAATGCAAGAAAACGGTACATTCGAAGTTCTTCCTAAGAAAGAAGTCGTTCAACTGAAAAAAGAATTAGAGCGTCTTGAAAAATTCCTAGGCGGAATCAAAGACATGAAGAGTCTTCCGGATGCACTTTTCATTATCGACCCTCGTAAAGAGCGTATTGCAGTTGCAGAAGCTCGTAAATTGAATATCCCAATCATCGGTATCGTTGACACAAACTGTGATCCAGACGAAATTGATGTTGTGATCCCTGCAAACGATGATGCAATCCGTGCTGTAAAACTTCTAACTGCTAAAATGGCAGATGCAATTCTTGAGTCTAAACAAGGCGAAGAAGAAGCTGTTGTAGAAGAAACGACAGAAACTGAAACAACAACTGCGTAACCTATTCAAAAGGTGATAAGAGGGAAATGCCTTTTATCACCTTTTTTTCACCTAGTAATCCGTGTTTTAACATAGAAGGAGGAAATGTAAAATGGCAATTACTGCTCAATTAGTTAAAGAACTGCGTCAAAAAACTGGTGCAGGTATGATGGACTGTAAAAAAGCGTTAACAGAAACTGATGGTGACATCGAGAAAGCAATCGACCTTCTAAGAGAAAAAGGAATCGCAAAAGCTGCGAAAAAAGCAGACCGTATTGCGGCAGAAGGATTAACTCTTATCAAAACTGACGGCAACACAGGCGTCATTCTAGAAGTGAACTCTGAGACTGATTTCGTTGCGAAAAACGAAGGATTCCAAGCACTTCTTAACGAACTTGCTGATCATTTGCTTGCTGCTAAACCTGCAACAATTGAAGAAGCTCATGCTTCTAAAATGGAAAACGGTTCAACAGTTGAAGAGCATATCACATCTGCAATTGCGAAAATCGGAGAGAAAATCACTCTACGCCGTTTCTCTGTCATCACAAAAGAAGATAATGCTGCATTCGGTTCATACCTGCACATGGGCGGACGTATTGGTGTGTTAGCTGTTCTTAACGGAACAACTGACGAAGAGCTTGCAAGAGACATCGCAATGCACGTTGCAGCTGTAAACCCTAAATACATTTCTCGTGACCAAGTGTCAGAAGAAGAAGCAAACCGTGAGCGTGAAGTATTAACACAGCAAGCGCTTCAAGAAGGAAAGCCTGAAAACATCGTAGCTAAAATGGTAGAAGGCCGTCTAAACAAATTCTTCGAAGAAATTTGCTTACTTGACCAAGCGTTCGTTAAAAACCCAGATGAAAAAGTGAAACAAGTTGTAGCTGCGAAAAACGCAACTGTTCAAACTTATGTTCGCTATGAAGTGGGCGAAGGTATCGAAAAACGTCAAGACAACTTTGCTGAAGAAGTTATGAGCCAAGTGAAAAAATAATGTTTGAAAAGCTCTCTGGGGCTTTTTTAGGGGAGCACAAGCACTGTGTTCCCTATTTTTTAGAGGATATTGATTTACAAAAGGCAGTTTCTTACGCATAATAAGAGACGGTATAGTTTACACTTGGAGGTTATCATGAGCAAACCGAAATATAATCGCATTGTACTGAAGCTAAGTGGCGAAGCACTAGCGGGTGATGCTGGAAATGGAATTAACCCAACTGTCATTCAATCCATTGCAAAGCAAGTAAAAGAAATTGCAGAGCTTGATGTTGAAGTTGCAGTCGTTGTAGGCGGAGGAAACCTTTGGCGCGGAAAGACAGGCAGTGATCTAGGAATGGACCGTGCAACAGCAGACTACATGGGGATGCTGGCAACAGTGATGAACTCACTGGCGTTACAGGACAGCCTAGAAACGCTTGGCATTCAGTCTAGAGTGCAAACCTCTATCGAAATGAGACAGGTTGCAGAACCATACATAAGAAGAAAAGCGATCCGTCATCTTGAGAAGAAACGTGTCGTCATTTTTGCTGCTGGAACAGGTAACCCTTATTTCTCTACAGATACTACGGCAGCACTTCGTGCAGCAGAAATTGAAGCAGATGTCATTTTAATGGCGAAAAATAATGTAGATGGTGTCTACAGTGCTGATCCTCGTACAGATGCGGATGCAGTAAAATATGATAAGCTTTCATATCTTGATGTACTTAAAGAAGGGCTTGCTGTAATGGATTCTACTGCGTCCTCATTATGTATGGACAATGACATTCCATTAATTGTCTTCTCCATTATGGAAGAAGGAAATATTAAACGTGCCGTAAATGGCGAATCAATCGGAACGATCGTGAGGGGGAAATAACGTGTCAAAAGAAGTGTTGAACCAAACGAAAGAAAAAATGGAAAAAGCTGTACAAGCATACGGACGTGAGCTTGCAACTGTTCGTGCAGGCCGTGCAAATGCTTCACTGCTTGATAAAGTGACAGTTGATTATTACGGTGCACAAACACCTCTTAACCAAATTGCGTCAATCACAGTGCCAGAAGCACGTATGCTGATTATCACACCTTACGATAAAACAGCAATCGGTGATATCGAAAAAGCGATCCAAAAGTCTGATCTTGGCATCACGCCAACAAGTGACGGAAATGTGATCCGCATTGCGATTCCTGCGCTGACAGAAGAAAGACGTAAAGAGCTTGTGAAAGTAGTGAAAAAATACTCAGAAGAAGCAAAAGTAGCTGTTCGTAACGTTCGTCGTGATGCAAACGATGATTTGAAAAAGCTTGAGAAAAATGGGGAGATCACTGAAGATGAATTAAGATCATCGACAGAGGATGTCCAAAAATTGACAGATGAATATGTCGCTAAAATTGATGACGTGACGAAAGATAAAGAAAAAGAAATCATGGAAGTTTAAGAAAAAACTATGTACAATAGATAATAGTGAAAAGACCCTCTTCATGTTTACAGGGGGTTTTTTTGTTAATACTGTTGATGACTATATTATTAGCGGGAACGCAACCTTTTTGGGTGATGGAGGAATCTCATGCTCAATATACTCAAAAATTGGAAGAATCAGCAAACAGCAGCTTCCAACTTAGAAAGCCTGACAAAAGAAGACATATTAAATGGAGAAATTCCTGAACATATCGCCATTATCATGGATGGGAACGGAAGATGGGCGAAAAAACGTGCTCTTCCACGGGTAGCAGGTCATCATGAAGGAATGAAAGTCGTCAAGCGCATGACAAAGCTTGCAAATGAGCTGAATGTCAAAGTGCTGACTTTGTATGCTTTCTCTACGGAAAATTGGAAACGTCCAAAACTAGAAGTAGACTTTTTAATGAAACTTCCTGAAGAATTTTTAAACATCTACCTGCCTGAACTCATCGAGGAGAATGTCCGTGTGCGTTTAACAGGTGATCCAGACGGCCTCCCGCAGCATACGAAAAAAGCGGTAGAGAATGCAGTAAAGAGTACGGCAAATAACGACGGACTCGTTTTGAATTTTGCGCTCAACTACGGGGGGCGCACAGAAATCGTCTCCGCATGCAGACAAATTTCTGAAATGGTCAAAGAAGGTAAGCTTCAAGCAGAAGACATCACAGAAGAGATGTTTTCAGCTTATTTAATGACAGAATCTCTTCAAGATCCGGATTTGCTCATTCGCACGAGTGGAGAAATTAGATTAAGCAACTTTATGCTTTGGCAAATTGCTTACAGCGAGTTTGTCTTTACGGATGTGCTTTGGCCTGACTTTTCTGATGAGCACCTTATAGGCGCTATTGGAGAGTACCAGCGCCGCGGCCGGAGGTTCGGTGGAATTTAGAGGGTGGTGCAGATGAAACAAAGAATTTTGACGGGTGTTTTGGCAGCTGCAGTCTTTTTACTTGCTGTTATATATGGACAGATGCCATTTACCCTGCTGATTTATTTAATGGGAAGTGTCGCTCTCTTTGAGCTTTTAAGAATGAAAAAAATCTCGATTTTCAGCTTTCCTGGTATTGTCAGCTTAATATTGCTTTGGCTTTTAATGGGCGGAGACAACAGTTTCTTCCCAAACGTGGACGCATCAAAAATGCAGATTGCTTTATTCGCAGTCTTAATACTTTTAACTTATACAGTTTTGAGCAAAAACTCTTTTACATTCGATGAGGTTGCTTTTGTTGTATTAGCCACATTATATATTGGCGTTAGTTTCTATTATTTTATCCAAATTAGAGGCTTATATGGCATGAGTGCGATCTTCTTCGCAGCAGTGATTATTTGGTCTACTGACTCAGGAGCCTACTTTATTGGGAAATCTATGGGGAAACGAAAGCTTTGGCCTGAAATCAGCCCAAACAAAACAGTAGAAGGATTTATCGGCGGAATCGTCACAGCGGTCGTGTTGTCACTTGTGTTTCAGGCGGTTACAGGATTTTTGCCATCATATCTGCTTGTGATGTTTATTACTCTTTTACTCAGTATCTTTGGACAGCTTGGCGACCTAGTGGAATCTGCTTTAAAGCGTCATTATCACGTGAAGGATTCAGGGACAATTCTCCCTGGCCATGGCGGAATTTTGGACAGGTTTGACAGCTTTTTATTCGTTCTGCCGTTTTTATACTTACTGCTCGCAACGTTTGCCAGCTAACCTCATAGAAACTTATTGAACGAGAGAAGGAGTGGCAATTTGAAATATATTTCGCTATTAGGCGCAACAGGATCAATTGGAGAACAAACGTTAGATGTGATCAGGCAGCACCCGGACAAATTTAAGCTGAAAGCCATGACCTTTGGCAGAAATATAGCAAAAGCGATTCCGATCATTGAGCGCTTTCAGCCTGAATTCGTTGGCTGTGTAGACGAAGAAACCTATCGCATGCTAAAAAATCATTCATTTGCATACGGTGTGAAGCTGGCTGCTGGTGATGAAGCCAACATCGAGGCAGCGACCTATGATGCAGTGGACGTAGTGGTAAATGCACTTGTAGGAAGTGTTGGACTTGTTCCAACATTAAAGGCCATTGAACAAAAAAAGACGATTGCACTCGCAAATAAGGAAACACTTGTAACAGCTGGTCATATAGTAAAAGAGTACGCTAAAACATATGATGTACCTTTACTTCCTGTCGATAGTGAGCATTCCGCTATTTTTCAATGCCTGCAAGGTGAACAAGCTAAAAATATTGAACGCTTAATCGTGACAGCTTCAGGTGGTAGTTTCCGAGATAAAAAACGAACTGAACTTGAAGGTGTTACGGTTGAAGAAGCGCTGAACCACCCGAACTGGTCGATGGGAGCGAAAATCACCATTGATTCAGCGACGATGATGAATAAAGGGCTCGAGGTGATCGAGGCACATTGGTTGTTTGATATCCCTTATGAACAAATTGATGTGTTGCTACATAAAGAGAGCATTATCCATTCGATGGTGGAATTTCACGACAAAAGCGTCATGGCTCAGTTAGGGACACCTGACATGAGAGTGCCTATTCAATATGCACTCACATACCCTGACAGGGCGCCGTTACAAGAAGCGAAATCATTGAACCTTTGGGAGATTGGACAATTGAATTTCCAAAAAGCGGATTTTGACAGGTATCGCTGCTTACATTTTGCTTATGAATCAGGTAAAATAGGAGGGACAATGCCTGCTGTACTTAATGCAGCAAATGAAATAGCAGTCGATGCATTTCTGAAAGGCAAAGTAACGTTCCTGCAAATTGAAGAATTGATTGAAAAGGCACTAATTAGACATCATGTGATTTCAACGCCTAGTTTGCAAGATATCCATGAAGTGGACAAAGATACACGAGACTTTGTTCAATCAATCCTCACATAAGGTGGTATGTTCGTGAATACAGTGATTGCGTTTATTATTATTTTTGGAACGCTCGTTTTTTTCCACGAGCTTGGCCATTTAATTATGGCGCAGCGCGCGGGGATTTTATGCCGCGAGTTCGCAATTGGTTTTGGGCCGAAGATTTTCTCCTTTAAACGAAAGGAAACCGTTTATACCATTAGACTCCTCCCTATTGGCGGATTTGTGAAAATGGCTGGAGAAGACCCAGAAGTCATCGAAATTAAACCAGGTCATACAGTGGGGCTCTTATTCAATGAGCAAAATGAAGTAGAAAAGATCATTTTAAATGATAAAGAAAAATATCCTGATGCACTTGTCATCGAAGTGGAGCAGATCGATTTAGATCATGCCATGAGAATCTCGGGATATGAAGCTGGAAATGAAGATATTCTGACTGGCTACAATGTCAGTCAAACAAGCTTCTATATTGCAGATGGTGAAGAAATTCAAATTGCACCATACAATCGTCAATTTGGTTCAAAAACGGTTTGGCAGCGAATTAAAGCCATCGCAGCTGGACCAATTATGAACTTTATCCTGGCGTATGTGATTTTGGTTGCTTTAGGCTTTATCCAAGGGGTAACCGTTGATGATCCTGTACTCGGTAAGCTGACAAAAGACGGACGAGCGGCGGAAGCTGGACTGATGCAGGGAGATCACATCGTGTCCATTAACGGCGAGAAAATGAATTCTTGGACAGACGTCGTTCAAACAGTTCAAAAGAACCCTGAGAAAAAAATGAATGTCGTCATTGACCGAGACGGCAAAGAAAGCACTGTGCAGGTTGTACCAGAAGCTGTGAAAGCTGACGGAAAAAGCATTGGCCGTTTCGGATCATATCCGCCAACGGAAAATGGATTTTTGAAAGTTATTTCATCTTCAGGCACAACCGTCATTTCAACGGCAGGTCTGATCTTAACGAACTTGCAAAAGATTGTCACAGGACAATTTTCACTAGATATGTTAGCAGGTCCTGTTGGAATTTATGACATGACAGGAGAAGTAGCCAAACAAGGTGTGTTAACATTAATGCAGTTTGCGGCGTTCCTCAGTATCAACCTAGGCATCGTGAATTTGTTACCGATTCCTGCATTAGACGGAGGACGTTTACTATTCTTATTTGTTGAAGCCATTCGCGGTAAACCAATTAATCGTGAGAAAGAAGCACTTGTTGTCTTTATTGGTGTTGCTTTCCTCATGCTGTTAATGTTAGTGGTAACGTGGAATGACATTCAGCGGTTATTTTTATAAAAACCATTCTCTCTTGTTTCTCATTCCGGGAAACAAGAGTTTTTGTGAGAAGTCCTATTTCATAAATGAGGTGTAACGACATGAGACAATCCCTGACTTTCATTCCAACTCTTCGAGAGGTGCCGGCAGATGCTGAGGCAAAAAGCCATCAACTCTTAGTAAGAGCTGGATTTATTAGACAAAATACAAGTGGAATCTATCATTATCTGCCGCTTGCGCATAAAGTCATTCAGCATATTCAATCCATCGTCCGCAAGGAAATGGAAAAGGCAGGCGCAGCTGAGCTGTTAATGCCAGTGCTTCAGCAGGCAGAAATGTGGCAAGAGTCAGGAAGATGGTATACATACGGTCCAGAACTGATGCGTATGAAGGATCGCCATGGCCGCGAATTTGCGCTTGGTCCAACCCACGAAGAAGTGATTACATCACTAGTACGCAGTGAAGTGAAATCGTATAAGAAGCTACCTTTAACTCTATATCAAATTCAATCAAAATTCCGTGATGAACAGAGACCACGCTTTGGACTGCTGCGCGGACGTGAATTTATTATGAAGGATGCATACTCATTCCATTCTTCACCAGAAAGCCTTGACGAGACATACAACAAAATGTTTACAGCTTATTCTAATGTGTTCTCAAAAGTGGGTCTCAACTTTAGACCAGTCATTGCAGATTCTGGGGCAATGGGCGGAAAAGATACACATGAGTTCATGGCACTCTCAGAGGTCGGAGAGGATACCATCGCTTATTCTGATACTTCCTCATATGCTGCAAACATTGAAATGGCTGAGGCTGTATATCACGGAGAAGAAGCAAATCCTGTGGACTTCAAAGAGCTTGAAAAAGTCTACACGCCGCAAGCGAAAACAATCCAAGATGTGGCTGGATTTTTAGAAGTTGATCCTTCTGCATGCATGAAATCTGTTTTGTTTAAAGCAGATGATGCGTATGTTCTCATCCTTACTAGAGGCGATCATGAAGTAAATGATGTGAAAGTGAAAAACTTAGTAGGAGCACAGCTTGTCGAACTAGCATCACGCGAAGAAGTGCTAGAAGTCACTGGAACTGAGCCTGGATTTGTTGGACCTGTTAAACTGGAAGCAGAAGTCGATATTTATGCGGACCTTGCTGTGAAGGGAATGACAAATGCAGTCGCTGGTGCAAATGAAGCGGATTATCACTATGTCAACGTCAACCCTGCACGTGATGTGTCAGTGAAAGAATTCACAGATCTTCGCTTGATTCAAGAAGGAGATGTTTCTCCAGACGGGGAAGGCACAATCCAGTTTGCAAAAGGGATTGAAGTAGGACAAGTCTTTAAACTCGGCACTCGTTATTCTGAGTCAATGGATGCAACGTACCTTGATGAGAATGGACGTGCGCAGCCAATGATTATGGGCTGCTATGGCATCGGCATCTCTAGAACTCTTTCAGCGATTGTTGAACAGCATCATGATGAGAAAGGAATCATTTGGCCGGAAACAGTGGCACCATATGACCTTCACCTCCTTGCATTAAATATGAAAAACGATGCGCAAAAAGAACTGGCTGAAACGTTGTACGAGCGCTTAGAAGATGAAGGCTTTGACGTACTTTTCGATGACCGCCAGGAGCGTGCAGGAGTGAAATTTGCAGACAGTGATTTAATTGGACTGCCAATTCGCATTAGCTGCGGTAAACGTTCAGAAGAAGGTATTGTTGAAGTGAAGTTTAGAAAATCAGGTGAATCACATGAAGTATCTGTTGATGATCTGATTTCATTTATACGCCAAGCATAAAACGAACAAAAAAATGAAGGTACCTCCTGTAGAAAAGAGGTACCTTTCTGATTGAAAAAAGGAGGGTCCTGTCTTGGATGAACAATTACCGATCACACGGCGGCAATTTCATATATTACTCAATCAGATTCAAATGACAGATGATGACCTCAGTCGTTACTTTGAAGAAGGGGAAATCGTCAAATTGACGGTGCACAAGGCGTCGAAAACATGGCATTTCCTTTTTAAATTTAAGGCTCTTTTGCCTTACAAAGTATACGCCATGTTTCTCAGCAGACTGACAAATGCATTTTCTCATATTGCACAAATTACTTGTACAATTGAAGTGAGTGATCCGCACATCTCTGAAGAACTCGTACAATCGTACTGGTCACATTGTGTGGAAGAACTTCAAGGAATTTCTCCCCCAATCATCAGTTTGCTTCAGCAGCAAAAGCCATCGCTGTCTGGTCATAAAATCATCATTAAAACGAAAAGCGAAACAGAGGCACTCGCTATTAAGAAGAAGTACAGCCCGATGCTCCAGGCCGCATTTAAACAAGTAGGTTTTCCAGAGCTGCAATTCGATACAGAAATTTTTGTATCAGATCAAGAGATTCAGAAGTTCAGAGAACAAAAGCTTGCTGAAGATCAAGAAAGAGCCATGCAAGCCCTCACTGAGATGGAGAAGAAAGAAAGTGAGGAGCAGGATGAAGCTCCATCAGGCCCTCTGATGATTGGCTATCAAATCAAAGACAATGAAGAAATTCGTACGCTTGACAGTATCATGGACGAGGAAAGAAGAATCACCGTTCAAGGCTACGTATTCGATGCAGAAACGCGTGAGCTGAAAAGCGGGAGAACGCTTTGTATCTTTAAGATCACTGATTATACAAATAGTATATTGATCAAAATGTTTGCAAGAGAAAAAGAAGATGCTCAGCTGATGAAATCATTGAAAAAAGGCATGTGGGTGAAAGCAAGAGGAAGCATTCAAAATGATACGTTTGTCAGAGATCTTGTCATGATCGCTAATGATGTCAATGAAATGAAACCGCAGCTGAAAGAAGATACAGCACCTGAGGGTGAAAAGCGTGTGGAGCTTCATTTACATTCACCTATGAGCCAAATGGATGCTGTCACTGGCATCGGCAGGCTTGTTGAACAAGCAAAAAAATGGGGACATGAAGCCATTGCCCTGACAGATCATGCCGTTGTACAATCCTTCCCGGATGCGTATGCAGCAAGTAAAAAGCATGGCATCAAAATGATGTACGGTGTGGAAATCAATTTAGTGGACGACGGGGTACCGATTGCATATAACCCAGAGCACCGCTTGTTAGAGGATGCGACATATGTCGTATTTGACGTAGAGACAACTGGACTTTCAGCCGTTTATGACACGATCATTGAGCTGGCAGCAGTGAAAATCAAAGGCGGGGAAATCATTGACCGCTTTGAGGCGTTTGCAAATCCCCATCACCCGTTATCAGCGACAACCATCGAATTAACAGGTATCACCGATGATATGGTGAGAGATGCACCAGATGTCGTCGACGTCGTACGGGATTTCAAAGAATGGATTGGACAAGATATTCTTGTTGCGCACAATGCGAGCTTTGATATGGGCTTTTTAAATGCAGCGTATAAACGCCTCTTAAAAACAGATAAAGCGTCAAACCCTGTCATTGATACACTTGAACTTGGCCGTTTCCTTTACCCAGAATTTAAAAATCACCGGCTGAACACCCTCTGTAAAAAGTTTGATATTGAACTAACGCAGCATCACCGGGCGATTTATGATGCAGAGGCGACAGGCTATCTCATGCTGAAGATGCTAAAAGATGCGGCTGAGAAAGAGATTGCCTATCACGATCAATTGAATGAAAACATGGGGCAGTCGAATGCTTATCAGCGCTCACGTCCTTACCATGCAACTTTGATTGCTCAAAATGAGACAGGTCTTAAGAATTTATTTAAGCTTGTTTCACTTTCTCATATTCATTATTTCTATCGGGTTCCGCGTATTCCGCGCTCACAGCTTGAGAAATATCGAGAAGGTTTAATTGTTGGGTCTGCTTGTGATAAGGGTGAGGTATTTGAAGGAATGATGCAAAAGTCACCTGATGAGGTGGAAGACATTGCAGCATTTTATGACTATTTAGAGGTACATCCGCCAGAAGTGTATCAGCACCTGCTGCAGCTTGAGCTAGTTCGAGATGAACGTGCGTTAAAAGAAATCATCACAAACATTGTCAAACTTGGCGAAAAGCTGAATAAACCAGTTGTGGCGACTGGGAATGTACATTACCTGCATCCAGAAGACAAAATTTATCGTAAAATCTTAATTTCATCACAGGGTGGAGCGAATCCGCTGAACCGACATGAACTGCCAAAAGTTCATTTTAGAACGACAGATGAAATGCTCGAAGCGTTCTCCTTCCTAGGAGACGAAAAAGCGAAAGAGATCGTCGTAACAAATACGCAAAAAGTATCTGAGATGGTCGAAAGCATTAAACCTATCAAAGATGATCTTTACACACCAAAAATTGAAGGTGCAGATGAAGAAATACGGGAAATGAGCTATCAAATGGCGCGCAGTATCTACGGAGATGACCTGCCGAAAATCGTAGAAGACCGCATTGAGAAAGAATTAAAAAGTATTATCGGTCATGGTTTCGCCGTTATTTACTTAATCTCTCATAAGCTCGTAAAAAAATCACTTGATGATGGATATCTTGTTGGTTCAAGGGGATCTGTCGGCTCATCTCTTGTTGCGACATTAACAGAGATTACTGAAGTAAATCCACTTGCACCTCATTATGTATGCCCAAGCTGTAAGCACTCTGAGTTCTTTAATGACGGATCTGTTGGTTCAGGCTTTGACCTTCCAGATAAAGACTGTCCTGAATGTGGAACGCCGTATAAAAAAGACGGACATGATATTCCGTTTGAAACGTTCTTAGGTTTTAAAGGAGACAAAGTTCCTGATATTGACTTGAACTTCTCAGGCGAATATCAGCCGATCGCGCATAACTATACGAAAGAGTTGTTCGGAGAAGAGTATGTATACCGAGCAGGTACGATTGGTACCGTTGCAGAAAAAACAGCATACGGTTATGTGAAAGGCTATGCAGGGGATCATAACCTTCATATGAGAGGTGCTGAAATCGACCGGCTTGTACAAGGCTGTACAGGGGTAAAACGGACAACGGGCCAGCATCCAGGCGGGATTATCGTTGTGCCGGATTATATGGATATTTACGATTTCTCACCTATTCAATACCCAGCAGATGCGACAGGTTCTGATTGGAAGACGACACATTTTGATTTCCATTCGATTCACGATAACTTGCTCAAGCTGGATATTCTTGGGCACGATGATCCAACGGTCATTCGTATGCTTCAAGATTTAAGCGGAATCGATCCAAAAACGATTCCAACAGATGACCCTGAAGTCATGAAGATTTTCCAAGGGACAGAGCCGCTAGGTGTAACAGAAGAGCAAATAGGCTGTAAAACAGGTACACTCGGTATCCCGGAATTTGGAACAAGATTTGTTCGGCAAATGCTAGAGGATACAAAACCAACGACCTTCTCAGAGCTTGTTCAGATTTCTGGACTCTCACACGGTACGGATGTATGGCTCGGAAACGCACAAGAGCTCATTCACAATAAAACGTGTGAACTAAGTGAAGTAATTGGGTGTCGTGATGATATTATGGTCTATCTCATCTATCAAGGCTTAGAGCCGTCACTTGCCTTTAAAATCATGGAATCTGTTCGTAAAGGAAAGGGACTTCCTCCTGAATGGGAAGAAGAAATGAAGAATAATAATGTACCAAACTGGTATATTGATTCTTGTAAAAAGATCAAATACATGTTCCCTAAAGCCCACGCGGCTGCTTATGTATTGATGGCTGTTCGTATTGCTTATTTCAAGGTGCATCATGCACTCCTGTACTATGCGGCTTACTTTACCGTTCGTGCGGATGACTTTGATATTGAAACGATGACAAAAGGATCGAATGCGATTCGAGCCGTTATGGATGATATTAATTCAAAAGGTTTAGATGCATCACCGAAAGAAAAGAACCTATTAACTGTGCTAGAGCTTGCGCTTGAAATGTGTGAAAGAGGCTACCACTTCAAAAAAGTGGACCTGTACCGCTCAAGTGCAACAGAGTTTATCATTGATGGAGACGGATTAATTCCGCCATTCAACTCGATCCCTGGACTCGGCACAAACGTTGCATTAAATATTGTCCGCGCGCGGCAAGATGGGGAATTCCTTTCAAAAGAAGATTTACAAAAGCGTGGAAAAGTCTCAAAGACTATTCTTGAGTATTTAGATCGTCAAGGCTGTTTAGAAGCACTTCCTGATCAAAATCAGCTTTCTTTATTTTAATGTGATGAATAAGAGCGCCCTTAAAAGGGCGTTCTTTTCTATATATACAATAATATTATTATGTTAACTAATAAAGATTTTTCACCAACTGGAATTATTTTCATATCCATTCATATATCTTGATTTAGCGTGATGTTTTAAGAGAAGAGATTGTATGTCATTCTTTCTACCCAAATAGAGCTCAAAAGAGAATTTCGCCGTCTGAAATGTTCTTAAGCGACATATGATCATTCTGGGTACAGTCAGAAGGAGAATCAAGAGAAAACTTCGATGAGCGTAAAGCTGATTGCTGTTTACTATGCTTATTTTTGAAACATATTTGATTCTTTTCAAAACTGTACAGATCACGAAACGAAGTATCAAAAGGAGGCGGTGCGTCTATTGATCAATGTTTCACTAAAAAGAAGGGGTGAGCAATAGAGAAATGGCATCTTACAACTATGTAGAGGTTTTACAAAAATCCATGCTTTTTTATGAAGCGCAGCGGTCAGGCCGGCTTCCGGAAAACAATCGTCTTAACTGGCGGGGAGATTCTGGGCTAGAGGACGGGAAGGATGTTGGGCATGATTTAACTGGTGGCTGGTATGATGCAGGAGATCATGTGAAATTTGGACTTCCGATGGCTTATTCAGCAGCCGTGCTTGCATGGACAGTATATGAATACCGGGAAGCTTATGAAGAGGCGGAGCTGCTTGATGAGATACTAGATCAAATCAAGTGGGCAACGGATTATTTTTTGAAAGCACATACGGGCCCGAATGAATTTTGGGCGCAAGTAGGTGATGGAAATGCTGATCATGCTTGGTGGGGACCAGCAGAAGTGATGCCGATGAACCGGCCAGCTTTTAAAATTGATGAACATTGTCCTGGAACAGAAGTAGCTGCACAAACTGCGGCGGCTTTAGCAGCAGGTTCTATCATTTTTAAAGAAACAGATGCGTCTTATGCGGCAAAGCTTTTGACGCACGCTAAACAGCTATATGCATTTGCTGACAAGTATCGCGGCAAATATTCAGATTGTGTCACCAATGCGCAGCCATTTTACAACTCCTGGAGCGGCTATGTTGACGAACTGATTTGGGGCGGAATCTGGCTGTACTTGGCGACAAATGAAGAAACTTATTTAAACCAAGCATTAAAAGCGGTAGAGGAATGGCCGGAGGATTGGGATTATACGTTTACCATGTCATGGGACAATACTTTTTTTGCTTCACAAATCTTACTTGCAAGAATCACGAAAGAGAACAGATTTATAGAATCCACTGAGCGCAATCTTGATTACTGGACCACAGGTCTCGTTCAAAATGGAAAAGTAGAAAGAATCACCTATACGCCTGGTGGTTTGGCATGGCTAGATCAATGGGGTTCACTTCGTTATGCCGCCAATGCAGCATTTTTAGCCTTTGTTTATGCTGATTGGGTATCTGATCAAGAAAAGAAGAATCGATACCAATCGTTTGCGATCAAGCAAACTCACTATATGTTAGGTGATAATCCGCTGAATAGAAGCTACGTCGTTGGGTTTGGCCAGAATCCGCCGAAGCACCCGCACCATCGTACTGCACATGGCTCATGGTCTAACCAGCTGACAAACCCTCCAAATCACCGGCACACACTTTATGGAGCGCTTGTTGGAGGTCCTAATGCACAGGATCAATATGACGATGACATCTCTGATTATATATCTAACGAAGTGGCGACTGATTATAATGCCGCCTTTACTGGAAATATCGCCAAAATGGTGCAGCTCTTTGGTCAAGGCCAATCAAAGCTGCCAAATTTCCCGCCTAAAGAACAGGTGGAGGATGAGTTTTTTGTAGAGGCAGCTGTGATGCATAACGATACAACATCTACTCAAGTGAAAGCAGTGCTGTACAACAGGTCCGGCTGGCCGGCAAGAACCAGTCAAACACTCTCCTTCAGGTATTACGTTAATCTGAGCGAGGTCTTTGCAAAGGGATTGACTGAAAAGGATATTCAGGTGACAGCAGCCTACAATGAAGGCGCTTCCTTATCGCCTTTAAAGGTATATGACGCATCAGCTCGCGTCTATTTTGCAGAAATTGATTTTACCGGCGTAGCTATTTCTCCTAGAGGAGAATCTGAGCATAAGAAGGAAATACAATTTCGAATATCTGCTCCAAATGGATCGAATATATGGGATGCCTCAAATGATTATTCCTATCAAGGATTAACATCCACTATGCAAAAAACAACGAAGATTCCTGTCTTTGACGATGGTGCTTTAGTATTTGGCACACTTCCAGACAAATAAAAATCAACGATTTTATTGAAAGGGTGAAGGACTTGTCAAATAAAGAACGGTTTTTAACGCTTTATCATCAAATCAAAAGCGATGCGAATGGATATTTTTCACCAGAAGGAATTCCGTACCATTCAATCGAGACGCTCATTTGTGAAGCGCCTGATTACGGACATATGACAACTTCGGAAGCGTATAGCTATTGGCTATGGCTTGAGGTGCTGTACGGACATTACACAGGGGATTGGAGCAAATTAGAGGCAGCTTGGGACAATATGGAGAAGTACATCATCCCAGTCAATGAAGATGGGCATGATGAGCAGCCGCATATGAATGCTTATAATCCGTCCAGTCCAGCCACATACGCAGCAGAGAAACCATTTCCGGATCAATACCCAAGCCAATTAACCGGTGCCCGTCCTGCTGGTCAAGATCCAATTGATGGTGAATTAAAATCAACCTATGGATCAAATGAAACGTATTTAATGCACTGGCTCCTTGACGTAGATAACTGGTATGGCTATGGGAACTTGCTCAACCCATCACATACAGCCGCATATGTGAACACATTCCAGCGTGGTCCACAGGAATCTGTATGGGAGTCCATCCCTCATCCATCACAAGACGATAAATCTTTTGGTAAGCCGAATGAAGGCTTTATGAGCTTGTTCACAAAAGAAAATCAAGATCCAGCTGCTCAGTGGCGTTATACGAATGCAACAGATGCTGATGCACGTGCGATACAAGCGATGTATTGGGCGAAGGAGCTCGGCTATAATCAGACAGCTTATCTTGATAAAGCGAAAAAAATGGGGGATTTCCTCCGTTACGGTATGTACGATAAATATTTTCAAACGATTGGAAGCGGGAAGCAGGGGAATCCGTATCCTGGAAACGGAAAGGGTGCCTGTCATTACTTAATGGCGTGGTATACCTCTTGGGGCGGAGGACTTGGGGAGTATGCCAACTGGTCATGGCGTATCGGAGCGAGCCATTGTCATCAGGGATATCAAAATCCTGTCGCCGCTTATGCTTTATCCACAGATAAAGGAGGCTTAAAGCCATCTTCTGCTACCGGGGCAAGCGATTGGGAAAAAACTTTAAAGAGGCAGCTTGAATTTTACGTATGGCTTCAATCGAAAGAAGGAGCCATAGCAGGAGGCGCAACCAATAGCTGGAATGGAGACTATAGTGCTTATCCGGCGGGAAGAAGTACTTTTTACGATATGGCATATGAAGATGCGCCTGTTTACCTTGATCCGCCATCAAATAACTGGTTTGGAATGCAGGCGTGGCCAATGGAGCGCGTAGCAGAGCTTTATTATATTTTTGTCAAAGATGGCGACAAAACATCTGAAAATGTCCAAATGGCCAAATCTGCCATAACAAAATGGGTCAACTATGCATTAGATTACATTTTTACCGGCAGCCGTCCTGTGTCGGATGAAGAGGGTTATTTCTTAGATGAGCAAGGACAGAGAATTCTAGGAGGAACAAATGTTTCGGTTGCTACAACAAGTGCGCCTGGAGAGTTTTGGCTTCCTGGAAATATTGCTTGGAGCGGGCAGCCGGATACTTGGAATGGGTTCCAGTCTGCAACAGGAAATCCAAATTTAACAGCTGTCACAAAAGATCCGACTCAGGATACGGGCGTATTAGGGAGTCTTGCCAAAGCTTTAATATTCTTTGCTGCAGCCACAAAGCTGGAAACAGGTGATTATACAGCGCTTGGTGCAAGAGCGAAAGATGCAGCCGCGCAGCTCCTAGAGGTTGCATGGAATTACAATGATGGTGTCGGCATAGTGACCGAGGAAGATAGAGAAGACTATGACCGTTTCTTTAGAAAAGAAGTGTATTTCCCAAATGGATGGAACGGGACATTTGGTCAAGGAAATCAGATTCCTGGAGCAAGCACCGTTCCTTCTGACCCGCAGCGAGGAGGGAATGGGGTCTATACGAGTTTTGCTGACCTTCGTCCGAAGATTAAACAAGATCCAGCGTGGTCTTCACTCGAAAGTAAATATCAGTCTTCATTTAATGAAGCTACAGGCAAATGGGAGAATGGTGCACCAGTTTTCACTTATCACCGCTTCTGGTCTCAAGTGGATATGGCCACTGCCTATGCTGAATATCATCGTCTGATCAACTAAGAGATCAAAGGTCAAATTCAAGCTGTCGGCTTCTAGCCGGCAGTTTGAATAGAAAATATCAAGAATCCAATGAAGATAAGGGTGAGTTTATATGGTCAAAGAAAGAAGTTTTCTTCATCATTCATTCAATAGGGGCGAAAATGGACAGGACAGTCTGATGTGGAAAAAAGAGGCGGATGATCGAATCTCAGAGCATAGACAAAGAGATCTTGTGATCAACGTAACAAACGGTGAAAAAAAGCCAATAGCAGGTATAGGGGTTGAAATAAAGCAAATCAGACATGAATTCGCCTTTGGTTCAGCGATGAATGATCAAGTGTTATTTAATCAACAATATGCTGATTTTTTCGTGAAACATTTTAATTGGGCTGTTTTTGAAAATGAGGCAAAATGGTATGCGAATGAGCCACAAAGAGGGAGAATCACCTACGAAAAAGCAGATGCGATGCTGAATTTTGCAGATCGACATCAGCTTCCAGTGAGAGGGCACGCTTTGTTTTGGGAGGTAGAGGATGCGAATCCAAGCTGGCTAAGGTCACTGCCAAATCATGAAGTATATGAAGCCATGAAAAACCGGCTTGAGCATGCGGGCAATCACTTTAAGGGAAGGTTCCGTCATTGGGATGTAAACAATGAAATGATGCATGGTTCATTTTTTAAAGATCGCTTTGGGAAAAATATTTGGAAGTGGATGTATGAAGAAACGAAAAAAATTGACCCTCAAGCACTATTGTTTGTGAATGATTATAATGTGATCTCATATGGTGAACACCATGCCTATAAAGCGCATATCAATGAACTGCGTCAGTTAGGCGCACCTATTGAGGCGATTGGGGTTCAAGGCCATTTTGAAGAACGGGTCGATCCAGTCATTGTCAAAGAGAGACTCGATGTGCTTGCTGAGCTAGGTCTTCCAATATGGGTCACAGAGTACGATTCGGTTCACCCTGACCCTAATCGAAGAGCGGATAACCTGGAAGCTTTATATCGCGTCGCATTTAGTCATCCAGCCGTAAAAGGAGTGCTGATGTGGGGATTTTGGGCAGGTGCCCATTGGAGAGGGGAAAATGCAGCCATCGTGAATTATGATTGGTCTTTAAATGAAGCAGGAAGACGTTATGAAAAGCTTCTAAATGAGTGGACGACCCAAAGAATTGAAAAAACAGATGCTAATGGCCATGTGAGATGTCCAGCATTTCACGGAACATATGAGGTTCGAATCGGTAAAGAAAGTAAAATGTTGAAACAGCAGACGATTGAACTTGATTCAAATGAACAAACACCGTTTCAACTAGACGTGATCCTGCCTCAAGAAGGATAGAGATAGATTGTGAGGAGAATGTAAATGAAAAAGTGGGCTCAAAGAGTATCTTGCTTCATACTTGTGGCCGCTATATGGTCCGGCTGGTTTTCGCTTACGATTAAAGCGGCCGCTTATGTGCAGACGTCTGGTACACAATTTACGCTGAACAATCAACCATTTTACTTCGCCGGCACAAATAATTACTATTTCCATTACAAATCTAAAAAAATGGTAGATGCTGTGTTCGATGATATGAAAGCAATGAATTTAAAGGTCATACGGATTTGGGGCTTTCACGACGGGGCCCCTCAAGAAAACTCAGTCTTACAATCTAGTCCAGGGGTCTATGAAGAATCGGGATTTCAAAAACTAGATTATGCCATTTATAAAGCAGGAAAGGAAGGAATAAAGCTTGTCATCCCACTAGTGAACAATTGGGATGACTTCGGCGGTATGAATCAATATGTGAAGTGGTTCGGGGCAGGATCGCATGATACCTTTTATACAGATCCTCGTATTCAAAAGGCTTACAAAAATTATGTCCGCTATGTATTAGAAAGAACCAATACGTATACAGGTGTTCAATATAAAGACGACCCAGCTATTATGACGTGGGAATTAGCCAACGAGCCGCGGATGCAGTCAGATCCAACGGGAAATGGACTAGTCAAATGGGCAGATGAAATGAGTACATGGATCAAATCGCTTGATCGTCACCACCTTGTTGCAGTAGGAGATGAAGGATTCTTTCGTATACCAGGACATGAAGATTGGTTTTACGGAGGAGGGGAAGGCGTCGATTGGGACCGTCTAACATCTCTTCCTAATATCGATTATGGAACCTATCATCTGTACCCAGATCACTGGAACAAGTCTGCTGTCTGGGGAGTGAAATGGATCGAAGACCATATCACCCGCGGAAATTCAATCGGAAAACCAGTTGTGCTAGAAGAGTTTGGCTACCAAAATCAATCAGCTCGTCCAGACGTATATCAAAGCTGGCTGTCAGCGGTAGAGCGGCTTGGAGGTGCTGGCAGTCAATTTTGGATTTTAACAAGCATTCAGGACGATGACTCGCTCTATCCGGATTATGACGGATTCCGCATCATAAAAGGGAGCAGGGAGGCAGCACTTATCAGTGAACATGCGAAAAGAATGAATGAAAAAAACCGATGATGAATGCCTGCTGAATAAGGAACTTCATTTGCATAAAAAAATTGGATATGGTATAGTTTTTATGGAAATGCTAACGATTACCGAGACAAGAGTGGGGAAACCCGCTCTTTTGTATTGAACAGGCAATTTTTGTCTCGACATTATTCATCCGTTTTCTGCTCCCCCTGCTCACATAAAGCAGGGTTTTTATGCAGAATGATTGATAAGAGCGTTTATCGAAAGCACAAGGAGGAAGAGAATGAGCAAAAAAGTAGTGGATGTCGTAAGCGAAATGGTGCAGCCAATTTTAGATGGCTTACAGCTTGAACTCGTTGATGTTGAATTTGTCAAAGAGGGTCAAAACTGGTTCCTTCGCGTGTTTATTGACTCTGATAAAGGTGTCGATATCGAAGAGTGTGCCAAAGTGAGCGAAGCCTTGAGCGAAAAGCTTGATGAGGCAGATCCGATTAGCCAAAACTACTTTCTTGAAGTGTCCTCTCCTGGAGCGGAGCGCCCATTAAAGAAAAAAGCTGATTTTGAAAAAGCACTTGGAAAAAATGTTTTCATGAAAACATATGAACCAATTGATGGTGAAAAAGCATTTGAAGGTGAGCTTACAAGCTTTGATGGTGAGATTGCAACAGTGACAGTGAAGATCAAGACAAGAAAGAAAGAGATCAATATTCCATACGAAAAAATAGCTAACGCAAGATTAGCAGTTTCGTTCAATTAACCTTTTCATTGATATAAGGGGGAACCATAAAAATGAGTAGTGAGTTGTTAGATGCCCTGACTGTTCTTGAGAAAGAGAAGGGTATTAGTAAAGAAATTATAATTGAAGCGATAGAAGCTGCACTCATTTCTGCATATAAGCGTAATTTTAATCAAGCACAAAATGTTCGTGTTGATTTAAACCGCGAAACGGGAACGATTCGTGTGTTCGCAAGAAAAGATGTTGTAGATGAAGTGTATGATTCTCGCCTTGAAATCTCTGTAGATGATGCAGCCAATATTAACCCGAATTACATGGTGGGTGACGTCGTTGAGATTGAAGTCACACCAAAAGACTTCGGGCGCATTGCAGCTCAGACAGCGAAACAAGTTGTGACGCAGCGAGTAAGAGAAGCAGAGCGTGGTGTGATCTACACTGAGTTTATCGACCGCGAGGAAGACATTATGACGGGAATCGTTCAGCGAATTGACAGTAAATTCATTTACGTGTCACTTGGCAAAATCGAAGCCCTTCTTCCTGTCAATGAACAAATGCCAAATGAAGAATACAAACCTCATGACCGCATTAAAGTGTTCATTACAAAAGTAGAAAAAACAACAAAAGGACCACAAATTTATGTGTCTAGAACACATCCAGGTCTTTTAAAGCGTTTATTTGAAATTGAAGTACCAGAAATTTATGATGGTACTGTAGAGCTTAAATCGGTTGCTAGAGAAGCTGGAGACCGTTCTAAAATATCTGTTCGTACAGATGATCCTGATGTTGATCCAGTTGGCTCCTGTGTTGGACCAAAAGGCCAGCGTGTACAAGCAATTGTCAATGAGCTAAAAGGCGAAAAAATTGACATTGTCCATTGGTCTAATGACCCGGTTGAATTTGTTGCCAATGCGCTGAGTCCATCAAAAGTACTTGATGTCATTGTGAATGAAGAAGACAAGGCGACAACAGTCATTGTCCCTGATTATCAGCTATCATTAGCGATTGGTAAAAGAGGTCAAAATGCTCGTCTTGCAGCGAAGCTGACCAGCTGGAAAATTGACATTAAAAGCGAAACAGATGCAAGGGAACTCGGTATTTTCCCAAGAACTGAAGACTCTGAATCTCTTTTCTTAGAGGCTGAACCAGTAGCTGAGGAATCTGACGAATAAGAGGTGATATAAAAGGTGAAAAGCCGAAAAAAAATCCCGCTTAGAAAATGCGTCGTGACGGGAGAAATGAAACCAAAGAAAGAACTGATCCGTGTTGTTCGTTCGAAAGAAGGAGAAGTGTCTGTTGACGCTACCGGAAAAATGAACGGACGCGGGGCTTACCTTTCTCTCGATAAAGAAACCATTCTTGCGGCAAAGAACAAACGCAGTTTACAGCAGCAATTTCAGACACAGATTGACGAACACATATTTGAAGAATTACTAGAACTAGCTGAAAAGGTGAAAAAACCTAATGAATGAATCTGAATGGTATCCTTTGCTTGGTCTAGCAAATCGAGCTCGTAAAGTCGTGTCAGGAGAAGATCTGGTGATCAAAGAAATTAGACATGCGCGTGCTAAGCTGGTTCTTCTTGCAGCAGATGCCTCACCTAACACAGAAAAAAAGGTATCTGACAAATGCAAATTTTATAATGTTCCGGTTAGAAAAGTTGAAGACCGTTCCGTTCTCGGACGTTCTATCGGGAAAGAAGCTCGCGTAGTTGTCGCTGTCACTGACCAAGGCTTCGCTAAGAAGCTCATAAGCTTGCTCGATTAATTTATTTGGGGGTGAACGAATGGCTAAAGTGAGAGTATATGAATACGCAAAAGCCATAGATGTTTCAAGTAAAGATATTATAGCAGCGCTTAAGGATATGAACGTGGAAGTGAACAACCACATGGCGACGCTTGAAGACGACACTGTGAAAAAGCTAGACGCTATCTATAAAAAAGCCAAAGCAAAAGAGACAACTAACGAGAAACCCGCAGAACAAAAAAAACAATCATCTAACAAAAACAATGATAGAAAGAAGAATGACGTGCAGAATAATCAATTTAATAAAAACAAAAAAAACAACAACCAAAATAAAAACAAAAATAAACGTGGTGGAAATAACAAACCGCAGCATCAGCAAGCTAGACCTGTGAAGCCTAAAAAAGAGCTTCCTGAAAAAATTGAATTTACAAATTCAATGACCGTCGGCCAGCTGGCTGATGAGCTTGGAAAAGAAACAGCTGAAATCATCAAAAAGCTGATGATGCTTGGTGTCATGGCAACGATCAACCAAGAACTTGACAAAGATACAGTTGAATTAATCGCTTCTGAATATGGTGTTCCAGTAGAGGAAGTCATTATTTTAGAAGAAACTGAACTTGAAAAGTATGAAGTTGAAGATAAAGAAGAAGATATGCAAGTACGCCCTCCAGTTGTAACGATCATGGGACACGTTGACCACGGGAAAACAACTCTTCTTGACAGCATTCGTAAGACAAAAGTCGTCGAAGGCGAAGCAGGTGGAATTACGCAGCATATCGGTGCATACCAAATCGAAGAAAACGGCAAAAAAATTACGTTCCTTGATACACCTGGACACGCAGCATTTACAACGATGCGTGCACGTGGTGCCGAAGTAACCGATACGACAATTCTGGTTGTTGCAGCAGATGATGGTGTCATGCCGCAAACAATTGAAGCGATTAACCATGCGAAAGCGGCAGAAGTGCCAATCATTGTCGCTGTCAATAAAATTGACAAACCAACAGCAAACCCTGACCGCGTGATGCAGGAATTAACTGAGCATGGTCTTGTACCAGAAGCTTGGGGCGGGGAAACGATCTTCGTGCCACTATCTGCAAAAACAGGTGAAGGCATTGACGAATTGATCGAAATGATCCTTCTTGTCAGCGAAGTAGCAGAATTGAAAGCCAACCCAAATCGTGCGGCAAAAGGGACTGTTATCGAGGCTGAGCTTGATAAAGGAAGAGGTTCTGTTGCAACCCTTCTTGTTCAAACAGGTACCCTTCAAGTAGGTGACCCAATCGTTGTCGGAAATACATTTGGCCGTGTACGTGCAATGGTCAATGATATCGGCCGCCGCGTGAAAACAGCAGGACCATCTACACCTGTTGAAATCACTGGTTTAAACGATGTACCGAATGCAGGGGATCAGTTCCTCGTATTCAAAGATGAAAAAACAGCTCGTCAAGTTGGTGAGGCGCGTGCTTCTAAACAGCTGGACGAACAGCGTTCAGACAAAGCAAAATTATCTCTAGACGACCTATTTGAGCAAATCAAACAAGGTGACGTAAAAGATATCAACTTGATCGTGAAAGCAGACGTACAAGGCTCTGCTGAAGCATTAACGGCAGCTCTACAAAAAATTGAAGTCGAAGGCGTAAAAGTGAAAATCATCCATACGGGTGTTGGAGCGATTACAGAATCAGACATCATTTTAGCAAGTGCTTCTAATGCCATCGTAATCGGCTTTAACGTACGCCCTGATGGAAATGCGAAGAGCACAGCTGAAACAGAAAACGTAGATATCCGCTTGCACCGCATTATCTATAAAGTCATCGATGAAATTGAAGCTGCGATGAAAGGGATGCTTGACCCTGAATATGAAGAAAAAGTCATCGGTCAAGTTGAAGTTCGTCAAACGTTCAAAGTATCTAAAATCGGTACAATTGCTGGCGGCTATGTAACTGAAGGAACGATTACAAGAGATAGCGGAATCCGCTTAATCCGTGACGGCGTCGTTATTTTCGAAGGCGAAGTTGACGTATTAAAACGATTTAAAGATGATGTGAAAGAAGTTTCACAAGGCTATGAATGTGGTATTACCATTAAGAAATACAATGATATCCGTGAAGGTGATGTTATGGAATCATTCGTTATGCAAGAAATCGAAAGAAAATGATCGGTTATACCGAATGTGAGTGCATGATCTATGATGCATCCTCACTGAAGGAAAAACGTGCGGTTCTTCAGCGTATATTGACAAGAACGCGTCATAAATTCAATGTAACCATTGCTGAAATGGATTACCAGGATACATGGCAGCGTACATCAATTGGAATCGCCGTGATTTCCTCATCTCGGGTTCAAGTGGAAAAGGAGCTTCAGCGTGTATTAAGCTTTATCGATTCTTTTCCAGAAATTGAACGAACGATCACGAAAACTGAGTGGTTTTAATTAGAGGTGATAAGATCATGAGTATGAGAGCAACCCGTGTGGGTGAGCAAATGAAAAAAGAATTGGGCGACATTCTAGGCAGAAAGCTAAAAGATCCAAGAATCGGCTTTTTGACTGTAACCGATGTCGAAGTATCCGGTGATTTGCAAATTGCCAAAGTCTACATTTCTGTTCTTGGCGACGAGAAGAAAAGAGAGGAAACCTTAAAAGGCCTTGCAAAGGCTAAAGGGTACATCCGCTCTGAAATTGGCAATCGAATCAGACTTCGAAAAACACCAGAACTTCATTTTGAATTCGACGAATCCGTAGATTACGGAAACCGAATTGAAAGCCTGATTGCTGAATTAAACACAAAAGATCACGAATAAGACGTTGAAATAAGGATAGGCGATGATCGTCTGTCCTTTTTCATCGTTTATGAAAGGAGAGAACGCAGATGATAAATGGTGTTCTTTTATTACATAAAGAAAGAGGTATGACCTCCCACGACTGTGTGTTTAAGGTAAGAAAAATTTTGCACACAAAAAAAGTCGGACATACAGGCACCCTCGACCCAGAGGTTTCAGGTGTTCTGCCTATTTGTATCGGAAGAGCAACGAAGATTGTAGAATACTTAACAGATAAATCGAAAACGTATGATGCAGAAATCACGATTGGTTTTTCTACAACAACAGAAGACCAAACAGGTGAGATCGTAGAAGAAAAAAAAGTGGAAAAACCGATCTCAGAAAAAGACATTGAT
The DNA here is from genome assembly GCF_056098985.1 of Bacillus sp. 11B20. Classification (NCBI taxonomy): domain Bacteria; kingdom Bacillati; phylum Bacillota; class Bacilli; order Caryophanales; family Bacillaceae; genus Bacillus; species Bacillus sp. 11B20. The sequence goes on from NZ_JBLZWZ010000007.1 coordinate 718,399, forward strand.
GCGGCGCTGAAGCAGTTTGAAGGAACCATTGAACAAATTCCTCCCATGTTTTCTGCTGTGAAAATTGGCGGGAAAAAGCTCTATGAATATGCTAGAGAAGGTATTGAAATTGAACGGCCAAGCCGTGAAATTACCATTCACCGTATCGAGCGGACTACACCTGTCACATATGAGGATGGCAGCGTGTCATTTAGATTCACCGTACTATGCTCAAAGGGAACATATGTGAGAACATTAGCGGTTGATATCGGGAAGAAACTAGGGTTTCCAGCCCACATGTCACACCTCATTCGCACAGGGTCTGGTGATTTTACACTTGATGAATGTATCACGTTGGATGAGCTGCGAGAGATAAGCGAGGAAGGAACTGTAGATGAGCACCTTGTTCCGATCGAGCGTGCGCTCAATCATTTGCCGAAATGGGAGATAAATGATACATTAGCAAGTAAAGTGGAAAACGGTGCAGTCCTGCCAATGCCTGATGAATTTGCTCATTTCGCAGAGGAGGATCGTGTCGCTGTTTTTGCTCCTTCAGGTCGTTGTCTGGCGATATATATGAAGCACCCGACCAAACCGAACCTGATGAAGCCGGCGAAGATCTTATCTCAGGACAAGCAATCTTAAAGAAAAGGTGACATCTCGTGAAGACTATACATATTTCACACCCACATACATTGAATCAAAAGGATCAAGTCCCGTCTGTCATGGCTTTAGGGTACTTTGACGGTGTTCACCTCGGGCATCAAAAAGTCATTGATGAAGCAAGAAGCATTGCGAAAAAAGAAGGATTGGCCTTAGCGGTCATGACCTTTCATCCGCATCCATCACATGTTTTGCAAAAGGCACGGGAACCAAAAGACTTAATTACACCGCTTGAGGATAAAATTGATTTTATCAAGCAGCTGGGCGCTGACTATTTATACATCGTACAATTCAGCGAGAGCTTTGCAGCTCTATCTCCTCAAGAGTTTGTGGATCAATATTTGGATGAATTGAATGTGAAGCACGCAGTAGCGGGGTTTGATTTTACGTTTGGCCGTTTTGGTGCAGGCACAATGGAAACGTTTGATGAATATGGAAAAGGCCGTATCACGGCAACCATCGTCCCTAAGCTGTCCAATCAAGACCGAAAAGTCAGCTCCACTCTCATCCGTTCCGCATTAAAAAATGGGGATGTTGAATATGTGAGCGAGCTTCTAGGAAAACCTTATCAGCTTCGCGGCATTGTCATCCATGGAGACAAACGCGGACGGACGATCGGGTTTCCGACAGCTAATGTCGGCTTATCTGCTGAATACATTATTCCGCCAACAGGGGTATATGCTGTAAGAGCAGAAGTGAAAGGCAAAGTATATGACGGCGTTTGTAATGTTGGGTATAAACCAACGTTTTATGAAAAGCGACCTGATCAGCCTGCCATTGAAGTAAACCTCTTTGATTTTAACGAAGAAATATATGGCCAGCCGATTAAATTACAATGGTTCAAGCGCATACGCAGTGAACGTAAATTTAACGGAATTCAGGAGCTGACAGCTCAAATTAGTCAAGATAAAGAAGAAGCGATTCAGTTTTTTCAAGATCAACACAAGCAAACAAAAAAAATATAGAAAAACTGCTCTACCATTTGCAAATTCAGCATATTTTTAGTATGATAATTCCTGTAGCTTTAAAACCACTTACTTGGCAGGCCGACTTCACCGACGGTTGCGAGGTAGATGGGGCTAACATGATTTGGAGGTGAAACAGGATGGCAATTACTCAAGAGCGTAAAACGCAATTAATTAATGAGTTCAAAACACACGAATCTGATACTGGATCTCCAGAAGTTCAGATCGCTGTCCTAACAGAATCAATTAACAACTTGAACGAGCATTTACGTACTCATAAGAAAGATCACCACTCACGTCGCGGTCTTTTGAAAATGGTAGGTAGACGTCGTAATCTTCTTACGTATCTACGTAATAAAGACGTAACTCGTTACCGTGAGTTAATTAACAAACTAGGCTTACGTCGATAATCGTAAAAAGCGGGAGGATTCCCGCTTTTTTATCGTATAATCACTAATATTTTATGGTTAAAATGTTGAAAGAATGGCAAAAACCCTTCTACATACAGCTTTCACATTGATATGTGAAAATCATTTTGTTCATAATAAGAACTAACTAAAACTTTACGATAAGAGAGGAGTTTATCTCAGAATGGGACAAGAGAAACATGTCTTCACCATAGACTGGGCTGGACGTCAACTGACAGTTGAAACTGGCCAGCTTGCAAAGCAAGCAAACGGAGCGGTCCTCGTACGCTACGGAGATACAGCTGTGCTTAGCTCAGCAACAGCTTCTAAAGAACCAAAACCACTTGATTTCTTCCCGCTCACTGTGAACTACGAAGAAAGACTATACGCAGTAGGTAAAATTCCTGGCGGCTTCATTAAAAGAGAAGGCCGTCCAAGTGAAAAGGCGATCCTTGCAAGCCGCTTAATTGACAGACCAATTCGTCCGCTGTTTGCAGATGGATTTAGAAACGAAGTACAAGTTATTAGTATCGTCATGAGTGTGGATCAAGATTGCTCATCTGAAATGGCTGCAATGTTTGGCTCATCTTTAGCTTTATGTGTGTCTGACATTCCATTTGAGGGACCAATCGCCGGCGTTACAGTAGGACGAGTGGATGGAAAGCTGATCATTAACCCAAATGTGGAGCAGCTTGAACAAAGTGACATCAATCTTGTGGTTGCTGGAACAAAAGATGCGATCAACATGGTAGAAGCTGGTGCTGATGAAGTACCGGAAGAAACAATGCTTGAAGCGATCATGTACGGTCACCAAGAAATAAAACGCTTAATCGAATTCCAAGAAGAAATTGTGAAGGCAGTCGGTAAAGAAAAAATCGATATTCCTTTATATGAAGTAGATCAAACGTTAGCAGACGAAGTAAAAGCCCTTGCTGAAGCAGACCTGCTGAAAGCGATTCAAGTACATGAGAAGCATGCGCGTGAGGATGCAATCAGTGCTGTGAAAAAAGCTGTAGTCGAAAAGTTTGAAGCAGAAGAACGTGACGAAGCAACGATTAAACAAGCGAAAGATGTATTAAATAAGCTTGTCAAAAACGAAGTTCGCCGTCTGATCACTGAAGAGAAAGTACGTCCAGATGGACGCGGTGTAGATCAAATCCGTCCACTTTCTTCAGAAGTAGGACTCCTGCCAAGAACGCACGGTTCAGGCTTATTTACAAGAGGACAAACACAGGCGCTTAGTATTTGTACATTAGGTGCACTTGGCGATGTGCAAATTCTTGATGGTCTAGGTGTTGAAGAATCAAAACGCTTCATGCACCATTACAACTTCCCGCAATTCAGTGTTGGTGAGACAGGCCCAATGCGTGGTCCAGGCCGCCGTGAGATCGGACATGGCGCACTAGGTGAACGAGCACTAGAACCAGTGATTCCATCCGAAAAAGATTTCCCTTATACGGTTCGCCTTGTTTCAGAGGTATTAGAATCAAACGGGTCTACTTCACAAGCAAGTATTTGCGCAAGCACACTTGCGATGATGGATGCGGGTGTTCCAATTAAAGCACCAGTTGCAGGGATTGCAATGGGACTTGTGAAATCAGGGGAATACTACACAGTGCTGACAGACATTCAAGGAATGGAAGATGCCCTTGGAGATATGGACTTTAAAGTTGCAGGTACATCAAAAGGTGTCACAGCACTTCAAATGGACATCAAAATCGATGGTCTATCAAAAGACATTTTAGAAGAAGCTCTTCAACAAGCGAAAAAAGGAAGAATGGAAATCCTAGACAGCATGCTGTCAACGATTCCTGCTTCTAGAGGAGAATTGTCTCGTTATGCACCAAAAATCTTAACGATGACAATCAATCCGGATAAAATTCGCGATGTCATTGGACCAAGCGGTAAACAAATCAATAAAATCATTGAAGATACCGGTGTGAAAATCGATATTGAACAAGATGGTACAATCTTTATTTCTTCTACAGAAGAAGATATGAACCAAAAAGCGAAGAAAATCATTGAAGATCTTGTGAGAGAAGTTGAAGTAGGACAGCTTTACCTAGGTAAAGTCAAACGCATTGAAAAATTCGGTGCCTTCCTTGAAATCTTCAGTGGAAAAGATGGACTTGTTCATATTTCTGAGCTTGCGCTTGAGCGTGTGGGCAAAGTAGAAGATGTTGTGAAACTTGGCGATGAATTACTTGTCAAGGTCACTGAAATCGATAAACAAGGCCGTGTGAACCTTTCTCGGAAAGCTGTTTTACGTGAAGAAAAGGAAAAAGAAGAAAAGCAGTCTTAATGAGATCAAATAAAATGTGTTAGAAGCCAGGTATCCGTGCCAGGCTTCTTTCTTTTCTTGCGCTAACAATAGTTCTAGCTTGTTTCTCCCCATCATAATTTGTGGTAAAGGGGAGGGACAACCATTGAAAAAAACGTTACCATTCATTGTGTTTGTATTTTTACTGCTCGTGTCATATCAAACGATGAAGCAGCCGGCTGCTGTTACATATATTGAATCAATGAAAGAGCATGCCGAGGTAGCATCTGTTTCAAAAGATATTTTATATCAGGAGATTGAATCGAAGTCTTCTGACTATGAAGTAAAGGCGCAAAATGCTAAGATTGATAAAGTGTGGAAAAAGATACCTGGCTTAAATGGACAGACAGTTGATATCGATGCCTCTTATGAAAAAATGAAGAAACAGGGGTCATTCGATGAAAAGCTGCTTGTTTTGAATGAAACAAAACCATCTATTCATTTACATGAACTTGGTGCTGAGCCTATTTATAAAGGCCATCCAGATAAAAAAATGAATGCATTCCTCATCAACGTAGCTTGGGGTGACGAACATTTAATCAACATGTTAAAGACGCTGGAAAAACATCAAGTCAAGGCGACCTTTTTCTTAGAAGGAAAATGGGTGAAAAAAAGCACAGAGCTTGCTAAAAAAATCGTGGCAGATGGTCATGAAATTGGAAATCATTCATACAATCACCCAGATATGCGCACACTGACAAGAGAACGAGCATTAGAGCAGATAACGAAAACAAATCGCCAAATTGAAGAATCCCTTGGGAAGAAACCAAAATGGTTTGCGCCTCCAAGCGGCAGCTTTAAAGAAGAAACAGTTAAGCTTGCCAAACAAGAAGGCATGGAAACCATTATGTGGACAGTAGACACCATCGACTGGCAAAAGCCATCACCGGCTATTTTACAAAAGCGGGTGCTTGGGAAAATTCACAATGGGGCGATGATATTAATGCATCCAACAGATGCAACGGCGAAAAGTCTTGACGCACTTATCACTCAAATCAAGGAAAGAGGATATGAATTAGGGACGGTTTCTGACCTCCTAAGTGAAAAAAGACATCCGTGATGCGATCTGTTTGTTGAATAGGAGGAGCAAAACTTGGTCAAAACGTATACTTGCCAAAACGGAGTAAGAATTGTACTCGAAAACAATCCCACTGTAAGGTCTGTCGCAATTGGCATCTGGATTGGAACAGGCTCTAGACATGAGACACCTGAAATTAATGGGATCTCACACTTTTTAGAGCATATGTTCTTTAAAGGGACAAAGACAAGATCTGCACGTGATATCGCAGAATCCTTTGACCGCATTGGTGGTCAAGTGAATGCCTTTACATCAAAAGAATATACTTGCTACTATGCAAAGGTGCTTGATTCACATGCTGGCTACGCCCTCGATGTATTAAGCGACATGTTCTTTCACTCTGCTTTTGATGAAGAAGAGCTGAAAAAAGAAAAAAATGTGGTGTATGAAGAAATTAAAATGTATGAGGATACACCTGATGACATCGTTCATGATTTATTAAGCAAAGCCATTTATGGTGAACATTCATTAGGATATCCGATTTTAGGAACAGAGGAAACACTTTCTACCTTTAACGGAGACTCACTTAGAAAATATATGGATGAATTCTACACGCCGGACCGCGTTGTGATCTCTGTTGCAGGGAACGTAGATGAAACCTTTATTCGTGAGGTTGAAAAGCTATTCGGCTCTTATGAAGGAAAAGGGAAAAAGCAGCCTGTAGAAGCCCCAGCATTTCATTATGACAAGCTCACACGCAAAAAGGAAACGGAACAAGCGCACCTATGTCTGGGCTTTAATGGCCTTCCAGCGGGAGATAAAGGCATCTATGACTTAATCGTCTTAAATAATGTTCTTGGCGGAAGCATGAGCAGCCGGTTATTCCAAGATGTAAGAGAGGACAAAGGACTTGCTTATTCTGTCTTCAGTTATCACAGTTCATTTGCAGATAATGGAATGCTTACGATTTATGGCGGAACTGGAGCGAAGCAGCTAAACCTGCTCTCTGAGACCATCTTACAAACATTAGACGTCTTAAAGCGTGAGGGAATCACGCAGAAAGAACTAGAGAACTCTAAAGAGCAAATGAAAGGCAACCTTATGCTGAGCCTTGAAAGCACAAACAGCAAAATGAGCCGAAACGGTAAAAATGAACTGCTCCTTGGCAAACATCGGACACTCGATGAAATTATTGACGAAATCAACAGCGTCACATTAGACGGCGTGAATAACTTATCTAAACGCATCTTTACAGAAGATTATGCGCTCTCGCTTATTAGTCCGACGGGTGATGTACCTTCTGCTTAAACAAAAAAGGCATGTCTTTTAAAGAGATGCCTTTTTTTCATGCAAAAAAGATTAATCAGCTAACTTATTTTGCAGCTGATGAACAATTTTATTGATTGTCGAAAAGTGCTCTGTCAGTAATTCCTCATCTGCAAATTGAATATCAAAAACCTCTTCTAATTCCAATATGAGTGAAACTGCTTTAATTGAATCGAGACCGTGATTTGTTAATTCTTCATCTGCACCAATAGAAATCTTGCTGCTATCATCCAAAGAACGCAGAACCAAATCTTTTACTTGACTTGAAAGTGAAAGGACATCCGTCGGTTCATTCATCTGCAACGCTCCCTTTTACAAATTTTCTATCATTTACATAAATTAACTATATTAGAATGAAAAAACATTGTAAAGCAGTTTCGACATAAATAGGAATTGTTAATCATTCTATTCAAATGAAATATTTGGTAGAGTGAGAAGAAAAGAGACTGGAAGGATGAATGAATCCATGAATAAAACAGACCTTATGCAGCACATTCCCTTATTAAAAGAAGCAGTCAGCATAGACCAGATTGATAAAGGATATTCTCGGGATGAAAAATGGGTCATGACTACCGTATCAGGTGAAAAATATGTCCTTCGATTCACAGATCAAGACCAGTATGACAAAATAAAGACGCAGTTTGAACTGCTATATGAATTAAGACGTCACGGTGTTCAGTGTGCTGATCCAGTGGACATCGGTGTTCTAGAAGCAAAACAGCAAGTGTACTATATTTTATCGTTTATAGAAGGCCAGGAAGCAAAAGAAATCATGAGTCAGTTAACTGAAGAAAAGCAGTATGCTCTCGGGGTAAGTGCAGGTCGGGATTTACGAAATATGCATAAATATCCAGCACCTTCACACATCGAACCTTGGGAAGATCGTGTCATGAAAAAGCATCATCGATATTTAACTGCTTACCGGGAAAGCGGCATCTCCCTTGAAGGGGATGAAAAAGTGGCTCAGTTTATAGCCAAGCACATAGATATTGTGAAAGGCAGACCTAATCAATTTCAGCACGATGATTTTCATTTAGGGAACATTATAGTAAACGATAATAAATATGCAGGTGTCATTGATTTTAACAATTTTGATTGGGGAGATCCCATTCATGATTTTTATAAAGTAGCTCTTTTCAGCAGAGAAACAAGTGAAGCCTTTTCGGCAGGTCAAATTAATGGATATTTTGATGGGAACATCCCAGATGATTTTTGGCTGCTTTACTCTGTTTATGTCGCAATGAGTATCTTCTCATCGATTATGTGGGTCATTAAATTCGATCCGGGTCAAATGGATGAGATGATTGAAAGACTAGAAAATGTGCTAAAAGATCATCATTATTTTGATCAAATAGAGCCTCAGTGGTATACGCGTATCACTAGATAACAGTGAAATATAGGACGATCAGGCAGTGATGGAAGTCACTGTCTTTTTTGTTATAATGATACAAATTACACATTGTCATGACTAAAAACATTTTATATAATCCAAACAAGGATCGAAAAAGATGTAAAAAAATTCCGTTTTTTGTTGAAAAAGAGCAAAAGGCTGGTGATGGATTGAAACAAATCGACAAGGGTTCAAAGCAGTTATGGCATGTATATTTATGGACACTTTCATTCTTAAAACCTTATACAGGTAAAGTGATTCTAGTTATTATGAGTGGTTTCGTTATTACCTTGAGCGAGCTCATAATACCTAAATTTATTCAATATTTTATTGAGACCATTTTGCCAGCAAAAGACTTTTCAAAAATGAATGGTTTATTGTTAGGACTGACTGGCTTAATTGTACTTGGCATTATACTGACCGCCGCACGAAATTTATGGCAAAGAAAATTAATTGAACAAGCCTCAAGAGATTCACAATTTGCTGCCTTCCAGCAAATTCGTCAACTTGGTTTCTCATACTACGAACAACATTCTGTTAGTGAAACACTCTCCTTTGTTAACACACAGACACGAGCTGTACAAGAAATTTACAGACGATACTTCCCACAATTTATCAATCAGACATTATTTATCGCCATCTCACTTTACTTTATGATAAACATTTCTATTTTTCTCACACTCATCATCATTCCAAGTTTTATTCTCTACTATGTCTTTGGACCATGGCTTGAAAAAAAGGCAACAATCTACGGTAGACAAAGTGCAGAAGGTTTTCGCACGCTACAAACAAAATTATACGAAAGTCTTGCTTCGATGGAAGAGCTTAGAATTTTAGGCTATATGAAATGGGATATGGAGCGAATTCAACGACTGCATGAAAAAGTGCGCCAAGATCATGAAAAAAATGTGTTTTTCGCCTATTTACGAGGAAGCAACCGCAGGCTGACTTATTATATTGGTGCTCTTGCCACTTTTGGTATTGGTATCCACCTTGTAAAGACTGGACAGCTGACGACAGGTGGTTTTGTGGCATATATCCTATATTATTTTTCAGCGATGCATATGCTTACTTCCATTGTCACACTTTTAACAGAACAACGGATATTAACCTTTCAAATTGAGCCTTTATATCATTTTATGAAAAAAACACCTGATATTAGAGAGCCTCAGCAGCCGGTGCACCTTGATCATGTAGAAGGCGATATCGAGTTTCATGACGTCAGTTTTCATTATCCAAATCATCCTCCTTTATTAAAAGGGATGAATCTACATATTCGGAAGGGTGAAAAAGTAGCGCTTGTCGGTACGAGCGGCGGAGGGAAAACATCACTTCTTAAGCTAATTGGACGCTTTTATGATCCCTCAGCCGGGATGATTACACTGAATGGAGTAGATTTGCGCCATTTACCTACTAGTCAAATAAGAGGTGCGATGGGATTTGTTTTTCAAGAAACGTTCTTATTCAATATGAGTGTAAAGGACAATATTCGTTTTGGAGATACAAGTCTTTCAGATCAAGAGATCATTGAAGCCGCAAAAAAAGCAGACTGTGATTCATTTATAAGAGAATTAGAAAATGGATACGACACCATACTCGGGGAAAGGGGATTAAAACTTTCCGGCGGGCAAAAACAAAAAATAGCGATTGCCAGGCTATTTGCTAAAAATCCAAGTGTTGTATTACTCGACGAAGCCACAGCATCTCTTGACAATGTCAGTGAGCAAAAAGTCCAGCAGGCATTACACCAAACATTTAAGGATTCTACTGTCATTGCAGTTGCACACCGTTTATCAACAGTCAGACATTTTGACAGAATTATTTTTATAAAAGATGGTTGTGTGTTAGAGACTGGATCTTTTTATGAATTGATGAGGAAAAAGGGGCATTTTTACCAATTAGCGTCTGACCGCTCAGAAAAGGAGGCAGGTGTAACATGAGAAAAAATTGGCTGTTTCTTTTAATCACAAGGCAAAAATGGATGCTCCTCCTTGCTCTTTTACTCGTTTTGATTGAAGCAGCAGCTAATTTAGCCATGATAGGACTGCAAAAGTGGCTCATTGATGATGTTCTTTTGCATAGTGGTATCAGTCCACATTTTTCCCAGATCTTGATGCTGTTTGCCATTATATTTCTTGTGTATGTTGTGATGTTTGTGGCGAGTCCGTATGTGATGCATAAAAACTATCTGACCATCCACCATTCATTGCAGAAAATGATGCTAGATCAGCTTCAGCAAGTATCCATGAGATCATATAAAACTCACCCAGTTAGTTTTTATTTACACAAGCTTAATCAAGATGTAAAGACAGTTGCTGTCACGGCTGCTTTACATATACCGAAAATTGTCCAAACGATTTTTATGGCCGTTGTTTTATCTATCGTTTTACTATCTGTGAGTTATGTCTTATTTTTCTTGCTTCTCTTTGCAAGCACTTGTTATTTCATTATCGGTAAAAAAATGGCGAAAACGGCAACAAACATAGCAAAAGATGTGCAGGAGAGAAAATCAGACCTATTCGTGCATGTAGAAGAAGGAATTTCCTCTACAAGGGAAGTTGTCGCATTTGATCGGCGTAAGTGGGAAATTGGTTTGTATGAAAAGCTGTTTAACAAAATGATGGATCGTGTCATGAAGGAAGGTAAGTTTCAAAATAAGCTTCTTTTTTTAACAGAACCATTGAAATGGTTTGGGATACTATCAGTTCTAGTGTTTGGCACATATCAAGTAGCAGCAGGAAACATGTCCATCGGTTTATTTGTCGTCATTTACCAATATGCATCTCAATTAATGAAGAGTTATCAAGAGTTATTCCAGTATGTATTTGAATTTTTCCAACAGCGTGCATCTGTTCATCGAATCGCAGAAGTGCTGCAAATGGAAAACGAAGAAAAAGGAACAAAACAAATAGATGCTGTAGAAGACGTGGTGTTTGAAGATGTTTGCTTTTCTTATGAACAAACCTCTAAAGGCGCTTTAGACGGCTTGAATCTTCATATTCCAAAGGGAAAGAAAGTGGCGATTGTTGGAGCGAGCGGAAGCGGGAAATCGACAATCTCAAAGCTCACACTTGGACTTTACCAGCCAGATAGCGGGGGAATTTTAGTGAATGGGATTGATCTATCAGAGATAAATCCATCTCATTTATTAAGGCGAATAGCCGTTGTTCCGCAAGAACCTTATTTTTTCCCAGATACTATACGCCTGAATTTAATCATGGGCTTAAATGATGTGACCGAAGAACAACTTGAACAGGCGTGTGAAGTTGCACAAATTCTTTCCTTCATCAAAGGGCTTGAAAAAGGTTTTGACACAGTCATTGGAGAGAGGGGAATTTCTCTATCAGGAGGACAAAGACAGCGTTTAGCAATCGCCAGAGCGCTTTTAAAACAGGCTGATTTACTTATATTGGATGAGGCGACCTCCGCGCTTGATCGGCAGACTGAAAGGAAAGTTCAAAAAGGGATAGATGATGCCAAAGGGGGCGGCACCTTGCTTGTGATAGCGCACAGATTATCAACCATACAAAATGCAGATATGATCTATGTACTTGAAGGTGGTGCTGTTCAAAGCTGCGGTACTCATGAGGAGCTGATGGAAGCCTCCTCGCATTACCGCTCTTTATTTATGGCCCAGGTGATTACAGCGTCTTAGTCAGTTTGTTTTTAACCAAAGTAAAGAGTCGATCTAAGGTGCGGAAGTGGTCGGGATGTAATTCTTCATCTTCAAAAGCAATATGAAAGGTGTCCTCTAATGAAATAACAAAAGAGACGATTTGGACAGAATTTAATCCTAAAGCTTTTAAACTATCATCCCGGCTTGGCTGCTCATTGAGAGACAACTTATTCATGACAAGCTGGACAATTTTTTCTTCAACTTCAGTTAGTTTCAGTTCATTCATGTCGCGGCTCCTTTCTAACAGATTGATATATGTTACATTTTGGTTGATGAAGGAAAAAAATGCAATTGTTTTTATAAATCTATCATAAGGGGTGGCATTCATTGTCATATGTAAGCTATCAAAAAAATGATGTTCTTGTCGTATTAGGTGCAGATGAATCAATTCAGAATTTAGTCATAAGTAAAGTACATCCCTATATTGATTGCAGCAAATTAACAGAAAGACATGAAGGAGACGTTTGGACAATTTTAACCAGTGAATATGCACAAGAAATTCAAAAAGAAATACCGCTTGAAGAAGTCTTTTACCAAACGAAGATGGAACCCCGCTGCCGCTACCTGTATCACGGAGAGAAAAAAGTCATTGTGATAGATGAACCAAAAGATGTCAGATGGGCAGCCCAGCATGCTCTACGGTTAATTAGAGTTTTGCTCCGCCTTTTGTGTTATCAGGATGGACTCATCTATTTGCATGGGGGCATGATGGAGATGAACCAAAAGGGAATTGCCCTAGTAGGCGGATCAAGGGCAGGGAAAACGTCCACCATCTTATCCTTATTATCATTAACCGATGCCCGGTATATCACAAACGATGATATAGGTGTTTCATATACGAACACCGAGTACACGGGAACTGGCTGGCCTAGATCTATGAGCATTCGGAAAGATTCGTTTGAAGCCATTGAAAAGCTTGGTACCCCATACAGACTCCAAACATCAAGTCACCCTTTTAACGAGGATGATAAAAGCTATCATTTTGTATATCCAGAGGAGCTAGAAAAATGGTTTGCACGTGAAGTCAAAACAATGGGAAAAATCGATGTGATTGTGTTTCCTGAATTTTTACCTCACGGGCAAACTGGTGCAGAACTATCGAAAATGACATCGCATGAAGCAGCGGAACGTCTGAACGAGCATGCAGTCATTAATCCTGGAAGACATAATGAATTCTTATTACCGTTTTTCACATTGCCGACACCCGAAGAGCTAGAACCATTTCTTAACGCACTAGCGGAAAAGGTGCCTTGTTATTCATTAAAGCAGGCATTTACTTCTTTAGAGAAAGGTACTGTCCTCATTCAAGAGCTTCTTGAACAATCCGACATTGTCGTGTAAGACTTTTTGGAGGTGAGTCATGGTTGAGCAGGAATATAAATATTTGTTGTCACAAACAGATTTTCAGCACATATACGACATGTTCATTCAAAGTTATAGCCCTACTTATATACTTAATTTCAATTACTATTACGACACCCCAGATTTTCTATTAAAACGATTTGGTTATACCGTACGTATCCGTCAAATCAGCGGGAAACTAACACTTGAAATCAAACGCCCCAGTCAAACATCTGGCTATAAAAGAGTAAGAGAAGAAACGTCATTACCTATTGAGGAGTTACCGCGAAAACTAGATCTACAAGACATCATGACGTCTTTACCGATTACAGGTACTCAACAGCCAGAAATGTTAGGGCTATTGGTCACTGAGCGAACAACCTTTCACATTGAGGAAGGCATCAAAGTGGATTTGGATCAAAGCAGCTATCTTGGCATCACAGATTATGAACTGGAAATTGAATATGACAGTGAAAAAGCATATGAGGCAGATCAATTGTTTCATACACTAACTGATGATTTGGACATGCCAGTCAATCGAAAAGGAAAGCGCTCTCGATTTATCACTAGATTTCAATCGTTTTACGGGAAGGAGTAGTCAAACATGCGAGCTGTTTTGGATCAATCCACTCTCTCAAATGAGCAGAGACTGTTATTACTTAGCTCACGTATTCAATTAAATGAACAAGAAGAAGAGTCTATTAGAGCTCTATTGAAAGATGGCATTGATATGCCTAAATTAATTGGACTGGCATCAAGACATAAGGTGCTTCAGCTGATGACACCTCATTTAATTCGCCTTGATGATGAAAAGAGCATTACGACAACATACAAATTTTTGCTTCACTATCACTATATAGGGAATCGTCAAAAAAATGTGGAGAGATTCAAAGAATTCAAGCGTCTGTTACAAACATTCCGAAATGCGAAGCTGAAAGCGGTCCCCCTTAAAGGCGTCATTTTAACCCCGCTTGTGTACAAAGATTATGGACTGCGAATGATGTCAGACCTTGATTTCTTAATTCATCCAGATGACCGGAAAAGTGCCTCATCATTGCTCAAGAAAGAAGGGTTTATCATCGGGAAATATGACTGGGCTGCCGATCAGGAAATACCGATTGAAAGAGAAGAAGAAATGATGTGGAGAATGAATGCCGGGAATCTTTATTCACATATTAAACGGAGCGGAGAAGATTTTTTGAAGGTACACCGAGTCGATTTCTCTTATGATGTTGAGCTGAAAAAAAACTACGAAGCAACAAATGCCTTGCTGGATGCTGCTGAAGAAAAGCACTTTTTTCAAACAGATGTCCATTTGCTCCAGCCATTAGATTTTCTTATCCATCTTGCTTTCCATCTATATAAGGAGGCAACAAATGTACAGTATGTCTACTTACATGCAGATCTTAATTTGATCAAGTTTTGTGATGTAAGGGAGTACGTCATGTTTGTTGAAGAGCAAAATCAGCTTGATTGGCATGCTTTGCAAGTAAGAGCGAAGGAATTAGGGGCCGAGAAAGCACTTTTTTACACGTTTACGTTTTTAGATTTATTGTATCAAACGAACTATATCGATCAATTGAAGCAGCTAGACATGAGTGACCAATCCTTCTTAGAAGCTTATGGAGAGAATGATTTCGGTTCTTTGAAAATATGGAAAAAATCTTTTATTGAGCGTTTTTTCAGCTTAGATAATCGCGATGAACTTGAAGAGGAACCAGCCATACAGCTATTTCCTGAAAGGCAATAGCAAATTGAAGAGGAGGATTCTATATGGATATAAAAGCGCTTTTTGAAAAGCCTAAGAACGATTTTCCTTTTGAAAAGTCATTTGTGTTTGCAGGTATTCATTTTCATATTCTATCAATGGAATTGCAGGCGATTGAAGATATTGAACATTATATCCCAAAAGAATTGGATCGCCGCGAGGGGGATATCCCTTCACAGATTGAAATAAGGTTTATTATTGATCCGGAGCTTGAACAGTCTGTTCGCAGTGCTTGCTTTCAAAAGGGCGAAACCATTATTGCAAAAAGGAAGTTTACTTACAAACGATTAAAATTAGATGACCAAGTATTATTTGCCTCACATGAAGGTGACGAGCCGCACAGTGTGGTGGTCAATAAGGGGCGTTATGCTGTGATTGGAAAAAACAATAATGAATCTGCAATACGCTGTCCACTGCGAATCGTCCGAGAAATTGCCCTTAGAACACTAGAAAACCAAGGTGGATGCTTTACACATGCAGCAGCTGTTTCTTTTGAAGATGGCCAAAAAGGAGCGCTCATTATCGGCGATAAAGGTGCCGGGAAGTCAACCACTATGTGGCAGTTTTTGCATCATGGAGGAGCAGATTTTATCACAAACGATCGTTCCATTTCAGTGCTTGAAGATCAGGAACTGACTGTGTATGGATGGCCGATGTGCTTGGCGCTTGGAGTAGGAACTGTCCAAGCCACAACAAATATACAGGAACTGAAAAATAAACAATTCAGCCGGTCTCAAGATGAAAGAATATGGGATGAAGCCATATCAACAGAGGAAGAGGCAAAAGAAAAATGGGCGAGCGGCTGTAAATTTGAAATCACACCGAAAGAAGCTGCTGAAATGACAGGAACAACGATTCGGAGCTCTACGAAAGTAGATATGGTGATTTTTCCTTCACTTAAAATAGGTTCGGGTGAGATTAGGCTTGTGCCGGTAAAAAAAGATGATCAAAGAGCAAAAGAAATTATGACAGCAAATATAAGAGAACCAGAAGATCCCGACTATTTAAAAGGGTGGCTCGGACTTCGACATGTGTCAGATACCTTTCTGAGGCAAAAGGCATCTGAGCTTATCCATCACTTGTTTAACATGCCATGCTTTTATTTAGAGGGTGATCCGCGTTACCTGCAGGATGCAATTCCAGATCTGTTAAACAAAAAAGTCAGTTCGATTTAAAGAGACGATTGTCTAAACATTCGTTTGAGCCGGTCTTCACGTTTTTTCATTTGCTCGTGATCTGCTGGCAGCAAAATTTGAAAGAGCATTTCGGCAATTGGCCGTGCGAGCCTTTCGTCAGAGTTCATGAGAATGCAAACTCCTAATTTTTTCTTTGGAATGAATCCAATATAGGAGGTGAACCCTTTAATTTCTCCGCTATGTTCAGCTAAGGTGAAACCGTTAAAAGGTCTCAAAAACCATGAAAGACCAGCACCTCTGCTGAAATCTTCTTCAACCATAACGGGGCTTTGCATTTCTTTTAGCGAATGCTGATGAAGCAGGCTGTTTTCACCGTATTGAGCTTGAATGAATTGAATCAGATCATCTGCTGTGGAAAGTAGTCCGCTTGAACCATCCTCCCAAGAAGGTGTTTCAGCACTTGGATAGGATACGTCAGACAGGCCAGGGGAAGAAACTGTATACCCTTTGGCTGTAGATGCTGTTTCAATAAATCCGGTTTGCTTCAAATCGAGCGGTTTTAGTATGTGGGAATGCACTAATTCTCTATATGGCATATGACTCACCTTTTCTAGCACTTTACTTAATATAGAGTAGCCAAGACTGGAATAATTGATGATAGACCAAGGCGGTGTGAAAATAGTGAGTATTTCAATACACTGAGCTAGAGTCATCTCTCGTAAATGAACGGCTTTGTCGAGTGCTTTGGGCAGGCCTGAGATATGAGAGGCAATCATTCGGAAAGTGAGTGGAATTGGTTCAGGTAAGTGACTTTTTATGGAAGAAAGCAAAGGTTCGTAAGTATGAATGGGTTCATCGAGTTGAATGAATCCTTCCTCTCGCAATTTCATCATCACCATTGCAGTAAAAGGCTTAGTCACAGAACCAATTCGAAAGGTTGTGTCTTTTGTAACAGGGATGCTGTTTTCAATATCAGCGAGGCCCTCATACCACGACCAAATGTGCTCATCTTCATGAGAAATACAAATGGAACAGCCGGGAATTTGATGTTGCTCCAATAATTTTCTAATGTCGGTGGTTGTATCTTGCAGACGCTGCAGGATCGATTCATTGATCAAAATAGACACCTCTTTCATACAGAATATATATATATTACCAAATGTTTCATGTTGTTTTAAGATGAACGATCAATATTTTTATATTTTAAAAGAGAGCGGGCGATAGAAAATGAAAACAATTCAAAAAACCATTCTTGATATTTTAAAAGGTGATGGACAAGATATAGAACAAATTCCATATGAGCTTGTGGAACGTAAAGGTGTAGGACATCCAGATACGATGTGTGACGCCATAGCAGAAAGAGCTTCTCAATACTATTCTCAATATTGCATGGAGCATTTCGGCAGAGTGGCACACCACTGGTTTGACAAAGTCATGCTTCTTGGCGGAGATGCGGATGTCACGTATGGGAAAGGGACAATGGTCAAACCGTATCAAGTTGTGTTTGCTGGAAAAGGGGCATACGCATACGGGGATGAGCCCATTCCTCTTAAAAAGATTCTTTTCGATGCGGCAAAGGATGTGTTATCAGAGGTGACAACAGGATTTGATCCTGAAGAACATCTCGTCATTGACTGCCGAATCGTCGATCATCAGGGGGCAGGCCGCAAAAATTCACGATATCGTCCGATGGTTGAAACGGACATGATTGAAATCGGTGATCCAAAGCTTGTGTCAAACGACTGTAACTTACTGCATGCTCATGCTCCGTTAAGCCGTCTTGAGAAGCTGGTCCTTTATACAGAGCGTTATGTGAATGGACCAGAATTTAAAAAGGTCAATCCAGATACCGGCTGGGATGTAAAAATATTTGGAAGCAGACGTCATGAAGATTTCAAACTCATTGTAAACATGCCATTTCTAGCTAAAGATATTCATAGTCTTGAGGAGTATTTTGCTCGCAAAAAGGAATGTCAAGATCAAATCGCTCGCTATATTCATGAAACGTTAGGCCTCACGCCTGATCTCATGCTTAACGCAACAGATCGCAATGGCCGTCCGTACTTAACAGCGCTAGGTTCTGTAGCAGATACCGGCGATGTAGGAGTTGTTGGAAGAGGAAATAGATTAAATGGACTGATCACCCCAATGCGGTCTATGAGTATTGAAGCGCCAGCTGGGAAAAACCCGCTTGATCATACAGGGAAATTATATGGGGTGCTCGCACAACGGTTGGCAGATCAAATTTTTGAAACGATTCAAAAGCCAACAGAAGTGCATATCTTTACTTCAAAAGAGGCACCGCTCCACAACCCTGATGAAATTGCCGTCCGTATTCAGCAGTGGGATGGAAATGAAGTTGATAGAAAAAGAATTGAAGACCTCGTCATGAATGCGGTTCATTCCATGGGCGATGTGACAACAGATTTAATTTTTAAAGGCGTGACAATGTGGTAAAAAGGATGAAAAAAAGAGTCATTGAAGCCGTTCAAGCATGTATTCATACAAAAGAACCTATGGCAGTGACCATTCATCCATATGAAATTGAAAAACAACAACAATTGAATCAACATCATCTTCTGTTGATGCTAAAGCCTGAATTAACAAGTATCAATAAAGGTGTACAGCTTGATTTAATACTAGATGAACTTCTCCAACGATTAGATGATCGTGAGGTAGAAATAGGAGCCGTGCGCGTTATATCATCCTTATATTTGAAAGAAAAGAAAATCATTGAAAATCAATATGGGATGCTAAATAAAATTTCTAAAAACGGTCTGAGTGAAGTGTCAGATGCAGCAAAAAAGATGCTCGCCATGAAATACCCAGAGTTTAAAAAGAAGGAACATTTCATATATGGAGCCCATCAATTTTTACAAAAGTACAAAGAGCTTACGCCGTATGGTTTAGAGCTGTTAACCCGAAACGTTAAGGTAGACAAGCTGGGTGCGGGCACATATGCCATAGAGGCCGAGGTGGATGGAGAAAAGATGCTTCTGCTCAATTCATTCCACCCTTGTCAAATAGAATGGTTCACTGCACCTGCAAAGTCTATTATCGTCATTGAATGTTTTTCAAAGCAGCCTATGAGGAAGTTAAGAGAAGATTTTATCGGTGCAACGGATCCTAAAGAGGCAAAAACGGGTTCTTTTAAACACATGCTGCTGTCGGAGCAAAAACGGTTTGGTTTATCTAACGTGTGTACCCGGTTTAATGGCATTCACCTGTCACCGGGTCCTGTAGAAGCAATGGCGGGAATGATTCACTATTTTAGTACACCTGAAACAAGATTGACTCCCGCACATACACTTTTTGGCCAGCTGTTAAAGGAAAATGGCTTTTCGCCGGAAGCATTAGATCTATTATGTAAAGATGTGTCCATTCATTCAAGCGAAACACCTGTATTTGAATTAACAGAAAACCTGAATTGGGATGAAGCACTTGATTTGCTAGTAAAAGTGAGAAACGACATTCAAAAGCATGAACGTGTTCTGTAACGGAGGGAACAACTTGAACAATAAAGGAGCTAGCCAGCGAATTTGGATTGTCGGTCCACCTGGATCTGGAAAAACAACCCTTGCACATCAATTGAAGCAGGAGTTAACGTTACCTCACTATGAACTTGATGCCCTATTCTGGCAAGCGAATTGGAAAAAAACAGATAAGACGGTGTTTATCGATAGTGTCCATGAAATTGTTAAAGAAAAGAAATGGGTCGTTGATGGTCAATATTCATCTGTTCACCACATATTGGCTGAATATGCTGATACGATCATTTGGCTTGATGTCAAGAGAAGACAGACATTCCCCCGCCTTATGAAAAGGACATTCAAACGGCTCATCACAAGAGAGAAACTTTGGAATGGAAATAAGGAGCGAATGGGTAATGCGCTCCAATTTTTCTCATATGCCTTTCAAGTCTATCCAGAGGTGATTCATCAAAACGAAAAGCTTTTTCACAAATTAAAAGAAGAATCTCATGTGAAATGCCTGCGCATAGACAAGCGGGACGAGGCAGACCAGGTGCTTATGAAAATCCAAAACCTTGAGAAAAAGGGGTGAGGACATGACGACATTAGATGATGCTTATAATGTCCTGAAATATTGGTTTTCTGAAAAGCCGATTCGTTTAACACCTTTAAACGGAAGAAGCCCTAATGAAGGGTGGCTTGTAGAAACGATCAAAAACCGCTTTGTCTTGAAAAAATGTGCAAGAAATCATGATGCGGAGTGGCTTAAGTATTTAGAGGATTTAACAGATGCTCTGCTTGATCATCATTTCCCGATCCAGCCTATGGTGAAGACAGAAGACCATCGTAAGACCATTTTATTCAAAAAACATTTTTGGCAGCTGCGGCCCTATTTTGAAGGAAGACCATATGAAATGGGAAATCGTTCAGATGAACAAGAAGCCATTCGGGTATTAAAACAGCTTCATTCATTTAAGAACTTACCGAAAGGGCCTGTGAATCCAAACTGCGAATTGAAGAACTGGATTGCTTCTCCGGACGAAACGCTCGGCAAGACGGCTTACGCACTAAAAAAGGTTGTTTCTTCTAAAAAGGCTGCTGCTTTGCTCAAAGTGTATGATCGAGAACTAATGAATATCATCACGCTGTTAAACCCTAGTATATACGAAGCATTACCTCATGCTGTGACACATGGTGACTTTCATTCTGGCAACCTGTTAATTCGTAACAAAAAGCTTGCCATGGTTCTTGACTTTGATACAGCAGGCTTTAGACCACGAATATATGATGCAGCCATATCTGCATTTTTATTAACGAGAATCAAAAGAGGAACGTTTCAACTAGATATTGTGAAAACGATTCAATTTTTAAAGGCATATGCAGATGATTTATCCGAATATGAATGGCGTTCTATATCTGCGTTTATCAGACTTTTATATATTCCAACAGAGCGGTATTTAACACTGCTGCATACCTATACACCTCACCTATTAAACTGGTATATTGATTGGTCTTTCGAAGCACTAGAATCTGCATCGAACCAGCTGAAGGAAGATTGGTATCTCCAAAAGGAGATGAGAATATGAAGGTCGCTGTTGTCACTGGTGGAAATAGGGGCATAGGCAAAGAAGTGTGCAGACAGCTTGCGCAGTGTGGAATGCTGGTTATTTTAACTGCACGGCAGTTTGAAAGTGCCAAAATAGCTGCGTCTGAAATGGCTGAGCATGTTGTGCCATTTCAGCTGGATGTAACAAATGAAGAATCAGTTGAACGTTTCTCGCAATTTATGAAAGATTCGTTTGGCAGAGTGGATGTGCTCATTAATAATGCCGGTGTCTTTCATGACAACATAAAGGATCACACATTTCCATCTTTTCTAGATCTTCCGGTATCGACTCTTCAAGAAACGATGAATGTGAATGTGTATGGTGCAGTCAGAATGACCAAGGCCGTTTTCCCTTACATGAAACAGGGAGGATATGGACGGATCGTCAATGTATCTAGCGGTATGGGAAGGCTTTCGGCGATCTACGCTTCAGACGATGTCAGGCGTGACGGAAAAAGCGGTCCTTACTACCGGATGTCAAAAGCGGCACTGCATGTTCTCACAAAAGTCACCGCTTTAGAAGGGGCACCCTATTCTATTCTTGCGAATGCAGTGTGTCCTGGCTGGGTACAAACGGATATGGGGACATCAGAGGCTGTTAAAACCACACAGGAAGGTGCATCAGGAATCGTGTGGGCGGCACAGCTGCCCCGAGATGGACCAACAGGAGAATTGTTGAGAGACGGGCAAAGACTTCAGTGGTAAGAGGAGGCAGCTACATGCGAGGTATGAAAGGAAAGACGGTTATTGTGACAGGCGGAGCTCAAGGGATTGGATATGCGGTCGCAGAACGAGCCGCACAAGAAGGCGCACAAGTCGCCATTGCTGATCACCATGTAAATTACGGAATGTCAGCAGAAGAACAGCTCAAAGCAAATGGATATGATGTTTTGTTTATAGAGGCTGATATTGCTGATGAAGCATCAATTGTTTCAATGATCGAAAAAACAGCCAATCATTTCGGAAAAATAGACATGCTGGTGAATTGTGCAGCCGTTTTTATCATGCGAGGTCTTGAAGCAACCGTTGAAGAATGGCGGCGCATCATGGATTTGAATATTATGGGACAAGCACTTTGTGTGAAACACACTGCGCCATACATGGAGAAAATAGGAAAAGGATCGGTTGTAAATATTGCCTCCATTTCAGGCCACATTGCCCAGCCGAAATATTTAACATATAACGCGACAAAAGCAGCAGTTGTCAACATGACCCGGTGCATGGCAATGGATTTGGCGGATGCAGGTATTCGTGTAAATGCAGTGAATCCAGGTACGGTATGGAACAAAAATAACGAGCGGTTCCATTTGGAAGAGCTTGGATTAACAAGAGAGCAAGCAAATCAGCATCCTGATATTGGCGGGATGCACATGTTGAAACGAACCGCTGATCCAGAAGAGATCGCATCTGCTGTCATCTTCCTTCTTTCAGATGAAGCGAGTTTTATTACAGGAGAAAATTTGATGGTTGACGGCGGCTATACTGCCATGTAGAGGAGTAAAAATTGCATGAAATTTGATCTGCACACACATCATCAACGCTGTGGTCATGCGGAGGGGAACATCAGAGAATATGTCGATGAGGCTGTGAAATTAGGTCTGGACTTTATTGGGATTTCGGATCACTCTCCCTTCTTTGGTGAAGAGGCTGACCACTTTAAACCATGGGTAGCGATGGCTAAAAGTGAATTTCAATCATATATAGAGGAAGTCCTGCAGTTGAAAAGGGAATATGACGGAAAAATTCACGTGCTGTTAGGTGTTGAATCTGACTATTTTCCAGAACACGAGGCCCTTTACCGAGACGTGTATCGACATTATCCATTTGATTATATCATTGGCTCGGTTCATGTCAGTAATGGATACGACCTATTTAACCGGAAACGGTGGGAACGAATCACAGAGCAGCAAGCCATCATTGAAAAAGACACATATTACCAGTTGATTAAAATGTCTGCTGAGAGTCAAATGTTCGACGTTTTAGGCCATATTGATGCCTTAAAAGGTTTTTATCCAGAGATTGCTCATCTCAAAACAGAAGCTGTCGATGATGCACTAAAAGCAATTGCGGAGAGTGGTTCTGTCATTGAAGTGAATACCTCTGGCAAAACAAAAGACTGCGGCGGCTGGTATCCATCAATGGATCTATTAGAGCGAGCCAAATTTTATGGTGTGGATGTCACGTTTGGCTCAGATGCCCATCAGCCAGCCCGCGTAGCAGATGATTGGCTGAAAGTAAAACAGGTGCTGAAGGAATTAGGTTATCGGGAATGGTATATCTTTCAATCTCGTCAAAAGCGAAAATTGGCTCTATAAATTCTAAAAAAAGGGGTTATGAAAATGACAAAAGTTCGCGTAGCAATTGCAGGAGTAGGATCATGCGCTTCAAGTATCGTTCAATTTGTAGAATTGGCAAAGGAAAAGATGGATACGCTCTCCGGTGTTATGCATGATGTCATTGGAGGTTATCACTTGTCTGATGTAGAATTTGTTGCAGCTTTTGAAGTAGATCAAAATAAAGTAGGAAAAGACTTATCAGAGGCTATTTTTACTAAACCAACGGCTGCAGTAAAACATATAGATGTCCCGTTATTCCAAGTAACTGTTGAAGCAGGTCCTTTGTGTGATGGTCTTGAAGGAGATTTGTCCAACTGCATTCAGCCGCATGAACATTCATTAAAAATGAACACACATGATGTGACGCAAAGATTAAAGGACGTTCAGGCAGATGTACTAGTCTGCTTCTTACCGACGGGTTCATTTGAAGCAGTTCGAGTATACGCAGAGGCATGTGCACATGCGCAAACTGCCTTTATTAATGCGACACCTGAACCGGTGGCAAATGATCCTGAATTTGTCAAAATGTTTGAAGAGTCGGATACCCCGCTCCTTGGAGATGACTTAAGAAGTCATTTAGGTGCCACAACACTGCATACAGCGTTAATTGAGCTATTAAAATCCCGAGGGATTGACATTACCAATACGTACCAATTGAATGTCGGAGGCAATACAGACTTTTTAAACCTTGCCAACCCAATGAGATCAACGAGTAAACAAAAATCGAAGAGAAAAGCATTATTTGCCTCTGGTATTGATGCCAGCGAAGTGGCAGCAGGTCCAAATGGCTATGTCAGCTACTTAGGAGATCATAAAGTCTGCTTCTTGCGATTGGAAGGAAATTCCGTTTTGGATTCAGACATTTCGCTTGAAATTCGTTTACAAGTAGAAGATTCTCCGAATTCAGCTGGTGTTATCGCTAACGCAATGCGTGTAGCAAAAGCAGCTAAAGACATGAATCACAGCGGTGTCATACATGACGTTTGCCCATTCTTATTCAAAAGCCCTCCAATTGGACAAGTAGATTCAGAATCATTGCGTCTATTCAATGAATATGTAGCAAATGCTCAGCTGAAAAAGGTGTGATCAGTGGAAGCAGAACTAAATCTTTGCGAGATAAAATTTGCCGCTTTTGACTTGGATGGAACATTAATTGATGACAGAGGCAGGCTTATTGGTGATGTCCATGGCGCAGTGAACATGCTGCGCCAAAGAGGCATTATTTCAATGATTGTCACAGGCAGAACGTATGATTCTTTCTTCTCTCTGAACTTAGATCCATCTTTACTCGATTTATTTCATCATGATGTGTTGTTGAATGATGGAAATGTGATTTGCCACCATCAAAAGAAAACATTTGACGTTATACAATATCTAGATGCTGCTAAATGCCGGCAGGTCATCTCATCACTTGATGGTCAAGCTGAATTTGTCATGGAATCACACGGGAAGCATGTGGCATCCAGTAAAAGCGCTAAGTTGAAATATTGCATGCTTTACACATTTCCACGAGAAAAAATAGAGGTTGGTCATCAGAAAGAATTCAGATTTGACCGTGTGACAAAGCTATTTATTTTACCGAAACAAAAAATAGATATCGCTCATCTATTAAGAGATTGTCATTGTGATGTTGCGGATGCACAGTTTTTAAATGCACAAGTGATTTCCCCGAAAGGAATTTGTAAGGCAGATATGCTTGAACGTCATTTATTAGATTGTTTTGGAGAAAGTGATTTACATCGTGTGATTGCTTTTGGCAATGGTTACAATGACAGACTGCTGCTGAAGAAGGCGAGGTGGGGGCTTGCAGTTCAAGATAGCCATCCATCGGCGATTGAGTTATGCGATGTACATCTGGGGGAGTCTATTTATGAATATCTTGATAAAGTTTTACAATCATTAGAAGCACCAAAAGTGATCAATGAAAAGGGAGGTATTTAGTTGAAAACCCTTCAGCTGCCTTTACCAGATGCACTAGAAGATACAATGATACCGGATTTTGTGGAAAGAGTTTCTTTTCTATCTGCTCACATTTTGCACGTTGATCTTCTTGAAGAGGAATCTGTTATAGAAGTAACAGTAGATCAAACGGGAGATGCAGAGGCAATATCAGCTGCGTTTTTAAAGTTATCGTCAAATGTAGCTCAACTGCGGAGGTTTCGTGAAAAGGAAATGAAATCAAATATTCATTTGTCCAATGAGCCTGTTCATTCGAAACTAAGCGAGGATGATCAAAAGAGAACCTTCTATGATGAAATTGAAATGGAACTCTCACATTATTTTGATCAATTATTCTTAAATATGGGAGCTTCACTTGGAGCCAAAATAAGAAGATACCCTTCTACGATGAGTAAAGAATTAATGGAAAAATGTAAATACCATACGAATTTTCCGCAAAATATTTATTCTGTTTTTGAAATACCTCATGATTACCAAATTATTGATGACATTCGAGAAAAGCATCATGGTTTTCTGCCTGAACACTTCCAGCAAGCAGGCCGTTTTTTACAGCCGTGTATTTGTTATCACTGTTATGAGGAATGGGAAGGAAAGACCTATCTAGACAATCAAATGATGACAGCAGCGGGGCAGTGTTTTAGACATGAAATTTCTTGGAAAGTCGATCCTCTTCGGAAACTAGAATTTAGTATGCGTGAAATTGTCTTTATCGGTGATAACGAATACATCAACGAAACAAGAAAAACACTTCTTGAACGCACATGGCAATGTTTTCATCAGCTTGGCCTTAGCGGAAAAGTCACGACCGCAAATGACCCCTTTTTCTTTTATGATGATATGGATAAAGCGAATTATCAATTAATGGCGAATAGCAAATATGAGTTAGTAGCTGTGACAGAAAAGAAAGACGTTTCGATCGCTTCTTTTAACGACTGTGGAGAGATGCTTTGTGAAAGGTTCCAGATCAAGGGAGAAGATGGTATGCCGCTTTATTCAGGTTGTGCTGCATTTGGTATCGATCGATGGGTGCAAGTCTTTTTACAAACGTACGGTCGAAATCGAAAGAATTGGCCAAATGAGATGCTTCATATAAAGGAGGGTCACTATGCTGCAAAGTAATCTGACTCAAGAAGAGCACACAGCCCTCATTTTATCTGATCCTTTTTTAGAAGACAGCCAGATAAAAGAGATGCAGGAGCTTCTGTATCAGCAGCAAGACTGGAATGTCATTCTCGGAATGCTGCATGTTCACCGGACAGCCGGTATTGCATGGAAAAATATTAAACGTTATGCCATTCATTTAAGAAAAGATTTTAAAGCAACTTATTTTTTAAAGTCATTAGAAATTATGTATAAAGGGCAATTAGAAACGGCACGAGACAATATTACGTTAAATGATCAGTTATTCAAAGCACTTGATCAAAAAGGAATTGAGTATGCCATTGTAAAAGGAAGTGTGCTTGGCCAGTGGGCATACGGCGATGTAGGGCTTCGCTTATTTGGAGACAACGATCTCTTTATCTCACAAGATCAGCTGCAAGAAACCGGACATGTATTAAAAGAATTAGGCTATATTCAAGGTTCTTGGAACTATGAAACGGAGACAGTCACACCTGCGAAACGAAAAGACATTCTTTACCTCATCATGAACTCACATCAAACCTACACCTATATGAAACCTACACCAGAATGCCGCTTTATTGATTGTCATAAAATTGATGTTCAGTTTTCAGTTGACCTCATGACAGGAAACCGGACAGATTCAATTGTCCAAGAAATGCTGTCTAGACGAATTCAAACGTCTGTTGATGAGCATCTTGTATGGTCATTAAAAGAAGAGGATATGCTGATTTTCTTATGTATTCATTTTTACAAAGAGGCGATTTATTTAAATGAAGTGGAGTCAATGAAAGACTTGCTGCTTTATAAGTTGCTTGATATATATGGCATGTTTATGAAAGAAGACCTATTGGATGTGGAGTTGTTTGTCCGTCGAACGAAAGCGTATGGCTTTGAAAAGATGGTCTATTTTGCTTTGCATTATGTGAATGAAGTCTTTCCTCATACGATTTCTGATCTTGTCATGGATGCACTTCAGCCTGAATCACTTGCTTATTTATCTGAAGTGCTGGATGCAAATGATGTCGTTCATACCTGGAATCAGCCTATTCGCAAACGATTTTTTCACATTAACCGGTCTTTAGAAATACAAAAGCATTCTGTTCATAAGGAGTAGTGTGATGAAAGATCCGGCAGCGCTATTTGATTTTAAGGGAAGAAACGACGTCATATGGTTTGGGAATATGAATCAAGAACAAAGCTGGGATCAAACAAAGGCTTTACCTGTTATGACAGACCATGTTCAAAATGAACTAGTTCTTCAGCAAGAACAACAACTGCTTTTGATTGCTTCTAAGGATCATCATGTCATCATGCATCACCAGCCAGAACCTGCTTTTTTAGCCTATTTGGAGGAGCAAGGTGTCAAGCTTCCGCATATGGTTCAAAAAGAAGATGCCTTAAAATTAAAGGGACTCATTGTACCCTATCTTTTAGATGAATCGGTTGAACAAGCATCATCGCTTGAAAAAAGAAAGATTTATGGCTCAAATTCAACACTTGTAAAACGATTCAATCATAAGATTTCGACTAGAAAATGGGCAGAAGAACATCAGTTTACCGTCACGTGTGGTGCTGTTTGTCAAAATGCTGACGAGTTAAAACAGACGTATAACAAATTAAGGTCCGATGATTTCTCAAAAATGGTTTTGAAATTACCATATGGATCATCTGGTAAGGGACTTCGTATTTTAAAAAACGAGAGAGAATTCATGCAGCTTGTGACCTTTATTGAAAGAAGGAAAATCCAAACAGAACTCCTTTTAGAGGGATGGCATCCGATTAAGCGATCATTAAATGCCCAATTGCTCATTCAAGAGGAAGGATCACACTTACTTTCAATTACAGAACAGAAAATCAATGAGGACGGCATCTACTTAGGGACCGATTTTGCGCCTATTTATGAACAGAACAAAAAACGTGAATATGAAGTAAGCATGCATCGAATCATAGATCTACTATATGAAGAAGGGTATCGAGGTGTGGTTGGCGTTGATTCGATCATTGATATAAATGAACAGCTTATACCGATCATTGAAATAAATGCCCGGTTCACGCAAGTTACTTATTTACTCCCAATCATTTGTCGTTTTTTTTCAACCTACGAATATATTGAAAGCCGCTTTAAAAGATTCTCATGCAGTGCCGACCTGCCGTTTGAAGATGTGTTAACGGAGGTGACCGAAGCACTCGATCCGGGAGAAGATGGTGGGTTTTTTATTTATACTTTCGGTAAAACGAGAGCGGATGATATGTGGCATTATCGCCTGTTTATATTGTTTTACCATATGAAGAAGGATAAGCAGATTCATATGCTGACAAAGTTTGATGATATGGAATTTTCAGCAGAAAGGGGGAGAGAATTTGCCGAAAAATGACTCTACGCTCTTAGAGAAAGCGAATGGTTATGGGACGCCGATGTATGTATACGATGGAGATGCATTGAAAGATCACTATGATCACATTACAGGATGGCTCCATCAATCAGCTGAGGTGTTCTTTTCATTTAAGTCCAATGGAAATGTCTCGATTGCGTCATTGTTACGGTCTTTTGGCGCTGGTATAGAAGTGGCTTCTGCAGGAGAGCTCCTTATGGCTGTTAAAGCAGGTTATTCGCCGCAGCATATCATTTTTTCTGGACCAGGTAAGCAGAAGCAAGAGATCGATGTTGCGATTCAGCACGAGATCTATTGTATTATTGCCGAATCGAAAGAAGAGCTCATCTATATCGCTGAGTCTGCAAAGCATCAAAACAAACGAGCATTCGTCGGCATTCGGATTAATCCTGAATCCATTGAGTCACGAGCAAAAATCAAAATGGGCG
Organism: Bacillus sp. 11B20; assembly: GCF_056098985.1. NCBI lineage: Bacteria > Bacillati > Bacillota > Bacilli > Caryophanales > Bacillaceae > Bacillus > Bacillus sp. 11B20. The sequence continues at coordinate 747,702 of NZ_JBLZWZ010000007.1, forward strand.
GAGTTCCAAGTCCATTTGGGGTAGATGAATCCAAACTAAAAGACGTATTTGACCTATTTCAGAAGTATGATCATTCGCTCTTATTTAAAGGGATTCATATGTATTTGGGGACTCAAGTTCTTGATGAAACATCGCTTTTATCATCGTTTGAATACACACTCAACACGGCTGTTCGAATCAAGAATGAATATGGACTAACTTGCCAGATGGTTGATTTAGGCGGCGGGTTTGGCATTCCGTATTTTCAGCATGAGACACCGCTAAATGCTGAACGGTTATTTCAAAACGTAGCGGAATTGATTCGAGCGTACGAAGCTGAGCTTGAATTTCCGAGGTTTATTATTGAGATGGGGAGATTTCTTTTAGCGGAATGTGGTGTTTATTTAACCACTATACAATATGTAAAAGAATCAAAAGAGCAGACGTTTTTAGTTGCTGATGGAGGAATGCATCATCATCAAGCGATGACGTTTAGAGGCAGGCTGCTCCGCAATAATTATCCGATGCGGCTCATTAAACATTCCAGTAAACCTTCGGCTGTAGTGAAACAATCGATTGTGGGTCCACTTTGTACTCCGGAAGACTTAATTGGCCGGCAGGTGGAGCTTCCGCAAGGCGATGTAGGTGATCTTCTTTGTATTGAGAAATCTGGGGCATATGGACTTTGCTACAGCCCTACCTTATTTTTAGGTCATTCTTCTCCGCTAGAGCTGCTTTTGTTTGAAGGAAACGATTATGTCATTCGAGAGAGAGGGACTCCGGATGACCTTTTATTGAAACAAAATAGATTATTCTTTAGACAAAGGAGGGATGAATATGACACTGACGGAGCTTCGTCAAGAAACGATTGATCGTCTTGTTTTGCAATTTTCGGAAAGGGCGGGTCAGCTTGATGACGAATTTCAGTTCCCGCATCAGAATCTAGACGAGCTGATTGATTGTGGATTACATGTCGCCAATATGCCGAAACAAGACGGGGGTCTTGGGTATGGATTTGAAGAAACGGTGACTCTTTTGTCACACATATCTAAAGGGTGCGCGTCGACAGGACTCATTATGGCGATGCATTACTATTCGCTCGGCGCATTTTCTGAAGTGCTTACAAGTGAGCAGCAGGCGGTAGTTTTTGACGATATTCTGCATTCAGGAGAACTAATCGCTTCTGTTAGCGATCCGAATGTGATTTTTATTTATCAGCGTAAGCAAATGGACGGAATTCCGACCATTACTGCAGAAAAAACAGATGGCGGGTATCTTGTGAGTGGAACTAAATTTACAGTGACTGGTGCACCGCGCATTAAATATTTACCGATTTATTGTCAGTATGCGCCGTCGTCATGCACATCTCAATATGGAATGACGGCGCTCTTAATGACATTACCGAGTGAAGGTGCTGCGATTGAGGAATCGTGGAATTATTCGGGCATGAGGGCATCGATGAGTCATCACATTCATTTTGACCAAGTATTTATACCCGATCATCAGCTCATCGGGAGAGAAGGCTACGCAATAGAAGATACTGAAAATTTAATCTATTGGTTTCGTCTAGCTGTTACAGCTGTTTATTATGGCATTGCAAAAGCAGCATATGAACATGCCCTCGATGTGATATATAAAAGAAATGATCGAATTTCCAAGAAAAAAACAGCCTTTTTACCAGGCCAGCAATTTCGTATTGCAGATATGAAAATAAAATTAGATGTTGCACATTCTCAGCTTATGGCTTGCGCTCAGCAAGCAGATCAAGAAAAGAAACAAAATCATTACTCAAGTGATTTGTATACGAAGACGCTGATTACAAAACATTTTGTGACGCAATCAGCAGAAGAAATCGTACAGCTAGCTTCTCAGGTAGAGGGTTTTTCTTCGTTACAGCAAGGCTCTTTGCTTGAGCGTTTAAGCCGAGATGTGAAAGCGTCAAAATTTCATCCGCCTTCTGAAGATTTATTAAAAGAAGTGATTGCGAAAAAAGAGCTGGGCATTATCCCGTTAAAAAATCGCTGGGTATGATGGCAAGAAAAAGGAGGAGACATATGTGGCTACTGCAGCACCTATTTACCGAAACAATTACTTAAACTGTTCTCAATTAACGATTGCAGCCATGCTTCTTAGAAAAGGGATTGAAATTGATAGGGTTTGGAGGCAGGCAGGCCTTGTTTATAGACCTCAAGACAAAGGGTTTGTTTTGATCGGTTCCTTTAAGCATTTTCGCGAGGATATTCTCCATCATAATGGCATTCATTTAGAAGAAATTTTTTACACGGAAGAGGAATTAGACCTCTATATCAACCGTGTGTTTAAACAGCATCCAAGCGGAGGGACTGTCTCTGTTTCTTTAGATATATTTGAATTACCGTACTGTCCATTTTACGAAAGAGAACATGGGTATCACACATTGGAAGTACTTGAGGTGAATGATGATCATGCAGTGGTCAGTGACCATGCATACTCCTATCATGGCACATTGAGTAAAGACCACTTGCTGAAAGCTGCCCGCTCTGTATATGAACATACACCTCGAACTGAAAATCGTTATAAGTGGATCAAACATGTGGAACTTCAGAAAGAACCAGATGTGCTGGTGATATTAAAGGAGCATGCTGCCATCTTAGAAGGAGCACCGCCGCATTTTGATTTGCCTGGAGCTGTCACAGGGCTAGGCGCTATTTCAGTCATTCAAAGGGATTATATTGATAGTATCAAAGACAATGAAAATGGAAATTTATTAGACAATGTTTACTTTGAAGGATTAAAGGATGTGGCTAACTCCAGAAAACATATGGTCACATTCTTATCTTCGTATGAAAATGAGTTTTTACATCCCCTTATTCAAGCTTTTGAAGATGCTTATCAAAGCTGGACAGTGCTCGCTAATTTTACGGCTAGAGTAGGCCTCAGTAAAAACCCTCGCAGGATGATAGAAAGAACGGCAAATCGGTTTCAAAAAACATTAGAAGTGGAGACCAGCCTGCTCACAGAACTAAAAGAGGTGATTCAAAATGAAGACCTATCAAACTCTCTCTCTTCATGATTATGTCAATAACAGAGGCATCACATATCAAAATGAATATGAAAAAGGCCAATTAACAATTGGCGGAGCTTCTTTGCCAGCTGAGTTAATCATGAACGTGCAAGAACCTTTTGTAGAAGGAATTCCTTTTCAGTTCATATATCAAGATCAAGGAGACAATATTGAATTAGAGGGACAGTCTCTTCATTTTCCGCCACTTGAAGCAGAAGCCCTTCACGTCGTTGGTTGTTCTTCAAATGGCAATCTTTACGAAGAGATTTCATTATTACGAGATGGGAACGTTGTCTGTGAGTCTCGGCTTTCATTAACGGATGTGATTGAACGTGAACCTGCCTTTCATGATCGAGCGGCATATGCATTTGATTATATTCATACAGTATCCGGCATTAATCATCATTTGACATCAAACCTATGGCTTGATTCGCTCACCTTTTCGCAAAAAGTAGTTTTTGATGAAATTCGCTTTCAAGATAATCCATTTATGCATATTTTCGCAATGACGATTCAGCAGTCAGATCATTAATGGAAGGGAGCCATGTCTATGTGCGGCATTGCAGGCTATTGTCATTTTAACCAAGCACCACTTGATCCTCACATCTTACTGGAGATGAAGAACGCACTTGCTGTGCGTGGACCTGATGATAGTGGTATATATCAAGATGACTCAGTTGGTTTGGTTCATACGCGGCTTTCCATTATCGATATTCAATCTGGGCCTCAGCCAATAACAAATGAAGATGATTCTATATGTGTGATTCTAAATGGAGAGATTTATAATTTCAAAGAATTAAGAGAAGACTTATGGAATAAAGGCCACTTATTTCGTACAGAGACAGATACAGAAGTACTGGTTCATGGCTATGAAGAATACGGAATTTCCTTTGTTGAGCAATTAAACGGAATGTTTGCAGCTGCGATATGGGATAAAAAGAAAAAAGCACTTTATTTGTTTAGAGACCGGTCTGGGATTAAACCGCTGTATGTTTCAGAATGCCGGGGAGGGCTTATTTTCGGGTCGGAAATGAAGGCTCTTTTTCAGCATCCAGACATACAAACTGCGATTGAGCCGGAGGCTGTCATTAGTTATTTATCCTTCCGTTATGCGATCGGCGAGCAGACTTTCTTTAAAGGAATTCAAAAATTACCTCCAGGTGTCATTTTGAAAATAGATGAAACGGGCATAACAAAAGAGATCTACTGGCAATATCCGCTCCCAACTGATGGGATCGATCGGGGAGAACGTTATTATCAAAAGGAATTGTTTGAATTAATTCAAGATAGTGTGCAAAAACAGATGATGTCTGATGTGCCTGTGGGAGCTTTTTTGAGCGGGGGAGTGGATTCGACTTCGATTGTCGCTTTGATGTCCAAATACAAAAACGAGAATATTCATTGTTTTTCGACCAGCTTTGAAGAGGAAGGCTTTTCTGAAGAGAGCTATGCCAAGCTGGCGGCAGATCAATACAATGTCAAGCTTCACTCACATCGAATGAGTGAAGAAGAGTATTTTCAATTATTGCCTGAAGTTGTGAAGCGAAGGGATCATCCTCTTTCTATTCCTCATGAAGTCGCTTTTTACCATATGTCACGGGAAGCAAAAAAGCACGTGACGGTGGTTCTATGTGGTGAAGGAGCGGATGAATTGTTTGCAGGTTATGGACGTGTCTTTAGGAGTCCAGCAGATTGGCGGAAAATTTTATGGCTTCAAAAAAACCGAAAAATGTCTTCCATCCTTTCAAAGGTATTATTTGAACCATCTTTTCAGCACGAGGTACATCAAATGATCCATCTTGATGGTGAGATGGATCATTACAAAAGAAGGTATGCGTGGTTTACTGCTGGCGAAAAAGAGCAGCTTTTAAGTCGTCGCGCTGATTCAATTGATCCCCCTGACTCACACATGAACCAGTTTATCGCTCATTGTTTTCAAAAGATGGAGGGAGCGTCGTATGAAAATAAACTGCTTTATTTATTTCAGCAGATTCATTTACCCAATCTGTTAGACCGGCTGGATATGATGACGATGTCACATGGACTAGAAGCACGTGTTCCATTTCTTGACCATCGCATCATCCAATTTGTCAATGACATGCCCTTCAAGTATAAGCTTCCTTATAAGGGAATGCCTAACAGGCTGCAAGCATTTTTTCAGTCGAGTCTCAAAACAAGTGAAGTACAAGACATTCCGAAATATATGTTAAAAAAGACAATGGAGCAAACAGTGGATAAGCGTATATTATATAGAAGAAAAATGGGTTTTCCGGTTCCAGTGTATCATTGGATGAGCAAAAGAATGAAAGAAATCGAAGAGAAGCTTCTTGACCAACAAAGCTTTGCAACAGAACTCTTTCAAAGAAAACCACTAGAGCAATTTTTACGAAATGATCCGAATCAGAAAAACAAAAATGGAGCGGATCAAAAAGTCTGGATGCTTTACAACTTGGAATTGTGGCATGATCACTATATGAAAGGGACCCAGCTTTCTCTCCAAACGAGTCATTAAAGAGATCTGGTCTATTCCTCTTGCCTGCCGCATATATGATACGGAAGGGAAGTGATGCGATTTTGAGGCTGAGTGAACTGTCAGGAAAAGAGATCGTCGATATTAAAAGAGCGGAGCGGCTTGGCGTGCTTGGACAAACCGACCTTGAAATCAATGAACAGGACGGTCAAATTACAGCACTCATTATACCTTCCGTGAAGTGGTTTGGCTTTCGAAAACAAGGAAATGACATCCGCGTCCCGTGGAATCACATTCAAAAAATAGGATCAGATATGATCATTCTCGATGTGCCTGAAGAACTTCAGCCGCACGGAGAAAAAGAGCACCCGTCATAAACGGGTGCTCTCAGCGTGTAGACAAACCCTCGCATTCTTTGTCAGGTCTGCGCTCCGGTGCTCACGAATGCTAAATTCGCTCCGCTCCGGTGCTCGCCCTTCCTAGACTTCAAAGGTTTTCTATCACGCTGAATAGAAGACAAAGGGCTAAAAGAAAAACCTTTTAGCCCTTTGTCAACAATCTAAGAGCACCCACATGGGTGCTCTTTTTCTTTTCTCTCTCTGATTCGTTCACAGGCTGAATCCTCTCCTCATATGCTGAAAGGGAGATTCAGAAAATATTACAGACTTTTTTAAATAAAGAAGGTGAACGGTCAGTATGTTGAGCGGTTTAACGGTTGCGGTGATCGGGGGAGATGCAAGGCAGCTTGAAATTATTCGCAAGTTGTCACAGCAGCATGCCAAAGTGTTTTTGGTCGGATTTGATCAGCTGGATCATGGATTTATCGGTGCTGAAAAGCTGAAAATGTCTGAACTTCCATTCGAACAAGTAGACAGTATGATCCTGCCAGTATCAGGGGCAACGGATGAAGGCGCTGTTGCTACAGTTTTTTCAAACGAGCAGGTCTTGCTAGAAGCTAAATATTTAGAAAGAACCCCTGCCCATTGTACCTTGTACTCAGGTATTTCAAATACGTACTTAGACAATCTGGCAAAGCAGGTGAACCGGAAGCTTGTGAAGCTGTTTGAGCGAGATGATATTGCCATATATAACTCTATTCCAACAGTTGAAGGAATTATCATGATGGCCATTCAGCAAACGGACTATACGATTCACGGGTCTCACGTCGCTGTTCTCGGACTTGGAAGAACAGGACTCACCATTGCCCGCACATTTCGGGCACTAGGGGCAGACGTAAAAGTAGGGGCGGCAGACACAGCACATTTAGCGCGTGCCTTTGAAATGGGGCTTGATCCATTTTCAATGGACCAGTTAAAAGAGGAAGTAACGGATGTTGATATTATCATCAATACCATTCCAAGTCTTGTATTAGATTCATCTGTCATCGTCAGTATGACACCAAAGACACTCATTTTGGATATCGCCTCCCGCCCAGGCGGAACAGACTTTGACTTTGCACAAAAGCACGGAGTGAAGGCACTTCTTGCACCAGGACTCCCAGGGATTGTTGCACCAAAGACAGCAGGACAAATCATTGCAAAAGTGCTTTCCGGGCTTTTATGTGAACTTGCGGAGGAAAAAAGGGGGATGGAATCATGACAACATTAAAAGGGAAAAGAATCGGCTTTGGTTTAACAGGCTCCCACTGTACGTATGAAGCCGTTTTTCCGCAAATCGAAGCGCTTGTAAAAGAAGGGGCAGAGGTGCGTCCAGTAGTGTCGTACACGGTGCAGAGCACGAATACGAGATTTGGCGAGGGAGCTGAGTGGATCGAGCGGATTGAGAAGCTGACTGGATTTCAAGCGATTGACTCAATCGTGAAAGCAGAGCCGCTTGGACCTAAGCTACCGCTTGATTGTATGGTCATTGCGCCTTTAACTGGAAACTCGATGGCGAAATTTGCAAATGCTATGACAGACAGTCCTGTTTTAATGGCTGCTAAAGCGACCATTCGAAATCATCGACCTGTCGTTTTAGGTATCTCAACAAATGATGCGTTAGGCTTAAATGGTACAAATCTGATGAGGCTGATGTCGACAAAGAATATTTTCTTTATTCCGTTTGGCCAGGATGATCCATTCAAAAAACCGACCTCTATGGTCGCAAACATGGATCTGCTATCTCAAACAGTAGAAGAGGCACTCCAGCATAGACAAATTCAGCCGATTTTAATTGGACCAAACGAATAATAGATTCACTAGAAAATCATGAAAGATTCAAAAAAGATGCTTCAAGCCTTGCTTTTCTATGGTAAAATAAAATGTAAAAAGTCATAGGATGGCCATCCGAAAGAAAAGAATCATGGATGGGTCGGAAGGAGTTTTACTGATGGGAAGAGGATTGCATGTAGCTGTAGTTGGAGCGACTGGAGCTGTCGGTCAACAAATGTTAAAAACACTAGCTGACAGAGATTTTGAAATGGATACACTTACTCTACTATCCTCAAAACGTTCTGCTGGAACAAAAGTGACATTCAGAGGTCAAGAGTACACGGTTCAGGAAGCAACACCTGAAAGCTTTGAAGGAGTAAACATTGCATTATTCAGTGCTGGAGGAAATGTTTCTAAAGCGCTGGCTCCTGAAGCAGTCAAACGAGGTGCGATTGTTGTAGACAACACTAGTGCTTTTCGTATGGACGAAAACATCCCTCTTGTCGTACCAGAGGTAAACGAAAAAGATTTGCATGATCATCAAGGGATCATTGCAAACCCTAACTGTTCAACGATTCAAATGGTAGCGGCATTAGAACCGCTTCGTCAGGCGTATGGAATGAAAAAAGTCATTGTCTCTACGTATCAAGCAGTATCAGGTGCGGGACATGAAGCCATTGACGAACTATACAGCCAATCACAAGCCATTTTAAATAAAGAAGATGTAACACCGGAAGTTATGCCTTATCAAATTGCATTTAATGCGATTCCGCAAATTGATAAATTCCAAGACAATGGCTATACATTCGAAGAAATGAAAATGATCAACGAAACGAAAAAAATCATGCATATGCCAGAGCTCGAAGTAGCGGCAACATGCGTGAGACTTCCAATTGAAACGGGACATTCAGAATCTGTCTACGTCGAACTAGAATCAAATGATGCAACAGTGGAAGACCTCAAATCAATTCTAAAAGATGCACCAGGAATTACGCTGCAAGATGATCCGTCTCAGCAAATTTATCCAATGCCTGCAGATGCTGTTGGGAAAAACGACGTATTTGTCGGCCGCATTCGGAAAGATTTGGACCGTCCAAACGGGTTCCATATGTGGATTGTATCTGATAACCTGCTTAAAGGTGCTGCATGGAACTCAGTTCAAATTGCAGAAAGCTTAAAAGCATTAAAATTAGTTTAACATTCAATGGATGATGAGGACGAACAGAAGAGAGTTAGGCATCTTTCGCCTGCTCTCTTCTGTTACGTCAGAATGAACTTGGAGTGAAAACAGTGAAAATAATTGTCCAAAAATTTGGCGGTACATCTGTCAAAGATGATCAAGGTAGAAAAAGGGCACTCGCACATATCTTATCTGCAAAAGAGAAAGGCTATAAATCGGTTGTCGTCGTTTCTGCAATGGGACGAAAAGGCGATCCCTATGCGACAGATACGCTGCTTGGTCTGCTTTACGGCAGCGCGCAGCATATGACAAATCGAGAAAAGGATTTGCTTGTTTCCTGCGGAGAGAATATCTCAGCCGTTGTGTTTTCAAGTATGCTGAATGAAAACGGTCTAAAGGCTGTAGCGATGACTGGTGCTCAGGCGGGTTTTGTAACAGATAAGGAGCATACAAGTGCGAAAATTATTGACATGAAGTGCGAACGTCTGGAGGCAGCACTGTCTGAACATGATGTTGTCGTTGTTGCTGGATTCCAGGGAGCCGCGAAAAATGGAGACGTGACAACAATCGGACGAGGTGGCAGTGATACGTCCGCCGCTGCTTTAGGCGCTGCATTGCAGGCAGACTTTATTGATATTTTTACAGATGTAGAAGGCGTTATGACAGCAGATCCCCGTATTGTTGAAAATGCAAAACCGCTAAGAGTTGTGACATATACGGAAATTTGCAACCTCGCATATCAAGGGGCAAAAGTCATTCATCCGAGAGCTGTCGAAATTGCGATGCAGGCAAAAGTACCAATGAGGGTCCGTTCAACATACTCTGATGATGAGGGCACACTCGTTACATCACACTACTCAGATAAAATGAGCCATGATGTGTACGATCGCCTTATTACGGGTATTGCACATGTCAATGATGTGACGCAAATCAAAGTTCCTGCTAAAGAAGGTCAGTACAGCGTACAAACAGAGGTCTTCAAAGCAATGGCAAACGCACAAATCAGTGTCGACTTCTTCAACATTACACCGAGTGAAATTGTGTATACGGTGACAGGTGCAATGACTGAAAAGGCAACGTCGATCCTAAAAGATCTTGGCTATACGCCAATTGTGACAACAAATTGTGCGAAAGTATCAGCTGTTGGCGCAGGCATTATGGGTGTACCAGGTGTCACATCTAAAATTGTATCGGCACTATCCGAGCAAAACATTCCGATTTTACAATCAGCTGACAGTCATACGACCATTTGGGTGTTAGTGAACGAAGAAAACATGAGAGCGGCCGTCAATGCCCTGCATGAAGTGTTTGAACTTTCAAGATAAATGTGATTGAATCATGATGAGGTGAAAAAAATGAATTTCGGAAATATCGCAACAGCTATGATTACACCTTTTGATAAAAAGGGCAACATCGATTTCCAAAAGCTATCAATTCTCATTGATTATTTATTAAAAAACGGCAGTGACTCCTTAGTCGTTGCAGGGACAACAGGCGAATCGCCAACTTTATCGAATGAAGAAAAAGTCGCTCTTTTTCAGCAATCGGTCAAATTAGCAAATGGTCGTTGTAAAATCATTGCAGGAACAGGCAGTAATAATACAAATGCGTCTATCAAACTAACGAAAAAAGCAGAAGAAGCGGGCGTTGATGCAGTGATGCTTGTCGTACCTTATTACAACAAGCCATCACAGGAAGGCATGTATGCACACTTTAAAGCCATTGCCGAGTCTACATCTCTTCCTGTCATGCTTTACAATGTACCAGGAAGAACGGTCGCTTCATTAGCACCAGAAACAACGATTAAGCTTGCGCAAATACCTAACATTGTTGCCATCAAAGAAGCAAGCGGCGATCTTGATGCCATGACAAAAATCATTGCTGAGACGCCAGAAGATTTCGATGTATATTCAGGGGACGACAGCTTAACACTTCCGGCTGTATCTGTTGGTGCAAAAGGAGTTGTCTCTGTTGCGTCTCATATCGTAGGGCTTGATATGCAGCAAATGCTGAAAAGCTATGCTTCAGGCCAAACAGCGAATGCAGCATTGATCCATCAAAAGCTGCTTCCAATCATGAAACAGCTTTTCTCAGCGCCAAATCCAACGCCTGTCAAAACAGCTCTTCAGCTGAAAGGACTAGACGTCGGATCTGTTCGTCTTCCGCTTTTGCCTTTGTCAGAAGAAGAGAGACTGAATTTAAGCAGCGTTTTAAACAGCTGATCAAAACAAAAGATTTCGTAAGCGGTCATTCTCAGATGTCCCTGAGTATGACCGTTTTTTATACATAAACACTTTCTTAAAATGTGACTTCATCTTGTTTTCTAAAATTAGATTCAGTTATAATAGCATTAAGCGATGATGGACGGGCTTGAGACTAGGAGGATAAGAATTTTGAAAAAGAAAAATACAGAGAACGTAAGAATTATTGCACTCGGAGGCGTTGGAGAAATCGGGAAAAACCTATATGTCATTGAAATTGATTCGGACATATATGTAGTAGATGCAGGTTTAATGCATCCAGAAAATGAAATGCTAGGCATTGACGTTGTCATTCCTGATATCTCTTATTTAACAGAACGTGCTGATCGGGTGAAAGCAATTTTTCTTACCCACGGACATGATGAAGCAATCGGAGGCGTATTCCATTGCTTAAGTAAATTGTCTGTACCAGTCTACGGAACGAAGCTGACCCTTGCGTTACTTCGAGAAAAATTAAAGCAGTATGGCTTCAATCAAAAAGCTGATTTGCGTGAGGTACATGCAAAATCAGTCATTACTTTTGAAACAACAAAAGTATCATTCTTTAGAACGAATCACAGCATCCCTGATTCAGTTGGGATCAGCTTCAAAACCTCTCTTGGTTCAATCGTATGCACAGGTGATTTTAAATTTGATCAAACCCCAGCGCTTAACCAAGCCTGTGACATCGGAGAGATTGCGAAAATTGGAAACAATGGCGTTTTAGCACTACTTTCAGACAGTGCAAATGCTGAAAAACCAGGCTATACACCTTCTGAGGCGCTCGTCCAAGACGAAATCTCAAATGCGATGTACAATGCTGAAAATCGTGTGATTGTTGCTGTGTCTTCATCTAATATTAACCGCGTGCAGCAGATCATTAATGCAACCAATCAAAATGGCCGTAAGCTTGCCGTTGCAGGGAAGAATATGATGACAACCCTTCAGCTGGCGATCAAGCTTGGTTATGTGACAGCAGACGAAGAATTATTTGTACCCGTTCAAGAAGTGAAGAAAATGGCGAAAAACGATGTGGTCATCCTGACTGCTGGAAGCCACGGAGAGCCGCTTGCTGCTTTAACAAAAATGGCAAAGCAAAATCACAAACAGCTTCATATTGAAAAAGATGACACTGTTGTGATTGCATCTACACCACTTCCTGGACAAGAACTCACATACTCTAAAACAGTGGATTTCCTCACAAGAAGCGGAGCACAAGTCATTTTTGCACAAAAACGTGTGCATGTATCTGGACATGGCTGCCAAGAAGAGTTAAAGCTGATGCTGAACTTACTAAAACCGAAGTATTTAATTCCGGTGAATGGCGAATATCGTATGCAAAAAGCACATTCTCGTATTGCCGAAGAAGTAGGTATGAAACGCAGCGACATTTTCTTGATTGATAAAGGAGATGTGGTTGAGTTTAGAGGACAGAACGTCAAAATCGGTGAAAAAGTTCACCAAGGGAACATTTTAATCGATGGTCTTGGCGTTGGTGATATCGGAAACATCGTGCTACGCGATAGACGCCTGTTGTCTCAAGACGGCATCTTGATCGTTGTCATTACGCTAGATAAACAAAAGAAACAATTAATTTCTGGACCTGAAATCATCACAAGAGGATTTGTCTATGTAAGAGAATCCGAAGAGCTGATTGTGAAAGCAACAGAAATGGTCAAAGGAATTGTCAAAGAGCAAACGGAAAACTCAATTGTTGAATGGTCAACATTGAAACAATCCATGCGCGATGTACTCAATCAATTCCTATATGAAAAAACAAAACGTAAGCCGATGATCATTCCAATTATTATGGAAGTGTGATGAGAAAAGCCCAAAGAGTATAAGCTCTTTGGGCTTTAGATTATTGACAAAGTGCTAAAATGAACTTTATTTTAGCACTTTGTCTTCTTTTTAGCGTGATAGAAAACCTTTGCAGTCTAGAAAGGACGAGCACCGGAGCGGAGCGAATTTGACATTCGTGAGCACCGAAGCGCAGGACTGCGGGCGAATGCGAGGGTTTGTCTACACGCTAAGCCCAAGGAGCATAAGCTCTTTGGGCTTTTTTGATGTAGCGTGAGGAATGCGGATGGAATATGGGCTATTTGTTCATAATAGGAGAAGAGTTTGAGGAAAGGATGGAGACAAATGGACGAAAAGAATGAACAGCAGCCTGAGCGAAAGCCAGAAGAAAAAGACAGCATTATGAGCAAAATACAGCAGCTTGGTGAAACAGCCGTTCCGCAGCTGCCGCAAGATACAAATATCCATTGCCTCACCATTATTGGACAAATTGAAGGCCATATGCAGCTTCCACCGCAAAATAAAACAACCAAATACGAACATGTCATTCCACAAATCGTAGCCGTTGAACAAAACCCGAAAATAGAGGGCCTTTTGATCATCTTAAATACAGTAGGGGGAGATGTTGAAGCGGGACTCGCAATTGCAGAAATGCTTGCTTCTTTATCAAAACCAACTGTTTCGATTGTGCTTGGCGGCGGCCACTCGATAGGTGTCCCGATTGCTGTATCGTGTGACTATTCGTATATTGCCGAAACAGCCACGATGACCATTCACCCTGTGCGATTAACAGGTCTTGTCATTGGTGTTCCGCAAACCTTTGAATACTTAGATAAAATGCAGGAAAGAGTCATTAACTTTGTCACAAGCCACTCCAACATTACAGAAGAGAAGTTTAAAGAGCTCATGTTCTCAAAAGGCAATTTGACAAGAGACATCGGAACAAATGTCGTTGGTCATGAGGCAGCGGAATACGGACTCATGAATGAAGTCGGCGGTGTAGGACAAGCGATTAAAAAGTTGAATGAACTTATCGGAGACAGGGCATCTCAAAACGAGGGGCTGATCCAATGATTTTATATACGCCTATGCCATATGAAGCCATTTACGCTGAGGAACAGGGAGAACGTAAACTCCAGCAGGTAAACATTCAAGGTGTGCCAGTGATGGTTGAAATGAAAGAAGATGAAGCAGAAATCGTTCAAGTCATGAGCACCAATCCTATGGATTTTCTCAATCAAGAGCTTGCACCAGGCAAGCGATTGAAGTTACATTTAGGCACCAATCAAACCGACTCATATGAATGATTCTATGCTATAATAAAGGGAAAACTTACAACAAGATGCAGCCAAAACCAGGCTGCTTTCTTTCTGATCTTTCGGTAGGTTATATTTTCTTTCGTAGTAAGGTGATGAGTATGGCTAAAAAGAGAAAACGGAAAACGAGAAAAAAACAAAATAAACAGCTAAAACTGAAATATGAATTAAATGGATTAGTCTGTATTGCCATAGCGATCATTGCCATTTTACAGCTGGGCGTTGTTGGACAAACCTTTGTACATTTATTCCGATTCTTTGCAGGTGAATGGTTTATTCTCTGCCTTATCGGATTATTTCTTTTTGGTGTGACGATTTTCTGGAAAAAACAAATCCCAGATATTTTGACAAGAAGAAAAGCAGGTCTCTACTGCATCATTGCGAGTATCTTGCTTTTGTCACATGTGAAGCTTTTTCAGCATCTTTCATCTGCTGGCGTCATTGGCTCTCAAAGTGTAATTAGAAATACATTTGAGCTTTTCTTGATGGATATGAAAGGTGAAACAGGGTCACCTGATTTAGGAGGCGGCATGATCGGTGCTGTATTGTTTGCTGCTTCTTATTTCTTATTTGCGCAAGCAGGCTCGCAAATCATGGCGATTGTCCTGATGCTGATTGGAATTGTTCTGATTACAAACCGATCCCTGCAGGAAATGGTGAAAAAAGTGACGATTCCTGTATCACAATTTATGGTGAAGCAGTGGAAGGCGTTTGTTGAAGATATGAAAGGAATCAGGCAGGCGAAAAAGAGCGCGTCCTCTCAGAAAACAGGTGAAAAGAAAAAACGTTCACGCATTCAAGAACAGGACGAGGATGATCTGATCTTGATCGAAGAGGAAACGCCGTCTTCTGAGAATAGCCAGCCGATTATTTCAAGCTTTGCAGACAGGGATGACATTCTCACCCCGCCCGTTCAAAAGAAGCAGGCTGCAAAAGAGACAGAGCCTCTTCAAGAGTCTGTGCAAAGTGCACCAGTTCAATCTGGTACAGCTGATGAACCTAAAGAGGCGCCGCCGATGACATTTACAGAACTTGAAAACAAAGATTACGAATTGCCGTCACTTGATATTTTGGCAGAGCCGCAGCATTCAGGTCAGCAAACAGATAAGAAAAATATATATGAAAATGCAAGAAAGCTTGAAAAAACATTTCAAAGCTTTGGTGTGAAAGCAAAAGTCACACAGGTTCATTTAGGTCCAGCTGTGACCAAATATGAAGTATATCCAGATGTTGGCGTGAAGGTCAGCAAAATCGTCAATCTAAGTGATGATTTAGCACTCGCCCTTGCAGCAAAGGACATTCGAATTGAGGCGCCGATTCCTGGTAAATCAGCCATCGGGATTGAAGTTCCGAATGCAGAAATCGCTATGGTTTCATTAAAAGAGGTATTAGAATCGAAGCAAAATGACCGTCCAAATGCTAAGCTCCTTATTGGCTTAGGCCGCAATATCTCGGGTGAAGCCGTGCTTGCTGAAATGAACAAAATGCCGCATTTACTTGTAGCAGGTTCGACTGGAAGCGGAAAAAGTGTGTGTATCAATGGCATTATCACAAGTATTCTCATGAGAGCGAAGCCTCATGAAGTGAAAATGATGATGATTGATCCGAAAATGGTTGAATTAAATGTGTATAACGGCATTCCGCACCTTTTGGCACCTGTCGTAACAGACCCTAAGAAAGCTTCTCAAGCACTTAAAAAAGTAGTCAGCGAAATGGAACGCCGCTATGAATTGTTTTCTCATACGGGGACAAGAAATATTGAAGGATACAATGATTACATTAAACGAATGAATCAAACAGAAGATGCCAAACAGCCAGAGCTTCCTTATATTGTTGTCATTGTAGACGAGCTTGCAGATTTAATGATGGTCGCTTCATCTGATGTGGAAGATTCCATTACAAGACTTTCTCAAATGGCTCGTGCTGCGGGAATTCATTTGATTATCGCCACACAAAGACCTTCTGTTGATGTCATTACTGGTGTCATTAAAGCCAACATCCCGTCCCGCATCGCCTTTAGCGTATCCTCCCAAACAGATTCACGGACGATCCTTGATATGGGGGGCGCAGAAAAGTTGCTGGGCAGAGGGGACATGCTGTTTTTACCTGTTGGTGCAAACAAGCCGGTTCGTGTGCAAGGCGCCTTTTTATCAGATGAAGAAGTGGAACATGTTGTTGATCATGTGATCACACAGCAAAAGGCACAATACCAAGAGGAAATGATTCCAAGCGAAGAAACGCAGGATCAGCTTGCAGCTGTGGAAGATGATCTATATGATGAAGCAGTTGAACTGATTATCGGTATGCAGACAGCTTCTGTCTCTATGCTGCAAAGAAGGTTCCGCATCGGTTATACCCGGGCAGCACGTCTCATTGACGCAATGGAAGAACGAGGCGTTGTAGGCCCATATGAAGGAAGTAAACCAAGAGAGGTTCTACTCTCAAAAGAACAATATGACGAGCTCTCTTCATAAGTTGAAGAGAGCTTTCCTAGAAAATAGTAAACGATAGTATGATTATGTTAACTGGATGTCAGACTATTTATTTATTTGCAAAAACATGATATAGTTATGTTCAACTTATCTCGGAATAGAGATTTCTCATCTTATCATTTGCATTGATTAGACGGAGGGAAAACATGTCGACCAAAACAGACAATCGCCATTTATATTTGAAAGTGATTGACCGTATTAAAGAAGATATTCAAACAGGTGTATATGCCGAAAAAGAAAAGCTGCCTTCTGAGTTTGAGCTCTCAAAGCTTTTAGGTGTGAGCAGAGCGACACTGCGTGAAGCCCTTCGTATATTAGAAGAAGAAAAGTATTTAATAAGAAGGCATGGTGTGGGGACTTTCGTCAACTCAAGACCACTTTTTTCGACAGGCATAGAACAGCTGACAAGTGTCACGAAAATGATTGAGCAGGTCAATATGACGCCTGGTACCATCTTTTTATCTTCGCAAGAAGGGGAGCCAACAGAGAATGATGTCATTCGTTTTCAGTGTGATGAATCTGATGGGATTTTTTCAATGGAACGCGTTCGAACGGCAGATGGACAGCCAGTTGTTTATTGTTTAGATAAAATTCCAGTCAAACACCTTCCCGCTTCTTTTACACATGAAGAAGAGTCTCTTTTTGAGCTGTTTGGAAGAGAACCGCACAGCGGGATCAAATATGCAGTTGCGGACATTGAACCAATTGGCTACCACGATCAGGTTTCACCGATTCTAGATTGTGACCCTGAAACGGCGTTATTATTACTCAAACAAATGCACTATGATCAGGATGATCAGCCGGTCTTATACTCCCTCAATTATTTTCGAGCGGATAAATTCAGCTTTCATGTCATACGCAAACGATTTTAACAAGCAGTCGCTTCCATAGGCGGCTGCTTTTTGTTTGCCCATACATAATACTCGCCAAACTTGCCACACTAATACGTAACAGTATATAGAATTGGGTGAATGATGTTGGGCGAGAAAACAGTCAGTAAAAAGAATATCATTGCGTTATCATCAGTCCCTCTAATCATGACACTAGGGAACTCGATGTTAATACCTGTATTGCCAGAGATAGAAAAGAAACTCTCGATCACTTCCTTTCAAGTCTCTCTCATTATTACGGTATATTCGGTTGTAGCAATCTTATGTATTCCAATCGCCGGTTATTTATCAGACCGGATTGGGCGGAAAAAGGTACTGCTGCCGTGTCTTTTAATCGCCGGACTTGGAGGGGCTGTGGCAGCAGTCGCCTCAACAATCATGAAAGAACCGTATATGTGGATCCTTCTTGGCAGGGTCCTTCAAGGTGTCGGTTCAGCTGGAGCGGCACCTGTTGTTATGCCATTTATAGGAGATTTGTTTCATGATGATGAAGAGGTCAGTGCGGGACTTGGCGCCATTGAAACCTCTAACACAGCGGGAAAGGTACTAAGCCCGATTATTGGGGCACTTCTTGCTTCATGGTTTTGGTATGTGCCGTTTTGGTTCATTCCGTTCTTTTCGGCCATCAGCTTTCTCATGGTACTGTTCATGGTAGAGTCGGCAAAAAAAGAGGAGGACCCGCCTTCATTTAAAGAATTTTTAAAATCAACAAAGACCATTTTTAAGCATGAGGGACGCTGGCTTTATGCCATTTTTGCTATTGGCGGTTTTATTATGTTTCTTCTTTTTGGTGTGCTTTTTTACTTATCCGATAATCTAGAGGCAGCTTATCAAATAAAAGGTGTCAAAAAAGGGTTCCTGCTGAGTATTCCGCTCCTTTTTCTATCAATCAGTTCCTTCGTTGCTGGAAAAACGATTGGAAAAGAAAAAGGGAAAATGAGAATCTTTTTAATCGCAGGTATGGCTTTGTTATCACTTTCTTATATTTTTTTATGGTGGAATCACAGCTTTTACGTATTGTTTATCTGTTTAAGCATTGGCGGTGTTGGTATCGGTATTGTGCTGCCTGCACTTGATGCGCTGATTACAGAAGGTATTGAAAAAGAA
Source organism: Bacillus sp. 11B20 (assembly GCF_056098985.1). Taxonomy (NCBI): domain Bacteria; kingdom Bacillati; phylum Bacillota; class Bacilli; order Caryophanales; family Bacillaceae; genus Bacillus; species Bacillus sp. 11B20. Next base: position 766,369 of record NZ_JBLZWZ010000007.1, read on the forward strand.
CAATGCGGTACCATTACGTCATTTTATAGTAGTATGCGTTTTATCGGTGTTGCTTTAGGGCCTCCGATTTTTGCCTATCTTATGGATAAAGGGGACTCCATTGTTTTTATTCTCTCGACCATTTGCAGTCTCATTTCACTATTTTTGGTCCTCTTTTTCATCCAGCCAGATGAAGAGGATGAGAGCGAACAATTGAAAACAGTTTAAATATAGAAAAAAGACGGCATTTTGCCATCTTTTTTCTTTTTTATAAATTGACATGTAAAATTTTGATAGTTAAACTAATGTATAGTAATATCTTTTAAATTATCCCAAATTGGAGGTGTTCAAAAACATTCATTTTCTGTCTTTCTTTAGGCAGAAATTGAGCTCGCGTGCTGATGATGGAGATGTGTTTCTTCAACACGTAAGGACAATTGAATAGGTCATCCTGCCATTTGAAGGAGACGCAGTCAGCACTTCAGACACGCTCAAATACAGCAAATTGATTGATGAACTAGAAGGAGCTTGAAGCAGCTATGTTGCAAATAATTAAAGCAAGATGGATTGTATTAGTGGTGTGGATGATAACAGCTGTGATTCTGTTTATTACTGCGCCCGATTTAGAGGAATTAACAAGAGAAAAAGGGCAATTAAAGGTTCCGGAGGGGACACCAACAGCTGAGGCACTTCACCTATTGGATAAGCTGTCAGATAAGAACGGGAAAAAAGATACAGGTGTGCTTGTATTCTCCGAACAACATCTGTTCCCTGCGAAAGAGCAGGAATTAAAAAAGGCTTTAGCTGCACTCATGACACATGCCCCAGAACTCCACATTGACGGAATTACTTCATATTTTCATGTAGATCCGGACATTCAAAAACAACTTTTATCAAAGGATAAAAGTACACTTCTTGTTCCATTCAAATTCGACCACTACGAAACAAAAGCTGTGAAGATTAAAGAACAAATTGAGGAAGTTTTAAAGCCCTATCATGTCTCATATGAAATAACGGGTCAAAAATTTGTGGATTCAGATGTCATTAAAAGTTCTCAACAAGGTCTGAAGAAAACTGAACTTATCACGATGATTTTTATTTTCTTTATTTTAATTATTGTTTTCAGATCGATATTGGCACCTGTTGTTCCGCTCATTACGATAGGCATTTCTTACGCTGTCAGCCGGTGTATTGTGGCTTTTCTTGTAGAATATACACAATTTCCTCTATCTAATTTTACTCAGATTTTTATGGTAGCCATTATGTTCGGTATCGGAACGGATTATTGCATCCTGCTGTTAAGCCGTTTTAAAGAGGAGATCGGCCAAGGCCGTGATGTCAAAGAGTCGATTATCGTCACGTATCAATGTGCAGGGAAGACGGTATTTTTCAGCGGCTTAGCCGTGTTAGTCGGCTTCTCAAGTATTGGATTTGCTAAATTCCAATTGTATCAATCAGCCGTTAGTGTTGCCGTTGGAGTGGGCGTTCTGCTGATTGCCCTTGTTACCATCGTTCCCTTTTTTATGTCTGTTTTCGGAAAATCTCTATTCTGGCCATCTAAAAGAGAAAACATCCGGCACCCGCAAAGTAAAATGTGGGAATGGGCTGGGCGCTTTTCATTTAGAAGGCCGCTGATCAGCTTAGGTTTAGTCGCTCTTATTACGGTGCCTCCTATTCTGATGTACGACGGCACCCTATCTTATAACAGTTTAAATGAAATTGGGAATAAGTATGAGTCGGTGTCTGCATTTAATACGATATCAGAGCAATTTGGCTTTGGTGAAGCGCTGCCTCTGAATGTGCTTGTTGAAAGTGACAATAAGCTAGATAATCAAAAAAAGATTGTGATCATTGAAAAACTGACCCGTAAATTAAATGACATTGACGAAGTCAAAACAGTCCGCAGTGTCACGCGCCCTGTTGGAGACGGGCTGAGCCAGCTTTATGTCACCTCTCAAGCGAAAGAGCTGGGAGGAGAACTTGGCAAAGGACATGAAGGAATCGGGAAAATTTCTGATGGCTTGACAGAAACAAACCTGGCCCTTCTCAAACAAAAACCAAAAATTGAAGAATCCGCTCAAGGCATTGACAAGCTGATTGATGGAACGAAAGCAATCAAAAGCGGTATCGGAGAAGTCAGGGAATCCCTTATCTCATTAGAAGATGGGGTGAGGCGCAGTAAAGAAGGCGTCGGCACGATTCGAAGTAAAATCAAAGAAGCGAAAAAAGAATTAGAGCAAGAATATCGCAGCAGTGAAACGATGATTCAAGAGCTAGAGCAAGTGGTGAATACACTGGAACGCCATGCGAAATCGAATCAGCAGCTGATGACAACCATTAAGAAAGTAAAGAAATCTTATGAAAATCTATCATTTGAAGCACTAGAAAATCGTCTTCCAGAAGTAAAAGACATGGAAGAATATAAAGAAATCAAGAAAGTATTCAAAGAAACAAAAGGAATGCTTGATCAAGCAGGGGATCAAATGAGTGTATATGAAGAGGAAGCCTCTCACTTTAAGCAAAAGATCAAGCAGGCAGATCAAGTGATTCAAATCTTATCAAGCAAGCAAAAAGAAGTAAAACGCCAAGTGCAGGCGCTCATGGATGGGCTTGATCAAATTTATGACGGTCTTGACCAAACAAATGAGGGCCAAAAAAAATTGATTAAAGAAATGCCTAAAATTGAAGATGGTGCAGATCAGCTGACAGACGGCCAAAAAGCCATCAAAAAAGGATTTGGCCAGCTTTCATCAAAACTTACATTATTAACAGATGGATTAGATGAAAGTATTGAAGGGCTTGAGCAGGTCAAAAGCGGCTTCACCGAGGCTGACGGCTACTTAAAGCAGCTTCAGCAAGCGCCAGATGAAGAAATAACGGGCTGGTTTATTCCAGAAGAAGTGCTGAAACGCCAAGAATTTAAGCAAATCTTCCATACGTATATGTCTCCAGATCGTAAATTAACGACTTTTGAAGTCATCCTAAATGTGAATCCATACAGCAATGAAGCGATGAAAGGTGTCGCAAAAATTGAGGAAACCCTTGATCAATATTTACCTGTAAGTGGACTCAAAAATGCCAAATACGGTGTATCTGGTATCTCAAGTTTAAATGTGGACTTAAAAGAAACGTCTGACGGTGACTTTATTCGAACTGTCATCTTCATGTTAATTGGTATTTTTATAATTTTAATTATTTTATTACGGTCAATCGTCATGCCGATATACTTAACACTTTCACTGATTTTAACTTATTTTACATCAATCGGGTTAACAGAATGGATATTTAAAACATTTTTTGGCTACGATGGTGTCAGCTGGGCTGTCCCATTTTTCAGCTTTGTTATTCTTGTGACACTCGGGATCGATTATTCCATCTTCCTCATGGATCGTTTTAATGAATGGAAGGGAGAGCATGTACAAGCATCGATGATATCAGCGATGAGAAATATGGGTTCTGTCATTATTTCTGCAGTGGCCATTTTGGCAGGTACGTTCGCCGCTATGCTGCCATCGGGAGTATTATCACTTGTTGAAATTGCAACGGTCGTACTCATTGGACTTTTATTATATGCTTTTGTTGTATTGCCGCTCTTTATTCCGGTTATGGTTCGTATTTTTGGTAAATGGAATTGGTGGCCGTTTAGAACGAAATAATGACTGGCGTCTCTGCTATGAGCAGAGGCGTTTTTATTTCCTATCCTTTCCTCTGATTGATATAATGTCTATTAAATGGCTGTTTCACGTATATATCAGCTATGTTCTAATACATAATAAATAGGATGAACAAAGGAGGTTTCTCATGACGTACTTACAAGAGAAGACACTGGACACACCTGGTCTTCATACTCATATTGTCAAAACAGAAAAATTTAAAACCGTGACAATCCTTTTTAAAATGCTTGCACCGTTATCCAAAGATGACGTCACCATGCGTTCTCTTTTCCCGCATGTGTTGTTAAGAGGAACAGAAAAGATGCCGAAAACAGGTGCATTGCGTGCTTATTTTGATGAGCTCTATGGAGCAACCGTTTCGGCAGACATGGCGAAAAAAGGTGAGAATCACATTATTACCTTCCGTCTAGAAATGGCGAATGAAAAATATCTAAAGGATCAAACTCCTTTACTAGAAAAAGGGATTGCCTTACTATCTGACCTATTATTCCACCCGTATGTTGAAGATGGGGTGTTTAGTCAATTATATGTAGATCAAGAAAAACGCACGTTAAAACAGCGAATTCAGGCAGTCTATGATGATAAAATGCGTTATTCGAATTTAAGACTCGTGCAGGAAATGTGTAAAGGTGAACCATATGCACTGCACGTCAATGGTGAAATGGAAGACATCGACGCAATCACCGCTCACTCGCTCTTTGAAGCTTATGAGCATGCGCTTCAATCAAACCAGCTTGATCTTTATGTAGTAGGAGATGTTGACGAACAAGACATCAGCCGAATGGTCTCCCAATACTTTAAAACAAGTGAAAGAGAACCGATCAAACAACAGACTGAATCAGCAAGACCTCAAAATGAACCAAAAGAAGTCATTGATGAAGAGGACGTAAAACAAGGCAAACTGAACATCGGCTTTCGCACACATACAACGATTGCAGATAAAGATTATCCGGCGCTGCATTTGTTTAATGGTATATTCGGCGGTTTCTCGCATTCTAAGCTATTCATCAATGTTCGTGAAAAAGCAAGTCTTGCGTACTACGCTGTTTCTAGACTTGAGAGCTTTAAAGGCTTGATGATGGTCATGTCAGGGATTGAAGTTGGCAACTACCAGCAGGCAGTAGACATCATCAAAGAACAATTTGAAGCGATGCAAAAAGGTGATTTTTCTGATGAAGCAATTGATCAAACAAAAGCAGTCGTCAAAAACCAGCTGCTTGAAACGATCGATACATCTTATGGGACAGCAGAATATTTATATCAGCATGCCGTTGTGCCAACTGGGGAAACCCTTGATTCCTTTTTGGAAGCATTAGACCGAGTGACAAAAGAGGACATCATCAAAGTGGGTCAGAAAATCGAGTGGGATACGACCTATTTTCTTAAAGGAACGGAGGGTGCTTCATGACAGTGAAAACAATTCAATTCGATCAGCTGCAAGAAACGGTCTATCACGAAAAAATGGAAAGCGGACTTGACGTCTATGTGCTGCCAAAGCAAGGGTTTAACAAAACCTATGCGACCTTTACAACAAAATATGGCTCAGTTGATAATGAATTTGTGCCGCTTGGCAAAGAAGACATGATTCGAGTACCTGACGGAATTGCCCATTTCTTAGAGCATAAGCTGTTTGAAAAAGAAGATGGAGACGTGTTTCATACTTTTAGTAAACAAGGAGCATCCGCAAACGCTTTTACAACGTTTACGAGAACGGCTTATTTATTCTCTAGCACCTCAAATGTCGAACAAAATCTTGAGACACTCATTGATTTTGTTCAGGAGCCTTATTTTACTGAAAAAACAGTCGAAAAAGAAAAGGGTATTATTGGCCAAGAGATTAACATGTATGATGACAATCCGGACTGGCGTTTATTCTTTGGTCTGATTGAAAATTTATATCAAGAGCATCCTGTGAGAATAGATATTGCTGGAACAGTAGAGAGCATTGCCCCTATTACAAAAGATCATTTGTATGAATGCTATGAAACGTTCTATCACCCGAGCAATATGCTTCTTTTCGTTGTCGGTCCCGTTGATCCGAAGCAAATTTTAGATCAAGTCAGAGCGAATCAGGCGAAAAAGCCATTTACAGATCAGCCGGAGATCAAACGAAAAGACATCAATGAACCTGAAGGTGTATACCGGAAAGAATACGAACTACCAATGAACGTACAAGGCTCTAAATGTATGTTCGGGTTGAAAACAAAAAATCCGCATAAAAAAGGAAATCAACTGCTAAAGCATGAGCTTGGGATGAACCTCATTTTAGAGACGCTGTTTGGCAAAAGCTCATTACAATATGAACAGATGTATGAGAAAGGCTTAATTGATGAAACATTCAGCTACGATTATACAGAAGAAGGCGGCTTTGGCTTCACTTCAGTTGGCGGGGATACAAATGATCCTGATCAACTCGCAAAAGTATTAAAAGAAACCCTTCTTCAAGCAAAAAGCCTCATGACAGAGGAGAAAATTGAGCTTGCCCGCAAGAAAAAAATCGGCAGCTTTTTAAAAGCCATGAATTCTCCAGAATACATTGCGAACCAATTTACTCGATATGCATTCTTAGACATGAGCTTATTTGATGTCGTCACAGTGCTGGAACAAATTCAATTAGCTGATATTCAGCAAATTTTAGATGAAGAAATTGATGAAGAACGGATGTCCGTTTTCAAAGTCGTCCCAAAAACAAAATAAATGTAAAAAGACAAACTCATATCGGCAGAGTTTGTCTTTTTTTATGTTTATTGAAAAAGCCGCTTTATTTGCGAGGATATTCATTGACAATTGTTTTGTTCGTTAGTTAAACTCTTTAATAGTTAAACACTTAAACTAAAAAGGAGCAGCGTATGGAACAAAATAAAATTGCCCAGCTCATCCAGAGGTATACAGATGTCTATCTCATGATGGAGAAAAAAGTATCGAGTATGATCACAGAAAAGCTTGATAAAGAGCTGACGCTTGATCAATATTACTCCCTTCGATACATCAATTTACATCCGGGGTGTACATCAACGGACCTGGCTTATGTATGTAATGTAAACAAAAGTGCTGTAACATCTATGACCAATCGTCTTTTTACGAGAAACTATATTTTTCGTGAACATGATCAAGCTGACAGAAGAAATGTTCACCTGTATGTCACGCCAGAGGGCAAAGATGTAGTCAGCCGAATGGAAAAGCAGCTTCAAGACCTAGTTCGATCTTATTTTGAAAAGCTTGAAGAAAAAGAAATGGAATCATTTATTCAAACATATGAAAAGATCTATCAAGTGATCATCGAAGAGGAGGCACAAAGTACTAATGAGAGCAATCATAAAGGGTAGATGGCTGATCACGATCCTGTGGGTCGTATTAGCGGCAGTGTTACTCATCACCGCTCCTAATATGGCGCAATTAACAAAAGAAAAGGGGCAAATTTCTGTACCAGACGGCTATCCGTCCTCATATGCCAATCAGTTATTAAAGAAAATGTCTGAAAACGGGGATACAGAAAAATCAATCGTCATTGTCTTTCAAGAAAAGAACATTGTGAAAGAAAGAGAAACCTCTTTAAAAAAGGCAATGGACATTTTAGAAAAGGATCAAGATCTCCACATAGAGGACATCACTTCTTACTTTGAAGCCAATAAAGATATTAAAAAACAAATGCTCTCCAAAGATCAAACGACACTTCTTGTTCCAGTTACATATGACTCAAACAAAATCAAAGCATCCGATTTTAAAGAAAGAGTCAATGAAAAGCTGAAAAGCTTAAACCTGAAATTTGAAATGACAGGGCAGCCGTTAATTGATGATGATGTTATCACAAGTTCGCAGGAAGGCTTGAAGAAAACAGAATTCATTACGATTGGGTTTATTCTCGTCGTTCTTGTTCTTGTTTTTAGATCAGCTGTGGCGCCTTTCGTTCCGTTAGTCGCAGTGGCACTGTCTTACTTGGTGAGTCAATCGATCGTGGCTTATTTAGTAAAATATGTAGACTTTCCGCTCTCGACCTTTACTCAAATCTTTATGGTCGCGATCATGTTTGGAATTGGAACGGACTACTGCATACTGCTTCTCAGCCGCTTTAAGGAAGAGATCGCACATGGTAAAGATAAAATTGAGGCGATTCTCATTACGTATAAAACAGCAGGAAAGACCGTCTTATTCAGCGGAATTGCGGTTCTGATTGGTTTTACATGTATTGGTCTGGCACAATTTCAGCTTTATAAATCAGCTGTTGCAGTAGCAGTCGGGGTTGCTGTGCTCATTGTGGCCCTTCTCACGATTGTACCGTTCTTTATGGCGGTTTTAGGAAAGGTGTTATTTTGGCCGATTAAAGGCGATATTGCTCACCCGCAGTCAAAAATGTGGGAAACAGCAGGCCGCTTTTCATTTAAGAAACCGCTTTTCAGCTTAATAATCGTAGGAATCATTACACTTCCGCCCATTCTGATGTATAAAGGAACCCTTTCTTATAACAGCTTAGATGAAATTGGTAACAAATACGAATCGGTCAACGCATTCAATACCATTTCTGACAAGTTTGGACCGGGTGAAGCACTTCCGGCAACAGTGGTCGTGAAATCAGCTGATGTTTTAGACAACAATGAAGGGCTGATTGCCATCGAAAAACTCAGCCGTGCAATTGAACAAACAGATGGTGTCAGCAAAGTCAGAAGTGCTACCCGTCCTGTCGGTAAAGGGCTGAGTGATCTGTACGTGAAATCACAAGCCAAGGAACTGAACACAGGGCTTGATAAAAGCAATGAAGGATTGAAAAAAATTCAGGATGCCCTCACAACAATGAGTCAATCCATTGAGGATCAAACGCCGCAAATCAAATCATCAGGAAAAGGGATTAATCAATTGATTTCCGGTACTGAATCTGTGCAAACAGGGATTCAAAATGTTGAAAAATCCTTAAGAAAATTGCAAAACGGCATCGACCAAAATAAAAAAGGTGTAGAAGCCATTAAAAATGAAATCAAAGGTGCGAAAAAGGAATTAACGGCTCAAGTCGCACAAGTGAATCAGCAAGTTTCGCTGTATAAAAGCATTTCTAAAGAACTAAAGGCGGCGTTAGCGCAAGTGGATACATCATCCTCTGCCGCAGCAGATGTAAAAGCGTTAATCAAACAAGCAAATACACAATTTAGTACACTTGAAAAGCAAATCCCGCAGGTAAAAGAAAATCAATCGTATCAAGCGATCAAAGCTTCGTACAATGAACTTTCTGCGACCTTGCAAGAAGGGGCGAAACAGGCAGACAGCTATGCCAAACAAGCGAAAGAAGCTAGAAAGCAGCTTGAAGCAGCTGATGCCTTTATCGCAAAAGCCTCAGAGCAGCAAAAAGTCTTGACGAGTCAAATCGATGAACTCATTGCTGGCTTAGATGCAGTTGAAACTGGACTGGATCAAACGTCTAAAGGCCAAGGACAATTAGCTGATAATATGCCAAAGCTTGCAAATGGAGCGGGCGACATCATTAATGGTCAAAAGCAAATGAAAGAAAAGATTGGCGGCTTTGGGGATGATCTGACAAAGCTGACAGATGGCCTGAACAAAAGTGTTAATGGACTGGAGAAAATTTCGAGCGGCTTAATGGGTGCAGGTGACTACTTAGATGAACTGAAAAATGCACCAGATCAAGACATGGCCGGCTGGTTTATTCCAAAAGACGTCTTAAAAAATAAAGCGTTCAAGCAAGTATTTGATTCATACATGTCAGATGATCGCAAGATGACAAAAATTGATGTCATTTTAGAAAAAAATCCATATGGAAATGAAGCTCTGTCGACAATAAAACAAGTGGAAGCTTCTGTTGAAAGGGCACTTCCTGAAACAAACCTAAAAGATGCGTCATTTGGCGTTTCAGGTGTATCAAGTATGAACGCTGATCTGAAACAGCTGTCAGATCAAGATTTCAATAAGACGGTGCTTTACATGATGATCGGTATTTTCCTTATTTTGGTGATCTTGTTCCGTTCGCTTGTTATGCCGCTGTACTTGGTAGGTTCACTCATATTGACTTACTTTACAGCAATCGGTATAACAGAATTTATCTTCACCCATTTCTTCGGATATCCAGGCATTAACTGGGCTGTACCATTCTTTGGATTTGTCATATTAATGGCGCTCGGAGTCGATTATTCGATTTTCTTAATGGAGCGATTCAATGAATACAAAACAAAAGACATCCAGTTTGCCATGACCGAATCAATGAAAAATATGGGATCTGTCATTATGTCTGCTGCTGTTATTCTGGCAGGAACATTTGCCGCAATGCTTCCATCAGGTGTGCTGTCTCTCTTGCAGATTGCAACACTTGTCCTCACAGGACTTTTATTGTACGCACTCGTTGTGCTACCATTGTTCGTACCTGTAATGGTGAAATTGTTCGGATCAGCCAACTGGTTCCCATTTAAACGAAAAGAATAGGTATCCCATATAGAAAGAAGGAATCAATGTGATGAGTCGTTGGGCGCTGATAACAGGTGCCAGTGGCGGGATTGGGCAGGCAGCAGCCAAAAAGCTTGCCCAAGAAGGCTGCAACCTAATGCTTCATTATCATAAAAATGAACAGGCAGCTGTGCGCCTCGCCGCTCATTTGGATGAGGCATATCACATTCAGACGCATGTCGTTCAAGCAGATTTAGCTATAACGGGCGGAGCAGATGAGCTTGTCAGCCGCCTGCCGCTCTGTCCAGATATACTTGTTTTAAATAGCGGCAGGAGCCATGTCGGATTGGTGACAGACACAGAAAAAGATGTATTAGCCAGTATGGTGCAGCTTCATGTCACAAGTCCATATGAGCTTACCCAATCCCTTTTACCTGCCATGATCCAAAAGAAAGCAGGCCATATCATTGCGGTCAGCTCGATATGGGGAGAAACGGGAGCATCGTGTGAAGTGCTGTACAGCATGGTCAAAGGTGCGCAAAATGCTTTTATAAAAGGATTAGCAAAAGAGCTTGCCCCAAGTGGAATTAGAGCAAATGCTGTCTCACCAGGTGCTGTCAAAACAGACATGATGAGTAGTTTTACGCAGGAAGACATCGCAATGCTGGAAGAAGAAATCCCGCTTGGCCGGCTTGCATCGCCTGAGGAAGTTGCAGATGTCATTTGGTTTCTCGCCTCAAAACAGTCAAGTTATATCACAGGTCAAATTTTATCTGTTAATGGCGGCTGGTACTGTTAAAAAACGTGTATAATTCGTCTCTCCATGACAAAAGCTATGGCTGTAATTCATCTTTTCGAATGGAGGAATCGACATGTCTGTACTTGAGAACTGGGACCATTGGAAAAACTTTTTAGGTGATCGCTTAAATCATGCGCAGGATAAAGGTTTAGAAGATGAGACCATCAATAACCTTGCATATGAAATTGGCGGATATCTAGCTAACGAAGTTGAGGCAAAGAACGAGCAGGAAAGAGTACTTGCTGACCTTTGGAGCGTTGCATCAGAAGATGAGCAGCGTGCCATTGCAAATATGATGGTCAAGCTAGTTGAAAATAATAGCTCGCACTAAACAAAAAGAGAGGTCGTTTGTGCCTCTCTTTTTATTTTAACCGTTTCACAACATTGTGCTTTCTAAAAATGTGAAAATGCTTTATGATAAAGGAAGGTAAAAATTTGCCACAATGAAGGGGGTAATATCATTTGGCAAAGCTCGAATGGTATTTTGAATATGAGATACAGGTAAACCGTCCCGGACTTTTAGGAGACATTTCTTCTCTAATGGGGATGCTTTCAATTAATATTGTGACAATCAATGGTGTTGATGTATCAAGACGCGGAATGCTTTTACGCTGTGACCACACAGATCAAATTAAGCGGCTTGAATCAATTTTAAATACAATGGAAACGATAAAAGTAACGAAATTAAGACAGCCAAAGCTTCGTGACCGCTTAGCTGTTCGTCATGGAAGATACATACAGCGTGATGCGGATGACAAAAAGACGTTCCGTTTTGAAAGAGACGAGCTCGGTCTTCTTGTTGATTTTATGGCTGAACTCTTTAAAAAAGAAGGACATAAATTGATTGGGATTCGCGGTATGCCGCGTGTCGGAAAAACAGAATCAATTGTGGCTTCAAGTGTTTGTGCAAGCAAGAGATGGCTGTTTGTATCGTCTACTCTTTTGAAACAGACGATCCGAAGTCAGCTGATCGCAGATGAATACAGCCCAGATAACGTCTTTATTATTGATGGAATTGTGTCGACAAGAAGAGGTTCTGAGAAGCATTTGCAGCTTTTAAGGGAAATTATGAGACTGCCGGCAACAAAGGTGGTCGAGCATCCAGACATCTTTATTCAAAATTCAGAATATACAATGGATGATTTCGACTATATCATTGAATTGCGTAATAGCGCAGACGAAGAGATTACATATGAACACGCTGAAGAACCACAAGTGTTTGATCATTCTGGTTTTTCTGGCTTCGATTTTTAATATGGTAATGGTAGGTGTTTGTTTTGACTGAATTGGGAAAACGGCTCGTTGAGGCCAGAGAGGAAAAAGGGATGTCGCTGGAGGATCTTCAGACGGTTACCAAGATCCAAAAGCGCTATTTGCTAGCAATCGAACAAGGAAACTATGATATTATTCCAGGTAAATTTTACGTCAGAGCGTTTATTAAACAATATGCCGAAGCCGTTGGACTGAATCCTGAACAATTGTTCGAAGAGTTTCGTAAAGATGTTCCAAGCACGTACAATGATGAAGTATCTGATAAATTATCGAATATTAAGCCGCAAAGAGAGCTGCCAAAGCCTGCCTCGAAAGTGCTCGAGCTATTGCCGACAATTTTAATTATTGGAGGCATCATTGTAGTCATCGCCATCATTTATGTGATCGTGCAGGCGGTGAATCATGATAGCGGACAGAAGAATAATCAGGCGGCCCCTCAGCAATCAGAATCTAAATATGAAGTATCTGAGGATTCATCTCTTGCAAAAGATCAAAAGAAAAAAGAAAAAGCTACGTCAGATGATAAAGAAAAATCATCTAAAAAAGATGATTCATCAAAAGACGATGAAACGGTCTCTTTAAAGGCGACGAATACAGAAGGCTCAACGACAACGTATGAAGTATCAGGTGCTGACGAAATGGAGTTAACCATTTCTGCCTCGCAAGCTTCATGGCTGCGCGTAAGAGACGAATCTGGAAAAGTGCTGAAGATGGGTGAACTAAAAGATGGCGAATCGTTTAAAACAGACCTTTCTGATCTTTCTCAGGTCGATATCCGTCTAGGCAATGCGTCTGGAATTGATATCAAGGTAAATGACGAGACACTTAAGTACGAATTAGACCCTAAGAATACCATGACACAAAACATTGTGATTGTGAATAAAGGAAAGGAAAAGTCATCTTAAGCAAGTAGATGACTTTTCTTTTGTTCCTACTATTATATATACATAAAAAATTGCATTATTGGAGGATTGAATTTCATGTTTAACTTACCGAATAAAATAACCCTTTCTAGGATCGCCTTGATCCCTGTTTTTATGATCATTATGCTTGCACCGTTTGATTGGGGTGTCGCACGCTTTGGCGACGTCAGCATCGAAGTAACGCACCTTGTTGGAGCGATTCTGTTTATTGTCGCTTCAACAACTGACTGGATTGATGGCTACTACGCACGTAAACTTAATTTAGTGACGAACTTTGGTAAATTTTTAGATCCGCTTGCAGATAAATTGCTTGTTTCAGCTGCTTTAATTATACTTGTTCAATACAACCTCACACCGGCATGGATGGCGATAGTGATCATCAGCCGTGAATTTGCTGTAACAGGTCTAAGACTTGTATTAGCTGGAGGCGGTGAAGTAGTGGCGGCGAATATGCTTGGAAAAGTGAAGACATGGGCGCAAATCATTGCGATTTCAGCACTTTTACTGCATAACCTGCCGTTTGAACTTGTATCATTCCCGTTTGGTGATCTAGCGATGTGGGTAGCGGTGTTCTTCACTGTTGTCTCAGGCTGGGATTACTTTGCAAAAAACTGGGAAGCTTTAAAGAATTCTAACTAAAAAGGACGTGTACGCTTTGAAGTCAGAGAGAAAAGCAGAAATTATTGCAGTCGGTTCTGAACTCTTGCTAGGGCAAATTACGAATACGAATGCACAATTCATCAGCAAACAACTAGCTGAAATTGGTGTGAATGTTTATTACCACACAGCAGTTGGTGACAATCCAGAGCGTTTAAAACAGGCCATTCAGGTGGCGCAGGAAAGATCTAATTTTATTATCTTCTCAGGTGGTCTTGGACCAACCAAAGATGACTTAACAAAAGAAACAATTGCGAGTACGCTCGGTAAAGAGCTTGTACTAAATGAAGAAGCATTTGAATCGATTCAAGACTACTTTCGAAAGACCGGCCGCGATATGTCACCGAACAATCGTAAGCAGGCACTCGTTCTAGAAGGATCAGATGTGCTCGTGAACCGTTTCGGGATGGCTCCAGGTATGTTTGTTCAAGAAGACGATACGTTTTATATGCTTCTTCCTGGACCGCCAAGTGAATTGCACCCGATGTTTGAAAACGAGGCAAAGCCGCTGATTTCTGAGAAGCTTGGCTTAAAGGAAAAAATTGTGTCTGTTGTTCTGCGCTTCTTCGGAATCGGTGAATCGCAGCTTGAAACAGACCTAGAAGATTTAATTGATGCTCAAACCAACCCGACGATTGCACCACTCGCATCTGACGGTGAAGTGACGCTAAGGCTGACTGCTAAGCATGAGGATGAAAAAGAAACAGGGCGTCTGTTAAAAGAAACAGAATCGCAAATTTTAGCACGGGTAGGAGAGTACTTCTACGGATATGGGGATACATCGCTTGTCCGCGAAGCGTCCAAAGCCTTGCACGAGCACGGGAAAACAGTAGCAGCAGCAGAAAGTCTGACGGGTGGAATGTTCTCCGAATGGCTGACAGATCTCGAAGGAGCATCATCCATTTTGAACGGAAGTGTGGTTTGTTATACAAACCAAGTAAAGCAGCAGGTACTTGGCTGCCGGGAAGAAACACTGTCTTCTTATGGGGCTGTCAGCAAAGAGTGCGCTTTAGAGCTTGCTGAAGGGGTTAGAAAGCTGACCGGAAGTGATATTGGCATTAGCTTTACGGGTGTAGCAGGACCTGATACCCAAGAGGGTCAGCCTGTTGGAAAAGTGTTCATTGGACTATCGACGAAAGACCAGACGGACGTGTTTGAATGGATGTTTACAGGCAGCCGGTCGGGCATTCGAAAGCGCGCTGTGAAATATGGTCTACATCACTTACTCAATTTATTAAAAGAGAGTTAATTTTGTTTTTTGTTAGGTTTACTCCTTTATAAAAGAGCGTTTTTTTCTAATAGAAAACACTCTTTTCTTAAAAAATCTGCCGAGAAAAAAATCGAATATGTGTTCGTTTTTTTCTTGGCAAATGACGTAAAACAAGGTATAGTATAGATAGTGGAATTGATAAAGGAGGAAACAATAGAATGAGTGATCGTCAAGCAGCCTTAGATATGGCTCTTAAACAAATAGAAAAACAGTTTGGTAAAGGCTCTATTATGAAACTAGGAGAGCAAACAGATACACGTATTTCAACAGTACCGAGTGGTTCGTTAGCACTTGATACTGCGCTTGGAATAGGCGGATATCCCCGAGGCCGTATTATCGAAGTATATGGTCCAGAGAGTTCTGGTAAAACGACAGTAGCCCTTCATGCCATTGCTGAAGTTCAGCAGCAGGGAGGACAAGCTGCATTTATTGATGCAGAGCATGCACTCGATCCAGTTTACGCTCAAAAACTAGGTGTCAACATTGATGAACTGTTACTTTCTCAGCCGGATACAGGAGAGCAAGCACTTGAAATTGCAGAAGCTCTTGTCCGCAGCGGGGCAGTTGATATTGTTGTGATTGACTCTGTAGCTGCTCTTGTACCAAAAGCAGAGATTGAAGGAGACATGGGTGATTCACACGTTGGTCTTCAAGCGCGTTTGATGTCTCAAGCACTTCGTAAGCTATCAGGTGCTATCAACAAATCAAAAACAATTGCCATCTTTATTAACCAAATTCGTGAAAAAGTTGGGGTTATGTTTGGTAACCCTGAAACAACGCCTGGTGGACGTGCGCTGAAGTTCTATTCGTCTGTTCGTTTAGAAGTGCGCCGTGCTGAACAGCTGAAACAAGGCAATGACATTATGGGGAATAAAACGAGAATTAAAGTGGTGAAAAACAAAGTAGCACCGCCATTCCGTATTGCGGAAGTAGACATTATGTACGGTGAAGGGATCTCAAAAGAGGGAGAAATCATCGACCTTGGAAGCGAACTAGATATCGTACAAAAGAGCGGCGCTTGGTATTCTTACCAAGAGGAACGTCTTGGACAAGGTCGTGAAAATGCGAAACAGTTCCTAAAAGAAAATAAAGATATCATGCTGATGATCCAGGAGCAAATTCGAGAACATTACGGCTTGGATACTAACGGAGTAACGCAGCAGGAATCTGAAGAAGCGCTAGAACAATTAGAATTAGAATAAAAATTAAATTAGTATGAAATGATAAAAAAGGCTGGGTGAAAAACTCAGCCTTTTTTATTTTGCAAAAAACTTTCGACAACTTTTTCAGTACTTCATCCGTCTAAAGTGTACAAAATGGCATTTATTTTGGGAGGAAAAACTAATGACAAGCCCGACCCGCAGAAGAAATGCAAAACGTAGCCGGAAACAACCAAGTCAGAAGGGAAAAATTGTGTTTGTTTTTTTAGTAGCGATGATTTGCTTAACGATGTGGAATGTGCTTCATCGAAATAGTGAAGAGAAATACCCGTTTCAAAAAACGGCAGTAGCTTTAGAAAACAGCCAGAAAAAAGAAGTCAAAAGGAAAACCGCCAAAATATCAAAGGAACAAATCAAAACAGTGGACCGCAATCACAAAATCAGCAGTTATTTAAATAAGATCGGTTTCAGCGGAACAGCCATGATTGTTAGAAATGGAGAAATCATAACAAATAAAGGTTTTGGTTATGCAGACCGTAAACGAAAAATTCGAAATAATCCATCAACATCTTTTTATGTCGGTTCGTCACAAAAAGCGCTGATTGCAACCGCCATTTTACAGCTTGAGGAAAAGGGAAAACTTCAGACAAGTGATCCGGTAAGCACGTATTTACCTCATTTCCCTAACGGACATACAATTACTTTGAAAAATCTGCTGACACATACATCGGGAATAAACGGACATATTGAAGGAAACGGTGCAATTACTCCGGACGAATTAATAAAAGACATAGAACGTCAGGGAATTAATCGTCAGCCGGGCGTATGGGGCTACAAGGATTCCAACTATTCTGTTCTTGCTTATATTGTTGCTGAAGTAAGCGGTGAGTCCTATGAACAATATATAAAGAATCATATTTTTAAACCGGCGGGAATGACGCATGCAGGCTTTTACAAAACATATGAAAAAGAACCTTATCCTGCTGTCGGGTATAAGCTGAAAGGCAGCAAAGCGGTTACACCGTATATGCCCGATCTATCTCAGCTGTATGGTGCTGGAGATATTTATATGAGTGCTATAGATATGTACAAATTTGACCAAGCCCTGATTGACGGCAAACTGTATTCGCAGAAGAGCTATAAAAAGATGTTTACGCCAGGAAGCAGCTCCACATACGGAATGGGATTTTATGTTGCTCCCGGTAGCTATTCAAGCCATGGTGTCATGCCGGGCTTCAACATTTTGAACAGCTTTAGCAAATCTGGTCAAACCATTGTTGTTTTGTTCTCAAACATTCAAAATAACATTAAACTGGGACAAGTGAACAATAAAGTATATCAGCTGCTGAATCAAGAATAATTCTGATCTGCTTTTGCAAACGCTAAGATGGCACGCTTGACAAGTATTTCCGACACAATTACAATGGGAATGTATCACTTGTTTTTCTTAACATGATTGATAACTAATTTAAACTTGACAAGGGCAGTGAGGATCTCATTCCCTGTGAAGGCCCTGTATGTTGAGACACAAAACAATGTACATGCCGACACTTTATTTGTAAAACCAAGTTCATAGCAAGAGGAGGTGAAAATATGTCGCCTACGATGTTTACGATCATCTCCATTTTGCTGAGCCTAATCTGTTTAGTTGTTGGCTACTTTGTTCGTAAAACCATTGCAGAAGCAAAAATATCCGGCGCAAGAAACATGGCCGAACAAATTGTTGAGGATGCAAAGCGTGATGCGGAAGCATTGAAGAAAGAAGCGCTCTTGGAAGCGAAAGATGAAATTCATTCGTTTCGTGTAGAGGCGGAGCAAGAAGTTCGTGAAAGACGAAATGAGCTTCAAAGACAAGAAAACCGTTTACTTCAAAAAGAGGAAAATCTTGATCGCAAAGACGAATCTTTAGATAAACGGGAGTCCCTGTTGGAGAAGAGAGATCATTCTCTGAATGAACGACAACAACATATTGAAGAGATGGAAAGCAAAGTGGATGATATGATTCGTTTGCAGAAAGCCGAGTTGGAACGCATTTCAAGTCTAACTCGAGATGAAGCGAAACAAATCATTCTGGATCAAGTTGAAAATGAGCTTTCCCACGACATTGCAGTCATGACGAAAGAATCTGAAAACCGAGCGAAAGAAGAGGCTGACAAAAAGGCGAAAAACATTCTTTCACTTGCGTTACAGCGTTGCGCAGCTGATCATGTAGCTGAAACAACGGTATCTGTAGTCAATCTTCCAAATGATGAGATGAAAGGTCGTATTATCGGACGTGAAGGACGAAATATCCGTACGTTAGAAACGTTAACTGGTATTGACTTGATCATAGATGATACACCTGAAGCTGTTATCCTATCGGGCTTTGATCCGATTAGACGTGAAACAGCGAGGATAGCTCTGGACAAGCTAGTCCAGGATGGCCGCATTCATCCTGCACGAATTGAAGAAATGGTGGAAAAATCACGCCGTGAAGTCGATGATTATATCCGCGAGATGGGTGAGCAAACGACATTCGAAGTCGGAGTTCACGGTCTGCATCCGGATCTTATCAAAATTCTCGGCCGCTTGAAATTCCGTACAAGTTATGGACAAAATGTCCTGAAGCATTCAATTGAGGTTGCACATCTTGCAGGTCTCATGGCTTCAGAGCTTGGAGAAGATGCAAAGCTTGCAAAACGAGCAGGTCTTCTGCATGACATTGGAAAAGCCATTGATCATGAAGTAGAAGGAAGCCACGTAGAAATTGGCGTTGAGCTTGCGACGAAATATAAAGAGCATCCTGTTGTCATCAACAGTATTGCCTCTCACCACGGTGACCAAGAACCGACATCTATTATCGCTGTTCTTGTTGCGGCAGCTGATGCATTATCTGCAGCACGCCCTGGTGCAAGAAGTGAGACGCTTGAAAATTACATTCGGAGACTTGAGAAATTAGAAGATATCTCTGAATCTTATGAAGGTGTTGAAAAATCGTTTGCGATACAGGCTGGACGTGAAGTACGTATAATGGTGAAGCCAGATTCAATTAATGATCTTGAAGCTCACCGTCTAGCAAGGGATATTCGTAAGCGAATTGAGGACGAGCTCGATTACCCTGGTCACATTAAAGTGACAGTCATTCGAGAAACTCGCGCAGTAGAGTATGCAAAATAGAGCGGTGCGCTTAGCGCCGCTTTATTTTTTTGTGTAAATATGCAACACTGATAAGAAGATCAATTTATAAGAGAAAGGGTTCAAAAGCGCATGAAAATATTATTTGTTGGAGATATCGTCGGTTCACCTGGCAGAGACACACTGAAAGAATACTTGCCAAAGCTGAAGAAAAAATATCAGCCGCACTTTACCATTGTCAACGGAGAAAATGCTGCTCACGGGAAAGGCCTGACTGAAAAAATCTATCATGAGCTCCTGCAAGCAGGAGCTGATGTGCTCACAATGGGCAACCATACATGGGATAAAAGAGACATTTTCGATTTCATCGATGATGCAGCCAATATGGTCCGTCCTGCTAACTTCCCAGAAGGCACACCTGGAAAAGGTCTCACGTTTATTAAAAAACAAGGAAAAGAATTGGCTGTCATTAACCTGCAAGGACGTACGTTTTTACCGCCAATTGACTGCCCATTTCAAAAAGTAGATGAATTAATTGCGGAAGCATCCAAACGGACACCGTTTATTTTTATTGATTTTCATGGTGAAGCCACAAGTGAAAAGCAAGCAATGGGCTGGTATACAGACGGCCGTGCATCATGTGTCGTTGGAACGCATACACATGTTCAAACAGCAGATAACCGCGTATTGCCAAAAGGAACTGCGTATATTTCAGATGTTGGGATGACAGGGCCTTATGATGGCATTTTGGGTGTTGACCGAGAAACGATTATTAAACGATTCAAAACAAGTCTCCCAGTCCGGTTTGAAATTGCAGAAGGCCGCACAACATTAAGTGCAGTAATCGTAGAAATTGACGAACAGTCGAAAAAAGCTGTCAAAATTGATCGAATTTTGATAAATGATGACCATATTTTCTTTGAATAAATGTTCACATATTTATTTCAGAAAAATATTAATCAGAAAGAAGGAATATGCGCCCTCTATCGTGAATATAGTAAAAATGGTAGGTAGCCTGCTATTTTTGAAAAACATTTTGGGGATGGATTTTCAAAAAAATAGCATCATCTAACAAAGATTGTTCTAATGAACACTCACTTATCCATTGTAAATTTAAGGGGGAGCAGAAATGGAAATTTTAAAAGTTTCAGCAAAGTCAAATCCGAATTCAGTAGCAGGAGCATTAGCGGGCGTTTTACGTGAACGCGGTGCAGCAGAAATACAAGCAATCGGCGCTGGAGCACTGAATCAGGCGGTTAAGGCTGTCGCCATTGCAAGGGGATTTGTTGCGCCAAGCGGAGTGGATTTGATATGCATTCCAGCCTTTACTGACATTCTGATCGATGGAGAAGAAAGAACAGCCATCAAATTGATTGTTGAGCCACGATAATTCTAATTTTATTATTTTCAACCTGCTTACATCATGTAAGCAGGTTGTTTTTGTTTACCGCTATACATTTCTTATATAACATATTCAGTTCGTGAAATAGATAAAAATGACATATTAGAGCTTGCATTTTTTCACCATGATGATAAATTAAGATTAAGTTGAATTTACTACATCAAAAATAAATATTTAAGTAGGTGAAATAATGTTTGAAGCTTTTTTGAAAAGAGGAAAGCTTGTTTTTATTTTATTTTTTATCGTTCTCATTGCTGGCGGCTATTTATTCGCGCAGCTTCCTAAACGAGAACTGCCAGAATTCGAGGCGAATCTCGTCACGATTTCTACCGTTTTCCCTGGTGCAGATGCAAAACAGGTGGAAAGAGACGTCACCAATAAGCTGGAATCAGCTTTATCTGATATCAATGGTGTAGAGAAAACGAGCTCGGTTTCTGCCATTGGTTTCTCAAATATTGTGCTTGAAATTGAGGATCAAGCCGACTTTCAAAAGGTGGCAAGTCAAATTAAGAATGAAACGACAAGTGCTGCGTCATCTTTTCCTGACGGAGTGATGGAGCCGGATATAAAGGATGAGTTCGGCAGCGTACCCGTTGGTTCTTATATGATTGTGTCGAGTCAATCATCGGACTTAGCAAAGAGTCAGAAATCGCTGCGTGCATTGAAGGAAAAAGTAGAGGACATCAAAGGGGTAGACAATGTCGTTATCAAAGGCTTCAATGACAAACAAGCGATATTAAACTTAGATTCAAACAAGCTGGAGGGGGAAGGGTTCAATGTAACTGATGTCACAAATGCCATCAATCAGGAATTTGACACATCTCCACTAGGCGATATTCGGGCAGGTAAAGAGAAGGTCAAGCTGTCCATCGATACATATGACCGCTTAGATCAAGTCAAAAAAATTGAGCTTTTCTCAAAAACAAAACGAGAGCCGGTCACAATTAGTCAGCTTGGCAGCTTAAAAGAAGTAGAAAAAGAGAAAAGTGATATTGTGTCCTATAACGGAAAGCCCGCCTATTCATTTACAGTGAATATTAAACCAGGGCTTGATATTCCTAAAATGTATGACAAAGTCAATGATGTCATTGAGAAAGAAAAGCAGCTGCCAAATGGGGTGGAGTGGGTAGACTACTATTCACAAAAAAGTGAAGTGGATGCCATTTTCAATGATTTAATAAAAGAAGCCATTGTTGCAGTCATCGCGGTCATTATCGTTACTACACTTGGACTCACGATTGGCGGGGCGTTTATCGTTTCACTCGCCATTCCGCTATCCATTACAATTGGAACCATTCCGCTGCCATTTTTACAAGTGGATCTCAATCAAATTTCGATCATCGGCTTTATCATTGCCTTAGGGATACTTGTCGATGATGCGATTGTCGTCAATGATAATATTTTAAGACAAATGAAAAAATACGAAAGTCCGCTTAAAGGAACAATTGCTGGCGTAAAAGAAGTCGCAGGGTCCATTTTGACATCAACACTTGCTGTTGTGTTTGCCTTCCTGCCGCTTCTTTTCTTATCAGGTGCAAACGGTTCATTTATTCGGGCACTACCGTCTGTTCTAGTAACGACTGTGCTTGCGTCCATGGTGATTTCGCTGACACTTGTGCCGGTCTATCAATATACTGTGAACAGGAAAAGAAAGAACAAGAAGAGTCAAAAAGAGCCGGGCTTCCTAGGAAAACCATTAAAAAAGCTGGCGGATTTCTATGCAGACCGTGTGCTGAAAAACATTGTGAAGCGGCCGCTCGTTATTGGACTAAGTGGCTTGCTTGTTGCAACGCTTGCTTTTTTACTTATTTTCGTCACACCATTTGAATTTTTCCCTGCGGCGAATAAGAAAGAAGTGGTCGTCACGGTCACGCTTCCAAGTGAAACAACATTAGACAAAACAAATGAAACACTAAAGAAAATAGAACAAGAAATTAAGCAGCAAAAAGGCATTGAAGAAACGGCGATTTTTGCAGGCGGCGGGGTGCCGAATCTGTTTAATGAAAGTATTTCAAATGCAAGTGACCACACCGGTCAGATTGTTGTAAGAGTAGACAATGATCAGATGACAAGTAAGGCATTGATAGATCGTATGACCGAGCCTTTGCGAGAGAAATTCAAAGAGGCTGATCTCTTTATGAAAACCATTGTTCAAGGACCGCCAACTGGAGCGCCAGTGACAGTAACAGTTGCGGGTGACTCTTTCACAAAGCTCATTGATGTCAAAGAAACGCTGACAAATGAAATGAAAGACAAAGGAGCAAGCTTGATTACAGATGATGTCAATAAGCCGGCGAAAACGATTTCCTTTGAATTAAACCGTGAGCGAATGGCAGAGGATGGGCTCAGTGCTCAATTTGTCAGCAGACAGCTTGGGCTTGTGACAGAAGGGATTCCATTAGGTACCTTTAAACAAGGAACAAATGACATCGATTTAGTGGTAAAACAGGATACAGGTACACATCAAAATGGTTTAAAGCTAAAAGAATTGAAAGTACCTGTGAAGACCAACGAGGGTGGTATGCCTCAACTTGAGCCGCTTAGCCGATATGTAACAGAAAAAGAAACAGAGCAGTATGAAAGCATTCCACATGAAAATGGAGTTCCAACCATTACGCTAAAGGCGTATCCCGGCGCATCAGATTCGTTTAAAGACGATATGAAAGAAGTCGTTAATCAAGTGGGGAAAAGCGCGGCAGCGAAGGATTTGACCATTTCACAAGGTGGAGAAAATGAAAATCAGACCCAGTTCTTTATTGAAATTAGTCTCTTATTTGCGGTTGTCCTGCTGCTCATTTACGTGACCATCGCATTCCAGTTCAATTCATTAATGCTTCCACTGTTAGTTCTAGGAACGGTTTACTTAGCCGTATCAGGAGCCATTATCGGACTGTTTGTCACACAAACGCCATTCAGCTTTATGGCAACAATGGGAATTGTCTCATTGGCTGGTATTGTCGTTCGAAATGCGGTCGTCTTATTCGAATTTATTGAACAGCGGCGCAAGCAAGGATTTGATCAACAGACAGCCGTCATTGAAGCGGGAAGAGCAAGGATTAGACCGATACTTTTAACAGCATTTACGGCATTAGTTGCATTAATGCCTGTTGCATTAAGTCATGATCCACTCTTTAAGCCGCTGGCCATCTGCATTGTATCGGGTGTCTTTTTCTCAACGATTCTGACATTATTTATTGTGCCAGCCCTATATGTTGCCGTTTCAAAGAAACGCTGACGATGAAAGCAAATCTCCTCTCAACCGGAGATTTGCTTTTTTTTTAGAAAAATATCTAAAAAAATATGTGGAGTGTTCATTTGTCTTTATCTAGTAGACAGTGGTGTTTACGACTAAAATAAGTCGTGTTAAAATCTGATTGGGAGAAGTTTTTTAACAAAGGGGTTGTACGTCATGTGTGGAACGATGAAAGCAATTGTTAAAAAAGAAAGCGCTTACGGAGCGGTGCTGTTGGAGATGCCGATTCCAGAAATCAAAGATCATGAAGTCTTGATCCAAGTGAAAGCCACTTCGATATGCGGAACAGACGTGCATATTTATAATTGGGATGACTGGGCTAAGGGGCGAGTCAAAGCGCCCTACATTTTTGGTCATGAATTTACAGGGGAAGTTGTCAAAGTCGGGAAGCAGGTCTCACGAGCAAAAGTAGGGGACTTTGTATCGGCTGAGACGCATGTTGTATGTAATCAATGTTATATGTGCTTAACAGGGCAGCAGCATTTGTGCAGTGAAACGAAAATTTTAGGGGTAGACATTGATGGCTGTTTTGCTGAATATGTCAAAATACCTGAACAAAATGTGTGGCATAATCCGGCTCAAATGCCAGTTGAACTTGCCTCTATACAAGAGCCGCTAGGAAATGCTGTCCATACAGTACTGCACACACCTGTTTCAGGTAAATCTGTGGCGATTTTTGGCTGCGGACCAATCGGTTTAATGGCAATCGCTGTCGCAAAAGCTTCTGGAGCTGTTCAAGTGTTCGCCGTTGATAAAAATGAATACAGGCTCGATCTTGCCCGAAAAATGGGTGCAGATCATATCGTGGATATTGGAAAAGATGATCCAGTCGCGATGATTAAGCAGCTCACCCGGATGGAAGGGGCAGACGTAATGTGTGAGATGTCAGGTCAGCCAGCTGCCATTAATCAAGCACTCGAAGCTTGTGCAAATGGAGGAAAAGTCAATATACTAAGCTTGCCAGAACGGCCAGTGACAATTGATATTACGAATCAAATTGTTTTTAGGGGATTAACCGTGCAAGGGATCACGGGGAGAAAAATGTTTGAGACGTGGCGTCAAGTATCTGAGCTGTTAAGAACGAATACCATTGATGTCAAGCCAGTTGTCACTCACACACTGCCATTTGAAGAGTTCGAAAAGGGTTTTGAACTCATGCGGAATGGTACGTGCGGAAAAGTCGTACTGATGATGCCATCATATCAAAGGGGGAAGAAATGATGAAGGAATTCACGTATTTACAAGATGAATTGGAAACAATGAAGCAGCAAGGCACTCACCAAACCTTAAAAGAGATCGACTCAAAACAATCATCCACTGTTACTTTAAATGAACAATCTGTTATACAACTCTCCTCAAATAACTACTTAGGTCTCACCTCGCACCCAAGGCTGATGAAAGCAGCAAAAGAGGCGATTGATAAATTCGGAGCGGGTACAGGATCCGTACGAACCATCGCCGGCACAATGACAATGCATGAACGTCTTGAAAAAAAGCTTGCTGCATTTAAAAAGACAGAGGCAGCCCTTGTGTTCCAATCAGGCTTTACGACCAACCAAGGGGTTTTATCAAGTATCCTGACAAAAGATGATATTGTCATTTCGGATGAACTGAATCATGCCTCAATTATTGATGGAATCCGACTAACCAAAGCAGATAAAAAGGTATACAGTCATTCCAATATGGAAGAGCTGGAGAAGATTTTGAAAAAATCAATGAATTATCGCGTCCGCCTCATCGTTACAGACGGTGTTTTCTCAATGGATGGTGATATCGCGCCACTTCCTGAAATCGTCAGGCTAGCAGAAGCATATGATGCATTTGTCATGGTAGACGATGCGCATGCCTCGGGCGTGCTTGGTGAGAATGGCCGCGGGACGGTCAACCATTTTAAACTCGACGGCAGAGTGCACATACAGGTCGGGACCCTTAGTAAAGCTGTCGGAGTGCTCGGCGGTTACGTAGCTGGTTCAGCGGTTTTAATTGATTATTTAAAACATAAAGCAAGACCGTTTTTATTCAGCACCTCACATCCGCCGGCTGTGACTAGAGCATGTGAAGAAGCGATTGAAGTGCTGTTAGATGAACCGAAGCGAATCGATACACTTTGGGAGAACGCCGCTTATTTTAAAGAAAAGGTCATCAGCCTTGGATTTCAAGTCGCCCCAACAGAGACACCGATTATCCCAATCATGATTGGAGACGAAGCACTTACTTTTCGTTTCTCAAAAGCTTTAATAGAACGAGGCGTGTTTGCTCAAGGCATCGCCTTCCCAACAGTAGCAAAAGGCAAGGCAAGAATTAGAGCCATCATCACAGCCGAGCACACAAAAGAAGAACTAAACCGGGCACTGACAATCATTGAAGAAGAAGCAAAAAAACTAAACATACTTGATTGAGAGAGCGCAGGCTCTCTTTTTTTGCGATATTCTTTCCAATTTTCATCAAATCTACCGTTTGTTATGTATAATGTATGTAAAAAGATCTATTGGGGTAAGTGATGAGACAAATGTTATTTAGTAAAGAAGATTTTTATAAGCAATATTTAGATTATAAGAGCAATGTAATAACAGATAAGAATCACCCATTTCACAAAATGTTTAATAAAGAGATACCAAACAAAATTCAAAATGAATTAGAAAAAAGCCATATGAAAAATTTGGATAGAATCGATATTAAAGCATCTACAGGAAATGGGAAAATTTCAGAGTCTATTTGGATAGCGTTTCTAGACCAACTCTTAACAAAGGATCCAAAAACAAATAAAACAACAACACAAAAAGGATTATATATAGTCATTTTATTCGCTAATAATGGCAAAGACTTTTATTTATCGATAGGATTAGGTACTGAAAATCTTTCTCTCAAAAAGATCAAATATGAAGCGAATGTTTGGCGAGAACGACTAAAACCTGTGCATAGTCCTAATTTAAAAGGATTTGAAATAGGTGATTTTTACTTAGGAGAATCTGATAGACCTAAAAAATATGCAGCAGGTTCTTTGGTATTTAAAAGGTATAATATCGATACATTTAATCAATACGAATTTTTAAAAGATATATATAACTTAAATGAATTCTTTTATGATTTTATTTTCGAAATATATTCGAATCCGGATCTTCAAATGGACACGAAGATTAGTAAGAGTATAAAACGAAAAAGAATCATCCATAGAGACGTTTATAAGCAATTAAGAGAAGAAAGAGCCAAGCGAAATGAAGAGACAGGTAGGATAGCTGAAAAATTTGTTTATGATATGGAAGTAGAGCAATTAAAAGCAGCGGGTCAGGAGCAATTAGCGAAAAAAGTCAATTGGTTAGCCGAAAGGGAAGATGGTCATGGATTTGATATCCAATCGTATTACCCTGATGGAAAAGAAAAACTAATAGAGGTGAAGGGCTCTAAACTTGCTCATCAAGACTTCCCTTTCTTCTTATCGGAACAAGAAAGAATGGTAGCAGAAGAGGAAAAAGAAGCGTATGTGATTACTTTAGTTGAGAGTGTCGGTACACAGCAAATGAAGATTGTAAAAGAAATACAAAACCCTTTGGAGAAAGATAACCTACTGTTAAAACCTACTCAATATTCATGCAGAATCCGGGTGGATTGAAAAGTGATGACACATATGATTTATTTTCAATTCATCACAAAATAGTCTATACTGTAGGGTGGAACTTGGTTTGAAAGGAGTACAAATTCATGAATGAAGAGCAGAGAAAAGCGAGCGGACAAGTAAGTTCATCGGACAAAAAATCCGAGAAGGACTACAGCAAATATTTTGAAGCTGTGTACATTCCGCCTTCCTTAAAAGATGCAAAAAAACGGGGTAAAGAAGAAGTCGAATACAATCAATTTCAAATTGACGAGCAGTTTCAAGGGTTAGGGAACGGCCGCAAGTTTTATATTCGCACATATGGCTGTCAAATGAATGAGCATGACACAGAAGTGATGGCTGGTATTTTTATGGCGCTTGGCTATGAACCAACAAACTCAACGGAAGATGCAAATGTCATCTTATTAAACACTTGTGCTATTCGTGAAAATGCAGAAAACAAAGTGTTTGGAGAGCTTGGTCATTTAAAAGCATTAAAACGCGAAAAGCCAGATTTAATTTTAGGTGTATGCGGATGTATGTCACAAGAAGAATCTGTCGTGAGCCGTATTTTGAAGAAACACCCATTTGTTGACTTGATTTTCGGCACGCACAACATTCACCGCCTGCCAGAGCTGTTATCTGAATGCTACCTTTCAAAAGAAATGGTCATTGAGGTTTGGTCAAAAGAAGGCGATGTGATTGAGAACCTTCCGAGAGCCCGTCAAGGTAAAATCAAGGGCTGGGTGAATATTATGTACGGCTGTGATAAATTCTGTACATACTGTATCGTGCCTTATACGCGCGGCAAGGAAAGAAGCCGCCGCCCAGACGAAATTATTCAAGAGGTCAGACGTTTAGCAGCAGAAGGATATAAGGAAATTACCCTTCTTGGTCAAAACGTGAATGCATATGGAAAAGATTTTGAAGATATGGAATATGGTCTTGGCCACCTGATGGATGAGCTGCGAAAAATTGATATTCCACGTATCCGTTTTACAACAAGTCACCCGCGTGATTTTGATGATCACTTAATTGAAGTGCTAGCCAAGGGCGGAAATCTTCTTGATCATATTCATCTGCCAGTACAATCCGGAAGTTCTTCTGTGCTGAAGCTTATGGCGAGAAAATATGACCGTGAGCGCTACCTTGATCTTGTGCGCAAAATCAAAGAAGCTATGCCGAATGCTTCATTAACAACGGACATTATTGTTGGGTTCCCAAATGAAACAGATGAGCAGTTTGAAGAAACACTTTCCCTCTATCGCGAGGTTGAGTTTGATGCCGCTTATACGTTCATTTATTCTCCAAGAGAAGGAACGCCGGCAGCGAAAATGAAAGACAACGTGCCAATGCGTGTGAAAAAAGAACGTCTGCAGCGCTTAAATGCACTTGTGAATGAAATTTCTGCGAAAAAAATGAAGGAATATGAAGGGCAGATTGTCGAAGTATTAGTAGAGGGTGAAAGTAAAAATAACCCTGAGATCCTAGCCGGATATACAAGTAAAAGCAAGCTTGTGAATTTTAAAGCACCAAAAGAAGCGATTGGCAACATCGTCAAAGTGAAAATCACACAAGCCAAAACTTGGTCTCTTGACGGAGAAATGGTTGGAGAAGCTATCGAGGTGAATTAAAATGACACTTTATTCAAAGAAAGAGATTGTCGAGCGCGCAAGAGAGCTCGCTAAAATGATTTCTGAAACGGAAGAAGTTGATTTCTTCAAAAAAGCAGAAGCGCAAATCAATGAAAATACAAAAATTTCAACGATCATTAATCAAATTAAGGCGCTTCAAAAACAAGCTGTGAACTTAAAGCATTACGGCAAACATGAAGCCTTAAAGCAAGTCGAAGAAAAAATCGATGCCCTGCAAGAAGAACTGGATGACATCCCAGTCATTCAAGAATTCAAAGAATCACAAATGGAAGTCAATTCCCTGCTTCAGCTTGTAGCGCACACAATTTCGAATCAAGTAACAGATGAAATCATTCTTTCAACCGGCGGTGACCTCTTATTAGGAGAAACCGGTTCAAAAGTGAAAAACTCATCACCAAGTTGCTCCATTAAATGAGAAAACCCCGCAGATGCGGGGTTTTTTGTTTTCCTATTGAAATGCACTACCCATTCTCTTCATGTTTCATCATCTCCAAACCTCTCACTCTCCAACTTTTCCAATTTTCAAGGCAAGTTTATGGGCGACCATGCATACACTGAAACAGAAATGAATTTAATTGAACATGAAGTTCAAAATCGTGACACACTAGACGAATGCCCAGCATAAGATAAAACGATCAAGAACAAGGAGGCATGCCGGAATGTCTGAATACAGAGAAATTATTACAAAAGCGGTGGTTGCAAAAGGGAGGAAATTCACCCAAAGCACACACACCATTTCTCCATCGCAAAAACCAACCAGTATCCTAGGTGGTTGGATCATTAATCATAAGTATGATGCTGAAAAGGTCGGTAAAACGGTTGAAATCGAAGGAACATTTGATATTAACGTATGGTACTCTTACGCTGACAACACGAAAACAGAAGTCGTCACAGAGCGTGTGAAGTATGTAGACATCATTAAACTGAGATATAAAGATAAAAATTTCCTTGATGATGAGCACGAAGTGATTGCGAAAGTTTTGCAGCAGCCCAATTGCTTAGAAGTGACCATTTCTCCAAATGGCAATAAAATTATCGTTCAGGCAGAGCGTGAGTTCATTGCTGAGGTAGTCGGTGAAACAAAAATTGTTGTAGAGGTCAATTCAGACTGGAAAGAAAAAGATGATCACGAGTGGGAAGAGGAAGTGGATGAGGAGTTAGAGGATATTCATCCAGAGTTCCTAGCAGGTGATCCAGAAGAGTAATAAATGACTAGGGCGCATATCCCCCTAGTTTTTTTGTGCCTGAACTAGGAGAAAAAAGGTGTTTTTTTATGCTATAATTGAAGATGGTATGAATTCGAAAGTAATATAGTGAGGGATTAGAAATATGGCAAGTTATACGCCCATGATACAGCAATATTTAAAGATCAAGGCAGATTATCAAGATGCCTTTTTATTTTTTCGCTTAGGCGATTTTTATGAGATGTTTTTTGATGATGCGAAAGAAGCGGCGCAAGAACTGGAAATTACGTTAACAAGCAGAGACGGCGGCACAATTCCAATGTGCGGTGTTCCATATCATTCTGCTTCTGCATACATAGAACAGTTGATTTCAAAAGGCTACAAGGTCGCCATTTGTGAGCAGGTGGAAGACCCTAAAACGGCAAAAGGTGTAGTCAAAAGGGAAGTTGTTCAACTGATTACACCAGGTACCGTCATGGATGGTAAAGGTTTAAGTGAAAACGAGAACAACTTCATTGCGTCTGTTACTAGCTTTCAAAATGGATACGGTCTTGCGCTGTCTGATTTATCAACAGGTGAAAACATGGCGGCTTTCATCGATCGATTAGATGAAGTCGTATCAGAAATTTATTCTGTTGGTGCAAAAGAAATTGTGGTGTCAAAGCAGCTGGATGAGGAAACAATCAAAACCCTTAAAGAACGCTGCCAAGCAACTATTTCATACGAAGATAGTGATGAACTATTAGAGGAAGCTGAACAGCTCGTTTACCATCTTGACGACAAGTTAAAAACGGCATTTTTAACACTATATGCCTACTTAAGAAGAACGCAAAAAAGAAGCTTGGATCACCTTCAGAAAGTTCAAGTGTTTGAGCTTGAACAAACGATGAAAATTGATCTTTACTCAAAACGAAACCTTGAATTAACAGAAACGATTCGTTCAAAAAGCAAAAAAGGCTCTTTATTATGGCTGTTAGATGAAACAAAAACAGCGATGGGCGGCAGACTGCTCAAGCAATGGATCGACCGGCCGCTCATTCGTCTTTCGCAAATTAACGAGCGCCAGGAAATGGTGCAAATTCTGATGGATCATTTCTTTGAGCGCGAGGATCTGCGCGAACGATTAAAGCAAGTATATGATCTTGAGCGTCTAGCGGGCCGCGTGGCATTTGGCAACGTGAATGCCCGTGATCTCATCCAGCTCAAGGAATCCTTAAAACAAGTACCGGATATTAAACAACTCGTTCAATCATTACCAGAGGAAATGGCAAAATCAAGAGCGAATGAGATTGATCCTTGCGGCGACCTGCTTGATTTATTAGAAGATGCACTTTATGAAAATCCGCCGATGACGATAAAAGAAGGCAATTTGATTAAAGATGGCTACAATGCAAAATTAGATGAATACCGTGATGCCAGCCGAAACGGAAAGGACTGGATTGCACGTCTCGAACAGCAGGAAAGAGAATATACCGGCATTCGCTCATTAAAAGTCGGGTTTAATAAAGTGTTTGGTTATTATATCGAAGTGACACGTGCAAATACACATCTGCTTGAGGAAGGGCGCTATGAAAGAAAACAAACGCTTGCCAATGCAGAGCGGTATATCACACCTGAATTAAAAGAAAAAGAAGCACTGATTCTTGAAGCGGAATCAAATATTAACGAATTGGAATATGAACTATTTACAGCTCTCAGGGAGCAAGTAAAAGGCTATATTCCTAGATTACAGCTGCTCGCAAAACAAATGAGTGAGCTGGATGCGCTTCAATGCTTTGCGACTGTTAGTGAAAAGCGCCGTTATATCCGTCCGGAATTCTCAGAGGATGACGTGGATGTCAAAGATGGCCGTCACCCTGTCGTTGAAAAAGTGCTGGATCACCAGGAATATGTACCGAATGACTGCCATATGGGAAAAGGCAGACAAACCTTACTCATCACTGGACCGAATATGTCAGGGAAAAGTACGTATATGAGACAAATGGCTCTCATCTCGATTCTTGCACAGATTGGCTGCTTTGTGCCTGCGTCAAAGGCGACGCTACCAATCTTCGATCAAATCTTTACCCGTATTGGTGCAGCAGATGATTTGATTTCTGGTCAAAGTACTTTTATGGTAGAGATGCTCGAAGCAAAAAATGCGATGGTGCACGCAACGAAAAACAGCTTGATTTTATTTGATGAAATCGGACGCGGGACAAGCACCTATGATGGAATGGCGCTTGCGCAGGCGATCATTGAATTTGTTCATGATCATATTGGGGCCAAAACCCTATTTTCTACACATTACCATGAGCTTACGGTTCTTGAATCTCAATTAAGCGAGCTGAAAAATGTTCATGTGCGAGCTGAAGAGCATGAAGGCACAGTCGTTTTCTTACATCAAATCAAAGAAGGTGCAGCTGATAAAAGCTATGGTATTCATGTAGCGCAGCTAGCTGAATTGCCTGATGCCATCATCAATAGAGCCCAGACCATTTTAACGGAGCTTGAGAGCGGATCACATGACGTGACCCCGAACGTATCTCCAGCACCAAAAGTAGAAAAGACTGAAGAAAAACAGCAGCTATCTTTCTTTGAAGTAGAAGAAAAACCACAGCCAAAAGCTGCTCTAAAACAGAAAGATCAAGCGGTCATCGATGAATTAAAATCATACAACCTAATGGATATGACTCCGCTTGAAGCTATGACAAAGCTGTATGAATTGCAAAAGAAATTATAATGTAAGGTGAGGTGAGCAGAAATGGCAAAGATTATTCAGTTATCCGATGACCTATCCAATAAAATTGCTGCAGGTGAAGTGGTCGAGCGCCCAGCTTCTGTTGTAAAGGAGCTTGTGGAAAATGCGATCGATGCAAAAAGTACAGTGATTGAAATCGATGTAGAAGAAGCAGGTCTTTCTTCTATAAGGATTATTGATAATGGTGTTGGAATCGATGCTGAAGATTGTAAGCTCGCCTTCCAGCGTCATGCAACGAGCAAAATCAAAGACGAAAATGATCTGTTCCGTGTCAGAACCCTTGGATTCAGGGGAGAGGCACTGCCAAGTATTGCATCTGTCTCTCATTTAGAAATGAAAACAAGTACTGGCGAAGGAGCTGGGACACACTTAGCTTTGCAAGGCGGGAAGATTATTTCAGAGAAAAAAACCTCTGGCCGCCGCGGCACTGAGATTGTGGTCACCAATTTATTTTACAATACGCCAGCTCGCCTGAAATATATGAAAACCGTTCATACGGAGCTTGGTAATATATCGGATGTGGTCAACCGAATTGCGCTAGCACATCCCGAAGTATCGATCCGTTTGCGTCATCAAGGGAAAGTTCTCCTCCAAACGAATGGAAATGGAGATGTGCGTCATGTACTTGCGGCCATTTACGGAACAGCCGTGGCGAAAAAAATGCTGCCGCTCCACGTACAATCACTTGATTTTGAAGTGAAAGGATATATTTCGTTACCTGAAGTGACGAGGGCATCACGGAATTATATGTCTTCTGTTGTAAACGGCCGATATGTCAAACATTTTCCGCTCGTGAAAGCGATCCATGAAGGATATCATACGCTGCTTCCAATTGGCCGTCATCCAATTACATTTATTGAGATGAAGATGGATCCGATTTTAGTGGATGTGAACGTTCATCCTTCGAAGCTTGAAGTGAGACTAAGTAAAGAACAGGAACTTCATGAGCTGATTAAACAAGGAATTAAGGAAGTATTTCAAAAGCAGCAGCTCATTCCAAGTGCCTCAGTACCAAAAAAAGCACCAATACCAGCTGTGAAAAATGAGCAGCAATCCTTAACCTTTGATGCGAAACAAGGAAACCAAAGCCAACCGGAAACACCGCTAACCTATCAGCCGGAGCCGCACGAGTCGGTCATATACGAGACAAGTTATACCGATGCATATGGGATGCCTAAACAAGAGAAGAGAGAAGCATCATCACCAGTATCTTATGAAGAAGTATCATCTGAGCGTATTCATTTAGAGGAATCCGCCGCTTCATTTGAAGATGAAGAGACGGTACTATATGAAGATGTGACAGAGACGATGCCTGAAAACGAACGCGTCCCTGTGATGTATCCAATTGGGCAAATGCACGGCACATATATTTTGGCTCAAAATGAACGAGGACTTTATATCATTGACCAGCATGCAGCTCAAGAGAGAATCAAGTATGAGTATTATCGTGAGAAGGTGGGAGAGATCGAACAGGAAGTGCAAGAAATGCTCGTCCCCTTAACATTTCACTACTCTAAAAACGATATGCTGATCATTGAAGAGCATAAGGATATTCTAGCGAAAGTGGGTGTCTTCTTAGAGCCCTTTGGTTCAGGAAGCTACATCGTTCGTTCGCATCCGCAGTGGTTTCCGAAAGGTGAAGAGGCTGAACTGATCGAAGAGATTATAGAGCAAGTGCTTAATGAAAAACGTGTTGACATCAAGAAACTGAGAGAAGAAGCGGCGATTATGATGAGCTGCAAAGGCTCAATCAAAGCAAATCGTCATTTGCGTCATGATGAAATCAAAGCCTTATTAGATGAACTCCGGACAACGAAGGATCCATTCACCTGTCCGCACGGCCGGCCGATCATTATTCATCACTCCACTTATGAAATGGAGAAAATGTTTAAACGGGTGATGTGATATAAAAAAAGCGCTCTTAACAGAGCGCTCAGCGTGTAGACAAACCCTCGCATTCGTTGTCAGGTCTGCGCTTCGGTGCTCACGAATGTCAAATTCGCTCCGCTCCGATGCTCGTCCTTCCTAGACTGCAAAGGTTTTCTATCACGCTGAAAAAAAGACAAAGGGCTAAAATTAAGATCATTTTAGCCCTTTGTCAACAATCTGAAGCGCTCTTAACAGAGCGCTTTTTTCTTTAGCATCCGCAAGGATCTGGCGGTGTGACCACAACTGGCCGTGTATTAATATCAAGCGTATCTTCTGCATAAAATGTAGAACCGATGCTGAGTGCTCGATTTTCTGCGCGGAACGTATATGTACCTGCAGCAGGAAGTACTTTATGTGAAAGCTTTAATGTATACTTGGAAATTCCAAGTAAATCCAATCTGAGCGGAATACGAACGGTTTGCCCGTTGTTCAAAATGTAGCTGTCTTTTAATGCTTTACCGTTCATAATGTCTTTCGTTGTTGCTTGGAAACCCTTTGGCAATGTGAACTCTACTGTACCAAGACTTAAAACTGAATTTGGGCTGTACGTCAGCTCAATGTCAGAATAAGACCATTCCTGCTTACTAGCTCCTGTAATTTTAGCGTAAAGCGCAGCTGGCTTTACATTGGTTGATGCTTTGCTTTCGGCTCCTTCAGCAGATGCAGAAAGTGGTACTGACAGCGCCATAACCAATGTGAGCATCCCCAGCATAAGAATCGTCCATGTTTTTTTCATTTTTTCCTTCCCCCTTGTTGAATATAGGTAAATAATAGATGATTACACCCATTATTTACCTATAATGTTACCATATTACCATATGGTATTAAATGGGATATTATACCCTTATTTTGTCATTCTTTAGTAATAGCGGGGGAATAGCGCATTTGGTTGATTCATTCCGTAAAAATGGCCAGGCATTTGCTGGTTTGTTGGCATCATCATATGCATATCTTGATAACCGTATGGATGGTGCGGCATCATCCCGTACCCACCATAATGGCCTAGATGATGGTGGTCCTTCATTGGAACATGCTTTGAAAAGTAATCATGCTGATTTGGAAACGTTGAATAGGGTGAATGATGATGTGGATGGTGCGCATTATACATATCTTTTTTGCCGCTATGATAATGGTTTGGCATATTCATATGATCATGCATGTTTGGTGCGATCATATGCTCATGATTGGCTGTATACACATTTTCAAATGTGTGATAGGGATTTTCTTGGTGATAATGATTCATTTGGCTGTTCATATCGTTCATGTATATCTCATCCTTTATGTCAGGTTGCCATATCCTATGAGACAGATTTACTTGATGAGCCTATCCATATGAAAGAAAAAAACCGGCTTTTCAGCCGGGAAAAGGAAAAGCAGGTAAAGCGTCAAGCCTTAAATTTCGTAGCGATGTCTTCTTCTACGACGCTTTTTACATCTGCTGCAGACACTTTTAGGAAAATAACAGGGATCGTAGCTTCGAGAGGTATCCCAAAAATCGCTCTCAAACCATTTATCTTTTTTATGACAATACTTTTTTTCTTTACATGGATCCTCATGGTGATGATCGTCATGCTTTTTATGACAGTTTGAGTGGGAATGTTTGCACTTGCATTTGCACATTGTCATCCCTCCTAAATGTGACTCAATGCTAGTATATGCAAGAAAGAGTCATGAGGACTGGATGCTCTCACTTCTTTTATAAAAAAGGCTTTTTCTGAAAAAACTCAAATAAAAAGAATTGACTAGTGCTAAATTAACATGATAAAATATAAATTTTTATCCTCTGATGAAATGTGTTATAATGATATTGTGAATACTTTCGGAGGTGGCGGATTTGTTTCAAATAGGTGATAAAATTGTTTATCCAATGCATGGAGCCGGTGTGATTGAAGGAATGGAAGAAAAAGAGATTTTAGGTAAGACGCAGGAATATTTTCTGATTCAAATGCCGAATATGCAGATGATGGTCCCAAAAGGCAGAATCAATCAACTAGGTATACGTCCGGTAGCAGATCAAGCAACGCTGAAAGTTGTGATGAACAATTTTGCAGAAGAAACAAACGACGACACGCTTACTTGGAAGCAAAGATATGATGAAAATCTGAAAAAGCTAAAAACAGGTGCGATCGAAGATGGTGCAGACGTTGTTAAAGATCTGATGAGACGAAATCAGAAGAAAGCATTAAATTCAAGTGAAAAGAAGATGCTTGAAGATGCAAGAGGCATGTTAGTGAGTGAGATTTCACTTGCGCAGGGACTGTCGCAAGATGAAGTGATGACAGCTTTAGAGAATGAATTAAGAATGTAATGATGATATACAGAGACTAGCTGTAAACAGAAGAGGAGACTCCTTTGTTTACAGCTTTTTTGTTTTGAAAAAAGAGTAATATTGGCATTTTTGTAGGTGGTTTTAACTAATATTGAAATGAGGTCATACGGTTTAGTTTTTATGTGCACAACAAAAATTCAAAGACCTCTGATATACCTAGATGACATTAAAAACAGGTAAGTTTTCCTGATTCATTCAAATGAGCCGGACAACCTTTGAATTTTTTAAGCCATTGATAGTAAAATATTGCGGTAAGATGACACCTAAGAGAAAAAAGGAGCGGTGAAATGAAAAGGTTACTAATATGTGGATTCATCTTTCTTATTCTGTGTACTCTTTTAATGGTGAAATGCACCCATTCTGTTCAAGAAAAAAAAGAGCAAAAGAAGCATTATCAAGAGGTAGAAAAGTATCAAAAAGAGCGAAAACAAGGTGATCAATACGAAAGCTTTAAACAGCTCATACGACATGAAAAAGAAGGGTACGAGATAGAATTTCACGAAAAGGGCGGAAGTGATTTACTCGTATTTTCTCCTCATGGAGGTGAGATTGAACCAGGAACAAGTGAAATTGTAGAAGCCTTTCAAGAAAGCTATTCTACATATTTGTTCGAAGGTACAAAGCAAGACAATAACCGGGACCTGCATATCACGAGTACTAATTTTGATGAACCCGTTTTGGTTCAAATGATTAAAACGTATCCTTTTTCAATTTCCATCCACGGCTATAAAAGTGATAAAAGACACACGCTCGTTGGCGGCACAAATGAAAAAATGCAAAGAGCGGTTGTGCGAGAACTAAGAGATCGAGGATTTTCCGCAGAAATGGTACAAAAAGGCGAACGGCTTTCTGGTACAGATCCTAAAAATATAAATAATCAAAATGCAAGTGGTGAAAGTGTTCAACTAGAAATTAGTACAGCGCAAAGAGAAGCTTTTTTTGACAATTTTGAT
Organism: Bacillus sp. 11B20; assembly: GCF_056098985.1. NCBI lineage: Bacteria > Bacillati > Bacillota > Bacilli > Caryophanales > Bacillaceae > Bacillus > Bacillus sp. 11B20. The sequence goes on from NZ_JBLZWZ010000007.1 coordinate 804,638, forward strand.
ACGAGAAAAGGAAAGAAAAAAGCATTCAGACGTTATATCAATGCGTTAAAAGAAGTATTAAGAGAATTCGACCCGTCTTCGTAAAAAAGTTTTGATGGCAAAAGTACTCTATTTAAACTTGGTAAAAAAGATAGGAATATGCGATTTGAGCATAAAATATGTAATAACTTACAATTTGCCTTAAAAACATAAATTATGTAAAATAATAGTTATCAGTTTGATATGATAGAATGGGGCTGAAGTGGATGGCACACAAAATACCATCTTCCGAAGTAGGTGTAAAGATCAATCAATGGTACACGCATATTTGCAAATTTGAAGTTGAACAGGCAAACGGCATGAAGCGCCTTGTTGAAGAAGAAATTCATGATATGGAAGAGGATCAAGATTTACTCCTATATTATTCCCTAATGGATTTTCGCCATCAAATGATGCTTCAGCACTTAGCGCCCGTCCATGCAGGGAGTGAAACGCTTCAAGCAGTGTCCTTTCCTAAAGAAATTGACGATGCAGAAGATGAGATGACAGGCTTACTAGGCTATTATTTTCATTTTTTTCATGGAATGTATGCGTTTATCCAGCGCCGGTATATCGAGGCCATTTCATATTACAAGCATGCGGAACATCAACTGATTTTAGTGACAGATGAGATCGAAAAAGCAGAATTCTACTATAAAATCGCAGAAGTATACTATCATATGAAACAAACTTATTTCTCCATGCACTATGCTAAAAAGGCGAGAGACATCTATAAGAAACATCAGCTTTATGGAAAAAGAAGCATTCAATGTGATTTTGTCATGGCAGGTAATTGGATTGATGTCAATCAGTATCAAAAAGCGCTTCCTTATTTAGAAAAAGCGTTAAAAGTCTGTGAAGCGATGGAACAAAAAGAATGTACATCTTACTTTAAAGCAATGGCTCTTAATAACTTAGGCACTTGTCATTATAGTATGGGAACGTACCATACAGCGACTGTCTTTTTTGAACAAGCCATTTCACTTTATCAGAAAGATCAAGCATCCACGATGATCAAATCGTTGTTTTCACTTGCCCTTACTTGTTTTAAACTCGGAGATATTCAGCGGGCGGGCGAGGCCATCTCTACAGGAATGAAAGAGGCTTGTGTATTGGAAGATGAAATTTATCAGTTGAAATTCCAATTTTTACAGGCGCTCTATATAGAGAAAGACGGCTGTGAGCAATTGAGGTCGGCCCTTTTTGGCCTGAGAAATAAAAAAATGTTTGCTGATTTAGAGGAATTAGCACTTGATGCGGCTAATTATTATAAGGAACGCGACATGTACAAGGAATCTTCCACTTTTTTTGAGATTGTGATCGAAGCGCGTACGCACATTCAAAAAGGAGATGAGATGTATGAGAACGAAGCATAACATGTCAGCTGCTCAAGTAGATGAAAGACTTCACACTTAAAAATGAGACAAACAACACCCTTTACGCATAAACGTAAAGGGCTTTTTTCTTTATTCTTTGATTGCTTTTTCTGCGTCAATTGCACCTGCTCCATAAATCATCGGATCATCCCCAGACCACTTGCTTGTATTTTCTTTTAACAGGGTTTTGACTTCATCTGGCGTTAAATCTGGTGAATGCTCTAATAGTAGAGCGCAAATACCAGCACAAATCGGTGTTGCCATCGATGTGCCAGATAACGTTGTATAATCATCGTCTACTCTGCTTGATTTGTCGAGTTTATCCAGAAAGGATCTTGGTGATCTGAGAGAAACGATGTTTACTCCTGGTGCGAGGATATCAGGCTTTGCTTCCCCGTAAACAGTAGGCCCTCTGCTTGAAAATGGTGCCACGATATCGTCACTTGATTCTGGTGTATTCCTGTCATCATAGGCTCCGACCGTAATGACTTTTTGACTGACAGCAGGGCTTGCAATCGTCTGGCTGTTAGGACCAGAGTTCCCGGCAGCGACGCATACAACAATCCCTTGATCCCAAGCCGCATTGACAGCACGCACCATTGGATCGTCCTGTTCGTCATCATAACGCTGCGCAGCTCCGCCTAGCGACATGCTAATAATATGAATCGGATCATCAGGGTGGTCTTCGTTGAACTGCATGCACCATTCAACACCTTCTATAATAGTAGAAAGTGATCCAGCCCCCTGTTTATTTAACACTTTCACACCAATCAGATTTGCTTTTGGGGCAGGTCCTTTGTATAGGCCGTCTGAAGCGGATCCATCTCCCGCGACATCTCCCGCGCAGTGTGTACCGTGGCCATTATCATCATAAGGCTTTGTTTTTTGTTTGACTAAATCCACAAAATCACGAATTCTTCCATCTAAATCTTCATGCGGATAAATTCCCGTGTCAATGACAGCGACCGTAATGCCTTCACCGGTTAAAGTTGTCCCGTTTCGGATGACTTCTTCAGCATGACTTGCTTGTGTGGCTACGTCCAGCAGCGCATGAACTTTCCGGTCTAAATAAATTTTACGAATATGCTCACCGTTTGCTAATAGCTCCTCTAAAGCAGCAGGCGTTAAATCAGCAGCGCAGCAGTCGATATGTGAAAAATGTCGTTTTATATTTGTTTTTCTGCTTTTTTTCATTAATTGTTTCGTGTTTTGAATTCCTGTCTCGGCTGCACCTTCCTTAAATTCAATGATCACACGAAGCTTCTTTTTCTTCTTCAGTCTGCCTTCGAAAAAACGATGAAGAAAGCATGGCGTCCATTTAAAAGGTTTATAAAGGTGAAGAACGGTTTCTCTTAAAGGCTGATCTAGTTTACTAGCATGTGTTCTGACCATTTGCACCATAGAAAATCCAAACATGTGATGTCCTCCATTCCAGCTATCCATTCTCGTACACTCTTACGTTATGTGATTGAGAACTGCTTGGTTCGGATTCTTGTCCCTTCTTTTCTTTATATTGGCGGCTTGCTTATGCCTTTCAAAAAAGAAAAGCGCTTACATTTTGTAAAATAATAGAAAAAGGTGGAAATCATGTAGAATCTGCCGATGATAGGTGGGAGAGTTCTTCTAAGAGAACCAGCGAATCAAAGGATTTTGCAGAAAAAGGAGTGGTGTAGACAGGGTCAATGCTCATATAAATGTGATGCGTGACAGATGGAAAAAATCAAATCCTTATCAAAAAAAGCCGAATTAAAGAAAACAGACTGGATAGGACTAGGTCATATTAAACATAACGTCATTTCTTTGTCATACTATTCTAACTCTGTTTTCAAAGAGGAGAGGCGTTTCTGTGTATATAAATGCAATTATCTTATTTTTGAGGAATCTCATGATCTAGAGTGTTATGATCAAACGTGAAGAGAAAATGTGGAAAAAATGATAAGAAATGATGATTCAATATAAATCATAGAAACGGCTTAGAAATCTGTTAAAGGAGAACGGGAATGAAGAAGTTTTTTGCTTTGCTTCTCCTGCTTGCGATCGGATGGGGCGTTTATTATACCATGCAAGCACAGGAACATGATGAGCCAGTGTCATCAGGTGGGGAAGACGAAAGCGGTTCAAATGATATTTATCGAAATTTTAAAGAACTGGAAGAAAACGAATCAACAAGCAGCTACAACATTACAGCCAACCCAGTGCCCGGCAGCCGCCTTCTTGTGATGTCACCTCATGGCGGGAGGATTGAAGGCGGCGTGAGCGAGATTGTCCATTTTTTTGACAACGATTTTTCGACGTATTTATTTGAAGGTCTAAGAGAGAATGCATCAGAACTTCATATTACAAGTACAAACTTTGATGAGCCAATCGGCGTCGCGCAGGCAAAAGCACATGATTACGTGTTAGCAGTGCATGGATACAAAGGCGAGGAAGGAATTGACCATACTCTCGTCGGCGGAACAGATTACGACCGTGCAGAGAAAATTGTGAGCTCATTAGAGCGGAACGGGTTTTCTGCTGAACTAGCTGTCGCACACGCAACCCTGAGCGGGACAAGCAATCATAATATTAATAATCTTACTAAAACAGGGCAAAGTGTGCAGCTTGAGATTAGCAGAAGTCAGCGTGAAGCTTTATTTGACAGTTTCGACTTTCGGAGGCGGTCTAGTACAAAAAACGAGACGTTCTATCGTTATGTCAGGGCAATTCGCACAGTGCTTGATGAAGAATATACATAAGGGCCGTGCACATGTTAAGACAAGCAGGGGAATTCTTGTTACACTATGAACAGTGATAACAAAAGGAGAGACGGATATGACGCGTCATCATTTTCATCTTCAGGCAAGCTGGCCTGGTCTGCGTAACGATGTGGGTACAATCGCATGTGAACAATTAAAAACAAAGATTTCGATTCCAAAGGAAATGGACGGTCCAGGTATTGGAACCAATCCAGATGAGATGCTCTTAGGTGCAGCGGCTACGTGTTATATCATTACACTTGCAGCCATGATGGAGCGGAGTCAATTAGAGAAAGAGGATCTATCGATGAGCTCTGAAGCTGTCGTAGATGTGACAAATGGTGTGTTTACTTATGAGGAAATCATTCATCGACCTGTCATCATCCTCAAAGAGACCGCTTCCGCACAAGATATTGAGCTGGCCCGAAAGCTTGCGCATAAAGCCGAAAGCTCATGTATGATCTCAAGAGCTGTTCAGGGTAATGTGAACATTTCCTTAGAAGAAACTATTCAAGCCGGTCGTTAAAACAAAAAAGTCATTTTCTCTTGAAATATGGAGAAAATGACTTTTTTTATGACGTCCATTCGGTTTGATCGAGTTGTGCTTCGGTTTCGTTCTTTTGCTTCTTGGACTGATTTAAGACAATCACGCCGCAGATAACAAGTGCAAGGCCAATGAAGCCTTTCGTGCTGATTGTTTCGTTAAACAGGACAAGTCCTACAAGAGCAGTGAGAGCTGTTCCAACACCAGACCATGTTGCATAGGCAGATGAGAGCTCAATGGTTTTAAGTGCTAAACTGAGGAAAGTAAAGGCGCATCCAAATCCGATCAGTACCCCGATACTCGGCAGCAGCTGCGAAAAGCCTTGAGAAAGCTTCAGCATTGTACTGCCAAAAACCTCCGTTAAAATGGCTCCTGTTAAGTAGAGCATTCCTTTCATGCTCTCTCACATCCTTTATGACATATTTAATAGTACGACCCCTGAGACAAGCATCGCCATCCCAATGACTGCTTTTTGGTTCAAGGTTTCTTTGAAAAAGAGCACGCCAAAAATAGCCGTGAGGACCGTACCAACCCCAGACCATGTTGCATAAGACATGCTAAGCGGAATAATGTTCAGTGTCAATGACAGCATATAAAAAGCAAGTGAATAGCCAGCCACAACGACAGCGCTTGGCTTCCAGCGTGTAAAACCATTAGATAATTTTAACATCGCGGCGCCAATGGCTTCAGAAAAAATGGCCACTGCCAAAAAAAGATATCCGAGGATCATCATCATCCCTCCTCTAATAGGTGTAAAATCCGATGAAGTAAAAGGGTTTTTATCCTCTCTTTTCAGCGGTTCAAGCTGAAATATTTCTGAAAACCAGCATGCTCTGCCATCTGATGAAGGGTGAGCTAGCTTAACCCTTCTTTTAAAATCGTGCTGGCAGCTGCATCAAAAATTTGCTCTTTTTTGGTTTTAGACATAAAAAAAACACCTACTTTACTGAACAGTCGGTAAAGTAAATGTTAACCCATGAAAAAAGAATGTGTCAATCGATTCATTTTATGAACGGATGTTTTCACTTAAACGTCATATTTAATACCAAGGGTATGGTCCGTACGGCGGGTAAGGAGGCGGGTAAGGGTATCCATAACCATATCCTGGCGCAAGCAGAGATCCAGCAAGCAAGCCTCCAGCAAAACCACCTAAAAATGGAGGTCCAAAGAATCCAGGTCTCCCAAATCCAAATCCGGGTCTCCCAAACCCAAAACCAGGACGTCCAAATCCGAAACCAAAAGGTCTTCTCATGTCTTCTTGAATAAACGGAGGTACGTCAAAATAATTCATAATAAAAGGCTCCTTTCTCATAAAATCACTGTAACTGACATCAGTGTATTCCAGTTGCCTACATATGTTTGGGTGAACGCCTAATATAAGGAGGAATGTTAGAAATGGGCCTGTATCCATCTGATTGGGCAAAGTGTCCGCCGCATGCTCATGCGTATAAAGCACGTACGGATGTAACAGAGGGGCATTATCATTTAATAGAAGGTATTTCTCAGCCTGTGAATGGAAGCAGTACCGACCGGCATACTCATTTTTATCGCGGGATCACCTCCTTTGAAAGAGGGCATTTCCACAGGTATTACGGTATCACAGGTCCTGCAATTCCTAGAGTGGATGGAACACATTATCACGAGATTGAGGAAGTCACCTATCCTGCCTACCTCGATTCTGTTCCCATCCCATATGGAGGTGTCGTCTATAGTCCAGATGAGAATCAGCCAACACATAAGCATCGTTTAAAAGGAAAAACATATGAAGTGGTCGGAAATGAACCGCTTGGCTGGTGATGGCCAGGATATAGGAGAGTAAGAAAAGTTATGCTATACTGTAGGCAGTTTTGTAAAAGAGAGTGATGTTATGAATAAAGCGAAGCAGCCAGTAATCGTATTAGTAGGGCCGACGGCTGTCGGCAAAACCAAATTGAGCATTGATATAGCCAAAGCATTTAATGGAGAGATTATCAGCGGGGATTCTATGCAGATTTATAAAGGGATGGATATCGGAACAGCTAAAATCACTCCCGAAGAAATGAATGGCATCCCGCACCATTTAATTGATATTAAACAGCCGGACGAATCTTTTTCGACAGCTGAATTTCAGCAGCTGGTTCGTTCGAAAATCAAAGAGATTGCCGCTAGAGGGAAAACGCCAATGATTGTCGGCGGAACAGGCCTCTATATCCAATCTGTTTTATATGATTACACATTTACGGATGAGAAAAGTGATCCTGTTTTTAGAGAAGAAATGGCGCTGTTTGAACAGCAGCACGGCGCGATTTTGCTGCACGAAAAGCTAAAGGCAGTAGATCCTGATGCGGCAAATGCTATTCATCCGAATAACGTCCGCCGCGTGATTCGGGCGCTGGAAGTGATCCATACAACAGGTCAGAAAATGTCGGAAATGCAAAACGGGCATCAAGAAGTTCCTCTTTATGATACAGCCTTCATTGGGCTGAAAATGGATCGAGAGCTTTTGTACGAGCGCATTCATCAAAGAATTGATATGATGATAGATGAGGGCTTAATTGAAGAAGTGAGAGCACTTTATCAATCAGGCTTGAAGGATTGTCAGTCTGTTCAAGCCATTGGTTATAAAGAGCTGTATACCTATTTTCAAGGTGACTGCTCACTTGATGAAGCCATCCAGCAATTAAAGCAAAATTCCCGTAGATATGCGAAGCGTCAGTTCACGTGGTTCCGTAATAAAATGGCGGTCACTTGGTTTGATATGACACCACCTTGCCACTTTTCAGACAAAAAAGAGGAAATTTTCGCATATATAGCAGGAAAGCTTGGACTTAAAGCGAAACTGTAGTTATCAGAATCAAGGAGGACGAAACATGAAACCGATTAATATTCAGGAGCAGTTTTTGAATCAGATCCGCAAAGACAATACATTTGTCACAGTATTCTTACTGAATGGCTTTCAGCTTCGCGGTCAAGTGAAGGGATTTGACAATTTCACGGTGCTGCTTGAAACAGAAGGAAAGCAGCAGCTTATTTATAAACACGCCATTTCTACATTTGCACCTCAAAAGAATGTAAATCTGGAATTAGAATAGGATAGGTTGTATTGAATAGCCCCATGCCTCTGCGAATAAACCGGCCGAACCCGCTACGTTTTTTGTCAGTGCAGAGGGGCTATTTTGTATGCAATGAAACTTTTCTGCCAATTTTCCGTATAATTCCTTATTGGATATTAGAAGGGTGAGGGGATTCATATGGAAAATGCAGAGCTTGAATTAAGAAGGATTTGAGTGATCCTCCTTTTGATTGGAATTGTAGTCTTGTTTGGATCGTGTGCTATCTCAAACATTGAAACGAGACAAGAAAGTTGGAATAACCATTCTCATGAAAATGCAGATGGAGTTTTACCATCATCTGCTGCACTAAAAAATAATCACTTTGCTGTTGTGAAAGATGATCAAGTACATGTGTACCGATTTGATGAAAAAGAGGGAAAACTGACTCTCGTTACAACGAAATACATAGATGAATGGGATGAAGAAGAATATGATGATGGTCTTGATGATGAAGAGTAAGCACGTAAATTTACAAATGAATGTGAAGCCGCTACACTATAATCATGCATCAGACATCTAGACAGAAAAGGATGAGTTCATGACACATAAAATTAAAATTAATCATTGGGAACAAACTTGTGAAGACGATTCCTGTTTCGAATATGGAACAAGTGTTTCTGTAAATGGGAAAGAATTAGTGAGAGAAGCTTCAATCGTCTCTGCGCTTGAAGCGGTGCTAAAAGAATTAGGTGTTGAAGTGGAAATTACAGAAGTGTCAGAAGATTTACAGTGCGATGCCTACAAAAAATAAAACAAAAAGTCTAGTCTACTAAGCGATTTTTTTTCGTGTTATGATAGATTGCGGTTTCAGTTGAATAGGGAGTAGAGCAGTCTATTTTTAGATCCTGTTCTGCTCTATTTATTTGAACGTACGAGTTCGGCTATGAAGGTTCGGCCGGGTTGGTTGATTTTTTTCGTTTCGAACATCTATATGTTGTGTTTTGAAAAAACATAGTATACTATATATAGTGAATAGCGAAATGATCAACAATACTAAAAACTAGGTCGTGATGGAATTGATTCAAATCGTATTTGATTCAAAAACAGGAAATGTTCAACGCTTTTTGGACAAGACCCCTTTTACAGACAAACGAAAATTGACTGGAGAAGAGTTTTTGGATACGCCGTTTATTCTCGTCACCTTTACGACAGGATTTGGACAAGTCCCTAGTACCACTCAGTCCTTTTTAGAAAAAAATGCTCACCTTTTACTAGGTGTTGCGGTGAGTGGCAACAAAGTGTGGGGAGATAATTTTGCAAAAAGCGCCGATACGATTTCTAAACAATATCAAGTTCCTATTTTGCACACCTTTGAACTAAGCGGAACAAAAAGGGATGTTGAATTGTTTACACAGGAGGTAGAAAGAATTGTCACAAAATCAGGTTCCAAAGTGGATACAATTAAATAACGAAATTATGATTCAAAAAGAAGGAAAGTTTCAGTTCGATAAGGACAAAGAAGCTGTACATAGTTATTTCGTAGATTACATTAATCAAAACACGGTCTTTTTTCACAATCTAGAAGAGAAGATTGATTACTTAATAGAAAACGACTACTATGAGGAAGAATTTTTAAGACAATACAGCATGGCAGATATTAAAGAAGTCTTTGAAGCTGCATATGCCAAAAAATTTAGATTCCCATCATTTATGAGTGCATTTAAGTTTTACAATGACTATGCACTGAAAACAAATGATAAAAAGAAAATCCTTGAACGCTATGAAGACCGCATTTCAGTTGTAGCACTTTTCTTTGCGGGTGGGGATAAAGAAAAAGCACTTGAGTTTGTAGAACTGATGATCAATCAAGAGTACCAGCCAAGTACACCAACCTTCTTGAACGCTGGACGTAAAAGACGCGGTGAGCTTGTGAGCTGCTTCTTGCTTGAAGTGAATGACTCACTAAACGATATTTCAAGAGCGATTGATATTTCAATGCAGCTGTCAAAACTAGGCGGCGGCGTCAGTTTGAACCTGTCAAAACTTCGTGCAAAAGGCGAAGCAATCAAAGATGTAGAAAACGCGACAAAAGGTGTCGTCGGCGTGATGAAGCTTCTTGATAATGCATTCAGATATGCAGATCAAATGGGGCAAAGACAAGGATCAGGCAGTGCCTACCTGAATATTTTCCACAGAGATATCAATGATTTCTTAGATACGAAAAAAATCTCTGCAGATGAAGATGTTCGCGTGAAGACTCTGTCCATTGGAGTCGTCATCCCGGATAAATTTATCGAGCTTGCTAGAGAAGATAAAACAGCTTACACTTTCTATCCGCACACAGTCTATAAAGAATATGGACAGCATCTTGATGAGATGGACATGGAAGAAATGTATGACGAGCTTGTAGAAAACCCGAAAGTTAAAAAAGAAAAAGTCAATCCGAGAAAGCTTCTTGAAAAATTGGCTGTTCTACGCTCAGAATCAGGCTATCCATATATCATGTTCCAAGATAATGTAAACAGAGAGCATGCTTTGAACCATATTTCACGAGTGAAATTCTCAAACCTTTGCTCAGAAGTGCTTCAGGCTTCAGAGGTTTCTTCTTACACGGACTATGATCAAGAAGATGAAATCGGTCTTGATATTTCTTGCAACCTTGGTTCATTAAATATCATGAATGTCATGAAAAACAAATCGATCGAAAAAACGGTTAAGCTTGCAACAGACTCACTAACGCTTGTGTCTGAAACAACAGACATTCGCAATGCACCGGCTGTTCGAAAAGCGAACAAAGCGATGAAGTCAATCGGACTTGGTGCGATGAACCTTCATGGGTATTTAGCTCAAAACCAAATTGCCTATGAAAGTGAAGAAGCAAGAGATTTCGCAAATACGTTCTTTATGATGGTGAACTATTATTCAATTAAACGCTCAAGTGAGCTTGCGAAAGAAAAAGGAGAAACATTCCATCGTTATGAAGGCTCTGGCTATGCAACTGGTGAGTACTTCAATAAATACGTGGAAAATGATTTCACACCAAAAACAGAAAAAGCATCAGCACTATTTGAAGGCATGCACATTCCAACAAAAGAAGACTGGGCAGCACTCAAAGAATTTGTAGCGGAAAATGGCATGTATCACAGCTATCGTTTATGTATTGCACCAACAGGTTCCATTTCTTATGTTCAATCGGCAACAGCCTCTGTGATGCCAATTATGGAACGTATCGAAGAAAGAACATACGGCAACAGCAAAACCTATTACCCAATGCCAGGTCTATCAGCGCAAAACTGGTTCTTCTATAAAGAAGCGTACGATATGGACATGTTTAAAGTGGTCGATATGATCGCAACAATTCAGCAGCACGTCGATCAAGGAATCAGCTTTACACTATTCCTGAAAGATACGATGACAACGCGTGATTTAAACCGCATCGATCTTTATGCACACCATAAAGGCATTAAGACACTTTATTATGCAAGAACGAAGGATACAGGGCAGGAAGGCTGTCTTTCTTGTGTTGTTTGATTAAAGGAGAGTTTAACGTGACAAAAATTTATGATGCAGCCAACTGGTCAAAACACGAAGACGATTTTACACAAATGTTTTACAACCAAAATGTGAAGCAGTTCTGGCTTCCAGAAGAGATTTCCTTAAACGGAGATCTCTTAACATGGAAATATTTAGGTGAAAAAGAGCGAGATACGTACATGAAGGTACTTGCTGGATTGACTTTACTTGATACAGAACAAGGAAATACAGGGATGCCGATTGTGGCTGAACATGTGGACGGCCATCAGCGTAAAGCTGTACTCAACTTTATGGCAATGATGGAAAATGCGGTACATGCGAAATCATACTCCAATATCTTCATGACACTCGCACCAACTGAAACGATCAGTGAAGTGTTTGAATGGGTCAAAAAGAATAAATTCTTGCAAAAGAAAGCAGATATGATTGTCAGTTTATACCGTTCGATTCAAAAGGACGATCCTATTTCTCTCTTTAAAGCAATGGTGGCTTCTGTTTATTTAGAAAGCTTCCTGTTTTATAGTGGTTTTTACTACCCGCTATATTTCTATGGGCAAGGAAAGCTCATGCAAAGCGGTGAAATCATCAACTTAATTTTGCGTGATGAAGCGATTCATGGTGTGTACGTTGGATTATTAGCACAAGAAATTTACAACAAACAAACACCTGATGTGCAAAAAGAGCTGTATGATTTCTCAATTGACCTCTTGAACGAGCTTTATGAAAATGAACTTCATTACACTGAAGATATTTATGACCAAGTCAATTTATCGCATGATGTGAAAAAGTTCATTCGTTACAATGCCAATAAAGCGTTAATGAACCTTGGATTTGCCCCTTATTTTGAAGAAGAAGAGATTAACCCTATTGTATTGAACGGACTCAATACAAAAACAAAGTCGCATGACTTCTTCTCAATGAAAGGGAACGGCTACAAAAAAGCAACAGTTGAGCCGTTAAAAGATGACGACTTCTTCTTTGGAGATGAATCATAAGGAAAGCGTAAAAGTCAAAACGCATCACTCGTTTTGGCTTTTTGCCATTTCTAACAATGTGTTACATACTGGAGGTTACCGAACATGGGAAAAATGGACGAAATCATTTTAGTTGCACCGCGTACGCGCGTGTTCCAAAATGAAACACTTGCGTTTAATGGTGTGAACAGTGAAGAGAAAACAATCAGCACCATTATGAAAGAAATCGAAGAGCACTTCGAGCAGATGCGAAGAGGCGATGCAGAAGAAAATCCTGACTTCAAGCAGCCGATTCCTTATGTTGTGATTAAGCGTGAGGACGAAGTATATGTATACGAAAGACTTCAAGGCGGAGGAGAGACTCGCTTACATCATAAGTTATCTCTTGGCTTTGGGGGGCATATGAATTTCGTTGAAGGGAAAAACTTTGCTGAGATTCTAAAAGAAAATACGGATCGTGAGCTGGACGAAGAACTTTCAATTCAAGAAGAAGACAAACTTGAAATGAAAACCCTTGGATTAATCAATGACGATGACAACAGTGTCGGCCGTGTGCACATTGGACTGTTATCAGCGCTTGAACTATCTCCAGGTGCTCATGTAGAAGTAAAAGAAACAGATCAAATCTCAGGAAAATGGATGAAAACAGCCGATTTGAAAAAGCCTGAATACTTCGATCGTCTTGAAACATGGTCTCAATTTGTCGTCAACATCTTAGCGTAAATAAATACACAACAAACCGGCTCAGCAGAAGACTTGAGCCGGTTTGTTTCGTTACAACAGCTTCGGATTATTGGAAAACGAATGCGTCATGACCGGCCTGCTTCAATCTTGCGACGAGGTCATCTGCATTTTGCTTTGTACGGAAAGCCCCGGCCTGTACTCGGAACATACCTCCGTCTAATACAACAAATGCGTCAAAGCCTTTGGATTTAAGTGTGGCTGCTAATTCATCTGCATTGGCTTTCACTTTGAAAGCTCCTGCCTGCACTTTATAAAGATTACTTGCTTTTTTTTTCAATTGAAAGGCTTCTTCTAGACCAGTCGCATGAGCGCGAGCGATGCCTTGAAGGAAGGTTGCGTTGCGGAGCTTATTAGCATCGGCTGTCGTATCAATAAAACCATTCTCTGTTAAAATAGCGGGCATAGAAGTTTCTCGAAGAACGTGGAAGTTCGCAGTTTTCTTGCCGCGGTTAGCAAAATCAACTGAGCGGACAATTTCATCATGAAGGGCGTTGCGATACGTGGTGGTCGGTGCTGAAACGCCAGGATACACATAGCTTTCAAACCCTGTGCCCCCGCCAGCATTAATATGAATAGATACGAAATAGTTAGCTCCCCAGCTGTTTGCTGCATTCGTACGCTGGGACAAAGTGACGGATTGGTCAGTTGAACGACTTAAGCGGACAGAAACCCCATCATATTCACTAATCAAAATGTCTCTCAGTAAAAGCGCGATTTGAAGTGTTATATTTTTCTCCAAAAGTCCATTAGCACTAGCTCCAGAATCTGTTCCTCCGTGGCCAGGATCAATAAAAATTTTCACCATCTATTCATCACCTCGTCTTTATTTTATGAGAAAATAGAAGAATTGCCTGTACAAAATGCGGAAATCATTGAGACTCTTTTCTGCATCATTTGTGATCAAAAAGCTACATTTTTCTAAGAAAAAACAAATTGTTGGTTTGTCCGCCCAAACGGGATGAATACAATGGAAATAGCACATCATTTCCTGGGAAACCGCACAAATCCCTACAATATTCGGTATCTCGGGTCATTTTGACAGCAAACTTGGGCTTAAGCGGGCGATTGTCACGATTACAGCTCCACCCGAATAGAATAAAGAGAGAAGAGCGAGAGGTGAATACGTTGGAGCGAGCTGTCACATATAAAAACAACGGCCAAATCAATATTATACTTAACGGACAAAAGCAAGTATTGGTTGATGCAGACTCAGAGGCAGAATACCTAGAAGCCTTGCAGAAAAATGAGGCAAAACACAGCATCTTACGGGAAATAGAGCGTGAAATGAACAGCCTTGTCGGTATGGATGAAATGAAACGAAACATAAAAGAGATTTATGCTTGGATTTTTGTTAATCAAAAACGGCAGGAACAAGGGTTGAAGGTAGGGAAACAAGCGCTTCATATGATGTTCAAAGGAAATCCTGGCACAGGGAAAACCACAGTTGCAAGACTTGTCGGGAAGCTTTTCTTTGAAATGAATGTGCTCTCAAAGGGTCACTTAATCGAAGCGGAACGCGGTGATCTTGTTGGAGAGTACATTGGTCATACAGCGCAAAAAACAAGGGATTTAATTAAAAAATCACTAGGCGGTATTTTGTTCATTGACGAAGCCTATTCTCTTGCACGCGGAGGAGAAAAGGATTTTGGAAAAGAGGCGATTGATACCCTTGTAAAACATATGGAGGACAAACAGCACGAATTCATTCTAATTTTAGCTGGCTACTCCAAGGAAATGGATCATTTTCTTTCTTTAAACCCCGGTCTGCAATCAAGATTTCCAATCAACATCAGCTTTCCTGATTATACAGTCGATCAACTCATGGATATTGCTAAACGAATGATGGCAGACAGAGAATATGTATTTACACAAGAAGCCGAATGGAAGCTGCGGGATTATTTAATGCACATTAAAAGTACCACGAGCCCGGCAAAGTTCAGCAATGGCCGGTTTGTACGAAACACCATTGAAAAGGCCATACGAACCCAGGCGATGAGACTGCTTCTTGTGGATCATTATGATAAAAAAGATTTGCTGACCATTAAAAGTCACGATCTTCAAATGAAAGAGGATACGCCTTCTTGAAATGGCGTATCCTTTTTATAAAGAGTCACTAAAATAAACCATCCGAATAGTGGTATACGTGTGATCTGTTTGGTATGATGGTACTACTGAAAACTTAAGTACAGAAAGGAAACAACTGACGTTGAATGAACATGAAATGACAGAAAAAGCGATCCTTGTCGGCTGTCAATTGCCGCATGTAACGGATGAACGCTTTCAATACTCAATGGAAGAATTAGCTTCCTTAACCAAAACGGCTGGCGGTGAAGCTGTCAGCGTGATGACGCAGAAGAGAAATAGACAAGACAGCGCAACATATATCGGTAAAGGGAAAGTAGAAGAACTTGAGGTGCTTTGCGAGGAACTCGAATGTGATGTCATTATTTTTAACGACGAGCTTTCTCCAAGCCAGCTAAAAGCTTTGGCGACTGCTTTAGATGTAAAAATTATTGATCGTACGCAATTGATTTTAGATATCTTTGCAAAAAGAGCCCGTACAAGAGAGGGGAAACTGCAAATAGAGCTTGCCCAGCTTCAGTATGCCCTGCCGAGACTAAGTGGACAAGGGATCAGCCTCTCAAGACAGGGAGGCGGAATTGGCGCAAGAGGTCCAGGTGAAACAAAACTTGAAACAGACAGACGCCATATTCGAAACCGCATTCACGAAATTAACGGGCAGTTATCTGCAGTCAAAGAACATCGAACAAGATACCGGGAACGCCGAAAGAAAAATGGTGTGTTCCAAATTGCCATTGTCGGGTATACGAATGCCGGAAAATCAACTTTGTTTAATCAATTAACAGAAGCAGATAGTCATGAAGAGGATCTGCTGTTTGCGACACTTGACCCAATGACACGTAAGATGACATTAGAATCTGGCTACAGTGTGCTCATTTCGGATACGGTTGGCTTTATCCAAGACCTTCCGACAACACTGATCGCCGCATTTCGTTCCACCCTTGAAGAAGTGAAGGAAGCCGACTATTTGCTTCATGTCATCGACTCTTCTAATGAGGATTATGAAGGACACGAACGAACGGTTCATGAGCTTTTAGAAGAATTAGAAGCGGACCGTATTCCAATGCTGACTGTTTATAATAAGGAAGATCAAATCAGACCAGATTTCATCCCATCTTCAAAGCATCGCCATATATTAATCAGTGCTAGACGCAAAGAAGATGTAAAAAGGTTAAAAGCGGATATTATGGCTGAGCTGAAAAAAGCCTTTTTAAAGCCATATCATGTGAAGATTCCAGCGTATGAAGGGAAGCTTATCTCCGCATTAAAATCAGAAACGCTTGTGGAATCACTAGAATTTCAAAAAGAAGCAGAGATTTACGACATCACCGGATATAGTGGTGAGGATCAGACCATCTTAGGTCAAATCAAGAAGTATATGTTGGAAAGGAATTAAATCAAGATGTTTCACACATTAAAACACGGCAGTATTTTAGAAAAAGCAGCAGCAGAAACAGAACTAGAGATTTTACACGTGCATCAGCAAATTGATCAAACGAGCGAACAAAATGAGTGGCGGGTGCTTGAAAGCTATCGCAAGCACAAAGTCAGTGACTCTCACTTTAATCCAACAACTGGATATGGCTACGATGATATGGGGAGAGACACGTTAGAAAAGATTTATGCGGATGTCTTCGGAGGAGAAAGCGGCCTTGTCCGTCCGCAGATCATTTCCGGCACACACGCGATTTCCATTGCTTTATTTGGTGTGCTGAGACCTGGCGATGAATTGATCTACATGACGGGAAAACCATACGACACGCTAGAAGAAATTGTCGGGATTCGCGGGAAAGAAGGGACAGGCTCATTAAAAGATTTCCAGATTGACTACAAAGCCATTGATTTGCTTCAAGATGGATCAGTCGATTACGACAAAGTAAAAGAGTCGATTTCTTCTAAAACAAAAGTGATCGGCATTCAGCGTTCAAAAGGCTATGCGTCGAGGCCATCCTTTACTATAGAAGAAATTGAGCAAATGATTTCATTTGTGAAAGAGATAAATGAAGAAATCATTGTGTTTGTAGATAACTGTTATGGTGAATTTACTGAATTACAAGAGCCGTGTCATGTCGGAGCTGATCTCATGGCCGGTTCACTTATTAAAAACCCAGGCGGAGGCCTTGCCAAAATAGGCGGCTACATCGTTGGAAAAGAAAAATGGGTCGAAGCTTGCTCTTATCGAATGACATCTCCGGGCATCGGCAGTGAAGCGGGTGCATCGCTGTATGCGCTCCAGGAAATGTATCAAGGCTTTTTCTTGGCGCCGCATGTTGTGGCTCAAAGCTTAAAAGGCGCAGTATTTACGGCTCGTTTTCTTGAGAAGCTCGGATTCCAAACAAATCCAGCATGGAATGCGAAAAGAACGGATTTGATTCAATCTGTCGAATTTGGAGATCCTAAAAAAATGATTGCGTTCTGTCAGGCAATCCAGTATGCATCTCCGATTAACAGTCACGTCACACCGCATGCAAGCTATATGCCGGGCTACGAGGATGATGTCATTATGGCAGCGGGCACATTTGTACAAGGTGCCAGTATCGAATTATCAGCCGATGGTCCGATCAGACCGCCTTATACTGCCTACGTGCAAGGTGGTCTCACGTATGCCCATGTGAAAAATGCGATTTGCAGTGCTGTCGATGCCTTATTGGATCAAGGTTTTATTGAAGTGCCTGCTCAATAAAAAAATCATGTTAATATTCCTAACATGGTGTTGACACATAATATAACATGACATATAATAAATTTAAGCAAAGAGGAGGAGACAGTTGAGATGAGTGATAACATTCGCCGCTCAATGCCTTTATTCCCAATTGGGATTGTCATGCAGCTAACAGAATTATCTGCAAGACAAATTCGCTATTATGAGGAAAATGGTTTAGTATTTCCAGCAAGAAGTGATGGAAACCGCCGATTATTTTCTTTTCATGATGTTGATAAATTACTAGAAATTAAAAACCTCATCGAACAAGGTGTAAACATGGCAGGAATCAAAAAGCTTTTTGCCAAAGCTGAGGCAGAAAATCCATCGTCTGATAAAAAGACGGAGGAAAAAACCACAGCTAAGCACAACTTGTCAGATGATGAACTCAGGAAGCTACTGAAGAAGGAACTCATTCAGGCTGGACGTTTCCAACAAGGGACGACCTTTAGGCAGGGGGATATGTCAAGGTTCTTCCGTTAACCAATTAGCAAAAGCATTGCTATACACATTTTACCTTTTGTAGGGGAGGAGTTTTACGAAATGGCAAAGTACACAAGAGAAGATATCGTAAAATTAGTAAATGAGGAAAACGTAAAGTACATCCGTCTGCAATTTACAGACATTCTCGGAACAATTAAAAATGTTGAGATTCCTGTGAGCCAGTTAGAAAAAGCTCTCGATAACAAATGTATGTTTGACGGTTCATCTATTGAAGGATTCGTACGTATCGAAGAATCAGATATGTACCTATACCCAGATCTAAACACATTTGTTATTTTCCCTTGGACAGCAGAAAAAGGTAAAGTTGCACGCTTTATTTGTGACATTTATAAGCCAGATGGGACACCGTTTGATGGAGACCCGCGTAACAACTTAAAGCGTATCTTAAAGGAAATGGAAGAACTAGGATTTAGTGATTTTAACCTTGGACCTGAGCCAGAATTCTTCTTATTTAAATTAGATGAAAAAGGCGAGCCAACGCTTGAACTAAACGATAAAGGTGGATACTTTGACCTTGCACCAACAGATCTAGGTGAAAACTGCCGCCGTGATATCGTGCTAGAACTTGAAGAAATGGGCTTTGAAATTGAAGCATCTCACCACGAAGTAGCACCAGGACAGCACGAAATTGATTTCAAATATGCAGGCGCAATCCGTTCTTGTGATGACATTCAAACATTCAAACTCGTTGTCAAAACCATTGCGAGAAAACACGGTCTTCATGCGACATTCATGCCAAAACCATTGTTCGGTGTAAACGGATCTGGTATGCACTGTAACCTATCATTATTCAAAAATGGTAAAAACGCATTCTTTGATGAAAAAGCAGATTTACAATTAAGCGAGACTGCTAGACACTTTATCGCAGGTATCGTCAAGCACGCAACAAGCTTTACAGCAGTCACAAACCCAACGGTTAACTCATACAAGCGTCTTGTACCTGGCTATGAAGCACCTTGCTATGTAGCATGGAGTGCACAAAACCGCAGCCCATTGATCCGTATCCCGGCATCACGCGGCATCAGCACACGTGTAGAAGTGCGCAGCGTAGACCCATCTGCAAACCCATACCTTGCACTAAGCGTATTACTTGCAGCAGGTCTAGACGGAATCAAAAACAAACTAGACGCACCAGCACCAATCGACAGAAACATCTATGTCATGGACAAAGAAGAGCGCCTTGAAAACGGCATCGCTGACCTACCTGCAACACTTGCAGAAGCACTCGAGCTGCTGAAATCAAACGAAGTCATGATCAACGCACTAGGCGATCACCTATTCGAGCACTTCATCGAATCAAAAGAAATTGAATGGGATATGTTCAGAACCCAAGTACACCCATGGGAACGCGATCAGTATATGTCTCAGTATTAATAAATAAACCCCCTTGAAGCCATTGGCTTCAGGGGGTTTTTGTTTTGAGGGAGCCATCACCCACAATTCACCCCAGAAAAAAGGGGGCTTTGAAATTTCAACGAAGGTCTCAAAAAAGTATTCAAAACCTTGCTGAAATGATTGGTACGAAGTTCAAGTGAAACGATATTCTCCGCTATATTTGCAAATGTAGAGTGTCTGATTATAAATTATCAGTAGATCACAGTAGTGTAGTTCACATTATTGTTGATCATGAGCTGGAACAGTTAGAGGATGAATTGAGCTTACCTGCAGAAAAAACTAAGATTTAAGAAAAAGTCCATGGACATTGAACGTAAAGTGGTGGGATTGAAAGGAGGATCAGATTAACGAAGGTAAACCGGTACAGACGGAAGAAACATCTGATAATAATTTAGATTCCTCTCAAAGTGTAAAAGACGATTCTGACGGGAATGCTTAAGAAGGCACGCAAACGATCAAAACGATGGTTCCTACTCTATCGCTTAGACGATGGACAGAGTGTTCACCTCTATGAACCACTTAAAAAATATGAACTGCTCAGTCGGATCAGGAAAGGATGGAAAAATTATCAGATGAAAAACAAATTCTTAGAAGGAGTCTGGATTAAAGCATCTAGGAAAGGAAAAAGAGAAACACTTAATAAAGCAGGTTATGTACTTAAAGTAGCCGAGGATGACATTAGTAAGGTTCCTTAGTGGTAAAACCTTGGTTGTTCCAAAGTCTTGGGCGGAAAATTTGGATGAGGCACTTACTGAAGCTGATTTAAAGGTGCTGGTTGACCTGTCTTTTTAAGGGACGAAAACCTTTTTAAAATATGTATACATGATTTGCAAACTCTTCGGGGCAAATAAAAAGAACCAAAGCACAAGGCTACAGATTTAATGAATCTCGATAATTCATTATAACTGGGAGGCCTTCTGCGCATGAATAACTTACAAATTCAACTATTTCCATTAATAACTTTATGACCAAAGGAGAAGTGAAACTCATTATCCTAGATGGCCATTCCAATCAAACGTTTTTAGCTGAAACACCTATTTACGGGAAAACGGAAATCACTACACACGACGCCCAATTTACAAACTTAAATTACTCGAGTTCATACAAAATAATATAGCAGGAGATTCCTGCTATAGGGACAGTCAAAAATCAAAAATAAGTTAATTGCTGATGATTCTGAAATTATTAAAACAGGCATAGTGATGGCAGGTATTTACTTTAAAGTTAGCTAATTAAAAGTGAGATAGGGAGTCACCCTCCTATCTCATTTAATACCAACCTTGATATTTGCCTGTTCAAGTACAATCACCATTTATAGCATCTTAATTTAAAGACACCGAAACATTTGATAGTTCTTTGTTTATTGGTTTTTAGATGTAGATGAATAGTTTTCAGCTCGGCTTGAGGAGTTATTACCTTTTGACTCATGTTGCTGTCTGCATTAGAAGTTGAAGCAAATGCAGGAGATGCAGAAACAAGTAAAGCAAAGGATAACGCGGAACAAGTTATAATTTTTTTAAATCTCATTTAAAACCCTCGCTTGTTTATTTTGATATACCTAATTATCCTATATTTTATAAAAAATTCAAGGGTGTTTTTGTAAAAATACAAACGATTTTCAGAATTAGATAGATTACAAGAAAATTTCCATATGAACTTTCAAGGAGTGGTAGGATGAAATCTGAACAATTGTGATTACTTCAAGGGATTGATGAGAAATCATAGTGGTAAATCATTACCATCACCAACAAAAGCAAATATGAAATGGTATAAGCCTGAAGATAGAGTAAAGAGAGATAAGGACATCCGAAATTAATATATCAGATGTATATTAGTAAATACGGAGATTCTAAATGGGATTGGTCTAGTTTAGACATTCAACATGTTATTCCTTTAGAATATGGTGGAGATAATAAAATGGGTAATTTATATGCACTCACAAGAACGTTGCATCAACAAGAGGTTTCTCCTTGTTGGAGAGGATATAGATAGAAGGTGAAAGATTGAGTAGGATCGTGCAGATATTAGAAAAGCTTGAAAATCAATTAGATGAGAAGAACACCATCAATTTCTCGGTAGACGGTGAAGTCTATGAAAAATGCTGTACCTTCAATGCTCCAGCCGATCAAGAAAATATAAAACAATTTGAAAAGAAACATCATGCATTGCCTGACGATTTCAAAGAGTTTTTATGTCTACATAATGGCGCAAGAATATTTGAAGACATAGTTTTTGGGAACAAGGTGGGTGGAGGATTACACATTTTCAGTTTAGAAGAAATCGAATCCGAGTTGTCTAATGATTTTTTTGATCAGGTTGATGGAACAGCTATTGCTGCTCTTTTTGAAGGGTGCTACTTGATGATAAATAAGGGAAATTCCAACCTTTATCTATTTGAAGACGGTCTAGAATATAGGCTGCTTGATGTAGATTTTGAAACTTTTCTTCAGAAGTATATTAATTCTGAAGGCGATGCGTTTTGGGAATAATAGAACCAAAGTGTCCATGTTTATGGGCACTATTTTTATTTGTAATGCGGAGAAAAAGCCGACAAAAAGGAGGATAAAATGGGGACCTTTTTTCATGCGTGGGTCATCGTATGATAGAGACAAGCAAAACGAACGTGAATATTTTGTCCAGAAGGAAGAACCTGCGGACGCTGATTATTGAGCACTTTAAGTGCCTTGATTGGTGTCCGCATTTTTTATTGGAAGACGCGTCTTTCCCTTATCAATGGCGTATCTGGATACGGAACAAAGGTGTTGAGGAATGTGGCAATACGAGAGGGACATTCTGAGCCTGGATAGCAGCTGGTCTGCGGCGGCCGTATCCGGAGGAAACGATGATTTGATGGGAACAGTCGTCTTTTGGGTGTATGGCTGCAGGTGCTTTGGTGAGGGATAGGAGCGCAAAAATATAAAGAGGGAGATGATGAGCATGGCATCAAAATTTGGTGTATCTGCCAATCCAACAAAAGCAAATCACAAAATTGGAGAGGATAAGGTCGTACGAATTCCGGTGCAAAACCACAACGATTTTAGTGCTGGTCCCAATTTAATTTCACAAAGAAAGGTTAATGGCAAGTGGGAGACAATTAAAACAAACTCCCCGAACCCGCTTAACCCAGGTGAAAAACTTTATGATCAATTTGACATCAAAGAGTCATTTGGTAACAAAAAAGGTACTTATCGATTTAGAGTGGATGTAGAACGTTACGACAAAAAGGGCAATCATATTGCAACTCTTGGAACATTCTACACTAGCGAATTTTACATTAAATAGAACCAATTCAGTGAACACCTGAAAATTTCCAAATCACCTCCGATATATGTTTAGGAGGTGATTTCTTATGAATGAAATTAACGAAACCAACGAATTTACATCATTTGAACAGAGTAAATACACCGGGATTTATTTGAAACAATTTGGGAAAAAGATGCATAAATCAACTATTAATCAACAAACAGCATTTAAAGAGAAAATAAAAAAGCAGTATAATAGAAAAGAAATTCAAATGCTTTTGGGTAGGACTGAAGATATTATAGAGAATAAGAAATCTAATAAGCATTACATTGATGCAACAAATAAACCTAATAATTGACTAGACTTTGCTAGAACGATTAGTATTATTAGCTTGTCGCTCCCTTGAGGAGTGTGGATTGAAAGAAACTATATCTTTAAAGTTAAGAAGAGCCAATGATGTAATTATCATTGGCTCTTTTCTTTTAACGGAATTTAAGTTACCTAAAATCCCAATGGGATAACAGAATTTAAGTTACCTAAATAAAGGGGTGTGTTCTTTACAAGAGCACCCCTTTTTCGTATAGGCGAGGGGCTTGGCACGCCCCCAAGCTTAAACGAGAGCGCGGCAGCTTCACATTCTCCTTATACATTATAGTAGGTGTACTTAGTGTACTTGGTACACCGCTAATATAACAAGGCTTTAAAGTGCACCAATAAAGCGAAGGAGTGTAGAATGACATAAATTCCAACCAAGAACTTTTTTTTTGTTCATTTTGATATAATAGATTCAAAACACTAGTTAAGAACTGCGCTTAATTAAAAATAGAGGAGTACTTATGAAAGAAAAAATTATAAAAGAATATTTCTTTATGTGGGTATAGAGGAAGTCCATTTGTGGATCAAAAAAATGTTACTGAAGCAAGTTGTCTTAGAATGGAAGATAAAAAATATTCATCAAGTAAATGATACCTTATTTTTTGTAGAATGGTTTTTTAAAGCAAAAGAAGAACAACTTTATTCATTTGATGGTATATCAATGATTAGATTTGATGGAAATAAAATCCGATTAATAGAAGAGTATGAAGCTAAACATGAAACTTTTAGACCATGTAAGATTGATTAAAGATGTCCAGGGAAAAGAACATCAATCACATGCACTTAAAACTGATACGATGTGAGGTTAAACACGGTTGAGGGATACTCCGTATGAATGGTACAGAAAATTGTCCAGGGACAAATTTGCTCCGTTTATTAAAGATTGTCGAGGGACAAGAACATGGCCCCATTGAAGTCGCTATTTTAGCGGCTTTTTATTTTATCGGTACAAGTTCTTGTCCCGATTGCCGGAATGCGAAAAGAACATGTTACTATTGCCAATTAGTCATAAATCTAATCGATAAAAGTGGGTACTTTGTGTCATTTTGGTAGGGAACTTTGTGTCAATGTACAATGAGCTTCACATTCAGGAGGCTTCATATTCTAACGTGAATTGATAAATGCAAAAATCACACACGTTTCATACGTGGACAAGGCTGCTAATCAAAAGCAGTTCTTTTTTATGAAGTCAGAAAAACAGCCAGACTTTCAAAAAGAGAACAAGGTCATTGCGAAGGTTGATGATGTGCAGCGTCTTGTGTACGGTATTGTATACGAACCAAACGTTGCTGATGCACATGGGGATTACATGACACCGGAGGAGATTGAGAAAGCCGCTCACGGGTTCCTAAAAGATGCACGTGAGATCGACAAGCAACATGATTTCCAAGGCGGTGTCGGGGAAGTCGTTGAATCTTACATTGCTCCTTCCGATTTTGAAATGGGCGGTGAAGTTATCAAGAAAGGATCGTGGGTCCTTGTGACGAAGGCTTCCGATGAAATCTGGAATCAGATTCAAAAGGGCGAGATCACCGGATATTCAATGGCCGGAACAGCGGATATAGGAAAGCAAGAGCGTGAGCCAGCTTCTGATGAGAAGGGGCTTTTTTCTTTGCTTAAAAACTTCTTTTTGAAAAATGAGAAGCCAGCGGAAGAAGTAAAAAAGGCAGGTCGGAAGTTTTCCGCTGCTAACTTAACTGAATTGAAAAATGCAAGAGCCGCTATCGA
The DNA here is from genome assembly GCF_056098985.1 of Bacillus sp. 11B20. Classification (NCBI taxonomy): domain Bacteria; kingdom Bacillati; phylum Bacillota; class Bacilli; order Caryophanales; family Bacillaceae; genus Bacillus; species Bacillus sp. 11B20. The sequence goes on from NZ_JBLZWZ010000007.1 coordinate 829,623, forward strand.
CAATCTGTTGAGTCAAGCGGAAGAGAAGAAGGAAGAAGAAGTGAACAAAGAAGATTTGCAAAAGATGCTAGAGGAAACGATTGCACCGGTCGTAAAACATCTGGATGACCTTGAAAAGGGGGAAGGCGAAGGATAGCCTAATACGCAAAAAAAACAAATTGACGAAGCTGTCGCAAAAGAAATGGCCGCAACTGCAGGGATGTCTAGGTCCAAGAGATGCAAATAATTTGGATCGATGTATCAAATATAGGTTGTACGAACTTCTCATTCTTGTAAGGAAACAAGTGGTTAAAGATTTCCGATTAAAAAATTGAATTGATTGATAAAGTAAAGTAGTACTACTTCATTATAAGCACAAATACTGGTAGAATTGAGCAAGCAAACCATAAAATACAACTGAGTTAGAGCAGTATAGCCAATATTCGAAAATAATTAAAATATGAGGGAGAAATTTAATGGAGTATGTATTAATGGAACCACCAATTATAATGGAATCCTTTGAAACTTTATCAAAAAAAGAGGCTAAAATTCTCTTCGATTGGTTTGTTAATCAGATACCACTTCGGATTGAAGTTTTGAAAAATGTTACTAATGAAGAGGTGGACTTTAATTTCACCCCCGAATCACTTATAGATATCTATAGTTGGTTTTTATCTCAGATTGAAATTTATGAATTATCAGAAGAAGAGATTGGTAGAGAATTAGAAGAATTAAGGCAATATCCTGATTTTATTTATGAAGATGAAAAAAAGAGCTTATTGGCTAATCCAGTTGAAATTGCAAAAGTGGACTATGCAATAGCAATGGATATCGGGATTTATTATGCAGAAGTTATTAGAAGAAACCATCCTCAAGTAAAGTGGACGTGCTTTACTAAGCCAAAATCTTATGCATACTTAAACAAGCCTATTCTTCATTTCGAAGAAGGCGACAGCATTTATTATGAGCGTGAACCTATAGATTTAATGTTTATTCTGAACCAACGAATTAAAAAAGGAGAAGTAACAGAGCGTACACTTTATGAAATGTATTTTAAAGATGAGAATTTGATATTGGGTGTAGACGAAGATCCTGAAGATGAAGATTAAAAAGAGTAACTTCTGACATGGAAGTTGCTCTTTTCATTTTGTTTTTAGAAACTTGAATAAAGAAAGTATGTCTAAAATAAATACTCAACGAAAATGATTGTTTGCTGATACTCTATAATCATAATACTAGTTGGATTTCAAAAGAATATGGAGATAGCATAAAGAAGATGGGATATTTACAAAATGATTGAGCCCTTATGCGTCTTTTGGTTAATTTAAGAGCTGAAGATCCTTTTCAGTAAATATATTAGAATTGTATTAAATATGAAAATTAGTGAAAAGATACTTATGTAATCCAGAAAAGTATTAATTTTTAATGCCCTTAGAAATTGAGGGATTATTTTTAAATTAGGCAAGGAGGCTGTAATTTAGATGAGTTCGGATAAATTTAAAAGTATAAATACTATAGAATATACCGAATTAAAGAATGATCTGAGGACTGGTGACCTTTTATTATGTTCGGGTGAATATTTGGTAAGTAAGTTAATTAAACAAGTTTCCAATTCACTCTTTAGTCATGTTGGTATTATTCTGAAGTGGAAAGGGCTATTATTAATAATTGAAAGTGTCGAGGACGATGGTGTTAGAATAGTTCCTTTAGAACATTATTTGACTAACTATGAGAATACAAATGAAAGTTATGATGGGAAGCTATATATTGCACGGCACAAACAGTTAAATGAAGATGGTGGTGAAAAACAAAATACCATTATTGTTAAAGGTTTATCTTTATTAAACAAGAATTATGATAAATCTGAAATAGCACAGATAGTTGCTCGAATAGGATTGGGAGTAGGTAAACATAAAGATAATGAGGAGTTTATCTGCTCTGAATTTGTAGATGTATGTTTTAAAGAGGCAGATATTTGTTTTACCTCAGATACAAAAGGTTTTATTTTTCCTGAACACATTGCTGCTGATGAAAATGTTATTCCTATCGCTCGAATAGGTTAATATTTGATTCATAACAAACTGGCCTTCGACATGAGAAAGGCTTGTTTGTTTATGCAATTACCTGTTGATTTTTTTGTGATAGGCATTAAAATAACATTTTGTGAATTCCACTTTTAGCGTAGCCCTTCTAAAAGAACTCAGAATTCGTTCAGTTGCTTGTCACTTCTAATCAGCGATTCTAAAGTCACTCATTCAATGTATTTGCGGGATACCGAAAATTTCTATTAGGGACAGTTTGTCTTTACATATGTTGTAAATCTAGTGTTAAAATATTATAAGGGATTTGCTTAGAAGGGGGTAAAGGGATGACAGAATTAATTGCCTCTCAGGAGGTAGGAAACATGTTAAACACCTGGAATCTTGCCATACAAAAAGGGGATTTGTCGGCAGCTATTGAAATGCAAGATGACATAGACAAGGCAATCGAGCAAATGGAAGAAAATCAAGATGTTCTTTTGTATTATCAACTTTTAAGCTTTAGACTTAAGCTAAAACTTCAGAATATTAGCAAAAACCTAGATAAACCATTCTTTGAGAGGAATGCACCAGACGAAAAAGAAGAGAAGACAAACAAACTCATGTCCTATTACTTCTATTTCTATAATGGGATCTATCATGACTACTTACAAGATTATGATAAGGCGCTAAGTTATTTCAGAATAGCTGAGAAGAAGTTGGCTTATGTTGATGATGAAATAGAAAAAGCAGAATTTCATTATAAACTAGCTGTTCTATTTTATGATTTGAAAATGACTTTCTTATCTAAATATCATGCTCAAATTGCTTGTGACACATTTAATGCACATGAATCATATATCAAAAGACAAATTAACTGTAGAATGCTGCATGCGCTGAACTTAATCGATCAATTTGAATATGAGAAAGCAAGTGAACTTTTTAACGAAGCAGAGAACATGATCCGAAGTATCAATGACAATCATTTAATTATTCATCTCTATTACAGCATGGGTTTTTTGGAAAGCAAAAGAGAGAATGCTGAGAAAGCATCTGCATTTTTTAGACGCACACTGAGTTATGAAGAAATTGAGAAACAAATGTTATTAAAAATGAGATGTTTATATGAACTAGCCAGAATAGAAGTATCAAATCAAAGCAATGAAGTGATTGAATGGGTTGATCTAGGCATTTCTTTGTCGGAACAAGTGAACCATCACATTTTTCAAATTAAATTTAAATTGTTAAAAGAACTATTATATGAAACAAATGAAACTCAACAAGCCAATATCAGTAATTTGTGTGCAGAGCTTGAAGAAAGAAGAGTTTGGGTTGATTTAGAGGAAATCTTGGTTGATGTGGCGAAATATTTAGAGGAAAAAGGCTTGTTGCAACAATCATTGAGTTATTATAAAAGAGCCTTACATGCAAGTCAATTTGTAGGAAAAGGAGTGAATTAAATGAAAAAGTCTTTTTTTATTCCATTATCAATAGCTGTGGTAGCATTAGGTACACTTTTCTTTACAAATGGTTTCATTCAACCTCAACATGATGATGTCCAAACCGTCGCATCAAGAGGGAGCTCTGGAGGATAATTGGTTAAAAAACGATAAAGTGGATTAAAGTGTCAGACTCCTTATGGTATTCTAGTAAAAGAATACGCCATAAAAGGAGTCTTTTTTATATGAAAATATTAGATGCTCCATCTTTACTTTCAGCTGTCGAACAAAGGTCAAAAGTCTATCAGGAGCTTCGAGACGAAATGCAGCATGTGAAAAAAGCATTAAAAAGTGTGTCGGGATTAGGTGATGAATTTACTGGAAAAGGTGCAGATAATATCAAAGCCTTTTATGAGGATCTTGCGCTTTACACGGACACTTATCTTGACTTTATCGATATGCAAAAAGCGTTTTTAGATGGGGTAAAAGGAAAGCTTGATGATGAATCGTTAGGCGGGAGTACATTTATTGATGAGCATTTCTTAGACGCTCAACTGAAACAAGGGATTCAGAATAATAAAGATATGGTTAAGGAACAAAAAGAAGCTCTCTCCACTATTTTTGATGACATCAGTGATCTCATAGAACTGAATGTATTTTCAAGTAAAGAGGTCAATGAACATTTAGATGATGCGAACAAAAAAAGAAAAGATGCAATTGAGGCTGTACATAAAATAGATCATGAGCTAAAAACAGAATACGCAAAATCAGAAGCGATTGAAAAACACCTCGCCACTTTTTATGCAAAAATGATGGCTGCTACAGGAAAAGGGGAAAATGCGCAGCCAATGTATTACGATGCAAAAGCATTTCATGAGACAGATGTGTACAAGAATCATGATAAAATCGATGCACAGGTGAAAGCATATTTAAAGGTGAAAAAAGAAGAAAAAGAGAAACGAAGAATCAAAGAATTGAAAGAAAAGCTCAACGATCCTTCGTGTATATCAGAAGAGAAATACTTTGAGATTGTAGACGAAATTGGATATGAAAACCTTTCTTACGATCAAAAAATGTATTACAGCCAGCTTCTCCAGATCAAAGCGCAGGAAGAAGCATCAGAGGGGTTCGTTGATGTTGTAAAAGGTGCAGCAGTTGGTCTATATGATGTGGCCAAAGATACAGTAGTTGGCATCTATGATCTTGTGACAGATCCTGGAGATGCCGTTGAATCGGTCGTAACGGCTGTTTCCCATCCAATTGAAACGTCGAAAGCGATTGGAAAATCGATTTCAGACTCATTCCAAAAAGAAGTCATTAATGGTGATGCATATTCTCGATCACACTGGTTCGCCTATGCCACTGGCTCTCTAGCAGAAATCGTCTTTGGGTCTAAAGGGGCAGGTGCCATTACAAAAGCGGGGACAACAGCGGCAAAAACAACGGTGAAGAAAGGCCTTGAACAAGGAGCAAAATCATTAGACAGAGTCTCTATTCCGAATCTATTGCCATACTCACCAAAGTTTCAAATGGCTGGCGGCCCGAAGCTGCCGTATAACGTGTTTGACGGAGAAAATCTCAAAAATAAACTCCTCTCTATGGCAAAGCGTCTAGACAACAATTCAGGATACGGTATCTCTAAGACAGGCAGACGATTACCAGCACCAAAATCACCACCAACTGTTGTTAGCTACGGAGATCACTATGTGAGATGGAAACGTAAAAAAGTATTAAAACCAAATGTTGTTTATTCAACAAAGCAAGGCTACACCTATACAACCGATCACTACGGACGTATTGTCAAAGTCGAAGCAAGTGATTTAAAATACGGAGAGGTCAAAAGAAACCAATATGCTCAATCCAATTCAGGGAAGCCAGATCGATTACTAGATGATGACGGAGGTCACTTGATTGCAACTATTTTTAAAGGTTCAGGGGATATTGATAATCTTGTGCCAATGAATGGAAATTTAAATAAAGGTGAATGGAAAAAACTTGAGAATGCATGGGCTGATGCTCTTCAAAATGGTGATCAGGTTAAAGTAAAGATAACACCTAACTATAAAGCTGATTCTCTACGTCCAGAAACTTTTGATATTAAGTATAAAATTGGTGATGATGAATGGGAAATCAGACGATTCGATAATGTGTATGGAGGGAAAAAATAATGAATGAAGAAGAACTAGAATATGTATACAAACAGATAGTTGATATTGTAGTTAAGACAATACCTGTCAATTGGATAAAGGTGTATTTATATGGTGAAGTAGTTGAAGGTTCACAGACTGCTTACTTTTATTTTTTACCTAAGGAAAATGGTGATCAGCCGATCTATAGTCATGAGATCACTGAATTGTTTGAAGTGAGTGAACATGAATACAGAGAAAGATGGCATCAATTAGTTGACTGTATCCAAGAACTTAGGAGAGCGTTTGAACAAAGTGGTCAAGAGCCCTGGACAAATTTCACAATGATATTTAATGAAACGGGACATTTCAATATAGAATTTAATTATGATGATCTTTCGAATACAAACCCTCATGAAAGAAAAACCATTTGGAAATATAATCATCTAGGTATAATACCTAAAAGTAATTCTGGTAAAAAACATTTAGAAAAATATCTTTCTACATTGGAGTAACTTTTGAATGTTTTAAGATGTTATAAATTTCATTTTGATAGATTATAGAAATAAAATAGAGAACTAATTGAGAGCACCATTCCAAGCAGAAATGGTGCTCTTATTAAATAATAACTCCTTTTATTCAATAACAAAACAGACACATGTAATGACAAAATAAAAATATTGATTGTGATTGGAATCAATTGTTATTGATTAGCATGTTAAAGAAACCGATCAACGAAAGCAAAAAGATCGAAAAACAAATTCCTCTTCTAATTTCATTATTCATTACCCTCTATCTAAACCGATAAACCGTCACCTCACAATCACCCAGCACCTCTTCAATCATCTCTTCAACAGTGGTCCAATCGCCACCGGCCAAGCCGCAGCCAATCCCATATGGAATGGCGATGGACGTTTGGTTTTTCTCTTCAGGTGATTGTGTCACTGTATCCTTTAGGTGTTGAAAGCAGCTGCGTAAAGCATCGTAGTCGGTTTGCTTTCTTGTTCTTCCATACCCAGCTTGGGCAAATAGGTTGGCAATTGTTTTTCCATCTTTTGTTCTGATGAGTTGAATGGAGCTTAGCAAGTCATCTCCTTGTTCTGTACATAACTGTTTATAATCTTTGTACACATTCGGATATTTGCTTTTGATCTGTTTCGCTAATCCAGCTCCCATGACTCCTTTACAGTTCACCTGGTGACAAATGATGTCTTCGCTTGCCTCTAATATATTACCGTCTACCGTTTTGATCATATGCAGTAACCCCTTTTTGATAAAATGCAAACTTATGTTCTATTATAACAGTTTTGTTCCTGTGATTTAATAGCCTTTGATGAGTTTTTAGTTAGTACATGATGTTCAAGTGACAGCAAAGTGACAAACCTGTCATATGATTCCATGGTTTGTTCGTTCGATCGATGGAGGCAGACATCTCATTTCCATTATCCTTATCGTAAATCAAGTAAAAAGGGATGAAATGAGATGCGGGAATTTAATGAAGATTTATTTAGGTGGGTGAATCAGCTCAGTATTGATTATGGTTCCATGAATCCGATATTTATTGGACTAGCTGAATATACAGTGCTGCTGGCAGCACTCATGTGTCTGTTTGTATGGTTTCAAAATCGCAGCAGGTACAATAGGGCGATGGTCGTTTCTGCTGGACTGACCTTCATCTTGGCAGAGTTACTCGGGAAAATCGCAGGGGTGTTTTATTTCAATCAGCAGCCCTTTGCAGAAATGAGCCACGTCAATCTTTTGATTCAAAAAGAAGTGAATAACTCGTTTCCGAGTGATCATACCATCTTTATTTTTTCGATTTGCCTGATCTTTTGGCTGTTTCATAAACGCCACTTTTATTGGCTGATCATTGCGTGTGCTGTTGGATTTTCAAGGGTTTGGGTAGGTGTTCATTATCCATTTGATGTCTTCGTAGGAGCTGCTATAGCGTGTTTAACAGCCGCTGCTGTTGTGTATTTGCCGATATTTCAAAAAAGTGTTAATTCCATCTTGTCATGCTATGAATGGCTTGAACAAAAATTGGTAGGGAAGAGAACAAAATAACATGCAGCAGTAAAATACCCCGATCTGTAAAGCTGAGATCGGGGTACTGTTTATTTTCGCCAAAACGTTGAACAATCCGCTTTGTCTTCTATATTAAATTCGATAATTTTTTTCAGGAGAGGATATTCAACTGGCAAGCTTTCTTTCATGCGAAACATCTTTTTGCCATGATCGTACCCAGCTTGTACAATGTCAGCTGAAAATTGATCAATTCCTTTTCCTTCTGGTGCGACAGAAATGTGATGTTTTGCGACGCTAAACCCAATAATAAATGTGCCGTGATCTGTGAACATAGGCTGATTCCAAGCAATTCTTGGCTCTAATTGAGGGAATGTGTCTTCTACCCATTGTAAGATGTCTTGAGTGCGCTGCTTCAGCTCGGGGTTACCGATGTTGCTGATATATTCTTCAAACACATGCATGATATTTATCCTCCATTTCCATCGACCTCATAAGCCTCAGACGGGATTCGAACCCGCACTCCTTTCGTAAGCATAGGCTAGGGGCAACACGCTTCCCTACGGAATTTCACCGACAGGAATTTCACCTGTCTCAGCTCATGTGCTTTTCGGTGCTTCTGAAACCCTTGCCTTGCGACCCGCCAGCTACAATTTGTTTTACGGCGCTCTTCCCTTCTAGAGCTACTGAGGCGTGTAAGTGATTGATCATATTATATAAAGAAACTGGATAAATGAAAAGCTGCGCTGATCATTAGTTTACTGTTCATTAGGAGAATCGCACAAAATAGTCTTTGAAATGATGCGGTATTAACCATCATAAGATTAGAAAGCCCTAACAATGTGCTTTTTTCATTTCATCTCGAGATGTTTATTTTAAAAAAAGGCGGAATTTTTTTGCAAATATCATTGACTAGGAGAAAGAAACGCACTTTCAATGGAAACGGTTATTGAAGATTCAAGTGATTCATATTAAAATGATGTCAAATGGACGAATTAGCAATTGCTAATAGCAGTTCCATATTTAGTGAAATCATGTGCTGCAGCTGAAGGTGATTGGGGGTGTAGAATGAGCAAAGTTCCTGTTGCGGAATTGGCATCATTATTAAATGACTGGAACATGGAAATCAAAAAAGATCATGCAGATGAGGCAGAACGGTTATTTGCCAAAGCGAAACAAGCAGTAGAGGAAATTGACGATGCGGATATCCTCATATACTATTCTCTTCTTGAGAAAAGACATCACATTCTTATGTACAATTTAAGAGGGCAAAAGGGCAATGTTTCACCGAAAAGTATAGAGGGTCATTATGGAAAAAAAGAAGATGACCTGTCTAATCGTCTTGCCTATTATTTCGATTTCTATGAGGGTGTGTATGAGCAGCATCAAGGTAATTATGAGGTTGCATTGCAAATGTATCAAAGTGCTGAAAAGCTCTTAGATAAAATTCCAAGTGAGATAGAACGTGCTGATTTCGATTTTAAAGTGGCATGGCTTTACTACCGGCTTAGTCATATCATGCTCTCATTAAGCTATATCCGCAGAGCGCTTCACGTCTATAAGCGGCACAAGCAGTATGAAAGAAGAACGGCCCTTTCATACTCTCTTATAGCAGCGAATCTAACAGAGATCGGCCGGTATGAAGAGGCGCTTGAGAATTATCGTCTGGCAGAAGAAGTTTTGACAAGTGAGCAGGATGATTTTATGCTGGCTCAGCTTCATCACAATGTGGCCATTTTATATTCATTTTGGAACAAACCGAAGGAATCGATACGTCATCTTGAAAAAGCACTGTCCCATCAAGAGTACTATGATTCAGATTTCTTTTTCCATTCTACGTATCTGATCAGCCGGGAACTCTGTGTGATTGGTGAGAAGCAGCGTGCAAGCCAATATATAGAGGCTGCATATGCCAGAATAAAAGATGCTTCGCATGAAGTGTTTCAGCTAAAAATAGGCATCGTACATGATCTTTACTTAACGCATGCGCCACAAAGATTTCAGCAAATTGATGAGAAATTAAGAAAGTTAGAAGAGAAGAATGAATATCATGAAGTAAAAGAGCTATCACAATTTGCAGCAAAATATTGTGAAAAGCAAGCACTTTATGAGCAGTCTGTTTTTTACTTGAACAAAAGTTTAGAAGCAGATTTACATATGAAAAGAATGGGGTTGATTTAAGATGAAAACAGGACTAAAAGTATTATTTGTTGTTGGTTTAGCGGTCGCTGCGACTGTTCTATCGCAAAACGTTGCGGGTTCATTCGAAGTTGCAGAAAAAATCATTGGTGGTTAATACAATGTATCTCTCGCCCTTGTTGATATCGTCAGCAAGGGTTTTTTGTGTTTTAATAGGCTCTTCTTATTAAACGCTGCAAGAACGTTTAATAAGAAGAATTCGCAACAAAGGGGGTGTGCAAATTTATTACCTGCTCCATTATTCTAAATAAACATAGGGCAGAGCAACAAGTTAAAAAGGTCACTTTTCTTTGCTTAATTTAATTTTTTGCAGGACTTTTCATTCAAATTTTATCAAATTGGTCTAATGTACATAGAAGGAAAAGAAAAAGCAGGAGCACCGCCCCTTTTGTCATGCATATGATGAGATAAGGTCTGATTTGAAGGCAGGTGATTGTATGTATCCACGGGTTTATGGTGGTTTTCATGGAGGCGGTTTTAGCGGAGGCGGGGCACATATTGGGCCAGTTGGTTCCCATATCGGCTTTGGCGGATATTATTTGAGCCCTGGTGTATTCTCTGGCTTAGGCGGTTTTCCCGGGTACGGAGGATTCGGGACATTTTCTGGATATCCATATGGTTCTACGTTCATCATGGGGCGCCCTCCTGGATTTTATGTGAGGAGTTATTAGTGTAAGATCACATTAATTGAAATAGCCATCTAAAGAGAGGCTATTTCAATTGGTGAAAGTGCTTCAATCCAGCTGTTATCACAATGATGCCTAGAATGATGATCGGCAGCCAAATGATGATAAACGGATCGTAACGATCTGTGTATGCAGCTAAAGCCGCACCAAGGCAATAGAAGACAATAGAGCCTATTCGCATCAAGCTGACAAGCTGGATAGGAGCTTTTCTTTTTTCCCTGTATGATATGCGCTGAGCTGCATCTTCAAATAGATTAGCGAGTGTACTCGTGAGAACAGTTGTGGAAATGCCAGCAACATTCAATTTACGAGCGGCTGCTGTCTGCATGCCCATGGCCATACTTAAAAGGATGATCAGCATAAAGTAAGCACCTTGTGTATAAGGGAAAATGGTCATGAGAGCAAATAGAAGCAAAATCATCACTTCTATGATAAAAATGCGTGTCACGGCTTTTGGCCAAAACGCTTTCTCATGCTTCCCGCCTACCACAACTGCAAGTAAAACCCCTAAAACGAATCCACTTAGAGCAATGATGGAATGAAGGGCTGTTAGCTGTAAGGAGCTTCCTGCTGCAATGCCAAGCAGCACAATATTACCTGTCATATTGGCTGTAAACACATGCCCTAGGCTTAAATAGCCAATCACATCCACAATTCCTGCGGAAAGACATAAGAAAATCAAAGCTGTATTACGAAATGAATGTGCGGTCAAAATCGTCATCCCTTTCTTCCTCTCTAATGAATAAGTGTAACGCTTCATGACCGCGGATGTCCATCTGATGAGAAGGTCACATGTGTGCAAGCTGATGTAAGACTTGTCTAAAAGCATCATCATTCACAAGGTGCCTCATGCGGCGGAACGGATCGCCTTTTTCCTTTAAACGCTCTATGACAGCTGGCATCGTAAAAAGAGTAGGATGAAGCTCATCATGATAGAGTTCGTCCCATTCAAGCGGTGTCGCAACAAGTCCAAGCTCATTTCCTCTCGGGGAATATGGAGCGATAATTGTTTTTCCAGCATCATGCTGAATGTAGTCTAAATACAAGCGATTGCCGCGTTTTTTCTTAAGACGTTCCAGAGTAAATAGATCCGGTGCTTGCTCACATAAAAATTGGCATATAAACGCAGTGAATTTTCTTGTTTCTTCGTATGTGAAGGCATTTTTCTTTAAAGGAATATAGACTTGAAGCCCTTTACCTCCGCTTGTTTTAATAAAGGCTGTGAGAAAAAGTCCGTCTAAAAGCGCTTTGATTCGTTTAGCAGCTTCGATAGCTAGATGAAATTCATTTACAGATGGCGGGTCCAGATCAAAGACGATTTCTGTCGGCCGATCGGTATCTCTTGTTTCAAAAGGGATATGAAACTCCATCGCCAGCTGGTTGCCAAGCCAAAGAAGCGTACGAGGATCATTACAGACCGTGTAAGAAATATCATCAACTTCATCTGTCAAAACAAAATCCGGCGCATAATCAGGAGTTGACTTTTGATAAAAGAATTCGTCTCCACTGCCATGCGGATACCGAATTAAAGTAAGACGCCTTTCACGTAAAAAGGGCAAAAGATAGGGAGCCACTTGTCTTAAATAAAGTAAGTAATCTGCCTTGTTCAGTTGAAGGGCCGGGACAATGGGTTTCTCAGGGTGAGTGACGTCTATAACAACAGGGAGTGGATACAGCTGTTTGAGCATTTGCTGAAATGTACATGCTGATGGATCCGCATCTAGTAAAAAGGAAGAAAAACGCGGCTCTCTTAACGCCGATCCATCAAAGGATATACAAGCAATGCTGGCAACGATAGAAGGAGGGATTTCATATGATGATCCTCCTGTTAACTGGCCCTTTGTCTGGAATAGCTTGCGCAGTGTTTGTTCTTCTTCTTTAGAAAATCCATGCTTGAATTGGACAACCTCGATGAGAGCCGAATCTTGATAAATGCAGCCTTGGAAATAGCCATTTTCTTTGTCAAAACGGGTTACAATGACAGATACATACCGCCAGTTTTTTATTTTCAGCCATTCTTTTGAACGAGTATTGTCATGCCATTTACTCGTCTTTTTTTTCGCTACTAACCCTTCTGCTAAATACATCGTCATCAAGTTTTTCATGTATTCAGGGTCTGGGTCTGTATGAATGACCTGCAGCAGGGAAGGGTGCTCCAGCTGAACTGATGAAGGGAGTTTTGCGTCTTGGAAAACTTGTTGCAGCTGATTTTTTCTTTTCGTCAACGGTAAATCAACGAGAGGTTTCCCTTTACATCTTAATAGATCAAACGCAATGAAATGACATGGAAATCGTTCAGCCTGTCTTTGGATGGCTTCTTTGTTTTTCAGCCGGCCTCTTTGCTGAACCTTCGCAAACTCACTTTGCTCTTCACTTAGTAAAAAGACCAATTCTCCGTCAAGTGTCAGTGGTAAAAAGGGAGCAAATTCATCTCTTAATTGTTCGCACTGATCCATCACTTCAGGAAATTGCTCATTTAGCTGTTTTCCGGTCCTGCTTTCTAAACGAATCTCGTCTTCTTTCCATACAAGAATAGCCCGAAAGCCATCATATTTTAATTCATACACCCAGTCTGCACCGCCAGGTATATCATGTGCAGGTGTTAATCGCATAGGTTTCATTGTGCATGTCACTTCCTTATATCATGTGTTCTTAGAGTGGGATGAAATTTTCAATCACATACATAAGTCTGATGAAAACATTACATAGTAAGGAGAAAAGAACGGAGGAAGCGCGATGCATACAGTATGGAAAGGCGGCATTAGTTTCGGATTGGTCAATATTCCAGTCAAGCTGTTTACCGCTACAGAGAACAAAGACATTAAATTAAGACAGCTGCATAAAGATTGTCACACGCCCATTAACTACAAGAAAGTATGTGCCAATTGTGGTGAAGAGGTAGCGCCAGAACAAATTGTGAAGGCGTATGAATATGCGAAAAATAAATTTATTGAATTGGACGATGAAGAGCTAGAAAAACTGCGAAAAGAAAATGAAGAAAAAGCCGTTGAAATCATTGATTTTGTAAAGATTGAAGAGATAGATCCAATCTATTATGAAAGAAGTTATTTCTTATCACCGGATACCGGCGGAGCGAAGGCTTATTCATTATTAAGAAAAGCTTTAGAGGAGTCGGGGAAAATTGGTGTGGCAAAAATTATGATCCGCTCAAAGGAGCAATTAGCGATCGTTAGGTGCTATGAACATATTTTGCTGATGGAAACCATTCATTTCCCTGACGAAATTAGACAAGTATCAGATGTACCGAATATCCCCCAAGAGGAGAACATTGTCAAGAAAGAGCTAGATACAGCGCTCCTTTTAATCGAGCAGCTGACCACAACATTCGATCCAGCGGCATACCAAGATGAATACAGAGAACAGCTGATGAATTTAATTGGCGATAAAATATCTGGAGAACATACCGTTCAACCAGAAACGACAGGCAAAAAAGATCCTGCATCCAATGTGACTGATTTAATGGCCGCACTACAGGCATCAATCGACCGTTCAAAACCAGACAAAGCGAAAAAAGCAGCGCCTAAGAAAAGAAAAACACCAGCGAAAAAAGAAAAGAATGCATAAAATAAGACCGCTGACAAGCGGTCTTATTGCGGCTTTAACACATCCTGAATCGTCCCATCTTTTCGGTGAATGACAACGGATGTTCCTTTATTAGCTGAAATCTCCTTTGCCCGGTCAATTGCTTCTTGTTTTGTTTCTTTGACCTCACTTGCTCGTTTCGCTTTCTCTGTTTGAATCGCCCAGCCTTCCTCGTGCTTCACTACATGCTGCGCATGATCCATGAGCTCTGGTCTTGCGGAGCTACTGCCCTCAGAAGGTTTGACAGAACCATGAGATGAGAAATTCTCTACCTCTTTCTCCGTTGCGTTCTTTTTCCACTCTTTCGCTTGACTGATTGCAATTGGAATGGCTCTATTTTCCTCATAGCCTTCCTGTATCATTTTATTGGCAATCTCAAGCGCTTTTTTTCGAATAACGTTGTCTAATGATTGAAATGAAGCTGGATAATCGTTCATCGTCCAAGGCATATAAACCGCTCCTTTCTGTTATTTTATTTGAACACCTTCCCCCATCTGCAATGGATCAAACATAGTTTGGCAGCTGATCGCAAATATAAGTACACTTTAGTGAAAATATTTATACTTTACCCTCCTCACTAATAGCCTAATCAAAAGACCCAAGAAATTCTCTTGAGTCTTTTTTATAAGAATAGAAACATTCCATTTAGAATGATAAATACAATCGTTGATGCGATTAGCCAGTTTACTCCTTTATTGTAGAGTGTGAATTTCCTGTTGCATATTTTTGAATTGATGTAGACTTGAGATAGGTAATCATTCACCAGCTCGTATTTCTTTATCCCAATCATACTGTTTTTAAATGTGTTAAAAGATTTGTTCTGAATGGTGCCAAAGAAGAGAGTAGAATCCTTCGATAAATCCGCCTCATTGTAAACGCCTGTGTCAATGGAACCTTTCTTCCCTCTAAAAAGGTAGGTGAGGCTAACAATCATTAAAATAATGAACATCACTAGAACAACAGTTGTTATCTCCAAGTATTGAATCTTCAAATAAGGCGTATCCTTGTCAATCTCCTTGAGCCCTTTCATTAGCTTGTTTAATGAACCGGTAATAATACCGCTCGAAAAAAATCCTCCGAGAAGGATACCTGCAAACGCTAACGAGAAGGATATTTTGGTGTCGCAGTTTGAAATCCAAAAATTTATTCTTTCTAATGTTTGAACCGCTTCCTCTTTTATTTCACTTTCACTCAACTTGTTTTCTTCTGACATACTCGCTCTCCTTTACACATCGAATAATTCTTTTTATAGCCATTTCACAATTCTTTTGCAAGAACAAATTCTTACGTAAATCGTATCAAACTTTCGATCATGCGACCACACAAATAGTATAATGAAAATTGTGAATGTTGCAATGAGGAAGGGGAGCACGCAATTGTCTAAGGTAACAGAAGAAGGGTTGAAGAAAATAGAAGAAAAAATTGAAACCATCTTTACCACAAAAATGGAAGTAGATGATTTCGAGGGAGACAATGTTCCGTCAGTTGATGACTTGCCGGATAAAAACAAAGGGTTGATAGTAACCAACTGCACAATTCTTTTTGTTGATATCAGGAGCTCCACAAAGTTATCGGATAAGTCTCAAGCCAAAAGTATGGCAAAAATCTATCGTGCTTTTGCAAGAGCGATGTCAATGTGTGTGTATGAAAGCGGTGGGAGAGTTAGACAAATTGCTGGCGACAGAGTGATGGGTGTATTCGTTGATGATGCAGAAGAAAGCTCTATCCAAAAATCTATGGATGCCGCACGTGCCATTACAAGTGTCGTTGAATATATTTTTAACCCGCTCTCCCGAAAAAACGTCAACCAAAAAGAAATTGCTTGTGGTGTGGGAATTGATACGGGAAGAATCCTAGTCACACCCATCGGGATTAAACATCAAGGAGATGACTCTAGAGATTTGGTGTGGGCAGGAAAGACGGCAAACGTGGCAAGCAAACACACCGACCTCGCAGAAGCATCTGAGATTTTTGTGACAAAGCGTTTTTATGAGAAACTTCCTTCTGAATACAAGAAAAATAGTGACGGTTCTGAAATTTGGACAAAGACCTTTCGACTTAAAGGCGATACCTTGTTTGAAGGGTATAGCGTTCGTGAATTTTACCTAGCGGAGCTAGTAGAGGAACCATCTGATGGGGAAGAATCAGATGAGAAACGAGCAATGTCTTCTCACAAAGGCATCATAGAATCAGAAGGTAATGATATTGGACGTATCGTCACGGACATTGTTAAAGGTGTAGAATCCAAAGTTGGTGGACTGTTGAGTAATTTTGAACAAATTGTTCTACGTGAAGTAGCCGTCGCCGCAAAAGAGTCCCAAGCGGAGAGGAAACTCCAGGAACTGCAGAGCCGGGAACAAGCTGTGAAGAAAAAAGAAGAAGAATTGGAGAAGAAAGAACAGGATATTGAGAGAATCCTTGCTTACAGGAAAAAAGAACTAACCTACACTGTTAAAGTGACCGCACTCAGGGAAAGAACAAACCATATGAAGCTAGAGGACTTTTTAATTGAATTGAAGCAAGTTCAAGATTTAGGGGCGGCAATTGGAAAGAAAGCCGGGACTGTCCACAATGAATTGCACGTATTTCAAATCGTAATGTATTTACATGGCAAAGGTGAATCGGAATTAGCGTTTCGGATTCTGATTGGACAATTGACAGAAGATTTGCCAACCGCTTTCATTCCTTTAGAGTCCAACTCAGTTCCGGTTATTAAAAAAGTAGGTCGAGAGCAGGAGTACTTGCAAGCCGTTATTTATCACATTCAGCACCACAATCCATCTGTTGATAACGTTCTCCGGCTCAGGAATGTTCTCAAACAATTGGGAATAGAAAACGAAATCGTAAATCGCAGAGGTCTGTTTATTGAATAGTACGAGAGAGAGAGGAATCATTAAATGAGGTCAAGCCATAAAAGTTTCAATCTTGAAAACAGTTTAAAAAGAATTGACTCTATCCTGTATGACAGTACATCGTATGAAGAGTCAGATGATATCCCTGATATTGATGACTTAACCTTTAACAATGGAAAATACGTGAAATGTGCGGCGATTTTTATCGACTTGAGAGGTTCAACAGACCTAATCAAAACACACGGAAAATTGTCCAAATCTTTAGCACGTCTCTATAGAGCATATATCAGTGAAATGGTCGCCATCGTTAATAGCTTTAAAACGTGTAAGGAGATTAACATTGTTGGAGACTGTGTGTCAGCTATGTTTGCTGGGGATATAGAAGGTGCTGAATCGCCGGTAATCGAAGCTCTTCAAGCTTCATCTATGGCCAAAGCAATGATGAATGTCCTAAACGTGAAATACAAGAAGAAATGGAAAGACTTTGATGAGTTGAAAGCGGGCATTGGAGTTGCCTATGGAAGGGCTCTTGTCATTAAAGCGGGATTTAGCGGAAGTGGGATTAAGGATTTGGTATACATGGGAGACGTTGTAAACAAAGCATCAAAAATGTGTGGACTAGCTTATAAAGAATATACATCGTACGCAATTTGTGTTACAGAAGAGGTTTATGTAAGTGCAGGTACTTATATTGCAAATGCTGAGACTCAGCAAACGTTCCAGGATTTCTTGACAGAAAAGAATCATAATACGTTTGGAAGTGTTTATGTGGGGAATTTCCTTAGATTAGACATTAACAACTGGGCAGAAGAGAATAAATGAGGAGGCTCACTGATGTGGGCTTTTTATATGAAAAAACATAAGTCACGGTAAACGTGCAATAACTAAGCTTAAACTGCCCCCTGTGCAATAAGTGGAATTTCCTTAATTGTTTTCGCTGTATTTTTCCAATTCTAATCATTATTCATATATTTAAAGCACTGTGCCTTATTTTTTAGGGAATTTTCTATTTGGGAATGACGTCAGTCTCACTCCTTATTTCCATTTTAAACATGAATATTATTGGTATATTCCCTATCTAAAAATCATATAATAACATTTTATACATATTTTTGAAGTTCTATTTAACTATTAAATAAATTAAAAAGAGAGTATACTTATAATTTTGATGAACATAATATCCTCTTAAAATATTACTATAGTTAATCAAACCAATGTTAGAGCTAAAATACATCGTTTTGCTGAGGCAGAATATCATCAACTCCTGCAGAATAGAAGGTAGAAAAGGAGTGATTTTGATGATGATGAAAGGTTTATATGAAGCACATTTACCTGTGAGTGACTTGAAGGCATCTATTGCGTTTTATGAAAAGTTGGAATTGACACTTGCTCATGAAAATGAACGAGTTGCTTTTTTATGGATTGAGAAAGGAAAGAGCTGGCTTGGCCTGTGGAAAGTAGATATGAACCATTTTCCATACCATCCCTCGACTCGGCACGTTGCCTTTCAAATTACAACGTCTAGTATCGAACAGATCAAGACTTGGCTGATTGAAAGAGGCATCAGCATTCACCCAATGTTTGGTTTTTCAGAAGAAAAGCAGCCTTTAGTTCTCGATAATCCGCCGCAATTTCATGCAGCGATCTATTTTCTTGACCCAGATGAGAATCTGCTTGAATGCATTGCTCCACTTGAACTTGATACAGGAGAAGACTACGATATCATGACGTATGAGGATTGGGAACGAAAGAAAAATCCGTTTATTGATTGACAAAATCACTTATTGTAACTATATTGATTACAACGGTGGTGAAAGATTGTGAAACAAATTAGCAGCAGGTATCCGATTGCTGTTCACATTGTGTCATTTATTGCAGGTGTTCCAAAAGAGTGTACTAGTGATTTTATTGCAGAGAGCGTGAATTCAAATCCAGCCATTGTTCGAAAAATGATGGCAATGCTCAAACGGGCGGGTCTCATTGAGATTCGCCGCGGAGTAGGCGGTGCTTATTTAAAAAGAGCGGCCGGCGATATTACGCTGTTAGATGTGTATCGTGCTGTGGATGTAAGCGAGGATGAAGAATTGTTTAACTTTCATCAGCCCGTCATCGCATGCCCGATTGGTCAAGCGATGGACACGAGACTTCGGCATGAACTAAAAGAAGCACAAGCTGCACTTGAGAATCACCTAAAGCAAGTGACAATTCAGCAATTATTAACAGAGGCGGAATAAAAAAGCTCGTACATTAGAGCTTTTTTTACACCTTTGTTGTAACCATTTCGATTATAACGAATGCACATCACCGTTGAACGAAAAATGAGGAGGTCAACAAATGAAATTATTAGTAACAGGCGCAACGGGACAACTTGGATCGCTCGTCGTCAAGCATTTGCTTACAAAAGTATCGGCTGAACAAATTGCAGTCAGTGTTCGAAATCCGCAAAAAGCAGCACATTTGAAGGATGCTGGGGTGGATGTACGCCGTGGAGATTTTACTCAGCCAGACACATTGACATCAGCATTTGAGGGCATTGACCGTCTGTTGATCATTTCAACGGCAGATGGAGACCGCGTGCAGCAGCATAAAGCGGCAATCGAAGCGGCAAAAGCAGCAAATGTGAGTTTTATTGCTTATACAAGTGTTGTCAATGCAAGAGAGAGTCAGCTTGTCCTTGCAAATGACCATGCCAAAACAGAAGAAGCCATTTTGGCCTCTGGCATTCCTCATGTATTTTTAAGAAACAACTGGTATGTTGAAAACGAAAAAGATACGATTCTGGCGTCAGTCAGCGGCGCACCATTTTTAAGCCCTATTGGCGAAGCAAAGGTTGGCTGGGCAACAAGAAATGACTACGCAGAAGCGGCAGCAAATGCGTTAACACTTCCAGTACATGATCAGGATATATATGAACTGTCAGGCCCGCTTCGGACACATAGTGAACTTGCACAAATTGTCAGCAAGGTGAGCGGAAAAGGAATCAAAGTAGAAAAAATAGATGTAGATACATTTGGAGAATTTTTAGCTTCAAATGGTGTACCAAAAGAAGCAGTGCCATTTGTCAAAGCCATTCAAAGCGGCATTCGCGATGGTGCATTAGCTGTCGAAAGCCAAGATTTCGAAACATTACTAGGCCGGCCGTTAACACCTATTGAAGAAAGAATTCGTGAATTGATTTCAAAATAAACATCAAAAACGCCCTATGAAAAGGGCGTTTTTTTATTTAGTAACAAAGTCCATAAGTACAAATTTTAGACAAATCACTTCGTTGAAATTTCAGAAATTTGGGATTAAAATGAAATTAAGGCCTGTTATTTAATCATCAGATGATCAGAATGATGAATCAAAATGCAGCAATAGAAGGGAAGTTCGCCGATGAAAGTCCATTTATTCGTTACTTGTTTAGTTGACACGATGCAGCCAAATGTAGGAAAGGCGACAGTGGAAGTATTGGAAAGACTCGGTGTTGAAGTGGAATTTCCAGAAGCACAAGTGTGCTGCGGACAGCCAGCCTTTAACAGCGGCTATACAAAGGAGACAATTAAAGCAGCGAAAAACATGATCAAAGCCTTTGAGTCAGCTGAATATGTTGTGACACCATCAGGTTCGTGTAAGGCGATGTTTTTAGAATATCCTCATCTTTTAAAAGAAGACCGAGTGTGGTCGGCCAAAGCTGAGGCACTTGCCGCAAAAACATATGAATTAACAGAGTTTATTGTTGATATATTACACGTGACAGATGTAGGAGCAAGCCTGAAAGGGAACGCAGCCTATCACACCTCCTGTCATATGACGAGACTGCTGCGTATTAAGGAGGCGCCTTTTACGCTGTTGTCAAATGTCAAAGATTTGACGATGAGACCATTGCCCCGCGCAGAAAATTGCTGCGGATTTGGAGGAACCTTTTCAGTGAAAATGACCCCTATTTCTGAGCAGATGGTTGACGAAAAAGTACAAAGCATAGAGGAGACAGGCGCTGATTATATTATTGGTGCTGACTGCGGCTGCCTGCTGAATATTGGCGGGAGGCTGAACCGTCTTGATAAACCCATCCAAGTGATGCACATCGCAGAAGTATTAAACAGCCGCGGACTTTAAGAGGAGGAACGGCACATGAGTATGAAAATTGGAGAAAAGGCCTTTAAAGAACGGATCGGGAAAGGTTTAGAAGACGCTGTCATGAGAGGTGCTGTCTCCTCAGCACAGGAACGTCTGTATAAAAGGCGGCTGACTGCAAGCGAGGAGCTTGGCAATTGGGAAAAGTGGCGTGAGCTTGGTGAGGAAATCCGGCAGCATACGCTGACGCATCTTGATGACTACTTATATCAATTAAGTGAAAGTGTAAGTGCACGCGGAGGCCATGTCTTTTTTGCGAAAACAAAGGAAGAGGCATCAGCATATATTCAAGAGGTGGCACAGAAAAAAGCAGCCAAAAAGGTCGTCAAATCAAAATCAATGGTCACAGAAGAAATCGAGATGAATCAAGCGCTTGAAGAGGTCGGCTGTGAGGTGGTAGAAAGCGATCTTGGTGAATATATTCTGCAAGTGGATGACCATGAACCGCCTTCACATATTGTGGCACCTGCTCTTCATATGACGAAAGAGCAAATATGGGAAGTATTTCATGAGAAGCTAGGGTATGAGATGTCAGAAACACCCGAAGAAATGACGAATTTTGTAAGAGCCATCTTGCGTGAAAAATTCCTAGAAGCTGATATTGGTGTGACCGGCTGTAATTTTGCAGTGGCCAACACAGGGTCCATCTGCCTTGTAACAAATGAAGGGAATGCAGATCTTGTCACGGCTATACCGAAGACGCATATTGCCGTTATGGGAATGGAGCGGCTTGTTCCAACGATGGAGGAACTGGATGTCCTTGTGGGTCTTTTGTGCAGAAGCGCAGTCGGCCAGAAATTAACTAGTTATATTTCTGTAGTGGGACCAAAAGGAGAAGGTGAAGTGGATGGACCAGAAGAATTCCACTTGGTCATTGTGGACAATGGGCGGTCAAATATATTAGGAACGGCCTTTCAGCCTGTTCTCCAATGTATCCGGTGCGCAGCCTGCATCAATGTATGCCCGGTTTACCGGCATGTTGGCGGACATTCGTACGGTTCGATTTATCCCGGGCCAATCGGAGCTGTTCTTTCGCCGCTTCTTGGCGGCTATGATGACTACAAGGAGCTCCCCTTTGCATCAAGTCTGTGCGCAGCCTGCACGGATGCTTGTCCAGTGAAAATTCCACTTCATGAGTTATTGATTAAACATAGACAGGTGATCGTAGAAAAAGAGGGCAGAGCGCCTAAAGCTGAAATGCTGGCGATGAAAATGTTTGGCATGGGGGCAGCGTCTCCCGGGATGTATCAATTTGGAACAAAAGCAGCCCCTGCATTGATGAATCGTATGGCGACAAACGGACAAATTTCAAAAGGAATAGGTCCTTTAAAGAATTGGACAGATATTCGTGACCTGCCAGCTCCAAGTAAAGAAAGATTCAGGGATTGGTTTAAAAAGAGACAAAAGGAGGAGAAGTGATGAAGGGGACCATTTTTCACCGGGAGTCGTTTTTATCTCAAATCCAGCATCAATTAGGCAAAAACTCTTCCCCATCTGCCTCTATTCAACGGCCGGCATGGAAGCATCAAGTCCAGTGGGAGACAAACGGAAGTTTGTCTAAAGATGAATTAGTCGAGCAATTGAAAAAGCAATGTCAGCAAATTCATACAAGAGTAGTCGAAACAACACCGGAGAAAGCGCCCTCGGTATTACGATTGTTGATGACAGAATATGGTGAGGGGGCTGTGATGACATCGCGTGATCATCGCTTTGAACAATATGGTTTTAGCCCTATGTTTGACAGCTTGCAACGAGATGGGATTTCCATCGCCTGCTGGAATACAGATCTATCAAGAGAAGAAAACATAAGGCAGGCAGAACAAGCGAAATATGCAGTTGTGTTCAGTGATTATACCCTTGCAGAATCAGGTACAGTTGTCCTTTCATCCCATCAAGGTCAAGGGAGAGCGCTGCATTTTTTGCCAATGATGTATATCGTGTGTATAGAGAAAAGCTCGATTGTTCCGCGAATGATTCAGGCTGTTTCGGCTCTTAATCGCTCAGTAGAAGAGGGGGAGCAGGCGAAAGGCGCCATCCATTTCATATCAGGTCCAAGTAATTCTGCCGATATTGAAATGAATTTAGTGGTAGGGGTTCATGGTCCAGTTCAGGCCATTTATCTGTTAATAGATGATGAATGAAGGCTTTCGTAATGAAAGCTTTTTTTCATCCAACAAGCGGACGCCAGTTTTAAAAAATCATCTTGCCACTAGGTGAATGGACATAGTAAGATGACGACATATAAGATGAACTGCTCATCTACTGCTGATGTAAAGGAAGCTGCTAATGGAAATCAAGACAACTGCTCAAACGAAATCAATTGCATTGCCACTTGTGATTTCGATTATTGCTATTTCGTTTTCTGCAATCATTGTGAAATGGTCAAATGCACCTGCTGCTATTTTAAGTATGTATCGAATGATCTTTGCGGCGGCTTTCATGCTGCCATTTATCCTGCCAAGAAAAAAAGAATTTCTCTCAATAAAACGCAGAGACTGGTTTTTCTTATGTATGTCAGGCTTCTTTTTAGGCCTCCATTTTGTGCTGTGGTTTGGCTCACTGAAGCTGACGACAGTGGCAAGCTCTACCATTATTATCGCTCTACAACCGATGGTGTCCTTATTAGGCGGATTCCTCATTTTCCGTGAACGAACGACGATGTCTGCTCTATTGACGATGTGTGCAGCGATTGTTGGTGCCCTCATGATAGGCTGGGGAGATATTGGTCATAGCAAGGAAGCCATCTTAGGAGATATTTTATCCTTTTTGAGTGTGATCGCTGTTGTTTGTTACTTGTTAATAGGTCAACAGGCTGTAAGAAAAATATCTCATTGGATTTATAGTTTTTGTGTATTTGGTTTTGCTGGTCTTTTTTTAATTTTATTCAATCTGCTTCAGCAAACCCCTTTTATAGGTTATCCGGCTAAAGAGTGGGGAATCTTTTTATTGCTCGCTATCATTCCCACTATGTCTCATGTCATTAATAATTGGCTTTTAACTTATGTTAATGCGACAACTATTTCGATGAGTATTCTAGGAGAGCCTGTTGGGGCAACGATCCTTGCTGTATGGCTGCTTGGAGAGAAAGTCACGCTGCTCCAAATGCTTGGCGGTCTGCTTGTTCTTTTAGGTGTCTTTTTCTTTTTGATGCAGCAGCGTCAAGGAATCGTGATGAAAACAAAAAAATCCGGTTAACGCCCGGATTTTTTACTCTTTTAGATCGTTTTTTTCAATCACTTTGTTTAATCTTGCCTCGATTTTTTTCAATTCCATTCGTTTTCTTCTAATCATGCGAAATGCGAGGACAATGATTGTCACAATAAAGGCAATGAATAGAAGAGAGAACACTTGAAATAGAAGATCTCCCATGTTGAATGCCATATTCTCTCCATTAAACATACGTAAAACCTCCTTTTCTATCTATATATTACCATAATCAATAAAAGATTGAGATTTATCCATAATTTATCTATAATAGGTAAAATATCACTCATTAAAGGAGAACCAATATGAGAACTTTAGTCCTTTTACGAGGTCTCCCAGGCGTAGGTAAATCAACATGGATCAAAGAACAAGGCTTAGAGCCTTACACTTTATCAGCGGATCAAATCCGGCTGTTAACCCAGCCGCCGCAGCTATCAGTCAATGGGAAACTAGACATTTCAAGCAAGCATGACCACAAAGTTTGGTCTTTATTATTCGATTTACTCATAGCCCGTATGGAGCGCGGAGACTTTACTGTGATTGATGCGACACATATTTCAAGCAAATCAATTTCTCAATATAAGTCTTTAGCGACATCGTATCGTTATAGGGTGTATGTCGTCGATTTCACGCAGGTGCCCCTTGAGACAGCTCTTTTACAAAATCGCTCACGTGAATCTCACAAAGTGGTGCGTGAATCTGTTTTGTATCAAATGAACGAGCGGTTAAAAACAGAAAAGGTCCCGTCATGGGTGACTGTTTTGAAGCCGGAGGAATATCCGCAAGTGATGACCTATCAGCCTCGATCCTTTGATCAATATGAGGCCATTCATGTTTTCGGAGATATTCACGGTTGTTACACCGCACTTACCACCTATTTGCAAGGAGATATCAAAGAAAACGAACTTTATATCTTTGCAGGTGACCTTCTTGATAGAGGAATAGAAAACAAAGAAGTATTAGAATGGATGCTTGCCCATAGAGAATGCCGGAATGTCATCGTCATTGAAGGCAATCATGATCAGCATTTATACCGGTTTGCACATGGTGAAAAAGTCAGGAGCAATATGTTTAACAGGCATACTGCGCCTGAACTTGAAGCAGCAGACTTTGATTTAAAAGAAGTACGAAAGTTTGTTAGAACCTTTCATCAGCTTACTTATTTTACGTACCATAATCAGACATTTCTTGTTACCCACGGGGGGCTTGCTCATTTGCCAGAAGAGCTTTTGCATGTCTCAACACAGCAGCTCATTCACGGCGTAGGAGAATATTCAGATGACATTGATCACTTGTTTGTTCAAAACACGGCTGGGCTGGATGTCATCCAAATTCACGGTCATCGCAATTTATACAGACTGCCAATTCACGCAGCGGAAAGATCTTATAACCTAGAAGGTCAGGTTGAATTTGGAGGGCAGCTGCGGGTGTTGAAAATCACGGCTGAAGGGATTGAGACTCATGAAATTGACAATCCAGTCTACAGGACCTCTGAGAAAAAACAATCAACTGCTGTTCAGCCAGATATTTCACTGGATGATTTTTTAGCTCATTTAGATCAGCATGAATATGTACAGGAATTAAAGCTTCCACACCATATTTCATCTTTTAATTTTACGAAAAAGGCTTTTAGTGAGCGGCAGTGGGACGATGTGAATGTGAAGGCAAGAGGTTTGTTTGTCAACATGGTTTCAAAGCAGATTGTGTCTAGAAGCTACAATAAATTTTTTAACATTGATGAGCGTCCGGAGACAAGAATGCAGCATTTAGTGAACCATTTACAATTCCCTGTCACTGTATATGATAAAGCAAATGGATACTTAGGAACTGTTGGGTATAACGAAATGGAAGATGAATTGGTGTTTACGTCAAAATCGTATACATCACATGTGAAACAAAATCAGCATGCCTCCTGGGTCGAAGAGCTATTTTATAAGACCTTCGATGACGTGCAAGCTGACTACATCAAATCATACGTCCGTGACCAGCATGTATCTCTGGTGTTTGAAGTCATTTTGCCAGAAAAAGATCCGCATATTATCACATATGAACAAGATCAACTCATTTTACTTGATATAGTGAAGCGGCAGTTAAGCTACGAAAAAGCACCATTCGCTGAAGTGAAAAGATTAAGTGAGCAGCTTGGAATATCCAGCAAGCAGGAAGTGGCTGTTTTCCATGATTGGACGTCTTTTTATAAATGGTATCAAGCGGTCTCTCATGATGACACAATTAAAGAAGAGGGATATGTCATTGAGGACGCTCGCGGCTTTATGACCAAACTCAAGCTCCCCTATTATCAATTCTGGAAGCAGATGCGCGGGATCAAGCAGCGCGTTGCAGAGAAGCGTTCCTCGCAAAAATATATGCATGCTTTGCAAACAGCGGAGCAAGCTAAGTTCTATACGTGGCTTCTTGAGCAAGAAGCAGATCATGTGAGGAATAGCTCAATTATTGAACTGCGATCACAATTTGAACAAAGCAGTACTGCCCAATTGAATAATGATGAAATAAATGCATAGTCTAACAAAGAGTCTTTTCTAAGGAAAAGGCTTTTTTTGATGTAAATGAAAGGTGGACACTTGCATGTCTGAACATATTGAAGTGATTCTTCGGACAATGTTTGCTTTTGCGATTTTATTTGGAGG
The DNA here is from genome assembly GCF_056098985.1 of Bacillus sp. 11B20. Lineage (NCBI taxonomy): Bacteria > Bacillati > Bacillota > Bacilli > Caryophanales > Bacillaceae > Bacillus > Bacillus sp. 11B20. The sequence goes on from NZ_JBLZWZ010000007.1 coordinate 856,515, forward strand.
AGCACGTCTTTTAGGGAAACAAACCATTGCGCAAATGAATATTTTTGATTTTATAGCAGCCATCAGCTTAGGTTCAATTGCTGCAAACCTGGCGTTTAATACAACGCTGCCGCTACAGCAAACAACGATTTCCTTTGTGTCACTTGTCATGATTATTTATGTGATTTCCCTGATTGCATTAAGAAGCCGGAAGATGAGAGGGCTGATGGCTGGTAAACCAACTCTTGTCATACAAAATGGGAAAATTCTTGAAGGAAATATGAAGGGAATGAGATATACCCTTGATTATTTAAATCAGCAGCTGAGAGAAAAAGACATCTTTGATATTAGTGAAGTTGAATTTGCCATGATTGAAACAGATGGGCATATGTCAGTGAAAAAATACCCTTCGTTTGAAAATGTCACACGGAAGGATCTTCATTTATTCATGAAGGCAGAGCGTTACATGCCGATTGAAGTCATCATGGACGGGAAACTCATCCAAAAAAACATACATGAAAATCATTTAACAGAGCAATGGATAGAAGAAGAGCTTAAAAAAAGGCAGCTGTCCTTAAAGGACATTGTTTATGCTGTCCGTTCAAGTAATGGAAGCTTATATATTGATACATATGACGACCACATTCAGTCACCAATCGATCAGGAATGAATGTGTAGTGCCGATGACACCTGCATGACACACATTTGACAATCTTTATAAGTCCTTTGGATGTCATCTGCCTAGGTATCATTTCTCAATTATTATTATTTTCAGAAAATGTGGTGACGGAGTAAAATAAGTGTGTTTAAGTATAAATAGATGAAATTGAAATATTAATATAATATACCGTTTGCGGAATGAACGTTCATTCCTATATTTCAAAAGGAAGGGATGAAATGCCAGCAGTGACTGATAAACAAGAACAGATCATGAAAGCTTCGCTGGAACTATTTATAGAACGAGGCTTTGATGGCACCACAATGCCGATGATTTCAAAAAGAGCAAACGTCGGAGCGGGCACCATTTACCGTTATTTCGACAGCAAAGAGGCACTCGTCAATATTTTGTACCAGCGCAGCCTCTCAGCATTTATCGACAAAATGAACACAAACAGTCCGGATCCAAAGGTAAGTATTCGGGCGTACTTTAAGCATGTATTTTATTGCTTGGTTTTGTTTACAAAGGAGAATCCAAGCGGGCTGTATTTTTTAGAGATTGATAAACGGTCCCATTACTTAGACGAAACGAGCAAAGAGAAAATGCAGCATTTGTTACATGAGCTGTTCCTTATCTTTGAAGAAGGGAAAAAGGATGGAATTCATCCAAACCTCTCAGGCAGAACCATTTTATCGATTGTATTTGGTGCTTTTGTGCAGCTGCATAAACAAATTCTTGCAGAAGAAATAGAGCCAACAATTGAATTTTTAGAGGAGATTGAGCAATGTTTATGGCGCGCCATCAGCGTTGCATCATAAAGAGATAAAGGGAGTGGGCATATGAAGCAAACATCAATCATTCCAAAACCAAAAACATACGGACCTTTTAAAAATATTCCCCATATAAAAAAGGGGGAGCTTTCTCAAACCTTTTGGCGGCTGGCAGATGAATTAGGACCGATTTTTCAGTTTGAATTTTCAAATGCAACAAGTATTTTTGTTTCCAGCCATGAGCTTGTCCAAGAAGTATTTGATGAGAGCCGTTTTGATAAATTTATTGGGACTAGTCTCAGTAAAGTAAGAGCCTTTGCAGGAGATGGGTTATTTACGAGTTGGACAGAAGAACCGAACTGGAGAAAGGCTCATCAAATCTTGATGCCAGCATTCAGCCAGCAGGCTATGAAGGGCTATCATGAGATGATGCTCGATATTGCGACACAGCTTGTACAAAAATGGCAAAGAACAGGCCGCGATGAAGAAATTGAAGTAGCTGAGGATATGACAAAGCTGACTTTAGATACGATCGGCCTTTGCGGTTTTGATTTTCGCTTTAACAGCTTTTATAAAGAAAACCAGCATCCATTTATAGAGAGCATGCTGAAAGGCTTAAATGAAGCAATGGAGCAGTCGAGCCGATTGCCGATTGCAGATAAACTCATGATCAAAAGAAGAAAAGAATTTGATCAGCATGTCGATTTTATGAAGCAATTAGTAGATGACATTATACAGGAACGAAGAAAACAAGATAAAACAGGCGATGATTTACTGTCACTTATGCTGCATGCAGAGGACCCTGAAACAGGTGAACGTTTATCTGATGAAAATATCCGTTATCAAATCATCACCTTCTTAATTGCAGGGCACGAAACAACAAGCGGACTGCTATCCTTTGCGATTTATTTCTTATTAAAGAATCCAGAGAAATTAAAGAAAGCTGTCCAAGAAGCAGATGAGGTGCTGCAAGGCGGATTGCCGACATTTAAACAAGTGCAAAAGCTAAGCTACACTCGTATGGTGTTAAATGAAGCCCTTCGCCTCTGGCCTACGGCGCCTACATTCTCTCTTTATGCGAAAGAGGACACAGTAATCGGGGGAAAATATCCGATTCACAAGAATCAAAGTGTCTCTGTTCTGCTCCCTAAATTACACCGTGATCCAGCGGTATGGGGCGAGGATGCTGAAGAATTTAAACCAGAGCGGTTTACGCATCCTGAGAAAATCCCGCAGCATGCTTACAAGCCTTTTGGGAATGGACAGCGTGCATGTATCGGTATGCAGTTTGCCCTGCATGAAGCTACGATGGTTCTCGCGATGGTTCTGCATAATTTAGAGTTAATTGATCACACATCTTATGAGCTTGATTTAAAAGAATCTCTGACGATTAAACCAAACGATTTCAAAATCAAGGTGCGGCCAAGGAAGCAACAATTCTTTATGGCACCACCGAAAGAAGAACCGAAGAAAAGCAACCAATCTAGTGAGTCAAAAGTGCCGAGTCACGGTACACCGCTGCTAGTTTTGTACGGATCGAATCTTGGCACAGCAAAGCAAATAGCGAACGAATTGGCGGAAGACGGGAAAGCAAAAGGATTCGATGTGACCACTGCGCCGCTTGATGAATATACACGCCAATTGCCAGATACAGGCGCTGTCCTCATCGTGACCGCTTCATACAACGGATATCCGCCTGACAATGCGAAGCAATTTGTGGATTGGCTGGCGCAGGATGAGGAGCAGGATTTATCAAACGTGACATTTGCGGTCTTTGGATGCGGAGATCGAAACTGGGCGAGCACGTACCAGCGGATCCCCCGTCTGATTGATGAGGCCCTTGAAAGAAAAGGTGCCAAACGTGTAGCTGATTTAGGAGAAGGTGATGCAGGTGGTGATATGGATGAGGATAAAGAAATTTTCCAGAAAACTGTCTTTGAACAGCTTGCAAAAGAATTTAAGCTCACCTTCCAAGAAAAGGGGAAGGAAAAACCAAACCTATCAGTTGCTTATACGAATGAGCTAGTGGAGCGTCCTGTAGCCAAAATATATGATGCCTTTTCAGCTGTTGTATTGAAAAATGAAGAATTACAATCAGAAAAAAGCACGAGGCAGACAAGACATATTGAACTGAAATTGCCAGCTGGAAAAGCATACAAAGAAGGAGATCATATTGGGATTGTACCGAAAAATAGTGATGCACTCGTTGAGCGTGTGACCCGCCGCTTTAAACTAAATCCAGAGCAGCATATCAAGCTTTCATCTGAGAAAGAGGCAAGTCATTTACCATTAGAACAGCCGATTCCAATCAAAGAATTACTCGCCTCACATGTTGAGCTTCAAGAGCCTGCGACACGTACACAGCTAAGAGAGCTCGCAGCACATACGGTATGTCCGCCTCACCGCGTGGAGCTTGAACAAATGGCTGGAGAAGCATATCAAGAAGCCATTTTAAAGAAACGAGTAACCATGCTGGATTTATTAGATCAATATGAAGCGTGCGAGCTGCCGTTTGTACACTTTTTGGCGCTTTTACCAGGTTTGAAACCGCGTTATTATTCGATCTCTAGCTCGCCTAAGGTAGATGAAGAAAAAGTCAGTATCACAGTAGCAGTTGTAAAAGATAAAGCGTGGAGCGGTAGAGGAGAATATGCCGGAGTTGCCTCAACCTATTTATGTGGTCTAAAAGAAGGAGAAGAAGTAGCCTGCTTCCTGCATGAAGCGCAAGATGGATTCCAGCTGCCTCTTTCATCAGAAGTGCCGATGATCATGATTGGACCAGGTACAGGAATTGCTCCATTTAGAGGATTTGTTCAGGCAAGAGAAGTGTGGCAGAAGGAAGGGAAGCAGCTAGGCGAAGCCCACTTATATTTTGGCTGCCGTCACCCTGAGGAAGATGATCTATATTTTGATGAAATGCAGCTTGCCGCGCAAAACGGAGTTATCCATATCCATCGTGCTTATTCTCGTTACGATGAGCAAAAAGTATATGTCCAGCATTTGTTGAAAGAAGAAGGCGGCATGCTCATCGAATTGCTTGATCAAGGTGCCTACCTTTACGTGTGCGGAGACGGAAAAGTCATGGCCCCAGATGTAGAGGCTACACTAATCGATCTCTATCAAAACGAGAAACAATGCTCGAAGGAAACAGCTGAAAATTGGCTGACAGCCCTTGCAAATGACAATAGATATGTAAAAGATGTGTGGAGCTGACAAAGAGGAAAGACCGCCAATTAGGCGGTTTTTTTCTGTTCACATAGAAAGAGATCGATAGAATGAAGGTTGGGAAGTTACAAAACACCTAATTTAAATATGAAATATTTTGTAAAAAATAAGAATATTCTCTCATTTACTCCAATATGAAACAATCGTATGATTTTTGATATAGGACATAAAGGAGGAATATGATGAAAAAGGTGAAAATGTTACTCCCTTCTCTTCTCGTTTTTGGTGCTTTAAGTGTGCCTAGTTTTGCCCATGCCGCATCGGATTCAGTACTAACGTCTGATTATGACATGGTGACTTCTGATGGAAAAGTGATTTCTTCAAGTGATTTCCACAATGATACGAAAGCCCCCTCATCCTTTGACAAAGTGGATGATCTTTCTTCTACTGTTGGCGAAAAAGTAAAACCACTATCAAAATATTTAAAAGATTTTCAAACAAAAGTCGTCATTGGAGACGATGGTAGAACCAAAGTAGCAAATACAAGAATAGCACCATACAATTCGATTGCTTATATTACATTTGGCGGCTCCAGCTGTACAGGGACACTCATTGCTCCTAATAAAATTTTGACAAACGGACACTGCGTGTACAATACGGCATCGAGAAGCTATAGTGAAAAAGGAACCGTATATCCAGGTATGAATGATAGTACTGCGGTGAACGGTTCGGCAAAAATGACTGAGTTCTATGTGCCAAGCGGGTATATTAATACTGGTGCAAGTCAATATGACTTTGCCGTAATCAAAACCGATACGAATATTGGCAATACGGTCGGCTACCGATCCATCCGCCAGGTGACAAACTTGACTGGGACAACCATTAAAATCTCAGGATATCCTGGTGATAAAATGAGATCGACTGGCAAGGTGTCACAATGGGAGATGTCAGGTCCTGTGACGAGAGAAGATACGAATCTAGCATACTATACGATTGATACATTCAGCGGAAATTCAGGTTCTGCCATGCTAGATCAAAACCAGCAAATTGTTGGAGTTCATAACGCTGGGTATTCAAACGGAACGATGAATGGCGGTCCAAAAGCGACAGCTGCCTTTGTTGAGTTTATAAACTATGCGAAAGCGCAATAAAAAATAGAGCTTGTTTCCTTCATAGGGGACAAGCTTTTTTGTATGAATTCATTTAATAGAGGATTCATTTTTTTAACCTGTGGATTTGAGATTGAGAGCTACATCAATTTTTTCACATGTCATTCGCGAACCACTCATACATTAAAATGTCACATTTCCTTTAAGTCAAAATCATGCTTGAGATGGATGAGGAGGTCACGCGCTTTTGAAGATGAAAAGAGGCTGGATCGCTGCTGTCGCTTTATGTTTTGTGATATGGATGGGCATGTTGTTAGGTGGATTTGGAGAGAAGCAGGCAGCAAAAGGGGCTGATCGATATGATCATGTCGTTCAATTTCCAAAGGAAAGGTACCCTGAAACAGGCAGTCATATTCAAGAAGCCATTCGAAAAGGGCATTCAGATGTGTGTACCATTGACAGGAATGGAGCAGATGCCCGCAGGCAAGAATCATTAAAAGGGATTCCGACAAAACCTGGATTTGACCGGGATGAATGGCCGATGGCGGTTTGTCTTGAGGGAGGAAAAGGCGCAAGCGTTCAATATGTCAGTCCATCTGATAATAGGGGAGCAGGCTCATGGGTCGGGCACCAAATCAGCGGATTTCCTGATGGGAAAAGAATATTATTTATTGTGAAATAAATCTGAGGAAAAGGCACCCCTCGAGCGGGTGCTTTTTTGTTTATGGCAGAGCGTATCCGAGCTGGCAGGGAAAAAAGATTCAGTGGTACAATCAATCTATAAGGTACAAAGACTGACAAGAAGAAAATGTGAAGGGACATTTGCTTATGGATAAGAACCGTGCATTATACGATTTTTTTATGCAGCATGCAGAGAAGCTGACTGAAACATGGTATGAATCAATTGAGGACGATGATCCAGAATCGATATATCGTTCAACAGATTCCAGCATCATTGCAGAGCTAAAACGGCAGAATCAAGATTATTACCAGCACTTTATACGAGCTATTATTGAAGACAAGACATATTTACATACTGAATTTAAAAAATGGTCTGAGGATTTAGCCAGTGATCCGAAGCATTTAAATACACCATTAGATTATGTCGTAAGAGAATACATGTCCAATCAAAGAGTCGTTCTGCATTACTTAAAAGAATTTATTAAACAGCGTCAAGGTGACATTGATATTGACCGCATTTTTTATTGGTATGATTTAATTTCCGAAGCGTTTAATATTTCAATCCATGTGTTTATCCAGCAATATGTGAAAAATACAACGAAGAAGCTTGTGGCTCAAAGAGATATGATTTATGAATTGAGTTCACCGGTGATTGTTTTAAAAAGCCAGATTGCGTTGTTGCCTTTAGTAGGTGATATTGACACAGCGAGAGCAAAGATTATTTTAGAAAATACGCTAAAACAGTGCTCGCAAAAAGGGGTTCAGCATTTATGTATTGATCTATCTGGTGTTGTCATTATTGATACAATGGTGGCTCATCAAATCTTTGATCTTGTCACATCACTTCGGTTAATTGGAGTAGAGACGACCATTTCAGGAATTAGACCAGAAATTGCTCAAACAGCAGTACAGCTCGGGCTTCCTTTTAATGAATTTCGCACGGCATCATCACTTGCTCACGCGCTGGACCGCATGACTGAATTTTCTCCAATATAAAAACCAGGCCGATGAGAGGCCTGGTTTTTTATTTAGATGACAGCGTCAATTTGTGTGACTTTCCAATCTTTTTGTACTTTTTCGTACGTAACAGTTCGTTTTACTTTGCGTCCATCAAGTGTTGGGACAGTAAATTCATATGTGCGGACTGTTTGTTTCTTAGAAACAAGTTTAGGTGTGGCTTTTTCCCAATTGAGCATGTTATCTCCGTCACCGACTGGAACAGCCATTTTGCCTTTATGAACAATAAACTGATAATCTTTTAAACCATGTTTGATGGCATCTTGAGTGAACACTTGAGATAGGTAGCTGTTTAATTTTTTCTTTGTATCAAATGTTTTAGAAAGATAGTTGTATGTCATATCTTTATAGGTAAATGATTTTAATTTGTAATTAGAATGTTCTTTAATTTTGTAGCCTGACATTGCACTCCAAAAGTGTTCTCTTGCATCAAGGGCAATATGTAACGCTTCTTTATTTGTCAAAGCGGCTGATTTCTTGGAAGCGGCCAATGTTGTAGTTTGTAATGAGATCATAAGCATAATAGCAGTTAATAAAACAAATAATTTTTTCAAGGCAATTGCCTCCTTTTCTCAATGAAAACTTCTTATGTTACAAATGTTACAATAATTACAGTGATATTACAAGTATTAAATCTAAATGTTTTTTTATTTCTTTTGTTTCTAATTATATAACGTTTGAGGGAGACAAAAAGTTTTCATTTTTTTTATTTTTCTTCTTAATGATTATTTAACCGTTCTAAAGAAGAACGAAACGTCTTTTGGAAAAATTTCTATTTAGACGTTTAACACACTTTTTTATTTATGACATATACTGTCGTGATGAATGTCTAAAGAAAGTGGTGTTTATTATGTATCATCCGTATGAAGGTGTGTGGAATGGGTACTCATATGATAGGCAGATGCAAGGATTTCCATCTGTTGGTATTCCTCAAGGTGGAGGGTTTCCTGGGTTTCCGATCGGAGGAGGTACTTGGCCAGGGCAAGGTTCAGGCGGACAATCTGCACCGCCGGCACCGCCGCAGCATATCATTTCGCAGTATCAACAAGCACTCTCGCAGCCACAGAGTATGCAGTCGCTTATATCTGGGCACGGTGTTGGCGGAGGTCATCAAACTGTACAATTTGCAGCGGGATGTAATAGAAGATGGACAATTGTGTTTTTGAGAAACGGTCAAGTATTTTTAATGTTCGTTCTTTCCTCACAGCCTTTTGGCCGAACAACTGGTTTTATATGGCCGAACTTTACATTTGGTTCCTTCCCAAGTTCAAGTATTCTTGCCTATTCTTGTGCATAAGAAAAAGCCGGTTCTCATCAGCAGCTGATGAAATACCGGCTTTTTTTAATGAATATTTCGAAATACGCCAATCACTTTACCTAGTATACTCACATTCTGTAAAATAATCGGTTCCATTGATGGGTTCTCTGGCTGTAATCTAAAGTGTGTATCTTCTTTATAAAAGCGTTTGACTGTCGCTTCATCTTCCTCTGTCATGGCGACCACAATATCACCATTGTTAGCGGTGCTTTGCTGACGCACGATGACATAGTCCTTGTCCAAAATACCTGCATCAATCATACTTTCTCCCATAATTTCAAGCATAAACACTTGTTCATCTGGTGCTGCAAAAGTCTCTGGAAGGGGGAAGTATTCTTCTACATTTTCAACAGCAGTGATAGGAAGGCCGGCCGTTACTTTTCCGATGACTGGAACGTTCATTACAGCACTCTTTGGAATATTCATTTCCTCTTCATCTAGTACTTCGATCGCTCTAGGTTTTGTCGGGTCTCTTCTAATTAAGCCCTTTGTTTCTAGTCTAGCTAAATGTCCATGGACCGTTGAACTGGATGCTAGACCGACAGCTTCTCCAATTTCACGGACGGATGGGGGATAACCCTTGCTTTTTACTTCATCTTTGATGAATTTCAGGATATCGAGTTGTCTTTTTGATAGCTTCGTCATCTTTTGCACCTCAAAACGTCAATTTTAAAGAAATTATAGCATGTTTTTCCTAACAGTACAAACATAGGTTCGAAAAAAACGTTTGACAGAAACGTTTGTTCGTATTTATAATGAGTGACAGAAAGAGCGAACACATATTCTATTAGGAGAGATGACATTATGAGGTTAAAAGAATCTATTATTTTTATTGGGGTATTCTCATTCATCGTTGGCACATTTCTCTCACTTATTGCAGTCACAAGCCATAATGATACAAATCAGTATGTTAAAATAGAGGTTCAATCAGGTGATACTCTTTGGGGGTTAGCTGATCAAGTAAACGACAGCAAATCAATCGACAAAAATGCATTTATTGATTGGGTTACCGAACACAATGATCTTGCTTCAACTGAAATCCAGCCTGGCGACATTCTTGTTATACCCGTCAAAAAAGAGCATCCAGTCGTATATCAGCTTGCAACAGTACAGTAGAAAGGTCGATTTTAGACATGAACGCAATCATTTATGCGAGAGTAAGCACTGTCAAAGAAGAGCAGGAAACCTCGTTGAAAAGACAAGAAGAAGAACTGCTGGCGTTAGCTGCCATGCACAAGATGAATGTGGTCAAAGTCATCAAAGAAAAAGCAAGTGGATATGATTTAGATCGTGATGGTGTGTTTGAAATGCTTGCTGCACTGAAGGAAGAGTCAATCGATGCCGTTTTGATCCAGGATGAAACTCGTCTTGGAAGAGGACAAGCAAAAATTGCACTTCTTCATTGTTTATTTAAAGAGAACGTAAAGGTATACAGCGTGTTTCATAGAGGAGAGCTTGAGCTTTCAGAAGCAGATGAAATGGTCATTGAGATTGTAGGAGTCGTCGAAGAATACCAACGGAAAATTCATAACCTGAAAATCAAGCGGGGAATGAAAAGGGCAGTTGAGCGCGGATATCAGCCTGAACTGAATTTAAGGCAGCAGGACCATGCACCTGGCCGTGAGCGTATTGAAGTGCCGATTTCAGAAATTGTTCGATTAAGAAAAAACAATATGACATTCGCCGAAATTGCCGCCACTCTTCAGGCATTAGGTTTTGACATTTCAAAAGCAACGGTGCATAGAAGGTATCAAGAATATGAAAAAGACCTTACCACCTAAAGCGTGATTTGTTGTCAAAATGATTGATATTTAGTAGTATGTAGAGAAAATGCTTTAAAGGAGTTTGTCATGATTTCTAAAGAACAGCTTGCAAGAATAAATGAGCTTTCAAAAAAGTCGAAAGAGACCGGTTTATCAGACGCTGAAAAAACAGAACAAAAGCAGTTGAGAGAAGAGTATTTGAAAGCTTTTCGTTCTTCTATGAAAAATACACTTAAAACTGTCAAGATCGTTGATCCTGAAGGAAACGATGTCACACCAGAAAAATTAAAAAGAGAAAAAGATCAGAACCTTCATTAAGGCTGTGATTTCTTGAATTTTGAAAAGATGGGAAGATTATTCTCGTCTTTTTTCATATTTGCATAACTTTTTAGGTGATCGATAAACTAAATGTGACAAAATCCTTCTTTTTCAGCGTGAAATAGTTGTGAAAAAAGGACAGTAGATTTATGATAATGGTGTACACAAGATACGGAAGGGGATTTATATGGAAACGATTGAATTGAAATCTATTGCAACAATACGTACTCTCTCCATAGACGCAATTGAAAAAGCGAATTCCGGTCACCCAGGAATGCCGATGGGTGCTGCACCAATGGCGTACGCTTTATGGACGAATCACTTAAACGTAAGTCCGCAAAATCCAAAATGGTTTAACAGAGACCGCTTTGTTTTATCTGCGGGACATGGTTCTATGCTTCTATACAGCATGCTTCATTTAAGCGGATACAATCTGAGCATCGATGATCTAAAACAATTCCGCCAATGGGGAAGCAAAACACCTGGACATCCTGAATTTGGACACACAGAAGGCGTAGATGCCACAACAGGTCCTTTAGGCCAGGGAATTGCTATGGCAGTAGGGATGGCACTTGCAGAAAGACATCTTGCGGAAACGTATAACAAAGACAACTTTCAGGTTGTAGATCACTATACATACAGCATTTGCGGAGATGGAGACTTAATGGAGGGGATTTCCTCAGAAGCTGCTTCACTTGCTGGTCATTTAGGCTTAGGCCGTTTAATCGTTCTTTACGATTCAAATGACATTTCTTTAGATGGCGACTTAGATCGCTCATTCTCTGAAAATGTGAAGAATCGTTTTGAAGCGATGAACTGGGAAGTTCTTTACGTGAAAGACGGCAACAACATCGAAGAAGTAACAGCTGCTATTGAAAAGGCGAAACAAAGCACAGACAGACCTACTTTAATCGAAGTGAAAACAACAATCGGTTTCGGTTCGCCAAACCGTGCGGGAACGTCTGGTGTGCATGGTGCACCTCTTGGCAGCGAGGAAGCTAAGCTGACGAAGGATGCTTACTCTTGGACGTTTGAAGAAGATTTCCATGTACCTTCTGAAGTGTACGATCATTTCAAAGAAGCTGTCAAAGACGCTGGTCAGAAAAAAGAAGCAGCTTGGAATGAGCTGTTTGCGCAATACGAAAAAGAATATCCAGAGCTGGCAGCACAGCTGAAGCTTGCGATTGAAGGAAAGCTTCCTGAAAATTGGGACCAAGAGGTTCCTGTTTATGAAGCAGGTTCAAGCCTTGCCTCCCGCGCTTCTTCAGGCGAAGTGTTAAATGGCATTGCAAAGCAAGTACCTTTCTTTATTGGCGGGTCTGCTGACCTTGCTGGATCAAACAAAACAACGATTAAAAACACGGATGATTTCGGAAAAAATAATTATGCTGGCAAAAACATTTGGTTCGGTGTGAGAGAATTTGCAATGGGTGCGGCGCTCAACGGTATGGCGCTTCACGGCGGTCTTCGTGTATTCGGCGGAACGTTCTTTGTTTTCTCAGATTACTTAAGACCAGCGATTCGTCTTGCTGCCTTAATGGGACTTCCAGTCACATACGTCTTTACTCATGATAGTATCGCTGTTGGTGAAGATGGTCCAACACATGAACCGGTTGAACAGCTTGCTTCACTGCGTGCGATGCCTAACCTTTCCGTTATTCGCCCAGCAGATGGAAATGAAACAGCTGCAGCGTGGAAACTAGCTGTATCTTCAACGGATAAACCGACTGCACTAGTTCTTACTCGTCAAAACCTTCCAACGATTGACCAGGCACCAGAGAAGGCATATGAGGGAGTAGAAAAGGGTGGATACGTTGTGGTTGAAGCAGCTGATGCACAGCCAGAAGCACTTCTACTCGCTTCAGGATCTGAGGTTGGTTTAGCCATTGAAGCGCAAAAGGCACTTGAAAAAGAGGGTATCCGCGCATCTGTTGTCAGCCTTCCTGCATGGGATCGCTTCGATCAGCAGTCAGACGAATACAAAGAATCCGTTCTTCCTAAAGCAGTACGTGCACGTATTGCGATTGAAATGGGTGCTTCACTTGGCTGGGAGCGTTACACTGGCCTTGACGGTGACGTGATTGCAATTGATAAATTTGGCGCATCTGCACCAGGTGAAACCATTATCGAGAAATACGGATTTACTGTCAGCAATGTAGTCAGCCGTGTGAAAGCGAAGCTGAATAAATAAACGAACTCCAAGCATCATGCTTTTTTGCTATCTGTTTGCAGAGCATTTTCATCCGCTCTGCAAACTTTTTTCTTTTTTCTTGTTTTTTTGACAAAACTAGTTTCTTCTTGCTTCATATATAGACAATTCTTTCTTTCACATTTTTGTATAATACAAGCAATAAACGAGATTGACGAAATGTGAAAGGAAGGGATAGACATGGAACGCCATTATTATATTTATTGGATTGAGGATGAATTTGCACATCACTATTTTGGCAGAGAATCGATTTTGTTTCATTTGTTTGAGTCATTACACTGGACGAATCGCACCGACGATGAGTTAGTTATGCTTGTGAAGCAAGTGGATTATGTGACGAAGCGAATCCCTGCTTTTCATATGCACCAGCGTCTCATGAATAACTTAACGAACATTCACTATACACAAATAGGCTCGATTTACAGCGCTTCTTTACCAGATGGAAAAGGAACCGCAGCATTTATTATTAAAGACCGGTATATCCAAATGTCTGCGACTGGCAGTTATGAGGCAGAAGCGGTGTTTTTTGAAGTGCTGAGAAAAATCAGCCCTTGTTTTCTTGCGATGGACTTTAGTTCAAAGAAGCACGGGTGGCTTAATCCAGTAAAAGTGAGGAATTTTGTTTAAAAAAATAAAATTGAACGTGAAATGTTGTATAATAGCCTTTTGTTTAGTACACTTTATACGAGACAACATGAAGGAGGAAGAATTATGGATTTATGGGTTGTCATCCTTGTAGGCGTTGTTGCACTGCTTGCAGGAGTTGCACTCGGATTCTTTATTGCTCGTAAGTATATGATGAGCTATTTGAAAAAGAATCCACCGATTAATGAACAAATGCTTCGAATGATGATGATGCAAATGGGCATGAAACCGTCCCAGAAGAAAATCAATCAAATGATGAAAGCCATGAACAACCAAGCGAAATAATACGTACGATATTATGATCATAGATGGAACATGGTTATAAAGAATGGACAAGCGTTGTCCTTTCTTTATTCAATTCACCTTCATCAGACGCTTAAAACCACTGTACTTGCATGAATGAAGCAGGGAAGGTGGTTTTTATTATGGCGTCAAACAGCATGAAAAACAAAAAACCCCTATATCAGAGGTTTTCGTTTCTTTTATGGTCACACATATCAACTGTTCTACAATGGTGCGGCATGTTTGATATCATGAAGTATAATTAGTTGGCTGAGTTTGAGTGTAAGTGTCGTTGATATTGTAAGAGGAGATGATCTAGCTGCTGGCTATGCTCGATGGTCACTGTTGATGTCATCCCATTATGCAAGACAACTTTCATCAGCTCTTCTCTTTTTTCTTCGATTTGAGTTAATAATGATGTTTTTACCAAAGTCATGTTCCTTTCATGCAAATCTTGATAAAAAGAATCGATTCTATTATATCCATTTTAAGGTTTATTTTCAAATTTAAAGGATTCATTATCTTGATGTCAAATTAAATTATATAAGGTTTTAAGAGAATAGACCATCTTTATTGAGGTGATGTAAAAAAAATGAAATGATTTTGTCATCTCTTATTGTATATTTGTAAGAAGGGGGTGTTCTTTTGACAGATTTGAATTACTTTTTAGCATTTGGAGCAGGATTTCTTTCTTTTATTTCACCGTGCTGTCTTCCGCTTTATCCAGCGTTTTTATCGTATATTACGGGCGTTAGTATAGATGAAGTGAAATCCGAGAAGGTGATGCTGAGAAGAAGAAGTCTGCTTCATACATTATTCTTTTTAGTTGGGTTCTCTATTATATTTATTGCGATTGGCTTTGGGACATCGTTTGTCGGGAAGTTTTTTAATGATTATCATCAAGCGATTCGTCAAATTGGAGCCATCCTTATTATTTTCTTTGGTTTTATGACTCTTGGCGTATTCAAGCCCTCTTTCCTCATGGGCGAAAAGAGAATACAGTTCAAAAATCGTCCTGCTGGTTTTTTTGGATCCATTCTCATCGGAATGGGCTTTGCCGCTGGATGGACACCTTGTACTGGACCTATTTTATCCGCTGTCATCACACTGGCGAGTAACAATCCTGAGTCGGCTGTCATGTATATGATTGCGTATATATTTGGATTTGCCGTCCCGTTTTTTATTCTCTCCTTTTTCATTACGAAAATGGGGTGGATCAGAAAGCGCCAGCAGCTCATCATGCGAGTGGGCGGGTTTATCATGATTGTGGTAGGGATTTTGCTGTTCTTTGATCTTCTGACATGGATTATCATTATGTTTTCATCATTGTTTGGCGGTTTTACAGGCTTTTGAAATCGTTTTCTACAGTCGCGGCGAATGGTTTTTTTTCGTCAATTGGAGTATATTATACATAGGCTGACCTTAAAGAATAAAGGAATGATTTGATATGATGATCTTGATCTCTTCTATAATTGCGGTATGTATGGCGGTGGCCGTCATGTTTATTCGCATTAAGTCATCTGCAAAACCTGCAACGGCAAAAAAAATTATTTTACCTCCTATTTTCATGAGCACTGGCGCACTGATGTTTTTTGTTCCAATGTTTCGGGTAACTGGAGCTGAATTTCTAGAAGCGATCACAGTGGGGATGTTTTTCTCTATATTTTTAATTAAAACATCGAAGTTTGAAATTAGAGGCAATGACATTTACTTAAAGCGGTCAAAAGCATTTGTGTTTATTCTCATTGGACTTCTTGTTCTTCGTATCGGGATGAAGACCATCCTAAGTTCTTCTATTGATTATGGCTCATTAAGCGGGATGTTTTGGATTCTTGCCTTTGGCATGATCGTGCCTTGGCGGGTTGCTATGTATTTGTCGTTTAGAAAGCTGTCTAAACAATTAGATCCGCAGCAGATTCAAATGAATTAAACCTCCTTTTTAAAGGAGGTTATTTTAATAACGATTCATATGGCGAGTGATCAATGTTTTTTTCTTGAAGGCGCTTCAATAAAAATTTATGATCACGCTTTGGTGTAGCCATAATGTAGCCGCGAATGATTAAGTCTAGATTAATGCTGGCAGCCTGTTCTTTTAATGCCAGCTCACCAATTTTACCCGCAATTTTTTCTTTGGCAACATCTCTAAACAGCTCTGGAACAGGTAATACGAGTTCATTTAACAGCTGTTTGTCCTCATCCCGCCAAAGGTGAAGGCTCTTTTGAATATATTCATCCTGCCAATCAAGCTCTGATTTCCCATCTTCCTTTGGCAATCGTTTAAAAAATTTGCGAAACATAAAAAAGCCACCGATTGCGAGTAATCCGATCATCACTGTACCCCAAAATAAAATGAACCACAAAAACCAGCCGCTTAACATGTTCTCACTCCTTATACCCCTTATCTCTCTATTTTATATTACATGAAGAGAGGATAGAAGAAAATAACAAAAATGTATGTCTATTATCTCTATAAACGCCCTTTTTCATTAATAGCCGCCCATTTACTAGAATGACCCAAACCGATTAGTAGAAATAGAATACATTATCATATAGCGACTCTACTATTTGGCCATGGTGGTTCGCAAAAGGTATGGACTTGAAACGAACGGGAAGAGAGCCCACCTATATGAAGGTGGGCTCTTAATGTTTGAAGTGCGGGATTTGAAAGGAAAATGCACCGCTTGGATGGTCGGAACATTTTTTAATTTTTATCGATATGATTTGGTTTTCATAATCTGTTGCAATGTCTTTGTCGTTTAAATAAAAAGGAAGCATCACGCTTTTTTCAATTGCCTGTTCGCCTTCACCTTTTGGCTTTTGTACTGTGTAAGTCAACGTCAGCTCATGTCCAGCGAAGGTCAGCTTTACATCAGTGATCGATAAGGTGGAGACATCGATTTCAATAATATAATCACGGCTTGTTTCATAAAGATCAATTGGGAGGTGTTCATCATACCAGGCAAATGGATCATCCATTAAAACATTGAGCCAATCATCTATTTCAAGGAAATCAGAGGAATTCGATTGCTTTTCATTCTCCATAAACACTCCTCCATCACATCTCATAATAAATCATATGATGAAAATAGAAATGTGTGAAAGACCTAAAACATCCCGTGTGGTCACGGGATGAGAGGGGAATGATTACATATCATGATGAGAATTGTGCTTTTGTCTTGTATGGTTGCGGTTTTTCACTTTTTTACTGCCTGATAACGGCTCAGGCTGACCGCCTTGATGCTCCTTAGGAGAGTTTTGACGGATGTCTTTCCCTGTGTTTTTATTCGTCATGATGTTAGGCTCCTTCTTATTGATTTTTTTTGCGTTTTTTATTGTTTTGTCTTTGTTCTTCTGTTAAAACGAGTTGATCATCTTCCGTATAGCCTGCGCCATTACCTTGGCTTTTGGCTGAGTTCATGCCGTCAATGACATGATTTGCTTTGCGTTTTGTCATGTTCTTTCACCTCATTTGTAGTATGAACCCGCTGCGCTTCGTTTATGAAGAGTAAACATTTCCTAATGATAAGTTAAACTTATTGAATTTAATAAAAGCATTGTTATTTACTTATGTATGAATTTGTTTTAAGATGAAATTGTGAGAAAATTGTGGTGAAATACGACGATTTTTCTGAGAATTGAAATTGATCTTGATCATCAAAAGGGGGATTTTGGACATGTCGAAACAGCAGCAAGTCGCTAAACAAGACGCTTTTCAATCTAGAAAAACGTTTTCGACAAATGGGAAAACGTATCACTATTATTCGTTAGAAGCACTAGAGAAACAAGGAATCGGAAATGTTTCTAAGCTGCCTTATTCCATTAAGGTGCTTTTAGAATCAGTGCTTCGCCAAGTAGACGGTAGAGTGATCAAGAAGGAACACGTTGAAAACTTGGCAAAATGGGGAACTGCCGAGGTAAAAGAAATTGATGTTCCATTTAAACCTTCTCGTGTTATTTTACAAGACTTCACGGGTGTACCAGCCGTCGTTGACCTTGCTTCTTTAAGAAAAGCAATGGCAGATGTAGGCGGGGATCCGGATAAAATTAACCCTGAAATTCCAGTTGACCTTGTTATTGACCACTCAGTACAAGTTGATAAAGCTGGAACTGAAGATGCATTAAACATTAACATGGATTTAGAATTCGAACGTAACGCAGAGCGTTATAACTTCCTTAGCTGGGCAAAGAAAGCGTTTAACAACTACCAAGCTGTTCCGCCTGCAACAGGAATTGTTCACCAAGTGAACTTAGAGTATCTTGCAAGTGTTGTTCATGCGATTGAAGAAGATGGCGAGATCATCACTTACCCAGATACATTAGTTGGAACTGACTCTCATACAACGATGATTAACGGTATCGGTGTACTTGGATGGGGCGTTGGCGGTATCGAAGCGGAAGCTGGTATGCTTGGTCAGCCTTCATACTTCCCTGTACCAGAAGTGATTGGTGCTAAATTAGTTGGAGAGCTTCCAAACGGAACGACTGCAACTGACCTTGCATTAAAAGTCACACAAGTCCTTCGTGAAAAAGGCGTAGTAAACAAGTTCGTTGAGTTCTTCGGACCGGGTGTTGCTCAATTGCCATTAGCAGATCGTGCAACAATTGCGAACATGGCGCCAGAATACGGTGCTACTTGTGGATTCTTCCCAGTAGATGAAGAAGCGCTTGCTTACCTTCGCCTTACTGGACGTGATGAAGAGCAAATTAATATCGTTGAAGAATATTCTCGTGCAAATGGCTTATTCTATACGCCAGATGCAGAAGAACCAATTTTTACTGATGTTGTGGAAATTGATCTTTCTAAAATTGAGTCAAACTTATCTGGTCCTAAACGTCCACAAGATTTGATTCCACTTTCTCAAATGAAAGAGACGTTCCATAAACACATCGAAAGCCCAGCTGGTAACCAAGGGTTTGGCTTAGATAAATCAGAGCTTGATAAACAAATCGAATTTGATCTTGCAAACGGTGAAAAAGCTGTGATGAAGACAGGTGCGATTGCGATTGCAGCGATTACGAGCTGTACGAATACATCGAACCCATACGTGTTAATCGGAGCAGGTCTTGTTGCGAAGAAAGCAAGTGAGCTCGGTATGAAAGTGCCAAACTACGTGAAAACGTCACTAGCGCCGGGTTCTAAAGTTGTAACAGGATACCTTGTGAATTCAGGACTTCTTCCATATTTAAGAGACCTCGGATTTAACATTGTAGGGTATGGCTGTACAACTTGTATCGGAAACTCAGGACCGCTTGAGAAAGAAATTGAAGATGCTGTCTCTGAAAATGATCTGCTGATCACTTCTGTTTTATCAGGTAACCGTAACTTTGAAGGTCGTATCCATCCGCTTGTGAAAGGGAACTACCTTGCATCTCCACCATTAGTTGTGGCTTATGCACTTGCAGGTACGGTGAATATTGATTTAACAAAAGATCCTATCGGTGTCGATAAAAATGGCGAAAACGTTTATTTCAATGACATTTGGCCATCAATGGACGAAATCAACAGCGTCGTTAAAAGCACTGTCACACCTGAGCTATTCCGTTCAGAGTATGAAACTGTTTTTGACAACAATGACCGCTGGAATGAAATTAAAACGACGGATGATGCATTGTACAAATGGGATGAAAATTCCACATACATTGATAACCCGCCATTCTTTGAAAACCTATCAGTTGAACCTGGTAAAGTTGAACCGCTTAAAGGCTTGCGCGTAGTTGCGAAGTTCGGTGACTCTGTCACAACTGACCATATTTCTCCTGCTGGAGCGATTGGTAAGGACACACCTGCGGGCAAATACTTGCAAGAAAGAGGCGTGTCGCCTAGAGACTTTAACTCATATGGATCTCGCCGTGGTAACCACCATGTCATGATGAGAGGTACTTTTGCAAACATCCGTATTAAGAACCAAATTGCACCAGGAACAGAAGGCGGCTATACAACTTACTGGCCAACTGGTGAAGTGACATCCATTTATGATGCATGCATGCGCTATAAAGAAGATGGAACAGGTCTAGCGATCTTAGCAGGTAAAGACTACGGAATGGGTTCTTCACGTGACTGGGCTGCAAAAGGAACAAACCTTCTTGGAATTAAATTTGTTCTAGCTGAAAGCTTTGAGCGTATCCACAGAAGTAACCTTGTTTTCATGGGCGTACTTCCTTTGCAGTTTAAAGACGGAGAAAGTGCAGAAACTCATGGTCTAACAGGAACAGAAACATTTGAAGTTCATGTTGACGAAACAGTTCGTCCGCGTGATCTCGTCACTGTGAAAGCAATTGACACAGATGGCAACGAGAAAACATTTGAAGTGGTCGTTCGCTTTGACAGTGAAGTTGAAATTGACTACTATCGTCATGGCGGTATCCTTCAAATGGTACTTCGCGAAAAATTGGCAAGCAACTAATACAGCAAAGAAGAGAAGGCGATTCAACAGCTTTCTCTTCTTTTTTAAAATAGTGGAGGATCAATCATGTGGAAAAAAGGAATGGCAAGCGCTGTTTTACTTGTGTTGATTGGTTTACTTGCATGGAATTTATTTGGGCCAAAAGAGCCCGCAATCGGTCTTGAAAAAGGGGATCAAGCCCCTGATTTCGAACTAAAAACCCTTGATGGCAAAACCGCCTCGTTATCTGATTACCGAGGGAAAAAGGTGCTCGTCAATTTCTGGGCGACATGGTGTAAGCCATGCAGGACAGAAATGCCGGATCTAGACGCAATTAGGAGCGAAAATGACCAAGTTGAAGTACTAGCGGTGAATTTGACAACCACTGAAAAGAGTGTAGATCATGTGGCAGCATTCACAAAAGAATTAAAGCTGAGCTTTCCTGTTTTATTGGATCAAAAAGGCATTCAAGCAAGATATCAGGTGCTTTCATACCCAACGACCTACATATTAGATGAAAAAGGACGCATCATGTCTGTGAAGCATCAAATGCTGACAAAAAAAGAAATTGAAAAAGAGCTGGATCTATAATGATTCAGCTCTTTTTGCTTATTTTCCAAATGTTTTGGCGAAAATGTAATCATACATATATGGAGGTGAGTGGAATGAGAAGAAGAAAACGACGCACATTTGAAGAGCTTGTGCTTGAAAATAAAAAAGAATTATTAAGCAATGAGGAATTTTTAAACCAGCTCGAAGAAAAGTTGGAAGAACGATTTAGACAAAAATAAGTCATGAATTATCCGTTTTCGTTCATCCTAAAGGAGAGGGAGGGATGAATAATGGGTAGAGAGCATGATAAACAAGCGCAGTTTACACCAGACCATTTAGGGACAAAACCTGTAGCATACAAACGGAATAAAGGTAAAAAGATGCATAATAAATCAAATGAACAGCCAGATGTGATACAGACAAAGGGCGAATAAGGAGGGGAATCATCATGAATAACGAGTCATATCAATCCAATCCAGATGATCGATCTGATAATGTTGAAAAGCTGCAAGATATGATCGAGAACACACTTGACAATATCGATGAATCTGAAGCAGCGATGTCCGTTTCGACTGAGACAGAAAAGCAAATGATCAAACAAAAAAACGAAAACCGCAAAATGAGTATTGACGCGATGCGTTCTGAGATAAAGGACGAAGAAGCAGCAAGAAAGAATGGCTATACTGAATAAACCAGGGATTCCTGGTTTATTTTATTGCCTCTTTTTAGAAGAACCATTTGGAATGTGGTAAAATGGCAGAGACAGACCTTAGGTTTTGATAGGAGAGCGATGAAAACGTGTATGTATCCAAAAAAGAAATAGAAGTCCGTTATGCAGAAACAGATCAAATGGGCATCGTATATCATGCCAATTATTTAATCTGGATGGAAGTCGGCAGAACAGCATTGATTAAAGAATTAGGGTTTTCCTATGCGCAGCTAGAAGCAGACGGTGCTCTTGCACCTGTTATAGACTTGCAGGTTCAATATAAAAAACCATTGCTGTATGGTGAAACAGCAACCGTTCATACATGGATTGAAGAATATAATGGTGTCAAAACGGTGTATGGCTATGAAATTCAAAAACCTGATGGACAAACAGCGATTACAGGGACAACCTCACATATTTGTGTAGATAAAGACACCTTTAGACCTATTCAATTTAGAAAAGCCTTTCCTGCTTGGCATAAAGTATATGAACAGTCGAAGAAGCAGGTTTAATTTATGGCTTTTGGTATTAAACGAAGCGATTTAAACGCTTGGAAAACAGCTGTCCATGAAGGAAAAGTTGCTTTTTTAACACACTACTGGCTCGATGACCGTTTTCCAAATGCCAATACCGTCACAAAAGCAGCCTGTCAGGATATGAAGCGTTTAGTTGAGTGGGGAGAAAGACATGGACTAAAAAAAGAATGGATTCATGACCGCGAAGGGTTTCCTCATTTTGACTTGATCGGTGAGCCGCAAAAAAGAATTCTGCAAAAGGAACGGTCTTTAGGAAACATTCAAGAGTATGGGCTGTATATTGAGATTTAAAACAAAAAAGATACCCGAGGGATGAGGTATCTTTTTTGTTTATTCATAATGAAATTCTGGTTCTTTCACGGACTCGTTATAATCAATATGCAGATCATGGTTGTCAAAGTACCAAATATCACTTTCCTCAATAAAGAAAGTAATACCTTCTATTTCAGCAGTTGCGCCGGCATTTTGAGGTTCATCTTTTGCGACGCCGAGAGAAAAGCCTTTTTGTACATTACTGCACCCGCCATATCTCACAAAAAAGCGAACTTGATCACCTTTTTCTAAATCTAATTCATCCTTGTACCAATTGAGTGCATCTTCTTTTATTGTTAATTTCAATGTGATCGCCCCTTTTTGAAGTCATGCTGTTTTTAAAATGCAGGATGCAAAAACAGCTTTTCTTTACTTTTACCACATATTTAAATGGATGAAACGGCTAGAGCCATTTGATTTTCGGTTCAGTTTTGTTGAGAATTCGTTTGAGGTTGGCGATGTGTCTGTAAATCACAAAGCCAGCAAGAACGGCAACAACAATGATTAAGAATAGGTCTTTGGTGAATATGCTGTAAATGAATGTATAGATCCCAGTCAGCATAGATGATAGTGAAACATATTTACTAATGTATAAAAATAAGAAAAAAGCAGCGATCATCGTGATAAATAGGAATGGGGCGTAAAATAGCAGCACACCGCCTGATGTAGCGACTGCCTTTCCCCCTTTAAATTTTGCAAAGACAGGAAAGCTGTGACCGATAACAGCAGCAACTCCTGCTAATAAGGGATGGATGTCCAGCTGCATGAAAAACGGTAAAGCTGAAGCAAGCGTCCCTTTTAGGATATCAGCAGTAATCACAATAGACCCTGCTTTTACGCCAAGTGTACGAAATGCATTCGTCGCACCCAGGTTTCCGCTGCCATGTTCACGGATATCGATACCCTTTGCAGCTTTCCCGACAATGAGACCGGATGGAATACTGCCGAGAAGATAAGCCAAAATAAACATCAAAGCAATTAACATCTGCATAACTCCTTTATATTCTCCCTCTTGTCTTACATTTTAACATGATCTTGTGAAAAACATGGGGAACTTTTTTTGAAAAAATCCAAAGCAGATGGATTCAGCTTTGTTTTTAAGCAGAAATTCGCTAAAATAGAGGAAAAGGAGTGTCTTGATGAACAATCCTACGAAAGAAGAAATCGGCCGTATATTAAAGAGCAGTAAACGAATTGCTGTTGTTGGATTATCAGATCAGCCGCACCGGACGTCTTATATGGTGTCTAAAGCGATGCAGGATGCCGGGTATGAGATTATCCCAGTGAATCCAACGATCGATGAAGCACTCGGTGTGAAAGCAGTCGCTTCTTTAAAAGACATAAAAGAGCCTGTTGATATCGTCAATGTCTTTAGACGTTCAGAGTTTTTGCCAGAGGTGGCAGAAGAGTTTCTCCAAATAGACGCACCTGTTTTTTGGGCGCAGCAAGGCATATATCACGATGAAGCGAAAAGGCTGATTGAGGAAAATGGCAAGGTCGCCATCATGGATTTATGTATCAAGGTGGCTCATGCGTTGACAAAAACTCATTAATTCGTCAAAAATCCTTGGTTTTTCAAGGATTTTTGCTTTTTTGTTGCAGAAATATATTTGCGATTCTAGAAGAAAGCGATAAAATAAGGCGACAGGGACATATCGGCGGCCTTGCATATCGAGAAAAAGAGCGATAAGATAAATATAGAACATTTGTTCTGTTTTGCTAAAACCATCATATGATTGCATTTGGCTTATGAAACAGTCTTGTTTATAATGGACTTCTAGTTCTGATTGCAGAATGTAGAATGATTCTCATAGCTGTGCAAAAGAGCATGTATTGGTCAATCCCACATGCATGGTGATGATGCAGCTTATTAAAGTGGACAGTAATGAGCAGCATGATCATCATTAAAATCTAGAGAGATCATTTGATGATTAGCCGGTTATGTTTGTTAGTGAAAGGGGATTAAGCATTTGGTTAAAAAGCAGCAAGTAGATTATAACGATGATTCTATTCAGGTGCTAGAGGGGCTTGAAGCGGTCCGTAAACGTCCAGGGATGTATATTGGATCTACGGATTCCCGCGGTCTTCATCACCTTGTCTATGAGATTGTAGACAACTCTGTCGATGAAGTGCTCGCTGGCCATGGAGATCATATCATTGTCAAAATACATAAAGATAACAGCATTTCCGTCCAAGATAAAGGGCGAGGAATGCCTACTGGTATGCATAAGCTTGGAAAACCGACACCTGAGATCATTTTAACGGTCCTGCACGCAGGCGGAAAATTTGGTCAAGGTGGATATAAAACAAGTGGTGGACTTCACGGAGTTGGGGCATCGGTTGTGAACGCGCTGTCAGAATGGCTTACTGTCACGATTGAACGGGACGGATTTATTTATCATCAGCGCTTTGAAAACGGCGGTAAACCTGTCACATCACTTGAAAAAGTCGGAAAATCGAAAAAAACGGGAACACTAATTCATTTTAAGCCGGACCCAACCATGTTCAGTGTTACGACCTATAATTTCGATACATTATCAGAGCGTTTAAGAGAATCTGCCTTTTTATTAAAAGGATTAAAAATAGAGCTGATCGATGAACGGCATGATGTACAAGAAACGTTTTATTATGAGACAGGCATTGAAGCCTTTGTTGCTTATCTAAATGAAGAAAAAGATGTTCTAAGTGAAGTCGTCTCATTTGAAGGAGAGCATCAGTCCATTGAAGTAGATTTTGCTTTTCAATTTAACGATGGCTACTCGGAGAATATCCTTTCCTTCGTCAATAACGTCAGAACAAAAGATGGCGGAACACATGAGTCTGGTGCCAAAACGGCCATGACGAGAGCCTTTAACGAATATGCACGCAAAGTGGCCCTTTTAAAAGAAAAAGACAAAAATTTAGAAGGCACTGATATTCGCGAAGGACTGTCTGCTATTATTTCTGTTAGAATTCCTGAAGAGCTGCTTCAATTTGAAGGGCAGACAAAAGGAAAGCTTGGGACAAGTGAGGCTCGTTCAGCTGTTGATGCTGTTATTTCTGAAAAACTTGCGTATTTCCTTGAAGAAAACCGGGAAACAGCCACTCTTCTTGTGAAAAAAGCGATTAAAGCGCAGCAGGCAAGAGAAGCTGCTAGAAAAGCCCGTGAAGAAGCGAGGAGCGGCAAGAAACGGAAAAAGTCTGAAGCAACGCTGAGCGGAAAATTAACACCTGCCCAATCTAGAAACCCAGCAAGAAACGAACTATATCTAGTAGAGGGTGACTCAGCGGGCGGGTCAGCTAAACAGGGACGTGACCGTAAATTCCAAGCGGTTCTGCCGCTGCGCGGAAAGGTCATCAATACTGAAAAAGCAAAGCTTGCTGATATTTTCAAAAACGAAGAAATCAACACCATTATTCATGCAATTGGTGGAGGCGTCGGTGTCGATTTTAATGTGGAAGACATCAATTATGACAAAATCGTCATCATGACAGATGCGGATACGGATGGAGCGCATATTCAAGTGCTTCTCTTAACATTCTTCTACCGCTATATGAAGCCGCTGATTGAGCATGGCAAAGTGTTTATTGCACTTCCGCCTTTATATAAAGTCAGCAAAGGCTCAGGGAAAAAAGAGATTATTGAGTACGCATGGTCTGATGAAGAAATGGATGACGTACTGAAGAAAGTTGGAAAAGGGTACACGATTCAGCGCTACAAAGGGTTAGGTGAAATGAATGCCGACCAGCTATGGGAAACGACAATGAATCCAGAATCGAGAACACTTGTCAGGGTCAAAATTGATGATGCTGCACGTGTGGAACGCCGCGTCACAACTTTAATGGGTGACAAAGTAGAACCACGCCGTAAATGGATTGAAAAGAATGTCGCCTTTGGACTTGATGAGGAAAGCAACATTCTTGAAAATGAAAACTTGTCGCTAGCTGAGGAGGTTTAAACATGGCACAACAAGAACGATTTCATGATTTACCATTAGAAGAAGTAATCGGCGACCGGTTTGGGCGCTATAGTAAATATATTATCCAAGACCGTGCGCTTCCAGATGCACGTGATGGTCTAAAACCCGTACAACGAAGAATTTTATATGCGATGTACGCAGAAGGAAATACGCAGGATAAAAACTTCCGTAAAGCCGCTAAAACAGTCGGTAACGTGATTGGTAACTACCATCCGCACGGGGACTCATCTGTTTATGAAGCGATGGTAAGAATGAGTCAGGAATGGAAAGTACGAAATGTGCTGATTGAGATGCACGGAAATAACGGGAGTATTGATGGAGATCCGCCTGCTGCCATGCGTTATACGGAAGCAAGACTGTCTGCCATTGCTTCGGAGCTTTTAAAGGACCTAGACAAGGAAACGGTCGAATTTGTTGCAAACTTTGATGATACAAGCAAAGAGCCAGTTGTATTACCAGCAATGTTCCCAAATCTTCTCGTGAATGGATCAACAGGGATTTCAGCTGGTTATGCGACAGATATCCCGCCGCATCATCTTGGAGAGGTCATTGATGGCGTCATTAAGCGAATTGAACAGCCGCATTGTACGGTTGAGGATTTAATGACAGTCATCAAAGGGCCGGATTTCCCAACGGGCGGTATCATTCAAGGTGTAGACGGTATTAAGAAAGCGTATGAAACAGGAAAAGGGAAGATCATGATTCGCGGAAAAGCGGAGATTGAAACCATCCGCGGCGGACGCCAGCAAATCGTGATCACAGAAATTCCTTACGAAGTGAATAAAGCCAACCTTGTCAAAAAGATGGACGAGTTTCGAATTGAAAGAAAAGTAGAAGGTATTTCAGAGGTCCGAGATGAAACAGACCGTACTGGGCTTCGAATCGTAGTAGAGCTGAAAAAAGAAGCAGATGCAAATGGTGTGCTGAATTTCTTATATAAAAACTCAGATCTGCAAATCCCGTATAACTTTAATATGGTAGCGATACATAATCGAAGACCTACCTTAATGACGCTCACAACTGTACTAGATGCATATATTGCCCATCAAAAAGAAGTGGTGACGAACCGCTCAGCGTACGAGCTTCGAAAAGCGAAGGAACGCCACCATATTGTCGACGGTTTAATTAAGGCACTTTCCATCTTAGATGAAGTCATTGCCACAATCCGCTCCTCTAATGATAAGCGAGATGCCAAGAACAACTTGATGGCGAAATATGATTTTACAGAAGCACAATCAGAAGCGATTGTTTCACTCCAGTTATATCGTTTAACGAATACAGATATTACGCAATTAAGAGACGAAGCAAGAGAGCTTGATGTGCGCATCGCAGAGCTTGAAGACATTTTAGCGAACGAGAAAAAGCTACTGAAGGTCATTACAAACAGCCTGAAAAAGCTCAAAAAGACATATGCTGATGAGAGAAGATCCGTCATTGAGGAAAAAATCGAAGAAATTAAGATTAACCTTGAAGTGATGATCGCATCAGAGGATGTTTACGTGACAGTCACGAAAGATGGTTACATTAAACGAACAAGCCAGCGCTCTTATGCTGCCTCTAACGGTAAAGACTTTGGCATGAAAGATACTGACCGTTTGATTCATCAGTTTGAAATGAATACAACGGATGTTCTTCTGCTGTTTACGAATAAAGGAAGCTACATTTATTGTCCTGTTCACCAGCTGCCAGATATACGCTGGAAAGACATGGGGCAGCATATTACAAACATCATTTCAATTGATCGCGAGGAATCAATCCAAAAAGCCATTCCAATAAAAGAATTTGATGAAACGTCATATCTTTTATTCTTTACGAAAGGTGGAATGGTGAAGAAAACAGAGCTTCTTCAATATAAAGCGCAGCGTTATTCGAAACCGCTTGTCGCCTTGAATCTAAAAGGTGACGATGAACTCGTAGATGTTCATGTCACAACAGGACAGCAGGAATTGTTTATTGCAACGAAAAATGGTTACGGTTTATGGTTTGATGAAGAAGAAGTAAGTGTTGTTGGACCGAGAGCGGCAGGTGTCAAAGGAATCAATTTGAAGGAAGGGGACGAGGTAGTCTCTGGCCAGATCATTGATCCGAAGAACGATGTCCTTGTGCTCACGACACAAAGAGGGGCTGTAAAGCGAATGAACCTCTCTGAATTTGATAAAACATCAAGAGCGAAACGCGGAGTTCTTATGCTGAGAGAGTTAAAGAAAAACCCGCACCGTATTGTGGCTGTGATCGCTGCAGCGCTGCACGATACACTTGAGATAGATACCGAAAAAGGCACAACAATTCCACTAGATATTTCTACTTTAAGAGCGAATGACCGCTATAGCAATGGGTCATTTATTGTAGATGAGGAAGAGCAGGGAGAAGTGACTCATGTCCTTCTGACTCCTGAACGTGCACCAGATGACAATAAATAAGCAAACGAAAACCCCCTGCGATTGGCAGGGGGGTTCTTTTTATATACAGGTCAATTAGCTCTCGTGGTTGCCAAACATGCTTGTAATGGCGTGCACTACTTCAATTCCTTGGTAAACGAAAAGAGAAAGTGAAGTGACAGAGAATAGACCTAGAATGAAAATTCTTAAGAAAAATAACATCGTGTAAAACCTCCCAATTTTTGTTTTGATTTAGATGGTTGGGTTAAACACGAGCTTGTCGGAAATAAGAAGATTGATAGAACACTGCAAGTAAATGCTTCTTTTTCCGGTCAAATCGATCAGTATGAGTGATGCGCGCAAATCCAGCTGTCATACTGCCAATAATCAGCAGTGCTGTAAATGCGGCAAATACTGCGCTCACATGTTTTTGTTTCTTTTCATCGCCCATTGTCTGGACGATTTTCATTTCATGTGATTCTTGATCGGCAACCACCTTCGCATGATGGTATACCTGAACGGAATGAGGCATTGAGAACAAATGAAAACTTGCAAGTGCTATACATAAAACACCTAATTTTAATAGCATATTTTTTTTCATTTTTCTCACCCCTTCCTGGTTATTTTCATGATCTTACCACGTTTTCAGTTATTTGAAAAGTCTTATTTTTTTACTTTCCCTCTTTAAAAAAACGATAAACATCAGGACATCTATAGGACTGTTTCACTTCATGAAAGGTTTCAATTTTATTTTTTAAATTTAAAAAAAGTGCCATGATCAAGGATCAGACACGTTTAGTGAGCTTGTAATGAATGTGGTTTTGCTACAGCTTTAGTAAAGATTCCTGCAATACATATGGCAAATAGAACAAAGATAAAGGCATGAAGCAGTCCAACTTGATTAGCAAGCAGCCCTAAAATAGGAGGGCCGGAAAGGGAGGCTGTGTAACCAGATAAGGTCACAATACTGACGCGTTTGACAGCGTACCGGCTATCATCGCCAGCTGCAGAAATGGTCAGCGGAAAGCCTAAAGATGCGCCAAGTCCCCATAAAAAGATCGATATCATACATACAACAAGTGAAATCTTTAAAATGACTAAGAATAGTCCGGCAGCTGCTGATAAAATGGCCACTCTTAGCAATAACACTCTGCCAAAGCGATCAATCAATCGTCCGCTGATCAGTCTGCCGCTAATCATGCCGCACAAAAACAAAGCATAGATGACCGTACTCATGGAATGTGAAACTTGATAGCCATCCACCATTGCAAGTGGAATCCAATCATTGGCCGAGCCTTCGACAAACGCAAGACATAAGGCAATCATCGCAAGAGATATCGTACGTTTGTTCAGCCATGCTGTTTGAGCAGGCTCAACTGTATCTGACTGCTTCTCATGCTGATCTTTTCCTGTCCCATGCGGGATAAACCGTGTACAAATCAATATGCTGAGGAAGAATAGAAGGGCAATAACGAGAAGGTGTATCAATACAGAAACCCCTAGATGGATAAAAAGAATACCAGCACCTGCTCCAATTAACGTCCCAATGCTAAAGGAAGCGTGCAATATAGGCAGAATGGTTTTCTTGATGCTGTACTCAATCTCTGTTCCTTCTAAGTTCATCGCTACATTACACATGCCAGAGCCTGCTCCAAAAAGAAAAAGACCAGAAGTGACGACAAAGATAGAAGAGAGCGTGGAACCAATGGCAAGAGTAGTGAATCCAAGGAACATCAAAAAAGCACTGATCACAATCGCCAATCGGCCGCCTTTTTTGCGGACGAATACATTTGAAAGAACAAGCCCAACAATTGAGCCAACAGATAAACCGAGTAAAATAAGTCCCATTGTTCCTGTGTTTGCTTGTAATAAATCTCTAACTTCCGGTGTCCGCGAAAACCATGTAGAAATGGAGATTCCAGACATCGTAAAGATCACAATAATTGCTTTATACCACTTTAATTCCATCTAATCCCTCACATTTAAAGATATATATGTTATTGAACAAATCTACTCGATTATAAATGAGACTTGCTGATTCGTAAATAACAGGAGGGAGGAACGTAATGAAAAAATGTTAGTCAAAAGAAATTTCTATTGGTGAGAGGTGAAATTGATGGATACACAATGATTAATGAGCATGTTTCAAGTGTAATGTTGGACTAGATGTTTTGACATATTAGAACGAAAAAAGCATTGATTTGGTAAACACACAATCGAACATCAACTGGAGCTATAATGAACGCTTGATACAAAGCTCATAGCATCTGGCGTTGTTGTGACAAAAACGTTGCAGCGAAATGTTTATGGCCATGAAATCGTCAGAATATCATCAAAGCATTTAGATGAATCAATTTAAAATTGATTTTTTCTTTTTTGTCTCAATAAGATAAGTATACTTAGTTTTGAGACAAAGGAAATTCGTTTGTTGTTTAACTTCCTAGAATATATATTATGTAAACTAATAAATGAGAATACATCGATCGATATTTAATTTCACAACCTCTACCACCTTTTCAATAAATTAGATTGGTCGTAAAGGTTGTGCCTTTCCTTATTGGCTGCAACAGTTAATTAAATACTTTGGGCTATTTCGTTTAAAAATACTTTCCTCTTTTCATCTGTTGTTAAGTTAACTCTCGAAAAATGAATCCATTGGGTGTCTTCATTTTTAAGTCCCAAGTCAGCAAGAGTTCTGTTAATAAAAACGCCTTGAATTGCATTCCCGCCTTCAGATTCTATATAATCCTTATCTGTTGTAGATGTTGAGATCACAGTTGTTTTTTTAATATTTGTCAATAAACCTTTTAAAGCCCCAGTGTTTTTATCTTCTAAGAATGCGAAACCTCTTAACATGACTTTATCAATAAATCCTTTTAAAATTGCAGGTAAATCCCACCACCAGACAGGAAATATAAATATTAATTCAGTTGCCTGACTTAATTTCTTTTGATAATCCTTAACTAATTGATAAGGTGTTTCGCCTTTAATAAAATACTTCAATTCTTCAGCTGAAAAAACGGGATTAAACCCATCTTTATATAAATCGATCACTTGAAATGGTTCTCTCTTTGTTTCTAGATTTTCTGTAATGGAGGTTAAAATGGCATGATTATAGCTTCCGTCCCAAGGATGTGCATAGACAATCGTTTTCATTATTCATTCACCCTTTTTTGTTATTTTCATCATATTTTGATGTACATTCATTTTATTGTATGCTATAACGTACTACAAGTACGGTAATTAAAGTGCGATACTAACCTAAAGGAGAGTGTGAAATGACGAAAGAATCCTTTCCAGCTAATGTTGACCTAAAAGAAACTGGATTTGGGTACACTTTATCTTTAATTGGTGGGAAATATAAGATGACGGTACTGTATGCTTTATATGCAAACAATGGTCCTATTCGCTATAATCAGTTAAAACGAATGCTCGGGACTATCTCTTTTAAAACATTAACCAATACACTAAAAGAACTTGAAGCGGATCAATTAATTAATCGTAAAGAATATCCTCAAGTGCCTCCAAAAGTAGAATATAGTTTATCGGAAAAGGGATTATCATTGATACCTGTATTAGATGCAATTTGTTATTGGGGAGAAGAACAAATGAAAAAATAGTTAGAAGTTGAGTGAAATTGTACTTTTGGGCAAAAGAGATTGTGCATTCAGGCAAGAAAAAGAGCATCTCTCTTGAGATACTCTTAGAATGATAATGAAACAACTATTTTTCGACCTCTTCCTATATAAATCCCAATACCTCATTTTGTTCATGCGCTAGTTCCATACCTTCTGCTAGATAGAGAGCGTTCATTTTATCTATGTCATCATCTACTAGCCAATGGCGGATCAGTTGACGCAATCTCGCAGCAACGGTCTGACAAACCTCTGGTGATAAGTAACTATCAGAATCGGATTGTTCCAGCAATGGGATGATGTCATCTTTCAAGTTGTATTCTACGGGTTATTTTGACTTAATCCCTGCCCCGCAAAGAGGTATGACGATGGTTTCTTTTGATTCCTTTTTATATTTCAAGTAGCCGGCAAAATTGACTGCAGATGTCACTTCCACATAAAATCCTTTTTCACTTAGTTTAGAGCGTGCATTCAATATTTCATTTTCTTCAATATCTATAAATGTACCATTGGTATCTTGTACAGCTTCTAGAATTTGTTTGGAGCGCGCCGGGGCAGCGATGGCTATCCCTTCTGCTAAGGTCCCTGTATTCGTAACAAGCGATGCTGATTCCTCCCCGTTTTGATAAGCTTTCACAAGAGGTGCACAGTTTTTCGCTTGTATGGCAATGATTTTCGGTGTTTTATGAATCAAACCATTTTCAAATAACTCTTTAAAGCCATAATATGCTCCTAGAAGGAGAGTGCCGTTTCCAACCGGAATGATTACAGCATCTGGTGCTCCTTTTATTTGTTCATAGATTTCATATGCGTATGTTTTTGTTCCCTCAAAAAAATAAGGATGATACACATGGCTTGCATAAAAAACGTTTTCGTCGTCTACTGCTTTTTGGGCTGCAGCGGCAATGTCCTCGCGTGTACCACGAATTTCTTTAATCGTTGCTCCATGGGCTTTTATTTGAGCGACCTTTTTAGGTGAAGTTTCATCGCTTAAATAGATGTCACATGCAATCTCGCAACGAGCTGCATAAGCGGCAATCGCTGTTCCTGCATTCCCGCTGCTATCCGCAATGACTTTTGATACCCCTAATTCCTTTGCCTTTGTCATTAAAACGGCAGCTCCTCGATCTTTAAAGGAGAGTGTAGGCATCATATAGTCAACTTTTACATAAGTATTTGGCTCATTCGGATCTAAAAGGATTAACGGAGTTTGACCTTCACCCATTGTCACAGATTCCCAAGTCTTAGAACCCTTTGAAAAT
Source organism: Bacillus sp. 11B20 (assembly GCF_056098985.1). Taxonomy (NCBI): domain Bacteria; kingdom Bacillati; phylum Bacillota; class Bacilli; order Caryophanales; family Bacillaceae; genus Bacillus; species Bacillus sp. 11B20. The sequence goes on from NZ_JBLZWZ010000007.1 coordinate 890,155, forward strand.
GGCATGGTTTCTACATAACGCCATAATGAGTTTGGATAGTGATCCCAAGCCGCTATATCTATTTTAGGGGTATCTTTCACCAGGTTTAATACTCCGTTACAATCACATTTCCATAGAGTTGGTGTCATCTCATACTTTTTCCCGCAATCGTTACAAATCAATTGATTCATCGATCATCATCCCCTTCGAATAAGAATAATTTTTTATACGAATTATACTTTTTTATATATCATAAGCAAAAAAATATTCTAAATATAAGAAATAGCATCAATTTCAATTTTGAAACCGAAATGTAATTCATTCGTTGGTACAACAGTACGTGCTGGTTGGTGTTCACCGAAAAATTCAGTGTAAACCGCATCTACCTTGTCCCATAGTTCAATATCAGAAATGTATAATGTCATACGCAAAATTTTTTCTTTTTTACTTCCAGCCGCTTCTACAATCATCTCGACATTTTTAAGCGCTTGTAATGTCTCTTCTTCAATGGGGCCGAATTCTTTTTCTCTCGTTTCAGGATTGATGGCAAATTGTCCTGAAACATAGACCGTGTTTTGATGAATGGTTGCGAATGCATAGTGTCCGTTGGCTTTTAGATTCCCTACCTCAAGGATGCTTTTCATTTCTTTTCTCCTTCATTCGCTTTATGTTTGATCTCATCCAAATAGCTATAGACGGTGACTTTAGAAATACCTAACATAGATGCGACCTTCTCAACAGATCCTTTCATTAAAAAAATACCCTTTTCATCCATGAACCTTATTAATTCAATTTTTTCATGGCGTTTCATGACTGGGTGAACACTATTTTGAATGATCTGTTGAATCAATTGATCTACGATTTCTTCCACATTTTCAAGATCATCATTTGTTGTTGTTGTTTCATTCTCTTGAACTTCAACTTTTGTAGAAAGAAAAGTATCCATAAATTGCTGCATTTGATTCAATGCTTCAACATCAAAATTGATACAGAATGCACCAATCACCTTTTGCTCGGAATCACGAATTAATGAAGTCGAAGAACGAATGGTACGGTTGTCTTCGGTTTTAAATGTATACCCAGCGAGATAATCTTCTTTAAAATCTTCTGATTGTAAAACAGTCTTTACCAAATGATCAAATGATTGACCAATTTTTCTTCCCGTCACATGATGATTGACTGTAAACATGACAGATGCTTGAGGGTTCGTTAAATCATGAATCACGACTTCACAATTTGGTCCAAACATTTTTGCAGTAGATTTTGCTAAAGGAATATAGCTCTGTAATAAATTCTTTATATGTTCCATGCCTAAGCACCTCATTTGTTTATTCCACTAGATTATATAATTTTTTATATGCAAAAACAATATATAGATTTTTTTATACGTTTTGAAAAAGTGGAGAAAATATAAAAAAGCAGCCTTTGACTGCTTTTTTTGCTCCTTTCTAATTGATTTTTTGCTGGATCCCTGACAAAATGACGTCAATTCCCCACCTGAACCGTTCCAGTGATACGGTATCACCTGCAAACATTTCTTTTTTCAGGCTATGGATAAAAGGAAACCGCGTTTTGTCTGCATCATGAAATGTTTTTTTTGTATCTGAAATTTGCGAAGAGCCTTGTTTCTTCCAAGAGACCTTTTCGTATGCTACGGAAGATACGTATAACAGTAACAGGTCTACTCCCCATGCAGCGGATGTAGATTTGATTCCGCCTTCATGCAGTGCAGCGAGAAGATGTTCGGTCAACTGTAAAAAGTTCGTTCCTTGCGGGATGGTGGAAAGAGAAATTTCAGCAAGACCTGGCTTTTCGTATAGCAGCAGGAAATAAGTATGCAATATGTCAAATAACTGTTCTTTCCATGTGCCACCCGCTGAATTTGGATAAACCATTTGGCCGAGACCATAATCTAATACGTAAGCACTTAGTTCTTGAAAATTGTTCACGTAGACATACAAGGATGCAGGTCCTGTATCTAATGCTTTAGCCACCTTACGCATACTCATGCCCTCTAACCCTTGCTCCTTAAGAAGGTCAAAGGCAGTTTTCACAATGAGTTCACGGCTTAAAGGCTCTTTAGCCGGCTGAGACCGACGACTGATAATACGACGATTTGAATTGTTCATACTCTCTTTATAACATGTCAAAGTCAAATAGTAAATTGAGCATCAATCTCCGTTTTCTTGAAAAGAATTCATCATATCTGCAAGCTTGACCGCAGCATTTTTTGAAAAACACAGTTTTAAACTTTTTTCTGATTCATGAGCTTTCTCCGATGAATATTCGTACATCATGTCTTCGTATTCTTCTATAGCCTTTTCGATATGATGAGGATTTCGGACAATCGCAAGTGCGAGTTCCATTGCATCAAACATCGCCATGTTTACGCCCTCCCCTGCGAATGGTGACATGACATGAGCTGCATCACCGATAAGCGTTACTCCTTTATGGCGGTTCCATTTAAAACCGACAGGAAGCGTATAAATCCGTCTTGGAATGATGGCATCTTCTGCATAACGAATATAATTTTTCAGCTGATCGTCCCAATCACTAAATAACTCTAATAATTGTTCTTTTGCTTCTTTCGCTTGATGAAAAGGAATACCACAAGCCTCAATCCAGTTACGTTCTACCATAAGGCTTGCATACACTTTTATTCGTCCATCCCCGTTTAACTGACCAATCAGTCCTTTATGGTCTGCTAAAGCAAACATCTTCCCGCGTTTATTAAATGCAGCTAAATCAGGGTGATTCACCTCTACGTTGAGGATATTCAGTTCCAGCATCGTGAGTCCGGCGTATTCAATATCAATATCTGTTAACAGAGGACGCACACGAGAAAAAGCACCATCTGCTCCAATTAAAAGATCAACTGTCTCGACAACTCCGTTTTCAAAATGAAGCTCCGTCATGCCGTTTTCTAGTGAAACGCAACTTTCTAGTTTATAACCATATTTGATGTTCTCAGCATCAATTTGATCTAACAGCAGTTCGCACAAAACACCACGGTCAATTTCTGGGCGGGTGCCTTTTTGATCTGGTTCCGTTTCTTCATCTAAATAAATTTTTCCTGACTTATCAAGTAATCGGAAATCTTCTCCTTCATAGCGGGCGTTCCTTTGAAATTCCTCATAAATTCCCGCTTCTTTTAAAGCTTTTTGGCCTGTTTCTTCGTGAATATCCAGTGAGCCCCCTCTTTCAAGACTCTTGTCATGCACCTCTCGTTCATAGATGGTTGTTTGTATACCGTAATTTTGCAGTATTAAGGCGAGCGTTAACCCCCCAGGTCCTCCTCCAATGATAGCGATTTGCTTTTGATCCTTAGATAATGCCGTCATCGTATGCATCTCCTCTTCTTTATGAAAATCGTTTAAAGTCACATCTCATTTATATTATAACGAACACCGTTCGTTAAGAACAGTGTTCGTTTAAAAAAGTTTATTTTACGAGTGCTTTAATGAAAAGAAAGCACTCGCCCGTCACTATATGATACACTCCAAATATGATTCTTTTCGATTGTTTTCATTATGAGTGTAAGAGGTGTTTCGATGAATAAATTACTAGCAATGTTGATATTAGGATTGAGCTTTAGTGGTGCCGCTCTCATTCTTTCTGTCCCTTTGTTATTCAAGTCCAAACTAGAACAAGCTGAGCTCGTGTTTGCTGCTGGATCAGCGGGCGCTTTTGCAGTATTTGCTGTCTCATGCTTAGTTCTTCGAAAACAATTCAATCGCTAAAAAACCTAAACATCATCCACCATTAGAATAGTGGAGATTTGTTTAGGTTTTGTGACTTACCTTGATATGAACTTAAAGAATGTGGTACAAGCTGATCCCAATACTGAGAGCGAATAACACAAGTGCCGGGATTGCTTTTTTAAAGGGATCTTTGGCCAATACGATCAGAGTAAGTGCAGCTGCCAGCATCGTGCCTCCTAACAATAAGCCTGATAATATTGCGATTGTTGGCATCCATATGCCAATTAGCATTCCAGCTGCGCCTATGAGCTCAAAGGCTCCGGTTAAAACATTAAAAAAAGCAGGTAAACCAAATCGTTTGAACTCTTCTGCCATTTTCCCTGATATAATTTTCGATCCTGTTACAAAAAAGAAAGCAGCCAATATCATTTGCAGAATAAGTATGAAAATCGTGATCACATCTTTCTAAGTTATTTGACTGAAACACTCAAGTCCAAATGGACAAAATTTCAGCTGATACAATTTATATGTCATAGCATATATCGGACATAAACAGTTCGTTACAGATTAGACATTTCAAGATTCATAGTGTGAATGAAATAATTTGTTTAGAAGTAATTTTAATTGTTGAATCTCTTCATCGTTTAATTGCTTTGTCACCGTTTGATGTGCATCCATGACGACAGGAAGAATGGCCTTTTTGACCTCGTCCCCTTTTTCCGTTAAAAGCAGGTGATGTGAGCGCCTGTCTTGTTCATTATAGATCTTTTTGACAAGCCCTTTTCGTTCCATAGACTGGATCATTCTGACGACAGTGGTTTGATTTTTATCAATTCCTTCTGCCAATTCTTTTTGAGTTGTCCCCTTTTCACTACTCAGGATGCTAATAATACTCCATTGTTCAGGCGTGACGCCATAAGGCTTTAACCTGTTCGTAAAATAATTTGTCATTTTGAGATCGGTACGATGAACGAGATAACCTATTAAATCTTGTAAATCCATATAAACACCCTCTATGAAATTTATATGCTATAGCATTTATATTAGTGGAGCATTTGAAAATTGTCAAATCATCCATCTGCTTGCTTAAAATCAATCCCTGACAAGATATATGGCACTGCTGATTTGATAAACTCCTCTGAGGATAAGTGCGAACTATTTTTTCTCCACTCAACAGAAGCTCCGTGAATTCCCCAACTTAAAAAAACAGCTGTGACCTTCAGAATTTGCTTTTCGACATTTGTATATTGATTGATTAACAATTGATAAAAAATAATTTCAAGCTGCTCCCTCACAATAGGAGCAAGTTCAGTTTCATATTCTACTTGGCAGCGGTTATGCAGAGATTGTTGGAAATTCGTTAGTGCTTTAAAAATATTGATAATCGTATCTTCATCTAGTTTACGATGATTGAAATTTATACTTTCTAAATTAATCGATAATACTTCTGATAGTGTTTTATCCAGCAAATCGTATTTATCCTCAAAATGATAATAAAACGTCGCGCGGTTGATCATGGCTTCTGCCGTGACATCTTTGATCGTAATATCCTTAAATTCCTTTTTCGATGAAAGTTTAATAAATGACTCCATGATTAACTTACGCGTTCTTAGGACCCGAGGGTCTGTCTTTGGCTGTGGCATCTTATCCCTCCTCCTTTTTCAACACATCTATCAATCTGTTGGATAAACAACAAATTGAAGAAATTATTGGTGTTGGTCTCACTCATTGTGTCTTAAGATTTAATTGTAAAGTAAATCATTGCTTGATTCAAACAAACTGATAGGGAATAGCGTTCCTACAAAATTTAAGGAGGTAAATGAAATTGAAAAACAATGAGATGTTTTGTGATATAGAAACAGGTGTATGTGGTGTAGGTGAAGAAGAGGATATTCAGGTCATTGATTTTCAGCAACCTAAAAAAACAATAACGCTCTATTATGTAACAGATCCGATTTGTTCGCATTGCTGGGCAATTGAACCTGTGCTGCGTCGATTTAAAGAGCAATATGGACATTATTTTCATTTCCAGACTGTGTTGGGTGGACTGTTAGAGAAATGGCATGGCGGTCCAATTGATCCTGCAAACGGAATTTACAAACCTGCTGATGTGGCTGGTCACTGGAGAGAGGTTGGTGAACATTCCCGCATGCCAATTGATGGGTCCTTAATGATTGACAATCCTGTTCAATCTTCCTACCCGCCCTCTCGCGTGTTCAAAGTAATTCAAAAACATCATGATGATGCACTAGCCTATACTTTTTTACGCCGTGCGAGAGAAGCGCTATTTGCATTCAATCAAAATATATCGGATATCACGGTGTTAATTGACATCGTCAACGATCTTGGACTTAACGGAGAAGTGATTGTACATGAAGCGGAGCTGCCAAGCGGCCAGGAATTATTAAATCAAGATTTTACTCTAGTTCGAGACCTTGGTGCTCGAGGTTTCCCAACGATCATCTTCGTCAACGAAGAAAATAAAGGAGTCAAAATCACGGGTGGCCGCTCATTTGAAGTCTATGTTGAAGGATTAAAGCAAGCTTTAAACACTGAAGAACTTGAACCGAAAAAACGCCCAGCTGTTTCTACCCTGCTCGAAAAAGAAAAACTTCTATTTTCTAAAGAAATTGAAGTGATGTACGATGTTGACCAATCAGATGTACGGTCTTTTATGAAGAAAGAACTTCCGCAGCAGCAGTATCAAATGAAAGAAGTGCTGGGGGAACTGTATTTTACAACTTCAACATAAGGAGAATGACGATGGCACATTTATTACAGGTGGATTTTAAGATGAAAGGCCCTTTCGGCGATGAAATGGCAAAAGAGTTTGCTGATTTAGCGAAAAGTATAAATGAGGAAGACGGATTCATATGGAAAATATGGACGGAGAATCCGGAGAAGAATGAGGCTGGCGGAATCTACTTATTCGAAACAAAAGAAGCAGCTGAAAACTATCTTGAGATGCATTCTAAAAGAATCACTAGCTTTGGAATAACAGACATCAACGCTAAAATCTTTAACATAAATGCTCCTCTTACTCATATCACAAAAGGTCCATTAAAAACTCATCAAGGTTGACACACGAAAAAAAGAGCGGCTGATGGCTGCTCTTTTTTTCGTGTGATTTCATCGATTCATCCACTTTACATTTTCTTTTTTCTCTTCATTGACGACAAGTTGGAAGATATCAGGTCTTGAATAATGCCCCACTACATCGAAGTCGAATTGACTAGAAGAAATATCACGCAAATCAAGATCTGCCAGCAGTATCTCTTCCTGCCCATAGACAGGTTCTTTTATATATTCGCCTAAAGGACCGACTATTGCACTCCCCCCTCGGCACATCTCATCAGGAGAAGATGCTAATTCATCATAGCAGGCTAAATCTTTAGGATACATCTCTTTATTCACATATTGATTACAAGATAGAACGAAGCATCGGCCTTCTGCGGCAATATGGCGAATCGTAGATTGCCATAGTTCCCTGGAATCTGCCGTAGGGGCTATATAGATTTGGACGCCTTTTGCATACATCGCTGCTCTAGCTAATGGCATATAGTTTTCCCAGCAAATTAAAGCGCCTATTTTACCGTACGGTGTATCGAAAACCGGCAGTGTGCTGCCATCCCCCTCTCCCCATATGAGTCGCTCGGAACCTGTCGGCTTTAGTTTACGGTGCTTTCCAAGTAAGGTTCCATCTGGTCCGAAAAACAATACGGAACAATATAAAGTCCCGCGACTTGATTCGTCATCTCTTTCAATGACACCGATGACGAGGTAGACACCAGCTTTGCGGGCTGCTTCTCCTAATCTGTCAGTCGTTCTACTTGGAACTGGAACTGAATTTTCTAAGTAACGAAGCCAGTCCTTTCTTCCTTCTGGAGAACGGCTTCCTACTGTGGCGCCAAAAGCTAGTCCTCTTGGATAAGCTGGTATAAAAGCTTCAGGAAACACAACAATATTGGCTCCTTTTTCTCCGGCCTCAAGTGTTAACGAAATGGCTTTTTCAGTACTTGCTTCTTTATCCATAATGACAGAAGCAGCTTGAACAACAGCAACTTTACATGTAGACATCTTAACCCCTCCTTAATCAAAGTGTAAAAATAAATATTTATAATGTACAATATATAATGATCATAATAAGTATGCCTATTTGGAATAATGGGAGGATAACATGAACATACGGGACTTTGAAATATTTAAAACGATTGCGGATTGTGGAAGTTTTTCAAGAGCAAGTGAAAAGCTTTTTATCGCCCAGCCTTCCCTCTCTAAAACCATTCAAAAATTAGAGAAAAAACTGGGTGTCATCCTTTTCGATCGGTCAAATCGAATTTTCAAGTTAACGGATGAAGGACAGCTTGTATATGAAAAAGCGATTGCGGTACTGCAGCAAATGAATGAATTGCAAATGGAGCTGGGTGATACCGACACGCATATTCGCGGCCATTTAAAGATCGGTCTGCCGCAAATAATTGGTACCTTTTTCTTTTCGAAAGTGGCAAAAGCTTTTACTCAAAAGCATCCAGATGTGACGCTCGAAATGATTGAGGAGGGCGGCTTACATGTAGAAAAACTCGTTGAGAAAGGCGAAGTAGATGCGGCCTTTATTGTCATACCTGCCCAAAGTCATGAATTAGAAGAACAACTCATTTTTGAAGCGCCGTTTGTGGCTTGTTTACCAAAAAATCACGCTTTAAAAGATGAACAACAGCTCTCGCTTGAACAGCTTAAAGAGGATAACTGGATATTGTTTGATTCTTCATTTGCGTTAAGTCAAGTGATTTTAGAAAGCTGCCGTAAGGAACATTTTGTTCCCGATGTCGCGTACAGCACAACACAATGGGATTTGCTTTTGACATTAGTTCGTGATGAATTAGGAGTTGCGATCATTCCAAGTCCTTTAACGGACATGTATAAAGAGGACATTTGTGTAAAACCAATTAGTAGTCAATATATTCCCTGGAAAATTGGCATTGTCGTGAAGAAAGGTCGATATAAAACACGTGCTTTGAAGGCTTTTTTAAAAATCGTCACGGATATATACTATGGAGAAACAAAAAAAGCCTAATTCTCAAGGCTTTTTTCATTTTAGATCACTTTCTGCTCGTTTTCTTAATTAAGTCCACGCCATCGTATGATAGACTTTCTGTGTGCGTCCGGCAGTATAACCGCCGATTGGTTCTGGGAATGCGTCATATCTTTTCATTCTTTTGTCCCCCTTATGATTTAAAGTGAGTGTGAAAGACACATTGCAAGATAAGCGCTCTCAAAATGATGACCGCTCTCTTTATGTTTCGAGCTTTATGATATAATAACTTGTCAATGCCAGCCGTTTAGTGAAACAGAAATGAACTTTTGGAAGGTATTCATCCTTGTAAAAGATTCTGAAGAAATGATAGGTGATCACAATGAGAAGGCTTGAGTCTGGTATGTCAGTAGACAATGAAATATTTTCTGATATTGTCAGGTATGAACACGAAACGATAAGCGGATCGACGATTAGCAACTCGAATGTTCATTCACCTATATTTTGGAGCTGTCAGCTGCGTCATCTTGTATTTAATACGTGTGATCTGACGAATGCGAGATTTTTTGCAGGTAGTACGATTGAGCATTGTACTTTTATTCGTTCCGATTTGCGCTCTGTTGGGATTGCTAAAGGCGAGGCTGTTTTTACGAATTGCGAATTTTCCTCCTGTGATATGGGAGGAATGACATTGGAGAATGCTGTGTTTATCAACTGTACATTTTATCAATGTAGGTTTAATGACCGCATTTTACAAGCAGCGAATATTGTTCATTGCACTTTTACAGGTAAGCTAGTGGATATAACGTTTGAGGGAAATGGTAAACAAAAGCTGATCGCCAACTTTGAAAACTGCATTCTTGACGGTGTTCGCTTTACAGGCTGTGACCTGTCGCAATGTATTCCGCCAGCTTCCAAAAACCATCTATATGTTGAAAAGGTCTCCGCGCGTGTCAAACAGGCATTGCTGAAGATAAATCATGACCCTCACCTTTCTGACGAGGATCGGAAAGTACTAGTACGCAGCATGCGCAAGCTTGAGCATATGGAACAATATATTTTTAACACGGCGCATATGGAGAAAATACATGGGGCTGATTATGTGGAGCGATTTTTCAGTTATCTGGAATGTAACGAAGAGAACGCTTGATGCGTCCCTCTTCCTGCTAAGTTTAGGTCGTACATCAACTTCGAGTATATTTGAGTGGAATCAGTTCCCCTATTTTCACTTTGACTAGTTCGCCATGTATTTCTATATGGAAAAAGCTGATTTTTGTGAATATCAGCTTTTTCGTTATGCTCTTTTATAGCGGGCATACATATAGCGAATGATTTTTGTGATGACAGAGGTACACATGCATAAAAAGGTCATCAACACGACCCAATACATATTTGACATGTCAAACCCAGTATAGGCAAATATGAAAATAGTGGAGATGGCAAATGTGATAATAAGAACGATATAAACTCGCTTAAAGATGCAGTAGCCAACAATCCCCCAAATCAAAGATAACAAAGGCAATGTAAATAAGATCAGCGCCATAGGATGAAGAAAGAAAACACTCATCATGTCACTCTCCTTTATGAACGGGTGAAGAACCGAATATGTATCATATTAATAGGAAATTCGTGCGTTGTAAACAAAAATTGGAATTTAAGGAATTTTTAATCTGAGGTGAATTGACAATCTAAATGTATTTCATGTTGAATGGAAAAAGACTGCTTTCAGTAAGCAGCCTATTTTTTCGAATATTTAAGTCAGAGCATTTTGATGTGTGAAAAAGACCTAACTATTTATCACCTGAATGATTTTTTCCTGAGCATCTTGTGCCTCAGGGATTGGCATGACGACAAACACATGCAGCATTTCTGGATAAACAAAGGTTTTCATGTTAATTCCTTGTTCTGTCAGCTTTTCATCAAGCTTTAGTGCATCTGGATATAAAATATCATGTGTTCCAATAAAATGAGTGATCTTCCCAAGACCATGAAAGTCTCCGTGAATTGGACTGATTAATGGGTCAGTTACCTTTTTATCTGCTGCCCACATTTTTGTAATGACATCTATTCCTTCTGGCGCTAGAATGGGATCTTTATCGGCATATTCAGATATAAGAGGATTGCTTAAACTCATATCAACACATGCAGATAATAAAATAATATCCTTCGGCTGTGGCAGACTTTCCATCTTTAAGAGATGCGCCAGGCCAAGTGAGATATTTCCGCCCGCTGAATCTCCCATAATCGTTAATTGATCGGTACTCTCAACCGTTTTTAGTATTTCTTTATATAGATTTAAGATTTTTGGATAAGTATCTTGGTAGCTATAATGAGGTAATTTAGGATATATAGGAGCGACCACTTTGGCATTAAGGGATTGAGCCATTTTATCCATGTACCACCAATGGAAATTAAGAGGCTGGTTTACCCAAGCGCCACCATGTATATAGAGAATCACCTTTTGCTTTTTCGACATTTGGTCATTCAATGTGAAAACCTGCATTCCTTCGAAAATTTGCTCCTTTATTTCACTCACTAATTTTACATCGTCTCCGATTGCATAAGGCTTCATATTTTCTATTTGAGATAGAAAGTTTTTGGTTTTTTCGACACTAGCAAAACTCTCTTTATTACTTTGGGACGTGAATAATGTTTCAAATTGAATACTTTCTTCAGAACGTTCTCCGTTAAAAATTTCGACACTCATTGTATTTTCTCTCCTTTAAGCAGATATGTTTATTCGTCATCCTCATTCATCACACGAAATGATTTGAGATACACTTGTACTTCTTTCTCAGGAGTCTTTAATAAGTTAGATAAAAGGTCTTGAATGAGGCGCAGGCTTTTGATTTTCTTTTCAATTTCTTCATGTTTATGTTTTACAATTCTTTTTAAAGTATCTAGTTCTATGTCTTGACTCAGCATTTCCAATATTTCTTTTATTTCCTTTAGTGAATAACCTAATGACTTGGCATCTTTGATCAATTGAATTTTCACAATATAATCTTCTGTGTATAGTCTATAACCGTTCGAACGGCGTCTCGGGACAGGTAAAATGTTGTGTTCTTCATAGTAACGAATTGCGGCAGGGCTTATTCCAGTTTGTTTGGCCAGTTCACCTCTAGTCATCAACTCCATTGTTACTCCTTTTTTGTGATTTTGTTTTACTATAATTACATTATAAAGGTTGAACTATACTTCAAGGTCAAGAGATGTTTTCGTGAAAAATAAAACACCATCGCATGCAGCCGGTTAAGGCGCCCTGAGATGGTGTTTTTCATCATTCAATCTGCTTTTATAGGTCTTCTCCATTTGATGCAATTACATTTTTGTACCAGAAAAATGAGTCTTTCCGGTAACGATTCAGTGTACCATTTCCTAGGTCGTCTTGATCCACATAGATCAAACCATAGCGTTTAGTCATTTGAGATGTTCCGCAGCTGATTAAGTCAATACAGCCCCAAGGTGTGTATCCCATTAAGTCAACACCTTCTTTTACTGCTTCTTTCATCTGTTCAATATGTTTTTTCAAATAATCAATTCGATAATCATCGTGGATTTTTCCATCTTGTGTCAATGTATCTCTTGCGCCAAGTCCATTTTCACAAACAAATAAAGGCTTTTGGTATCTGTCATACAGTTTAATTAATGAAATGCGCAGACCCATTGGATCGATCGGCCAATCCCATTGTGATAATTCCAAGTGTTCATTTTTAATTGGGCTGTCAAACGTACCCGCTAGCTCAGCGGCATCTTCACGCGCTTCTGCTACGTGTGACATATAGTAGCTGATCGCAACAAAGTCAACAGTGCCCTCTTTCAAAATTTGTTCATCCTGCTCTTCAATATCCAGCTTGATTTGATTATCAGCAAAATATTTCACCATGTATGTTGGATATTCGCCTCTAGCTTGAACATCAGGATAGAACATATTCAATTGATTCGATTTGACTGCCTGCAGCTGATCCTCTGGTTTTGTTGTTTTTGCATAGGCTTCGATTTGGTTAATCATACAGCCAATTTGGACATCTGGAATGATTTCCTTCGCTGCCTTCACTGTTAATGCACTTGCCACAAATTGATGGTGAGATGCTTGGTAAGCAGCCTGTAATTTATGGTCTACTAAATCCTCTAAAATGCCAGCACCTGTATAAAGACTATTGAGGTTCATATTCATTTCATTAAATGTAATCCAATATTTCACTTTGTTTTTATATCTTTCTAAAATCGCCCGTGCGTATTTTTCGAACAATGGGACAAGCTCTCTACTCATCCATCCATTATATTTCTCTGTTAAGGTAATCGGCATTTCATAATGAGACATCGTTACTAGCGGTTCAATTCCATATTTCGCACATTCATCAAATACTTTATCGTAAAAAGCCAATCCTTCTTCATTCGGCTTATCCTCTAAACCTGTTGGAAAGATTCTTGCCCATGAGATGGACAAACGAAAGACTTTAAATCCCATTTCTGCAAACAGTGCGATATCTTCTTCATAACGATGATAAAAATCAATTCCGCGTCTTTTTGGGAAATCAAATGCATCAGGATTTTCCTTGTATTTGTTTAGTTCAGCTGAACTAACATCGAATGTAAAGTTGTTTACTTTTCCTTGTGCATAGGGATCTTTATATGCCGCGTAGTCTGAAGTTGACAGCCCTTTCCCGCCTTCTAAATATGCGCCCTCTATTTGATTGGCAGCTGTTGCGCCACCCCATAGGAAATTATCTGAAAAACCTTTTTTTAATTCTTTCATTTCAATCATCCCTTCTATTTATGATTAATGAATGAGCATTAAGAGTTTATTTTCTCCTGCGTTGACATAAGAGTCACCTGTATGGATGACATCTAGGTACTTCGAGGAATTAGTGACGATAATAGGTGTCACAACATTTAATTCTTTTGATTGAATTCCTTCTATATCAAATGATAATAAATGATCCCCGATGTTGATTTCATCTCCTTCTTCCACCAATACCTCAAAGAATTGACCATTTAGGCTGACGGTATCAATCCCTACATGTATTAATAATTCAATCCCATCATCTGAAACCAAACCTATTGCATGTTTAGTAGGTGTAACGGTCACTACTTTTCCGGAAAACGGTGCTTGTACCACCCCCTTATCAGGCATAATCGCTACTCCCTTGCCCATCATTTCGCTTGAGAAGACGGCATCATTGACTTCAGATAAAGGAACGACCTGACCAGTTATAGGTGCTTGTACTTCATAAGGATTTACTTGTCTGGCAGCTTGTTGATTGACTGCATGCTCTGAATCTTTAGATGACTTTCCTTGTTTTAGCGGCTGACCTTCTTCTTTTGTGGCAGGTTCTTTAAAACCAAGGAACATAGTGACAAGCAGTGAGACCAAAAAGCTCAGCGCTATTCCAATTAAAGCGAGCTGGAAATTGTTTGTGCCTTTCATAATGTAAGTTGGCAGAGATGTAATACCTGGAATTGAAAATGCTGTCGTTTTGACTGAAAATAAACCATAAAAACATCCGCCAACTGCCCCGCCAATTAATGAAGCATAGAAAGGCTTTTTCAATCTCAGTGTGACTCCATAAATGGCTGGTTCTGTGATACCAAAGAAACTCGGAAGCAATGTTGATAATGCCAAAGACCTTGTTTCTACTCGTTTTGTGCGAATGATGACTCCTAAAACGGCGCCTGCTTGTGCCATATTGGCAATAAAGTTCATCGGAAGCAGCATGACATCGTATCCAACTTTTTCAAAGCTGGCAAACGTGCTTGGGAAGAATGCGTAATGCATTCCAGTTAGCACAATTAAAGGCATGAGGCCTCCCATTAATAAACCTGCAATCGGTCCAGCAAAATGGAATAAAGAAGTGAAGAAGATCTCTAAATACTGACCGAAAACGTTTCCAATAGGCGCTATGAAAGCTAGTGTAAGAGGCGCTGTGATCATTAAGCTCAGTACCGGTGTAAATACGATGCTTAAAGATTTTGGAATGACTTTCGTTATCCACTTATCGATAAAGCTAAGTAGCAGTACTCCTAAAATAATCGGTAAAACGGAAGAAGTATAATTATTTAATGGAATACTCAATCCTAAAAAACTAAGTGGATCTGCCCCTTTTGCTGCCCCTTCCACCATCGTGGGATACAATAAAATCCCAGCGAGTGCCATCGCGAGAGATTCTCGTGTTTTAAATTTCTTCGCTGCAGAATAAGCAATGAGGAAAGGTAAAAAGTAAAAGACAGCATTTGAAAAGATTTGTAGTACAGCATAGGTAGAGCTTTTTTCCGTCAGCCAGCCTAAACTAACGAACAAAGCCATGATCCCTTTAATCAATCCACTACCAACAATCGCCGGCAAAATCGGTGTGAAAATTCCGCTAATGACATCGAATACGACTTCGATTGGATTCATCTTTGACGTATGTTTAGCAGGAGAAGAATCATTGCTGCTGTCACCAATCAGATGGTCGATTTCCTCATAGACTTCTGCAACTTTTGCTCCAATAATGACTTGGAATTGTCCGCTTTGGAATTGCGCTCCGAGCACTCCATCTACTGTTTTCAGTTCATCTACTTTTACCTGTTTTTCATCGTTGATATTAAATCTCAGCCTCGTAATACAATGCCAACTTTGAGATATATTGCCTGTTCCGCCGATTAATTTGATAATTTCTTGCGCCAATTCTTTGTTGTTCATGTCTTCACCCCTTCATTTTCACAAAAAAAACCTAAACAAAATCCACCATTAGAAAGACCATTCTTCTAAATGGAGATTTGTTTAGGTTAATGCTTTTTCATAACACGCCTAAAAGAAATCATGTATTCTGTTGATGTTTCTTTGTGATTCTTTCAATATGAATGACTAGAAAAACAAGTTCGTCTTCTGTGACATTCCAATTAAATTCACGCTTTAACATTTCTTTAATAATCAAACCGCATGCATAGCTCTTCATATAACGATCCTGAATTAATTCTTTTAATGAATCATCCATCTGCTGAGGCGGTTGATTTGTTTCTTGTCTGACAATAAAATATCTCAAATGAGTGATAAACCTCGAATAATCTATCGATGATTTATCTAATACCATCTCGAAAATGTTTTGAATAATCTTAACGATTTCCTTCGTGAGATGGGTCATTTTGATCGTATCTCCCATAGACTGACCATCTATTTGAGCGTTTACAAAATGAAGGGCAATGAGTGAAGCTTCTGTATCTTCAAAGGAAATTCCCATCATTTTTTGAATAATTTTAAGTGCTTTTTTCCCAATTTGATATTCTTGAAAATATAGATGTGGAATTTCCCATACGATAGGGTTTTCATATTCCATTTTTTCTTGATGCCTTTGAATTGAAAAGGTAAGATGATCAGATAGCGAAAACAGCATGCTGGAACCTAATTTTTTATTCAATATCTCTTCGCCCATATGAATGATTTTTTCAGTTAATAAAAGAATATCAGTTGGGATAGCGGCAAGTTGAGATTCTAATGGAGACGTCTGATCAGAATAAAATGTCTTACTGACAGCGCTCTCATCAAGAGTATCACCTTTTTTCTTCTTAAAGCCTATTCCTGTACCAAAAACAACTACTTCATTTTGAGTGTCTGTTAGAGCCAATACGATATTATTGTTTAAAACTTTAACGACGGTGAACATCTTCATCCCACCTTACCTAAAACTGCTAAAAAAAGCATAAAAAAACACCAAAATCTCAGCAAACAACGTACAAATGTACAACATGTTTACCTGACTTGGTGGTGCCTGATGATATCAGTAACACTCCTGCATCGGTTACGATTTTATTGTAAACACAGGATAAACCAAAGTCAACTATTTTTTTCGGTAAGATAGATTTAAATACCTATATTATAGTATGTCGTTTATAAATTATTTTAAAAGGTAAATAAGTTTAAGGTTGCTGTAAGGTTCGGATTAATACAGGTTAAGGTTCAGGTAGTACAATGGGTTTGTAGTGAATAAATCATAGAGGTGAAACGTTTTGAGAGAAAATAAAATCTTGTCTTCATTATGTTACTTTAGTATCTTTTTTGCACCATTTTTGTTCCCAATTATCGTCTATTTCTTAGGTCAGGACGACGTGAAATATCATGCGAAAAAATCATTATGGACGCATATTATTCCTTATTTGATTTTTGGTATTGGCATCCTTGGTTCAGGTTTACTTGGTATGAAAGATATCAGCCATGCGGGGCCTTTCTTAATTGCGACATATGCAGTAACATTCCTTGTTGCTATCTACTTCTTCATTTGGAACATTGTGAAAGGCATCAAAGTGTTTTCAGAATAAATAATAGATGAAAAAACGGTTCTGTTGTTGATCAGAACCGTTTTTTTTTTGTATGTTTTCATGCTGGTAGTTGGATGTCAATTGTTGTTCCTTTTCCTACACTGCTACGGATCGTGATATCCCCGCCGTGCTTGACGATAATATCCTTTGCAATAGCCATCCCAAGACCAGAGCCTGCATGCGAAACTCCTGTATTCGTCCCTCTGTAATAGCGGTCAAACACTTTTTCCAGCTCTGCCTCTTCTATTCCTCTGCCGTTGTCTTGAATCGTAATATGGGTTCTTTCTTTTTGTTCAAGCTGTACAATAATCGTCACATCAGGATCATTGTGAACGAGGGCATTTAAAATCAGATTGGTGACCGCTCTTCGAATGAGGATTTTATCAATATTCAGCATGAGCTTGTCTTCATTCGTTTGAAGCTCAATCGTCTGATCGGCATATCTTGAATCGTTTAAAATATCAATTAACGTTTCCCGCAACAGTGACACAATGTTGACCAGCTCTTTATTTAGCATGACGCCGTTATTTTTCAGCCTTGTTGTTAAATTCAGATCCTCCATGACATCTTTGATATACAATGATTTATTCTCAATGATGCCCGCGTAATGTCTAATGTCCTGGTTTGAAAGAGGATACTTTTGGTCTTTCATGATTTCTGCATAGCCTTGAATAGAAGCTAGCGGCGTTTTAATATCATGAGAAATATGGCTGATCCATTCTTCCCGCATTTGCTCTAGTTTGTCTTTTTCTTTTTTGCTTGAAGCGAGCTGCTCTGATAAGTGATTGACATTATAGAAGACATCTTTATAAATTCCTTTAGCAGGCAGATTTGTCGTGTAATCGCCGTTTGCCAGCCGCTGGATGCTATGAATGACACGGGCAAGCGGTTTTGTGAGCTGCCGGCTGAATAAGTAACCAATGAGTAACGCTATGATGGCATCAATTGATAATAAAATCATCGTCCCGATATTGAATCTTGTTACTAAGTCCTTCGTGTCAAACGAGAATAGGTACTTTCCAATGGAAGGGTCTTTAAATCCGATAAAGTAACTGTATTCTTTGCCCTTTACTTTTTTTCCGCCAGCATAAATGGTCGATAATAATTGCTTATCTTTATATTTATGTAAGTTCACGATTTCTATCGGTGTATATTTGTTCTTTAGTCCTTTAGGTGCCTGCGCATGATACACGTTTTGGCCATTTTCGTCTAAAATTTGAATCCATGCATTCTGTTGTTTTAAGGCTTTCTGCCCTTCTTTGTTTACGGTAATGCCTTGATCAGAAAAAGAGACGTATTGTTCAAATGATCTTGTGAAGGTTTCGGGTGTATTTTCCTCGTTATGCTGGCTGTTTGCCTGAAGTACGAGCCAAATCATAAATCCGAATAAGTTGATAAAGACCGTGATAATGGTCACGATAATGACAGAGACCATATATCTGCCTGTTAATCGCCATTTCATCTTTACGCATCCTTTACAACAAATTTATAACCAAGCCCTTTGACAGTGACGAGAAACTCTGGTGTTGACGGGGAATCCTCTATTTTTTCCCGTAGTCTTCGGATGTGAACCATTACCGTATTGTCAGAACCGAAGAAGTCTTCCCCCCAAACGGTTTGATAAAGCGTTTCTTTACTGATGACGCGGTTCGGATGCTGCAAGAAGTAGGTCATCAGCAGAAGCTCTTTCGGCGTGAGCTCAATGACCGCTCCATTTTTAGTCAGTTCTGCTTGCTGCTCGTTTAACTCAAACGGCCCTTTTTTGATCACGGGATCGGCTTGAGTTGACTGCAAGTATGAGATCCTTCTCAGCTGCGCTTTCACCCGGTAGGCGACTTCCTTTGGACTGAATGGTTTTGTAATGTAGTCATCTCCGCCGATGGCAAGTCCTACAATTTTGTCGGATTCTTCTCCCTTTGCTGATAAAAAGATAATCGGAACATGGGAGGTCTCTCTGATTTGTCTGCAAATATCATAGCCTTCACCGTCTGGCAGCATAATATCAAGTATGACAAGATCGGGTTGTTCTTGATGAAATTTTGCAAGCCCATCACGGGCAGTTGAAGCAGTGATGACGCGATCAATGCCTTCCCTTGTTAATACAGTGTTAATTAATTCCAAGATTTCTTTTTCGTCATCGATCATTAATACTTTGCTTTGAAGCTTTGGCATACATTGATCACTCTCCTGAAGTCATTGCCATTATTATACCCAATGTAAGTACATAGTGAAAAAATCAACTTCCTATTTGCATAAAAAAAGCCAATTTTCTTTTGAAATGAGAAAATTGGCTTTTGGTGATTCAATTCATTCTAGCGTTTGACCACAAATGTTGTCACACTTTGAGCCGGGAGATGAGCCCAAAATTGATTACCTGATATATTTAAGTCTGTACCAGGCTGAAGGTTGCTGTTGCTGCTTGTGATCCATCTTGACGCTTGTGAAGCAGTTCCGTTTTGCATCACAAAGTGCTGATTGACTCCTGTATTGTTTTTGTTAATCGCGACAATGACGACCTGATTGTTTCCTTTATAGGCTGATACGAAAACATTCGGTTCAGGACTTTTCGTTGCATCAATTCTGATGTATCCTGGGCGTACAAACTTGGAGAAATGCGCCATGTTGTAACCGCGTTTACTGATCAGGCCATCTTCCTTCATAGGGCCGTAGGATCTGCGGATGTACCACCAAACATATGCCTGAAAGTCCCCTTCTACCATCGAATGGTGAATATGCTCTGAAACCCCTAATGCCTCAGGCCAGCGGTCCGCTGAATTGTTATCGCTATTCGGGTAGTAGACCTCTGTCATCCAAAGCTCCTTTCCCCCGCCCTTTTGTTTGAAAAGTGGATACGGAAGCTGGCTGATTTGGGTTCCGTACAAATGGGCTCCGAGAATGTCCATGTTTCCAAGCGCCTGCGGATCGTTTAGGATAGGATCTGATATATTTTTAAGGTATTGAAAGGATTCTGGTGCGATCACGCGAGCATTAATGGAGCCAGCATTTTCTCTCATGAAACGCAGGATTTCCTGAGGAGTCCACCATGTCCATTCGTGTGCATAATCGGGCTCATTTTGTACAGATATAGCATAGAGATTGACGCCATTATTTTTCATATACGTCACAAAATCGTTCAGATGCTGAGCATATGCGGCGTATTGATTGTATCTGAGTCGCTTTGCAGATGTACCATTCCGGTTGAAGGTCTCTACCATATTGCTTGGAGGATTCCAAGGTGAAGCGATCACCAAAGCTCCATGCTCTATTGCTCTTTTGGCAGTAGCGACCTCTCTGTGCCAATTATTTCTGTTCTCATCTACAAAAATTCTTAGAATGGAAAATCCTAATTGATTCTGCCCATTGCCAAAGGCGGTTTCCCTTTGAGGTGCGGTCAAATCACCAATCCAAGCCGGATGGTTCATTCCGCCAAAGCCGCGAATCACTTGTCTTTCCGCATTGATATTAATATTGGCATCTGCTGCTGAAACCTCAGTCACGCCAGGTCCGATGAACATGACAGACAGCATGGTGAAGCAGATCAATAAAGTGCAGATTGGTTTTTTGATCATTGACATCAAATTCTTCCACTCTCCTATCATCTTGTCTTTCTTCGTTACCTTTGAGTAAACTGCCAGGAATCAAATTGAAATAGGTTTGCACCTGTTCCAGTAAAAACAAAAAATACGTTGTGTACGCCTGCTGCTCCGTTTACTGTCGTTTCTACTTCTCGCCAGTTATTTGCTCCCCCTGTGGAAGGGACATTCAGTGTTCCGACGAGTCTGCCGTCAGGACTTCCGAGGCGTACTTCTATCTTCCCACCTGCATTTGACGCTACATTCGCTTTAAATGTTCTCGCGCCGTTTGATCCGAAATCGACGTTACTGGCAGCCACCCAATCTCCGTTTTGAATGTTTGTGACATGCTGGTTATTGAACGGTCCGCCTGGAGCTGAAGATGCCTCTGTTAAAATGCGTCCATTCCAAGCAAATGTTTCAGCTTCTACCCGCTGATAAGGATTCAAATTGGAAAGCTGTTTAACCCCTTCAAAATTGGCTGCGACTTCTCGAAGAGAACCGTCAGCATTATGCACAAGCTTATTAATATGCGGAGATCTGTAGCCTTTTCCTGCTCCGTATAAAGCAGAGCTGACCGTTTGGGTATGATACACGACATACCACTCGTTTTTAAAATTGAACACAGCATGATGGTTATTACCGCCTCCCCCGAAAAATGCACCCGGATTTTTCAGGAAGTGCCCTCTATACGTAAAGGGACCCATCGGACTTGAGCTCGTCATATAACCGATCTCACCAGGTGGTTTATCTGCTGGGTGGGAGCCGCCAAAGTTGATGCAATAGGAATAGTAATAGGTTCCGTTATACTTATGCATCCCCGAATCTTCAAACATAAAAGGAGCATCAATGGTTGATGCGCTGCCTACCACACTTGTCATATCAGGTCCTAGTTTTAGAACTCTTGCTGTTTTAGGATTCGCCCATTGTCCCTGCGTTGGATTAGAACCGCCTGGAACACCTCCGCCGGCATATAGATAACCAGTGCCGTCATCATCTACAAAAACGGCAGGATCAAAAAGCCATACAACCCCGGACATCCCTGGTGTATTTGGCGTGACGAGTGCTTTTCCGATAGGATCTGTCCATGGACCGATGGGGGAGTCTGATGTCAGAACGCCAATCCCTCCGCCGCTGTTCGCGAAATAAAGGAAAAATTTATCCTTCCCATTGATTTTTTTCACCGCTGCTGATGGAGCCCAGGAAGCACCTGCCCATTTGGCAATTCCTTTGCCGCCATTTGCGCCATTTGCCCCAGCTACTGGAATCGCGCCATGATCTGTCCAGTTCACCATATCTGCTGAAGAGATGACAAAGACCCTATTCAAATTGGCAAAAGAATTATCCTTAATCGTTCCGTTGCTGTGATATTCATAGTCATCACTCGACATATAAATGTACACTCTTCCGTTATAGGTGAGCGCAAATGGATCAGCGCCCAAGTGGTGGTCTATGAGCGGGTTGGCATTTCCTACACGTTTTGCAATTGTTGTGCTTGCCGCACTCGCATCATATACCGGTAAAAAGCTCAGTACCAAAGCAAGAATCAATAAACCAACGCCGCACTTCATCCTCGTCCTCATCGTTTCATTTCCTCCTGTTTTCATCTTCCTAATATTGGGGTTTAGGCCCAATTTCAAAATATGTTGAGAGGTACTGATGAAGAATGAATATAAAGAATGATTTCTAGTGTAAATCCTTGCTGGAATCACGTTGAAAACCCTTACTTTTTGACTAGAAGACAACAAAAAAATGCAGTCTCCTATGCTGGGGCTGCATTTTTTCTTCTTATGATTCATTGCATATAGCTTACATATAACGAGCGGTGACCATTTTCTTTCTTGTGTAAAACTCCACTCCGTCTGTTCCATTGGCATGCAAGTCTCCGTAGAAAGAATCCTTCCAGCCGGAAAACGGGAAGAATGCCATTGGTGCAGGTACACCGATGTTTACACCGAGCATGCCCGCTTCGATGTTTTCACGAAATTCTCTTATGCTTGAAGCGCTGTCCGTATACAGGCAGGCACCATTCGCAAATTTTGATTGATTGGACAGGTCGATGGCTTCTGCTAATGAGGAAACACGGACAATTGATAAGACTGGGGCGAAAATCTCGTCCTGCCAAATTTTCATTTGATTTGTGACATGATCAAAGATCGTCGGTCCGATGAAATACCCTTCTCCATTTGTTTCGTGGTCTTGCCGGCCATCACGAATGAGGCTTGCTCCTTCTTCAATCCCTGACTGGATGTATTGAAGCGTTCGTTCTTTATGTTCCTTTCGAATGACTGGCCCAAGAAAGACCTCTTCATTAATTCCGTTTCCAATGACGAGCTCGTTTGATTCATCCACTAATTTTTGAATCAACTCATCAGCCACTTCTTCTTCCACTGCGACAACGGCTGCAGCCATGCAGCGCTCTCCCGCTGATCCAAAGGCAGCCCCGATGATTTGTTTCGTTGCCGCGTCTAAATCCGCATCTTTGAGGACAATGGAGTGATTCTTTGCGCCTGCAAGTGCTTGGACACGTTTGCCATGCTCCGTTCCTTTTTTATAGACATATTCAGCGACTGGCTGAGAGCCGACAAATGATATGGCTTTGACCTTTTGATGTTCAAGCAGTCCGTTGACGACATCGTGAGCTCCATTGACGATGTTGAGAACACCTTTTGGAAGACCCGCTTCTTCAAACAGCTCAGCTAACCGTGCCGCAAGAATAGGTGTTCGTTCTGAAGGTTTTAAAACAAACGTATTTCCGCAGGCAATGGCAAGCGGGAACATCCAGCATGGAACCATCATTGGAAAGTTAAATGGCGTAATGCCGCCGATGACGCCAATTGGATAGCGGTACATGCCTGATTCAAGTCCAGTCGCAATATCTGGCAGCTGTTTTCCCATCATTAACGTCGGTGCGCCCGCAGCAAATTCCACACATTCAATCCCGCGCTGCACTTCTCCTTTTGCCTCTGTTACACTTTTTCCGTTTTCAATCGTTACGAGTTCAGCCAGCTCATCCCAGTTCTCAACGAGTAACTGCTGGTATTTAAATAAAATGCGTGCACGCCGGGGAACAGCAGTTTTAGACCAAGTAGTAAACGCTTCCTGTGCTGCTTGTACCGCACGTTCAACATCTGTTTTTGTTGAAAGCGGCACTTCCGCGATGATTTCGCCAGTAGCTGGGTTATACACTGATTCTGTTTGACTTGTTTCTGCCTCAATCCATTGTCCGCCAATATAATTTTTCAACATTTGTACATCTGTTTTGGTCATGTTCCCTCTCTCCTCTTTGTTAAAGAATGTCATGCTTAAAGGGTGTGTATGTATCGTCATTGTCTCATCTAACGGGCATTCATCTGTATACACTCTTTGTCAAATCAAACGGCAGTTTTGGTTTACGTTGTGATCATCTGGTTTGTTTGTGACATATGACACGAGAATGCCAAAAATCCATGATGTATTTTTGGTTAACTGTTGGTTAACTTCAGAAAAATCATAATATGAAAATGACCCTCAGTCAATCCTCTTTTTGCTTCATAAGAAATACCTGATGCGCGGCACATCAGGTAGAGGCTGGTTCATTGATATTATTTGGTTGATCCTGCATATTGATTCGGTTCAATATAATTTGGCAGCATCTCTCCATGTGCTTCAATGAGTTCATCACATAATTTAATGGTGTCATCGATTGATAGTTCAGCGCTTGTGTGTGGATCAAGTAAAGCAGCTTGATAAATGTGCTCTTTTTTTCCGCTGATGGCTGCTTCTATTGTCATCAGCTGGGAGCTGATATTGCTTCTGTTGAGTCCAGCCAATTGTTCAGGGATCTCTCCGACATAGCATGGCATGATGCCGCTTCGATCTGCCACACATGGTACTTCTACACAGGCTTTTTCAGGCAGGTTGTCAATGAGCCCGCCAGTGTTCAGAACATTTCCGCCAAATTTAAAGGGAACGTTCGTTTCGATCGCTTCAATGATACGTGAACCATATTCTTTAGAGCGGGTATGTGTGATCTGTGTGTTTCCTACAAGGTCATGCTTCATTGTATTCCAATTGTTGATTTGTTCCTCGCAGCGCCTTGGGTATTCGTCGAGCGGAATGTTAAACTGACCGATTAGTTCAGGGTACCGTGATTTAATGAAATATGGATGGTATTCGGCATTGTGCTCTGAGGATTCTGTGACATAGTAGCCGAATTTATCCATCAGTTCAAAACGAACCATATCATGATGCCGCGATTGCTGCTTTTCTTTTGCTCGTCTTTTGATTTCTGGATACAAGTCTTTACCATCCCGTTTCACCTCTAATAACCATGCCATATGGTTAATGCCGGCGATTTTTTCTTCAATGCCTTCATGTTCCATTTCAAGAGATTCAAATAGGTCCTTTGTACACACTTGCACACTATGACAAAGGCCAACTGTTTGAATCTGAGTATAGCGCAGCATTGCACTTGTCAATGTGGCCATAGGGTTTGTGTAATTTAACAATAAAGCACTTGGGCAAACCTCTTCCATATCCTTTGCAAAGTCAAGCATGACCGGAATGGTTCGAAGGGAACGGAAGATGCCGCCGATCCCTACCGTATCTGCAATCGTTTGTCTTAATCCATATTTTTTAGGTATTTCAAAATCAATGATTGTACTTGGCCGATAGCCTCCAACTTGGATGGCATTGATGACATATTTCGCATCCTGTAAGGCTTCTTTCCGGTTTTGATAGGATTGGATGGTCACATTTGCACCGTAATTTGCTTTTAAATGCCGTAGCATCGTTTCTGATTCTTTCAGCCGGTTGAGGTCGATATCATATAATGCGAATTCAAAGCCTGCAAGGGCAGGAACAAACAGACAATCTCCTAATATATTTTTAGCAAACACGGTACTCCCTGCACCGATAAATGTAATTTTAGACATAGACGACTCTCCTTTTTACATCCATATTGGGCTAGCCTTTGACAGAGCCTTGTGAAAGCCCTGCGATAAAATATTTTTGTAAAAGTAAAAACATCGTAACCATTGGCACCATCGCAATGAGGGCAGCTGCACCAACGAGCTGGAGCTGATGCTGATTTTGACCAAAAAAATGGGATAAGGCGACCGTGAGTGTATGCATCTCTTTATCTTGCAAAAAGAAGATAGCAAATTGATAGTCGTTCCAAATATACACGCAGGCAATGATTAATACAGAAGCGGTAATGGGCTTTAGAAGCGGAAAAACGACAGTGAAAAAAACTCTGAGTGTCCCTGCTCCATCAATACGGGCAGCTTCTTCAAGCTCCTTTGGAATGGTCGACCTGATAAAGCCTGCGTATAAGAAAATCGTCAGCGGCAAAAAAGCAGCCACATTATTTAAAATAGCAATTTGATAGGTGTTCATCATCCCGATTTGAACGACCATTTTATAGAGCGGGACAAGGGCTGTGAGCGGTGGAATGACCATAATGGCAATAAATAAAACATAGACTGCTTTATTTAGCTTGGTGTTCCTTCTTGCAAGCGGATAGGCTGCAAGAGATCCAAATATAATGAGCAATACAGCGGAGCTGAACGTAATGATCACTGTATTCAAAAAGGACTGGCCAAGCTGAGCCTCTGTCCATGCTGTGCGGAAGTTTTCAAGGTGCAGCGCTTTTGGAAACAGCCATTTTGAACTAAAATCTCCTATCCCTTTTAATGAAGTCGTCACCAAAATATAAAATGGAATGAGGTGTAGCAATGTAATCAATAGTGCGAGGAAGGAGTACCATCTTTTCTTGCGTTTATAGGCGTTATCCATCACACCTCGGTCTCCTTTCGTTTGAAATAAATCAGCGCTGCGACACTAATGATAAGGATGATGACCGCCATGAACACCCCTTGCGTCGCTGCATAGCCTGCATCCTGACGTTTGAAATACAGATCATACATAAAGGTCGACATGGATTGCGAGGAATCTCCAGGTCCGCCGCCCGTGAGTGCCACAATGACATCAAAGAGCTTGAGCCCGCCAATGACATTCAGCACAACATTAATGGTGATCGACGGCATAAGCAGCGGCAATGTAATCCGCCTGAATTGTTGAAAGCTCGATGCGCCGTCTAATTGTGCCGCTTCGTAATAATCCTTAGGGATACTTTGAAGTCCTGCTAAATAAATGATCATCGCAATCCCGACGAATTGATATGTGTTGACAAGCACAATGATCCATGTGTTGAATTGCGGGTTGCCGAGCGCATTTATTTGATCAAATCCAAAAAGCGTCACCACATCATTTAAGGCACCGCCTTGGTAAGCAAACACAAAATACCAAATATAGCCCATCGCAATCGGGCTGATCATGACAGGTAAATAGATGACCGTTCTTGTGATGGCTTTCATCTTTAAGCTTTGATTTAATAAGAGCGCATATCCAAGTCCGATGATATTTTGTAAGATGGTGCTCCCAATTCCGTAGAGAAGCGTGTTTTTGACTACAAGCCATGTCGCTTGATCCTGAAGCAGCCGATCATATTGCTTAAGACCAATCCATTGATAAGTTTGTGAGAAACCGTTCCAATTCGTAAAAGAAAGCTGAATGCCGTTCAAAAAAGGATAAATGATAAAGGTACTGACGACGAGAACAGCTGGCATGTACATCCACCAAAGTGATGAATTGTGGCGTTTTTGTATCTTTTGTTTTGGTAAAGAGGTGAATGCGGCTGGCTGCTTTGCTTTTGTGATGTCATTCATTGGCTTCACTCCTGTTTCAGCATCCATCGGCTATTGTTTTTTCAGACGCTTATACTCCTCTTCCATTTTCTTTGACAACTGTTCTGGTGTGATCGAGCCTGCTAATAATTCTTGACCCGTTGTTGCCATGACCGCCCACATTCCGCTTGGTAAGTATTTTCGATCGAAATACGGTTCAATCTTCACCTGTTCGTATTGATCGTAAAATGTAGAGTAATAGTTTTTCGCTTTCACTTGTTTTAGAGCTGTTTCAGAGGATGTGCCCTCTGCGATTTTTTTGGCGTTTTCAGGCTTTGCTAAAAAATCGATGAATTGCTTTGCTTCTTTTAAATGCTTAGAATCCTTCCAAGCAGCGACAGTAAACCGTTCTCCGCCAATCCAGCTTTGTTTATCTCCTTCATGGATGGCTGGAACAGGCATCGTGCCTACTTTGATTGATGGATTCAGCTCTGTTGCTTCAGGTCCTAACGATCCTCCGACAAAGGTGAAGGCGATTTTGTTTTGCGCCATGAGTTCCGGTGCTTGAGAGAGTTTCGCTGTCAGGACATCTTTGTTTAAAAGGTCTTGATCCTTCAGATCTTTCATGAATTGTGCAAGCGGTGTATAGAGAGACCAATCAAATGATCCGTTTTCAAGTTCCTTTCCGTATTGATGTTTTTGATCGGTGATTAATAAAGGCGTCGCCAGTTCATCAAAGACTTGGGCAATATTTGAGTTATCTCCTCCTGGTATCCAGAGCGGCACAACATCTCCTTTGCTTTTTTCTTTCACTGTCAGCAACGCCGATTTTAATTCATCAAGTGTTTTTGGGACTTCGACGCCATATTCTTTTAATAGATTGGCATTAAAGCTAAGCCCGTCTTTTGCTTGATTCAGCGGATAGGCGTACACTTTGCCATCTTGGTCTTTTAAAATCTGGTCGAGTGAAGGATCAAGCTGTTTGACCCAATCCATCTCTTTTAAATCAGCCACATATTCGCTATAGCGTAGTTTGGCCCAACCATGTGTATCAAAAAGGTCTGGCATATCGTTTGCCCCCATTTTGACGCGGATCATATCTTCATAGCTGTTGCCTGGGAAATTGGCATCGATTCGAATGTGTTGATGCTCCTTTTCAAACTCACGAATCACTTCTTCAAACGCTTTTCTTTCCCCGCTGTTGCTCATCGTTGAAAATAGCGTCAAGGTGACCTTTCCATTTGCTTCAGAAGAACCGTTATTACCGCAAGCAGACAAAATCATGGTCAAGAATATGGCTGCAGTCAGCAGCATGATTTTTTTATTCATGGTTTCCTCCTTTTGATCACTGAAAATTCAGACGATACTCGGTAGAATTCATGCAGTTGCGGAAACAAAAGAAGTCCATTATACTGGAATTCTATTCTTTTCAAAGAGATAAGAGAGCATACCGGCAGGCTGCCTTGTTCTTAGCATGATCTGGCCATCATGCTAAGCAGCTTGCTTTCTGCTTTTTTGTCTCTTTTTTGTTTGCTGAAATCGATGGTTCACCCCCTTTCATGGATGAGACATGTACTGCCTCGCTCGATGAGTGTTGTTGGCACGACGACTTTTAGAGGAAGTTTTCTTCCGTTTATTCTCTCAAGCAAAAGCTTCAGACCGACTTCCCCCATTTCTTCTGTATATACTTTGACAGTCGTAAGCGGCGGGCTTGAAAATGATGCGGCTTCAATGTCATTAAATCCAACAATGGATACATCTGAAGGAACGTGTAGACCGGCTTCATGGAGAGCGCGCATTGCCCCGATGGCCATAGAGTCACTTCCAATGAAAAAGGCCTGCGGCAGTTTTCCTTTTTTGATAGCTTGCTGCATAAGCGAATAGCCTTCTTGCATGGAGTATTCACCAATGTGGATGTCTTCCATATGAAGAGCGCCCGCTTCCTGCATTCTTTTCATAAACGTGGTTTGTCTTTCGTCCTCAATCACAGCGTTGCCTTCGAAATAATGCTCCCGCTCTTTCCCGCCAATATAGCCTAGATGTGTATAGCCGAGTGATTGCAGATGACGAATGGCGCGATCTGCCGCTCTGACAAAATCCACATGTACACAATCATACAAATCTTCATCTGCATAATGATTGATAAAAACAATGTGTTCCATTCGATTTGTCATTTTTTCAACTGTATCGGGGCTGATTCGTCCAATGACGATCAAGCCGTCAATATCCTTTAGCATCGCCCCTTTATCCATGCTTCTTAGGCGAAAGGTATGGAGAGTGGACAGGCCTTGTTTGGCATATTCTTTTTCAATTCCTTTTCGAATCGATGAAAAAAAGGGATCATTTAATTCTTCGTCAATGGATTGAGCGACAACGATACCGATGACTGGGGATTCAGATTGGCTTTTTTCTTCTGCTTGATCGGCTTTTCTTGCTCTCACTGGGGTATAGTTTAACTTCTTTGCAATGTCGAGGATGTTTTGTCTCGTTGCGTGTGAAACGGCAAGTGTTTGATCGCCATTTAACACACGGGATACAGTGGAAACGGACACTTTTGCATCATGAGCAATATCTTTGAGTGTGGTCATAGGCAAACTCCTCATCGTTATTTAACTAAATATTTACTAAAGATATTTGAAGGATAACATATTAATAAAGCGCTTTCAATTATAGATTTGCGATTTTTATTTTGTTTTTGGGTAAGTTTTGGTGAGTAAATATCATTTTAGTAAAAATTGCGTAAAAAAGAGGATGGGTTTCATCCTCTCTTTTACTAACGCGATTCGATTGAAGCTGTTTCTTTTGAAAATATTTGCTTCATTGTTTCCCAAGCAGTGTCGAGTTGTTTATGAAGTCCAAATAAACCTGAGGTGCCGATGATGTAGATCTCATTTCCAGCCTCAGCAAGCAGCCGGAACGTGCTCTCATTACAAGAGCCGTCTACTTCAATTGAAAACGAGTATCCTCCGTGTTTTTTGATATCTTTCACCTGTTTAATTTTCTGAAGCATTTCTTTAATAAATGGCTGTCCGGCAAAGCCTGGATCGATCGTCATGATCGTCACTCGGTCTATTAAATGAATAAAGGACTCTAATGCTGCAACTGGTGTGACGGGGTTTAAAACAAAGCCAACCTCACATTTTCTTTGGTGAATATGCCGTATGATTCGAAAGGCATCTTTCTGCACGACTTCTGGGTGTAAACAAATCATCGTTGCGCCTGCATCAATACATGCATCGATTAAAAATTCTTGGGGGTGTTCAGCCATTAGATGAACATCAATCGGTAAATTTGTCAGTTTCCGAAGCTGTTCAATGAAAAAGGGTGATAACGTCATATTCTTCACATAATGCCCATCCATCACATCGACATGGTACCGGTCTGCTCTCGTGTTGAGAAGATGAATTTGTTCACGGAAATGCGTGAGATCCATGCACATCAGTGAAGGTGAAAAAGTGGCTGTCAATCTCAGTCTCCTCCTTTTTACAGCTGAAATAAAAACTTGATCAATCCAATTAAGATTCCGATGATACCAAAGTCTGTATCTCCAAACGTTGTCCCTTCAAAGCCGAGGGTTCCGAGCACAGGTAATAAACAAGCAGGTAAAAAGGAAAGAAGCAACCCATTTACAAAGGACCCAGCGACAGCACCTCTTACCCCTCCTGTTGCATTGCCATACACTCCTGCTGTAGCACCGCAAAAAAAGTGCGGGACAAGACCAGGGACAATGACAGTTAAACCAAACAAAGGTAAAAGAAAAATGGATACGATGCCTCCTGCAAAGCTGCATAAAAAACCAATAATGACCGCATTTGGCGCAAATGGAAAAACGGTTGGCGCATCAAGTGCCGGCTTTGCTCCCTTCACGAATCGATCGGCAATCCCCTTGAAAGCAGGCACGATCTCGCCAATGGCCATCCGTACCCCTGCTAAAATAATGTACACACCAGCAGCAAACGTAATCGCCTGAATGAGAATGAAGACAGCGAAGTTCGTGCCCCCGCTAATTTGTTCTATAAAAGGAATTCCTGCAAACGGTGCAATCGCAAAGAACAGCAAAGCCATCGTAATCGAAATGGCAACAGATGTATCTCTTAGAAAACCGAGTGATTTAGGCACTTGAATGGTTTCCGTTGATTTTTCAGGAGAACCAACCCATTTGCCGATCATTCCCGCAGTAAAATAACCGAAAGTACTGAAGTGTCCGAGCGCGAGATCATTGCTTCCGGTGACTTTCCTCGTAAACGGCTGAAGGATTGCGGGTGCAATGACCATAGCTGCCCCTAATATCATTGAACCAGTTGAGATGAGCAGCCACCCGTGCATACCGGCTGTTGAGAGAACGACGGCGAGCATAGCCGCCATATACAACGTATGATGCCCAGTCAAAAAGACGTATTTAAAGGGTGTGAATCTTGCAAGTAACAAATTGACCAGCATGCCAAAAATCATAATGAGTGCTGTCTGTGTACCGAATTCTTTTTGAGCAATGGCGGCCATAGCATCTGTATTTGGCACAACCCCTTGAATGTGAAAGGCTGCTTCAAACATCTTTCGAAAAACCCCGAGTGAATCAGAGACGACTGTAGCGCCCGCCCCTAATATTAAAAAGCCCATGGTTGTTTTCAAGGTGCCTGACACAGTATCTGCGGCTGATTTTTTCTGCAAAAGTAAACCGGCTAGAGCAAATAAACCGATGAGAATGGCAGGTGTGCCCAATATATCGTTCATGATCAGTTCTATCATGATGTGAATCCCCCTTTTTCATGACTTAAATGTGTTGACGAAGGACGTCCTTAATGGCTTTCTGGTCTAACAAATTATTTAAGCCAGCCACATTTCTTGTGCCGTCATTCAGCTGGTCAATAATATCAGCTGCGCCGATATAAAGATCTGCTTGTTCATTTTTACTTGTACTGAGATCGGTATGATCCACTTCAGCTATAAGACCTAATTCTTCTAATGCTTTTTTGACATTCATTTCTACAATAAAGCTGCTTCCTAACCCGTTTCCACATACAACTAGAATTTTTTTCATTCTCTTTTTCCCCCTTTATACTTGTGAAAATTGATCAATTAATTCTTGAACCGATGCTAAATCTTCTGCTTCAATCAATTGTTTCGTCCGTTTCTCTTCACTTAACAGCATGGTCAGCTGTTTGAGTGCTTTCAAGTGGCTCATGCTGTCAATAGCGGCTAACACAATGACGAGCCTCACCTGCTTTTTGCCATCCTTTGAAAACGAAATGGGCTGTTTGAATGACATGAGTGTCATGCTCAATTTGTTCACGCCATCCTCGGGCCTTGCATGTGGAATGGCCACTTGTGGTGCAATCACAATATAAGGACCATTTTGATGAACAGACTGAATCATGGCTTCTACATAACTTGTTTCAATGGCATTTTGGTCAAGTAAAGGCTGCGCCGCTTTTGTAATCGCCTCTTGCCATGTGTCTGCTGTTTGGTGGAGCTTAATGGTTTGTTCTGTTAATAAATCGTTTAACACTGGGTTCCACCCTTTCTGATAGGATACATATGTGGGATGAAGCAGCTCCTGAATGTCACGAAGCAGTGCTTGTTTATTTTGTACGATGGTATGCTGTTGAATGATGTTGAATAAAGCGTTTACATGCTGCTCGTCAACCATCGTTTCTAAGCCTTTCCCGTATTGAAGTAATGTTTTTTTCTCATAGGCAGTTAAAATAGGATGAACGAGATGAACTGGTTTTCCTTTAAACGTAATAGGTGTTGTGGACACAACGAAATCTGCATTAACGGCTGCTAATTCTTCATATGCACGCTTTGATAACAGCCCGCGTACTTCGATGTAGCCGATTAATTCGAGGAGCTGAGTTTTCAGCATGTTACTTGTGCCGATTCCTTCTCCGCAGACAATGTATACAGAACGCTTAACAATTGATGAAATTCCTTCTCTTCTCATCCAGCTGCCAAAATGCATGGCGAGATATGCAACTTCATGGTCACTCAACTTTGAACAGGCCGCCTTTTCTAAATGGCAGGCAACTTTTTGAGTGATTTCAAATACTTCTGGCTGTGCTTTTTTTATAGACTCCGTCAGTTCGTTGATTATACCAATGTGATAGATGAGCCTGTAATAAGCTGGAATTAAATGCATGGTTAAGTTTTGCTCCAATGCTTTTGGTTCTTGAAAGGAAATACAAGCATATCGCTGAAAGTCAAATATCATTTGTCTGGCGATGGTGCGAATGAGATGTTCTTCTGGTTTTTTAATTGATGGAAGTTTTTGCTTTTTTGCACTGAGCCATAGGGTGCTAAGAAAATAGATCTCATCATCATGAACAATGAGACTGGCCTCTTTTTGAATCTGCGCCATGAAACGAATAGCCGCCAAGCATTCCTCTGTTTCCTGCAATGTTCGCTTTTCTTCGTTTGAAATGTGTACAGCATGCCCTAGCTTCATCCGCTTGAAGTAGAAAAAGAGATCCAAAGAGAGCTGATCCAGCATCTCATCTGCAAATTCAAGCTTAAGTTCTTGTTCTGACTGCTGGAGGAGATGGTGTACCCGTTTGGACGAAATAGGTCCCTTTAACCAAAATGACGGAAACGTTTTTTCGTTTTTTATCATTGTGCGAATGAAATGTATATAAGGTTTGAGTGCCAATCGAATGGACCTTTCGTCTCCTGAAATCACATAGCCGCTTGCTGCCTGATAGCGGAGTGTGATCTCCTGCTTTGAAAGCGCCTCTTTTAGCTGTTTCATATCCTCAAGCAATGTATTTCGGCTCACCTTTGTCATCTTCATAAAATCATCAATTCTTAGGCAATGCTCGCTGCATGCTATGGATAAAAGCAAGATGGCCCTTCGTTCCTTTTTACATGGTTCATAATCGTGACCAACAAGAATGGCGTCAGCTTTTTGAATAATGATTTCTTTTTCCAGAGGATTTAAATAATAGCCAAGTTGACCTTTTCGCTGCACACCACTAAGCTGATGAGTTTCCAGCCAGCTGTTCATTCGCTTGATTTCAGCGTAAACGGTTCGAGTCGAGACTTTCATCCGATTCTGTAAATCTTCTATTGATAGATAAGATGTCGTGTGAAGCAGCATAGATAGTAAAGTCGTGCCCCTTTTGGTTAAGTACAGTTGGAATTCCTCCTTTCTTCTCTTTGCTTATAAGTCTAATCAACTCACATGCATCAAAGAAGTCCAAATGTCTTCAGCACGTGCTGTGCAGCGATTGTGTGTTCTTTTCATAAGAAAAACACACAATTTGAGTGTGCTTTCAGGCAAAGAGTCCTTTGTCTTTTTTTAAGTGTTTGAGGACCAATAAACACAAAAAACCTTGAATGATATAAAGCCAGTCAAGGTTTTTTCACTTCTTATCATCTTTTATTTTTCCTATACGTGACGTTTAAAATTATTTTTTGTTTAAACTAAATCCGAAATCCAAATCGTTTTCAAATGAAATACAAATACACCAATCACCTTTTAATGATATAAAGTAGTGGTGCTGAGGGATATTTAAAAAATAGACTAGTAGCTCTTCTAATTGTTTTAATTCAAACTGATACCCAAACTCTGTAAGGTTATCCCCTATGTAAATTACTTGTAAGTGATTATCTAAATATTTGCCTTTTAATTCAGTTATAAATAGAAGAGCATCAGGAAGTAACGATTCATTATTTGAGCTCTTACTATAATGTTTATTGGTTTGTAACCAATCTATTTTTGAACCAGCAAAATCAAATTTTTGTTCTATTAAATCTAAATAAATTTCGGGATTTTTATGTACTTTGACACTTTTAAGAAGGTCTTTTAATTCCAAATCCTTTATTAGTTCTTCATCATAAGAAATCAATAAAATTAACCCCTTTATCTAAAATGTATTTAACTGCCTTCTTGTCAAAATTCATAGGAATCGCTGTTCCATCATTTGTCGCATTCATCATTTCGGCTTACAATGCCATTGTAGTTTGCTGCTCTGTCTCTAACAAAGAATATTCACCTTTTAAATTTTGATCGAGTTTTATTAAATCTTTAACCGTTTTCTTCCGCAGCTGAGATCTACAGAAGATGGAAGTAAGATTGGTGGTTCATTGAGATTTGTTCGAAATACGACTCAGCTTCATGTATCTAATACGAGGTCTAACCAGCATTGATTATGGACAATATAGTAGTAGTCTTTCTTGTAAACTTTCCAAGATTTCTACAGGCATTTCCCTGACCTTGATATCCTCACCTAGGAAAAATAGCCAATTTGTTATTTCGGTTATTTCTTCTGAATAATTAACATTGATAAAAGTCTTTAAAATGGCTGTAGTTTGGTAAGGATTCGTATAAGAAATTGACATTTTGAAAGGATGGTATTTTTTGAACTGTGCAATTGCCTTTGGACCAAGTTCAAGGACAAGGTTGATTACCTCCTCCTGCTTACTTAGTTTTTCTAATATCTTTTTCCTGCTAAATCTATTTTTTGTAGAGTATGGTTTTACATCTGTGAGATTGTCGACAGGCAAAATCCGTTTCTTCTCTTCCTTTACATCAAAGCCTTCAATCAACCACAGGCTTTTTTCACGATAAAGGTTCAAAAGGTAAATGGGATAGGACTTGATCACTTTCTCCTCTCTCATGGTAATCAGTAAATATCGATCCAAAATAAGCAATTGGATTAATTTTTCTAACATGGGGTGAGGGAGATCGGACAAATCAAGCAGATCAGGATTATTCGGGTTGGCCCCTTCAAATAGCATGAGGCGATTTAACAGAACAAGGTCATCTTGCTGGGTTTCAGAGATGAGTCCTAGTAATTTTTCAGCTAAAGACTGGCGACTCTTTAAATAAGGGAGTTGTTGGTTTCTCGTGGCCATAAAGGCAATAAAAAGAGCTTTAATCTCATTATCGGTAAAACGGACAGTTGGCAGGACAGAATAAATATCCTCCGTCCCTTCCTACTTCTGCGACAAGTGGCATCCCCATAGCTTCAATTTCTCTGATGTCTCTAATTGCTGTCGAACGAGAGATATGAAATTCTCTCATGATTTCAGTAATTGTAAAGTTGGAGCGGTTGTTAATATACCGCATGATGGTATTAATCCGTTCAACTTTTTTCATCTGGTCCTCCTAAACAGTATCATTTTTTGACATGGTTTAAGCCTATTATATATTTATCAAGTGAAAAAAACATTTGATCAATTCACCAAAAGGAAGTGTTGAATATGGCAGAGTATATACTAGAAGAAAAAGACAGCTTTCACGTGTTAGGTATTGGAACTGAACTTAAGAGTCATTACACAGACTATTCCGGCATAACGAAGGAAAAAGCAGACTTTTGGCAAGCAGTCAACCAAGAAGGTCAGCTTGACACCTTAAAAGCCATTGCCACAAATGACTATATTTTTATCGTAAACGAAGCGGTAAATAATAAGCTGATGCATTATGTCGGGGTCATGACAGAGGAATCGTTACCAGAAGCGGACAGAGTGATTCAATTTCCTAAAGGGGAATATCTAATCGTTAAAGGGGAAGCTAAAACCGCTGATGAATTGCATCAAACGCTTACTGGCATTGCATTTGGTCAAGTCTTGCCTGAAGCAAAGAATTTCGCCTATGTTGGTGGACCAAATGCAGTGGTAGAAATGGGACAGCGAAACGACTTATTACTTGGTGAGATGCGGATTCCTGTTGTACGGAAATAAGAAGGATATGGAGGGATAGAAATGGCTTATATCGTTGATTTTAAACATGTGTCTACGATTGGTTTAGAGTCTTCACCTGTAGCAGAAGCACTTGCTGGCTTACGAGCGAATGAGGCTCGTTACTTTATGAACAAATATAAGCATGAATTTACAGTATTACCTGCCAGCGAAAGTCAGGAGACCCTTGATTATGTGAACCGAGTGTTAAAAGAAGAACGTGAACTAGAGTTTGCAGCCAAACCTTTAGAAACGGCAAGTTTTCAAGTGGAAAATATCAAATGGACCTACGTCTTTTATGAGGATGGTCTTGCAATTAACGTCCTTTATACAGTGGATGACCCGAAAAAACGCGCTGTTGGTTTTAAGCTTTCTGAAGGGATGGACGTACCAAAGGAATTAGAAGGAAAATTTAAATTTGCTAGGCAGAAGTCTAAACTAGCTGGAACGATTCGTGGGTCATTTTTTAAAATTAAAGGGGAATATTGAGTTGAGAAACCCTTTCTTCACTCGAATTTGTGAAACTGATTGAACAAATAAATTAAAATAATTTCCACCTTCTAAACAGAGCAGCATTCTCTATGCATTATTAGAGGATGTTTTTCTGTTTATTGTACCAACCTTATTTTCTTATGAAGAAGTTCGCCGTCAAAGCGATTAGTCTGCTATTTCACTGTTTAACATCTATACTTTTTTCAGATCTATATTCAAAGAAAATGAGGTGAAGTATCCCTCATTAAAAAACACTCACCATAAAAGCTGTGAGTGCCTAGTTTTGCTTGTCTCTATCATACGATGACCCACTCAGGAAAAAAGATCCCCATTTTATCGGTATGAAGGCCAATAAACACAAAAACCTTGAAAGGCATATAGCCAGTCAAGGTATGATAACAATAACATTATATTTAGAAGTATCAACTACTTCACCTACTGATTTATCTGAGAGAATATCATATTTGTTTTATATTTCTTTCTAATACAATAAGGCTATTTTAAAGTAACTCCACTCCAACTTGTTTATAAAATTTAACTTTTAGCCTCTCTTCTTCGCCCACGTTCATTACCATAGCTTTGTCATCTTTTTTTATACTTGTTACATTATTAAAATCACCTGTAAATACTATAGAATCATTAAATGTAATACTTAGACTACTCGTTTGCTTATATACATCTAAAGTTAAAATCACCTTGAAATTTTGGTCATCTTTGTAAGTATAAATTAATTCTCCATCATCTATATTGCCTGTTATACTCACCGGCTCACTTTGAAAAAGTTCTAATAGATCATATTCATCATACTTGATAAACATTCGTATTCATCCTTTTATTAATTATTTTGGTATAACTGTGATAACATCGCCTGCTTCATTTATAATTACTTTGACATCCCGAGTTTCATGAACAAACGTTCCACTTCTATTACCAGGTATCTTTTTCGTATTCATTATAGCGTCTTCAATAACTGAAGGTGGAATATTTCTTGGATCAACATATTTTTTGATGAAATCACTAAATTCTTTTGTTTGTGGTTTAAATCCTAATTCTTCAGCTTTTTTAATTGCTCTACTTGTTAAAGTAGCTTTTACTTCAGGAGTATCAGGTGCCATTCTTTCCAAAGCATGGTGAGAATACATTCTTCCATTTATTTTCCCTCCGCCTTTTGACATATTCCAACCAATTTCACCCGTACCCTTAACCCCCATTTTACCATGAAACCCTTTCGCCCCAAACGGCAAAAGCATTCCAAGCGCCGCATTCATACTTGCTTCCTGCTGTTCTTTCGAGATCTTATTTCCAAACATATCTCGGCCTGTGATTGCTTCGCTGAAACCGTTGGTGGCGGTGAGGCCATATAAACCTTTTTGAGATGTTTTCAGGGCGTCAAAGGATTTTTGTGATGTCTTGTAGATGTCGACTGCTCTGACTGCGGCCGATGTGGCTTGGGTGGTTTTATAGACCGCCTTTCCGCCTTTAAAAATGCGTCCTGTCCAGCCAACGATTGGGATGTAACCGGCTGCTGCCATGCCTCCTGCCGCGACTCGCTGACCTGCGGTGAGTTCCTCGCCTGTGATCGGATCAACACCTGTTGCGGCACGTTTTGCATCGTTCACACCAGTCAGTTCATTGACGATATTTCCACCGTAATCGAGCGCTTTTTCATACCAAGGACGGTTGGCGAGGGCTTCTTGTTCCTTTGCAATCTCTCGGGCTTCTTCTTGTTCTTTTTTGATTTTCAGATATTCAGAAGTTTGCTTTTCAATATCGCTTTTTGCCTTGTAGATTTCGCTATTGTGATACGCTTTCTTGTCAAAATTCATAGGCGAAATCGCTTTTCCATCATTTGTCGCATTCATCATTTCAGCGTACAATGCCATTGTAGCTTGCTGCTCTGTCTCTGACAAAGCATATTCATCTTTTAAATTTTGATCAAGCTCTCTTAAATCTTTGACTGTCTTTTTTCGTTCATCTTCCGCATCTTCTATTTTTTCATCAAAGGTTTGACTATCAAATACTTCTAGAGAAATGAGATCATCAATGTCTTGAAAAATCGTTTTGAGTGCCTTTTTTTGATCCTTTACAATGCTTTTGGCATTCTTGATGCCCATATGTACTGCGTTGTCTAAAAAGTGTTCCTCTACAAAGGTATCGCCGCCAAAGCTCGTATCATCAAGTGTCCCAGAAACACCGTCATGAAAGGCTTTTTGCTTATCAATGAAGCTGATAAACATGTCTACATTTCCGGAGAGCTCTTTATAAAAGCTTTTAATGTTATCGGCACCTTTCCCAGTAAAATCATCACCGAGGTTAGCAACACCTTGTAATGCCTTTTTTAAATCTACCATTTGTTCACGGAGTTCCTGATAGTGTTTTGCCCTTGTGTCCATGGCACTTGTTAGTGCTTTTGCATCAAGTATCTTGCCCAGAAGAATTCACTCCCTCCCATTCTTTGACAAGGCCAATTTTACCAATACAAAGTTTATCATTAAATAGGCATTAAGATACAAAAACAATACTGATTATGTAAATGAACATTGTTTCAATTGAAAAGCAAACTATAGAATTCATTAGCTCCACTTTTGTCATAACAATTATAATGTAGTTTTTAGAACAATCTTTTAAATAGAACATTTTTTTGAGCTACTCCATTATAAAAAAGAGTTATAGAGCACTTTTATGGTAAGGAAGATGTCACTAGTCGAGGCAATCCCTACATGAATTAGGAATGCACTTAGAAAAAGCACACCCGCATTAGTGTACTTTTTACGATTTAGACTTAAGCAATTGAAGTTCTTGCTCCATGATATCTGCTGCTTCAGTTATAAATTGAATAATTAAGTCTAATTCTTCTGGTTTGTATTCATTTGTGAGTTCCTTCGTTGATGTTGATAAGGATCGAAAGAGTTCTTTCACCTGTGATTTCCCTGCCGTTAATGGAACGATGATAACTCTTCGTTTGTCTTTTGGGTCCTTTGCTCTTTTGGCGTAGCCCGCTTTTTCAAGCCGGTCAATGAGAGCTGTGACTGCACCAGAGCTAAGACCTGTTTTTTCACTTAGTTCTCCTGCTGTAAGGGGGCCGAGTTCATTTAATAAATCAGCTGATTTGAGATCTGTTGGAAAAAGGCCTAGTGATTGGGCGGCCGCTTGGTGGAATAAAACGGTTCGTGTGGCGAGGCGCCTCATTGTATGGATGATCTGGGTTGCTCTGTCTTCAGCCTCGTTCTTTATTGACAACTTGTTCTCCTCCCTTTAAAATCAATTTATCTTGATCATCAAGATAAATGTTCTCTTACTTTATGGTTAAGTTGATCATAGCAAAAATAATGAGAGAACGTAAGCAGGAGGTAAATGAAATGAATCATGTGGATAAAGGCAAGGCATCCACTCGCTTTGTTGTCATCGGTTTGCTGTTAGGGATTTTTATGGCAGCGATGGACAATACCATTGTTGCAACAGCGATGGGAAGTATCGTAGCAGATTTGGGCAGTTTTGATAAATTTGCTTGGGTGACGGCTTCTTATATGGTGGCAGTAATGGCTGGAATGCCGATTTACGGAAAGCTTTCTGATATGTATGGTCGAAAGCGTTTTTTTCTGTTTGGACTTATTTTCTTTTTAATTGGATCAGCGCTGTGCGGTATCGCACAAACGATGGATCAGCTCATTATTTACCGAGCCATTCAAGGGCTTGGAGGCGGTGCACTTCTTCCGATCGCATTTACGATTATCTTTGACATCTTCCCCCCTGAAAAGCGCGGAAAAATGTCTGGTATGTTTGGCGCAGTCTTTGGTTTATCAAGTGTACTCGGACCGCTCTTAGGTGCTATTATTACGGATTCGATCGGCTGGCATTGGGTTTTTTATATTAACGTGCCAATCGGTATTGTCAGTGTCTTCTTGATCGCCAGATACTATCAGGAATCGCTTGAACATCGTAAGCAGAAAATCGACTGGTCAGGTGCTATTACGCTTGTCGTTGCGGTTGTCAGCTTAATGTTCGCCCTTGAGCTTGGCGGTAAATCTTATGCTTGGGATTCGGTGCAAATCCTCACACTTTTTGCTGTGTTTCTTGTGTTCGGTACGATCTTCTTTATTGTTGAGCGTAAAGCTGAGGAACCGATTATCTCATTTTGGATGTTTAAAAATCGATTATTTGCGACATCTCAAATTTTGGCGTTTTTATATGGTGGGACATTCATTATTCTTGCTG
Organism: Bacillus sp. 11B20; assembly: GCF_056098985.1. Lineage (NCBI taxonomy): Bacteria > Bacillati > Bacillota > Bacilli > Caryophanales > Bacillaceae > Bacillus > Bacillus sp. 11B20. The sequence continues at coordinate 931,787 of NZ_JBLZWZ010000007.1, forward strand.
TCTTTATTCCTATTTTCGTGCAGGCGGTGTACGGTGAATCTGCGACAAGTGCAGGGTTTATTTTAACACCGATGATGATTGGATCAGTCATTGGCAGTATGATTGGCGGAACGATGCAGACGAAAGTGCCTTTCAGACGTCTTATGACCATCTCTGTCATTTCATTTTTCGCTGGGATGCTGTTGCTTGCCAATATGTCACCAGATACAGCAAGACTGTGGCTCACACTCTTTATGATGATATCAGGCTTTGGGGTAGGGTTCAGCTTCTCCCTTCTGCCGTCAGCTTCAATGAATGATCTTGAGCCGCGCTACCGAGGCAGTGCAAACTCGACCAATTCTTTTATGAGATCACTTGGGATGACACTCGGTGTCACGATTTTCGGGACAATTCAAACCAATGTGCTGACAAATCGTTTAGCTGATGCCTTTAGTGGAATGAAAGGAGCCCCTTCTCAAATAGGCGATCCACAGGCTATTTTCCAAGAAGGTGCCCGCTCACAAATTCCGACTGATATTTTAAATAAAGTCATCGATGCAATGTCACAAAGTATTACGTATGTATTTTTGCTTGCTTTATTCCCGATTGCACTTGCGGCGATTACAGTCATATTTATGGGAAATGCACGAGTACGTACATCAAATGAAATGAAAGAAAACGAATAATGTAAAAAAGCAGAGCAATTGCAGCTCTGCTTTTTTACATTATTGATATAGCGGATGGGCTTTGCCCTCACTGCCAACGATTCGTATTTTCGATTGGACCATGTCTTTTGCTGCTTGTTTTGCTTTTTGTAAATACATACGCGGATCTAAGCTTTCAGGTTCATTTGAGAAATGATCACGTATGGCCTCGGAGTATGCATTTTTCAATTCAGTTGAGACATTCACCTTTGCCATACCAAGTGCAACGCATCGCTTCACATCCTCATCCGGTACAGCAGAACCACCGTGGAGAACAAGTGGTACATCGACCAGGTCCGCAATTTGTTCAATGCGGGCAAAGTCTATATCCGGCACCCCTTTATAAATGCCATGGGCAGTACCAATCGCAGGTGCTAAAGTGGGCACCCCAGTTTCTTCTACAAATTGGCGGCATTCTGATGGAACGGCTTTTTCAGCATCCTTTTCATCAACGACGATATCATCTTCGACACCACCTACCTTGCCTAATTCTGCTTCAACGTTCACCCCTACTTTTAATGCGAGGTCCACAACTTCTTTTGTACGGCGAACATTTTCTTCATATGAGTGCATAGATGCATCGATCATAACGGATGTATATCCGGCCCTGATACAGGTGAGAATCACATCAAAGTCTGTGCAATGATCGAGGTGAAGACCAATTGGGATTTGATATTGATCAGCCGCCGCCTTCACTGTATCTGCAATCGCTTTTGCTCCAAGAGATTGAACCGTTCCAACCGTTGTTTGCAATATCACAGGTGACTTTAATTCTGCTGCCGTTTCGAGTACCCAATAGATACTGTCAAAGGAGTGTACATTGAATGCCACAATTCCGTATTTTTCTTTTTTCGCAGCCTCAAGCATTGGTGTTGTTGAAAGTAAAGGCATGATCAAACATCCTCTCTCGTTAAAATATCCGTTTCTAATACAGCCAGCATGTCTTCATTTGTTCTTGTTTCCAGCAGTTTTTGACGTTTCGTTTCATCCATTAAGCCTCGTGAAAGGGCAGAAAGAGCCTTTAAATGAGTCGTACCTGCTTCACTTTTAGGAATCAATAAGGATAAGAAGAAAAAGCAAGGCTTCCCATCAAAAGCGTCCCATTCAATGCCTGTTTCCGTGCGGACGATCACAAGTGCTGGTTTCGTGATGGCTTCTGTTTGTGTATGCGGAATGGCAAATCCATCTTGAAAACCGGTTGTACTCAGAGCTTCTCTTTCCGCTAAGCCTTTTTTGACTTCCTCTGGTGAGGTGCAAATACCTGCTTTGTAGGCAATGTCAGCAATGGCTGCGAACACGCCAGCCTGTGAAGAAGCTGTTTCGTGAAGATTCATATAGATATGTTCCATTATTTCTCTTCCTCCCTCTTAAACTGCGGGTTTGTCTATTTTTTTACGGTAAAGTCCGTATAGAATCGCACCTACAATTGATCCGATTAGTATGGAAAGCACCCATTGGAATGCACCTGTGACAACTGGAAGGACAAGGAATCCACCATGCGGAGCTGGAACCTGCACGCCAAACAAATATGTCAATATAGCAGAGATGGCGGAACCAAACATGATAATTGGCAGGACAACGACTGGGTTTTTTGCCGCAAATGGGATGGCTCCTTCTGTAATATGTGTCGCCCCCAGAATATAGTTGATTGCCCCAGCATTTCGTTCTTGTGGCGTGAAATGTTTTCGGAAAATGGTTGTAGCAATCGCAATGATAAGTGGTGGTGTGATACATGCTGCAGACACACCTGCCATAAAGTAAAGGTTGCCTTGTGCAAGTAAAGCCGTTCCTGTAACATAGGCTGCTTTGTTAAATGGTCCGCCCATATCAAATCCACACATTGCTCCCACAATTAAGCCTAAAAGCAGCGGATTTGTGGATTGTACAGATGAGAGAAAATCCATTAAGGAATTATTTAACCCTGTGATGGGAACCAATAGCGGGGTCATGACAGCCCCAATTAAGAAAATACCGATGACAGGATAGATGAAGATCGATTTTAATCCATCAAGTGATGCTGGTAATTTTTGAAGCAAGAATTGAAGCAATAAAATGATATATCCTGCTGCAAAACCTGCGATAATACCGCCTAAGAAGCCAGCACCTCCATCATTTGCAAGGAGCCCTCCTATAAAACCGACGACCATCCCTGGGCGTCTTGCGATCGAATCAGCGATAAATGCTGCTAAAATTGGTACCATTAAGCTGAAGCCAAGTCCGCCAATGCTTTTCAAATAGGCGGCAAACGGATGATACGTTTCGTGCTGAGGATCAGCAGAGTAGATTCCGAATAGGAAGGAAATAGCTATTAAGACCCCGCCTCCAACAACAAATGGCAGCATGTGTGATACACCGTTCATTAAGTGCTTATAAATAGTGTGTATCCATTTATTTGCCGACTTTTGTTGAGAGGATGAAGGAGCAGATGGTTTCTCTGTTCCAGAAGCTCTTCCTTTCACTTGATGAACGGGAGCATCTCCATTGATAATGCTCTGAATCAGCTCAGTCGGCGTGCGAATGCCTTTGGCTACAGGCACTTCAATCAGTGGCTTGCCGTGAAAACGGTCTGTATGCACATCTTTGTCGGCTGCCACAATGACTCCATCTGCTTCCATAATGTCTTGATCAGTTAAAGCGTTTTCAATTCCTACTTGACCATGCGTTTCGACTTTGATGTCGACCCCTAGTTGCTCAGCAGCGATTTTTAATGCTTCAGCTGCCATAAATGTGTGTGCAATGCCTGTTGGACAGCCGGTTGCAGCGACAATTTTTTTACGGCTCATGTGTATTCCCCCTTATATTTTCTGTATGTGTACTTGCTCAATCAATGAATCAATGTCATGTAAATCACTTAAGCCTTTCGAAAATGCGGTAGAGGCTCCTGTTGCAATGCTGTAGCGTAAGCATTCTTCAGGTGAATGTCCTTCAAGCTGTTTACTAAGAAAAGCTGCAAGCATCGCATCTCCTGAACAAGCTGTGTTTACTACAATGCCTGTCGGTGCGTTTCCTTTTAAGACGGCGTTTTTCGTAATGAACAAAGCCCCTTCTCCCCCGCGGGAAATAAGCACTTGCTCTGCACCCATCTCAATAAGCTTTTCTCCTGATTGAATGAGTTCTTTTTCTGACAGAGGATGTGTTTTGCCGAAAAAAGCAGCCATTTCTTCTTCATTCGGTTTTAATAAGTACGGCTTGTATTGAAGCGTCTCAAGAACCGCTGCAGAGCTTGTGTCTAAAATGAACTTGACGCTTTGTTGATGGCAAATAGCTGCTACTTCTGAAAAAATGCTGGCAGGAACGCCCTTTGGCAAACTGCCTGACATGATGAGGATGCCCCCCTGCGGGATAGCTGCAATTTTCTCACGAAAGGCGTGAAGCGCTTTTTCTTCAATCGCAGGGCCCTGGTTCACGAGCTTGTATTCTTCTGTCGTATTAATAAAAACATTAATGCGTGTAATTCCCTCAACCGAGATAAAATCGGTCTGAATAGAGAGATCCTTTAAGGATTGTTCAATATAAGAGCCTGAAAACCCAGCGATAAACCCTAATGCAGTGCTGGTGAAGCCATATTTCTTTAGCATAATCGACACGTTCACGCCTTTTCCATTCGGCTGATAATCTTCATCTTCCGTACGGTTGACTGCATTTGCCCGCATTTCTTTTAATGCAATATATAGGTCAATAGCAGGATTTAAGGTGCAGGTATAAATCAATTGGTTTCACCTTCTTTCTTTTCTCTAAAGAAAGTATCTCATACGATTCAGTGAAAATGTTTTCAGAATGTGTAAAGGTTTTCATGAGAAAAAGCCTTCCAGATCAAAGTCTCGAAGGCTTTCTTATTGGTTATTTCATTCGGATCACATAGGCATCGAGTAAAATGCGGGCAATGACATGGAGAGACAGGCGGGATCTGACTTCATAATCTGGGAAGAAAGATTGTTCCCCTTTATATCCGACTAGTGTCATATCTGATATTTTGCTTAATGTAGAATCTATTCTTGTCGTGACTGTAATAGTTGTCACTTGCTTCATGCTGAGATTTTGACACGCTTCAACGAGCTCAGACGTTTCGCCATTTAATGAAACAAAGATGGCAAGCTCACTTTTTTCAATGTCTCGCGATTTCAGCCGAATGATATTCGGATCGTCGTGTACTTCACATGTTTTCCCGATGAGCTGTAACTTGATGGTCATCTCTTTGGCGATCATCTCTGAGAAGCCTCTGCCGAAAATATAAATTTTGTCTGCATTATGTATTTTTTGAACGGCATCTTCAATTTGTCCAATACTTTGCAGCTGGATCGTCTTTAAAACCTCTTCTTCATTTTTCCGAATCGCTAGTTTGATGTCTTCATCAATATTTTTGAGCTGGTCGCTTGCATCTGTCATTTTCTTTTCTTGTTTCAATCGATATTTAAAGGATGTATAGCCATTATAACCAATTTTTTTCATCAGTCTGACAATTGTGGCTGTCGATACATTGGCTCTTTCGCTTAAAGTGACAATGGATAAGGTGGAGATATCCTCTAAATGCTGGTGAATATAATTGAGTAAATAACGTTCTGTTTCACTTAACGTTTGATATACATCGCTTGGGATGTTAAATAATGATTCGTTCAATTCGATTCCCCCTTACTCATTTCATACTATAATTAAATACCCAATAAAAACAAGATGATTCTTTTGTCATGTATTTAGGTGAAAGGCGAAAATGAGTGAAATTTTATTTTTGACATAAACTAAGGAAAAGTTGTGTCTATGTGAAAGGAGCTGATCCGTATGCTTCATCTTTTGTTTTATCTGATCCTTCTCTATGTCGTTTATGTCTTTTTGACCGCATTTGTTTTGTTTTATTTACCGATTCAAAAAACATGCAAAGAACATTGTATCTATAAAGCCTCTTCCATCTCAGGAGACGATCAGGGCACAAATCAAGTGATGCTTCTTGACGATGGATTTGAGTCTGGCCAGGCCAGAATTCAAATGATTCGTGAGGCAAAGAGGATGATCCGTCTTAGTTATTATTCCATTCAAAAGGGAAAAACAGCCGAATGGGTACTAGGTGCTTTAATTGAAGCAGCTGATCGAGGGGTAAAGGTTCAGCTGCTTTTAGACGGCATTTGCCACAGTTTGCGTGGACCGCTGAAGCATTTACGGTATGCCGTGGCAAATCATCCGAACATGGCCATTCGTTTTTATGAGCCCTTTCGGTTATTTAAGCCATGGACGTGGCATAACCGCCTTCATGATAAGCTGCTGCTGGCAGATGGCCGAGTAGCTGTCATGGGCGGAAGAAATATCGGTGATAAATACTTTGCAGATCAGCCGCCGAAAGACTTTGCATTTGACCGCGATGTGCTGCTTTATAACGACAAAAAAGGAAAAGTATTAGATGAAATGGAGCAATATTTCGTTTATTTATGGAATCATAACTTTACGAAAAAAACAAAAGCCGTGTTCTCCAAGCAAAAAGCAAAAAATGGCTTAAAACTAAGAAAGAAACTGCTTAGGTCCTATCAGGAGGCAGTGCGTACGAAAGAACCTTTTGTGATGTCGTCCTTTAATTGGGCAGCAGATACCACCTCAGTAAAACAGATTGCATTCTTTACAAATCCAGTGGAGCGCTTCAATAAGCGTCCTCTTGTACTGAAAAAATTAAACGATCTTGCTCACCGGGCAAAGCGATCTGTGCTCATACAGACACCTTATATTATCCCGACACGACCCATGAAGGAAGGCCTCACTCCATTAGCTAGCGAGATTCAAACAACAGTTGTCACGAATTCTCTGACAGCCACGCCAAATCCTTTAGCTTTTGCAGGCTACTTAAGCACGAAAAAGGAACTGATGAAAACAGGCGTTCATTTGTACGAATATGAAGGTCCGTATTCCATTCATGCGAAATCGATGGTCATTGATGATTATTTAAGTATTATTGGAACATATAATTTAGATGCGAGGTCTAGTTTTTTAAATACAGAGTCGATTTTGGTCATTGATAGTGCCCCGTTTGCGCTATCACTTACTCAGGCAATCGAACGTAAAATCGCCTATAGTATTCTCGTCGCGAAGGACAAAGCAGCCTATAAAGCGGACGGCTATGGGCAGAAAAAAAAGCCTTTGATGAAAAGGCTCCTTTTAAATGGTTTATCCGCGATAACCGTTTTATGGCGGCGGTTGATCTAAAGGGCAGCTACTCTTGTGGCAGCCCTTTTTCTTCTGATTGCTCTTCTTCTGCTGGTTCCAATTTGGTCAATTTAAACACCAAGATTCCTGCAATAATCACAATGACACCTAATAGTTTTGCGGGCGAAAATTCCACTTTCTCTAACCCAAGCCAGCCAAGCGAATCGAACAAAAGCGCGCAGCCAAGCTGTGAAATCAGGACAATTGAGATTCCATAAGTCGGACCAAGACGTTTGATTGCTTGAACGAGGCAGATGACCACCCCTACTCCAATGGCTCCGCTAATCCAGTACCACGCTTCCATATGTCTTAATTGAAACATGCCGGTTCCTTCTAGCAAAAGACCCATCAAAAGTGAAGCAATAAAGCCCATACCTAGAACGAGAGTGGTTGTTGACCAAGAGCCTGTCTGCTCATTGACCTTACTGTTAAAAATGGTTTGTAAGCTGACGAGTGCGCCAGCCGCGATGGCTAATCCTATTCCTATGATCATGTCTGAATCCCTTCATTTCTTCTATTCATAAATGTTGTGCTCTGCTATTTCTAAGAGCCCTTTCCGGTCAAGAATCGTAATCTCGCCCCTTTGCCTCTCTATCAGCCCTTTTTCACAGAATTGCTGAATCACCCGGTTAATATGACGATAGCTTGTACCAATTAAGCTCGCCGCATCAGTAAGACGAAGTGCGCTCGCGCTGTTATCACCTGTTAATACAGACAATAAGTAGCTTGCGAGCCTGACCTCTACAGGATATAAAAGGTGGAAGCTCAAATCGTTTGATTTCGTATAAAATTTGTTTGTAATCCCTTTTAATAAAAAGGTTAATATGCGGGGGTCATCCTTTGCATATCGCATGAGTGCTTGATGAGAAATCCTTAGCATATGTACTTCTGTGACAGCCTCCACTGTATTGACCATATCTGTCTGCTGAACGTATTCAATATCTCCAATGGCTTCAAGAGGATGTTTAAAACAAAGAATAAAGGTCTTCCCTTCCTTTGTGGTGGTGAAAATCTTTAATTTCCCTTTTACTAACAAGTACAAGTGCTCCCTCTGATCTCCCTTTGAACAAATCAGCTCACCTTGCTCATAGCGCCATAAGCTGACATGTGATATGAGTTTCTGATGAAAGACGTTTTCTAATTGATGTGCCTTGAGATAAGAAGAAAATAGACATTCATCATGAATCTCTTCCATCTGACGCCCTCCTTTATAGCTTTAAAATGATTACACCCGCGATCATCAATAGAATTCCTGCATAATGCGGCCATTTCATTTTCTTCTTCTGTACACCAAACCATCCTTTTGCATCGATTGCAAAGGTAAATGCCAGCTGTGCAATGAGTAAAGCAGCGATGGTCAGTGTGACACCGATCATTTGAATCGCAGTGACTTCATTAAAAATAATAATGGCTGCAAATGCGCCGCCTACTAAATAAAGCGGCTGCACCTTTCGATATTCTCGAACGTGTCCGTCACGTACGATTAGTAAAATGATAAGTGCGATAACAAAACCGGTCAGCTGCGTGATGGTTGCCGCCTGCCATGTCCCGATATCCTGGCTGATTCTTGCGTTTGCTACGCCTTGCAGTGTAATACAAGCGCCTCCTAATAAAGCGAAAATAACACCTTTCATTCGTTCAAATGCTCCTTCTTTTTTCAGTCTAGTTCCATTAAATGATAGATGCCCTGATGTTGAAAAGGACATATGTCCCACTTTGCGTATTATATCAGAAACTTTTCTTTTACAGTTTCATCGTTTTAGATTTTTCACAGTGGGTAGAGTTTTATATCACCTGAAAACAGAATATTGAATGGAATCACATATAAAAAGGAGACATGTTAGAATGAGAAATCAAGAGAAACATTTTATTAACGGAGAATGGATCGCATCAACAGGAAACGAAACGACAGAGGTTATCAATCCTGCTACAGAGGAAGTCATTGGCACCATTAGTTTAGGTACAAAAGAAGATTTAGATAAGGCAGTCAAAGCTGCTCGTGCCGCCTTCCCTTCTTTCTCAAAAACATCTCGAAATGAACGCGTAAAGATGCTGGAAAACATTGTGCGCGGCTACGAAAAACGTAAGGATGAACTGATTGAGATCATGACACAAGAGCTCGGTGCACCGCTGAAAGTATCAGAAGAGGTTCATTACAAAATGGGACATGAACATTTTTCTAAAGCAGCGGAAGCACTTAAATCTTATACATTTACTGAGGACCGCGGCGGGCATACCATTATAAAAGAAGCGATTGGTGTCAGCGGATTGATTACACCTTGGAATTTCCCAACGAATCAAACATCACTTAAAATCGCAGGTGCCATTGCAGCAGGTTCACCAGTTGTCTTAAAGCCTGCGGAAATTACACCTTTTGCCGCAATGATTCTTGCAGACATCATTGATGAAGCAGGCGTACCAAAAGGAGTCTTCAACCTAGTTAACGGAACTGGTGACGTCATTGGTGACGGCATTAGCTCACACCCTGATATTGACTTTGTTTCATTTACTGGATCAGGTGCTGTCGGCTCTAAAATAATGGAGAACGCTGCAGACAATATTAAGAAAGTGGCTCTTGAGCTCGGCGGTAAATCCCCTCTTATCGTCTTAGATGATGCAGATGTGGATGAGGCAGCCGAAACAGCCGTTCATCATATTGCGATGAATACAGGTCAAGTATGTTCCGCAGCTACACGTGTGCTGATTCCTGAATCAATGAAAGACGCATTTGAAAAAGCGCTGCTGAATGCCCTGCCGAAGTTTACAGTTGGTGATCCGCGAGAAGATCACGCCACTGGCCCGCTTGTCTCCAAAAAGCAGTGGGATACCGTGCAGTCTTATATTGAAAAAGGAATTCAAGAAGGTGCCAATCTGCTTGCTGGGGGAACTGGGAAGCCGGACGGACTAGACAAAGGATATTTTGCCAAGCATACTATTTTCACAAATGTGAAAAATGATATGACCATTGCGCAAGAGGAAATATTCGGACCCGTCATGAGTGTGATCACATATCAAGACCTGGATCATGCCCTTGAGATTGCCAATGATACAGTGTACGGTCTTGCTGGATATGTGGTTGGAAAAGATGAAAAAACATTAAAATATGTAGCTGAACATATTCGTGCCGGTCAAATTACCATTAACAATGCCGAAACAGATTACTTTGCCCCGTTTGGCGGCTTTAAGCAATCTGGTATCGGAAGAGAATGGGGAGACTTCGGAATCGAGGAATATTTAGAAGTGAAAGCTGTGATGGGACTTCCAACAGCATAATTTGAAAAAGGAGAAAAACCTTAGGGTTTTTCTCCTTTTTCATGATAGAAAGAATCTGCCCCTGCTCCCCTACTTATCCATCATGATGTGATATTTTTTGACCGTTGCTTTAGGAGGAGCCGATTCTTGTAACTCATCGAACCAAACCTCAATCGTTTGACCCTGTGACAGCTTTTTAGAATCTACTTTCGTTAAGTCGATTATGATGAGATCGTCTTTATACTTATCAATAAATAGTTGTGTATTCAATGAATCATCGCTTTTTAGAGGCGTTCTATTATTTATAAGAAGTAAATTTGTTTCCCCTTTACTTAGCAGTACGCCTTTTTTTGAAAAAGATGCTGTTGTTTTATTCTTATTGTATGAATCCTTTATATTGCCCTTTGGAGAATTGCACGCTGCTAATAAAATGAGAACAATCAAGAAGACAAGCCGAAAACATTTTCTGTTTTTAAATTTTAGCTGCATCAATTTTCATACACCCCTTTTCAATTCCTTACGATTGCTTCTTCATTCAAAACGGCCCCATTTTTCTTAAGGTGCTTTATACAGATAAGCGATTCATCTTCAAGTTCCTTCACCTTGCAAAGGTATTAGAAATCTTAATCATGACAATCAATATTATATATTTTACTTAATGGCAAACTTTCGGTAAAGTTCAAATTGAACCTATATATATAATTCCTATCGAATTAATCTATGTTTATATTCCTTGTGAGGTGGATATCGTTGCAACTTCATGTATTGAACAGTCCGTTTAGTCAGCAGCAGGCAGAACTGCTTAATCAGCTGCTTCCGACTTTAACAGATCAGCAAAAAATTTGGCTTACCGGTTATTTATCAGCACAGGCAGCTTTAACCGGATTAGAAAATACTGCCCAAACCCCTTCTCCTTCTGCTGCAGCACCAGCGCAGCCTGTCAGCAAAGATGTGACCGTGCTTTATGGCTCGCAAACAGGCAATTCTGAAGGGTTAGCAAAAAAGACAGCGCAGCATCTTGAAGAGAAAGGTTTTCAAGTGACGCTCTCTTCTATGTCAGATTTTAAACCAAATAGTCTGAAAAAAATAAACAATTTACTGATCATTGTCAGCACACATGGTGAGGGAGATCCGCCTGATAATGCCCTTTCTTTCCATGAATATGTTCACGGCAGACGTGCACCAAAGCTTGATCATTTAAGCTTTTCTGTCCTTTCACTTGGTGACAGCTCTTACGAATTCTTCTGTCAAACAGGTAAAGAATTTGATGAGCGTTTAAAAGAGCTTGGCGGAACGCGTCTTTTCGATCGAGTGGACTGTGACCTTGATTATGATGAGCCGTTTTCTGAATGGCTTCAAGGGGTGGCATCTTCACTTAGTGAAGGCGGAGCCGCAGCAACCCAGCAGGAATCAGCAGGAGTAAACACTCAAACCGCTGCATCTGAATACTCAAGAACAAATCCTTTTTATGCTGAAGTGCTTGAAAATCTCAACCTAAATGGCCGCGGCTCTAACAAAGAAACCCGTCATTTGGAGCTTTCTCTTGAAGGATCAGGACTTGTTTATGAGCCAGGTGACAGCCTTGGTATTTATCCAACAAATGATCCTGCGCTTGTTGATGAACTGATCACAACATGCGGATGGAATGCAGAGGAAACCGTCACCGTTCATAAAAACGGCGGCACGCTTCCTTTAAAAGAAGCACTCACCTCTCATTTTGAGATTACCGTATTAACAAAACCTCTTCTTCAAAAGATGGCGTCCTTTACAAAAAGCGAAGCCTTGCAGGCCCTTTTAGAAGAAGGAAGCGAAGAAAAATTAAAAGCGTATATAGCAGGAAGAGATTTAGTAGATGCTGCTCGTGATTTCGGTCCTTTTGAAGGAACAGCGGCAGACTTCGCTGCGATTTTAAGAAAAATTCCTGCACGCCTTTATTCCATTGCAAGCAGCCTTAAAGCAAATGAAGAAGAAGTTCATTTGACGATCGGTGCTGTGAGATATGATGCTCACGGAAGAGAACGTCAAGGTGTCTGCTCAATCTTATGTGCGGAGCGCTTAGAGCCAGGTGATAAGCTACCTGTTTATATCCAGCACAATCAAAACTTTAAGCTTCCTGAAAACCATGATGCACCGATCATTATGGTGGGACCAGGCACAGGTATCGCCCCTTTCCGTTCATTTATGCAGGAGCGTGAGGAAGTTGGTGCAGATGGAAAGTCATGGTTGTTCTTCGGTGATCAGCACTTTGTGACGGATTTCTTATATCAAACCGAATGGCAAAAGTGGTTAAAAGATGGTGTGTTAACGAAAATGGATGTGGCTTTTTCAAGAGATTCAGAGGAAAAAGTATATGTCCAGCACCAAATGAAGAAACAAAGTAAAGAATTATTCGAATGGCTGGAACAAGGTGCCTATGTATATGTCTGCGGAGATGAAAAACATATGGCGCATGATGTTCATGATACCCTTCTATCAATCATCCAAGAAGAAGGTGCGATGAGCAAAGAGAAAGCAGAAAGCTATCTAGCCAACTTGCAGCAGCAAAAACGCTATCAGCGTGACGTATATTGATTGAATGCTTGAGAGAAAGGAGCTTTTACTTACATGGTGAAGACAGCATTAACAGCGCCGGATGGACCTCCGAGCGACGTAGAGGAAATCAAAGAAAAAAGTGATTATTTACGGGGTACATTAAAAGAAGTGATGCTTGATCCGATTTCAGCGGGTATTCCTGATGATGATAACCGCCTGATGAAGCATCATGGCAGTTATTTACAGGATGATCGTGACCTGAGAAATGAACGGCAAAAACAAAAGCTTGAGCCTGCCTATCAATTTATGCTGCGCGTCCGCCTGCCTGGCGGAATTGCTACATCCAAGCAGTGGCTTGTCATGGATGAGCTTGCTCATAAATATGGAAACGGTACGTTAAAGCTGACAACTCGTGAAACCTTTCAGCTTCACGGTATTTTAAAATGGAACATGAAAAAGACCATTCAAGACATCCACTCTACTATGCTTGATACAATCGCTGCTTGCGGCGATGTGAACCGTAATGTCATGTGTACGTCAAATCCCTATCAATCAGAAGTACACCATGACGTATACGAGCTCGCCAAAAAATTAAGTGATGACCTGCTTCCGCAAACAAGAGCATATCATGAAATTTGGCTTGATGAGGAAAAAGTAGCGGCTACGCCTGATACAGAGGTTGAGCCGATGTATGGTCCGCTTTATCTGCCAAGAAAATTCAAGATTGGTGTGGCGGTCCCTCCTGCTAACGATATAGATGTCTTTTCGCAGGATTTAGGCTTCATTGCGATTATTGAAAATGATCAATTAGTCGGCTTTAATGTCGCGATTGGCGGCGGAATGGGCATGACGCATGGTGATACAGCGACCTATCCTCAGCTTGCAAAAGTGATTGGCTTTTGTACACCGGAACAAGTTGTAGAGATTGCCAAACAAGTGATCACTATTCAACGTGACTACGGAAACCGTTCGGTGAGAAAAAATGCCCGCTTTAAATATACAGTGGACCGTCTCGGTCTTGAGAATGTAAAAGAAGAGCTTGAACGCCGCCTAGGGTTTACCCTTTTAGACGCAAGAGATTACCACTTTGATCATAACGGTGACCGCTATGGCTGGGTAAAAGGCATCAATGGCAGATGGCATTATACGATGTTTGTAGAAGGCGGCCGCATCACGGATTACGATGACTACCCGCTGATGACAGGCATCCGTGAAATCGCAAAGATTCATACAGGTGACTTCCGCTTAACAGCGAATCAAAATTTAATGATTGGAAATGTCACAACGCATAAAAAGAAACAAATCGAGCAGCTCATTCAGGAGTTCGGTTTATCAGCTGGCCAGCAGCACTCGGCACTGCGCCGCAGTTCAATGGCTTGTGTTTCTCTTCCAACATGTGGTTTAGCGATGGCAGAAGCAGAACGCTACCTCCCGCGCTTAATTGACAAAATTGAAGAGATTGTCGAAGAAAACGGCTTAAGTGATAAAGAAATCACGATTCGTATGACTGGATGTCCAAATGGATGCGCCCGTCATGCACTAGGTGAAATTGGCTTTATCGGGAAATCACCTGGCAAATACAATATGTATCTAGGCGCTGCTTTCGATGGCAGCAGATTAAGTAAACTGTACCGAGAAAATGTTGGAGAAGAAGACATTTTAAACGAGCTTGGCTCTCTTCTCCCCCGCTATGCAAAAGAACGTGAAGAGGATGAACATTTCGGTGATTTTGTGATTCGGGCAGGAATTGTAAAAGCAACAACAGATGGCACGAATTTTCATGTGCAATAAAAAAGACAGGGATCTCTCCTGTCTTTTTTTATATACTTTGTTTCCTTTTCAAGTATTCGAAAATGCATTTGTAGACATTCGGATTATCTAAAGAAGATAGATCTGGTGAAGGCTGCTGCTCATACGCGCCTTTTAATAAACGACGGACGATTTTTCCGTTTCTTGTTTTCGGTAAAGCTGAAATGAGATGAATTTCCTTTGGAGTGAGCGCTTTCCCCGCATATGAACCAACATGAGTTTTAAGCTCTGAAATGAGTGCTGCTTCTTCGAAAGACTGTAATCTGGCTACGACGAAACAAACAAGTGCTTCTCCCTTCACCTCATCCTTGACTCCAATCACAGCAGCCTCATGTACGGCTGGATGCCCGACAAGAATGGATTCAATTTCAGCTGGACCGACACGTTTTCCTGCTGTATTAATGACATCATCCGATCTGCCCGTGATATGGAAGGCGCCATCCTCTGATTGCATCACCCAATCACCGTGTGTCCACACCCCATCAAATCGTTTGAAATATGTGTCTTCATATCGCTCTGGATCTTTCCAAAATCCACATGTCATACCGACCCATGGCTTTTTCACAACAAGCTCCCCTACCTCATTCATCACGCTCTGTCCTGCCTCATTAAAAACATCTGCCGCCATTCCTAAGATTGCCGCATTAAAAAGGATCGGTTTGATTGGACGAAGCAGCGTACTTCCTACAATACCGCCAGAAACCTCTGTTCCCCCTGAGTAATTTAAGATCGGAATATGCTTTTGACCAATTGTGTCAAAAAGCCATTGCCATGGTGCTTCATTCCAAGGTTCACCTGTAGAAATGATGGCTTTGACATGCGGCAGCTCAATGTCTGCAAGGTTTTGCTGCATTGCAGATCGAACAAAAGTTGGTGAAAGTCCAAAATGGGTGACTTTTTGCTCGTGGATGAATGACCAAAGGTGCTGTTCATCTGGATAATCGGGGGCGCCGTCATATAAAACAATTGCAGCTCCATTGATCAAGCCGCCAAAGACGAGAAATGGCCCCATCATCCATCCCATGTCTGTGAGCCAAAACAAGCGGTCTCCTTTTGCAACATCCATACAAAGACCAGCATCAAAAGCCGCTTTTACAGGAAAGCCTGCGTGGGTATGAACAGCCCCTTTTGGTGTACCGGTTGTTCCAGACGTGTATAAGATCATAAGAGGATCTTGATTTGAAAGATAACTCGTTTCACTCATTGGTTCTTCTTTTAACAAATCGTTTAGCTTGATATCCTCTTTATATCCAGTAGGAGAGGAAGCGTGTACAATGACTGTTTTGACGGTCTTGGTTTTGTCGATTGCTTCTGCCGCACATTCCCGCATGTTGATCGTTTTTCCCCGGCGCGTCACGGTTGAGCCTGTGACGACAATGCTTGCCCCCGATGCACGAATACGTACGGCAAGAGGCTCGATTCCATAGCCAGAAAAAACTGGGCTAAAGATGACACCAATCTTTGCAAAGGCAAGCATGACGGCAGCCGTTTCCGGAAGCATCGGCATATAAATGACCGCCACATCCCCTTTTTGAATTCCCTTCTTCAAAAAACCAGCAGCGAGACGATTGACCTTTTCCTGAAGTTCGAGAAACGTCCATCTTCTTTCTTCTCCCGCTTCATTTCTCCAAATCACGGCTGGTTGATGCTGGGTTTCTTCATTCTCTGCCCATTTGTCAACAGCCGTTTCGACCACGTTGAGCCGGCCGCCTTTAAACCAATTGGGCCACATGAATGAATCATGGCCTAATGCGGTTTCATACGGCTCCTTCCACACGATGCCGACCACCTTTTCAGCTTCTCTCCAAAACCAATCGGTACGCTCGATACTAGCTTGATAGAACGCATCGTAAGTAGAAAAACCAAGTGAATGCATCCATTTGTAAAGACGTGTTTGTTTCATCATCTGCTCTTCGGGGATCCACGCTGGTTTTTGGTTCATCATGAGGCCGCCCCCTTTAGACCGGATAAACCGGGTGTTTTCGTCTTGTAAATGTCATCTCTTTTGAGGTATAGGCTTGTAATCTATGACAAAGCTCATCTCGCAAATGGTCAAATGGGATGACACCATCGACAATCATTTCTGAGGCAAGCTCATATATATTCATATCTTCCTGGTATTCCTTGCGTTTTTCTTGTATAAATGCCGCCCTCTCTTCTACAGGCAGTTCGGCAATTTTATTCGCATAGACAGCATTTACAGCGGCTTCTGGCCCCATGACAGCAATTTGTGCTGATGGAAGTGCGAGACAGCAGTCCGGTTCAAAGGCTGGTCCTGCCATTGCATATAAACCTGCACCATATGCTTTACGAACAATGACGGATATTTTCGGAACGGTTGCCTCTGACATGGCGGAGATCATTTTCGCCCCATGCCTAATAATGCCTGCTTGTTCCACTTTTGTTCCGATCATAAACCCCGGTATATCCGCAAGAAAAAGGAGCGGAATATGAAAGGCGTCACATAGCTGAATAAACTTGGCGGCTTTGTCGGCCGAGTCATGGAATAATACGCCGCCTTTTACCCTCGGCTGGTTGGCAATAAGACCGACAGGCTGACCATTCATACGGCCAAATCCTGTGATCAGCTCTGCGGCAAATAGCTTTTTGATTTCAAAAAATGAGCCTTCATCAATGAGTAAATCAATAAGCTGATACATATCAAAAGGGGTATTCTGCCCTTTAGGGATGAGATCTTGAATGGTAATCTCTGATGGTTTAGGTGCTTTTGCGGCTGCCCGTTTTGGTTTTTCTGTATAATTGGCAGGCATGTAAGTTAAATAGGTGCGAGCGATTTGAATGGCTTCTTCTTCTGTTTTTGCTAAAATATCGCCGCACCCAGAAATGCTGCAATGCATTTTCGCCCCGCCCATTTCTTCAAGTGATACTTTCTCTCCAATCACCATTTCGGCCATTCGCGGTGAGCCTAAATACATTGAGGCATTCCCTTCGACCATGACGACGATGTCACAAAAAGCAGGAATGTAAGCACCTCCGGCTGCAGAAGGACCAAATAGTAAACAAATTTGCGGAATACGTCCAGACAGCTTTACCTGGTTATAAAAAATGCGGCCTGCACCTCTTCTGCCTGGAAACATGGCGATTTGATCGGTGATTCTAGCACCCGCAGAGTCGACTAAATACAGCATCGGACAGTTGAGTTTTTCGACTGTTTCTTGGATTCTAATGATTTTTTCTACCGTTTTGACGCCCCATGATCCTGCTTTGACGGTAGAATCATTTGCCATGACGCAAACCGTCTGCCCATTCATCCGCCCCGTCCCTGTGACAACACCATCTGCTGGTAAATGTTCATCTTGACACTCGGCAAACATGGCATCCTCAATGAAAGAATCCTCATCTAATAACAACTGGAGGCGGTCACGGACGAATAATTTTCCTTTTTCTTTGTTTTTTTGATGGTATCGCTCGGCCCCGCCTTTCAGAATCTGCTGTTTTTTCTTTTCATATTCTTCAATCATACCCATTCCCCTTTCTTGCTACCTGCCTCTGTATTGAGGCGTGCGTTTTTCTTGGAAGGCTTGAAGACCTTCCGTTCGATCTTCTGTATCAATGAGCCGTAGATAGGCTTCGTATTCCTTCTTTAGACCTGTATGCAAATCGTGATCAAGGCTTGATTGAATCGCTTGTTTCGCTTCTTTTAAGGCAAGCGGACCATTTTTGATGATTTGTTTTGCAAGAGAGATGGCATCGTTCATAAGGGAATCTGCTACAGAAATATGCTCAATCAGCCCGATTTGAATGGCTTCTTCTGCTTGTAATGATGCGCCGGTGAAAATAAGTTCTTTTGCTTTACCGAGTCCAATGAGACGCGGAAGCCGCTGCGTCCCTCCGGCTCCTGGTATGATAGCTAGTCCTGTTTCTGGCAGGCCGAGTCTGGCTCCGGCTCGTGCGATGCGGAGATCACAAGCGAGCGCGAGCTCAAGTCCTCCGCCAAGTGCGTGTCCGTTCATCACTGCAATGACAGGTACAGGAATGGATTCAATCTCGATAAAGGTTTGCTGAATTAAACGAACAGCGCCTTTTGCTTCTGTTTCTGTCATCAATCGTCGTTCTTTTAAATCTGCACCAGCGCAAAAGACTTTTGAACCGGCTCCTGTAATGAGCAGACAGCGGATGCTTTCATCGTGTTTGATTTCTTTAATGATTTGATTGACCTCCTCGAGCATTGTAGAGGATAGGGAATTCGCTTGTTCTGGCCTGTTTAAGGTCATGATGCCGATCTGTTCATCTTGTATTGAAAAATGGACCAATGATGTCATGTTATTCATCCTTTATGAAGTAGTCTGAGAGTGAAAAGCGCGTAAACAGTGACTAGGCAGGGTTCGATCTACTTTTGCTTCAATCCATTCTGCCGCTTGAATTAATGCAGGAAGGTGAATATTTGTCTCAATTCCTAGTTTTTGAAGCATATGCACCACATCTTCTGTCGCCACGTTTCCGCTGGAGCCAGGTGCATAGGGACATCCGCCAAGCCCCCCGCTGGAGGAGTCAAATATCGTGATTCCGGCTTTTAATGCCGTATAAATATTGGCAAGAGCCATCCCCTTTGTATCATGAAAATGAAAAGCGATTTTATCAGCAGGAAAACGTTCAAGTAAAATGTCTAAGCGCCTTTCTACTTGTAGCGGATGGGCTTCACCGATGGTGTCACCGAGCGATATTTCATCAATGCCATAAGAAAGCAAAATATCCGTTAACCGCAGGACTTGATCCATTGGCACTTGTTTTTCATACGGGCAGCCAAACACGGTGGAAATATACGCGCGTGTGTGTTTTCCTGCTGCTTTTAAATCAGCTGTCATTTGTTTGATGACAGGAAGTGTTTCGTGAATGGATTGATTCATATTTTTCTTGTTATGTGTTTCACTCGAAGAGATAAACATAGCGCCTGTGTCAAGATTGGCTTCAAAAAAGTGAGCTAAGCCTTTTTCATTGGGAATGAGTGCTGCATAGGTGGTGTCGTCTTTTTTGTTTAAGGATTGGGTGAGTTCTTTGGCATCTTTTAAGGCTGGAACCCATTTAGGATGAACAAATGATGTGACTTCAATATAAGGGAGCTGGGCTGCTGCGAGCAGATCTATCCACGTTCGCTTCTCGCTTGTGTCCAGCCAGACTGATTCATTTTGCAGTCCGTCCCGCGGGCCGACCTCCCTGATAAGCACACTCTTTGGTAATGCCATCTGGCTCCCTCCTATTCTGTTAGTTCTAAAAGAACCTCTCCTTCATCGACAAATTCCCCCTCTGCTTTATGCACTTTGCGGATGATCCCGGCCTCTTCAGCAACGATCGGAATTTCCATTTTCATTGATTCTAAGATGGCAACCTCCTGTCCTTTTTGCACTTCATCGCCTTGTTTCACAAGAAGCTTCCACAAGTTTCCGGCCATTTGAATCGTGACAGTTTTCATGAACGGTTTCCCTCCCTTTTTTTCATGAGAAAATCGGTTGTGATGCTGCCTTGTAAGAAAGCAGAAGATCCGGCCATTTCCCTTAAAAGCGGTAAGTTGGTTTTGATCCCTTCTATTTCATATGCTTGTAATGCCCCTTTTAATCGTTCTATTGCAAGTTTTCGTGTATCACCGTAAACGATCATTTTCGCAATCATTGGATCGTAAAAAGGGGTTATAATGCTTCCCTTTGTCACACTTGACTCATGACGGATATACGGAGCTTCAGGCGTAGAAAGCTGAGTGATCGTTCCTGGTGAAGGATAAAAGGTGACGGGATCTTCCGCATAAATTCTAACCTCGATGGCATGCCCGATTTGATGAATATCCTCCTGATTAAAGGAAAGCGGCTCACATGCAGCGATTTTCAGCTGCTCCTCAACAAGGTCAATACCTGTAATTTCTTCTGTGACAGGGTGCTCTACTTGTAATCTTGTGTTCATTTCTAGGAAATAAAATTGTTGATGCTGATCGACTAAGCATTCAATCGTCCCTGCATTTTCATACCCAATCGCTTTGGCTGCTTTGACGGCCATCTCCCCCATCTGACGTCTCACCGGTTCATCGAGACAGGCGGCTGGTGCTTCTTCAATGATTTTTTGATGTCTTCTTTGGAGTGAACAGTCGCGCTCAAATAAGTGAACCCCATGGCCGAAGGAATCAAAGAGAACTTGAATTTCAATGTGCCGCGCGTTTTCAATGACCTTTTCCATATACAGCGTCCCATCGTTGAAAAAGCTTTGTGCTCTTTTTTGATTCCCTTCAAAAGCCCTGTACAGCTCATCGTCATTTTGCACGAGCTGCATACCAATTCCGCCGCCCCCGCTTGATGCCTTGAGCATGATCGGATAACCGAGTGACTGCGCTTGACTCACTCCTTCTTCTGCATCATGCAGCGGAGCTGAAACGCCTGGTACAATGGGGATACCTGCTTGAGCCATCGTTTTTCTTGCTTCAATTTTATTCCCCATTCGCTGAATGACTTGTGCAGATGGTCCAATAAAGGCAATACCTTCGCTGCGGCAGCGTTCTGCAAAGGCCGCATTTTCTGATAAGAGGCCATATCCTGGGTGAATAGCATCTGTATTTGTCTGCTTGGCTACCCTAATGATGGCTTCCATGTTTAAATAACTTTCAGATACTTTCGCGCCTCCAATCAGATAGGCGCTGTCTGCTTCTTGCACATGAAGGGCATGTTGATCTGCTTCTGAATAAACGGCAACGGTGTGGATCCCGAGCCTTTTACATGTTCGAATAATTCGCCTAGCAATTTCGCCTCGATTGGCAATCAGTACTTTTTGAAACATCGCTGCCTTCACTCCTTTATTAGATCAAGCGCCTGTTTTTTCAGACGAAATTTTTGAATCTTCCCTGATGCGGTCATCGGATACTCATCAGTGATGAAAAAATATTTAGGGATTTTGTAGCGCGCCATTTGCGACTGACAATAGCTGGTGAGTGTCTCAATCGTCACCGCTCTACCTTGCTTAAGCCGAATGAATGCGGCGGCTTCTTCTCCATATGTCTCGTCAGGTATACCAACAACCTGTGCATCAAGAATGTCCGGATGAGTATAAAGAACGTCCTCAATCTCTTTTGGGTATACATTCTCCCCGCCTCTAATGATCATATCTTTCAGCCGTCCTGTGATTTTCACATAGCCGTCCTCATCCATCTCTGCTAAATCTCCCGTATGAAGCCAGCCGTCCTCATCAATCACTTCATTTGTGGCTTCTTCATTTTTATAGTAGCCTTTCATCACATGATAGCCTCTTGTACACAGCTCGCCTTGTTCTCCTCTTGGTACTTCCTCCGGCGTGCCTGGAACGGTGATTTTCACTTCGATGTGAGGAAGCGCCCGGCCGACGGTTTGAACCCGTCTTTCAAATGAATCATCCGTTCTTGTTTGGGTAATGACAGGAGAGCTTTCAGTCTGTCCGTAGGCAATTGTGAGCTCCTTCAGTCCCATTTGTTCAATGACAGCTTTCATCACATGGGATGGACAAAGAGATCCTGCCATAATGCCCGTTCGTAATGTGGACAGATCGTATTGGTGAAAATTCGGATGGTCGAGCTCTGCAATGAACATTGTCGGGACGCCGTGAAGTACGGTGCACTTCTCTTTTTCCACGGTTTGAAGGACTCGCTCTGGGTGGAAGGATTCAACCGGAATAATCGTTCCTCCTTTTGTGAGGCAAGCAAGCACGCCAAGAACGGATCCAAAGCAATGAAAGAAAGGAACGGGGATACACATTCGATCCTTTTGGGTGAGCTTCATACAATCTGCGATTTGGCTGGCATTGCAGACGATGTTTGTATGGCTGAGCATGACTCCTTTTGGATAGCCGGTTGTGCCTGAAGTATATTGCATATTAATGACGTCATCTGGCGCAAGCTCATCCATTCGTTTCTCCCACTCGTGATCCTCAGTTCTTTTAGCAGCAGCTTGAATACTGTTCCAGCTGCGCATGCCTTTTGGCGTGTGCTCGCCAATATAGACGACACTTTTTAAATAAGGAAAAGATGAGGAGGTGATCTCGCCTTGATGAGCGTTTTGAAGCTCTGGTATGAGTTCTTCCAGCATTTTGACATAGGATGTCTCTTTAAAGCCGTCTACGATAAACAGCATGCTGCTATCAGAATGCTTGAGTAAATAGGCGAGTTCCTGTGCTTGAAAATTCGTATTTACAGTGACAAGAACGGCTCCAATCGACGCGCAGGCGAATTGCAGCATGAGCCATTCAGGTACATTAGGCGCCATGATGGCGATATGATCCCCTTTTTGAACCCCTAATGCCATAAGACCTTTTCCTGTTTCCTTGACTTCTCGATAAAACGCTTCATATGAATAACGTAATGAACGTTCTGGATACACAATGGCTTCATGTGCTGGATGCTGCTCCCTTTTCTCTTTTAAAAGGGAGCAGATTGTCTGCGGATGAATCGACATGATGGCTTTCCTCCTCCATTGATAGTAAGCGTTTTCATTATCGGATTACGCTAACAGTTGTCTTGCGATGACTAGACGCTGAATTTCAGAGGTCCCTTCTCCAATTTCCATGAGCTTTGCATCTCTCACTAGCCGTTCTACACCACATTCTTTCATATAGCCTGTTCCTCCATGAATTTGGACAGCATCAAGACTTGCTTTTGTCGCCATTTCAGAAGCGAAAAGTTTGGCATAAGCAGCTTCTTTTGTAAACGGCTTGCCGTGATCTTTCAGCCAAGCGGCTTTCCAAACCATTTGTCTCGCGAGTTCTATTTGCATCGCCATATCTGCCAGCTTAAACTGAATGGCTTGGAAGGAAGAAAGGGTTTGCCCAAATTGCTTTCTTTCCTTTGCATGCGAGAGCGAAGCATCGAGTGCAGCTTGTGCAATGCCAACTGATAACGCAGCAATTGAAATACGTCCTCCGTCTAATGTATATAAAAATTGCTTAAAGCCTTTCGCTGGGTCTCCTAAAATATTCTGGGCTGGTACACGTACACCGTCTAAAATGATTTCTGCTGTATCTGACCCACGCACGCCCATTTTGTCATATGGATTTGTAATGGACAGCCCTTTTTGCCCTTTCTCCACAATGAAGGCGGAGATGATCGGGCGGCCGTGTTCATCATGATCCGTGACAGCGGTGACAATAATGGTTCTGGCAAAATTGGCGTTTGTGATCCAGCACTTCTCCCCGTTGATGACATATTCTTGTCCGTCTTTGACTGCTTTTGTTTTCGTCCCTTTTGCATCTGATCCTGCGTTTGGTTCTGTTAAACCGAAGGAACCAAGTGCTGTCCCAGAAGCCAGCGGGACAAGGTGGTCCATCTTTTGGTCCTCTGTACCGAAGTAATAAAGCGGGCTTGCGCCTAAGGATACGGCTGCGGCATAGCTAAGACCTGTACTGGCACACTGTTTTCCGATTTCTTCTACAGCGAGTGCATACGATATCGTATCTCCTCCTGAGCCTCCGTATTTCTCTGGAAAGGGGATGCCCATAAAGCCGAGCTCCCCCATTTTTTGAAACGTTTTGGCTGGGAATACGGCCTGTTCATCAATCGTTTGAGCGTGTGGTGCAATTTCTGCTTTGGCAAAATCTTTGACCATCTGGCGGATCATTTGTTGTTCTTTCGTTAATTCAAAATCCATCTTGTTTCCCCCTTTGGCTCTTTTCTATCATATTTATTAATCAAGCAGCGGCTTCATGCCAAGCTTGATTGAATTCAGAAAATTAAAACAAGAATAATAGAAAAAAAGCATGAACGAAGAAAATCCTCATTCATGCTTTTCCGTTATTTCACTATTTTTGTAGAAGGCTTGCTTTCGTGATGAAGGCGATTAAGAGCCGTAATCTTATAAGTATCAATCGTCTTTTGATTGATTGGTAGGTCTTTAATCGTTGTGATGGCGCCTTTTTCTTTTCTAACTGTTTGCAGCAATTCATATGTTCCTTTATTTGTCAATCGATAGACTGCATAATAGGATACGGTAGAATGTGGATCATTTTTGATTTGCAAAGCCGCACCATCCGCTGTCTTTTTCACAGATTGAATGATTGGTTTTTTAGGCGCTTTCTGATGAAGCCAAGGCATTTCTGGAATGAGAGCTGGTTTGCGGTATGACTCTTCTATCAATCGATCCTTTACATTCAAAGGGTTGCGATTGAGATCCTTTAAGCTGAAATGCATGCTTCCCTGCACGAGCTGTGACTGCCTGTTCAGCTCAATCTGCCTAAAATATTCTTCCGGGTCAGACCAAGCAGGATCACTGTTTTGATTAATTTTATACGCCGCCTGACCAATATACAGGTGAACCGGCTCCCCTTTCACCTCATTTGACCACCATTTCGTCAGCACGTCATAAGCGGCAGCTTGAAAACCGATGCTCCAGTAAATTTGCGGAGTGACATAATCAATATCGTGCTGCTGAATCCACTCTCTTGTATCAGCATACAAATCATCGTAGTTGGTCATTCCTGCAGTGGTGTTTGAACCAGTCGGGTCATCTTTTATGTTGCGCCAAACCCCGAATGGACTAATACCAAATTTCACATACGGCTTTTCTTTCTTAATGGTGTCATTGATTTGTTTCACCAGCTGATTCACATTATCTCTTCGCCAATCTTCTATATGTGTAAAAGCTTTTTTCCCATATGTTTCATACGTTTCTTGATCTGGAAACGGCACACCGGCTATTTTATTCGGGTAAAAATAATCATCCATATGCACTGCATCAATATCGTAGTTTTTCACAACCTCTTCTATGCCGAGGGCAATGAAGTCCTGAACCTCAGGGATGCCAGGGTTGTAATAAAGCTGATTACCGTAGGCAATGGTCCATTCAGGATGTTGTCTTGCAGGGTGATCAGCTGATAAACGGCTGAGATCAGTATGATTCATCGTGATTCGGTAAGGATTAAACCAAGCATGAAATTCAAGGCCGCGTTTATGAGCTTCTTCTATCATAAACTCAAGCGGATCATACCCAGGATCTTTCCCTTGCGTTCCAGTCAAATACTCTGACCACGGTCCGTATGCTGAAGGATAAAAGGCATCTGCTGTTGGTTTAATTTGCATAATGACGGCATTCATATTCATCGCTTTGATCTCGTCTAACAAACGAATGAACTCTTTTTTCTGCTCTGCTACGGGCAGCCCTTTCTTTGAGGGCCAATCTAAGTTATAAACCGATGCAATCCATACCGCGCGCATCTCTCTAGTGCTCTCAAGCTTCCCTTTTGGCACTGGACGAGCTGCTAGACTGCTAGAAGGAATCAATAAGAATACAAACATTAACATCAGTGTTAGAACTGTCATACTGATCTTTTTCAGCATGTTTTGCATCACCTCATATTCAGTTTATTCCGCTTTTTGTGATGGAATGCCAGCAGATGGTGTAAGCAGAATGTTTTTCATTTCATTGAGCTGAGCTTCAGGGACTTTGCAGGCTTCAATTAAATACCGCTCTGCACTCCCGTATGTCTCCAGCATTTCGTGCAGCACATCTTCAAGATAATCTTGCTGCACACCGACAAGCGGCTGAATTTGTTCTTTTGATACCCGGTATAAACTCATCAATCGGACAAATCGTTCCTGCCTTCTGACAAGCATTTGCACGCCTTCATTGGACCGCATGTATTCACTTAAAACGACAGTCAGCGGTACACCTGCTGTTAACTGAATCAGGGCAGATAAAAAACCTGTACGGTCCTTGCCACTCGTGCAGTGAAGCATCAGCGGATAATGGCTTTGATCTGAAAGCAGTGTGAACAGCTGCCGAATCTCTTCTTTACGCTCGGTGAGCATGCTTTGATATAAATCTTTCATGATCGGTGTAAATGAGAGAGACTTCCCTTCTGTTACCAGCATACGAAACATGGTCCATTTACTCGGCATCTTACTGTCAGGCTGCATCGGAATATGGACGATTTTGTCGTGTTCCTTGATCTTTGGTGGATGTGATTTACGTTCTGAGGTTGTACGGAGGTCGCAAACAGTTTGAATCCCGAGTGTTGAGAATATCTCGATGTCTTGTTTCGTCAATCGAGATAAGTCTGCGGATCGATAAATCATTCCCTCTTTGATCACCATCCCCTCTGTTGTTTGAAGTCCCCCTACTTCTCTAAAATTCGCAAGCTTTGAAAATGGGTTGTTTGATTGATTCATAGAAGTGAAAGTCCTTTCTGGTTTCGTTCTTTTTTCTATCATACGCTTTTATATCAAAGGAGAAAAGAGAATCAATTGACCTAATCCATGTAAGAGAATTTATTGGTATAATGGAAAAAGGACATTCGGATTGATTGGAGATATGAAGCATGATAAAAACAAAACGGATTCAGCAAATTAAAGAGTATGTGTTTGACCGGGAATCTGCTTCACTTGATGAGCTTGTGGCGCATTTTGGTGTCTCAAAAAACACGATACGCCGAGATGTACAGGCATTGGTCGAGTCTGGCGTGCTCAAAAAAGTGTATGGCGGAGTGGCTGTGAACCACTCAACGTTAGTGGTGTATAAAGAGCGAAAGATCCGTCAGCTCAGTAAAAAGCAATTGATCGGTCAGACGGCTGCTGCTTTTGTGGAAAACGGGGATATGATTTTTATTGATTCTGGTACGACAACGCTTGAGATGCTCCCCTATTTGACAGAGAAACAGGTGACCATTGTGACCAATAATGTGGATTTCATTACACAAGCGATGCCTTATGAAAATCTCACCATCTTTTCTACTGGCGGGATGCTTGAAAGGAAAACAAATTCTTTCGTAGGCTATCAAAGTGTAGAGCGCTTAAAAGCTTACAATGTGAATAAAGCCTTTATCGCGTCAACTGGTTTATCCATTGATCACGGCGTCACGAATTCGTCCCCGCTTGAAACCGATATTAAAAAGACGCTCGTTCAAAAAAGTGCCAAAACGTTTTTATTAGTGGATGATAGCAAATTCGATCATTACGCCTTGACCACGTTTTGTGATTTGCACGAAATTGATGTCGTCGTGACCAATCAGGAGCCACATGAACATTATCTTCAATATGGAAAAGAGCATGATGTGCGGTTTGTCACGCCTTCATCAAATGAATAGATCAAAAAAAACGGCTCAGGAATTTGAGCCGTTTTTTGATTCATTGATTTCAAGCTGCATGACCATACGGAATAAAAATCGGTACACAGCCGAGATAACGTCAATGAAAGCCATATCTTCGTGGATGTCCTCAAGCTCAAGAAGCTGTAAATTCACATCAAATAAGCCATCTTGTCCATTAAATTGAAGCTGAGCACCATTTAATGGCGATAGCAAGTCCTTTAAAATATTCGTGTCTTTCTTAGGACGTTTGAAACCGAATAACACGGTATACGTTTGAAACACTTCGTCCCATTCAATGGCCAAGCCATCAACTTTCACGACATCAAACCACTTTGATTCGATATAAATAAATTCTTTTTGATGTTTTTTCACATATGTAAGCGGCGTGTTTAGAAATGAGGCGTCTTCTGTTTGAATCATGTCCTCAGATTCCTTGTCTACACGCTCTATATATACATCGCCAAAGCGCGCTTCTTCTTTTATTCTCGCCCCTTCTAAAGGCCAATTGCGGCTCGCCGCTTCATCATATTCGAAGTCTGTCAGCGCTTGTCCTTCTTTCAGTAAATCTTGTAAGCGATTTTGCAGTGACATAGCTATGTCTCCTTTCTTCTCCTTCATGTGCGTTTATTATTTTAGCATAACTCAGGAAAAGAAAGATATGTCCTAGCATATGATGGTATGATAGTGTCAAAAGAAACATCTCGGAGGGGTACATTTTGCTCACAATGACACTGGCAGAAAAGATCGTAGACGAAGTGAAAAAGGTGCTGACTGAGGAAATCATCATCGCACAAACGAACGGCACCATCATTGCAGCAACAGATCCAGCGCGCATTGGACAATTTCATGAAGGAGCTTATCTGACATCTTTTGAAGGACAGAAACGAATTCTCACAAAGGATGACCAGCACCACATGAAAGGCGTCAAAGCTGGCATCAATCTGCCTATTTATTTTAAGCAGGAGGTCATCGGAGTCATTGGGATGACAGGAGATCCTGTACATGTGTCTCCTTTTGGCGAAATATTAAGAAAAATGACCGAGCTGCTCATTCATGAACATGAATTTTTTCAAGAAACCGAAACGGATGAACGTCAGCTCGAAGCGTTTGTATTCGACTGGCTCCATCTGCCAGAGACAGCGATTGATCTCGCTGAAAAAGCATCGCGGCTTCAGCTTGATATCAACAAGGAGCGTGCGGTTGTCCTGATCGATTGTCAGGATGAATCGTTTATGAAACAAAATCAATACAAAGAATTAAAGGAAGCGCTGAATCTCACTAGTCAGGAGATCATCGTCCGCTGGGGGCATGCCCGCTTTTTGCTTATGCTGCAAACAACAGCAGATGATCGTAAAACACTGCAGCAGCGCCTATTTCACATCCATGCCTCCCTTACGGCGCAGAGCACGCCAGGGGTTTTGATTGGGGCGGGAAAACCAGCAGCTGCTCATTTGATGAAGCAATCCTTTCAACAAGCCTTTCGTGCATTAAAAATGGCACATGCTGATACGCCGATTGTATTTGATGAAGATTTAACGCTTGAACTTTTTATGGAGGAAGTGAGTCAGGAAACAAAGGAAGTGTTTCTTGATCGAACGATCGCCCCTCTTCTCCCCTATCCTGAATTAGTGAAAACATTGCGGGTACTCATGACATCAGATTGCTCATTGAAATATACCGCAGAAGCAATGCATGTTCATATCAATACACTACATTACAGGCTAAAACGAATCCAAGATTTAACGACACTTGATCCAAAGCGCATGCAAGATGCAATGCTTTTTTATTTAGCCTTCATGCTTTTAGATCATGATCCAAAAAAACGAAGCGAACAGCCCGATATTTTGTAGAATCGTCCATAGGCATGAGGCGATTCTTTTTTTATACTGAAAGAAACGATACGTCTAATCAGTAGGAGTTGAATGCGTATGTTAAATTCTGAATTTTTAAATCAATTGAAAAAGATTGTTGGTGCGCCTTACGTACAGGACAGTAAAGCCGATCGGCTTGCCTACTCTTATGATGCAACACCAAATTTTCAGCAGATGCCAGATGTCATCGTAAGCCCGCATACGGCTGAGGAAATCCAGCAAATTGTCCGGCTCTGCGCCTCATATCATATACCGATCGTGCCAAGAGGATCAGGAACGAATCTTTGTGCAGGTACATGTCCTACACAAGGCGGACTTGTGCTGCTGTTTACAAGAATGAACCAATTAATAGAAATAGATGAAGAAAACCTGACAGCAACGGTGCAGCCTGGTTTGATCACACAGGAACTCATTCGCAAAGTAGAGGCAAAAGGGCTCTTCTATCCACCTGATCCAAGCTCTATGAAAATCTCTACATTAGGCGGAAATATTAATGAAAATTCAGGTGGTCTCCGGGGCTTAAAATATGGCGTGACAAGAGATTATGTACTTGGACTTGAAGTGGTTCTGCCAAACGGTGACATCATTAAAACAGGCGGCAAACTTGCAAAGGACGTGGCCGGGTATGATATGACTCGTTTGTTCGTAGGTTCAGAAGGAACGCTCGGGATTGTTACTGAAGCCACGCTGAAGCTTTTGCCGCTTCCAGAAACAAAACAAACAATGCTTTGCTTATATGAAAGCCTAGAGGAAGCAGCCGCTTCAGTGTCGGCGATTATTGCAGAGCGTATCATCCCCGCCACATTAGAATTTATGGATCAGCCGACCCTGGAAGTTGTTGAAGACTTTGCAAAAATCGGTTTGCCGACGGACGTTCAAGCGGTGCTGTTAATCGAACAGGACGGCCATCCTGAGGCGGTTACCCGTGATATGCAGAGCATCGCAAAAGTGTGTAAGCAGCACGGTGCAAAAGAAGTGAATATCGCTCATTCTGAAGAAGAGGCAAATGCCCTTTTAACAGCGAGACGATCCGCTTTATCTGCCCTCGCCCGGTTAAGCCCAACGACCATTTTAGAAGATGCCACAGTCCCCCGGTCTGAAATTGCCAGCATGGTGCGGGCGATCGAAGATATTGCGAAGGAGTACAAAGTGAAAATCTGCACATTTGGTCATGCAGGTGATGGCAATTTGCACCCTACTTGTGCAGCAGATGCAAGAAATGAAGAAGAAATGAAACGGGTGGAGGAAGCCTTTCAGGCCATTTTTGAAAAAGCCGTCTCACTTGGCGGCACCATTACGGGTGAACATGGTGTGGGTCTTATGAAAGCCCCTTACTTGGAACTAAAGGTCAAAAAAGAAGGCATTGCAGCAATGAAAGCGATCAAACAAGCGCTAGACCCAGAAAATATGATGAACCCTGATAAAGTGTTTGGTAAAGCCGCAAGAAAGCGGGTGGTGGTCTCATGAGCTCCTCTAAACAAACAGAGATTCAGCAATCATTTCAGCAGCAAATGGACGAAAAAGAGCTGCTCAATTGCATGCGCTGCGGCTTCTGCCTTCCCTCCTGCCCAACTTATATTGAATCTGGTCAACAAGAAACACACTCTCCCCGCGGCCGAATTGCTTTAATGAAGGCGGTAAGAGACGGCGTCATTGAGCCAGATGAAGATGTCGAGCATTCATTGAATCTTTGTCTTGGCTGCCGTGCATGTGAACCGGTCTGCCCTTCCGGCGTCAAATATGGCCGGTTACTTGAGGATGCAAGAGACATCATTCAGCAGCACAAAAAACAATCCATCCCTGTCAAACTTGTGAGACGTGCAGTATTCAAAGGACTCTTTCCTTCACAAAGCCGAATGCGGCAAGCGGCAGGACTTCTTCGATTTTATCAAACATCTGGTCTGCAAACAGCCGCCCGCAAAACTGGTATGCTGAAGGTGCTTCCACCGCACTTACGCCTGATGGAACAGGCGCTTCCAAAGGTGCCGCGTCAACAGAAAAACCGTTTGACGGAATACAAAGCCGCCGGCCCAGCAAGTAAGCGTGTCGCCTTTTTTACTGGCTGTTTAATGGACACCGTTTTTTCCAGTACAAACGAAGCGACTATCCAGCTTTTGCAGCTGGCAGGCTGTGACGTCATCGTCCCTCCTATTCAGACGTGCTGCGGAGCGCTTCATGGTCATAGCGGAGAAAAAGAGCAAGCGAAACAGCTAGCAAAGCGGAATATTGAAGCATTTGAAAAGATAGATGCAGATGCCATAGTCATGAATGCGGGCGGTTGTGGTGCTTTTTTAAGTGATTACGATCATTTGCTTCACGATGATCCGGACTTTCAAAAACGAAGTGAAGTCTTCTCAAAGAAAATCACCGATATATCAGACATTCTAGTGGAGCTGGAATTTCACCGCCGCATGCCGCTTGCTTTGCCAGAGCAAGCCATCACCTATCAAGATTCCTGTCATTTGCGGAACGGAATGGGTGTACAGCATGCGCCAAGGGTGCTGATGAAGGCCATTCAAGGCGTATCATTTAATGAAATGAAGGATTCGGGCCGGTGCTGCGGCTCAGCTGGCATTTACAACATCTTGCAGCCAAAGATGTCCATGCAAATTTTAGATCATAAAATGACAGAAGCAAGGGAAACAAAGGCTGCTGCCATTGTTACGTCTAATCCAGGCTGTCAGCTGCAAATGGCAGCAGGCATCAAACGCGCGGAGCACTCGCCGACCATGCATGCTGTCCATCTAGCTGATTTATTATTAGAAGCCGTTCAATATGGAAAAAAAGCGTCCAGCCCATCAAGCTGAACGCTTTTTTTATGCATATCTTTAGACAATTGGTTGGATAATAGAGGAAAATTGCCGAAGGAGCTGGTTCAAATGCTGAAAAAAAACAAACAACAAAAGGACCCAAATTCAGTATTTGAAGCATTGTCACGTTCTGCTGATTTTACAAATGAGCTGTCTCGAAATGGAGATTTTCTATATAGGATTTCCTTTTTTCGATCTTTAATTAATGGACATCTTCTACATGAACAAATTCTCCCCTCTCTCAAACAAATGCACCTGACACCTACTCTTGAAGAGCTGAAAGAACAAATTCCCATTGAGCAGGCTGTCATCACGAACGATCTTCAAAAAGTGGAAGAAGCCCTTCACCGGGGTAGCATTGCTATTAGACTTGAGACAGACTGGGGCAAAACGCTTCTTTTGCCGATTGAAGAAAAGAAAGGCAGACAAGTTGGTCCGCCTGAGATTGAATTTGGCATTATCAGTGCACAGGAAGCATTTGTGGAGGTTTTAGATACCAATTTAAATTTGGTCAGGCGGCGGCTGCCGACGCCTAACCTGAAAGTTGAGGAAAAGACGGTTGGTACGCTCTCTCAAACAAAAGTAGCCGTGTTATATATTGAAGAAATCGCTAACCCAGAAAACATCGAAACGGTTCTGCAGCGAATTGAGGACGTTGATTATGATCAGATTTTAGATGCGAATTACCTCGCTCAAATGCTTTATGATGTGTCAAATACGATTTTTCCATTGTTTTTGAATACAGAAAGACCCGACCGTGTGTCTTCAGGTTTATCAGAAGGGAAAATTGCCATATTAGTGGATGGCTCGCCTCATGTCTTGCTTGCCCCAACTATTTTACTTGAGTATTTTTCCACTATGGAAGACTACAATATGTCGTGGATTGCGGCTTCTTGCTTTAGGCTGTTACGCATATTTGCCGTGATATTTTCCATTTTTGCGACACCTTTATATGTCGCCGTTTTAACCTTTCATTATGAGCTGATTCCAAAGGATTTATTAGAAACCATTGTATCCTCGCGCTATCTTGTTCCATTTCCTCCGATCATTGAGGCACTATTTTTAGAGACTTCGATTGAATTACTAAGAGAAGCAGGGTCAAGGCTCCCAGCTAAAGTCGGGCAGACGCTCGGGATTGTTGGAGGGATTGTCATTGGACAGGCGGCTGTAGCAGCAGGTTTAACGAGCAATATTTTACTCATTATTGTTGCCCTGTCTGCTCTCGCCTCATTTGTCACGCCTATTTACAAAATGGGCAGTACCATTCGGCTGCTGAGATTCCCTTTTTTACTCGCAGCACAGGTTTGGGGCGCATTAGGCATTGCTGTGATGGGATCTTTTCTGCTCACCCATTTAATGAAATTAACTTCAATTGGCCGCCCATATTTAGAGCCTATTTTTCCAATGCGCCTTGCTGATTTAAAGGGCAGTCTGATTCGTCCTCAGCTCCGTTTTTTGAACAAAAGGCCGGAAAATTTACGACCGCAAAATGAAACCATCCATCGCTCTAAGCCAAAGCAAGGCCGTAAGGGGAAAAATGATTTTTATGAATAAGGAAGTGAAGGCATGAGTTCTTCTTCTGTCAAAGAGAAATTTCAAGTATCTCCTTATTTTGTGTTTTTTCTCGTCAATGCCAATCAAGTCGGTGTCAGCATTTTAAACTTTCAAACAAACCTTGTTCGTTCTATCAATAATGATGGATGGATCGCTATTTTGATTTCTGGCATGAACGTCAATGTGATGATCTTTCTCATGTACTTGATGTTTAAAAAGGCACCTTCGGATGAATTTGGTGAAATCACGCAATATGTATTTGGCAAATGGATTGGGCAATTATTCAACATTCTTTATATCTTATATTTTGCTTCTTTGTCGCTGACCGTCCTTATCCATTACATGGATGTGATCCATGTATGGCTGTTTAAAGAAATTCCTGGTCTTTTGTTTGCGTCTGTACTGCTGCTGCTTGTGTATTACATACATACTGGTGGCTTTAGAACCATTGCTGGATGGGCATTTTTTAGTGTTGTACTGACGTATTGGATGACGTTTATCTGTTTTTATGCCATGAAGTATAGTCACCTTCGTTTCATGTTCCCAATGTTTGATCATACATTTTCGCAAATGCTTGTGGGAGTCAAAGATGCATCCTTATCCATGTTTGGTTTTGGCACCCTGCTTGTCTATTATCCCTTTATTAAACAAGCTCAGACATCTCAAAAATTTGCTCACATGGGGGTATTATTTACGACATGCTTAAACTTGCTCACTTTTCTCGTCTCTATAGCGTATTACTCAAGTGCTCAGCTCAAATTAACAAAATGGCCGACGCTAACGTTAACGAGCATTGTGAAGCTTCCGTTTATCCAGCGCTTTGAATTTATTGAAGTGTCTCTTTGGCTACTTCTGATCATTCCTAATATCACGATTCCATTATGGGCAGCGAGCCGAATGGCAAAAAAAATGCTTCATACGAACCAGCGCGTCACGTTCATCGGGCTCAGCATCCTCATTCTGATCATGTTTTCGTTTTTTGCCAGTGCAACTTCTTTTGAAACCTTTAATCAATGGGTGGAATTTAGCGGATTCATTCTGATCTATGGATTGATTATCTGTATGGTCATTGGACTGATGCTGAAAAAAAGGAGGGGGAAAAAACGAGCATGAAACGTTATATACTTACGGGCCTCATGTTGTGTAGTCTTTTGTTAACCAGCTGTGCAGAGCCCCGCCTTTTAGATGAATTAAATATCTCTCAGGCGGCAGGATTTGATTTATTGGAAGATGGAGAAATGAAGGGCTTCTTTGTCTTCCCTGTCTTTAAAAGTCAAGAGCAAGGAAGTTATCAAATATTAAGTGCAAGGTCAAACACCATTAGCAATATTCAATTTCTTGTATCAGAAAAATCGCCTTTTCCAGTCGTCATGGGCCAGGTGCTCGTTATTTTAGTCAGTGAAAAGTTAGCAAAAGAAGTCGGCATGATTGATTTAATGAATTATATTTATCGTGATCCTATCATTGGTTCACGCCAAGTGTTTGCCATTGTAGGCGGAGAAGTGGAAGAGTTATTATACACAAAAATGAATCAAACGAACTTAAATATAGGTGTATATCTCTCTGATCTGCTCACCCAAAATATGCGAAATGGCAATGAACCTGTCACCAATCAGCATATTTTTATGAATCAGATGCTGGCAAAAGGGGTCGATGCATACCTCCCTTACATCAAGAAAACAAACAGTGGCATCAAGATCACAGGAGTCGCTTTGTTTGATCATGAAAAAATGGTCAGTCATATACCTGGAAAAGACACGTTCACATTTAAAGCGATGATTGAAAATCATAAAAATGGCATCTATGAGTTTCAATTGGCAGATCAAGCAAAGACCCATGTCGTCATTGAAAATATCAAATCTCATGTGTCTTACCGAATCAAACCAACGAAAAACCTAACAAAGAAGCCTCATATCATGATTGATATCAAGCTGAAAGGCGAATTAAAAGAATTCATGAAGTCCAAAAAAATTGATAAACCTTCTATATTGGACCATGTTGAAAAAGAAGTAGAAAAACGTGTCGCTCAGCAAGGACAAGACCTTGTTCAATCCTTTAAAAAGCAAAACATAGATCCTCTTGGGCTGGGCCTTAGGTATAGATCAAAAGACAAAGCAGTGACACCAGAAAAATGGAAGAACATTTATCCTGATGCAGATGTACAAGTTAAATGCCACATGAAAATTGTTCAAACGGGAGTCAGCCAATAAAAAGGCTTATTCAAATATGTCTTGCTTGTTCTCCAAGATTTTGCACACTTTCATTTTCACTCGTGGAACATGATCTTTTTGATAATATTCATTTAAAAACTTTTCTACTTCATTTTTATCAGTTTTAAGGATTTTAGGTGAATATTGTTCCACTAGAGCAGGTCTATTCCCTTTTGCACAGGTTGCCATTGTATCTAGTGCAATTAAGCTGAAAGGTCTTCCTTTGTTTAGCCAAGATTTCATTCTCTCCCAGGTTGGGTAGCTGACGGCTGCCAGCCTTACTGCCAATGAATGGTCATTCTGCTTCTTTCAAATAGAGATTATTCTATCTATCACCCACGGCCATTGAGCCATGTTAAATCAATTGAAAAGATATTCTAATCTTCATCCTTTACATCGGGGTCTTCCGGAATCGGTTCATTTAAGATCTCTTGGACGAGCTCTTTATATTGTTCGAGCTGCTTTAAATGCGTTTGAAACTGCCCTTGATAAATAAGATAAGATTCCCCGTCAAATACGTAACGGATCTTTTTTTGCTGGATCAATTTTTCAATATACGCTTCTGATACTTCCAAGTATTCAGCTGTTTCTGCGATTGTTAAATACATGCTTGTGCACCACCCGTTCGTTTCATCTATCAAATTATATCATGATCTGCTGAAAAAACGGATGCAGCCTATTCTCTTTTCTGGTGGCCATTCTTCATATAGCAAGTAGATCGTCTAGATGCCGGCAAATATGGTATGATAAAATCTGCTAGATGAGAGCTTGCCAACATAGATTTGGTGAAAAAGCCAGGTTCAGTGGTGACTCTATGAGCCGCAAGCCATGCTGGCATATATAGAAAGCATACTCATGAGAAAAGCAAAACAAGCATAGGCTCTTATAAGGATGCTTGAAGAAAATTCGTATTTAAAGGCAGAGTGAAATGAATGGGAACCTTTTTTAATGAAATTTTAACCTGGCTGACAAGCCTTGGTTATGTAGGTGTAGCACTAGGGCTGATGATTGAAATCATTCCGAGTGAAATTGTACTTGCCTATGGCGGATATATGGTGTCAACAGGCACAATTGGTTTTGTTGGAGCTGTTATTGCCGGCGTCATCGGTGGTACGCTCGCCCAGTGTTTTATTTACTGGATCGGTCTGTACGGCGGAAGACCTTTTTTAACAAAGTATGGAAAGTATTTATTCATCCATGAACATCATATCGCGACTGCAGAGCGCTGGTTTGACCGGTATGGAACCGGTGTAGTGTTTACCGCACGCTTTATCCCTGTTGTCCGCCATGCCATCTCGATTCCAGCGGGTATTGCTAAGATGCCTTTTTTGAAATTTGTTTTCTTGACAGGATTAGCTGCCATTCCTTGGTCCATCTTATTTATCTATCTTGGCATGCAGCTCGGGACAAAATGGGATCATATTCAAAGTGTTGCTCATACTTATACAACCCCTATTATGGTCATTGCTATCATCCTGATTGTTCTCTACTTTGTACTCAAAAAAATTCGGACGAATCGAAAACGGACAATCTAACAAAAACGCCTTTCACTGATCTGGTGAAAGGCGTTTTTTTATGAGTGTGCTGATTGTTTTTCCATATATCGGGATAACTCTATTATCATTGCACCCATTCTCTCAAGTGATGGGGCAAGAATTCGGTCTATTCCCTCTTCTTTTAAAGCTTCAGCAGTGACTTTCCCGACAGCTACTGCCAGAACGTCCTGCTCGAATAATGCTTGCAATTCTTCTTTTCTGCCCCATTCTGCGGCCAGTTTGAAAAAGGCGTGAACCTGGACAGCGGTTGTAAAACAGACGGCATGAACTTGTCCATCTTTCATTTCTTGCAGAAGCGTTTCAGCAGCCTCTGGTTCAGGTGGTGTGTGCTGATATGGTAAAAGCGGCAAAACATCTGCCCCCTTGTCATGTAAAAACTGAATGAGAGCTGGTGCATTTTCACCATGAAGCTGCACCATCACGCGTTTTCCTTGAAATTCCTTGTTTTCAAGCTTTGAAATCAAGTCACGAACCGTTCCGTCTTCATCAGAGACCTCTGGCTGAATTCCGCGTTTTTTCAACGCAGCAAAGGTTTTGTACCCTCTTGAAGCAATATGGGCATTTGATAGAATGTTCATAAATTCTTTACCAAGCTGCAGCTCTTCTGCACTCTCAATCAATGTATCTGTACCGATGCCTGTCGTCAAGATCACCCAGTCGGCCCCTTGTTTCACAAAGGTTTCTATACCTGGCTTTAATTCCTCTTTGGCTAAAAATACGGTTCCTTGAAGAGAGCGAATGACGGCTTGTCCTCCTTGTTTTTCGACAAGTGTACGCATTTCTTCTGTTTTTCTCGTTCCACAAATGGCAATCGTTTTCCCAGATAAGCCTTTACTCATATTATCCCTCTTTTTCTATCACATTTGATATGTATTAAATATAGATTTATTTGGAAGACGATGCAAGTGTCTACTAAAAAAGAGCTTGACGTTTCTATCGAATTCGAGTATCTTTTGTAAGTGCAAATTGTAGGAGGTCATTATGGAAAAACAGAATGTTCAAGCAATTCGATTATCAATTGCAGACCCAACACCACTTGGTTTGTTTGGTTTAGCAATGGTGACGCTCGTTGCGTCCTCACAAAAACTAGGAATCACAGATGGCACTTCCCTTATTTTACCTTGGGCTATCTTCCTTGGAGGAATCGCGCAGTTGATCGCGTCCATACAAGATTCAAAGCATCATAATATTTTTGGAGCCACTGCTTTTGGCGCATTCGGTCTTTTCTGGATGGGCGTTGGAACGACTTGGCTCATTCAAGCCGGCGTTTTTGGGAAAACGCTTGCGGGAGCAGCAGATCCAAAACAGCTAGGCTTTGCGTTTATTGGTTATTTGATTTTCAGCTTGTTTATGACGATTGGTGCAATGGAAACACATAAAGTGTTATTTTTGATTTTCGTCTTTATTGATTTCTTATTCATTGGTCTTTCCCTTAGCACTTTTGGTGTGATGTACGATGTCACTCATACCATGGCTGGTATTGCAGAATTGATCATTTCCCTGCTTTCATTTTATGGTTCTGCAGCTGTTGTGCTAAATACACATTTTGGCCGTATTGTTCTGCCAATTGGACAACCATTTCGCATTTTTACAAAAGCATAAATAAAAAAGAACTGCGCTGTGCAGTTCTTTTTTTGTTTATTTTTCTTGCGCCTCTTGAAAGATCTCTCCGATGATTTCATACGAACGCATTCTTTCCTGATGGTCAAACATATCCGAATTAATCATCACTTCATCTGCTTGAGTAGCTTCAATAAAGGCTTCTAATTCTGTTTTCACCTTTTCTTTATCCCCAATGATAGTCGAGCTTAATTGTTCATCCACCATCGCCTTTTCATATGGACTCCAAAGACCGTCCATGCTGTCGACAGGCGCTTTCAGTTTTCCTGGTGTATTGCGAATGAGACTTAAAAACCGCTGATAATGAGAGGTTGCCAAATATTCAGCACGCTCAGTTTGATCTGCAGCAAAAACCGTCACACCAACCATGGCATAAGGCTCTTTTAACACATCAGAAGGTCTAAATGACTGTCTGTACAATTCTAACGCGGGAATTGTATTTTTAGGTGAGAAATGTGCAGCAAAGGCAAATGGCAATCCAAGTTCTCCTGCAAGTCTGGCGCTAAAACCACTTGAACCAAGGAGCCAAATTGGAATGTCCAGGCCTTCTCCTGGAACAGCTCTTACATGTTTTTTAACCTGACCGGTCGGCTTGAAATATTGCATCAGTTCTTCAAGCTGCTCAGGGAAATCTTCTCCGTTATGAAGATTACGTCTAAGCGCTCTTGCTGTTAACTGATCCGTCCCTGGTGCTCGGCCAAGACCTAAATCAATTCTCCCCGGATACAATGTCTCAAGTGTGCCAAATTGTTCGGCTATGACAAGTGAAGAGTGATTTGGCAGCATAATCCCACCAGATCCTACTCGAATTTTTTCTGTTCCTCCCGCAATATATCCAATTAAAACGGACGTTGCAGAGCTCGCAACCCCTTCCATGTTATGGTGTTCTGCCAGCCAGTATCTATGATAGCCCCACTTCTCCGCCTTTTTTGCTAAATCCATGCTACGATCAAAAGATTCTTTAATGGTGCCTCCTTCTGTCACAGAGGATAAATTTAAAACGGAATAGGCTTTGCCCTGTAAAACTGATTGACTCATAAATGATGTCCCCATTTCTGTCAAATATCATACTATTTTATACTTTCAACACCATAACATAAATCCATGAAAGATTTAAATAATTTGATTCGATGATTTTCGAAATGATGATTTTTTAGGTTTTACTTCCAATTTAAAAATTTGCACATAGAATGAAATATCAATTCTAGGAGATGGGCAATTTGTACAATCAATTCGAACACAAATGTCCCTTTTGCGGTAAATACCATGAACAGCCTCATTACAAAAGATCACGTCATGACCGTCCTCGAAAAAGAGACTGTCCATTCATTAAACAAGAATATATAAAACAAAATATATCTCAAGGGAATCACCCCTGCTACATTGCAAAAGGAATAAAGCAATCAAAACCAAATCAAAGAGCTGGACCAAGAGGCCCGGCAGGCCCAGCAGGTCCCCCCGGACCAACCGGACCTACTGGACCAGCTGGCGGGTTAACCGGCGCTATTCCTTTTAATCCCTCACAATCACAAGATTACGATGCAGGGCAAGTGGTCACGTTTGATGGCAGTACTTACATTGCCAATGTTGACGCTCCATCAGGAATACCTGGACTCTCCCCCGACTATACCCTTTTGGCTGCTTCTGGAGAAACTGGGCCTACGGGTCCTACTGGGATCGGATTAAGTGGTGTTGAATCCTATGATCCTGTAACGGCACCAACATATTCAGTAGGGCAAGTGGTCACTTATGGTGGGGGTACTTATCTTGTGAATTCTTCACCACCTTCAGGTACGCCAGATACGTCGCCAGATTACACACTTTTAGCAGCACCAGGTGAAACTGGACCTGCAGGTGCTACGGGTATTACTGGCGCGACTGGTCCTACTGGCGCTACGGGCATCACCGGAGATACTGGTCCTACTGGATCAACCGGACCTACCGGCGCAACAGGTATTACTGGACCAACGGGTCCTACTGGCGTAACAGGTAGCACTGGAGATACTGGTCCTACCGGTGCCACTGGTATTACTGGAGCTACCGGACCTGCCGGTGCTACGGGTAGCACTGGAGATACTGGTCCTACTGGTGCCACAGGTTCTACTGGATCAACCGGTCCTACTGGCGCTACGGGTAGCACTGGAGCTACCGGACCTACCGGCGCTACTGGTATCACTGGAGCTACCGGACCTACTGGTGCTACGGGTAGCACTGGAGATACGGGTCCTACCGGTGCCACTGGTATTACCGGAGCTACTGGTCCTACCGGTGCCACTGGTATTACTGGAGCTACCGGACCTGCCGGTGCTACGGGTAGCACTGGAGATACTGGTCCTACTGGTGCCACAGGTTCTACTGGATCAACCGGTCCTACTGGCGCT
>NZ_JBLZWZ010000008.1:0-901123 GCF_056098985.1 Bacillus sp. 11B20
GCTACGGGTAGCACTGGAGATACCGGACCTACCGGTGCGACGGGTAGCACTGGAGCTACCGGACCTACTGGTGCAACGGGTAGCACTGGAGATACTGGTCCTACCGGTGCCACTGGTATTACCGGAGATACTGGTCCTACCGGTGCCACTGGTATTACTGGAGCTACCGGACCTACCGGCGCTACGGGCATCACCGGAGCTACTGGTCCTACTGGCGTAACGGGTAGCACTGGAGATACTGGTTCTACTGGCGCTACGGGCAGCACTGGAGCTACCGGACCTACTGGTGCAACGGGTATTACCGGAGCCACTGGACCTACCGGCGCAACAGGTATTACTGGACCAACGGGTCCTACTGGCGTAACGGGTAGCACTGGAGCTACTGGTTCTACCGGGGCTACTGGTATCACTGGACCAACGGGTCCTACCGGAGTTACTGGGCCTACTGGCGCCACGGGCAGCACTGGAGATACGGGTCCTACCGGTGCCACTGGTATTACTGGAGCTACCGGTTCTACTGGCGCTACGGGCAGCACTGGAGCTACTGGTTCTACCGGGGCTACAGGTAGCACTGGATCAACTGGTCCTACTGGTGCCACAGGTTCTACTGGATCAACCGGTCCTACTGGCGCTACGGGTAGCACTGGAGATACCGGACCTACCGGTGCGACGGGTAGCACTGGAGCTACCGGACCTACTGGTGCAACGGGTAGCACTGGAGATACTGGTCCTACCGGTGCCACTGGTATTACCGGAGCTACTGGTCCTACCGGTGCCACTGGTATTACTGGAGCTACCGGACCTACCGGCGCTACGGGCATCACCGGAGCTACTGGTCCTACTGGTGCCACCGGGGCTACTGGATCAACCGGTCCTACTGGCGCTACGGGCATCACTGGAGATACTGGTCCTACTGGCGCTACGGGCAGCACTGGAGCTACCGGACCTACTGGTGCAACGGGTATTACCGGAGCCACTGGTCCTACCGGCGCAACAGGTATTACTGGACCAACGGGTCCTACTGGCGTAACGGGTAGCACTGGAGATACTGGTTCTACTGGCGCTACGGGCAGCACTGGAGCTACTGGTTCTACCGGGGCAACGGGCATCACCGGAGCTACTGGTCCTACCGGTGCCACAGGTTCTACTGGATCAACCGGTCCTACTGGCGCTACGGGCATCACTGGAGATACTGGTCCTACTGGTGCCACCGGGGCTACTGGATCAACCGGTCCTACTGGCGCTACGGGCATCACTGGAGATACTGGCCCTACCGGTGCCACCGGGGCTACTGGATCAACCGGAGCTACTGGCGCTACGGGTGTCACTGGAGATACGGGTCCTACCGGTGCCACTGGTATTACTGGAGCTACCGGTTCTACTGGCGCTACGGGCAGCACTGGAGATACTGGTTCTACC
Organism: Bacillus sp. 11B20; assembly: GCF_056098985.1. NCBI lineage: Bacteria > Bacillati > Bacillota > Bacilli > Caryophanales > Bacillaceae > Bacillus > Bacillus sp. 11B20. The sequence goes on from NZ_JBLZWZ010000008.1 coordinate 1,420, forward strand.
GGGGCTACAGGTAGCACTGGAGCTACTGGTCCTACTGGTGCCACAGGTTCTACTGGATCAACCGGTCCTACTGGCGTAACGGGTAGCACTGGAGCTACTGGTCCTACCGGGGCTACAGGTAGCACTGGAGATACTGGTCCTACCGGGGCTACAGGTAGCACTGGAGATACGGGTCCTACTGGTGCCACAGGTTCTACTGGATCAACCGGTCCTACTGGCGTGACAGGTGTTACTGGTGTCACTGGGGCAACTGGAACAGGTGGTTTTACAGATACTGCACTTTATGCTGCTAATAGTTCTGGACCTACCATTGTTACTGTAGCCGGTGGAACGAATATTCCTCTGCCAAACTTTCAAAACATCACTGGTTTTACGGCAAACGGCACAAGTACTGTTTTTACCGTTCTGCAAACTGGTAAATATTATATTACGTATCAAGTCAACACCACTACAGCTCTTTTGATTAGTACACGTTTGCTTTTAAATGGAGCAACTACTATTTCTGGTTCTGTTCAATCACCTGTTATCTCAACTTCATTTATCAACAACACTGTTATTGTTAATTTAACAGCTGGAAGCACCATTTCACTGCAGTTTTTTGGGGCAGTTGTCACAGCTATTTTAGTTGGCGGGGGCGGTGCTGCAGGAGCAGCCTTGACCATTATACGGCTAAGCTAAACGAAAAAAGAAAGGCTTTTTCAGCCTTTCTTTTTTATGTCTTCTATTACATTTATACACTGTTCAATATCATCAGATTGCAAAAGGTGAAAAACAGATTGGATGATTGAAAACTCTAAATTCCACCATTCTAATAACTGCAGTTTTTCGATTATTTCGGATGAAAATCGATATTTCATGAGCTGCTGGGGATTTCCTGCGGCTATTGCATATGGAGGCACATCTTTTGTGATCACACTATTTGCTCCTATCACAGCCCCGTTGCCTATACATACTCCGGACATAATCGTCGCACCATATCCAATCCATACGTCATGTCCAATATGAACATCCCCCTTCGATTTTGGGTGTCCTTTAATATGTGCAGCTTCTTTGAAAATTTGATTAAACGGATACGTTGTGACCCAATCTGTACGGTGTTCCCCGCCTAGAAAAATTTTCACTTCGTTTGCGATGGAACAAAACTTCCCAATATGTAATGTCGTTCCTTCCCCCCATGTCAGCACTTGGAAATCTGGTCCGGCATAAGAAAAGTCACCGATATTGTACGAGCTTAGTTCACTTCTTTGATTCAAAAACATAGAAGATCCGGCCTCCTTAAAAGTGATAGATCTTCGTATGTATATGCTACTTTACGCCTTCACATTATGATTGAACAAGCGCTACAATTTGTTTTTTCTTCCATACGAGCTGATAGTAGCTGTATTGGAGGAGTAAGTTCACAAAGAACGCAGCAGGGTAGCCAATCCATATTCCCTTAATGCCGAGGGATGTATAATGTGATAGCACATAGGCGACTGGTACTTCTACAAGCCAAATGGAACAAATACTAAAGATCGTCGGCCAAAGAACTGTCCCGCTTGCTCTCATTGTGGCTGCAACAATTTGGGCCGTTCCAAAAATGAGATAGCTCCATAGTGTAATGACAACCAAACTATAAGCAATGTCTATCGTCTTAGGATCTGTTAAAAAGATAGATAAAATCTGCGGTGCAAAAATATAAACGAAAATAATGATACATCCGCCTATGGCGAAGTTAAGTCCTAACCCAATTTTAATGACATCTTTCAGTCGATTCATATTCCCTGCACCAATGAATTGTGCTGCAAAGATTGAGACCGCAATGCCAAGACTCACTGCCGGCATCTGCACATAACTCACGACTTGATTGACAACACCATAGGCAGCTGTCGCCTGTGATCCATAATCGTTGACGAAAGAAATAACGGCAATTTCTGATAAAGAAATAAGGATCATATTAATGCTTGATGGGATACTGAGCTTTAATAACGTTTTTAATAGATCCCCTTTCATCAATAAATGCTTTCTCACCGATGCATCAATACGAAGCGGATGCTTTGTCTTATATAAGTAGATATGTAGAATGATAAACGTCACAATTGTTGAAATCACTGAAGCATACGCAGCGCCATATAAGCCGAACGCCGGCAGTCCCAGCCAGCCAAATAATAAAATGGGCAGCATCAGAATATTCGTTGCCGTACTAATCATTAAGAAATAAAAAGGTGTTTTCGAATCCCCTGTTCCCCGCAAGAATGTTGTATAAACAAAATAAAGAAATAAGATCGGCATTGAGATGAATAAAATTCTGGCGTAAGCCGCACTTTTCTCCACGATATTAGCAGGTGTTCCCATGAGGTTTAAGATGTCTGTTGCGAAAAAACCTCCAATGATCGCTAAAGAGACGCCGATCAAAAAAGTGAATGAAAGCGTTGTGCCAATGATTTCTTTTAATTTCTGTTCATTTTTTGCTCCATACGCCTGTCCAATAAGGATCGAGCTTCCCGATCCAATTCCAATGGAAAAAGAAACGAGCAAAAAGAAAAGCGGAAAGAATGCAGAAATGGCAGCTACTGCATCCTCTCCAATCCATCTTCCGACAAGAACAATGGACACTAACTGTCCGATCGATTGCAAAATATTGCTTAGCAAAAGCGGGATGAGAAAAATGGACATGGTTTTTACTAAAGATTGATTGTTATCTAACGTCATGATGGTTCTCCTTCTCTCTCTAAATCTAAAGGTTCTCAGCTAATATGCTGACAATACGGTCTTCTATCTCTTTCCCTTTTTCGTCATCAACAAGGTGATTTAACAAGATGGAAAAAGCGAGCGTTTTTCCGCCCTGCGTGTCAATATATCCAGAAAGTGTGCTGACCGTTGTTAACGACCCTGTTTTTGCACGTACTTTTTCTAGCGTAACTGGTTCTTTCAATCTGTTCCTTAACGTGCCCCCCACCATTCGTTCACTCGCCCCTGCTAAAGGGAGCGCATGTTCATAGGTTTTAAACCATTTTTCCTTTTGAATGTTTGTCAAAAATAAAGTGAACTGGTTAGCAGAGACAAGGTTAATAGGTGATATCCCCGAGCCGTCACGCAAAACTGCAAGCGAAGGATCGATGCCAAACGCAGGAAGCCGTTCATTCATGACGTCCAGCCCAGCTTCAAAGCTCCCTTTGTTCTTCACTTTTTTGCCTAGTTCCTTTAGCAAAATTTCTGCATGTGTATTGTTGCTTAATTTCATCATAGGAACGAGCAGCTCTGATAATGGCATCGATGTATGGGAGGCGATTTTTTTGGCTTTTTTAGGAACTTGTTTTGCTTTCAGTGGTCCTTTTACTTGAATGCCTTCCGCCTTTAACGCTCGTTTCAATAAGTCTAAAGCATAGGCGGCCGGATCCCATAAAGCTACCCATTGTTTAGATGAGCTTGCTTTAACCGGAATGGTCCCAGTCAACGTAATCTTGTTGGTTCCGTGAGAGCGCTTAAAAGAGATTTTCTTTTTTCCGCCTTCTGGAACTGTTTTCACTTGATTGATGACTTGAGCGACATCCGTCTTCGGGATCATCTCATACTCGGCTTTCTGTCCTGCTTTTTTTCCTGGTTTTACTTCGAGAATCACGGTCCCTGCATCATAATCTTGATTCGGTGAAGCCGTGAGAGCAGAAATTTGTGCCCCGTAATATTGATCCTCATCACTCCAAGGCAGATCAATGGAGTATCTCGTGTCATCAAACCAAGTGTCATCTGCTGCAAGCTGTCCGCGAATGCTATGTATTCCGGCCTTTTTGACTTTTTTGGCAAGTGCTGCAAAATCCTTCTCTAATAAAGTCGGATCGCCGGTGCCGCGAAGATAAAGGCTGCCATGTAACGTTTTCTTTTGAATGGAACCATCCATCCAGATGTCTGTAGGGAATGTGTGTGTTTCTCCAAGTATATCAAGTGCGATGGCTGATGTGAGCAGTTTCATATTAGAAGCAGGAGTAAGACGAATATCGGCTTGATGTTCATAAAGAAGAGAGTTGTCAGAAGTATCGCGGACGCTGATGCCAGAGATCGCGCCCTCTAAATCAGGTGCTGTTCGTATGAGTTCGTCTAAAGCGGTCATCCAAGCCAGTGAATCATCACGAGCTGTGAGCTGTTCATCTTTCGCTGAAAAAGGAAGAAATAAAATCGACAGGATACATATTTGTAAAAACATGAGCTGTGAAAAACGCTTCACGTAATCCCTCCTTATTGTAGCCGCCAAATTTAGAAGAATATGTTCATTATACACAAAAGAACGTTTGTTCTCAAAGGTTTTTTAAACAGAAAAGTCAGCTTTCTTTGACGAAAACTGACAAGCCCTTTACCTCTTTTCTGGATTCCAACCATCGGCTCCTCCAAGAACTGCTTGAACCGTGATCTGACTTGCTTCGTTATTGGTTAAAATAGTTGACCATTTTACGCGGTTTGCTGGACTGCTCCCTGCTCCTGTCGATCCAAATTCTTTATACCTGGCCGTTCTTTCGTTGTCACGGTTATCCCAGTTATGCCATCCCTCTGCTTTTATATGGTCATCCATTTTTGTATGGAGGAATGTCACAGCCGAAAAAGGTCTCCACGGACGTCCTAAATAAACCGATTGCGCAACTGCCGTTCCCTTTTTCAACGTAGAATCTATGAATACGTAGCCGTACCTTTGTGCTTCTGTTGTGGATGCTGCAGTAATATACCCATTTCCAAGGCTTTTTATTTCAGCTCTTTTAAACACAGCCGTGGCTGATCCAAAAATAAAATCGACCGTGCCCTCGATATAGCAGTTTTCATAATATTGCCGCCCTGTGCCTGTTGCATAAAGTGTATCTTGATAGCCTAACACACGTATTTGTTTGAACACAGCGCGGTCTCCAGACACATACAGCGCCACCGCCTGACCAGCATGTCTGCCAGCTGTATTTTGGAAGGTAATATTTTCTGCATAAAAATCGTTTGCACGAATCATTGTGCTTGAGCTATTGGTTGTACTCCCAGTGCTTGCATTTGTGTCATCATACGTAAGGATCGTCTTGTGCTGATCTTCTCCGACAAAAGATACGTGTGGTTTATTTTGCGGAAGCAAAATTTTTTCTCTATATACGCCATTTTTAATATAGATCGTTGCCCGCTGTTGATTGTTTGCTGGAATAGCATCAATGGCAGACTGAACGGTGCGGTATGCCCCGCTTCCCTTTTGATCAACGACAAGGACGCGGTTATGCCCTGCTTCTGCTGCTTGAAGTGAAACTGGGTCATAAAGAAATAGAGACAAGACCATGATAATCCATACGTTTCTATATTTCATCACATATCTCCTCCTCATTTTGTGAACGTTTTCATCAAACATTCTTTTTGATCCTATTCCATACACGCGCAAAAAAACACCCACGTTTTTATGTTGTGGATGTTTTTTTAGATTTTTCATATTGCATTGCATAAATTCCTTCATTTTCAATCCATTCACAAAAGAGAACGTCTCGATAAGAGGAAATATGCTGCTTTTTTAATTGATCACTCAGCCAGGATTCATCAAAGCCAGCTTCTTGTAAATCATCTTTTAAAATTTCGCCGTCAATAATAAACGTTCTAGGCAATTTGACTTCTTTTCCCTTCACGTTCACATCTTCTGCTGTGGCTGGTGCGTATTTCATTTTTGGAAGAACACTGACAGATCCGTCAGTTTCCAGTATGGCATATTCAATTTCATTCAGGGCAAAATGGCCTTTTGCGCGAACCAGTGTCTGCAGCTGATTGATATCAAGCATATTCCTCTTCAACCGGTTGTAGTGAATTTTCCCCTTATCAATCACAAGCGTAGGTCTTCCTTCTAAAAACGCACGAATGGACTTAAAGCGCTGTGAAAGCCATTCAACTGTATAAATGAGAACGCCCCATACCGCAACAGCAAATAAAATGTGCTGAATCTTGACTTCTGGGTCAAAAATGGCGTTTCCGACCATTTCGCCTAAAATAAGTGCAGAAATGAAATCAAACGGTGTGATTTGTGCAAATTGTGTTTTTCCTAATAATTTTGTAATTAAAAATAAAGCAAAAAATCCAATGAAGAGTTCAGTCAAAATATTAACGAACGGCACAAAAGTTCCTTCCTTTCTTACTGCATTTATAACAGCATATACATGAAAGGAAGGATCTAAACGTGTTCGTCATTTCCATCAATGCATCATTCTTCATCTCTATCTCCAATACATAAAAAGCCATGACCACACTTCGGTCATGGCTTTTCTTTATATTGTAACACCCTTTGTTTGACCTATTTTGGCAGAACCGAACTCCCCATTAAATAACGGTCTACCTCGTGCGCCACTTGTCTGCCTTCATTAATTGCCCAGACAATCAAGCTTTGCCCGCGTCTTGCATCTCCCGCTGCAAATACGCCTTCTACATTTGTTGTATATTCCCCATACTTTGCGTCAATGCGATTGTTTTTGCTGTCCACGCCAAAGTGTTTCACAAGCGGCTGTTCAGTTCCCTCAAAACCAATTGCAATAAAGACGAGCTGAGCAGGCCATACCTTCTCTGTCCCTGGAATCTCATGAAATTCAAACTTCCCTTGTTCGTTTTTCACCTTTTCCATTTGAATGGTATGAAGCTCTTTTAATTTCCCATTTTTATCTGCCACAATTTTTGTGGTTTGAATTGAATATTGACGCGGATCTTCTCCGAATTTTGCTTGTGCTTCTTCATAAGCATAATCCAGTGAGAAGACATAAGGCTGTTCTGGCCACATGTTATCCCCTACACGTGTATCTGGAAGCTTTGGATGCTTCCCGAATTGAACAACACTTTTTGCTTTTTGGCGAAGTGCAGTTGCGACGCAGTCAGCGCCTGTATCTCCTCCGCCAATCACAATCACGTCTTTTCCTTTTGCATCAATGAAGTTTTTGTCTTTGAATCCTGAATCAAGCATGCTTTTCGTTGCGAGTGTTAAATAATCCATTGCAAGGTGAATCCCTTTTGCTTCCCTGCCTTCAATTAACAGGTCACGCTGCTTTTGTGCACCTGTACAAAGGATAACCGCATCAAACTGCTCTTTCAGTTCGTCGGCAGTGATATCCACGCCGATTTCTGTGTTTGTCACAAAGTCAATGCCTTCTTGTCTTAGCAGTTTAACTCTGCGCTCAACGACTTCTTTGTCGAGCTTCATATTTGGAATCCCGTAAGTCAGCAGTCCGCCAAGGCGGTCAGAACGCTCGAACACTGTAACAGCGTGTCCTGCTTGGTTTAATTGATCAGCACTTGCAAGTCCTGCTGGTCCTGAGCCGACAATGGCAATTTTCTTCCCTGTACGGCTTGAAGGGATTCTTGGCGTGATCCATCCATTTTCAAAACCTTTATCAATGATCGTGCGTTCGATATTTTTAATCGAAACAGCTGGATCATTAATAGCGACTGTACATGAACCTTCACAAGGCGCAGGACATACTCTCCCAGTAAACTCAGGGAAATTATTTGTTTTTTGCAGTCTTTCGAGCGCTTCTTTCCATCTTCCGCGATAGACCAGGTCATTCCACTCTGGAATTAAATTGTAGATCGGGCAGCCAGACACGCCGCCCCTGATCTCCATACCAATTTGACAAAACGGTGTTCCGCAATCCATACATCTAGCGCCCTGTTTCTTCAATACGTCATCTGTATAAGGAGCTGAATATTCTTTCCAGTCATTTTGACGAGTGAGAGGGTCACGTTCATTTGGCTTTTCTCTTTTATATTCCATAAAACCTGTTGCTTTGCCCATTGTCCTCTCCCCTTTCTTAATGAGCGAGGGCTGCTTTTTGCCCGTTTGCCGTTTCTTGATTTTTCGGTTTTGTATTTGCTTCAAAGGCAAACATCACCGCTTCTTCATGACTGAGGCCCGCTTGTTTTTGTTCTTCAATGCTTTGAAGCATCATTTTGTAATTTCTCGGAATGACTTTGATAAATTGATCCTTTTCTTGCTCCCAGTTTTCAAGAAGTGCTGCTGCTTTTGAGCTGTTTGTATAATCAAGGTGTTCCTTGATCATTTGCTTCACTTCTTGTTCTTCTTCATGATCTGTGAGCTTTTCAAACATGATCATTTCCATGTTGCACATTCTTTTGAACTGTTTGGCATCCGATGTATGGATGTAAGCCACACCACCAGACATACCTGCACCAAAGTTTTTCCCAACGTCTCCTAAAATGACGACACGTCCGCCAGTCATGTATTCACAGCCGTGATCTCCGATTCCTTCAACAACCACATGTACACCTGAATTACGAACAGCAAATCGTTCACCAGCACGTCCGTTAATATAAGCTTTTCCGCTAGTTGCACCGTAAAATGCGACGTTTCCTACAATGACGTTTTCATGTCCATTTTGTACAAAATGATCAGACGTTTTAACAGCAATTTTGCCTCCTGAGAGTCCTTTGCCGATATAGTCATTTGAATCACCTGTTAAATAGAGAGACATACCCTTTGGCACAAATGCGCCAAAGCTTTGTCCAGCTGAACCAGTGAATCTTAGTGTGATCGTATCCTCTGGCAAGCCCTCTTCCCCGTAGCGCTTAGACACTTCACTGCCAGTGATGGTTCCGGCCACACGGTTGATATTGCGAATGTTCAATGATAGATCAACTGGTGTTTGATGATTCAGCGCTTCTTGTACATAAGGAAGGATTTCATTCATATCCAGCGATTCATCAATTTTATGATTTTGCGGTGTTCTGAATGTCCGCGCTCCTTCTGGCTGATAAAGCAGTGTTTCAAGGTTTAGCTGCCCTGCTTTCCAGTGAGCTTTTGCTCGTTCACTGACCGCTAAGACGTCCGTGCGACCAATTAATTCATCCATTGATGTAAAGCCTAGTTCAGCTAAGATTTCTCTTACTTCCTCTGCAATAAACATCATGAAATTCACAATGTGATCAGGGTTACCCATGAATTTTTTGCGAAGCTCTGGATTTTGTGTGGCAACACCGACCGGGCAAGTATCTAAATGACATGCTCTCATCATTACGCAGCCCAGCACGACAAGTGGAGCTGTCGCAAAGCCATACTCTTCTGCTCCTAAAATCGCAGCCATGACAACGTCGCGGCCAGTCATTAACTTTCCGTCCGTTTCAAGAACAACTCTCTCGCGAAGACCGTTTAGCACAAGGGTTTGATGCGCCTCTGCCAATCCAAGCTCCCAAGGAAGTCCTGTGTGTTTAATACTCGTTTTCGGTGAAGCTCCTGTACCGCCGTCATAGCCGCTAATGACAATGACGTCTGCAGTTCCTTTTGCTACACCTGCTGCGATTGTGCCAACGCCTGCTTTAGATACAAGCTTGACACTGATGCGTGCATCACGGTTTGCGTTTTTCAAATCATGAATCAGCTGTGCCAAATCCTCGATTGAATAAATATCATGATGCGGCGGTGGTGAAATTAATCCGACACCTGGCGTAGAACCACGTACATCGGCCACCCAAGGATACACTTTATTTCCTGGAAGCTGTCCGCCTTCTCCCGGCTTTGCCCCTTGCGCCATTTTAATTTGCAATTCATCTGCATTGACTAAGTAATGACTTTTCACACCAAATCGGCCAGAAGCGATTTGTTTAATGGCGCTTCTGCGGTCATCACCGTGTTCATCTACTGTAAAGCGGGCAGGATCTTCTCCGCCTTCTCCGCTGTTACTTTTACCGCCAATTCGGTTCATCGCAATTGCAAGTGCCTCATGCGCTTCTTTACTTAAAGATCCAAATGACATAGCACCTGTCTTAAAGCGGCGCACGATGGATTCAGCAGATTCAACCTCTTCCAGACGAACCGGCTTTTGTTTTGGCTGAAATGCAAACAAATTTCTGAGGAAGCCGATTCTTTCTTCATCCGCTGCCTTTGTATATTGTTTAAATAGGTCATAATCTTCATTTCGGCATGCCCACTGGAGCGTATGGATCGTTTTTGGATTAAATGCATGGTGCTCTCCATTTTTTCTCCACTGGAATTCACTGCCTGATTCAAGTGTCTGGTCAGTTGCTGCTTGGTACCCTGCTTCATGACGAAGTTTTGCCTCATGAGCAATGGTGTCAAGATCAATCCCGCCAAGCTGAGAAGCTGTTCCTGTGAAATACTCTTGAATGACGTCTTCACTAATCCCGACTGCTTCAAAGATTTGCGCGCCTCTATAGCTTTGCACAGTGGAAATCCCCACTTTGGACATGACTTTGACGACACCTTCTGTCACGCTTTTACCAAACTTTGTAACAGCTTCATCAAAGCTGATCGAAATCGCTTCGTCTGCAATCAGCTGTTTGTACGTTTCATAGACAAGGTAAGGATGGATCGCATCTGCCCCATAGCCAATCAGTGCGGCAAAATGATGAACCTCTCTCACCTCTCCAGATTCAACGATCAGACTGACCTTTGTCCGCAGACCTTGACGCACAAGGTGCTGATGAAGTGCACTTAGCGCAAGAATTGGTGGAATCGGTACTTTTTGTTCTGTCATTTCACGATCTGAAAGGATTAATAAAGAGACACCTTCTCTAATCGCTTTTTCCGCCTCTTCAAACATCGCATCCAGTCCGCGCTTTAAATCATCGGTGAAAAGTGTATGAATTGTTTTGCTTTTAAAGGCATTATGAACAATCGTTTTCAAGCCGTTAAATTGGCCGCTCGTTAAGACCGGAGTATAAAGTTTAATTCTTCGGCATGAATATTCATTCGGATGTAAAATATCGCCTTCGGCACCTAACCAAGTCATGGTTGATGTCACCAGCTGCTCACGAATGGCATCAATCGGCGGGTTCGTGACTTGTGCGAACAACTGCTTAAAATAAGAAAACAGAGACTGCGCACGATCTGATAACACAGCAAGCGGTGTGTCACTTCCCATTGAACCAATTGGGTCCTTGCCTTCCTCTAGTAAAGGAATTAAATACTTTTGAATGTCTTCGTACGTATAATGGAACGCACGCTGACGCGTCAATAAATCATCCATTATACTAGAATTTTCTGAATTTTCTTCCGAGCGATTGACGTGGACCATTTCTTCATCGAGCCATTTTTGATAAGGAAGTTCATTTGCAATGGTCGATTTCACTTCTTCGTCAGAAATAATTCTTCCTTCTTCTAAATCAATGAGCAGCATTTTGCCAGGCTCAAGACGATCTTTATACTTCACATCTTCTTCATTTGTGTCAATCACGCCGACCTCAGAAGAGAAAATGATATGATCATCATTCGTGACATAGTATCTAGCCGGTCTTAATCCGTTTCGGTCTAAGATGGCCCCGATTTGTTTACCGTCCGTAAAGGAAATCGCTGTTGGTCCATCCCATGGCTCTATGAGAGAACTATGGTATTCATAAAATGCCCGTTTCTCTTTCGACATGTGCGTGTTTTCCGTCCAAGGCTCAGGAATCAGCATCATTGCTGTATGAGCAGGTGTACGGCCTGCAAGCACAAAGAATTCAAAGGCATTGTCTAAAATGGATGAATCACTTCCGTCTGCATTCAGCACTGGCAAAATCTTGTCTAAATCGTCTCCGAAGGCTTCAGATACGAATTGTTGTTCTCTTGCTCTCATCCAATTGATGTTTCCTCTTAATGTGTTGATTTCTCCGTTGTGTATTAAGTAACGGTTTGGATGGGCTCTTTCCCATGTAGGAAATGTATTTGTACTAAATCTTGAATGAACAAGTGAAAATGCAGAAACAAATGTTTCATCCTGTAGATCAAGATAAAAAGCATCGACTTGATCTGATGTTAAAAGCCCCTTATATACGATGGTTTGACTCGACAGGCTGACAAAGTAAAATTGTTTTTCCTCTTTTGTTCCCCAGTTCTCAGCCTGTTTACGGATGACATATAATTTTCTTTCAAATGACAAACGATCTGTGATGTTGTCGTTTGCTCCGATAAAGACCTGCCTCACAACCGGACAGCTCTTCGCTGCGACAGTACCAATTTTCCCGGCATCGACAGGAACCGTTCTCCAGCCAATTAATGTTTGGCCTTCCTGTTTAATGAACCCGTTGATTTTCTGTTCGATGGCTTGACGCGTTTTTTCGTCATCATCTTTTGAAAAGAAGACCATTCCTACCCCGTAACGGCCCTTTTCTGGAAGTGCAAATTCTTTGCAGTTCTTTCTAAAGAAAGCGTCTGGCAGCTGTACCATTAAACCGGCACCATCACCTGTATACGGATCACTGCCTTGCCCGCCGCGGTGATCAAGCTGGCACAGCATTTGTAATCCCTTTTTGACGATGCTATGTGTCGCCTCCCCTTTTAAATGGGCGTACAGTCCGATTCCACATGCATCATGTTCAAATTCAGGACGGTAGAGACCTTGTGGTTGTGGTAGTTGATTATAAGTCATCGTTTCTCTCCCCCGTTTAAAAGATCCGTTTTTCACAGTAATAAAATCTCACAAACTCTGTAACTTATTTTAAGTTTTCAAATTAATATAAACAATATATAATTTAGATCAAAACAATCTCTTTTTGAGATAGATGGGTGTGAAGTGCAAAAATGGAGCTTCGTCAGTTACGTTATTTTGTAGAAGTCGCAGACCGTGAACACGTGTCAGAAGCGGCTGAAAACTTACATGTTGCCCAATCTGCCATCAGCCGGCAGATTGCGAATTTAGAAGAAGAACTTGGAGTGGCCTTATTCGAACGAGAAGGACGAAATATCAAATTAACGAAGATCGGCAGACAATTTTTAGATCATGTCAGAACTGCACTCAAAGCCATTGATTACGCAAAAGAGCAAATTGACGAATACTTAGATCCGCACAAAGGGACGGTGAATATTGGCTTTCCTACAAGTCTAGCAAGCCAAGTGCTCCCTTCTGTCATCTCCGCTTTTAAGCAGGAATATCCAGAGGTCGATTTTTTACTTCGTCAAGGATCCTATAAGTTTCTCATTGAAGCTGTTAAAAATCGTGATATCGATCTCGCCTTTTTAGGACCTGTACCGACAAACGATTCTCAAATAGAAGGAAATATTTTGTTTTCTGAAAGCATTTATGCCCTTTTACCGGTTAGCCACCCCTTTAGCGGACAAAGGAGCATTCATTTAAGTGATTTAAGAAAGGATCATTTCGTGTTATTTCCTGAAGGGTATGTGCTGAGACAAATTGCGGTTGATGCTTGCAAGCAGGCAGGCTATGAGCCTACCATTTCATCTGAAGGAGAAGATTTGGATGCCATTAAAGGCCTCGTATCGGCAGGTATGGGCGTTACCTTATTACCCGAAAGTGCCTTTTATGAAACAACACCGCGATTTACAGTGAAAATTCCGATCGATTTTCCTCAAGTGAGAAGAACGGTTGGCATTATTGCATCTAAAACGCGAGAAATGTCTCCTTCTGCCCATGATTTTTATGTGTTTGTGAAGGATTTCTTTTCTAAAATTGAACAATATAAATAATTCACTAAAACAAGACATTTCATTTGTAGAAATAATCCCTCTTTGTATATGATGGGTTACAGAACAAAAGACTATATGGAAGAAAGGTATTTGTATGAAATCAATTTTATCGTTTTTAAAGCCGTATCGGCTGTCCGTTGTGTCCATTGTCATTCTCACCTTTTTAAGCAGTATGCTCCAGCTGTATTTACCGACGTTAACAGCAGATATCGTTGATGTCGGAATCGTCCAGGGAGATATTGCTTACATATGGAAGGTTGGCGGCTGGATGGTGGCTTGTTCTTTACTCGCTATTTTGCTCACCATTTGGAAGTCTTACTTGTCATCAAAGACAGCACTTGGCTTCGGCCGTGATATGAGAAGACAGTTGTTTGTGCATGTCGAACAATTTTCATTAGAAGAATTTCAAAAGATCGGCACGTCTTCCTTTATTACAAGATCAACAAATGATGTGAAACAAGTCCAAGATGTGACGATCATGATTTTACAAATGATGACGCGGGCCCCGCTTATGCTTGTGGGCGGAATCATTTTGGCTGTTTCCAGGGATGCTGTCCTGTCTCTTATCTTTTTAGCAGCCCTCCCCCTTCTTGGCGGATTTATTTATTTGGTGTCAAGAAAAGCCATTCCGCTATTTGGCCAGCTTCAGAAAAAAACAGACCGGCTGAATTTAATTATGCGAGAATCTCTTTCAGGCATCCGCGTCATTCGTGCATTTAACCGTGTGGATGATGAAAAGGAGCGATTCCAAGAAGCTAACACGTCCTATAAGGATACTGGCCTTAGAGTCAACCGATTAATGGCTTACTTGTTTCCATTTATGCTGATCATCATGAACTTCACGAATATCGGTATTGTCTGGCTCGGGGCAAACCGAATTGATGCCGGAGAAATGGAAGTTGGGAATCTCATTGCCTTCATTCAATATGCGATGATGATTTTAATGGCACTGATTATGCTGTCGATGAGCTTTATTATGGTCCCAAGAGCACAAGCATCAGCTAAACGTATGAATGAAGTGTTAAACATGGAACCAAAGATTAAAGACAAAGAAGTGTCTATGACTGAGCTTCACAAGCCCGCCCACTCCATTCGCTTTGAGGATGTGTCATTTTATTACTCAAATGCAGAGAAACCGGCTGTTCAAAACATCACGTTTGAAGCCAAAACTGGTGAAACAACAGCCATTATCGGAAGTACGGGTTCTGGAAAAACAACGCTGCTCCAGCTGATGACGCGCTTTTATGAAGTGACAGAAGGCCGGATTACACTAGATGATGTAGATATTAGAGAGCTGCCACAGGAGAAACTGAGAAACCAGATGGGCTATGTCTCTCAAAAAGCTGTTTTATTCAGCGGAACCATTGCCGACAATGTGCGTTTCGGCAAGCAGGATGCAAGTGACGAAGACGTTTGGCAGGCGCTGCGAACTGCGCAGGCCGAGGAATTTGTTTTGCAAAAAGATGGCGGAATTGATGCAGAAATTGATCAGGGTGGTTCAAATCTATCGGGCGGCCAAAAGCAGCGGCTTTCCATTGCAAGGGCGCTAGTGCGAAAACCATCATTCTATTTGTTTGACGATAGCTTTTCAGCACTTGATTACAAAACAGATGCAAAGCTGCGGGCATCATTAGAAGCAGAAAAAGCACATGCAGCCCTCATCATTGTCGCTCAACGAATCAGTACAGTGAAGCATAGTGATAAAATCATTGTACTTGATGAAGGGAAAATCGCAGGTATCGGAACACACGAACAATTAATAAAGGATAATCTTGTGTACCAAGAAATTGTCGCATCACAGGAAGGTCAGGAGGTGAGCGAGGATGAGTAAGAAAATGTCTTCCGGCATGGGCCATAAAGGCGCCCACCCTAAAGGGCCAGCCGCAAAACCGAAGGAATTTAAGAAAACACTGCTTCGGTTGACAAGCTATTTAAAACCAAGAAAATTTCAGCTGATCATCGTCTTTATTGCAGCAATTGGTTCAACTGTCTTTAATGTCATTAGTCCAAAGCTGCTTGGGGATGCCACCTCTTCCCTATTTGACAGCTTTACGAATGGAACAGCTGTTCAATTTGATGTCATTTCACGAATACTTTTGCTGCTTGTCGTCCTGTACGTCGTTGCTTCTCTCTTTTCATTCGTTCAGCAATATGTCATGGCCGGTGTCTCTCAACAGACCATTGCTGAATTACGCCAGGAAGCAAATGACAAGCTCACACGTCTCCCCCTTCGTTATTTTGATAAAACAACCCACGGGGACACACTAAGCCGTGTGATGAATGATATCGATAATATTAATACATCGCTTCAGCAGGCGCTCACCCAAGTGATTACATCTGTTATTACAGTCATTGGAATTGTCGTGATGATGCTCTTCATCAGTCCGCTGCTTACGCTGCTTGTTTGTTTGACGCTGCCACTCAGCCTGTTTGCGATTCGCGGCATTACGTCATTTTCACAAAAGCATTTTAAAGCGCAGCAAAAAGAGCTTGGGACGATCAATGGACATATTAATGAGATGTTCACAGGTCATCAGACAGTTCGTGCGTATGGCTACGAAAAGAAAGCGATCGATACGTTTGATCAATTAAACGAAAAGCTATATGAATCCTCAAGGAAAGCGCAGTTCATTTCTGGTTTAATGATGCCAATGATGACCTTTATCGGGAACCTTGGCTATGTGGCAGTCAGTGTAGCCGGCGGGATTCTTGTCATTAACGGGAATATTCGTGTCGGGGATGTGCAAGCGTTTATCCAATACACACAGCAAATGTCTCAGCCGCTTGTGCAAGCATCAAGCGTCGCAAACTTAGTTCAATCAGCGATCGCTTCTGCTGAAAGGGTCTTTGAAATCCTTGATGAGGAAGAAGAAAGTACCGAAGAAGATGCGGCAATTGATCTTGCATCACTCTCAGGTGCTGTGAGCTTTGAACAAGTTCAATTCGGATATGAAAAAGATCATCCGATTATTAAAGATTTGAATTTAGATGTGCAAGAAGGACAGACTGTTGCCATTGTCGGACCAACGGGCGCAGGAAAAACAACCATCATCAATCTTTTAATGCGTTTTTACGAATTAGATCAAGGCTCCATACGTATTGGCGGTGTCAAAACAACTGATCTCAGCCGTCAGCAAGTACGAGAATTATTTGCGATGGTTCTTCAGGATACGTGGCTCTTTGAAGGAACGATTTACGACAACATTGCCTATGGCAGACAGGACGTTTCCAAAGAGGATGTCATCAAAGCCGCCAAACATGCCTATGCGGATGATTTCATCCGTACACTTCCAGATGGATATGACACACTCTTAACAGAAGATGCCGGCAACCTGTCACAAGGTCAGCGCCAGCTGCTAACCATCGCCCGTGCTATTTTATCTGATCCAAAGATCTTGATATTAGATGAAGCAACAAGCAGTGTGGATACACGGACAGAGATGCATATTCAAAAAGCAATGAATGAATTGATGAAAGGCAGAACGAGCTTCGTGATTGCACACAGACTTTCAACGATCAAGGATGCAGACCTCATTTTAGTCATGAAGGATGGAAGCATCATTGAAAAAGGATCGCACAGCGAACTTTTAAAACAAAAAGGCTTCTATGCAGATTTATATATGAGTCAATTTGCCGAAAATCAAGTTGGTTAACATCAAAAAGAGGGTAAACACGCATGTCACATGCTGTCTACCCTCTTTTCAATTGTTATCTGCTCGCTTCTTCACTTTTACACTGAGCTTCGTTATATACTCTGCTTCATCTTTAGACATGAGCGAATGAAGTAAATACTCCTCAAATACATCTCCATCCAGCAACATGCCCTCTTTCTCGATTTCATCTAATAAATGCGAATAAGCAGACTCAATCTCATCATATGTTCCTTGATCATATATCACCGCATAGATCCCGCCAGTTTTTTTCACTGCCCCCGGTCCATCCATTCGGCAGAACAGCTGATCTGACTGATGATAGCGGCGCTTACGAAACTGTTCCTTTTTTAAGACAGAACCATTTGCCGCAGCCCCTTTTATGCCAACTTCCTTTAAAAATTCCCCTACAATACGTGATATTTCTTCTACAGGTGTATTTAAGTCGATCGGGTTTGAAGCACTTAGTATGACTGGTTCTTCTGGCAGCTCTTGAAACAGGACCTCCCCTATTTTCACAGTTGATAATTCATGTGTCGTCTCGATCACCCGCATAAGAAAAGCTTGGATATCTTGCAGTTTTTCAATCTCTTGTTTGACCTTTTCTACTTGGTCGGCCGCCAGGCTTTGCAGTCTCTCGCGAGAAGGTTCTGTGAAATATTGTTTTAACTCTTTGATCGGAAATTGAACAGCCCGCAAGGATTGAATCGCAATAAAATGGTCAAATTGCTCAAGTGTATAGTAACGGTAGCCATTTTCATGAACACCAGCCGGCTTAAATAAATCGATTTTATCATAATACAGAAGCGTATCCTTTTTTACATCAAATAGCTTGGCAAACTCTCCAGTGAAAAATGTTTTTTGCACATCATTGATCATGATGAAGGCTCCTTTCTTGACTATGGAGTTACTCCATCCTTTATCATAACATGCAGAAACACCATTACGCAGGGAAAGGATAAGAAAATGAACAAAATAACTCAACATGAAGTGACATTAGCACATGCAAATAAAGAAGATTTCCCTTCTATGAAAAAAGAGCTTCAGAAAGCTTTTACAGCTGGCGTGATCGATGCATTCGGCGATGCGCAGGATGGACCGATTCCACCAGATGAAGTGATTGATGAATCTTTTCATTCGAATGAACACATTGTTTATCATATTATGCTAAATGGTGAAAAGGCAGGCGGCGTTGTCATCAAAATCAACCAAGAGACACATCACAACTCGGTTGATTTGCTATACATCTCCTCATCCTCTCACGGCCGGGGCATTGGTCAGGCAGCATGGAAAGCCATCGAGGCGCAATATCCAGAAACAATTGTATGGGAGGTTGTGACCCCATATTTTGAAAAACGCAACATTCATTTCTATGTCAACAAGTGCGGCTTTCAAATTGTTGAATTTTATCACTTACACCATCCAGACCCAAACGCACCTCGTGAAGCAGATCAGGGCAATGGCCCTTTAGCACCTGAGGAATTTGAATTTTTTAAATTTGAAAAGGTGATGAAGAAAAACGGTTCAAACGGATGATAACGAGCATTTCTTTAAGATAAAGTTAAAAACACTACCTCATAAAAAGGTAGTGTTTCTTGAATCTTCTCTATCTTCTAATCTGACCGTCGCCACATAGAAGCAGCTTAGTTGTCGTGAGTGCAGGAAGTCCCATTGGCCCTCTTGCGTGGAGTTTTTGAGTAGAAATGCCGATTTCAGCTCCATAGCCAAGTGCGCCGCCGTCTGTAAAGCGAGTCGATGCGTTATGATAAACAGCCGCCGCATCGACTTCGTTTAGAAACGTGAGTGCATGTTTTTCATCTTCTGTCACGATGGCTTCTGAATGCTTTGTGCCGTACTGATCGATATGGCTGATCGCTTCCTCGATTGAATCGACTACCTTTACCGCAAGATCAAGACTTAAATACTCATCTGTCCAATCTACTTCCCCAGCAGGAACCGCATGTGAAAAGTAAGACTCTGCTGCCTGATCTCCATGTACAGTGACACGGTGCTCCTGCAAAGCTTCATTTAATGAGACTGCATTTTCTTTCAGCCAATCGCGATGAATAATCAGCGTCTCAAGTGCATTACATACAGCCGGACGATTCGTTTTCGCATTGATCACAATCTCAATGGCTTTTTTCACATTCGCGGTTTGATCAATAAAGACATGACAGTTTCCTGTCCCTGTTTCAAGCACTGGAATAGTGGATTCCTCCACCACTGTTTTGATTAAGGAAGCTCCGCCTCGCGGAATTAACACATCGATCCATTCTTTAAGTTGAAACATCGCCTGAACCGATGAACGGTCTGTTTGTTCAATCAATTGCACCGCATCACGAGGAATTGTTGTTTGATCCAATGCTTCATGAATCACACTGACAATGGCTTTGTTGGAAGAAATAGCGGAGGAACCGCCTTTTAAAATCACTGAGTTGCCTGCCTTTAAGGCAAGGCCTGCTGCATCGACAGTGACGTTCGGTCTCGCTTCATAGATCATCCCGATCACGCCGAGCGGTACTCTTCGGCTTTTCACATGTAAGCCGTTATCAAGAGTCCATTCATCCAATATTTCTCCAACAGGATCTGTTAATCTCGTCACGAGCCGCAAACTTTCAGCAAACTCATGAATTCTTTCTTCATTTAACATTAACCGATCTAAAAGTGCCTCTGAGAAGCCCTTTTCTTTCCCAGCATTTAAATCTTTTTGATTCTCCTGTAAAATGAAGCGGCTTTTTTGCTCTAACGCTTCTGCCATTTTAAGCAGTGCGTCATTCTTTTCCTCTGTCTGAAGTAAACTTAGTTTTTTTGAAACGTGCTTTGCTTTTTTCGCTTTTTCTTTGACCGATGTGACAACTTCAGCTGTCAGTGTCATGGAATTCCTCCCTTTTGGTTAACAAACTGGAATCGATAAATCTAAATGACAAACAAATGCTTCAAGATCGACGACATGAACGATTTCATCTTGTAACAAGTCACTCTTACGTGCGAGTTCATCTGACGCATAATTCACAATACCAAGCCCTATTTCTCTTTCATCTTGATCTAAAATACGGACGACATCGCCTTTTTTAAATGAACCTTTCACACTGACAATCCCATCAGAATCAAGACTTCCCTCTCGGTGCATGAGAAATTCCTGTGTTTTCTCTTGAACCACGATCTCACCTTTTGGTCCAGAATGAAAGGCAATCCACTGCTTCTTATAGTTCAGCGGCGCTACATTTTCGTCAGCGGTAAAATAAGTGCCGTCCTCTGTCCCATTGATCGCATTGTCTAAAATGTGGGGCGTATCTGCTTTTCCTAAAAAGCCATTGATACCTGCGGCCATTGATATTTTAAAAGCATCGAGCTTTGATTTCATTCCGCCTGTACCTACGCTGCTGCCTGCGTCTCCAGCAGCTGCTTCGATGTCTTCTGTAATGTCAGTGACTTCAAGAATTCTCTTCGCATTTGGATTTGTATGAGGATTATCTTCATACAAGCCATCAATATCAGATAAAATGGCAAGGAAATCCGCATCAATTAAGCCAGCTACTTTTGCAGACAATGTATCGTTGTCTCCAAACTTCAACCGATTGATTGTCACTGTATCATTTTCGTTAATAATTGGGATGATGCCTCGATCTAATAACACATTCATTGTGTTGCGCACATTTTGATAGCGCGTTTCATCAGAAAAATCACTTCTTGTGATTAAGAGCTGTGAGGCAATATAGCCGTGTGATAAAAATAAAGTAGAATATGATTCCATTAAAAGCCCTTGCCCAATTGAGGCAGATGCCTGCTTTTCCGGCAGTGTTTTCGGTCTATCGATAAATCCTAGTTTTCGGTAACCAGCTGCAACCGCACCAGATGAAACCAAAATGACTTCGTGTCCCTCATCTTTCAGTTTCACAATTTGATTGACGAGGTTTTCTAGTTTTTTCAAACTAATCTCACCTTGAAAGCTAGTAAGAGAGCTGCTTCCGATTTTCACAACAATTCGTTTTCTCTCTTTATTTGCGTACACCTTATCACTCCTGCATCTGAATTCTATTTATATAGATACTTTTTGTTTTTGCTGATTGCTTATCTCTTTTGATCGATTGGCAGCATGTTTAACGGCCTGCTTGATCGCTTCTCCTCCGCCAAAATCATCTAATGCATTCAGTCCAGCAGCAGTTGTTCCATTTGGTGACGTAATTTTCTCTCTTAGGACTGAAGGATTTTCCTCTGTTTCTTGGAGCATTTTTGCCGCACCGAGGAGTGTCTGCGCGCCAATTTGGCGAGACAATTCCTTTGATAAACCTGCCTCTTCTCCTGCTTCTTCGATTCTTTCCATTAAGAAATAAAAGTAGGCGGGCCCGCTTCCAGCAATTCCAGTAAAGATATCCATTTGCTCTTCCTGAATGGTATAGACTTCGCCCATTTCAGATAAAAGAGCCTGGCTTATGCTCATATGATCGTTTTTCACGTAACGTCCAGCCGATAAAGCAGTCGCTGATGCCCCGATCGTACTTGAGGTATTTGGCATGACCCTTATAACAGGCTGGCCTTCGTGCAGCATGTCTTCAATATACGATAGCTTAACACCTGCAAGGACAGACATGATAAGCTGATGTGGCTGAATACGAGATTTTAATGATTCCAGTGCTGCTTCAGCATCCTTTGGTTTCATGGCCAGGATCAACATATCCATTTCTTCAAAAGGAAATGAATCCATTGCGGCTGTTTGAATTCCGTATTGTTTCGTTAGTTCATTCAATCGATGTTGATTTTGTCTGTTTGTTGCGTAGATTTGGCCTAGCGGCATCTGTCCTGATCGCACAATCCCTGCAATCATTCCTTCCGCCATAGAACCTGCTCCAATGAAAGCAACTTTCTTTTGATCAATGATATTGATCCTCTCCCTTGTTCGCTTTTTGTTCGCGTTTTTCGCACGTTAGTAATCGTAACATGATGAGAAATCGTGTCAAGAAAGAGCCAGCGCTTTTCAAAAGTCCCGAATGCCTGGCGGACAGCTTGCTGTAAGTATGTTAGCCGTGTTTTTCAAATTCAGCGATTTAGATCAAAAGAACTATGATCATTTGAATCATAGGACCCTTTCGTTCGACTGAATTCCCCATTTTATTTTTGGTTTCGGTGACTTCAATTCTATTTTTTAGAAAGCGCTCTCATTTTAATCACTTTCTATTTTCCTATTTGGTGAATGTGCTTGAATCTTTCGATTAGACTATTGACATATTTTAGAAAACATGTCCGTTGAAATGATATTTTACTGGTGATACCGTGAAAGAGAAATCATGTGAAAAAGGAGCGTTCATAATGAAAGTGAAAGAAAACTATATCAATGTGATTCCAATGAAAGAAATCCGTTCTACCGATGACCTTCTTTTCCCATTCCCTATTTACAATGAGCTGCGTGCAGAAAGTGATATTAGATATGATGAGACAAGAAAGTGCTGGGATCTCTTTCGATATGCGGATATCCAGTCTGTTCTAAAGCAGCCTAAAGTGTTCTCTTCACAGCGAGGAAGAAGCACGTCTAAAACAAGTATTTTAACGATGGATCCTCCAAAACATACAAAGATGAGAGCGCTCGTGAATAAAGCATTCACCCCAAAAGCGATCAAGCAATTAGAAGATAAGATCAAAGACCTGACACATGATTTATTAAATCAAGTCAAGGATCAACGTACGTTTGATATCGTGCAAGATTTAGCAGCTCCCCTGCCGGTGATGATCATCGCTGAGCTTCTCGGTGCAGAGGTGCAGGACAGAGAGCTGATTAAAAAACATTCTGATGCCCTTGTGGCAGGTGCTAAGGATGAATCAAAAGAAGCCATTCAGGCTGTTGTAGATATGCAAAAACGCGCTGAAGAGGAGCTTTCCGTTTATTTTGCTCATTTGATCAAAAAACGAAAAGAAACGCCTGCGGGTGACTTGATCTCGCTTCTCATTCAAGCAGAAATCGATGGAGAGCGTTTAACGGAGAATGAACTGCTTGGCTTTTGTATTCTATTACTCGTTGCAGGCAATGAGACAACGACCAATCTAATCACAAATGCCGTACGACTGCTGACAGAGCAGCCGCATATCGCTGAATCCGTTCGACAGGACCCCTCTCTTATTCCTCCATTGACTGAGGAAACGTTGCGGTATTATCCGCCTGTTCAAGCCATTGGCCGAATCGCCGCAGAGGATGTTGAAATTGCTGGCGCACGCATTGAAAAGGGAGACTACCTCATCAGCTGGGTTGCTTCAGCAAATCGGGATGAACAGAAGTTTGAAGATCCAGATACGTTCCGGCTTGATCGGAAATCAAATCCGCATATGAGCTTTGGGTTTGGCATTCATTTCTGTCTCGGTGCACCGCTTGCCCGGCTTGAAAGCAACATTGCGCTTGATGTTTTACTCCATACGTTTCAAGACATCACCTGCGCTGCAGATCAGCTAAAACCTATTCAAAGCACGTTTGTTTTTGGGGTAAAAGAATTTCCTGTACAAGTCACCCGTTTTTAAAAGTCCCTTTTTCAGGGGCTTTTTTTCATTTTCTACAATTCATCATCTCTTTCTTACCTTCCACCTCCGAACATGCTAAAATAAAGTCCATACAAAGCGATAACGGAATGCAGAAAGGAAGCCGAAAACTCATGACCGATTATACAGCGATGAAAGACGGAATATTCAAATCAGTTTGTTCGTTAGATTGCCCGGATCAGTGCGGTCTTTTAATACATAAAGAAAATGGAAAGATCGTGAAAGTGCAGGGGGATCCGGATCACCCTGTCACACAAGGAAACATATGCAACAAAGTGCGTAATGTCACAGCCCGTTTATACGATGAAAAAAGACTGACCACTCCTTTAAAACGTGTTGGTAAAAAAGGCGAAGCACAGTTTGCACCGATTACGTGGGAAGAAGCCATTGAAACCATTCGTCAAAAATGGACAAAGCTGATCGAAGAAAAAGGGTCAGAAAACATTTTGCCTTACAGCTTCTATGGGAACATGGGCAATCTCAACGCAGAAGGAATGGACCGCCGCTTTTTTTATCGTCTTGGTTCAAGTCAGTTAGACCGGACGATCTGTCAGTCAGCGGGAACGACTGGCTATAAATATACAATGGGTTCAAGCATTGGGACAGATCCTGAAGACACCATTCATACGAAACTATTTATCTTTTGGGGCATCAATGCCGTATCGACCAATATGCACCAAATCACCTTGGCACAAAAAGCGCGAAAGCAAGGAGCTAAGGTTGTTGTGATTGATGTTCACAAGAACCAAACCGGCCGGATGGCAGATTGGTTCATTCCGCTTCGACCTGGTACTGACAGTGCACTTGCCCTTGGCATCATGCATGTCCTTTTTAAAGAGGAACGTACAGATGAAGCCTTTTTAGAGACCTACACGGTCGGTCATAAAGAGCTGCGCGAGCATGTGAAGCAGTATGATCCAGACACAATTGAGCGAATCACGGGTGTCCCTAAGGATGACATCATGACACTAGCTAGAATGTACGCTGAGACATCACCATCTCTCATTCGCATTGGGAATGGTTTGCAGCACCATGATAATGGCGGGATGAGTATTAGAACCATTTCCTGCCTCCCTGCCCTGACTGGTCAATGGCTGCACAAGGGCGGCGGCGCGATGAAATCAAACTCTTCTTTTCTTAGCTATAATGAAACAGCTCTTCAGCGGCCGGATTTATTAAAAGAACGCACACCTAGATCATTTAATATGAACCAGCTGGGAAGTGTGCTGACAAGTGCAGAGCCTTCCGTTGATTCTCTCTTTATCTATTCGTGCAACCCTGCAGTTGTAACACCTGAAGCGAATAAAGTCAGAGAAGGTTTGCTGAGAGAGGACTTATTTACAGTGGTTCATGATTTATTTCTAACAGAAACAGCGGCGTATGCAGACATTGTCCTGCCGGCGACATCTGCCTTTGAAAATGAGGATTTCTATACATCATATTGGCATCATTATATTCAAATTCAGGAGCCAGTGATAGAACGCTACGGAGAAAGCAAATCTAATACTGAAGTATTCCGCCTGCTAGCTCATGCGATGGGCTTTGAAGATGAAGCCTTCCGAGAGACAGATGCTGAGCTCATGGAACAAGCTCTTCATCATCCAGAAAATCCGCATTATGAGGACATTTCATACGAAGCATTAAAAGAAAAGAAATGGATCAAAGCAAAGCGTGGAACTTTCGAGGAATTAAAGCTTCAAACCCCAAGCGGAAAAATTGAGCTTTATTCTGAACAAATGAAAAAAGACGGGTATCCAGCACTTCCAACCTATGTGCCCCTTTATCAGGAAAGCGATTATCCGCTTACCTTTATACCGGGGCCGAACCATAATTTTTTGAATTCCACCTTCTCACTTCATGAAAAGCATCAAAAGCTTGAGAAATTTCCGAAGCTGCACATGAATGAACAAGATGCAAAGGAAAGAAAGATTGAAGATGGTGACATGGTCCGTGTGCTGAACGACCGAGGAGAGTGTGAGCTTGTCGTGTCAGTCGGTCAAAATGTATTATCTGGTGTTGTGGTCAGTCAAGGATTATGGGCAGATCAAAAAGGGAAAAAACATTTAGTGAATGGGTTAACACCTGATCGATTGGCAGATATGGGCGGCGGCGCGACGTTCTTTTCTGGCAGAGTCGAAGTTGAAAAATTATCTTAGAAAAAGTAAAAGCCAGCAAAAAACTGCTGGCTTTTTTATAAGCTTTTATCGTCCAATAAACAGCTGGTTGGTCATCACATTCGCACTTCCGCTGCTTTGGTAGCCTTCTACAGTAAATGCCGTTTCGTACATTTTACCCATTGGCATGCCTAAGCTTTCCCATTTATTAAAATGCGCACTGACGGAGACCGTTCCGCTTGTACGTTTTGTTTGACGTACACTCCAATATTGCTTAAAGGTCGCGATCCCGATAATGGAAGGCTGATTGACGCGAGTCGTTTCATAAATGTCATATGTGCCTCCATCGGCATAAAATGATCCTTTATACGCTCCTGTTGGACGATATGTGCCCCATGAATCAACAATGTAGTATTCTGCTAATGGAGATTGTGTCCAGCCATAGACACATAAATAGGAATTCCCGCCTGGGTTAAAGTTTGCGTTGTAGTTGATGGAGATGTTGCCAAGCTGATGATGAGTTTTAGTGGAATCAAACTTCTTCCCTTTTCGAAATAAGGCATTTCCGATACTGTTCCAGCCTGCAGTAAATGCCCCGCCGTTATTGAGTGTCATCGATGTGTTTCCATAATCCTTCCATAATTCATAATCGTATCCGCTATGTGTACCCATTTCATTATTATAAATCGTTTTCGCATCAGCTGGCACAGCCGTCAGTGTCAGCACAAATCCAATACACACCACAAACAATAGCCTCAATCTTTTCAAATTCATTTTCCATCCCTCTCCTTTTTTCATTCGTATTGTTCTGTCATCCCTCAGATGAAAAACCCATCACCTCCTTTCATGAAGCTCATTCTGCTAGATGGAACGATACGGCTTTAACCCGGCATGGATGTCTTTTGTTTGTGTATAAATCCTTTGATACAAATGAAATAAATCGGCATATACTTCTGCATGCTGCTGATTTGGCTCATAGACAGCGGCTTGATGGATCAATTGATTAGCACATGCTTCAAGTGACGGATACCACCCGCAGCCAACCGCAGCAAGCATGGCTGCACCTAATGCAGGCCCTTGTTCATTGTCTAACTGGATGACGTCAGCCTGAAAAATGTCTGCTTGCATTTGAAGCCATGTCCGGCTTCTTGCACCGCCGCCAATGGACACAATAGAATCTATGTTTTTTCCTGCCTGCCGGAATAATGCGATAGATTCATTCAGCGAAAAGGTAATTCCTTCTAACACAGCCCTGACAACATGTGCCCTTTCATGACTGCTGTCTAATCCAATCAAGCTGCCGCGAATGATCGAATCCGCATGAGGTGTTCTTTCCCCAACTAAATAGGGAGTAAAAAGCAATCCTTTCGCTCCTGGCGCAACATGAGCCGCACCTTCTAAAAGTGATTGGAACGATTCCTCAGGTGCCAGTAAGTGTTTTGCCCAGTTAAGACTATATCCCGCTGAAAGGGTGACGCCCATTGTGTAAAAAGCGTCTTTTTTTGCATGATGAAACAAATGCAAATTCCCCTGAAGTTCCCTTTCATGATCTTCTTCGTAGGAAAGAATGACACCCGATGTGCCGATGCTGCATAACGTGCGGTCAGAGGATAAGATACCAGCACCAATTGCTCCGCAAGCATTATCTGCCCCGCCGGCAAAAACCTTCACGCCTTCTTTCATCCCAACATCACGTGCAATGTGCGGCAAAAGTGTACCAACCTCCGCCTCTGATGTGACAAGCGGCGGGCAAATATGAGGAGAAATGTCAAATGCCTGACAAATCTCCTCACTCCACGTCTGTTCACCGATATTTAACAGCAAAGTGCCAGCCGCATCAGAATAATCAATATGGACAGCGCCTGTTAAACGAAATCTGACATAATCTTTTGGGAGTAAAAACATGTCGATTTGTTGATCAATATGTGGTTCATGTTCCTTTACCCATAGTAATTTAGGCAGTGTGAATCCTTCTAACGCATGGTTTTTTGTGATCTTTTGCAGCCGGTCCCCCAGCTTTTTTGTCATGTGTTCACATTGTGCTGTCGTTCGTGTATCATTCCATAAAATTGCAGGGCGTAGCACTTCGCGAGATTCATTTAATAGAACCAGCCCATGCATCTGTCCGGAAAAGCTGATGCCTTCGACTTGCCTTGAATGAACAGGTTGCTTTGCCATCAGTTCTTTCATCACAGCTATTGTCTGCTCTACCCAATCCTCGGGGTGCTGCTCACAATATCCCGGTTTCTCTTGAATGAGGCGGTACGGCTTAGAGGCTTCGCAGCACACCTTTCCGCTCTCATCGACTAATATCGCTTTGACCCCGCTCGTTCCAAGATCAATTCCTATCACATATTTCATGTTTTCACTCCTTCAAAACAAGTCCGCCCATTCAATTAATCTTCTAACAAGTATTGATTTAAACGGGCTTTCAGCTGTTCCTCTCTTCCCGATTCGTTTCTGATTAAAGGATGTTTCAGCGCATATTCTTCTAATGTATGAAAGTTTGCCTTCCCTTCTGAAATGTCACGTCCAATTCCTTCAGAAAAGCTGCGATACCGGTGCTTTATCACATCTTCAAACACACGATCTTCTATGAGTCTATGAGCGACCCGCAGTCCCTTTGCGAATGCATCCATTCCGGCAATATGGGCATATAAAATATCTTCAAGTTCAAAGGAAGCTCTTCTCACTTTTGCATCAAAGTTGAGACCGCCAGCCCCTAGCCCGCCATTTTGCAAAATTTCATACATGGCAAGAGTTGTGGCATACAGATCGGTTGGAAATTCATCTGTATCCCACCCAAGAAGCGAATTTCCTTGATTCGCATCAACAGAACCGAGCAGCCCATGAATTCTTGCGACACGCAATTCGTGCTCAAACGTATGGCCAGCGAGTGTCGCATGATTGGCTTCGATATTTAATTTAAAATGAGAATCTAATCCGTATTGCTTTAAAAAGGCGATGGATGTCGCTGCATCTGTGTCGTATTGATGAGTTGTTGGCTCCTTTGGTTTTGGCTCAATTAAAAATTGACCTGTGTACCCAATTTCTTTTGCATAATCAACAGCCATATGCAAGAAGGCCGCCATGTGATCAAGCTCTCTTTTCATATCTGTATTAAGCAGCGTATCGTACCCTTCTCGTCCACCCCAGAAAACATAATTTTCTGCACCAAGTTCTTTGGCAGTTTCGATGCCTTTTTTAACCTGTGCGGCCGCATAGGCAAAGACATCTGCATGACAAGATGTCGCAGCACCGTGTACAAATCTGGGATGCTTGAACATATTGGCCGTGTTCCACAGCAGCTTTACTCCGCTTTGCTGCATGTATTCTTTCATTCTTTCTAAAATGATGTCTAATTGTTGATTGGTCTCTTGAAGCGTCTCTCCCTCTGGCGCGATATCGCGGTCATGGAATGAAAAATACGGTACATCTAGTAGGTCAAAAAGCTGAAAAGCGACTTCCAATCTAGCTTTTGCTAAATCCATTCCGCTATAGGAGTCCCATGCTCTCTGCATCGTGCCAGTTCCAAACATGTCAGTTCCATCAGCGGTTAATGTATGCCAATAAGCGACTGAAAAACGCAGGTGGTCTTTCATCGTTTTTCCGCCAATCACTTCGCTTGGATTATAGTATTGAAAGGCGAGTGGATTTTTTGATTGTTTTCCTTCATATTGAATTTTGCTGATTCCTTCTAAGCTGTATAACGTTTTCATATTTGATTTAGCCATTCTTCATTCCTCCTGAGTACACTTTGTAAGTTGATTCAACAAACTAACGATCAATGTATGAGAAAATCTCTTTGAATTTTCCATATTTTTTAGTTTTTTAGAAATATTTTCGTTATAATAAAGTTAAAATCATCTTTTTTATCGAATACATGCGAAAAAAAGCAGCTCTTCTCAACTTAATCTAAAGACGAAACAAATGGAGTGGATAACGTGGATATCGCTGATCAGAACTTTGTAAAAAAAATAAATCAAAAACTATTATTAAAAGAAATTCTCCAGCATGCGCCCATTTCGAGAGCAAAATTATCTGAACGCACTGGATTAAATAAATCGACTGTTTCTTCTCAAGTAAGTACGTTAATGAAGGAACATCTTGTCTATGAAATCGGCCAAGGTGAGTCTAGCGGTGGGAGAAGACCGGTTTTACTGATGTTTAATAAACGTGCTGGCTGCTCCATCGGGATTGATGTTGGTGTTGATTATGTCAATGGCATATTAACAGACCTTGAAGGGTCCATTCTTTACGAAGAGCAGATCAAGCTCCCACCGAGCTCTCCTGATGTGACGATACGTAAATTAATTGAATTAATACAGCAGCTCATCACACAAATGCCCTCTTCCCCATACGGGCTCATTGGCATTGGTCTATGCATACATGGGTTAGTAGATGCAGATGAACAAATCGTGTTTACGCCTCATTCCAAATGGAAAAATGTTGATCTGAAAAAGCCGCTCCAAGACACATTCCAAGTGCCGATCTTCATTGAAAATGAAGCAAATGCCGGTGCATATGGTGAAAAAATCTTTGGTGCCGCTAAACACTATGACCATTTGATTTATGCAAGCATCGGCACTGGCATAGGGATCGGAATCATTATCAATCATCACTTATACAGAGGAGCTTTCGGCTTTTCTGGTGAAATGGGACATATGACGATTGATTTTAATGGACCAACATGCAGCTGCGGGAACCGTGGGTGCTGGGAATTGTATGCATCTGAGAAAGCCTTGTTTCAGTCTCTTCAAACAGATGGTCAGCCCATCTCCCATCAAGACCTGGAACAGCTGGCCAAGTTAAATGATATGAGAACGCTCAATGCTCTGCGCAACTTTGGTTTTTACCTTGGCGTCGGTCTCACAAACGTCCTTCATACCTTTAACCCGCAAGCCATTATTTTAAGAAACAAAGTGATCGAATCACATCAAACGGTTCTAAATGTGATTGGGGAGGAGGTATCCTCGCGAATGGATACGCAATTCAGCTCACAGATAGAGCTGCTCCCCTCATCATTAGGACACAATGCACCAGTATTGGGGATGACATCTCTTGTCATAGAAGCTTTCCTGCAAGATGCCACCCTCACAACATGATCTATTTATTTTCCAATAAAGACAGCCCGTAGCGCGTTGTCTTTTTTTTATTCATCTGTTTCCTCATAGCGAAAATAGTGAAAATCAGCAGGCAGACGCTCGCCGCTCGTATCTTGACACTGCATACCGACAAACGCCCCTGTAAAAAATCCCCCACCTCTAATGAAATCATCGGATAAATGGATGGATTCAAGCGGCACATCAATTTCCTTCCACTCTTTTTGATCAAAAGAATAAGAATATTTATATGTCTCTTTCTGAACGGTCACTTTTAAATAGACATAAGTGACCTCGTCTGGAATGATGATTTTATGTGTCAATGGCTGAGAAAAGGCAAGGTTTTCACAGACAGATAGCTCAAGAGTGCGCCCAAGTTCCTCATCATATGTCACCTGGAGTGCTGTCCAGTTTTCCGTATTATAATAATTCACAAGACCAGCGGCTTGCTGAAAGTTTTCTGGGA
Organism: Bacillus sp. 11B20; assembly: GCF_056098985.1. Taxonomy (NCBI): domain Bacteria; kingdom Bacillati; phylum Bacillota; class Bacilli; order Caryophanales; family Bacillaceae; genus Bacillus; species Bacillus sp. 11B20. The sequence continues at coordinate 32,670 of NZ_JBLZWZ010000008.1, forward strand.
AGAACGAAACAGCTGTCTCTGCTTCAAAATAAAAGCTTTGCCAGCGCCTTGCAACAAAAGCTTGGGTAAACTTAGACGTTAAAGATTCGTGACCGAATAACCTTAAATGCTGAGGTTTCTCCGTTAACGAACCAATCTGATCGGTAAACGGAATTCTTAATGTTTGGAAGTGTCTATTTAGTGTTGATTCTTTAAATTCATCGACTGTATGGTAGGTTGGTGCAAAAACCTTTTCTTCGATCTTTGGCGCTTCAACCTCAAGCGTCCCCTCTTTTCCGCCTACAACATAAGGCCAACCATCCTTCCATTCGAGCTTTTGTATGGCTGTTTCTCTTCCTAAAGGGCACCATCCTCTCTGTTGAAAAATAGATTCCTTTCTTGATTGAATCGGGCGGCCAGTGAGATGAGCGAGATACCATTCATTTGTATGCGTTTGAACGATTGAAGCATGCCCGCATTTTTGAAGCGGATGTTCAGGCGCATGGAAAGCACTTAAAATCGGGTTATCAGGATGAACCTCATAAGGCCCTTCAATATGCGGGGACCGGGCGATCGTTGCCGCATGCTCATACCTGGTACCTCCTTCTGCCGTTAATAAATAGTAGTAGTCACCGATATGATACAGATGCGGCGCTTCTGTCAGTTTAATCGGTGTGCCTTTAAAAATGACCTTCCTTTGACCGATGAGCTTCTTTTCAGCCACACTATATTCCTGCAAGGCAATACCTGCAAAGGAATGGTGCTTTTCCCTATGATCCCACAGCATATTTAAGACGTATTTCTTCCCGCTTTGATCATGGAATAAAGATGGATCAAACCCAGAGCTGTTGAGCCGGATCGGTTCACTCCAATCGCCGTCCACTTCGCTTGCCGTGACCAAATAATTATGACCGTCTTTAAATGGACCATCCACTACTTTGATATCTGAATAAATAAGCCAAAACTGCCCATCCGCATAGCTTAAACACGGTGCCCATACTCCACCAGAATCAGGATTCCCCTTCATATCCAGCTGCGAGGTTTTTTGCAAAGGACGCGCAGCAAGGCGCCAATGGACGAGATCCTTTGAATGATAAATTTGCACCCCTGGAAACCACTCAAATGTAGAGACGGCCATATAATAATCTTCTCCGACACGACAAATACTTGGGTCAGGGTTAAACCCTTTGAGCACTGGATTGGTAATCTTCATTGAACTTCCTCCTCTTTCAGAGACCTACATTTTAAAATCGTCCATATGATCGATATATACCTTGTCTCTGTTCTCAAGCTCCCGTACGACTTTTTTATGTTTTTCTTCATCTAGGTTATAAAAATTAATATCCACCATCGCTAAAATCAGTAAGCATACAGGAATCACCGTTGTCGTGATTAAAATGCCCAGTAATGCTTCTGGTGTTTGCATTTGATTCGCAATATAGCCAAAGCGATCGAGTACAAGCCCTGGCACAATCCCGCCTAATGCCATTCCAAATTTAAAGAAGAATCCGATGATGGCATAGATGAGTCCACCCATCCTTTTCCCTGTTTTATATTCGCCATATTCAACGGTTTCAGGAATGAGCGCCCACATGTAAGCACCGGCTGTAATACTTCCTGCAGCTGCAACGAGCCTGAAAATAAGTATTAAAGTGATTTGACTCGGCGGTATCACAAGTAATGCAAGAAGTCCTACAATATTCAGCAATAATGAATAATTCAGCAACTTTTTCTTTCCTAACAGCTTGTGCAGTTTTGGAATAAACGGCAGCACCATTAAAGCAGGCAGACTCCCAATGAGTCCGTACCATTTCACTAAATCTTCTCTGCCGAGGTTATACGTCACATAATAGATCCCAACAGAGTTGCTGATCGAGTTCACGCCAAAAATAATAATAAAGAAAATGCTTAATACAACAAGCGGACGATTCACACGTAACTGGACAAAGATATCACTGAACTTAATTTTTTCCTCCGGCTTTTGAAGCGTGACACGTTCATTCGTGCTTTTAAAACAGAAAATAAGTAATGCACCGCCAAGAACGCCGAGAAAAGCCATCGTCATCTGCCAGCCGAGGGCTGTATTTCCTGTTTTATCACTCAAAAAAGTCGCAAGAAAAGGAACAAAAAAAGCAACAACTAGACCTCCGAGATTAGCAAAAAGCATACGAACAGACGTAATACTGACAACCTCTTGGTTATTTCTTGTCATTGCGGATGTTAAAGCACCATAAGGAACATTGATGAATGTGTATGTAAGCGATAAACCAACATACGTGATGTAGGCATAAACGAGTTTACCCATTTCAGAAAGATCAGGTGTTGTAAAGCAAAGGATGGCGAGTACCACAAAAGGAAACGCCCCGAATAACAAGTAAGGTCTGAACCTGCCAAAACGGCTGTTCGTTCGATCCACCAATGCACCAATAAACGGATCTGCAAGCGCATCAATGGCCCGAACAACTAAAAACATCGTCCCTGCTGCTGCCGCTGATAAACCATACACATCTGTATAAAAAAATAATAGATACGTAGAGACAGTTGCATAAATTAAGTTACATGCGAAATCTCCTGAAGCATATCCCACTTTTTCAGACATACGAATCTTTTTTAAATTCTCACTTACCATGAGCTTTCTCCCTTCTTCTCTTAGCCTCTTCTAATGAACAGATGATGGAGGGCAGCAGCAGTCAATGCAATGAATATAAAGCGCTTTCAATTTGTTGTGAAAATGAAGCTGAACATCTAACCCTTTCAGCTTAGCCCACATACGCAGCAAATGATTTGAATGACAGAATCATCCCCTTCAATAGTCGGATCATCACTTAGAACTCATCTTAGTTTATCGACTAAACAAACTAAGATGAGTTCATTTTATAAAATCTGATCTGACTTTTCAATATTTTTCGAAAAAATAATCCAAATAATTGATTTCTTGTCATTTTTCTGCTGAAATGACGTGAAAAACTGAAGTGAATCATTTAATGGTTGCAATTCAGCTCATCCCATGCTATATTTATCAAGCGATGAGCTGAATTGTGTAAGTCGGGTAACATGTCTCCTTGAGACACACACGAATGTGGCGTGTGGTTATTCCGCCTCAATACGCAAAAGACATCTTCTCAGGAAGATGTCTTTTTTCTTATCCTATTTTTGTCCCATTTTCAACAGGCTCATCTGTTGCTAGTAATACTACGTCTTCTTTTGACGGCATGCCCCCTAATACAAGCACTTCTGATTTGAACCCTGCAATTCTTCTTGGCGGAAAATTGACGACTGCTACGATTTGCCTGCCAATGATATTCTCAGCTGTATACCGTTTTGTCAGCTGAGCACTGGATTGTTTTAGACCAATCTCTTCACCAAAATCAATCTTGAGTTTTAATGCAGGTACTCTTGCCTCTGCAAAGAATTCTGCTTCGATAATCGTCCCAACACGAATATCTAACGCTAAAAACTGTTCAATATCTGCCATCTGATTCTCTCCTCTTCATTCAAGGGTAAGTTCATTTACTAGAGACATCCATTGTTTTTTCATTGTAGCACATTCATTTCGTAAAAAAAGTGAGTCAAAAAGCCGATTCATCGCAAAATCCAACCTTTAGTTTACATAATAATTTTATTGTCTTGTATTAAATGTTTGCATCCTGAAAATGAATTCAGTAAAATGGCAAATAATCCTACTGCTTCCTCCCAAATATATTGGGGAGGGGTTAACACTTGTTTACATTATCGGATATGTGGACATTTTGCTGGTCGTTTTTCGTCATTCTTCCTATCGTTGCCATCTTGCATCAGGTTGGCCATATTATGGTCGCGTGGATGTTTGGCGCAAAGGTTTCTTTTGCTCTTGGCAGAGGCAAAAAAGTATTGAAAATAGGCGTTGTTGAAATTAGACGTATCTATTTTCTAGATGCATTTTGCCATTATGAAGAAATGAGGAAAAATAACCGATTCTCGCACATTCTTGTCTACCTAGGCGGATCATTATGCAACCTGCTCAGTGTTCTCATCCTGAATACAATGATCGCCAATGATATCCTGCCAGAACATCAATTTTTCTATCAATTTGCTTACTTCTCTGTCTACTATGTATTTTTTGCACTGCTGCCAGTCCAGTATGCAGATCATCATCCGAGTGATGGGCAAGCGATTGTGAACATCATTCGGCACGGTGAACCATGTGACATCATTGACTAACAGGATGGCTTCCGGCTGTCAATTTGATAATGAATCGTTAAAAAGGGAATACCGAATAGCTTCATTTGATGAACTGCTGTGAGACTTTTATCTGTCTCCGGCTTCATATGAAAGCTTTCTTCCATTGGCAGTTTCATGGTGATAAAAGGCGTATGCAAATACAATCCTTCGTCACCGGTACTGCCTTTTGGACATGCACTTTTTAAGAGAAAGTCTTCCTTTTCATTAAAAGGTTTTAAAATGGCGGTCATCTGAGAATATGGAAGCGGCAGCGCAATATTCATATAGCCCGCAGCTGCATCGTGATGATGAGCATAAAGTGCAAAAAAGACCTGCTCCCCTTTTTCGTTGTGACGAATCCACGCCCTGACTTTCTTTCGCTCTTCTTTAGGATGTTGAAATGTAGTCAGACGTCCCTTCATTTCATATGGGATACGAGATGTTCCTAAATAGAGCTGCCCTATTTTCTTAAACATGGGCTGAAGTAAAAAAACAAACGGCCTCACCCACCAATGAAAACAGACTGCTGATTTTAACGTAAATGCAGTCGGATTTTCATAAAACCTCCGAATCACAGGTGATACCCTTTCAGCTGAAAACGTCGTTCCATTTAAATCATCAAGTGAATCGACTAAACCGAGCTTCTCGCGATCATGCATTCTTTCCTTTTGAAAAGAGATCTTATGAAAACGGCCATGCACGCTTGATATCGGAAAGTTCTTCTGTTTCAATTGATCCTTTGGCCCTTCGATCAGCCATCCAATCAGACCTGGTAAAATCACAAAAAAGGCATTGATACTGCCATGAAACCAAATCATCTGATCAATACTGATATAGGTCACGTGCATGAGCATGCCGGCAGAATATAGAAGAGATAGCACGATCGTCGCCATTAAGATGCAGCTAGAAAACACAACCAGCCTTTTTGCCACAGTCGATCGAAACCTTGTTCTCATACAAAGAATGCCGTACAAATAGAGTGCAATGACATATAGCATAACGCTGAACGTATCAAATAGACGGGAGAAGCTAATCCCAACAGCAATCATCACAGGCGACAGCAAAATCACCCAGCCTGCCCCTTTGTATAAAGCTGTCTCTTTTTCTCTCTGTCTCCCTAATAATCCATAGAAAAGCGGGATAAAAAAAGCAGAGTAATGAAAATGAATAGCAGTCAAAAGCACGATGATTGGTGAAAAGGTCATCACCTGTATATCTGCTGTATACAGCCAAAACCAAAGCCCGCCTAAAGCGAGATACATCCATGCACCATCAATCATCAATTCATGAAGCGGAACGGTTCCCCTTTTCAGCAAACGAGTAAAGCCATATAACGCCAAAATGATCGTATACAAAAACCATCCCGATGCAAACAAAGCAGAATGATAGATAAATGCAGCCGTTGCACAAAAAGCAGCTAATGGAAAGGCTTTCATTAAAATACCGAGCAGTACTCCCGGCTTACTCTCACTCTCTTCCTTCGCAAAAAAAGCTAACACTGCAGGAAGGAAAAACAGAATCGCTATCAGTACAAAAAACTCTGCTATCGGACCTGTCATCAAACGGGCGGCGATAAAACAACACATGAAGAGAAGGCTTGATATCAAGTGCCATTTATTCATCATGAGACTCCACCCTTTCAGTAAATCGGCCTTTATATGTAAAAAGAGTGCCAAACAGTCGATTTTTCACATGCACATGAATCGTATACTCATCTGTACGCTCGTCGTAGCCTTCTGTGACATCTGACTCACCATAAAGCCATGAAGGCAGCGGCCACTCACGTCCAAACATCAACAGTTTCTGCTGGCCGGATTGAATGTGAAGGAACCCATACTTTGTTACTGTAAAATGAAGCTCTGACATAAGAAGTCGAGGCTTTCCAAAATAGTCTAGTACTTTATGACTCTTCTCATCAATGATCATATCTGCATCAAAGTGCCTTTCCTTCTTTGGGAAATAAAACGTACGGAACCAGTGCATGCCTTCCTCTCCCTTATTTGTCATAAAGGGTTTATTCACAATTCGGAAGGGAATGTTTTTTCCTCTCTCGGGGAAAAAACAGCGAAAGTGTGGACCAATTTTGAAGAAAAATCGAATGAGCCTCGTTCCGCCGCCTATTTCCTCCATAGTGCCTTCAGCGGTAAACGCACGGTTGTATCTCTCTTTTAATTTTGGATGAAGCTTATCGTAATCCTTTACTTGATGACGATGAACGACCATGTCTACCTCCCCTTTTCCGTTTGATCGAAAATACATCTATACAATCTTTTAAATTAATCATTCCTCCAATGGATAGAATCAAAAATGCACTCATCACAAGCGGCTCATGAAGTGTCGATTGTGGGGATACAATCCCGATACAAAGCATCATCAGCAGAAACACGCTTTGAAGAATGAACAGATATTTCTTTGATAGCTTAGGTATCAGCCACGATACGCCTATCAGGGCATAAAACAACCGAAATCCGGTGCTATGATCAAAAGCGGAATGTGAAAATGGGATGACCGCTTGGCATAGCCAGACGATGGCAAACAGCAAACAAATTCCATAATGGGCAAGGGTTCTCTCCAGTAACAACCGAGGGTGCGTTCCCTTTTCAAGCCACGTCTTTAGTGCGCCAAAACTAAAGGCCGTCATAAATCCCATCATCGGGCGAAAAAGAAATCGATCTGCCCACGCCCATCCTTTTCCTTCTTTCGTTTTGTAATCAAATTGAGTTTGAAACACAATATGATCGTTCGTTTTCACATATTTCCAATAGCCGCCGCCTTCTTTGATAAAAGACAACGGGTGTGACGATTTAAATTTCAGCGAGGATGCCCGTTCATTCCGTTCATCCATCATTCTAGTTCGATATGCTCCTGTCCCTGTGACACTTACACCAAATCCAAGATGCTTTTCATACAAAAAGGTTTGGGGCTGTTCATCTTGAGGTTCATTTAATGAAATGGTTGAAAAGCGCAAATCCCACTGTTCATGAAGCTTTGGATTTTGCGTATATTCCCATACTTTCTCTAAAGGTGCATGAATGGTTGTTTCCACATAAACAGGCTTTCTTTTCATCTGCCTCTACTCCTCTATGTGAATTATTTCACATAATAAGCATACCATGTTTCACAAAACTGTCAAATCTTTATTCATTTTTTCTTAAAAAATTGTGCCATTTATGATATCGGTTCGCTGCAAAAAAAAGACCTGTCATATAGACAGATCTTCTTTTTGCAATACTCCTGTGATATAGAGCCGAACCGCATAGCTCACACTTTCTTCAAGCTGTTCTTTTCGTTGAAATCCCTTTTTATTAGAAATATCACCGAAGCCGTGCAGTAAGCTTCTCAGTCCTCTGACAACATGCGTCATTTCCTCTTCCTTTACACCAAAGCGTGACATAATGGATTGAACAAACTGAACAAGGCGCTCTGCTGCAAGTCGTACTTCTTTTTCGTTCATATGTGAAAAGGCAGCTTCATAAAGACCGGGGTGTTCTCGGACAAATTGCACATATTGTCTGGCAAAGGCTAAAACAGCTGCTTCTTTTTCCAGCCCCTCTGTGACTTGCATCCCTTCCTCACAAAGCATGGACAGCCCCCTTACTGCGAGTGCTGCCTGAATCTCATGAAGGCCGGATACGTGATTGTAAAGAGAAGGCGGTCTGATGTTCAGCCTTTTAGACAATGTAGCAATGGTCAAAGCGGAAAAGCCCTCTTCATCAACAAATGCTGCCGCTGTATCCATAATTTTTTCTTGTGTAATTCCCATTCTTGGAGACACGGTTTACTGCCCTCCTTTTTTTAGCTGGTGCTGCCTTTTACGGACGGCAGCTTGAAGCTTTTCATGAGGTTCTATCATAAGGTCACCATGTCCGGCAGCAAGACAGGATAAGCGCAGCGCTAGTAATTTTTCAGCGCTTTTTAGTGCTGTTTCTGCATCCCATGTGGCAAATGCCGGGAACGGAAAGCTCCACCGAAACTCACCAGTTACCGATAAGCCGCCTTTTGTCACAAGTGCATCACCTGCAATGACAACTCCTGACTTTTCATCGTATAAAGAAATGCTGCCAGGTGTATGGCCAGGTGTTGCAATCACTTTGAAGGGCCCAATCTCATCTCCTTCTTCGACAAGCACATTCGGTTTTGTATGAATATTTTTCATAAAACTGCCTTTGATTTTTTGCTGGGGTTCACTAGGCAGCAAGGAAAAGTCACCTTCAAAAAGGCGGGCATCACGTTTTGATAAATAGACGACTGCCTCGGGAAAAGCCTTTTTCACCTCATCTAATGCACCGATATGATCCATATGGCTATGAGTGAGAATAATCTTATGAATTGGTTTGTTCTTTTTACGGGCAAATTCGATGATCGAGTTCGCCGCCATTTTTAAAGCAGCATCAATTAAAATGAGTCCTTCCTCTTCCTCAAATACATAGCAATTTACCGGAAATAATCGCGGCATCAATGTAAGCTGGTGCAGACGGTCAAAAGTTGTTAATCTCATGATTGCCCTCCTAAAACTAATGTCGTTAGTTTTATATTAACTAATGGTATTAGTTTTAGCAAACATTTTTTCATCCACCGCAATATAAATATCAATTTGCGCTTCTTTTGGATCAATAGATCTTTCATCATACCATTCAAAATCACCTGTATAAGTGCGGTATTGTCGCTGATCCCACGTCCAAATCTTGTGCCATGCTTCAAGCACAACCTCTTCAATTGGTCCCTTTCTCGTTTGAAATCTTGCGTAGGTGGACGCAGGAATCTCTATGACATGATCTCGATGCTGCCTCGCGAACTGCCCAGCCGTGAATAAATACGAGCCATGTTCATCTTTTTCATAATCTGAATAAAGCCCTATGACTGGGGCTTGTCCCCCATGAAGCTGCTGCGCAAAAAATTCCTGCCAAAGCGGCGCAATCTTCCGCTCTTTTGTTTGCTCTATTTCGTTTGTAGTTCGAACAGACAACCCTTTGATCCATTGTTTTTCTAATGTCACGATATCGTACATACATTCTCATCTCCTTTTCTCCCATCATATAAAAAGAAACCTGACAACTGTGTGTCAAGTTTCTAATCTCTTCATAAATTGTTTTAATTTGAGATCAAACGCTTCCTTGATGTGCTGAGGTGAAAGAATGTCGACGTCCGGTCCTAAATGGAATAGGAAACTGTGCAGCCAATCATCTTGCGGCACGGTCAATGCTGCCAAATAGGTTCCATCTGAACTGACGATCAATTCGTTCTCATCCATCCATTCCTTCACTTTGCCAACTGATGCTTCCGTTAACCTGAGCGTGAGCGTTGTGACTGAAGGTTCTTCATGCCAAGAGTCATTCCAAGGCTTCTCTTCATTTTTGATTCTTTTCGGCCTGAAATATGCTGAAATGGTGATGAGGTCTGTCATTCTTGTCAGCTTGAACAGACGAAAAGCTTTTTTCACACAACAGAACGCATACAAATACCAATGCCTTCCTTTTAAGACAAGCGTATAAGGCTCCACTTTCCGTGGAAGTGTTTCACCTTTTGCATTGCGATAAGTGAACTGGATGAATTGATGCGCGGAGGCAGCGGTATGGATCAGCTGCAGCTTCTTCTCAGCCTGGCTGTCTTTCCCCCATGAGCTTAAATCAATAAAGACATGGTGCTGTTTCTCACTTTCATGAGTTTGTCGCGGAATAAGAGATTTGATTTTTTTCAGTACATGTTCACTTTCTTTAAAGGAATATGCACTCGTCATGCTTTCAAGAGCTGTTAAAATAAGTTCAATGTCATCATCGGTAAATAATTTTTTCTCTAAACGATAGTCGTCAACAAGCGAAATGCCTCCACCTGCTCCTTGTATTGTCACAACAGGAATCCCGGCTTGATTGATGGTCTCAATATCGCGATAAATCGTCCTCACACTCACTTCATGAAGTTCAGCAAGGTCTTTCGCCTGGACTTGCTTCTTGCTAATAAGCAGCATCACAATAGACAAAATACGATCGATTTTCATGCCTTTTCCTCTTTTTCATAAATGTAGGTTTTGATTTGATAAAAAAAGAAAGAATGGTAAAGATAAGGAACAGCCAGCATTCGTTTACATCCCTGCACATGCAGGAGGAGGTTGCATCATGACACATCACGTGTGGCAATTATTCATAATCGGAGGCATTATGCTGATCTGCATCATCTTTCGAATGAAACGTATGAGACGCTATCAGCTTGTGCGCCCAATCAGTCTTTTGATGAGAATGTATGTATTTGGACTCACTGCCCTTATTCTCTTATTAGAAGGCTGGCAAAATCACAGCATTTTCATCTATGCCGCTATTGGTATGCTCTTTGGAAGCAGTCTGGCCGTTCATGCCTATGAGACGATCCGGATGAAAGAAGAAAATGGCCGTCTTTATGTGAAAACGAGTAAATGGATTGAAAGCTTCATTTTATGCTTATTTTTATCTAGACTTAGTTTTAAGCTGGGTGAGCTGACAAACTATTCGCTCACAAAGATTGGTGTCGTTGAACTGTATCAGCATATTGTGAGTGATGATGCCATGACCATGCTCAGCTTTTTTCTGTTAGCTGCTTACTATGTCGTTTTTTCTTATCAAATGATGAAAGCAGGTAAACGATCAGCACATATGCATCATGCGTAAAAACCTTCCTATATGAGTAGGAAGGTTTTTATTAGTCATGCTGCGCATGGTGAATCATTTGTTCAAGTACTTCCATCACATGCTGATCTTCAGGGCTGTAAAAAATCGATGTCCCTGCTCGTCTAGATTTCACGAGACGAAGGTTTTTTAAAAAACGGAGCTGATGAGAAACAGTTGATTGCATGAGATTCAGCGTTTCCGCGATATCATTGACCGAGTATTCACCTTGAGACAGCAGGTGCAGAATGCGAATACGTGTCGGATCAGATAAGGCTTTAAACGTTTGGGAGACAAGAAATAAGCTTTCTTCATCCAGCTCCATCCGTTCCTGTTCTTGATTTGTATTCAGTTCTTCCTTCATTTCGCTTCACCTTTCTTGTTAGTCAAATCACGACTTATTCTATGTATCATCATATACTAAAACGTGCGGCGTGCAAAGCGGGCACACTTTAGAAAAAAGATTTATTCAAATAGCATTGACACTTGGTAGCATTCTTTTTAAAATGAGCATTATTTATTCATTTTTTTAGAGGAGCTGATAGGCAAATTGACTGAAGAGCCAAGACTAAAACGCAGCCTGACTGTCTTTCCACTTGTTGTGATCGGGCTTGCTTATATGGATCCACTTGTCGTATTTGATTCATACGGCATTGTTGCTCAGCTGACGAAAGGACACGTAGCTGCAGCTTATATATTTACGCTGCTTGCATTACTATTGACAGCGCTTAGCTATGGGAATATGGTGAAGGCTTTTCCAAAAGCAGGATCTGCTTATACATATGCGCAAAAAAGTATTCACCCTCATGTCGGCTTCCTTGTAGGCTGGACACTTTTACTGGATTATTTATTTCTGCCTATGGTGAATTTTGCGATCGGAAGTGCTTATTTAACCGCAGCCTTTCCTGATGTACCTCATTACATTTGGATCATCATACTTGCTATCGCCATAACGACTGTCAATGTAATCGGTATTCGGCTTACAGCCAACATAACGGCGCTATTTGTGACGTTTCAGGTCATTGTCGCCGTCACCTTTGTTGGGTTTGTTATTTATGGGCTCACGCAAAACGCTGGCAGTGGAGAGTTATTGTCAGCCCGGCCTTTTTATTCAGCGAGCTTAGATCCAGCGCTTATTTTTTCAGGAGCGACCATTTTATGTTTCTCCTTTCTTGGATTTGATGCCATTTCGACGATGTCTGAGGAAACCATTAAACCAAAAAAGACGATTCCGCTTGCCATTTTCTTAACAGTTGCGATTGGAGGCGTACTTTTTACGTTGACGTCTTATTTTTTGCAGCAGGTGTTTCCAAATTTTCATCAGTTCAAACATCCTGATGCAGCCTCACTTGAAATTGCAGAATTCGTGGGCGGCGCATTTCTCCACTCGTTCTTTTTAGCTGGCACAATGGTCGCTGTCATTTCTTCCTCCTTATCGTCACATGCGAGTGCAGCAAGGCTTTTATATGCAATGGGAAGAGATCAATCGTTACCGAAGCGTTTCTTCGGGTATATTCATCCGACATTAAAAACCCCTGTTTTTAATATTTTATTAATCGGGGCTTTCTCCTTAACCGCAGTCGTTGGCGAACTTGAAGTCATTTATTCCTTTATCAGCTTCGGCGCGTTAATTGGATTTACCTTTGTGAATTTGTCTGTTTTTGCGTACTTTTTCGTCAGACAAAAACAAAGAGGTGTTCTGAATACATTGAGATATGCAGTGATCCCTCTATGCGGGACGGCGTTTTGTATTTGGCTGTTAACGAGCATCAGTACAAATGCATTAATCATTGGCATGATTTGGCTGATGATCGGTTTTATTTATTTCTGCTTCAGGCTGAAAACAAGGTCTGAATTTACGTTTGGATATGATTGATTATAAGGTTTTCACTTGGTATCCTGCTTAGGATATGTCATAATAAAAAGGCTGTACTTCCCTTTTAAAAGCGGGGCAAAACAGGGGTGAACTGACCTTGAAAAAGAAAAAAACAGGATGTTTTGCCATTTCAGGCTGTTTCACGATTTTTCTCTTTGTTTTCGTATTAGCAGCCATTGCCATCTCCTTTAATCAAAAGGAGTTAAAAAAGCTGCCGATTGATACGGAATCAATTGTTTTGTCGAGATTGGATGATTACAAACCGCTTGTAGAAACAGAGTTAAGAGATCAAGATTTAGATCAGTATACCGCGTTAATCCTCGGTATGATGTATCAAGAATCAAAAGGCAGAGGCGGAGATCCAATGCAGTCCTCTGAATCTCTTGGTTTGAAACGAAATGAAATCAATGACCCTCAGAAAAGCATTAAACAAGGAGTCCATCATTTTTCGACTATGTACAAGCATGGGAAGAAAAAAGGCGTTGATTTGGAAACCATTATTCAAAGCTATAACATGGGAATCGGCTATATTGATTTTGTTGCAAAAAACGGGGGAAAACATTCCGAGAAATTGGCAAAGCAATACTCCAAAAAGCAAGTGAAACGAAACCCCAAGGTCTATACGTGCGGCGGCAACAAGGATAACTTCCGCTATCCGTATTGCTACGGTGATTTCACTTACGCTGAAAAAGTAAAAGAAAAAACGAAAACAGTTGAAGAAAAGATGAAATTGGCTTCATCATCCACATCATCATCGTAAAAAAACACTTCCGTCAAGGAAGTGTTTTAGATTGTTGACAAAGGGCTAAAATGATCTTGATTTTAGCCCTTTGTCTTCTTTTCAGCGTGATGGAAAACCTTTGCATTCTAGGAAGGACGAGTACCGGAGCGGAGCGAATTTGACAATCGTGAGCACCGGCACGCAGACCTGACACCGAATGCGAGGGTTTGTCTACATGCTGAAGCACTTCCGTCAAGGAAGTGCTTTTCATTTTATCGCTGTTCTTTCCCAATTTCCGGGAGGATCGTTTTTGCTAAATGCTGATCCATTTCCTCATACTCATCATAATGAATCGTTTCATACAACTCTTTTCTCGTTTGCATATCCCCAAGTATCCCCTGCTGCGTTCCCTTTTCCATGATTTCTGTAAATAAACGCTCATACGCTTTTGCAGCGACTCTGAGTGATGACACAGGGTAAATGACCATTTGAAAGCCAAACATTGAAAATTCGTCTGCATGATAATAAGGCGTCTTGCCAAACTCCGTCATATTGGCAAGGAGCGGACCTTTAATATTGTTTGACGCATGCGTGAAGTCCTCTGCTGTGATGAGTGCCTCAGGGAAAATAGCGTCAGCTCCTGCTTCTACGTAAAGATTGGCCCGGCGGATGACATCCTCCATTCCATTTACTGACTTTGCATCGGTTCTCGCAATCACCAAAAGCGTTGGTGCCGCTTGTTTGATGGCTTTGATTTTTGCGACCATTTCTTCTACTGGAACGAGTGATTTCCCATTTAAATGCCCGCATTTTTTCGGCATTTGCTGATCTTCAATTTGAACAGCTGCCACCTTGCTTTCAACCATTTCTTTTGCCGCTCTTGCTGCATTTAAAACACCGCCATAGCCTGTATCCATATCGACCAAAAGCGGCAGCTGGGATGCTCGAATAATCTCCTTCGCTTTTTCAGCCATTTCTGTTGAATGGATCATGCCGAGATCAGGCAGTCCTTTGCTGGCACAAAAAGCGGCACCTGATAAATAGAGTCCTTGAAAGCCCATTTTTTTTGCATAGAGCGCAGACATTCCATCGTGAACGCCTGGAATTTGAAATAAAGCTGATTTGTTCATTTGTTCTTTAAAGGCTGCGGCTAAATCAGCCTGACTTCTTTCTTCATTCACGATCCACACGCTAGCTCCCCCTTATATAACGAATAAGTCCATAAATGCTGGTACTGTTGTTGTTTTTAATTGATTTGGATTTTGGCAGAGTGACACAATTTGATCTACTTGTTTTTGTGGAAATCTTGTCTTCAAATGATAGATCCACTTCTTTTCAAGCAGCGGAATGCCTTCCTGTCTTCTTCTACGATGACCAAGCGGATATTCAATTTCAATTCGGTCTGTCATCGTCCCGTCTTTAAAGAAAATTTGTACACAGTTTGCAATTGATCTCTTTTTCGGATCTAAATAATCCTCTGTATAACGCTTATCCTCTTTCACAACCATTTGATCACGCAGACGATCAATGGCCGGATTTTGCGCCGTTTCTTCTTCATAATGGTCAGCTGTTAGCTCACCATAAATCAGTCCAATGGCTGTAATATACTGCAAGCAATGATCACGGTCTGCCGGATTATAAAGCGGCCCTTTCTTATCAATAATCCGAATCGCTGACTCATGTGTCGTAATCTCTACCCGGTCAATTTCATCTAAACGATCTTTTACCGCGTCATGCAGCATCACAGCCGCCTCTGCAGCAGTCTGCGCATGGAATTCAGCAGGATAAGCAATTTTGAAAAGAACATTTTCTATGACGTATGATCCAAGAGGCTGGGCGAGCGTAAGTGGTTTTCCTTTCATAAGAACATCTTCAAAGCCCCACTTCTCTGCACTAAGCGGCGTTTGATAGCCCATTTCCCCTTTTCGTGTCATCATTGCCAGTCTCACTCCGCGGCTTGTTGCATCCCCTGCTGCCCATGATTTCCTAGATCCTGTGTTTGGGGCGTGGCGATATGTTCTAAGCGGGGAATTATCAACAAACGCTTGTGATAACACATGCTGGACTTCTTCCTTTGTTCCGCCAAGCATTGCACATACAACTGCACTTGTTGCCACTTTGACAAATAGCACATGGTCCAATCCATTTCGATTCAGACAATTTTCTAAAGCGAGCACACCTTGAATTTCATGTGCCTTGACGATTGCATGCAGTACGTCATTCATCGTTAGCGGCTCTTCTCCATTTGCAAGGCGAGTTCTGCTGATATAATCACTTACAGCTAATATTCCGCCTAAGTTATCTGACGGATGGCCCCACTCCTGTGCAAGCCATGTGTCATTATAATCTAACCAGCGAATCATACAGCCAATATTAAAAGCCGCTTGAACAGGATCTAGCACAAACGAAGTGCCGGGAACTCTTGCTCCGTTAGGTACGACTGTTCCAGGTACGATGGGACCAAGGTGCTTCGTACATTCTGGAAAATTGAGCGCAAGCATTCCGCACCCGAGCGTGTCTATGAGCACATAACGCGCGGTTTCAATGGCCTCTTTGCTCGTAATTTCTCCGTCTACTGCATAGGCAGCAATTTCTTCTAATAGCTGATCTGTTTGATTGGCGACTGCTGTTTTGTTCATATTCATTCCCCCGTTTTTCCATCATCATTTGAAACCTTTAATCCTCTTGGCCCTAAATACCGGACTCTCGGTCTAAAAATGCGATTATGCAAATGCTGTTCAATAACATGAGCGGCTAATCCACTAGCCCTTGCAGCAAAGAAAATGGGTGTATAAAGTGAAATAGGAATTCCAAGCACGTAATAAATAGGAGCGGCGTAATAATCAAGATTCGGATAGAGGTTTTTCTGCTCTTTCATGTATGCCTCTCCTGCTACACACATGTCATATAGCGTTGTATCTCCCTTTGATTCAGTAAGCGTTTTCAATGAACGTTTTAAAAGAGCGGCACGCGGATCCATTTTTCTCATGTATACTCTGTGGCCAAAACCCATCATTTTTTCTTTTGCGGCTAATTTTCGTTCAATGAGCGCAAGAAATCCTTCCGTTGTTTTTCCTTCAAGAAGCATGTGCATGACAGCTTCATTTGCTCCTCCGTGGAGGTCACCTTTTAATGAAGAGATCGCTCCAGTAAAAGCACCATACATGTCAGAATGCGTGGATGCAATGACTCTAGCTGCAAACGTTGAATTCGGCAGCTCATGTTCACTATATAATGTAAGTGTTTGGTCAAAAGCGGTGATTTCGTCTTGGGTCGGGGTGCGTCCAGTTAGCATGGATAAAAAGTTTTCAGTGTAGGATTTGGTCTGATCTGGAGAAATAGCGGCGTCTTTTGTGAGAATATGATAGCTTCCAGCAACAATGGCCGGCAGCTGGCCTAGTAATCGAACTGCACGCTTCACTTGGCACGCTTCTGATCGATCATGTAATGCATCATCGTACCCTGCAAGAGCAGATAAGCATGTTCTCATCGCATCCATAGGGTGAGTGGTTTTTGGCAGCTTCGTTAAAATGGTTTGAATGGTTGGATGTAAGTTCGTTTGTGAGGATATATCTTGCTGAAATTGGTGATATTCCATCGTATCTGGTAATCTTCCATAAATAAGCAGATAGGCTGTTTCTAAATATGTCTTGTTTTGTGCTAGCTCAATGAGGTCGTACCCGCGAATCACAATTTCCTCTTGCTCCACATCTAAGTATGATATGGATGTTTCGCTTGCCACAATGTCTTCAAGCCCCGGTTTATACTGCAATTGTTCAGTCATCATATAACCCCCGTTTCGTCCAATTGTTGATCTCCAAACGAGCAAACGGCCAGAAATGATGTGAATCTATAGATGGGAAGATACCGTGCAAGTCGGATATCCAATTTCCATTCTATCCAAAGCACTTCATCTTGTAAATAAAAGAACGTATGTCCAGTTGGACATACGTTAGCTGTAGTATGGAGAAATCATGATATAGACAATGACGCCAGTGAGACTAACATAGAGCCAAAGCGGCATCGTCCAGCGGGCAATTTTACGGTGACGCTCAACCTGCATCTGTGCGCCTCTAAATAGTGTAATCAATGCAAGCGGTACAATAATTGCTGAAAGCACAATATGTGTAATCAAAATAAAGAAGTAAATTGGACGGATGATCCCTTCTCCTCCGAAGTGTGTATCAGCTGCCATTGAATGATATGTCACATAGGAAATTAAAAAGACAAGTGTTGTTGAAAATGCAGCAAAGATAAATCGTCTATGTGCTTTAATGTTCTTTTGTTTAATCATAATGAGTGCTGAAAGTAAGAAGATAAACGTAAAGCTGTTCATCACGGCATTCAGTAAAGGAAGAAATGTAATGTCCAGATGACTAAATTTATCTGTTTTTGGCATTAAAAATAATAAAGCGATTAATCCGTTTATGGCAATTGTTAAAATGACAACAATGCCGGTGAAATTTTTCGGTTTTTGATTCTGTTCGTTCATGTTTGAAAACCTCTCTTTATTAGTTCCGACTAAGAGTATGTTATTTAACTTTCTCTATAAAGTCAATGAATTCGCTGTCTTCGTCGAATTTTAGACAAACTTGCCGATTACTGGCGTTCTAACGGCTTGAAAGATCCATCCACTTCCTTTAGAATTGGAATTTATGTGGTTTTTATGATTTCTTATATGAAAGGAGTAATGGACTTGTCAATCTTACAGGAAACAACCAAAGATGTGAAGACGTTAGAGCAAGAATTACAGCAATTGCAGTTCCAAATGTATCGAATGCAAGAAAATATGAAAGATATTTCGAAAAAAGCAAAGATCATTGGCATTGATCAGGCGAAAGAAGATGAATGGATGATTGTCTCTGCCATTGAAAGTGCTGATACATGCAAAATCATGCTCAGCGATTGTGAAAAAGCTTTTCGCGGACAATCTGATTTTTCCTTAATCGCGGAATATCCTGAAGAAGGAAAGATTCATATTGCTGATATTAAAGGCCCTCCCGATAATGGATACGGCTCAATCTGCATGAAGCATTTAAAAGAAATCGCAAGAGAGCAGAACATTCCAGTCATCACAGGTGACCTCGTCAAAAGAGATTGGAATCACGTGGACCGCTTGATTCACTTTTATGAAAAGCACCAATTTGATGTCCAAATTAATTGGGAAGAACAAAGCGGGGAAATTTATTGGGTGGACAGCTAACGCCAAAAAACCAGCGTGTGTGATAGAATATACGCTGGTTTTTGTCGAAAATGCAAATTTTTCTGAAAAATATGTGTTTTTTTGACCAAAAAAAGGGTACAATAAAAGCATCAGGCCGCCACCTGATGCTTTCTTCCAAAAAACAATAGATTACTAGTTAAGTACTTTCACTTTGACTGATTTTACGCCCCAATTTTTTGCTTGGGATTTGCTTGGTACATGTACATCAATTTTGTTACCTTTAATTGCGCCGCCAGTATCTGCTGCGGTAGCTTCACCGTAGCCTTCAACATAAACCTTACTTCCTAATGGAATGACATTAGGATCTACTGCAATGACTTTCGCATTTGGGTTTTTGTTTAAGTTTACCCCTGTTGCAGTGATACCTGAGATGCCACCATCATTTGCTGTATAAGCCGTAGCCGTTACAGTCAATTCTTTTTGTACACTTTGACTAGCAGAAGATGATTCTGCTTTAGCTGTTTCCTTTTTAGGAGCAGCTTTTTGTGTTGTTTGCTCTTTTTGGACAGGCTCCTGTTTTTGTACAGGCTCTGAGCTTACCGGAGCTGAGCTTTGACCAGCAACACTTAGTGTTGAACCAGTCACAATTATATCTGAGTTTAAGTTATTCCAAGACTTAATATCGCTAATTGACACATTGAATTTTTGAGCGATTTTCCAGAGGCTGTCCCCCTTCTGGACTTTATACTGCTCCTGAGTTTTCTCTTTTGAAGAGATTGTCAATTTATCACCTACATAAATCATGTCTGTAGATAAATTGTTCCAACCCTTTAGGTCCTTTAGAGACACATCATTTTTTTGAGAGATTCCCCAAAGTGTATCACCTTTCTTCACAGTGATTTCCTTTGCAGAAGCTTGCTGTGCTCCAAATGCTGTTGTTGAGATTGCTGCAACAGCAACCAAGGACATAATAGTCTTCTTCATAAAGTAAATCCTCCCTTGTTAGCTTTTTATGGCGGCTAACGAGTGCTATCGTAACATATGTAAATGTCAATTCAATAACAAAACGATATGTTTTAGATTACAGTTCCTTTACATGAAACATCTCTCTCCATTGGTAAATCAGACCACAAAACAGCTCAATTACCCGCCATATCAAGGTTTTGAAAGAATCAGAAACCTCCTGTTGAAAACGTGTCCAAACGCAGCGAAAAAAATTTATTTTTCTTCTTCAACCTCTTTATTTTTCTCTTTTTCTATAAATAAACGGATTTCTTCTAGAAAAACATCCCCGTATTTCTCTCTTTTTTGAGCGCCTATTCCCTTAATATGGAGAAGTTCTTCTTCTGTTTTAGGTTGAACAGCTGACATTTCCTTCAATGTTTGATCAGAAAATACAACAAATGGCGGAACGCCCTGCTCTCTCGCCAGCTTCATTCTCACCGCTCTCAGCTGCTCAAATAATGCATCGTTTTCTTGAATCGCCTCTCTTTTAACTGCCTGCTTTTTATACACAGCCTCTTGTCCGACTAACACTTTCTTCCCTTTATGTGTCACTTTTAATGTTGGGTAAGCCCCTTCAGACATGTGCAAATACTCTTCTGTAATTAGGAATTCGATGAAATCACTGATTTGCTGGGCTGATTGCTGCTTCATTAAAGCGTATGTAGGAAGACGGTCGAAACCAAGATCAAGCACTTTTTTATTTTTAGAGCCTGCCAGTACTTGAGCAATCATCATTTTTCCAAATCGCTCGTTCATTCTAACCGTACACGATAAAACCATTTGCGCTTCTCGAGTGACCTCTTCACGCTCTCTTTCATCAAGGCAATTGCTGCATTTTTGGCAAGGAGTACTTGTTGATTGATCAAAGTAGTCCATTACAAATTGCTGCAAACATTGCTCAGTATGACAGTAATCCACCATTTGTCTTAGTTTAAGCAGTTCATGCTGATAGCGCACTTCATCTTCTGTTGACTGTTCAATGAGGAAGCGCTGCATTCGTACGCCCTGCGGCGAAAACAGTAAAATACATTCACTTTCAAGACCGTCTCTGCCTGCGCGCCCAGCTTCTTGATAGTAGCTCTCAATATCCCTTGGAATTTGATGATGAATGACAAAACGGACATTTGACTTATTAATTCCCATGCCAAATGCAGATGTAGCGACCATGACCTGGATGTCATCATTTAAAAACAGGTTTTGCTGCTCTTCTCTCACATCGTCATCTAACCCGCCATGATAAATGCCAGCTTTGATCTTTTGTTTCTTTAGCCGATTGTAAATGTTTTCAGCTTCTTTTCTTGTAGCTGTATAGATAATGCCGGACTCAAGCTTGTTTTTCTTCATATAATGTGTGATAAAGCGGTCACTATTTTCTCCTTTGACCACCTGAAAAGACAAATTCTCTCTAGCAAACCCAGTAAAGATGGTTTCTTCTTCGTTCATGCCAAGCTGTTCACATATATCTCGGTGGACCTTTTTCGTGGCTGTAGCCGTTAGCGCGACTATCACTGGCCTTTTTGTCAATTTATCTAAGCATTCTTGAATAAAGCGATAGCTTGGCCTAAAATCATGCCCCCACTCAGATATACAGTGCGCTTCATCAATTGCGATTAAAGGGATCGTTAACCGATCAAGGAGCTGAAAAAAACGTTCATTTTGTAAACGTTCAGGTGTGATATAAAGCAGCTGATATTCCCCATCTGCACATTTTTTCAGCCTTTTATTCATTTCAGCTGCAGAAAGTGTGCTGTTTAAAAAGGAAGATCGTATGCCCATCTCATTTAGCGCATCGACTTGATCTTTCATTAAAGAAATTAGCGGGGATACAACGATCGTTGTTCCTTCCATCATCAGGGCAGGAATCTGGTAACAAACCGATTTCCCTCCGCCTGTCGGCATAATACAGACGGTATCCTTCTGTTTGTTTACAATCGATTCAATGGCTTGTTTCTGTCCCTGCCTAAAGGTGTCAAAGCCAAAGTATTGTTTCAGGAGTGCTTCTGCTTGTTCTAACATCCAATTCCCTCTCCGTCTTTTGTTTTGTCTATTTTAACATACATTCCTTCTTCATCCGGCGGTCTGTGCAATTTCGTTTTTTCACAAAATAAAAAGCCATTTTCCGAAATGGAAAATGGCTTGAATCATCCTAGGAAAAGCTGCGGATGCCGTAATCTAAGTAAGAAAGTTTTAAACCACCACTCCTCAAAGTGGGTGTTTGCAGAAACGTTCCTGTCTTCCTCTCTAGGAGGCATGACATTCCGGCTTCAATATAAAACTCCCTATTACAGCTTAAAGGTTAAAACTTAATTAACATTACGCGCATCGCAGCCTTTAAACTATACTACACGAAAGTTAATTAAATTTCAAGAGATCTTTTTTCTTTGAAATACTCATTTATACAAGATTTTTGTCCACGAGTACATATGGAAACATTATTCTGAAAAAATTTAACCTTCTCATATATTGCTATTTTTCTTCCTCCACATCAACATCCTGCTCTTCCTCGAGTCTTTCATACGTATCTGAATGCATTTGATCCATTGTTTCTCTATTCGTTAAATCACGCATTTGATCGGAGAATGAACGGTCAAACTCGTTTGGATCTTGAGTCGTTTCCTCATTTTTCTTTGCATCAATTGAATAACGTGTATATGGAACTGCTTTTAAACGCTCATATGGGATCTCTTTTCCTGTTTTCTCACAAATCCCATATGTTCCGTCTTCCATTCGTTTCAGTGCTGCATCGATTTCACCTTCAAGTTGATCATCGACTTGATCCAGCGTTTGTTCTGTCATGCGGTCTAAATAGATGCTCCCATGATCAGCGATATGATTCCCAACACCATTTGATATCTCACTCGATTCAACGAGCATCGATTCTTCTTTCTTTTTTGATCCCTTCACATCTTCTTTTAGTTGAATCAATCTTTCGTATAAATCAGCTTGTTGTTCTTTCGTTAAGCCCACGGTCAATCACTCCTTTCTCATTACCTTCCCGCTGGAAGGGAAAAGAAAACATCAAAAAAGCCGCCGCCTATTTGGCAGCAGCTTTTTTCTCTTACAGATGGCGAAGTGCTTCTTCGATTGGTTTATCGCCTTTAATCAAGTCAAAGGACTTATTTTTCACATTCGATTCTGTTAAGCTCTCCACAAGAACAATGGCTACGTCCTCTCTTGAAATCTCGATGTTCTGATCATCTGGAATATGCTCGGCAGCTTTAATCTTTCCTGTCTTCTCCTTATGCAGCAAGGCGCCCGGGCGGACAATCGTATAGGAAAGACCAGACTGTTTTAAGTGTTCATCAGCTTTTCTTTTCGCTTCATAATAAGTTTCCATACTTCCTTGCCCTTTTCCCTGGTTCGGGTCATCGGCATTATAGGAACTGAGCATAACAAAATGCTGGATGTTTTCTTTTTTCGCTGTATCAACGAGGCGTTTTGCCCCTTCTTGATCGACCGCAATGGTCTTATCCGCACCTGTTTTTGAGCCTGAACCAGCTGCAAAGATGACAGCGTCTGCTTGTTTCACAGCATCTGTCACATCTTTTTCAAGATCACCGATGACAGGTGCTGCACCAAGTTCTTTTAGCGCATCTGCTTGTTTTTCATCTCGAATGAGAGCAAGCGGCTCATGTCCTTTTTCTTTTAAATAACGAACGACAAGTCTTCCTGTATGTCCATTTGCTCCTGCAACTAACACTTTCATAGTTCATTCTCCTTTCTGTATCTGTTTCATCTTTAACCTTTTTTGCTATCATTCAAACACTTAAGCAGAAAAAAGCCCCTCCCATCAGATGGGAAAGGCTCAGAAATGTGCGATCTATGAAAATAAGAACGAAGAATGAGAAAAGTGCATATGATCTATGTAATCGCAAGATTGATCAGCAAAGATGTTTTGTCAAAATGGCTTGCACATCACTCAAATCAGTCTCTTTGGAAAAGTCGAGTTCAAATACTTTTGAGCTTGTGACAAGCAGCATACCTGTGTCCTGATCAAACACGCCAGCTTCTTGAATGGCAAAACTTTCAATTGATCGATACGGCAAGGAGACCCTGACTTTCTTCTTAGAAAATACGCGGTTATCGCCAAAGATCAGTCGTTTATTTGTAAAGCAAATTTGGTCGTGACGCAGTCTGTAAACAGCCTCAATTCTTTCCCCTTCAATCAATAAGGATTCGAATTTCTTATCATTTTGTTTACTGACAGAAAAAATACCCACGTAAACCCCCTCTTCCTGCATCAAATTCCTTTATGACAAAACGGCCACACGGCTCTGTGGGTACGTTTTATTCTCACTTATAGAATACGCTATAAATGATCGTTATTCCATTACGAATAGATTAAATTTCATTTAACTTTTTCTTTTTGATCCGATGCTCTTTCCTCTATTTATTTAGACTGTTAAAGCAGGAAAAAAGTTTCAGTTCTTTTCGAGAAAAAATGCTGAATCATTCCAATAAAAAAACAGTGATTATGCCAAATCACTGTTTTTAAATACCTATTCGTCTTTTGGTGTATCAATCGTTCCCTCGGCATACACATCGGAAATCTGTTCAAGCGTAATCGCCATATCAGCATCTTCGTGTTCATGCCATGCATTTTGATTTTGCTGCTCGTCATTTTGCTGCTTTTTCATCATCATCACCCTTTACTGTTTTTCTTAGTATGAGTGATGACCCTCAAAATCATTCAGCCGAAATATCTTCGAAATACTCCTTGTAATACCCGCCTACTTTACCCGTATTATCAACGACAAACAGGAATTCCTCTGTTTCATTTTTCACTTCATATGTGCTTCCAACCGTTAATGCCCGGTCGACCATATATTTTTTCGCATTTGTATGTACACATTTTACTTGTTTTAACGTTTGAGCTGTTTGCCAGTTTTGATGGATCATGATTTAAAAACTCCTTTTTTCATCTATACATTTATTGTAGCCAAATTTTCGCGAAATGCAATGAGTGTTATGGATTGCTTTCAAACATGTCGTGTAATATGATAATTGTATACGTTTACATTTTTGTGCGTATACTGTTTCGTTGCATGTCCGCTTTTCTCACCTAGAACTCGCAGAAAACAATCCATATCTTTAAGGAGGTTTGTTTATTTATGAGCTCTACAACACTTCAAATTAGTTCAAAACTCGAATCTTTTCTCCAAGGGACGAAAAAACTCTACATTAATGGTCAGTTTGTCACAAGTCACGATAATAAAACCTTTGCTACTCCTAACCCAGCCACAGGCGAAA
Organism: Bacillus sp. 11B20; assembly: GCF_056098985.1. Lineage (NCBI taxonomy): Bacteria > Bacillati > Bacillota > Bacilli > Caryophanales > Bacillaceae > Bacillus > Bacillus sp. 11B20. Next base: position 57,500 of record NZ_JBLZWZ010000008.1, read on the forward strand.
CCCTTATTGATGTATATGAAGCAGGTGAAAAAGATATTGATGAGGCAGTAAAAGCTGCAAAAAAAGCCTTTCATGGTCCTTGGCGCTCAATGTCTGCCGCTGAACGCGCCCGCCTCATGTTCAAGCTTGCTGATTTAATGGAAGAAAATCAAGAAGAGCTTGCACAGCTTGAAACTTTAGATAATGGAAAACCGATTAATGAAACAACAAATGCAGATATCCCCCTCGCTATTGAGCACATGCGCTATTATGCAGGCTGGACGACAAAAATGAATGGACAAACCATTCCTGTCAGTCAAGGATATTTTAATTATACCCGCCATGAGCCGGTTGGCGTTGTAGGACAAATCATCCCATGGAACTTCCCGCTGCTCATGGCCATGTGGAAAATGGGTGCCGCACTTGCAACAGGATGCACCATCGTTTTAAAGCCAGCCGAACAAACTCCACTCTCTGCTCTTTATTTAGCAGAATTAGTGGACAAAGCCGGCTTCCCAGAAGGCGTGATTAACATCGTTCCTGGATTTGGCGAAACAGCCGGAAATGCCTTAACTGAACATCCTGATGTGAACAAGCTTGCCTTCACAGGGTCAACAAGCGTTGGAAAATTAATTATGGAGAAAGCGGCTAAAACTATTAAAAGGGTCACATTAGAGCTTGGCGGAAAATCACCGAATATTATTTTACCTGATGCCGATTTAAAGAAAGCCATTCCAGGTGCTTTAAATGGCGTCATGTTTAACCAAGGCCAAGTATGCTGCGCGGGCTCCAGAGTCTTTGTTCACCGGAGCCAATATGATGAAGTGGTCGATCAAATGGCCAAATATGCAGGATCCCTCAAGCAAGGCGCTGGTCTTCATCAAGATACACAAATTGGACCTCTTGTAAGTAAAGAACAGCACGAACGCGTATTAGGCTATATTGAAAAAGGTAAATCCGAAGGGGCAACAGCCGTTGTCGGTGGCGATTGCCCTTATGAGGCTGGCTATTTCGTCTCCCCTACTATTTTTAAAGATGTAGAAGATGAAATGACCATTGCCAAAGAAGAAATCTTCGGACCTGTTTTATCTGCAATTCCTTACGATTCCATTGATGAAGTGGTCGAACGGGCCAACCAGTCTGAATATGGATTAGCAGCAGGACTTTGGACAGAAAACTTAAAGCATGCCCACGATATTGCTGCACGTCTTGAAGCAGGAACAATTTGGGTCAACTGCTATAATGTCTTTGATGCCGCCTCCCCGTTTGGAGGATATAAGCAATCAGGTCTTGGCAGAGAAATGGGGTCATATGCCCTTAACAACTATACAGAAGTCAAAAGTGTATGGATTAATCTCCAAGACTAATGACGTCAAGAAAGCCTTTGACCCTGTCATCGGCTCAGATCGTTGACAAAGTGCTAAAATGATTTTTATTTTAGCACTTTGTCTTCTTTTCAGCGTGATAGAAAACCTTTGCAGTCTAGGAAGGACGAGCACTGGCGCGGAGCGAATTGACATTCGTGAGCACCAGCGCACAGACCTGACACCGAATGCGAGGGTTTGTCTACACGCTGAGCCGGTGACCCTGTCATCGGCTTTTTTTGTGTTTGCATGTGACAGGCCGGCTCCTGAATATAGTATGAAAGGAAAGGAGCATGGCCGCATATGCAAGATTTTCAATTGAAAGTAAACGAATTTATCGAAGAATTGCACATACAAATGCAGCGAAGACAAAGAGATGATGGCGCCTTTGTTTTCTGCTTTGAAGGTCCTATGATGACAAATGCTTTTTTGATTATGCTGTTAAAGGCTGTCGGTGATTCGGATCAGGCGTTGGTTCATCAATTAGCAGAAGCGATACGCGAAAAACAAAATGAGGATGGGTCTTTTTCTTTGTATCATGATCAAACAGGACATGTAACTGCCACTGTGCAGGGCTATTGCGGAATGCTCGTATCAGGCAGGTTTCAACAAGATGAGCCTCATATGGAAAAAGCAGCGCAATATATACGTTCAAAAGGCGGATTAAAGAACGTTCACTTTATGACAAAGTGGATGCTCGCCGTCAACGGCATGCACCCTTGGCCGTATTTCTATGCACCACTTTCCTTTTTACTCATCCCTACATACTTTCCGCTGCACTTTTATCATCTTAGTGCATATGCAAGAATTCACTTTGTACCAATGATGATCGCACTCAACAAACGATATACCTCTCATGAGAAATTTCCAAGCTTGGCACACCTTGATGCAAACATGTCTAAGAATCCATTTGACTGGTTTATGGCAAGAGAAGAACGTTCCGCTCAACACTTTCTGACTTACATGCGATCGTATACAGCACTCGACAGCCGGCTGGACTTTTTCGGATATGAAGCAGCAAAGCGATATATGTTTGATCGCCTTGAAAAAGATGGCACGCTGTACAGCTATTTAAGTGCCAGTATTTTTATGGTCTATGCACTTATGAGTCTTGGGTACTCCCCTGGACATCATCTCATTTTAAAAGCAGTCAAAGGCATGAAAAAACTAGTTACTGTCTGTCAGGGCAGAATGTATGCAGAAAATTCCACATCCACAGTATGGGATACAGCGCTTGTCAGTTACGCTTTTCAAAAAGCTGGCAAAAAACAAGAAGACCCAGTCATCACTAAGTCTTTCTCATACTTGCTGAACCGGCAGCAAATGAAGAAAGCAGATTGGGCGATTCATAACCAGCATACTGCTCCGGGAGGCTTTGGTTTTTCAGATATCAACACAAATAACCCTGATTGTGATGATACGCAAATTGTCTTAAAAGCCATTCCGCGAACATACGCACCAGTTCAATGGAAACGAGGATTTCATTGGCTTCTTTCCATGCAAAACCGTGACGGCGGATTCTCTGCTTTTGAAAAAAATCAAGATCACTTCCTGCTTCGACATCTGCCGCTTGAATCTGCGGAGGATGCAGCGATCGATCCATCGACTCCCGATATTACAGGCCGGGTGCTTCATCTCATTGGTCTTGAAGAGAAAAACATGTCACCACCCGTTCACAGGCAAAAAGATCAATGTGTCAAGTGGCTCCTAGATCATCAAGAGAAAAATGGATCATGGTTTGGCAGATGGGGTGTTTGCTATATTTATGGAACGTGGGCAGCATTAACAGGACTAAAAGCTGCCGGCATCCCCTCCACCCATCCTGCTGTTCAAAAAGCGTGCCGATTTTTAAAGCAGATTCAACGAGAAGATGGCAGCTTCGGAGAATCGTGTAAAAGTACAGAGGTAAAAACGTATGTCCCCCTCCCGTTTGGCACAGTGGTTCAGACGGCTTGGGCAGCAGAGGCACTTTTACAATATGAGAAGCCAGATGACAAAGCGATTTTAAAAGCTATCTCATTTTTGACCCATCATCAGCACACGAGTGAAGCCTTGCACTATCCAGTAGGCATTGGCCTGCCAAAGCAATTTTACATCACCTATCATAGCTACCCATTTGTCTTTCCCATGATGGCTTGTTCCACATTTTTAGATGAAATGAGGCGTAAGAATGAATAAGGAAGAGTATCGAATGCAGCTCAAAGAGTGGCTTAACTCTATTCAACCCGCGATTCAAGATGACAACATCCGTCAGAAAGTAGACCATTTATGGTTTTCAATGGATGATGAACATTCCAGTGAACAAGAGTGGTACGAACTGGCAGAACGTATTTCTGAGGACATGAAACCACAAGAAGACATGCGAGAGGTAGCAGCCGGAAATCATAAGTTACCTCCTCTCCCTTACCGGTATGATGCACTAGAACCGTTTATTTCAAAGGAGATTATGTATTTGCATCACCAGAAACATCATCAATCATATGTTGATGGTTTGAACCAAGCTGAGCTTGCATTAAAAAATGCAAGAAGAACCAATGATTTCAAAATGATCAAACATTGGGAAAGAGAGCTTGCCTTCAATGGTGCAGGACACTATTTACATTGTATTTTTTGGTTTTCCATGAGTCCTTCAGGAAAACGAAAGCCCACTGGACAAATGCTTCGTCTCATTGAACAATCATTTGACAGCTATGACGCATTTAAATCTCAATTTTCAGCAGCGGCCAAACAAGTAGAGGGTGTCGGCTGGGCCATTCTCGTTTGGGCGCCCAGATCCCAGCGATTAGAGATTTTACAAGCAGAACGCCATCAATTTTTGTCACAATGGGACGTAATCCCTCTTTTAGCCCTTGATGTATGGGAGCACGCCTACTATCTTCAATATCTGAATGAAAAACCGAAATACGTAGATCGTTGGTGGAGTGTAGTTGACTGGCGTGAGCCAGAAGCAAGGCTTAAGCAAGCACAGCAAGTGAAGTGGACCCCTTTTTAAGACGATGCTCCATATAGGCTCATGCTTATATGGGGTGTTTTTAGTTTACATAATTAAATTATTAACACCTTTATAAAGAACGGGTTGTTTTTTCAGAAAATTCGTTTAAAATAGGAAAGATATGTGAGGAAAGTGAGATGAAGCAATGAATGAACATTCTTTTAACCATTAGTCAATTTGCAGGAAGAACCTTCGCAATCTGGGTCATTATCTTTGCATGTCTTGGATTTGCTTTTCCTGACGTATTTTCTCAGATTGGACCGTATATCCCTTTTTTACTAGGAATCATTATGTTTGGGATGGGGCTTACGTTATCAGGTGAAGATTTTAAGGAGCTTTTTCGTAAACCTCTCTATGTGCTAATCGGGGTTTTGGCGCAGTACACACTCATGCCGCTGATCGCCTTTCTATTAGCTTACGGATTACGGCTGCCATCTGAAATTGCAGTAGGCGTTATTCTTGTGGGCTGCTGCCCAGGCGGTACTGCATCCAATGTCATGACCTTTTTAGCAAAAGGCAATATGGCCTTATCCGTAGCGGTCACAACTATATCGACCCTTCTTGCTCCCTTTTTAACGCCTCTTTTTATTTTTATCTTTGCAAGATCATGGTTACCTGTATCACCGGAGGCATTATTTTTGTCGATTGTCCAAGTTGTGCTTATTCCTATTATCTTAGGGGTTATTGTTAAGGTGTTTTTCAAAAAACAAGTAAACTATGCGGTTCAAGCATTGCCGCTTGTATCTGTTGCTGGAATTGTGGTGATCATTGCAGCGGTTGTCAGTGCAAATAAAGAGCAGATTCTTCAATCTGGTTTGCTGATATTGGCCGTTGTCATTTTACATAATGGGCTCGGTCTTTTATTTGGTTACCTGATCGCAAAATGGTGCAAAATGGATATTCCTTCTCAAAGAGCGATTTCGATTGAAGTAGGCATGCAAAACTCCGGGCTTGGTGCAGCCCTTGCAACAGCACATTTCTCACCGCTCGCAGCCGTACCAAGTGCGATTTTTAGTGTGTGGCATAACTTATCTGGTTCCTGGCTTGCGACGTATTGGTCAAAACGAGGACAACCTGACAGTGAAAAGAAAAAAAGCTAGCACCTGTTAAGGTGCTAGCTTTTATAATGGAAGATTATCCTTCAAGCAATAGCTGCTCAGGATCTTCAAGCAGGTTTTTAATCGTAACAAGGAATCCAACTGCTTCTTTACCATCGACAATACGGTGGTCGTAAGAAAGAGCTAAATACATCATCGGACGGTTCTCAAAACGTTCTTCATCAATCGCCACCGGACGAAGCTGAATTTTATGCATTCCTAAAATTCCAACTTGCGGGCTGTTTAAAATCGGTGTTGAAAGCAGAGAACCAAATGTTCCGCCGTTTGTGATCGTAAATGATCCACCTTGTAACTCACTAAGAGCCAATTTGTTATCTCTTGCTTTTTTCGCAAGATGACCAATTTCTTTTTCAATCCCTGCAAATGACAATCTGTCTGCATCACGGACAACTGGTACGACAAGACCTTCGTTTGCAGCAACAGCGATGCCGATGTCATAGAATTTCTTCAAGACAAGCTCATCACCTTGAATTTCTGCGTTAAGCAGCGGATATTTCTTCAGTGCTGCTACAACTGCTTTTGTAAAGAAGGACATGAAGCCAAGCTTGACATCATTTTGTTCTAGGAAGGCATCTTTACGACGCTTTCTTAAATCCATCACAGCTGTCATATCGACTTCATTAAATGTCGTCAGCATCGCAGCCGTTTGTTGAACTTCAACTAAACGTTTTGCAATTGTTTGTCTGCGGCGTGACATTCTTTCACGTTCAACTGGCTTTCCTGGTTGTTCAGTTTGCACCGCCGCATTTGCTTTTGGCGCGGCTTTCGGTGCACTTGCAGGTGCTTCATTCTTTTGATAAGAAGCGACATCCTGCTTTCGTACCCTGCCCAGCGGATCTACGGTTGGAATCTCAGATAAGTCTAATCCCTTCTCTCTCGCTAGTTTTCTAGCTGCAGGAGAAGCGATGGTTCTGCCATTACCAGCTTTCGGCTCTTCTTTCACTGCTTCTTCTTTTTGAGCAGCTGCCGGTTCTTCTTTCGAAGCTGGTGCAGAAGCTTGCTCAGGTGCTGGAGCTGCGGACTCGCTTCCGCCAGCTTCACCTGCTGCAATCGTTCCGATGACCTCTCCAACTTGTACAGTGTCACCAGAATCTTTGAGCACTTCTTTTAATACACCAGATTCTTCAGCAGTCAGTTCGACATTGACTTTATCTGTTTCAAGTTCCAGCAGGTACTCCCCCTGCTCCACATAATCGCCCGGCTGCTTTAGCCATTGAGCAATCGTTCCTTCCGAGATTGATTCCGCTAATTCAGGTACTTTAATTTCCGCCATTTTTCATTTCCCCCTTAGTTTTTGCGAGTCAAGCTATCAGATACAATTCGTTCTTGTTCTTTTTTATGCACAGTTGGATCACCCTCAGCCGTACTTGAACGTCTTCTTCGGCCGATGTAACGTACTTTTACTTTTTCAGGCGCAATTTCACGTAAATATGGCTCAATGTATCCCCAAGCTCCCATATTTTGCGGTTCTTCTTGCACCCATACGATTTCTTCTAAGTTTGTCAGCTTTGTTAAAATTCCTTTAATATCTTTGGCTGGGAACGGATACAGCTGTTCCACTCTTGCAACGTGAAGCCAATCTTTCGGCTCTTCCATTTGAGTAAAACGATCACTAATATCAATGGATACCTTCCCGCTAGATAGCACGAGACGCGATACTTTTTCGTGATCATGTACAAGACCTGGCTGTTCAAGAACTGGACGGAACTGTCCATCCGTTAATTCTTGGACCTCAGACAATGTGTTCGGGTTACGAAGCAGACTCTTCGGTGTCATAATGACAAGCGGACGAATCTCTTCACGAAGCAGCATTTTCGCCTGTCTTCTAAGAATATGGAAATATTGCGCTGCACTTGTCAGATTCGCAACTGTCCAGTTATTCTCAGCAGCTGATTGCAGGAAGCGCTCTGTTCTTCCACTTGAATGCTCAGGACCTTGTCCTTCATATCCATGAGGCAGCAGCATCACTAAACCTGATTTTTGTCCCCATTTTGCACGGCCAGCTGAGATAAATTGATCGAAATACACTTGAGCCGCATTTGCGAAGTCTCCGAATTGAGCTTCCCAAATCACTAACGTTTCAGGAGAATAGACATTATAACCATATTCAAATCCGATGACTGAGCCTTCTGACAGTGGACTGTTATGAACAGTAAACGATGCATTTGCATCACTCAGTTCATGAAGAGCAATAAATTCATCACCCGTTTGACTGTCGTGAAGCACAAGGTTTCTTTGAGCGAAAGTACCACGCTCTGAATCCTGTCCGGTCATTCGAATTGGCGTACCGTCTTTTAATATAGATGCAAATGCGAGTGCTTCCCCAAGTGACCATTCTACTTTACGGTCATCTGTAAACACTTTTGCACGTTTTTCAAGGATCCGCTTCAGCTTACCAAATACTTGGAAATCATTCGGCCAGCTGATCAATTCTTCATTCAGCTTTCGCAATACATCAAATTCTACTGATGTATCCACTGCTGGGAAGCCGTTTGATACAGGCTCTGGCAGTTCGATTTCTTGAATCGTATGCTCTTTCTTTGAAGGCACCTTTTTATAGGCTTCTTCTATTTTTGCCGTCACAGCCTGCTCGATTTCTTCACGCTGCTCTTTTGTCAAAAGACCTTCTGAGACAAGTTTATCTGCAAAGATATTCTTGACCGTTTTGTGCTTTCTGACCGCATCGTACAGCATTGGCTGAGTTGTAGAAGGCTCATCCATTTCGTTATGACCGTATCTGCGGTAGCCGATCAAGTCAATAAGGAAATCCTTCTTGAAACGTTTGCGGTATTCTACAGCTAGCTGAACAGCCGCTAAACACGCTTCTGGATCATCTGCATTGACGTGAACAATAGGAATCTCAAACCCTTTTGCAAGGTCACTTGCATATTTCGTCGAACGAGATTCATTGCTTTCCGTTGTAAACCCGATCATATTGTTGGCAATAATATGGATGGTTCCGCCCACTTGATAGCCTACAAGTTGACTTAAATTTAATGTTTCTGCCACAATTCCTTCTCCAGGGAATGCTGCATCCCCATGAATTAAGATGGCTAACGCTTTTTCAACGTCTTGAACTGGATAGCCTTTTTGAGTACGTGATTCCTGAGCAGCACGCGTGCTTCCTTCAATGATTGGATCAATGAACTCCAAGTGACTTGGGTTATTAGCAAGCGTGACTCTCGCACTCTTTGTATCTTCGTCTTTGATTTGACGGTCAGCTCCAAGATGGTACTTAACATCCCCTGTCCATCCATAGCTGATGCCGATAGAGCCTTCTGATGGAACAAGCTCTTTATTTGGCGCATGCTGGAATTCTGAGAAAATGATCTCATATGGCTTCCCTAACACATGTGCTAATACATTTAAACGGCCTCTGTGTGCCATTCCAATGTTAATATTTGAAGTCCCTTGTGTAACGGACTCTGAAATAATTTCATCAAGTACTGGGACAAGTGCGTCTAAACCTTCTATAGAAAAGCGCTTTTGCCCAACAAATGTTTTATGAAGAAACTGCTCGAACTGCTCAACTTCTGTTAATCTCTTGAATACAGAAACTAGTTTATCTGATGGTTTTTTCTTAAATAGTTCACCAGACTCGATTGATTTTGAGAGCCAGTTTCGCTCTTCGAAGTCATGTACGTGATCAAACTCAAATGAAATGGTACGCTTATACGTATTTCTCAAATGGTTAATGGCTTCTATGCCGTTTGAAATGTGTTTTGGTGCATCCGGACTAATAATAGATATCGGAATATTCTTGACATCTTCTTCTGTTAAACCGTACTCCTTTAAAGGAAACAGTTCTTGTAATTCCTTTTCTTTGCGAAGAGGATTGACGGAAGCATTTAAATGGCCATACGTTCTGATGTCTTCTGCCAGTTTAACGACTGATGCTATCTTTTGGATTTGTTCAGAAGTAACTACGCTATTTTCTTTTTTCCCAATTTCCTCCTTCATTTCACTCGGTGGTGCACCAAGTTCATCAAATATGCCTCTTAGATCTTCATCAACACTAGTAGGATCCTGGACATACTGATCGTAGAGCTCGAGCACATAGCCGAGGTTCGGACCATGAAATTCTTCCCAACTCAACGGTTGTTTCACATCATTTTGAAACATTTTGAACACTACCCCCAACTTTGATCATCAAGTGATTGAACACTATCTCGATATAACTTCCAGAACACAATGACCAAATTTATGTAATAAAACGCTTCCAATAATATTCTACCACTGTTTTGGATTACTTTCTACATTCTTTGTTCAATTAAAGATAAAAAATTCACAGAAAAACAAAAAATTTAAATCATTCCGAAAAATAATTTAAAGAAAGGGGCAAAACCTTATGCCCCAATGCTTTTATGCAGCAGTTTCTTCAGTAGTGGATATAAAACATCTGGCAATGTATCGACATCTGGTACAAAAATGCTGAACTTGCCATACATATCTTGAATGGTTTTCATCTGTGCTTCTTCTATCGGCGAATTGGATAAAAACACATTGATCACTTCAATGCCCTTTTTCCTCGCTTCAAGAACTGCTTCATGCGTATCGACAATCCCATTTTGTTCGTAGCTGAACGCAGCTGGCTCTCCGTCTGAAAAGACAATCAGAAACTTTTGCTCTTCTCTTCGCTTTAAAATCATCTTTGTCATTTGACGAATCGCATAACCATCCCGGTTATCCTCTTCTGGCTCAAGAGACATAATAGAAGGCCCTGCATCAAATAAAGAATCTTTGAACGACACGACTGTGTTGAAGTAGTTTGGCTGACTTGTTTCTGTTGCGTCGTTTGTATCTTCCCAAAACCCAACAATTTGATGTGGGACTTGTACGGATTTTAACGCTTCATGAAATAGAACAATGCCTTTTTTCGTCTCGTCCATCTTGTCAAACATGCTCGCTGAACAGTCTACTAATAAGGTGAAAACAGCATCAATCTGAGAAGACGGTGCTTGTTTTTTATAGAAAAGACGCGGATTAGACTCTGTAAAGTAGCGAATCAGCTTTTTGCTGAGACGTCCCGCATGAAGGTCCGTTTTAGGCCAAGATTTTTTATGTTCAAGAGTTTTTTGGATCATTTGTTTTAAGCGTTTTTGGTAAGGCTCAATTTCCTTCGCATGCTGCTTGTATACATTGATTTGTTCTGGCATAGGCGGATCTGGTGAAATCATGACTGGAAACGCATATTTGTTCTCTTTTCCATTTTCATGACCGTCTGCTCCGCTTTCTTCACCTTCAGCCTCTTCCAGCGCCTCAAGCTTTGAATAATCTTTTCGGTGTGTTTGCTTTGCAGAGCCTTGTACAGTTCCGAGTGCCTGATCTCCGTCATCGCCTTCTCTTGCTGCATCCTTACCAAGATCACTTTTACCGCCATGCTCTAAATCAAATTGAAGGAAGCTTTTTGATGGCGCTTCGGTTTCTCGATGCCATACTTCCATGTACTCTTGGTGAATGTCTTCATCGCCTTCTTTTTCCCGGTCGACTTTGATGTCCTCACTTAATTTAGGTTTTCTTTTTAAGTCATGGAACAGTGGTTCTTTTGCCGCTTGTTCATAGTCCAATTCAGGGAAGAAAAAGTACGTATTCAGCATGTCCTTTTCAAGCAGCTCATCAAAGCCTTCCATCAATTCTTTGACAATAGCTGCAATGTCTGCTGTTGAACCCGCATCATACACACGTTCAAGACTTGACTCAATAAACGGAATCATCGGATTGATCTGCTCATGAAGAGGCGGAATCTCTTCGAGCGGAGAATCAGCTGTCAGCTTCACATAAATCGCACAAAAGAGTGCATCCGTTAAAATGCTTCGTTCCTGGTTAATCGTTAATTGTGTCTTAAAGTGACGCCGGTACAGCTCTCTTCTTCGTTTAAATACCTTTTTTGTTCCTGGGCGGCCATGTTTAATCCGCTCTTCAATCCGGATATCTTCAAACAGCATAAACAATTGTTTACATATATCAGGAATGGATAATGTATGCGCATAGCGAACGATCTCCTGAAATACAGTAAGATCACTATAAACGGTCCCTACTGCACGAAGGAACACATCACTTTTCAGCCCTGCTAGCATATCTTCTTGTTTACGATCATCCCAAAAATGACTGATAAAAATTTTCTTTTCAAACGGTTCATAGTAGGACTGCACACCGTATTCAAGCTCGACATCATCACTTTTTGCTAACGTTTTAGCTAAATCCGTTAATTCCATAAATAGAAATGAATCGATTCTGCTGTCATTAAATTTGATAAATTTCACAAGTCAGAACCTCACTCGAATAATGTTTGGGCGATATTTCTTACCGCTGCTTTTTCCCGGTCATCTTCCAGTTTTTCAACAATCCCTCGTTCAACGGCACGAAGCGGCGGGATGTATTGCGCAAGATCACAAGTATCTAGGAGCGCGCGGATGGATGCTGCTTCTTCACTCACCTGTCCGTTATGAGCTTGTGTAATAAGGTCTGATGAGAGCTGAACGAATTGATCAATTAACCGCTCATCCTTTAAAACAGATTGAGATTGCAGCACATCTTTCAGGATACCGCCGCCGATATATGGAACGTCAATGACAACAAATCGGTTTTTTAACGCTTCATTTAGAGGCACTGTGCCGACATACCCTTCATTGATTGCCGCAATGACGCCAAAGCCTTCCTCTGCTCGAACAACCTCACCTGTAAATGGGTTTGTCATCATTTTTCTGTAGTCGAGTACACCATTTAAAATAGGAAGTGTTTCTGGCTTCGCCATGTTAATTTCATCAATATATAAAAGATGGCCTTTTTTCATTGCTTTTGTCACAGGTCCTTCGATGAATTCAATCGAAGCCACCTGACCATCATTATGAATGGTTTTATAGCCAATCAAGCTTTCTGCATCAAGATCAACCGAGCAGTTCACACTGTGCATCGGCTGCTGAAAGAAAGCGGATAATGTTTCTGCTAGTTTTGTTTTACCTGAGCCGGTCGGCCCCTTTAAAAGAACGTTTTTTCCTAGTGCTAATGCAATCATGGCATCTTGAATGATAGAAGTATCCTGTGATTCATAGCCGCCTGTTCCAATAAGTGGACGAAATTCTTCTTCCAGCCCTTTTGCTTTTGCTTCAATCATTGCTTGAATTTCTTCTGGGAGTGATTGTTCGTTAAACATGTATGATTAATTCCTCTCTTCGATCATTTTCCTCACCAAGTATACTAAAAAAACCTTTATGCACTCAATACATAAAGGTTAGACTTCTGTTATTTTACCATTTCTTTTGTCATTGAACCGCAAGCGATGCGTTTCCCTGAGTTTCCAGAAGGGTTACTTAAATAATCATCTGCTTCTGCATGAATGATAAAGCTTCGCCCATTTTGATCGATTAATTGATTTGGGCCTCCCTTTAACGTCACATCTGGTACGTTCACGACAACATCGATTTGTCCATCTGCCCCTACCTCTAAATTAGGCATATCTCCAGCATGGTGCCCTTTTGGATTGTCAAAACCATGTTCTCTATGGGTTGGATTAAAGTGAGCTCCGGCCGTTTCAAAATCTGGCGTTTCACATATTCCTGTTTCATGAATATGAAAACCGTGAGGACCTGGCGGCAGCCCTTTCGCTTTCACATGCAAATCAAGCCCATTTTCTGAGGATTCTCTGATTTCAATGCTTCCTATTTTTTGCCCGCTTTCGTTTATGAGTGACGCCGTGACTGGTGATTGTTTAGGTGCGGCAACTTCGCTTGTTTCTTCTGTCATTTCTTTTTTCGGCGGTGCATGACATGCTGACGCAGTAAAGACCAAACATATTATGATCATCCACACTGACTTTTTCATTTATGACTGCCCCCTTTTGTTATCAGTATGGACAATCACAGCAGCGGGCAAACAAAAAAAGCCGAAAATCGGCTTTTTTTAGAAGAAACGTTTTGCACCTAAGTAGGCTTTTTTCCAATATGGGTTGCTTAGGTTCGAGATCCCTACTCCATTGTCACTTGCATGAAGGAAATCTCCCCCGCCAAGGTATAGTCCCATATGAGAAGGGCCCGCTTTATACGTTGTAAAATAAACAAAATCTCCAACTTGTGGTGTGCTAACAGAAGTCATCATATTCCAGTAGCCTGCTGTGCTTAGTCTGGATACAGATGAAACTTTGTTAATGAGATAGTAAACAAAGCCGCTGCAGTCAAATCCTGCTGGAGTATTACCACCCCATCTGTAAGGAACGCCTGTCAGCTTTTTCCCCTCTTGGATCATTGTCGTGATCTTTGCGTTCATTGGTACATCGTTTTTGTTATTGTTGACCGGAGTTGTTGAACCGTTAGATGTAGAACCGTTCGATCCAGTTGAGCCGGAAGCTGCACCATTAATTTTTAATACTTGTCCAATTCTAAGCACATCACTTTTCAAGCTGTTGGCTGTGCGGATGGATTGAACCTGTACTTTGAATTGATTCGCAATTTTCCATAACGAATCGCCTGATTTTACAGTATAAGATGTTGTTTTCCCGCTAGAAGACTGGTTACTGTTTGAATTGCTTGGTTTAGTAGGTTTTGACTGACTTGGTTTTGATGCAGCCGTCCCTTTTACTTTCAATACTTGATTCGGATAAATCATATCAGATTTTAATCCGTTCAATGTTTTGATTTCACCAATCGACATATTTAGCGAATTCGCAATTTTCCAAAGAGAATCCCCTAATTTAACCTTGTATGTACTTGAAGACGATGAACTATTTGAGTTCGTTGTCTTATTGCTTGAGCTGGAATTTGAAGATGAGTTTGAATTTGATGACTGGCTTCCGCTCGTCTTCGTGCTGCCAGATACCTTTAGCTTTTGACCAGGACGAATCAAGTCGCTGTTTAAGCTGTTTAGGCTTTTTAAGCTCGCAACTGACATTTTATGATTTTTTGCAATCAGCCATAAAGAATCTCCAAGCTTTACAGTGTAGCTGGAAGTCGTTGAAGCACTTGATTTCTTCGTTGCTTTTGATCCTGTTGATGAACTGGATTTCTTGCTTTTTTCGCCAGGAATTTTCAAGCTTTGTCCTGCAAAAATCATTGTCGTTTTTAATTGATTAAGAGATTGAAGCTCCGAAATACTTGTATTGTACTGTTCGGCAATCTTCCAAAGTGAGTCACCGCTTTTCACCTTGATCGTCTGTGCTTCTGCCGGTGCAGCAAACACAGCTGAGCCAGCGATCGCTGAAACTGTGAGGCCGGTTACTACTTTTTTCTTCATAAAGAAATCTCCGCCTTTCGTAATTTGGTTCATCAAGACTTATGTACTAGTTTCGAGTTTAGCATTTAATGGTTCTGCTTCTCTTGCACTATTTTATCTTTATTTCTATTATATTACTCGACATGAAGACGTTGGGCAATAACAAATAGGCTAAAGCAGCCAACTCAAAATGCTAAAAAACAAAGCCATATCGTTTCTATCGGCTGTTTGTTTTATTTATAAACATTTTTTAAGGAATTTTTAAGTTGACGTTTAGAAATTTGTCAAAACAAGCACGCTGCTAGTTTCATAGTTCTATTCTACATGACAAATTTTTCTGTATCAAATGACTTTTTGCTTAATTGGCTATTTTTTCTCCACAAATAAAAAAGCATCCTTCCGAATGAAGAATGCAGCGTTCGTTTTTATTTTCTTATTTCCGGATCTTTTACGGTAAGCGGATAAAGCACGCCTTCTTTCGCAAACGACATTTTCCCCGTTTCTTCTGATACGACAAGAACAAGTGCATCGGTCATACCAGAGAGTCCGATAGCTGCTCTATGCCTTGTGCCGAGCGACGGGCTCACTTTTTTTGATGTAAGCGGCAGCACGTTTGCAGCAGAAACAAGTGTATTTTCTTTGACTAAAAGAGCCCCATCATGAAGTGGATTTCCCGGGTAAAAAATGCTTTCTATTAAGGAAGCACTAATTTTCGCATGAAGATTTGTCCCTTTTTGAATAAAATCCTCAACCTCATCCCTTCTTTGGATCACAATGAGTGCGCCATGCTTTTGTTTTGATAAATGCTCAATGGCTAAAGAAAATTGAGCAAATCCTGGTGTGAATTCTTCCATATACGCTTGTAAATAAAACGACGAAGCCTCTGCATGCATTTCATTAAACTGATCATGCAATGATTCGAGATCACAAAGTAAGCACTGCTCTGTTTCATCAAGAGAATCAATGATGTCACTTGCATCCTTCATAATGTTCATCAAGTGTGTTCTCATTCCTGCTTTAAATATGACTTCTTCGTTCGTCCGGTGGATCATCTGACCTTTTCCCTCCTTCTTTCGCTTGTTGTTATAAAATAGCAAATTGTGCACATTCTATTTGTATGGAGGTGAGCTTAATATGACCATTCAGAAAATCATCCAATATGCTTGCAGCATTTTAGGTGTTGTCAGTCTTTCTTTTATTTATGCCCAAATGTTTAAAAAAACGAAGCCATCTAAGAAAAATAATCCGACGGAGAATTGATTTTTTTACATAGCATGATATAATTCCTCTCGTTATTTCTGTTCAGAGAGGAACTTATGATGAGAGAAACGAATAGCATTCGAGCAAAGCTGACACTATTTTTAACCATTTTGATTCCGATTTTAATCACCCAAGCAGGTCTTTCACTTATTACCTTTTTAGATACGGTGATGTCTGGAAAAGTAAGTGCAGAAGACCTTGCGGGTGTTGCGATCGGTTCTAGTATTTGGACACCTGTTTATACAGGACTTGCCGGTATTTTAATGGCCGTTACTCCAATTGTGGCTCAGCTGATGGGGGCTGGGCATAAAGAAGATGTTCCCCGGGCTGTCTTTCAGGCGATCTATTTGTCCTTTCTTTTAAGTATCGCTGTGATTGTCATTGGTACGATCAGCGTTCCTTATATACTCGGAGGACTTGGACTCGAGCAATCTGTAGAGGATATTGCCCGGCATTTTCTCAGCTTTCTTGCGTTTGGCATCATCCCGCTGTTTGGTTATTCGGTGCTAAGGTCATTTATTGATGCGCTAGGGAAAACACGTGTGACGATGTTCATCACGCTCACAGCTCTTCCTATTAACTTTGTTTTAAATTACGTATTGATTTTTGGGAATTTTGGCTTTCCAAAGCTTGGCGGTGCGGGTGCCGGCCTTGCATCTGCAATGACGTATTGGGCGATTTTCATCATGAGTATTTGTATTGTCATTAAAGCAGAGCCATTCGCCTCATTTCGTTTGTTTCAAAAACTGCCTCGAATGAATATCTCCCGTGTAGGGCAAATACTGAAAATTGGCCTTCCTATCGGGTTTGCGATCTTTTTTGAAACGAGTATCTTTGCAGCAGTGACGCTTTTAATGGGTCACTTTGATACCATTACAATCGCCAGTCACCAAGCAGCGATGAACTTTGCTTCTATTCTTTATATTTTACCGCTTAGTATCTCTATGGCTTTAACGATCGTTGTTGGGTTTGAAGCGGGGGCTAAGAGATATAAAGACGCGCAAAGCTACAGCTATATCGGCATTGGTACGGCGGTATTATTCTCTTTATGTACGGCCGCACTTATTTTGTTATTCAGACCTGAGATCGCTGGTTTATATACAGCTGAATCAGCTGTTTTACAAATGACACAGCACTTTTTGATTTACGCGATCTTCTTCCAGCTGTCAGATGCGATTGCTGCACCCATTCAAGGGGCTCTGCGCGGCTATAAAGACGTGAATTATACGCTGATTGCTGCTTTTGTCTCTTACTGGGTCATCGGTCTTCCTGCCGGTTACCTCATTGGCACATATACCTCCTTTGGTGCGTTTGGTTATTGGATTGGGCTGATTGCCGGGCTTGCCGCAGGTGCCATCGTCCTCTTTATCCGTCTTAGGTTGATTCAAAAACGTCAACTTCGATATGTATCGAATCACTAAATACAAAAAAAGCAGCTGATATTTGTCAGCTGCTTTTGCGTTTAATCATTCCATTGGTACGTCCAGAAAATTTCTTCATCAAACCATTTTTGGACGACTGGTTCTTTGTTTTTCAGTTTTTGTTCCAGTTCTCTCAGCATGCCTTCTGTTTGCGTTCTATGCGCTCTCAGTGCATTTAATTTGATATCTGCAACATCTGTAATATCAATGACAATATCCGCATTTCCAAGCACTTCTTCTCTATTTTTCGTAATGGCCATGCAGTATGTGACAGGCCGGTCTTCTTTTTTCTTGCGGTATAGAGCACGAATGACAGCTTCGCCTGTCGCATCATGATCAGGGTGTACACCGTGTCCTGGATAAAACGTCACAATGAGCGTCGGTTTGACTTCATCAATGATGGATTCCATCACATCTGCCAAATACTCGTCGTCTTCAAATTCCAATGTTTTATCACGCAAGCCAAGCATACGTAAGTCTGTGATATCCATTTCTTTGCAGGCATTGATTAATTCCTGTTTTCTTAATTCCGGAAGTGTTTCACGGTTAGCATATGTTGGGCTTCCCATATTTCTGCCCATTTCCCCAAGTGTCCCGCATGCATACGTGACGGGAATTCCGCGTTTTCTGCTTTGTGCAATGAGACCTGCAACCCCAAAGGATTCATCATCGGGGTGAGGCAGCATCACTAGTACATGTTCGTTCATGACTCGTCACCCTTTCTTCTACACCTGAAATGGTGTTTCACTAATTTGTAATGAGATCGCTAGTTTCCCGTCTGGCAAGTGCCCAGCTAAAAGGAGGCGGCCTTGGTCATCAAACACATAATCGGTTAATCCTTCTGCGTAAATCCAGCCGTCTTCTGTTTTCATTCCAACACGGTATGGACCTTGTCCTTTTATTTTCGCCTGTGAATAGACGACTTTCGCGTTGCGGATATACGCCACAACCGTCATATTTTGTTCGTTTACATGAGCTGAATAAGAACCAGTTGTCGTTTCAAGATGAACGAAGACTGGACGATTTAAAAACGATTCAAGATGTGCTGTGACATCTTCCGTTTGAATTGGTTTCATGAGTGGTTCCTTCCTTCATTTTGAATTAATTCTCGCAGCTTTTTTGTATGTAAGCTGATCAGCTGCAGCTGATGATCATGCTTAAGCTCACTTTCTAAAATTCTCTCCACAGCAAGCACATACTTTTGGTGTAATGATTTCCTCGCCCTCGGATGAGTTCGTGCATCAAGTAAATCATCACATATGGCCTCGTGTAAAGAAGACATATCATCAACATCAAGCTGACGATTTTTCCATAAAGATTGATAGGCGGCTGCAAGCTCATGAGCTGACGACATATGATCACCTCTACAGTTTTGGTAACAACTTATTATGACATGATCCGCCTGCAAAAAAAAGCAAACTGCTCGTTTGGCTTAATGAGAATTCGCTGTTTTCTTCATGCGTAATTGAGAGGTGGTAAACAGTAAAATCGCCACCCAAATACAAAGAAACGTCACAATTTTAGCTGCGGATAAGTGTTCGTGATAGACAAACAGCCCTAAAAACAGCGTAATTGTCGGTGCAATGTATTGCAAAATGCCCACTTGATAAAGAGGAATTCTTTTTGCGCCTTCTGAGAATAAAAGAAGCGGCACGGCTGTAAAAACACCTGCAAAAAATAAGAGACCGAGCGACCCGAAGCTGTTAGGATTCATAGTCACAACAGGTTCTTTTAAGAAAAATAATAAGTACACTAGTGCAGCCGGTGCGAGAAGCAGCGTTTCAATCGTCAAACCAATCGCGCTCGTGAAGCTCATCCTTTTTTTAATCAGACCATAAAAACCGAAGCTAAAGGCTAATAAGAAAGCAACGACAGGAAATGACCCGTATTGAAATGTTGAAAGGATCACCCCAAATGCGGCAATGAGGATGGCAATGGTTTGTAATTTATTAAGTCGTTCTTTTAAGAAAATAATCCCTAATAGAACGGATACAAGCGGATTAATATAGTACCCTAAACTTGCTTCTAGCATAAGACCATGATTGACTGCCCAAATATATACATACCAGTTGACCGAAATTAAAATAGCAGATAAAAGTAATGAAAAAAATGCTTTACCATCCAGTATGAGACCCTTTACTGTCTGCATCGCTGGGCGGACTTGTTTTAAATACAAAAGAATACCGCACATAAACACAAATGACCATACAATTCTGTGCGCTAAAATTTCGCCTGACGAAATATGCTCCATCAGCTTCCAATATAACGGGAATAAACCCCAGAGTGTAAAAGATGCTGCCGTGTAGAGAACACCTTTTGAATGCTGTTCGTTCAATGTAACCATCCCTTTCTAAATCTAACGTATATTATAGCACGCACGCTGGCGAATGGGCATATACTAATTCAGGGCATTTAGAAAGGATGATTCGCATGTTCGACTGGAACCGATTATTCCCTTTTCAAAAGCAGTTCTCAAAAGAAGCCTTAAAGAATTCAGATCCTAAAGACGTTGAGCAGTATGTCAATCAAGTCATGGAAAGTGTATTCGGCTCCAATTATCCTGCTCAGTTCCCATTTCAGGACCCCCTATCTCAAAAACAAAAAACGAGAGAAACTGACGTTCAAAAAGAAAAAGAGCCAGAAGTCGAAGTGTTCGAGACGACTGATCATGTGTTTGTCAAAATTGAACTTGCTCGTCCGAACACAGAAAAAGTCAAAATCAAACATACAGCCAATCTGCTGTTTATTGATCATTTTCCTGAAGAAGGGGCGCAGAAAAAAGTCGTCCTCCCTGCTGCTGTGAAGCGAAAAGGAACGAAGGCGTCGTATCAAGACGGTATATTGGAAATTATGTTTTTAAAGCATGATGATCCAGGAATTTCTGAAATTGATATTCCATTATAAAAAGCCTGCTTTGGAATGGAAGCAGGCTTACTCTTTTTTCTTAATAATATGGTGGATATCCGCCGCCATAAGGTGGTGGAGCAGGCGGTGGTGGCGGGGGGTAATATGGACGGGGATAATTAAAAATCGCACTTCCTAGAAATCCGCCAAGCAGTCCGCCGACCAAAGGAGCGCCAAAACCAAAAAACAAAGGGACTCTGGATTCATATGGCGGAATGCCAGGGGCGCCGCCTCGAAAATACGGAGTATGAGGGTACATGCATTTCTCCTCCTTTGTCATGTGCCTAACATCAGCATATTCATCAAGAGTCAAAATGTTTGGGCAAACCTGAAACTAGGCTTGCTCCTTTTTGTCGTGAGTGTCTGTATACTCCCCTGCCCACCGAGATACCTCATGAAACACATCATGTAACGCATTCCCTTTTTCAGTTAAGCTGTAAATGACTTTGACAGGCGTCTCAGGCAGGACAGTCCGCTCTATAATTCCTTCTTGCTCGAGCTCTTTTAAACGCTCTGCAAGCATTTTTTGACTGATAGATGGAATCGTGTCTGTGAGGTCTTTAAAACGCTTTGGACCATCAAGCAATACATGTATAATAAGCCCATTCCACCTTTTGCCTAGGAGTAAAAAAGCTTGCTGAATGTGTGGACATAATTGGAATTCCATAAATTTCAGCCTTTCTTTTCATGATTGTTTGACAAACTAACGGTGTACAATTTAAAATATCTCTAGTTACAATAAGTAAGTTTCTCACTTTTTAGTTATTGTACCATACTATTTGCAAAAACGGGAGGAAATATCCATATGGCGACCGATCAAAAAACGATTGACATCTTAAAACAAAGAGCTTCAGTAAAAGAGTATGATACTACTCATGAAATGACAAAAGAAGAATTAACAGAGCTTCTTGAAATCACAACAAAAGCACCATCTGCTTGGAACCTTCAACATTGGCACTTCACTGTTTTCCATAGTGCTGAAGCAAAAGCGAAGTTACTTCCAATCGCGTACAACCAAAAGCAAATATCACAAGCATCAGCTGTTATTGCAGTTCTAGGTGACCTTGAAGCTAACCAAAATGGCGAAAAAATCTACAGTGAGCTGGCTGAACAAGGCTTTATTACTGAAGACATTAAAGAAACATTGATGACTCAAATCAATGGCGCATATCAAAGTGAGCAATATGCACGAGAAGCAGCGTATTCAAATGCTTCATTAGCTGCTATGCAATTAATGATTGCGGCAAAAGCAATGGGCTATGATACGTGTGCAATGGGTGGCTTCAGTAAAGAAGCATACATCAAGGAATTCAATGTCAGCGGCCGCTACGACCCAGTGATGCTGATTTCTGTTGGTAAAGCAGCAAAAGAAGCTCATAAAAGCAATCGTTTCGACATCGAAGAAGTATCTGATTTCCTTTAAAAATTGGCAAGGTCTCAGCTTTTATGCTGGGGCTTTTTTATTTGCTTCAAATATTATTTTTACATACTTTCTTTCCCCTTCTCCCTCTTTACATCTTCACTCTTTCTCCTTTTTAAGAATGAAAGCGTTATATTAGTATGATATTCCCCAAAATGATTGTTTTTTCTGAAAATGGTCTTGTGATCTAATCTGACAACTGCTATTATTATGAAATTACAAAATATTCAGGAGGAAATCATGAACAAAAAATTGATGCTGGCACTACTTATCGCGATTCCATTCATTGGACAACTCGCATTGCTGCCATTTGCGAACCGCATTCATCCATTTGTCATCGGCCTGCCCTTTTTCCACTTCTGGCTCTTACTATGGATTGTACTCACACCAATTTGCACATTTATCATTTATAAGATGCAACATTCAAATGGAGGAACTGACTAATGCAAGGAAATTTAACAGCTTTATTGATTACTGCAAGTATTATTTTCATCGTCGTGGTCATCGGTTTTGCCGCTGGTCGTGACAAATCATCAAGACAGTCAGTAGAAGAATGGTCTGTCGGCGGGAGAAAATTTGGCGGACTGCTTGTCTGGTTTCTCGTTGGCGCAGACTTATATACAGCTTATACCTTTTTAGGGCTTACAAGTACAGCTTATACAGCTGGAAGCGTCGCTTTTTTCGCTATTCCCTATTCAGTCCTAGCTTATTTTATTGCTTATTTCTTTTTACCGAAACTATGGACGGTAGCGAAAAGTCACAACCTTACAACACTTGCCGATTATGCACGTGAGCGGTTTGACAGCAAGCTGTTATCTAGTTTGATTGCGATTGTTGGGGTACTTATGCTGATTCCTTATATTTGTCTTCAGTTGAGCGGGATTCAAGATACATTAACTGTCGCTGGAACGAATTATATTAATGTCAATGCAGTTGTTATCATTTCATTTATTTTAGTCGCACTTTATACATTTTTCAGTGGGATTAAAGGTCCTACATATACAGCAATTATTAAGGATATTCTCGTTTGGGTGATCATGCTGTTTATGGTGGTTTCACTGCCAATTATTCATTTTAACGGCTGGACACCGATGATGAACACGTTAGCCAAAGAAGCACCTCAGCTTCTCACGATCCCTGAAGGCGGTCCTAAGGGCATTTTATGGTTCATTACTGCTTCAGGCGTTTCTGCCCTCGCTTTGTTTATGTGGGCACACGCGGCAACTGGGGTTTTTACAGCCAAAAGCGCAGATGCCATCCGTAAAAACAGCATGTTTTTGCCTCTTTATAATATTGTATTGATTTTGGTCATCTTCCTTGGATTTATTGCCTTTTTAGTCTTACCAGAAGATACAAATCCAAGATTTGCTCTTCTTCATTTAATTCAAACATCATATGGCGGCGTAATGCAGGGGCTCGCTTATTCAACGATTGCACTGGCTTCCCTCATTCCATGCTCCATCATGGCTATTGGTGCATCGAATTTATTTGCCAATAATTTATACCGTGACTTAATTCATCCGAATGTGTCACCTAAAAGATTGACCATCATTACACGTTCGATGGTGTTTATCGTTATCGGGCTCGCTCTTTTATTCGGAATGCTATTCCCAACTGCACTTGTCACACTTCAGCTCATTGGTGTTTCAGGAATGGTCCAAATCTTCCCAGCTATTGCCATCAGCTTATTCTGGAAAAAACAATCGAGAGAAGCAACGATTGCTGGGTTAGTCATTGGAATCATCGTCACCTTTACAGCGAATATCTCACAAGTCACGTTTGGTCTTTATGAAGGTTTTCTTGGTTTACTAGCAAACGTCGTAGTCATCTTGATTTTAAATCCATTCTTCCAAAAGAAGGTCACATCCAATTCTGTCATGAATGAACTATTTGAAAAGGATGATGAAAAAACAGAAGCGATCACAAGATAAGAAAAAGCAGTCCCCTGATGAGGACTGCTTTCATCTTGTAGACAAAATCTACAAGATTTTTTGTATAACACATTTCCAATGTACATGCTGGAGTTTTATTTTTTTACGGCATGAATGTAATGAATGGTCTCAAAAGCTGATAGGTAATCTTCTCTATTGTTAAAATACAGTTTATTAATTTTTTCAGGTGATAAATGTTCATAAATGAGTAAATCTGATTTCTCTAACACCTTTTCGATTTCAAAGTACGAAAAACATGATTTCATCGGTTCTCCGCCTATTGAAGCCATTTTCACCATATTTTCAACTCTATTAGAGGTTCCTTTTTCTTCGAATAGTTTTTCATCTGCATAATCAAAAACGATTGAACTCCCTGATGGAACCTTGGTGAATAAATAATCTATTAAGCTTGAAACTTCCTCTTTCGTTAAATAGTAAGAAACACCCAGAAGACTAAAGAACGTCTTTTTGTTATCAAATCCTTGACCTATTAGGTTTTGATAGGACAAATTTTTGGTGAAGTCCATAGAAACAAAATGAAGATTACTTGGGATTTTTAAGTTAGCCTCGTCCAATCTTCGCTTTTTAAATTCCTGTGTAGTTGGATGATCAATTTCAAATATTTCTAAGCTGTTTTCCAATTCTGAATGTCGGAAGCTAAAAGTATCTAATCCAGCGCCAAGTATGACATATTGTCTTAATCCTAACGCTACCTCATGAAGCATTACTTTTTCGCAATACGCAGCACGTGATAAGGTTATTGGAGACAGCTGGACTTGTGTAATCCATTTTAATATTTCTTCTGTATTTCCTTCGAATTTTTGTGCGATATCTTTGTTGAAGAAATGTATGCCTTGAACCATATTTTCTTTGATGTCATTGAATTCTTTTTCAGAAATTAATTCTTTAGCTATATAATCATTAAAGATTTTAGGCGTATCAAATTGACTATGATAGGATCTAGCAAAAGCCGATATTAACGAAGTGACACTGGGCTCATCTTTCTTCATACAAACACACTCCTTTATTTTAGAACAAAAAAATAGGATTCTCCTGGCCAGGAGAATCCTATTATATATTCTAAAAATAAGAAAGTAAATTATAGCATAATCACATTTTTTTGTCAAGTTTAAAACAGTCTTTTTCCATACAAATAGTAACACCTAACAGCGTTACATGGATCAAAAAAGAAAGTATACTTACTTTCATTGCCATGAATTTTAAAAGGAAGCAAACTAGACATGGAAAGACCCGTGTTCAGCTTAAAACTCTATATGTTTTTATCAAAAAACCCCACTTCACTTAAAATAAAGGTGGGGTTTTTCTACAATCTTAAAGCAGTCCCCTGATGAGGACTGCTTTTTCTTTATTTCATTTCTTTTTTCAAGACTTCAATGGCTTTTTTCATTTGTGTATCGTTGTTCTTTAACTTATCTTGGATCTTTGTCATCAGAACGGTCGTTGTATCTCCTGTCAGAATACCGTCTGCCTTTAAATCGTTGTCTGTTTGGAAGCTTTTGACGATAGACTGGAATGCTTGATCGTATTCACCGTTTGCTTTTGCTTTGTAGCCGAGCGCTTGGAACATTTTTTGAGCCGCTTTGACTTCATCTCCATTGTCATTTAGCTCATACGATTTTTTCGGGCTTAAGTACGGCAGCTTTGCATAACTTGGAAGAGCTGCTTTGACCTGTGGTTCGATTCCTTTTTTGTGAATCCAAGAACCGTCTGGAGTCAGCCATTTTGCAATGGTTAACTTGACACTAGAACCGTCATTATAGTTTTGCGCATTTTGAACAGTTCCTTTGCCGAACGTCTTTTCACCCACAATTTGAATGCCTGAAGATTGGTGCAGAGCCGCCGCCATGATTTCAGCAGCGCTGGCTGAGCCGCCATTTACAAGAACAACTGCCGGCTGATGGACTTTGCGTTCTTTTTCAGCCTTGTACACTTGTTTCTTCCCTTTTTCTTCAACCTGCATAATGACTTTCCCTTTATCGATAAAGTCATTGCTCATTTCAATAGCTTCTGTCATAATGCCGCCTGGATTATCTCTGAGGTCAATGACAAAACCTTTTGCCCCTTTTTTCTCGAGGTCATCAATCGCTTTATCCAGCTCTTTCGATGTAGTTTCAGCAAATGACGTAATCTGGATTTCTCCTATTTTGTCTTTTGTGAGTTTGGCATACACTGTTTCAAGCGGAATCGTGTCTCTTGTGATGGTCACATCTACATTGCCCACTCCTTGACGGTTGAGATGCAGCTGGACATCCGTTCCTTTTTGTCCTCTGATGAGAGAGACTGCTTTATTGACCGACATGCCTTTGGTGCTTTTTCCATCCACTTTTAAAATATGATCATGAGGTTTCAAACCAGCTTTTTCAGCAGGAGAGCCTTTAATCGGCGCGACAATTAAAATTTGTCCATCCTTCTCTTCTACTTGTGCACCAATTCCTTCAAATGATGAAGAAATGGTGTTGTTAAATCCTTCGGCTTCCTCCTGATCCATATATGTAGAGTATGGATCATCAAGTGATGCAATCATTCCTTGGATCGCACCATCTACTAGTTTTTGATCATCCGTTTTTTCGTAATACTCATCCTTTACCTTCGTATACGCAGCCATGAGTTTACTAAACTTCTCGTCTCCAGAGACGCTGACAGCACCTTGTTTTGTGATCACAAATGTAATCGCAGAGGACAGTGCAGCAGTCACCAGAATGGCTACCACGAACTTCATTTGTTTTTTCAAAAAAACACCACCTTTATCTCCTTTCATTATTATCAAGGACGATGCTTCATCCGTCAACCAAAGGATCAACTTCTACTTGAAAAGATAAGCCATTTGCTCCTTTATTGCATAATCTTTAGAGAGGAACAGGATAAGGAAAGAAGGGATGATATGAGTGATTATGTAGAAATGCTTGCCTATTTTGGCGTATCAGGTGCCCATCCTGGCGGAATTGAGTTAACAAAAACGATGATTGAGCATATAAAACTGCCGCCTCATGCACGTATACTGGATGCCGGATGCGGTACAGGACAGACGGCCGCCTACTTAGGAAATATAGGTTATCAGGTGGAGGCCATTGATACGCATCCATTGATGATTGAAAAGGCGAACCTGCGATTCAAGCGGGAAGAACTGCCAACCCGCGCCTTAGAGGCATCCATTGAGCAGCTGCCCTTTCCAGATCAAGCGTTCTCTCTACTCATCAGTGAATCTGTTTTAAGCTTTACCAAGCTGCCTGTCGCACTTGCTGAGATCAAACGGGTCCTTGCTCCTGGCAGTCAATTGATTGCAAATGAAGCTGTGTTAAAAGCCCCTCTTACACGTGAAGAGATGGCCGTTGTTCGAGATTTTTACGGCTTTCACTCGCTCTTGTCGCTTGAAGAATGGAAGGAGCAGTTAACAGCAGCAGGCTTCCGTGACATTCAGATTCTCTCATTCGATGAACATATGGTGCAGGAGGAACCAACAGAAATGGAATTATCTGAACACATACCGCCTTCTCTTTACGAGACGCTGCAAACACACTACGATCTCATTCAAGCACACCGCAAGCAGCTAAGTCACATTCTATTTGAATGCACTGTATAAAATGAGCGAATCCCCTATATGTTTTGTCCAAACTCTATGAGGTCTCTCGCATAGGATAAGAGTGAAAAGAGTTTGTCATAAGGAGGAAAAACATGGAGCGCTACTACAAGCTTTGTCAGCAGCACATGGGGAAAGTCGCTAGAATCACTGATCGTAATGGCAGAGTACATGTCGGACGCATTGAGCGTGTGACAAACCGCAAAGTTTATATTCGTCCAGTCGGCGGGTCTCGCGGGGGCTTTGGCTTTGGCTATTGGGGCGGATATTATGGCTGGGGTGCAGCGTATGGCATCGGCCTCGGGTTCATTACCGGCTTCGCACTAGCAGGATTGTTCTTTTTTTAAAAGAAGAATAAGAGAAGGCCTCCCGAATAGCTGGGAGGCCTTTTACTTGTTTAGATTTTCTTTACTTTGTTCATGTATTCTTCAAATGTTAAATCGTGATCATGCATCGCTTTAGCGGCTTCTTTTCCCACATAGCGCAAATGCCACGGCTCATATTCATATTTCGTAATGTCTTCTTTTCCTTTTGGATAACGGATGATAAAGCCATATTTATAGGCGTTTTTAGCCACCCATTTGCCATCTGGTGTTTCACCAAACTTTTCAGAGATCTCAAAGCCGGCACTTTTTGAGGAAATGTCCATGGCAAGGCCTGTTTGATGTTCACTTTCGCCTGGTAAAGCGACTGCTTCTTGTGCTTTTTCTTTGCCTTTTAATTTGACCTCACTATCAAAAATGACTTTTTGACGGTCATAGGAGCGATAGCCAGATACTGCAGCAAGCTCGAAGTTTTCCTTTTTTGCACCTTTGAATAACTTCTCAAGCGCTTCCGCTGCTTCTTTGCGAATATATCGCTTTTCAATATCTTCCGAAAAAGAGAATTCTACTTTTGGCACAACGAGATCAGAAGGTTTATAGGTTCCTGGTAATGCATATTCTTTGTTAACAAGTGCTAGCACATTTTCAGGATTTTGAATGGTTTTCAGACCGCTCACAACCTTGATGTCATTGAAATATTCACTCTTTAACGTCAGCTCTTGATTCGATGAATCTGCCGTATCGTTTGAGTTGTGCTGGGGAGATGAACTTGCTGCGTTTTTTTGTTCGTTTGTTTTGTTTGATTCAGATGTACCGCTTTTTTGATCCAGCAACTGGCAGCCTGATAGTGCGGCTGTCAAACCAAGAATCGATGCGATTGAGAGTATTTTGTAGCTTTTCTTCATGACATACCTTCCTTTTGCTCTTCTAAAAAAATAAAGATGCGCTACGTAGTAGCACACCCTTTATACTATTATAAAACGGAGTCTAGCGCAATTAAGATCATTTCATCAAACGTTGTTTGACGCTCTTCAGCCGTTGTTTCTTCTCCTGTTAGAACATGATCACTCACTGTCAAAATGGATAACGCTTTTCGATCAAATTTTGCTGCAAGAGAATAAAGAGCGGTTGTCTCCATTTCGATCGCTAGGATACCATATTGAGCCATGAGCTCAAGTGGTTTTTCATTATAAAATTGGTCTGCTGTAAATACATTTCCGACACGTACAGCGACATTTTTTGCTTCCGCTGTGTCATATGCTTTCTTAAGCAGGCCAAAATCGGCGCATGGCGCATAATCAATCGGCCCAAATGCCACACGGTTCATTTGTGAATCTGTTGATGATGTCTGCGCTAAAATGACGTCACGTACATTGACATCCCTTTTGATAGCTCCGCAAGATCCAACGCGGATTAAGTTTTGAACATCATAGCTTTGAATGAGTTCATTCACATAAATCGAAATAGATGGTACACCCATCCCAGTGCCCTGTACAGAAACACGTTTTCCTTTATAGGTTCCAGTATAGCCATACATTCCGCGCACTTCGTTATAGCACTCAACATCTTCTAAATATGTATCTGCAATATATTTCGCACGAAGCGGATCGCCTGGCAGCAATACCGTTTCTGCAATTTGTCCTTTTTCTGCTCCAATATGTACACTCATTTTTTAGCCTCCACTTACGTTTACTATGTATTTTATCCTATTTATTATAAACGATAGAGCTTAAAAAAGAAAATACCAGCTGGATCTCAAGCTGGCATCATTCATCATCTATTTAGCCTATCGTCATTAGTCGTTCACTGCGTTTCCATCCTGCCGGAGAGAGCTGATAATAGCACTTCCCCTTTTTCCTATCATCAATCACAACAATATCGCCAGTTGTGATAAACCGCGCATTGTAATCATTAGGGACTGTATCATGTACATTAAATGTCGAGAATGCTTTTTCCAGTACATCAAGGTGTGTTCTCCCGCCAATCTTTGTCCGGTACACAGGCTGATGCCCACTTGCAGCGCCATATTCAGGTGTTTGATAAATGGTTAAGTGAAATGCTGAAGGTTTCTTTTGAAAAAATCTCAACGTCAATTGCATTCAAATCCCTCCCCTTTTATATAAAATTGGCTGGGATCTGTCAATTTCCTTCTTCTATTTTTGTCGAATGACAGGCAATCTTTCGTCAATCTTTTTACAAATGAGAAATAAAGCGAGCCCTATCGCAAAGCCTCCAGCGACATCTGTCAAATAATGCACGCCAATATACATCCGGCTGATGCCAATGACTAGGACACCCAGCCCTGTGAGCAAATAGACGATTTTCTGTCTTTCTTTCAGCCATGGAATCATCTCAACTAATAGATAAGCCATAAAAGGATAGATGGTGGCTGCATTCATCGAATGTCCACTCGGAAAGCTGTAATACGTTTCACTTACAAGGTGATCAAAGGCCGGACGCTCTCTAGCAAACAGCCCCTTTAATTCATGATTGATTGTTTTTTCTGTGAGATATAATAGAAAAAGCATCATGATAGAATAGTAGCGCTTATACATAAACAATACCACACTAAAAATGAGCATGATTGGAACGAGCAGCGCACTGATGCCAAGGTCCGTCAAAGCCAGCATGACATCATTTAAAAAAGGGAGTCTGATGCTTTCAAACCATAAGATGATCTGGTTGTCCAAATCTTGAAAAGCCCCAGATACCATGAGCGCAGCAATGGCGCCAAATAAAATGAAAAGAAATAGGATGTACACGCGAAGGATTCCCCTCCCTCTCTCTTCAGAATCTCTTCAAATTATAGTGCCTACCACGCCTCTTCTTCAACTATCATTGCTTTTTTCAGCATATATTCAAATGTAATGTCAGCCAGCTCAAATGTTTCAAGCTCAGCAGGTATGTACCCTCTTTTGATCAGCTCCATGTAGAAGAACTCCGCAATTTCCTCTGTATCAATCACCAAATCTGCTTCTTTCATTGCATTCCGCCTCCTTTTTTATGATGTATGAACGCCGGCTGTTTTTTATTACAGTTTGTCATAATGGCTCATTCCATACATATAAATGCAGTAAACAAAAAGAAAAGGGGCTTGAAAGAATGAAATGGTTAAGCATATTAGATGGAGAAACATTTGATCAGGTGATGGGCCGTATCTTGAGGGGATGGTTTTATGTGATTGCATTTTTCTGTGTGCCTTATTTTTTATTCGTGTTAGGACAAGTCTTTCTTTAACCAAAATGTTCGTGTAAACTTTCCAAAATAAAATCCATCATATCCTTATATTCTGGATCTTTGAAAAATTCGTAGAGAATTTTATAATCGTTATAAATATCAAGAAGCTCATCCACTATAGATACAGCGAGAAATTCAAGTGAAGCTTCGCTTTCTTGTTTCTCTTCTAGCTGCAATAGAGCCGTTTGAACCATATCTTCTTCTAACTCTTTTGAGGTTTCTCCGACGTAATGCACAAAAAGAAGCTGATGAACAAACTGATCCATCTCATATTTCCTTAGGACAAGCGTTAAATCCTCCTCTTCTGTTTCCAGCCACTCTCCGTCTTTCAGCCTCGTAAGTTCGTAAATGACATCCTCCCAGCCATCTTCAAGGTAGCGCCAAATTTCGGTCCGATGACCGATGATTTTAAATAGCTCTTTTCCGTAATCTTTTACATATACAACATCGCCAATGAGGAACTCATATTCAATGTCCAGCTTTTCTGTATCGACAATCACCCCGCTATACTCATCGTAAAGCTGAAGTGATGTTTCAAAATAAAGCACCTCATTATGATTGACCTCATATAAATAGTGCTGGTCAATTTGATGGACTTTTGTAATCGTTCCGACTGTGCCGTACATGACAACGACGACAATATCCCCTACTTGATATTTTGGTGCTTTCGCCTTCATTCTGTCTCCCCCTTGCCCGACTTTTGGTCTTAACGTATCGTATGCCGGCGCAAGGAATTCTGCATGGGCAACCACACCATGCAAAACGCCATTTTATTTCTTATAAAAAAACCGCTTCTCCCATATGGAACAAGCGGTTGTGTGTTATTTTTTTTTGACTTCTACTTCGTATTGCTCAAACGCTTCGTCAAATGTTGTCATTGAGCTTAAATAATCACCATTTAATTCTAAATAAGCACACAGCTCATGATAATCTGTGGAAGCTTTAGGAAAGCTGTGATCCTCATACGCAGCATTTGCAAAATGGCTGATTTCATCTTTCGGTTTTGGATGTCTGAACTTCATTAAATAATGGTAAAACGACTTCACCTGTTTTTCCCTCCGCGACACTCTATTTTGTTGTTATATTATACAGCAATTTGATGACTTGTATAGGCGGAGGTACAACTTATGAAGAAAAGTCAAAGTAATTTCGCTTTAATAACCGCTCCATGCTCATTAATTCTTCATAGGAGATTTTTTCTGGAAGTTTTGTCTGGTCCACTAAAATTAATTGATCTTCAATCTCTTTGACCGTCTCATCCTTTTGATAAGTCATACCGCAGTGCGTGCAGGAGATGGACGGCGTTTCGATGATTTCAATTGATTGTGTGCCCGTGATCAGTTCCCAATAGACTGTTGTCTGCTCCGCATTTGCTTTGTTTTCCTCACACCAATCACATGTCAGCAAGGCTATTTCTCCTCCTTCACGGTTTGTTCTTTTTTGAGCTGCGCTTGATATTTCTTCTCTTTTAATTCATCCCGTTTTTCACGTTTGTTTTTGAGTGTGTCATGCTCAGGATTTGTCTCATATGCTTCTCTACGTTTCATTCGATTTAAATTCTCAGGCGTAAACGATCTTGCTTCATCCTCAAATAGTGCGGTAATACCAATTGCTAGTTCTTGTTTTTCTTCATAAATTTCATTGAAATACGCATCTGCCTGGCCTGCGACGTAATGCTCTGGTTCTGGATAAGAGGTGATGACACCTTCAAAGTTACGAAGGACGACTTTGTCAGGGCTTTGCGATAATAAATAATTTGGCTGTAAGGCAATTTTCCCTCCGCCTCCTGGCGCATCTACCACAAAGCTTGGCACTGCATAACCACTTGTATGTCCTCTTAAGCCTTCAATGATTTCAAGCCCTTTTGATACCGGCGTTCTAAAGTGGCCAATGCCCTCAGATAAATCACATTGATAAATATAATATGGTCTGACCCGAATCTTCACAAGGTCGTGCATCAGCTTCTTCATAATCGGCACACTGTCGTTAATACCTGCAAGGATGACGGCTTGATTCCCTACAGGGACACCGGCATTCACAAGACGTTCGCACGCTTCTTTTGCTTCTTTTGTAATTTCAATACTTGTGTTGAAGTGAGTATTCAGCCAAACTGGGTGATATTTTTTCAATATCTCGCACAGCTCATCTGTTATACGCTGCGGAAAGACAACCGGCGCGCGGGTTCCAATCCGAATGATCTCAACGTGCGGAATGTCACGTAAGTTTTTCAAAATGTATTCAAGCACTTGATCATTGATTAACAGCCCATCTCCGCCAGAAATTAACACGTCCCGCACCTCAGGTGTTTCTCTAATATATCCAATGGCAGCATCTAACTGCTTTTTCGGCACACCCATACCAATCTGACCGGAAAAACGTCTTCTCGTACAATAGCGGCAGTACATCGAGCACTGATTTGTCACAAGAAACAGCACGCGATCTGGATACCTGTGTGTGAGCCCCGGGACAGGTGAGTCCTCATCTTCATGCAGCGGGTCTTCCAGATCATATTTTGTTTTATGAAGCTCTTCTGCAATTGGCACAGATTGCATACGTATTGGACATCTTGGATCGTCTGGATTCATCAGTGAGGCATAGTAGGGTGTAATGTTGAGTGGAATGGTTTTGGTGGAAATCTTCACCCCTTCTCGTTCCTCTTCTGTTAAGTTTACGATTTTTTCTAAATCCTCAAGCGTTTTCACGGTATGCGTCAGCTGCCAAATCCAGTCGTTCCACTTTTCCTCAGGTACATCCTTCCAAAGCTCAATGTCCTTCCAGTGACGTGCCGGTTCATACAATTTCTGATTCATATCCATTCCCCCTATCAGCATTCACTTTATACTATGCAAGTTATGTGCCAACATGGGAAAATGCCCCTATTCTTTACAAAAGGAGCTTTACCCGTCATATTCAATTGGATGCTGTGCCTAGATTTCGGCATCTGCATATTTCTTCAGTTTATATTGCAGCGTTTGTCGAGGGATTTTTAAGGCGGCGGCGGTTTTTTTAATATTCCCATTATGCTGATGTAAAGCTTCTTGAATCAATGTTTGTTCAAATGAAGACACTTGATTTTTTAAGGAGGATTCAGATGTTTCCCTTTCCAGTTTTTGCTCACGTAAATGAGCCGGAAGGTATAGAGGGGTGATCTCTTCCGCTTCCTTTGGCATCATCAACACGGCATGCTCTATCGTATGTTTTAATTCTCTAACATTCCCAGGCCAGTGGTGCGCCATAAACAATCGTTCCGTTTCTTCAGAAAGGCGTGTGACTTTTTTTGAAAACTGCTGATGATAGGTTTGAATGAAGTGGCGGGATAGCAGCGTGATATCTTGCTTTCTCTCACGAAGCGGCGGAATATGAAAAGATGACACATGCAGTCTATAAAATAAATCTTCTCTTAAAATTTGCTTTTTCACTGCTTCGAATGGGTCCATATTGAGCGCAGTAATGAGCCGAACATCCACTTGAATGGACTTTGCATCACCGATGCGGCGGACAACGCCATCCTCTAACACACGTAATAATTTCGTCTGAAGGGTGAGCGGCATCGCTTGCAGCTCATCAAGAAAAAGCGTGCCCCCATCAGCCAATTCGAAAAGTCCCTTGCGATCAATTGCGCCCGTATAGCTCCCTTTGACAGATCCAAACAATAGACTTTCAAGTAATGATTCTGGGAGTGCTGCGCAGTTTTGCGGAATAAACACTTGGTTTTTTCGGTCAGATTCATGGACAATGGCCTGAACAAGCACTTCTTTTCCTGTCCCTGTTTCCCCATAGACAACAACTGATGACGGATAAGCAGCTGCTTTTTTTGCCCTTTCAAGCATTTCTTTTAAAAGCGGATCATTTGTTAAAAATGAAGCAAAATCATGCATTTGTTCTACCCCAGTCGCGTCATATGTTCGCTTTTTTTGATCTAAACGATTGGAAAGAGCAGACAGCTTGGATACATCTTTTGCGACTTCGACCGCACCTATTAACTCGTTATCTTCAATAATAGGCAATGTCGTGTTCACTGTTTCAATTTTTTCTCCGTTTTTATTCAAATAGGTTTGCAGCGAATGATAAATGGGCTTTCCTGTTCTCAACACATGCATAAGCGTACTTGTTTTTTCAGTTAAAGAGGGATACACATCAAGGATGTACTTGCCAATCACCTCTTCTTTTTGTAAACAGTCAAACTTAGCGGCATTATGATTGTAAAAAATCGTCATCCCTTGATCATCTACAACGTGAATGGCTTCATCGATGGCTTCTAAAATTAATTCAAACCAATCTGCTCTTTCGACAACTTTCCCCATTCTTTCCCCCTCACTTTCAGTGCCAAAAAACCGGCATCAATTGCCGAGTTTTCAGCGGCTTGATCATTTCTAAATGGTTCCCTGTCTTTTTCATGTTTCGCTTTTTCCTTTCTACTTCCTGCAAAAATTTTAAAAAGCACCCCTCTTATGAGGAGTGCTTTCGCCCGGATGTCTGATAAAGAGACATATCGAATTCTTGCAGCGATTCCCTATACAGCGGAACAATCGACTTTCCTTCCTGAAATAACGTAAATTGGGACGGGTACAGCTTAATCGGCTGATGATAAAAAGCAAACCGCTTCACCACCTCAGGATCAATACGGCAAAAGGCATGATGCACAAGTAAATAAACATCTTGTTTCCATTTAAACAGCCGCCTGTTTGGCGGACTGAATACAGGAGAAACTTTGATGATATCGCCATCCTCAAATGACTGAAGCTGGTCATTTGAAATCGTATAGATCTCCTTTGGGTGAAACTGAAAATATTGCACGTCACGTTTTGAAGCAAACCTTCTTTTTTTCTGTTTTTCAATATAAAAGAACGTTTTCCCCTGATCTGCGGTGACGACTGTATAATTGGGTACTGCCAGCTTCTCTTTTATTTCATATTTCATCTCACATAATAGCGGAACACGGATCGCACGCCTGTTCTTTTCATTGATCCAGCGCTTTTCAATTGCATGAAGTTTCCCGTCTGCGATTTGATAATAATCCCCTTCTTTTTCAATGATCGTTCCGTCAATTAAATCATACGGCATACTCGAAAACTGATGATGAAAGGAATGGGGCGTTTTATACGTTGTATCCAGTACAGCTTTTAATGGAAAAAACGAAGCGAAATGATTCAGCCTCATCCAAAAAACAGAATCTGCATGATGCCAGTGCTTTGGCTCATCATCCCAATATTGTCCGTATTTTTCATGAATCAGTGGAAGCAAGCGGCTTCTGTGCATGACCGAACAATGGTCCACTTGAAAGGAGGCATGCTCTAGGATTTGATTTGCTTCTCGAACAAAACTCATCGTTTCCACTAAATGCTGATTCACATGCACAACCCGCTGCGAGGAATACACAATATCTATATGAGGCTTCGACCGAAAAACATCCACCATTTTAAGCAAACGATCTTTATGGTACACGGTATCATCGGTTAAATAACAAATGAGCTCACCTGTTATACGGGTTAATGCATCATTAATAAGCGTCGCATATCGTGCGGTTAACAGCCGTTTTGCCGGATGAACCGTGTGCGAATACAGCTGAATGCGTCCATCACTCAAATAGGGCTGGATCTTTTGAATGGTGCCCTGTTCTGAGCCATCATCCATAATCAAAAGCTCCCAATGCGGATACGTTTGTTCTACCATACTCTTTAACACACGATCAATGAAATCTGGTTTATTGTAGCTTGTTAAAATCACCGATACTTTCATGATCATTATCCTTTTTGATTAGTTTAAAATGCCCCCCAGCTGACAATGTTCACAAAAGGAACACTCACTCTTAGCTGATTTGTCGCGTTTTTAAAGACCGCGACCGTATCAAACAATTGCACGACAACCACGTTTTGAAGTACATCTCCATTGACCAAATGAACACGCGGCACTGGAATGCCAAGCTCAAGCCATGGACGAAGTAATTCTTTGATGTCTGACACATTCTCTTCCTCACTTTCTTCTAAAAGGCGAAGAAGAAGTAAAATCAAGATGACTTCAAGCACTCCTTCCGACTCTAGTAATTCTTCGTTCCAACCATCTAATAATTGTTCAAATTCCATTCATAATCCCTCTCTCTTCACATTTAATCTTTACTAGAGTATGAGCGCCACTTCATTTAGCCTCAGCATTTGAAAACATTTTTAAAAATGTGTGAAGTGATTAATTGAAAAAAAGAATCAGGAATCAGCGTTCTGCTTATGCCAAAAAAAATGAACGGCATATACATAGGGGTGAGTTTGAATTGATGAAGAAAGGATGGGGAAAAAATGAGCGAAAAGCGTGCTGAATTAAAAAAAGAACTATTGAAAGTGTTTTTCAAACCAATTACTCATGCATTAACAGCTAATCTCGAAGAAGGAGGAGTTCAAGTGGAAGAGAAATTGAACGATTTATTAAGTGAAGTGGCAGCTGAGGCATCACCTTCAGATTCTGCTACAACACTCGATGTATCTCAGCCAGCAAGATGGATCTTTGCAAGACTTGCACCAGGAACAGTCATTAGTATTGTCACTGACTCAGGAGATTTAATTGGGCCAGTTCAATTTGTATCATTCGATGCTTCAACAGGTGTTGTATTTGTTACACAAGAAAGCTCTGTCACACCTACCGGCTCAGCAACGACTCTTTTAGATGTAGATAAAGTTGAAAGTGTTACATTCACATCTTAATGTGAGAGGGTCATCATGAAGCTTCTTTATATCAGTTCTGGCTACGGCGGAATCTATCACATGTTTGATCAATGGGTAGAAGAAAGCTTCATTGATTCCCCCTTTTCATGTGTAAAGATTGATAGAGAATCTCTACCCACTAACATGCACAAAATCCGGACATTTTCTCCGGATTTTGTTTTGATGATGATCGGTGATCATGTTCCGAAAGATGTACTTCATCAATTCAAACAAGAAAAAATCCCGATCGTTCTGTGGATGACAGAAGATCCCTTTTATGCAGATGTATCAGCTGCTTGCGCACGTGATGCTCAGCTTATCTTAACGATTGATGAAGGGATTTTGCCATTTTACAAACAATTAGGCGCCGAAAATACACACTACTTTCCCATTCCGACAAATACACGTGTTTTTCAGAAAAATGAATCGCCAGATGAGATGTGCACGTTTGACATTGCACTCATTGGCTACCCTTATCCCAACCGCATTAAGGCCATCGATACACTCTTAAAGCAAAACAAATGGCGTATTCTCGTTGCAGGTAAGGAATGGCACCGTCACTTAAATAAATCACGCAGACATTATCGTGATTTCACCCTTATAACGAATTGGCTGAGTCCTCAGCAAATGGCGGACATCTATCAGCAGACAGCGATTGTCCTGAATCCGCATAGGCCGTCTCAATTTGTATATAACAAAAATAAAGCCATGATTCAAAATATGAGCCTCAATAACAGAGCATTTGACATTGCTGCAACTGGAAGTTTTCAATTGACGGATCTACATCCGCCGCCTACTTTTTCAAGCTTTGCTTTTTACAAAGATGAGGACGATTTGATCAAACAGGTGGATTACTATGGGTCAAATGCAGGTGAAAGAAAGGCGGCCGCACTGAACAACTACGAGCAAGCCGTTCGCTGGAATACATTTGATACGATGCCGCAAAGGCTTTATGAAATCGTAAAAAGCGCCCTATAACTGGGCACTTTTTCTTGTTGAAGGTCAGCTTATGCATGATCTTCTGCATCTCGGCGAGCCAATAAGACGTGCTCTGCCTTTTTCCGGTCCGCCTCCTGTTTCACCACAAGCGACCGCGTGTGATCCATCATATATGCTCCGACAGATCCTTCTAAAAAGGAATGAATGCATTCTTTGACATAATGAGCATGAAAAGCATATATCGCACCATTTAGCCGGCCATACGTATATGGCTGCTCATGTTTTGGCATGAAAAAGTAATGATTGTCCTTATATAAAGTAGCTTCATTGTTTTCATGCAGTGTCCAAGTTTCATTTGGGTTTTCTAACGCCTCTGTAAAAGATGCGGTGCAGTCATATCCCCCCTCCACTAAAAGCTGCAAGCACTTCTCGATATCTGCCGTCTGTCTTAGAGGAGACGATGGCTGCAGATATAGCACAATATCAAAGGTTTTCCCCTCCCGCTCTAAATAAGCAAGCGCATGCTTCACAGCTAACAGCGACGGCGTTTGTTCTGTTACATGTGTACTTGGCAGTTCAATCACATTTGCTCCGTAGTGAGATGAAATGATTTGCGTATTGACATCCTCTGAGGAGACGATGACTTCATCTAACTCAATCATTTGCAAAAGCGGCTGAATGGTCCAATAGATAAGCGGCCGCTCTGCCAATATGCGTATATGTTCATCATGCTGGCCGTCGGTACTTCTAAATGCAGGTATCATGGCTAAAATACGATTTCCCCTATACATGTCTTCTCTTCTCCCCTCGCGCACAGCTCCCTTACCATTTTCTTCTCTGACCGAGCTGATCGCAGTACTGAAGTATTCAGGTCTCTCGTTTTTCTAGTTAATCTCTTATCTCTCCATATTCTATTAAGACGGTAAGCAGATGGTTATAATTTGTTCACCTAATTTATACATGAAGTGGTTCTTTTCCTCAAACGGATGCCGCTCTTTCACATATGATGCAAAGTAGAGAAATGAGAGTTGGGGGATTAGATATGTCCAATCAGATAGAAACGACTTTGAAGACCTTTTTTCGTGACAAAACGATATTAGTTACAGGCGGAACAGGATCCATCGGCCGGCAAATCGTGAATAAATTAACAAGCTGCTCTCCAAAAAAGGTAATCGTCTTCAGTAAAGATGACAGCAAACAATACATGATGAAAAATGAGTACACAGATCATCCAGAGGTCGTATTCGCTTTAGGAGATGTCCGGGATGCAAGCCGCGTGAGACAGCTCGTCAAAGGTGTCGATATCATTTTTCATGCAGCGGCCTTAAAACAAGTACCCACTTGTGAAGATAATCCGTTCGAAGCCGTTCAAACGAATATCATCGGCGGGCAGCACGTCATTGAAGCCGCCCTCGAACATGAAGTGAGTCATGTTGTCAACATTTCAACTGACAAAGCAGTTTCTCCGACTAATGCCATGGGTGCAACAAAATTGATTTCAGAAAAACTATTTTTCCAAGCAAACGAAAGTATTCCGAATCAAAAAACCAAGTTTTGCTCTGTACGCTTTGGCAATGTGCTTGGATCTAGAGGTTCCGTCATTCCGATCATGCTCCAGCAGCTATTAAATGAAAAACCTTTGACCGTGACTGATCCTCATATGACACGTTTTTTTATGTCCATTGAAGAAGCTGTTTCCCTCACACTTCAAGCAGCAATCATGATGAAAGGCGGCGAAACCTTCATTCTCAAGATGGAGTCCTTACAGCTTGCCGATCTCTTAAAAGCATTTCATGAATATGCCGCCCAAATCAATGCTAAATCTCCGGATATTCTCGTTGTCGGAAAAAGACCTGGCGAAAAGCTTCACGAGGAGCTCACATTCCCGCACGAAGCAGATGCACTCTTTGAACATGAACAATTTTATGCCATTTTACCGAGACCACATTTGCACCCTGCCTTTCAAAAAGTCGATTTAACGAATTACACATCAAAAGAAGCACCGCTCATTACAAAAGAAAAGCTGTTCACCATCATCGAACAATTACATCATACACATCATAAAAAATAAAAAATCGTC
The DNA here is from genome assembly GCF_056098985.1 of Bacillus sp. 11B20. Lineage (NCBI taxonomy): Bacteria > Bacillati > Bacillota > Bacilli > Caryophanales > Bacillaceae > Bacillus > Bacillus sp. 11B20. The sequence goes on from NZ_JBLZWZ010000008.1 coordinate 97,962, forward strand.
ACACGGAAGCAAATGCTTTCCATGTGACGATTTTTAAATAGATCAATCAAATAGATGTTTCAAATCCCCGTAACCTTCTTTTTCAAGATCATCCTTTGGGATAAACTTCAAAGCGGCTGAGTTAATACAATACCGAAGACCGTTTGGCCCTGGTCCATCAGGAAAAACATGGCCAAGATGAGAATCAGCTGTTTTGCTGCGAACCTCTGTCCGCACCATTCCATGGCTCGTATCAACCTTCTCTGCTACTTCTTCCTCTTCAAGCGGTTTTGTAAAACTTGGCCAGCCGCAGTGGGCATCAAACTTATCTAAAGAAGAAAACAGCGGCTTTCCTGAAATGATATCCACATAAATACCTTCTTCTTTATGATCCCAAAATTCATTTTGAAATGGCGGCTCTGTGCCATTATTTTGCGTGACTTCATACTGCATTCGGTTTAATTCTTTTATACGCTTTTCTTTTTCGTTTGCCATTATTTATCACTCCAATGTGACTCAATAAAACCTGCTCTGCCCGAACCGACATGATATCGTTCGTAGTGCATTTTGTTTTTCTTATAATAATGCTGATGATATTCCTCTGCTGGATAAAAAGGACCTGCATCTAAAATTTCTGTCACGATTGGCTTTTTGAAAATGCCGCTTTGGCTCAGCTGCTCTTTCGATGCTTCCGCTAGCTTTCGCTGCTCGTCATGATGAACATAAATACCAGTACGGTAAGATTCTCCTCTATCACCAAATTGCCCGCCATCGTCCGTTGGGTCTATTTGCTGCCAATACAGTTCTAGCAACTTCTCATACGGGAACACGTCAGGATCAAACGTAATTTGAACCGCCTCTCTATGTCCCGTTGTATTTGTACATACTTCCTCATAGGTCGGATTCACTGTATGTCCGCCAGTATACCCTGATTCAACTTTGATAATGCCCGGCTGTTCATCAAAAGGTTTAACCATACACCAGAAGCAGCCTCCTGCAAATGTGGCTAATTCTTGTTTTTCAGACATATTAGTGCCCCCTTCATTTAAAAAATGGTATCATCATATTATAACATGATAAAAAATAATGAAAATGATACGACTTGTATACCTAAAATAAAAGAAAGCATTCTGTCGTATCTTTAAAATATAATGGGGGTTTAATGATTGGAACAAAGAAAACAAATGATGTACGAAATGGACACTTTACTGAGAACCGTATTTAAGCAGATCCGTTATGAAATTAACAGCCTGCTCGAAAACGAATTATCTCGGAATGAATTTCTTATTTTAAATCTGCTCCGTGAGCAAGGTGCAAAAAAAGTAACGGAATTCGCTTCCATTCTTGGAGTGTCAGCAAGTCATATTACCGCTGTGACTGACACACTCGTAGAAAAAGGCTGGATCACCCGTATCCGTTCAAAAGAGGACCGCCGCATTATCAAAATCCACTTAACCGATAAGGGTAAGGAAATTACTGAGCATTTTGAGAAAAAGAAAACAGAATACTTTATGGAGCGATTTGAGTCATTTGATGACGAAGAACTCAAAACGATGATCAAATTATTCAAAAAGCTGGATAAAAGTCAAAAGGATTAAGCATAGATTTTAGCGCTTAGGACATGCTACGGATAAAAAGAGGTGGAATGAACCATGACAAGCCCTTATCTTTGTCCAAACTGTAAAACAAACAGAACGCGCTTTAATCTCATTGAGCAGCTTTCAGAACCTGTCAAGCTAGATCCAGCGACAGGAGCAGTTGTTGAAAGATACGAAGGAGAGCAGCTGTCTCCTTTTCACTTGAGCTATCAAGGTCCTCAAATGAAGGTCCAGTGCGGCGTTTGCGGTTTAATTGAGGATGAAAAAACGTTCATTAAACTAGCTGAATATCATCAATATTCTTCTCCTTCTTAAATGCCGGCCTGACGGAATACGTCAGGCTTTTTTCTTTGCTTCTTTTGCCTATACAGATCGTCTTTTTCATGCATACGCTACAAAAAACACCATTGTATGAGAAAGAAGGGATTGATGACATGCAGCAGCTTTTTTATCATGACTTTCCATATCGGCCATTCACTGCCGCCTATGAGCATCTTCAAAGCACCCCTTCATCAAAAGCCTTTATTCGATTATTTCACGCTGCACCAGATCTCAGTGAGCTCGCTGTTTATGTGAACCAGAAGCAGCTGATGAAAACAATGCCTTACAGCCATTTGACCGCTTATATGGAGTGGGATGAGGGAATGTATGAAATAGAAGTGTTCAAACTGGCTACAAATGAAAAAATTCTTCATTCTCGCATTCAATTTAAGAGCGGCCAGGTCTATACACTCTGTATCACAGGTGCTCGTGCAGGCTTTGCACTGCTGACTGAGCAGCAGACTACTTTGATCAAACAAGAAGACCTGTCAGCACTTACATTTGTACAGCTGTCTCCGGACCTTCCTTCTATAGATATATATGAACGAGACCAAGGGATCATATCGAAAGAGCTTGATTATGTAAACAGTACCCACATTCATCATTTCTCCCCGAATAAATATCATTTTGAATTGAAAGCCGCCGGCACTCAAAGTGTACTGCTTGATATCCCCAAAGTTCATTTGCAAACAAAGCGCGCATACCTGATTCTGCTTCATGGATTTGCTAACGGAGAGCCAGAACTTATGGCGAAGGTCGTCTTGTCTCGGCAAATATAAAAAAGAGCCTTTCCCAATGGAAAAGGCTCCTTACGAGACATCTTCAGCTTTTTCTTGCTTTTGAAAATCAAAAGTAAGAATCATCGTGCCTAGAAATAATGCACAGTAGGCAATATTTAAGTAAAACTGATCGATATTTTCTGCTTTTAAAGCATTGGCAGCTGTTATGCCAAAGTACGCAGCAAATAAAAACGACAGTAAACTAAAATATTGATAGACTCGCTTCATGATTTCACTCCTGACTCACACGTTCTATTGCTTTGGATGATAATATGAGAATTCAATTTCATCGTTCTGTAGATCAATTTTGTTCGCTTTGACATACATATCATTCGTCAGCGGCATTTCAGAAAGGCGCACTTCAACCGTTTTTTGATCTGGTTTTACATGAACGAATTCTGGCAGCTCATAGAACTGACCCATGTAGCTTAAAACAAAACTAATTGGAATGCTCAATTGTCCAATTGAAAAGTCATCCACTTTCAAAAGCACATCACCATTATCTTCAACAGTTGGCGTAAATGAGACGTTTGCATCAATCGTTGAAGAGAAAGCTTTAATTGCGCCTGTTACTTTCACATCTTGATCGATCGCTACATGAAAGTCTGGCATATCATTTGATCCTTGATTTTTCAAATAATCATTCACAAAGCTGGTGAGCGATTCTTTTGAGCTGGATATATTAAAAGCATATTCGCTTTTCACTTTTTTGGTTGAAGCGGATTGACCGCCTGGCAGCAGCATTAAAATACCGCAGGCAATCACAATCAATAGATTGATTGCAAGTAAAATAAAAAATAAGCTTTTCCATTTTTTCATCTATTTCACCCTATTCCTTCGGCAGTCCTTCTTTTTTCACTTCGGAGAATAAACGATTTGCCATAAGAGAGTACCCCTTTTGGTTTGGGTGGAAATCATCATCTGCCAGTAATTTTTCATCAGAACCTTCTTCAAATAAATCTGCTACGTTGATCATATCCGCATTGCCGTCTTTTTTGAGTTCCTTTTTGGCAGCGGCATTCCAGTCTTTGACGACTTCATCAATATCTCGCAGCTCAGACAAACTGAACTTAAAAGGATTGTACATGCTGACATACATAATTTTCGCATGGCCATTCTGTTCTCTCAGTTGAGCAAGAATGGTTTTAAAGCGCTCCTCAAAAGGACCCTGCTCTTTTTTAAAAGGAGCAAACGTCAAATTAAGCACATTTTGACGGACAACATGCATGAGATCATTCCCGCCGATTGTAAAGAAAATATAATCAGCGTCTTTCAGTCCGTCCTGCACCTTTTTTTCTTTTAATCTTTTTAACAAATCTACTGTTCTACTGCCTTTAATGGCATAGTTTTTTAATGTGACAGATTGCACGCCGTCGACCGCTTCTATCTTGTCACGGGTCATGCCTGCATAGCCTTTTTTATCTTGATCTCCGATTCCTTCTGTTAAGGAATCTCCAACCGCTGCGATGGTAATATGTTCTTTTACGTTTTGTGTGTCTTCTAGTTTATCCTTTATGCCAGCCTCTTGCGCAGAACATGCAGAAAGAACAAATGCTAGAGACATCACAATCAAAATCAAACGAGCCTTCAAACGATGATGTCCCTCCTTTTTCTGATTAAAAAAGTGTATCATGTTTTCGCTCATTTGAACATCCTTATGCTAGCTTCAGTTCAGCGTTTTGATGTCCTTGATGATGTCATCATAAGGTGTGTTTTGCACGCCATCATAATTTTTCATCACTTTCCCTTCTTGATTAACAAGGAAAAACAGGGACTGATGAATCACTTGGTCTTCATCTTCAGGTTTTTTGACAATGGTCTTAAAGCTCTTCATTGCGAATTTTTCGATTTCTGACTGTGAATATCCCGTGAGAAAATCCCAATTTTTAAAGGACAATGGATAGGCTTTTGCAAATTCTTTTAGCTTTTTCGGTGAATCGACCTCTGGGTCCACACTAAAGGAAATGATATGCACATCCAATTTTTCTTCTTTTATTCGTTTTTGCAGCTCTGTCATATGAGCGGTCATCGGCGGACAGATCGTTTCACAGCTTGTGAAAATAAAATCTGCTACCCATACTTTCCCCTTCAAATCTTCCAATGACACCTTTTGACCATCTTGGTTTTCAAACTCAAACGGCTCTATTTGATAATTTAACGCATCTTTGATTTGTCCATTTGAACATGAGACTAAAAGAAGCACGCTTATGATCATAAGCGCACCAAGTGAGGCTCCCCTTTTTCTATCCATGATATGCCCATCCCCTTTTTCCATCAATCGGTATAAAAAGTAAAGCCTATTGCGCCCTTTCCGGTATGACAAGAAATAATCGGTGTTGTGTAGGCGATGTCAATCAGTGCTTCAGGTGTATGATCAAGCAGCGCTTTTTTTAGCTTTTCAGCGAGTTCTAATGCATCTGCATGTGCGATCCCAATGGCTTGAACTGTTTTTCCCTTCACCGCCTGTACATACTGTTTTGTCAGATGACGGACAAGCGCAGAATAGCTTCTCACATTCGCTTCTGGCGTATATACCCCGTCTGTTAAGCTGGCAATCGGTTTGATGTGAAGAAGTGAGCCGATCAGCGCCTTCCCTCTTCCAATTCTGCCGCCTTTGACGAGATTTTCTAATGTATCGATTGTGACATATAGCTTTGTTTGAAGACGGATTTTATCTAATTCTGTGATAATGTCTTCACGGCTTGCACCTTTTTTGGCTAGTTCTGCTGCTTTGATGACTTGAAATCCTAATCCATAGGAAATAAAATTCGAATCAATCACCGTGATGTTTCCATCTACCATTTTCGAAGCGCTTTCAGCAGTTTGAACAGTACCACTCATCCCGCCAGTTAAATGGATACTGATCACTTCACTTCCATCTGCCGTCAGCTTTTCATATAATTCGACGAATTGACCGATCGCAGGTTGAGACGTTTTCGGCAGTTCCTCAGCGGCCTCCATTTTTTCAATAAATTCATCTGGCTGTATATTCACTCGGTCAATATAATCAACTCCAGAAATGGAGATATTGAGCGGAATCACGTGAATGGAAAGATCATTGATTTTCTCTTGCGGAAGGTCCACAGTTGAATCTGTTACAATTTTAATTTGTTTCACTATCGTCTCATCCTTGCTGTCTTAGTCTTTACTTATGATATTACCTTATTTCCTGCACACTTGAAAACAACTGACCTAACGTTTTTGAAATTGTCACATTTTCTTCTTGTCACGAAAAAAATCCTTGCCAAACTGAGCGGCAGCCATTTCAAAATGGCTACTTCCCCCTTTTGACAAAGATTCCTGCTTACGCATTGTGTTTCAGTGTAGGCTCCTGATAGATCTGTTCATATGTGCTCCACTTGACGTTACGTTTCACATCCTCTCTGAAAGAGTACACAGCTCTCTTTCCTTTAGATACATAGACTTTTTTCAAGAAAGCTTCAAGTCTAAAGGTGAGCATGAAACGATACGTCTCATCCCCCTTTAGAACAGGGACTTCTGTTACCTTGATCTGAGCTCCATCCATCCGTCTAAAACATATTGTTTTGAGCAGCACAAACGATCAATCCTCTTTTCCAATTATCTGTTAAGCCTAAATAAATAGGTGGAATAAATCTTGATCTTTATTCACTTCAACATAGTGGAAGCCTTTTTTGTCCATCCGCTCAATCAGCGCGGCATAGTCATCTCTTTCTTTCAATTCGATGCCGACAAGCGCAGGGCCTTTGCTTCGGTTATTCTTTTTCGTATATTCAAAGCGTGAGATATCGTCATTTGGTCCTAACACTTCATCTAAAAATTCTCGAAGTGCTCCTGCTCTTTGCGGAAAATTGACAATAAAGTAATGTTGAAGCCCTTCATAGATCATTGAGCGTTCTTTGATTTCCTGCATTCTGCCGATGTCATTATTTCCTCCACTGACAATGCAGACAACATTTTTGCCTTTAATCTCCTCGCGATGGGCATCTAATACTGCGATTGGCAATGCGCCTGCCGGTTCTGCTACAATCGCACATTGATTATACAGCTCCAAAATTGTTGTACATACTTTCCCTTCTGGTACTAGACTGATTTTATCGACAACAGACTGAAGCGATGTAAACGTCTTTTCGCCAATCCGCTGAACCGCTGCTCCGTCTACAAACTTATCAATCGAATCAAGTGTCACAACCTCGCCCTTCTCATGTGACGCATGCAGTGAAGCTGCGCCAAGCGGTTCGACTGCAATGATTTCGGTTTCTGGTGAGATATTTTTGATATATGTACCAACACCAGATAACAGACCTCCACCTCCGACACTTGCAAATAAAAAGTGAGGCTCCACTTCGATATCATTTAATATTTCGACAGCAGTCGTTCCTTGTCCTGCCATCACATCCAAATCATCAAACGGATGGATAAATTCGCGCTTTTCTTCATCTCCGCATTTTACGGCTTCATGATATGAATCATCAAACGTATCTCCGGTTAAAATAATTTCAACATATTCTTTTCCGAACAGCTCCACTTGGGATACTTTTTGCCTTGGCGTCGTAGCAGGCATAAAGATTTTCCCGTGGATGCCTAAATATTTACAAGAATAGGCAACACCCTGTGCGTGATTTCCAGCACTTGCACAGACAATGCCATTTTCTAGTTTATCTTTTGGAAGCTGGCTCATTTTATTAAAAGCGCCTCTTAATTTAAAGGAACGAACTACTTGAAGATCCTCTCTTTTTAAGTAGACATTACATTCATATCGTTCAGAAAGTCGCTCATTTTTTTGAAGTGGTGTATGAATGACTACATCCTTCAAATTTTGATGGGCTTTTAAGATGTCTTTCACTTGAATTAGCGTATTTTCTTTGAGCAACGGTTTCATGTACAAGATCCTTTCTCTTTAACCTTATTTAATTTGTCATTATAACATGAATATTCAAAAAATAAACCAATAGATCACGGATCCATCATAAATTTTATAAACTTTTTCGTTTTCCTGTACATTTGTTTTAATTGGGTGTTACAATTGAACCAATTATAACCACAAAGAAAGGAACCACCTCATGGCCACACAATCGTTCACGTCTATATATGGAGATCATCAAGACATCAAGCATGCCATTCATCTGGCAAAACAATTTTCGAAAAACGAACAACCAGTCTTAATAACAGGAGGCACCGGCACAGGCAAAACACTATTTGCCCAAGAAATGGCGAACGCATCTATTCCACACGCAGCACTGACACACATGTATTGCCCCATCTTGAATGAAGAAATCTTACAGAAAGCCTTCACAGAAAAAAACAATCAAATTCTTTATTTAGATGAGGTCGCCGCATTAAGTATTCCTATGCAGCACAAGGTCATTCACTTTCTAGAAACCTCACCTGCAACAAAAGTAATCGCTTCTTCGTCTTTATCAATAGAGGCACTCAGGGTTTCTTCTACCTTTTTACCCGAGCTGTTTTATCGTTTGAATGTTCTTCATTTGGCCCTTCCGGCTTTAGCTGAACGAAAAACAGACATTCCTGTGTTAACAAATGCTTTCTTTCAAGAGCTGGACATGGCTCCTGACATTGATCCAAGTGTTTGGGAAGCCTTGCAGCAGTATCCATTTGAAGGAAATGTGCAAGAGCTCAAAAATATCGTTCATTACGCTGCGTCCATACTCGAGGGCCACACGGTATTTTTACATCATTTACCTCCCTTTGTGTTAGCACCTCTTCCCTCAGCCGTGAAAGGTAAAAAGGAAGAACACCAGCTCACACTAATGGAAAAACAAGAGTTTGTTTTCTTGCTGGAAGCCATTAAATCTCTCAATGAAAAAGGAGAAGCGGCCAGCAGACGCATCCTGTCTGAACTAAGCAAGCAAGGAGACATTCCGCTCACCCCTCAGCAGGTGAGAAACCGCTTAGATGATCTTGAGAAAAAAGCATACGTGACGAAAGGAAAAGGCAGGGCCGGAACGAAGATTACACTTGAAGGTCTTTCATTCCTGAAGTCACTTGATGGTTATATACCGGTTCAATAAAAGGAGGACATCCATTGTTTACTGTAAAAGAAGAAATTGCAAACGCCATTACACATGGCATTGGTGTTATTTTATCCATACCAGCTATTGTGTTTCTCGTCTTATTCGCTGTTCAATACGGCACAGTCACAGATATTATCAGCTTTTCGATATTTGGCGCATCCATGCTTCTGCTCTATTTAAGTTCAACCCTGCTTCATAGCATTCGGCACAAAAAAACAAAAGATATTTTTGAAATCCTCGACCACTCGGCTATTTATGTATTGATTGCTGGTACATATACACCCTTTTTACTTGGACCACTAAAAGGTGCACTCGGCTATACGCTCCTTGCGATTGTATGGGCGCTTGCTGCTGGTGGGATTGTCTTTAAAATCTTTTTCGTCAAACGCTTTATAATCGTATCTACCCTCGTCTATTTATTAATGGGCTGGATGATTATCATTGCCATCAAACCGCTTTATATCCAATTAACAGGTGCAGGATTTGGACTCTTACTGTTAGGCGGCATATTATATTCAGTCGGAACCATCTTTTATATTTGGCGGAAAATCCCCTATCACCATGCGATTTGGCACAGTTTTGTTCTCGGCGGCAGTGCATCGATGTTCTTCTGTATTTTATTCTATTGCGTAAACATTCCTGCTGCATGAAAAAAACCAGCATCCACTATTCGGATGCTGGTTTTTCTATGCACGCTTTTGTGCGTAATCACTGATCATGACAGGAGCTTTAATATGAATATCGACATTAACAGGACGCATTCTCTTCACGAACTTCCCCATTAAAAGACGATCCGTTCCGCTCGTTTCAATCGGTACAAGCGGACAATCGAATTCTTCAGCAAGCGCCTCTGCAATATGACGATACTCTTCTGAAAGCAGTAGACTCTGCCCAGACATGATTCTTTCCTTTGCTTCTTCTAATAAAACCTCATCCGTTTGATTCTGGTGAATGACCGCCATTTTTTTCAACCATTGTTTTAAAATCGGATACCGAAAGAGCTTCGGCTTTGCCATAAAAGCAACTGGCTGCTCAAGGTGGCCGATCAATAATGTCGTCGTGACTGGATTCAGCTCTTTTGTGACATAAATAACCGGGCAGTCTGGCAGCTTCTTTTGCTGATGAATGGTCATGACTGATCCTGATTGATCAATACATCCCCGGGCAAACCTTTTTGCATGCTCATGAATGAGATGCATTCGTTTCGTATAGGAAATGCGTGGATCCGTTAATTCATGATCGTACAAATGCCTCATACTTTTTAAAAAGGATACAACAACATAAATCGTTAAAAACCAATAACGAAACAACCGTACTCCTCCTACTCACTTATCCTTTTTTGTCATAGACGACAAATTCATAATTGTAGGGGTTCTTTTCGTCACGATGGCCTTTTTCGCGTGATACAATCGTCCATTCGTCTTCATTGTAATACGGGAAATAACGGTCTCCTTCAAACGCATGGTGAATGTGCGTGATATAGAGACGATTCGCATATGGCATCATCTCTTCATACAGCTTAGACCCGCCAATAATAAATAGCTCTGTCTCGCTTTCCGCAATTGCCAAAACGTCAGCAATTGAATGAACAACCTCGCATCCTTCTGCTTTAAAAGAAGAACTTGTGGTCAGCACAATGTTTCGGCGGTTAGGCAGCGCTCGTCCAATCGATTCAAAGGTTTTTCTGCCCATGACAATCGTATGTCCGCCTGTGACTTTTTTAAAATACGCTAAATCTGCGGGTAAATGCCAAGGCATTTGATTATCTTGACCAATGACTCTGTCTTCTCCTGTCGCCACAATCATGGAAATCATACACTGACTTCTCCTTTAATATGCGGATGCGGATCATAGTTCTCAAGCACAAAATCATCAAACGTAAAATCAAAAATGCTCTTTACATCCCTTGTGATGCGAAGCTTAGGAAGCGTGCGTTCCTCGCGCTCCAGCTGCATTTTCACCTGCGGAAGATGATTTTGGTAAATATGAGCATCTCCAAGTGTATGAATAAACTCGCCTGGCTCAAGATTTGTGACTTTAGCAATCATCATCGTTAGGAGAGCATATGAAGCGATATTAAACGGCACGCCTAAAAAGATATCTGCCGATCTTTGATATAGCTGGCAGGAAAGCTTCCCGTTTGATACGTAAAATTGAAACAGACAATGACAAGGAGGCAGCGCCATTTGATCAATTTCCCCCGGGTTCCAAGCACTGACGATCAGTCGTCTTGAATTCGGATTGTGCTCAATATCATGAATCAGCTTTGTGATCTGATCCACGGTCTCGCCGTCTCCACTTGCCCATGATCTCCACTGCGCTCCGTACACACGGCCCAGCTCTCCATTTTCATCTGCCCATTCGTTCCAAATCCGGACACCATTTTCTTGAAGATATTTGACATTTGTATCACCTTTTAAAAACCAAAGCAACTCATGAATGATTGATTTCAGGTGTAATTTCTTTGTTGTTAAAAGAGGAAATCCTTCCTGTAAATCAAATCTCATCTGGTAACCGAACGTGCTGATTGTACCTGTACCCGTTCTGTCACCTTTTTCATCCCCGTGCTGTAATACATGACGGCATAACTCTTTGTATTGTTTCATTTTTTTCATCCTTTATTTATGTTCTTGTTGTAGTTTACCTTATTTCTGCTTTTGTTGAAACCAAAAAAACATGCCTGCATGATGAGCAGACATGTTTTTCTTTTTATACTTGATTCACTCGTTCCTGCTCTTCATCTTTAATATCTTGGTGTGAGTGAGCAATGCGGCTTGCAGCTGCTGCGGCAAGTGCAGCGACTAGGTCATCAAGGAAAGTATGCACTTCACCTGGACGGCCCTCATCTAATTCACGAATAATACCAAATTTCTCTTTATCTAAATAACCGAAGTTGGTCAAACCGATTGATCCATATACATTGACAATGGAAAGCGGAATAATCTCATCAATTCCATATAGCGGCTCATCTGTTTCAACTAAGTGCTGTAAAGGTTCTGGCAAAAGCTTTTGTTCTGCCAGCTGGTCAAGGGCAAGTCCTGTTAAAACCGCATGGACAATTTCTCTTTTATTCAGCACTTTTTCAACATTTTCAATACAGACACTAAGTGGAAGGTTTGGATGATATTTTTCTTGGAGCTTCAGCACAATGTGTGCGATATCTTCAATTTTCACTCCGCGGTCGTTTAACATTTGTTTTGTAATCTGCACCATTTCGTTCATTGTATATTTTTTCAATTGGCATGACATCTCCTTCTAGTGGCTCATCCAGCTCGGCGGGGTGTTTTTATCCCAGTAAATATTACCGAGTTCATGATGCGTCTGGAATCCATCTTCTGCTGTATGGTAATGAAAGTTAAACCAATATCCGCTGTGAGGCGGCTGATCTCTTCTGACATGGAAACGGAGCAAATCTTCTCCGGTCTTGCGGTTGTAAATGTGGAAGATTTTTTCGCCATTTCCGCTTGAAGGCTGATCAGTTAAAACAACATCTTGAAATTTTTCGTCATCTTTGAAATTTGTTAAATAGTCGGTTAACACTTGTTCAATCTTCGGCTGAATCTCTTCTCTGTACTCGTCCTCAATGACAGGTGTGATTTTACGGCCAAATTTGAGAAAGGATTGATTTTCTGCATTTGACAGCACCTCTTGCTTATATTGCTCAAAGGGATCTGTCTGCTCTTTGCTTTCCTCTTGCGTTAGTTCCCAGCTGCGCATTTCATCTGATGTATCATAAACAGCTGTATAAGGCGTTTTATCAGATGAAGAAAGTTCAGAAGGCTTGTCTGTCATCAAAGCCGACGGAGGAGAGACTAAACCAAAAGTTGCAATCGTAAAGAGCACAACAAGCGTTTTTCTCATCCACATCTTCATGATATCTAATTCCTTCCATAAGTTATCATACTGCTATTCTAGCATATAATGAATTTTCAGTCATTCAATTTGGCCATCGATTTGAGACTTTCTTTTTCATAATAAAACGTTTACAATGGTAGCAAAGGCGACTAAAATTTGGGAGGAATGGGTATGCTTGAAGGGTTTTTCATTACGGCTTCCTTGCTGACGTTATTTTATTTTGTCTATATGGAGATTACAGATTAAAAGCCCTGAATAAGGGCTTTTTTAGATGATTGACAAGGAATTCAAAGTATTGTCTATTAGTGAGGGCTTTTTTCTTTCTCAATATATCCATAATGAAATTGAGCTGTTTTTCGTTTTAAAATGTGAAATTGATAGGAATCTGCTAGAAATCGGGTGCTTTTCCAATGATCTTTTAAAACTACCCTTTTTCTCGCCACTCTCAGTGCTTCTTGGACGGCTATTTCGTTGTCAAAGTGGTGCTCTGCTGCATGACGTAGCGGAGCGATACTTGCAGATTCTTGAATTGTCTCCTCAAACATCGGATCAAAATAGACGACATCAAATGAACCATCAGAGAGCTTCTTTAGCTGCTCGATACTGTCTCCACTTACAACAGATATCCGTTTCATCGCTTCATCTGCTTCTCTTAACCCTGTCTCCCATGTGTTTAGTCCTTCTCGCACTAGCAATGCTGTCATGGGATTCTTTTCGATACCAACGACCCTTCCATTCGTACCTACTCGCATGCTGGCTGTAATGGCATCTGATCCTAAGCCAAGCGTACAATCTAAAAAGGAATCGCCAGGCTGAAGCTGCGCGGCTTCGATTAAAGGATCCTTTTCTCCGCGCATGAGCCGCTTCACCCTGAACATTGCTGAGCTTGGATGAAAGAAAAACTTTTCACCATTTGGCTGATACCATTCGAATCTTTCTTTCCCCACAACAAGGACGTCTCCTCGTTTTATCGCAAGCTGCTTGACAGATTGTTTGCGCCTCTCTACATACTCGCCGTGTAAATCCTCTGCAAGGGCTTTTGCTGTTTCAATCGTTTGTTCATTTGCTCTAAAGCTTGTTGTGATAAGCATGCGGTTCCTCCATCATGATCATGAAAAAATGCCCTGATTTGATCACAGGACATTTCAACATGTGTATTAGCAATGTTTTTCGAATGCAGATAAGACGTTGTTCATGATGTCTTCCATTTCATGACCTTCAATTTCGTCACGCGGAATAAAATGAACAAGTTCATTTCCTTTTAAAAGTGCCATAGATGGAGACGATGGCTCTTCGCCTGTGAAGTATTCTCTCATTTTTGCCGTTGCTTCCCTGTCCTGGCCAGCAAAAACTGTGACAATTCGATCTGGCGTTTTTTCTGCCTTCATCACAGCTTGAGTAGCAGCTGGACGTGCTAATCCGGCAGCGCACCCGCATACAGAATTGACAACCACAAATGTCGTTCCTTCTCTTTCTTGCATCGTTTGTTCTACTTCTTCTTCCGTTGTTAGTTCTTGAAATCCTGCACTTGTCAGCTCTTGACGCATCGGTACAACGAGCTGCCGCATGTATTCTTCATATGCCATTGACATAAAAAAGCCCCCTCTATAATCCTTATGTTGTGAATAAAGGATACTATAGAGAGAGCCAATTTTCAAATGTTCGATATCAGATTAAATTTTCATGATTCCGCCTGTATTAGCTGATGTCACAAGTTTTGAATATCTAGCAAGATAACCCGTTTTTACTTTTGGCTCAAAGCCTTTCCAGTTTGCTTTTCTTCTTTCCCATTCTTCCTCTGGAACATCTACGCTTAAAATGCGCTGCTCGATATCGACAACGACATGGTCACCATTTTCAACAAAGGCAAGCGGGCCGCCCTCAGCTGCCTCTGGTGAGACGTGTCCAATAGACAATCCGCGAGAAGCGCCGGAAAAACGTCCGTCTGTAATTAAAGCAACCTTTGGTCCAAGTCCCATACCGACGATTTGTGAAGTAGGTGCAAGCATTTCAGGCATGCCAGGTCCGCCTTTAGGTCCTTCGTAGCGAATGATGACAACATGTCCTGCTTCTACTTTTCTATTAATGATGCCTTCAAGGGCTTCTTCTTGGGATTCAAATACGATCGCAGGTCCCTCATGGCGTGTGATCCCGTCTTGTACCCCGCCCGTTTTAATGATGGCTCCATCTGGCGCAAGGTTTCCAAATAAAACGGCTAAGCCGCCTTTTTCAGTAAATGGCTTGTCAATTGGATAGATGACGTTATAATCTTTTACCTCATGTCCCGCAATGTTCTCGCCAAGCGTTTTCGCAGTGACGGTCATTGTATCTAAATGAAGAGCTCCTTCTTTTTTAGACAATTCATTTAGTGCGGCTGTAACGCCGCCTGCTTCATGTAAATCCTCAATATAAACATCTGAAGCTGGAGCAAGTTTCGATAAATGAGGCACACGTTCTGCTACTTCATTGATACGTTCAAGTGAATATTCAACACCTGCTTCATTCGCAATCGCCAATGTGTGAAGAACAGTATTAGTTGAACCACCAAGAGCCATATCTAATGCAAATGCATTATCAATTGCTTTTTCAGTGACAATATCCCGTGGTTTAATATCTTTTTTGATGAGCTCCATGAGTTGTTTTGCAGACTTCTTCGCAAATTCTCTTCGCTCTGGTGATGTCGCCAAAATTGTTCCATTTCCAGGAAGAGCAATCCCGAGTGCTTCTGCCAAACAGTTCATTGAGTTAGCTGTAAACATACCTGAACAAGATCCGCAGGTTGGACAGCCAAACTGTTCTAATTCATTTAATTCCTCTTCATTGATTTTACCTGACTGGTATGCACCAACACCTTCAAAAACAGAAGAAAGAGAGATTTTTCTGCCATCACTTGTTCTACCCGCTTCCATCGGTCCGCCGCTCACAAAAACAGTCGGGATATTCACGCGCATCGCTGCCATCATCATTCCTGGTGTGATTTTATCGCAGTTAGGAATACAAACCATTCCATCAAACCAATGAGCAGATACAACGGTTTCTACAGAGTCAGCAATGATTTCACGGCTTGGCAATGAATATCTCATCCCGATATGACCCATGGCAATTCCATCATCGACGCCAATCGTATTGAATTCAAATGGAACGCCGCCAGCTTCACGAATGGCTTCTTTCACAATCTTCCCGAATTCCTGAAGATGGACATGTCCTGGGACAATATCAATATAGGAATTACATACGGCAATAAATGGCTTGCCGAAATCCTCATCCTTTACCCCCGCTGCTCTTAGTAAGCTTCGGTGAGGTGCTCTGTCGATTCCTTGTTTAATCATATTACTGCGTAGTTCTGCCATCTGTTTAAAAAGCCTCCTATACTACAAGTCTTGTTGACTGCATGATTTTGAGTTGATTTTATTTTACAAATTTTCTGTTTATTTAGCCACCTATGAATGACTGATGACTAACATAGCTGCTGAAGCAAGCGCTCAGCAAGATTCGTGTCATAAAATCTGACCTCCAATATTCTATATTGGTACTACTATATAGAGTTTTTTCGCATATTTCAACAATATTCAAAATAATTTTTCTAAAAAAATTTTTCTGTCTATCTTTTTTAAAAAAACAAGCTGCTTTTCATTGGCAGCTTGTTCATTTTTCTCATCATTCTGATGCATTCTTTCTACTTTCTGTCATTTGCTTCCACACAGAGCCTTTCGCTTCTTCTCCATGCTCAATGCGCTCAATCGCCATTTTGACTTGAAGACTGACTTCAAACTCAGGGTCTTGCTCTGCTTCTTTTAATGCTTCAAGTGCCGTTTCGTCCCCTTCTTCATAAAGGAACATCGCTGCACGCCAGCGGACGAGCTTACTCGGGTCCTTTAATGCTGCGATCATGGCTGCTATAGCACTAGGGTCACCAAGGTCAGAAATGCAGTCACCAGCCGTTCTGCGGACTGTCACTGTTTTGTCCTCGAGCCCCTTATATAAAATAGGCAGAATAGCAGGATCCTCAATCATGCCAGCATTCACAACGGCTTGTCTGCGAATAGACGTTTTTGGATCCTCCATTGCTTTCATTAAAACAGGTATATCCTTTTGCTCTGGCTGCATTTGCTCTAAATGGGCAAAACGTTTTTTCCAATCTTCCTCTTGCAGCATGTCTTCTGTTACATCATATGCTTTTCGGTTCACCTGTCTATCTACAGCTTCCTGCCCTTCTTTTACTGCCTCTGTTAATCGGGCTAAACGCTCATCATCATAGGCTGCTTGCAGCTCCTCTGTGACTTCCTGACCGATATCAGCAAATTCCCCAAAACGAACGCCGTGTTCTTTCCACACACGTTCAAACACGACATTGTCTGAGCTGCTTCTAAGCTTTAAAATGGCTGCTTGAAAACGTTCAGGCATGCCAAACCGCTCTTCTCTTTCACCGTCTGACAGTTTGACCTGCATCGGAATCCCATTAAACATTTGGACAAACACTTTCACTTCACCAAATGTGTCATCGCCTGACTGCGATCCTTCCTGAAGGCCTTCTGTTTCTTGTCCAAAGGCTTCTCTGACCTGCTGTAAAATACCCTGCCAGTCAAACTTTGCATTTCGCTCGACTGCTAAGAAATCTGCGACATGATAAACCCCTTTTACACCTTCAATGCTTAAAATACGCTTGATCATTTCTGGGGCTTCGTCTTTTTGATCCTTTTTGTAGTTGTTGCTTTTACCGCCGGCAAGTGCTTCTGTCAAAATAACCTTCATGGTATTCGGACTTGGCGTCGGTTCTATGGCTGTTATTTTCATTGATATATCCTCCTTACACACATAAAGACCCTACTCATCTGTAAGGCCGCATTCTTCTTTCCATTTCTTGATAAATAAACTCATCAATTCATGCCGCCCATCAGCAAGCTGCTTCCCTGCACGAGTGTTCATCAAGTCTTTTAATTTGAGCAGTTTTTCTTCCATATGCTTTAGCACAGAGCCCTGCTGCGTGTCCTTTGTATAATGGGGCTCACCTGTTGCGCCAGCATACGTAAAAACTCTAGCGATACCGCTTGCTCCTATCGCATCCAGCCTATCCGCATCTTGAACAATAGTCCCTTCTAACGTCATCGGCCTAAACTGCTTATGCCGGTGACGAAAAGACATCGTTGTAATGATGTCCATGATGTAGCGGATATCCCTCGTATCCAATTCCCACAAAAGGAGCTGGTGCTCAAGCTGCTCCTTAGTGACTTTCCATTCACTTGACAGCTTTTCATCAATGACATCATGTACAATTGCCGCCATTTCGATGATAAAGAAAGAGCCGCCTTCCTGATGTGCAATACGGACGGCAAGCTGGCGCACACGAGCAACATGAGCCGCATCGTGTCCAGTTGGTTCATCCTTCAGCCTGTCTGAAACAAAGGAGGCAGCTGCCTCCAATTGTTTTCGCTGCATGACTGTCAGCATCTTATTTGTCCAACAGAGCGATGATTGAGCTTTCTAATTCTTTTGGTGGCGTTTTTGGAGAGAAGCGTTCAGTGACTTCTCCGTTTTGGTCAACGATAAATTTTGTGAAATTCCATTTCACTGTTTTTGTCCCAAGCACACCTTTCGCTTCACTTGTTAAATGCTTGAACAGCGGGTGCGCCTCTTCGCCATTAACATCTACTTTCGCAAACATAGGGAAGGTCACTCCATAATTCAAAGAACAGAATTCTTGAATGGCTTCTTCTCCTTCTGGCTCTTGGTTCATAAATTGGTTACACGGAAATCCTAAAATTTCAAGGCCCTTTTCATGATATTGATCATATAGCTCTTGTAATTGTTTAAATTGAGGAGTCAGTCCACATTTGCTTGCTGTGTTTACAATAATGAGCACTTTTCCTTTGTAATCTGCCATCGATTTTTCCTGACCGTTAATGGTCTTGACCTGAATATCATAAATTGACATCTCATAGCCTCCTAGGATTCACTTTTTCCTATCGTAACATGCTTCTTTTAGAAAATCGCTTTTTATGCTCCCGTTTAAAAGAGTCCTGTCACACTGCCGTCTTCTAATAAATCCATTTCGAGAGCCGCAGGTTTTTTAGGTAATCCAGGCATTGTCAAAATGCTTCCGGTTAAGGCCACAATAAATCCTGCTCCTACAGATGGCTTTAACTCGCGAATCGTAATGGTAAAGCCTTTAGGTCTGCCGATTAAAGCTGGATCATCCGAAAGAGAATATTGTGTTTTTGCCATACAAACCGGCAAATGAGCCCAGCCGTTTTCCTCAATGGCAGCCAGCTGCTTTCTTGCTTTGGATGTGAGCGTGACCCCATCTGCCCCGTAAACCACTTTGGCCACTTTAGATAACTTTTCTTCGATGGAATCGTTCGCTTCATACAAATAGGTAAAGTTGTTCTTTTTCTTTTCAATGAGTTCCGCTAGTTCCTCTGCAAGAGCTGTCCCGCCTTCGCCTCCTTCTTCCCATACATTCACGGCTTTAACTGGATGGCCATGTTTGCCGCACCAATCTTCTATCGCTTGAATCTCTTCTTTTGTATCCGTAATAAAACGGTTTACCGCGACAATATATGGAAGACCAAAAGCTTGCACGGTTTCAATATGCTTTTCTAAATTATGTATACCTTCTAATACGGCGTGTGCATTCTCTTCTTTGAGTTCGGTTTTCTTCATTCCGCCATGCATCTTTAATGCTCTCACTGTCGCCACAATGACAACTGCACCAGGTTTGAAATCACCAGCTCTTGTTTTAATGTGAAGGAACTTTTCTGCTCCAAGATCTGCTCCAAATCCAGCTTCTGTTACGACATAATCAGCTAATTTTGCTGCCATTTTGGTTGCAATTAAACTATTGCATCCATGTGCAATATTGGCAAAAGGACCGCCATGGACAAGTGCTGGGGTTCCTTCAATCGTTTGAACCAGGTTCGGCTTGAGTGCGTCTTTTAAAAGTAACGTCAGGACACCTTCATATCCAAGTGCTCCCACTGTGACTGGCTCGCCTTCTTGATTATAGGCAACAACAATAGAAGAAAGACGTTTTTTTAAGTCAGATAAGTCTTCTGCTAAACAGAGGATCGCCATCATTTCGGAAGCAACTGTAATGTCAAATCCGTCTTCTCTAGGATACCCATTTAACTGACCGCCAAGTCCGACAACGACTTGTCTTAATGCACGATCGTTTAAATCAAGCACTCGCTTCCATACAATGCGGCGCGTGTCGATGCCGAGTTCATTTCCGTGATGGATATGGTTATCAATAAAAGCAGATAAGGCGTTATGTGCAGATGTAATGGCATGAAAATCTCCTGTGAAATGAAGATTGATTTCTTCCATTGGCAGCACCTGTGAATATCCTCCGCCCGCTGCCCCGCCTTTAATCCCCATTGTAGGACCTAATGATGGCTCACGCATCGCAATGATTGCTTTTTTGCCAATTTTTTCGAAGGCTTGACCAAGGCCGACTGTTACCGTGGATTTCCCCTCACCTGCTGGCGTTGGGTTGATGGAAGTGACAAGAATCACGTGTCCTTCTTTTTGTTCCTTTAAACGGTCAAAAATAGTCAAAGATATTTTCGCTTTTGTGAAACCATAGCATTCTAATTCTTCGTCATGTAGTTGCAGCTTTGCTGCGATGTCTTGAATTGGTCTTAGCTTAGCCTTTTGGGCAATGTCAATATCTGATAAATGCTTTGTGATCATAACAAAACGGCCTCCTTTTTTTACAGAAACAGCATTCTTTTTTGCTCTATTTTTCATTGTAACATAATTGAAACATTGAAATATCGCCAGAAAGTTCCTATAATGAAGTGAAATTAGCTTTGGTTCAGGGGGTGGCGAGTTGCCTATTAACATACCAGTTCATCTGCCGGCAAAACAAATACTAGAGAGCGAAAATATTTTCGTCATGGATGAGACAAGGGCATTCAAGCAAGATATCCGTCCTTTGAATATCGTGATCTTAAATTTAATGCCAAAAAAAATACAAACTGAAACGCAGCTGCTGAGAATGCTCGGAAATTCTCCTTTACAAGTGTACTTTACGTTTTTGATTCCAAGTACACATACACCGAAGAATACGTCGAGAGAGCATCTAGATGAATTTTATACGACCTTTGAATCGATTCGCCATAAAAAATTTGATGGAATGATCATCACTGGCGCACCAATTGAGCACTTACCTTTTGAAGAAGTTTCTTATTGGAAAGAGCTGCAGGACATTTTGGACTGGAGTAAAACCAATGTGACATCTACCCTTCATATTTGCTGGGGTGCACAGGCAGGTTTATATCACCATTACGGGATTGAAAAAATCAAGCTTCCCGAGAAAAAATTTGGCGTATTTGAGCATATTGTGAAAGAGAAAAAAGAAAGATTAGTCAGAGGTTTTGATGAAGTATACTATGTCCCACATTCTAGGCATACAGATATTAATACAGAACAATTAAAAAACACGCCGAATTTGAAAGTCTTGAGTATGTCTGAAGAAGCAGGTGTTTGTTTAATTGTTTCAGATGATGATAAACAAGTATTTTTAACTGGACACCCTGAGTATGATACAGATACATTGATGCAGGAATATGAAAGAGATTTGTTGAAAGATGATACAGTCCAAAAACCTGTCCACTATTTTATAGAAGATGGTGACACATTAATCCCAGTAAATCGCTGGAAAGCCCATGCAACCTTGTTGTTTATGAATTGGCTTAATTATTATGTTTATCAAGAAACACCATACGTTTGGGAATAAAATAGACTGTGGTCTGATGATAAATCGTCAAAATGTGTTAAAATACAAATGGCTCTGTCTTCCATTATCAATTGAATCTGTTTGTTTTTTAAAATTAGTTTAATTCTTTCGTAACGAATGATATGCTCTAACTGTTTATATGTTATCTTTATGTATATGTAGACCTATGAGATTAATAGTTTCGTACGAAGTTTTGTTGTTGTTGATTACATTTGAGGTGAATATTCTTGAATACCAATAAAAAAATATTAATCTTGACCGCAAATTATGGAAATGGACATATGCAGGTAGCAAAAACACTGTATGATGAATGCAAATCCCAAGGATTTGAACATGTTGTAGTTTCTAATTTGTATCAAGAATCGAATCCCATTGTGTCAGAAGTGACTCAATATTTATACTTGAAGAGCTTTTCCATTGGGAAACAATTTTATCGCTTGTTTTATTACGGTGTTGATAAAATTTACAATAAACGCAAATTTAACATTTATTTAAAGATGGGAAATAAGCGTCTCGATGAATTAATTCAGTTACACAATCCAGATATCATCATTATTACATTCCCGATGATTGTTGTACCAGAATATCGAAACAAAACAGGTAAAGTGATTCCGACTTTTAATGTCATGACCGATTTTTGTCTCCATAAGATTTGGGTACATGAAAACATCGACCGATACTATGTTGCAACCGATTATGTGAAACAGAAATTAGTGGAAATCGGCACACATCCAAGCGATGTCAAAGTGACAGGTATTCCTATTAGACCACAGTTTGAAGCCGACGTGCCAAAATCGATGATCTATAAAAAATATGGATTATCATCCGACAAAAAAGTACTTCTTATCATGGCCGGTGCTCACGGTGTACTAAAAAATGTGAAGGAATTATGTGAGGCGCTGCTTCTCGACAGTGAAGTACAAATTGTTGTTGTATGCGGAAAGAACGCCGCACTGAAACAATCGCTTAGCGTTCTTGAGCAGGCACACCCAGATCAATTGAAGGCGCTTGGATATGTGGAACAAATTGATGAATTGTTCAGAGTAACAGATTGTATGATTACAAAACCAGGCGGCATTACTTTAACAGAAGCAACTGCAATCGGTGTCCCAGTCATTCTTTACAAGCCTGTCCCTGGCCAAGAAAAAGAAAATGCTCTTTTCTTCGAGGATTATGGCGCTGCTATTGTCATTAACAGACATGAAGACATTTTAGAATCTGTGACCAACTTGCTGCAGGACGAAGAAAAATTAGAAACAATGAAACAAAACATGAAAAAACTGCACTTAAAACAATCTTCTCAAACCATTTTGGAAGATATCGTCGAGCAGTCAGATCTCATCATGAATAACAAAACATATGCTCGCGCATTATCATAAAAAGGTGTCCGTCATTGACGGACACCTTTTTCTTTACCCTTGATTTCCATTTGTTGTGTATACTTCTTCAAACGGCTGAACGACAACAAAGCCGCTTCCGCTAAACTTCATTTGAATGGACTCTCCGCTTCCCCTGCCAATAAAGGTTTTAAAGGAAACATCTGTCACAAATTCAGTTTTTAGATCCCCTGACCACGCAACAGTCGCATTCGGATCTGTATAAACAGAGTCACCAGGCTGAACAATGAGCGTCAGCGGCTCATAATGACTTGTGATTGCAACTAAGCCAGGCCCTTCTAATTTGACATTAAATAATCCGCCTGCAAGCATGCCTGATACCTTTTTCATCAATTTGATATCCCAGCGGACAGACGGTTCAAATGCGAGCAGGTCGTTTCCATTCACAAAAATAGATTCCCCTTGGGCCAAACGGAGAATTGAGATTTTTTTGCCTTGATCTGCCACATATAATTTCCCATCACCTGTCGCCTTCATTAGTGAGGTGCCTTCTCCCGAGAGCATTTTTTTGAACATCTTTGAGACGCCGTGCTCAAAAACACCCTCACGTTCAAATTTGATTTTCCCTCGATAGGAAACCATGGAACCTGTTTTTGCCCAAATGGTGTCAGTCAAATTAATTTCTAGAAGCCTTGATGTTTCAAGTTCAAAGACCCCTTCTCCCTTATCTTCTTGCTGCGTATTCTGAATAAATTCTTCAAGTGTATAACGATTCATGATTGCACCTCTTTCTGTATTTTTTTTATATACGGACAAGCTGCACGTTAGGTTCCGAAAAGGACGTTTTATTTTTCATTGTTATTCACCAAAAAAACAAAAAAATCAAACATTCTGCTCAAAATTTGGCTCGCCTGCTTGACGCGTTACTTTTGATGGTGTATAGTGGAACCATCATTTAACAACTGTAAAGTCGTTAGGTGATGAAAATTTTTTTTAGTATGCCCAAAAGGTGTGCTACAGTACTAGGAGGAAAAAGCAATATGCAAAACGGTAAAGTAAAATGGTTCAATAATGAAAAAGGTTTCGGCTTCATTGAAGTTGAAGGCGGAGACGATGTATTCGTTCACTTCACAGCTATCGAAGGTGACGGCTACAAGTCTTTAGAAGAAGGACAAGAAGTTTCTTTTGAAATCGTTGAAGGTAATCGTGGACCTCAAGCTGCAAACGTAACAAAACTTTAATCAACTAAATCAATGATGAAACGACAAAATAAAGAGAGGCATATGCCTCTCTTATTTGATTTTCAGCTGAATTTCAATGGCTAAAATATTTTGCTTCAGTCGTTGTTCAATTTCAGAAATATCTTTTTCGAGAAAAGGTCTTCCCTTCTTTGCTACATCTACTAGCTGCTCTAGATCGCTGTATACCTCTTGAAATGTTCGATGTAATACCGTTTCGAAATCCTTATTATTCATGCCGGCCTTCCCCTTTTCCTCTATTATCCGTCACTTAGTCAAAAAGTAACTCAACCAAAACTTTCTATAGTTATATCGGCTCATTTTTCAGAATATGTTCTTTTTTAACACATTCTATCCGTTTTTTTTCACGAGCGGATGTTTGAGTAAGGAAAACCGGGGCAGCCGCTTACTTTTTAAGCAGCGTCTGTCCGTATTCTTTTATTTTCTCTCCTACTGTGCATTGCTGAATACAAAAGGAGTGGGCGTATTTTTTGCCATATTCTTTTCGAAAGTGCTTCTTAATCAAGCAATCTGAACAATACGTGTCTTGGAGATCCGTCAATTCTTGTACTGCTGTTTTTTTATCCACATTATTCAGCTCCGTCTGCTTCTAATTTCAATTTACTTTCAATTGGGACGTCTGCAAGTATCTGCCTTGCAAGCTGATCCGCTTCTGCATTTTGTTTACGATCGATGACTTCATATGTTGGCGTAAGCCTCAGCTCCTTTAAAGCCGCTTCAATCCGGTCGAGCCATTTGTTATGTATATCATCATAACAAGGCCATTCTCCTTTTAATTGATTCATGACAACAAGTGAATCGCCTCTAATCGTGACAGAATTTCTGCTTGCCCCAAGGTCTTTCAAAGCTTTTACTGCCTCAAATAAAGCTGCATACTCCGCTTCATTATTGGTGATTCCTTGGAAGGACTGATTTTTTCTCAAACGATAAGCATCTTCTCCGAGCTTATAGTAGACGACAACCCCAAGGCCAGAGTCGCCTGTTTCTTTGTGAAAACTTGCATCAAAATAGACCTGAAGCTGATCAGGTTCAAGCTTTAGTTCTTCATTTAGCTTTTCAAGTTCTTTAATAGACCACATCGCCCCTTTTTCGTCTTCAAATGATAGGAGGGACTGTGGTTCTTTTTTATCGATATGTTTGGCTAAAAGCAAGGCCTCTTTTAGCTCCATCCAATCTTCTTGGAAAAAAGCAATGGACCCAATCGATTTCACTTTCATTGTATAGTGTGCTCTTAATTTCATTGATCACATCGCCTTCCCGTGCTTTTAAGGTAAACGTTCGTTATGCTATAATCAAAAAGTTACATTTTACAATGAGAAAGGAAGTTCATGTCACTTGTTTAATGAAGGTATTTGGATCTTATTTGCGATCATTAATTTTATCATTGTTCTTCTATTTTATAAAGGATTTGGCAAGATGGGCCTTTTCGTCTGGATTGGCTTTGCGACGGTTGCTGCAAATTTACAAGTGGTCAAAACCGTTGAATTGTTTGGCTTAACGGCAACACTTGGAAACATTTTATATGGCAGTGTGTTCTTTGCAACGGACGTATTGAATGAAAAATATGGACAAAATGAAGCGAGGAAAGCTGTCTGGATTGGCTTTGCCACCCTTTTAACGTTAACCGTTGTCATGCAGGAGGCTTTGCTTTTCCATCCCGCTCCATCCGACATTTCTCAAACATCGCTCGAAACGATATTTGGCTTTATGCCAAGGGTCGCACTTGGCAGTCTTGCTGCTTATATCATCAGTCAAATGTTAGATGTTTATGTATATTCGTTTATTCGCCGGATATTTCCTTCCGATGGTGCGCTCTGGGTGCGCAACGCTGGAAGTACGATGATCAGCCAGCTACTTGATACACTGATCTTCACAACCATTGCCTTTCTTGGCACCTATCCATTTCATGTATGGATCGAAATCTTCATCACGACTTATGTGATTAAATTTATCGTCGCCGCGATTGGGACACCATATGCGTATGCAGCGAAAAGAATGGTTCCGCTTGATGAAAGGGTGAAATAAATTGCCAGCTGAAATATACATTGATGGTGCTAGCGCAGGAAATCCAGGTCCTTCTGGTATCGGCATTTTCATTAAATATGATGGAAAGGCAGAATCTTTCTCGATTCCTCTCGGATCAATGAGCAATCACGAAGCAGAATTTTCCGCTCTCATTGAAGGGATGAAAATCTGCGTAGAAAAAGGACTGCGTTCCGTTTCGTTTCGAACAGATTCACAGGTAGTTGACCGTGCGGCCAATGCAGGATTTGCTAAAAATCCAGCCTTTCAGCCTTTTATAAAAGAGATGATCGAGCTTCAACGGCAGTTTGATTTATTTTTCATTAAGTGGATTCCAAGCAAGGAAAATCAAGTAGCTGATCAGCTCGCTAGAAAAGCGATTCACCTTTCTAAAGGATGAATCGCTTTTTTTCGGTTATGCTAATGTATGAGGTGATACTGATTGGATAAAGAGAATAAAGGTCGTGTCACAAGTGGGACAACCCCTCAAGGTGATGCGCAAACAAAAGATAAGCAGCCACTATCTCAGCTCGAAAATAGAGCGAAGAAAAGCAATACAAAAATATGACCTTAGAGACCAGCTTAGCTGATCTCTAACAAAGGGCTAAAATGATTTTTATTTTAGTCCTTTGTCTTCTTTTCAGCGTGATAGAAAACCTTTGCAGTCTAGGAAGGGCGAGTACCGGAGCGGAGCGAATTTGACATTCGTGAGCACCGGAGCGCAGACCTGACAACGAATGCGAGGGTTTGTCTTTACGCTGAGAGATCGGCTTAGCTGATCTCTATTTTACTTAATCGATTCACCATCGGTTCAATTCCTTTGATTTGATGGTATCTCAGCATGGCAGCAGCCCGTTCTTGATTGATGTTCATCTTCGTCTCATCAATTGGACAGCTCAGCGGGACATCACATTTGATCTCTGCCAATAGACGGGAGAGCTTCAAATCTTCTAATCCTGCTTGCATTTTCTTTTGCTGTGCGGCAGTTAGTTCATGAACATTTTCTAATAATCCATCAATGGTTTGATATGTTTGAATAAATTTTAATGCTGTTTTTTCTCCGATTCCTTTCACGCCGGGGTAATTGTCACTTGAATCCCCCATAAGTGCTTTCATATCGATCAGCGCCTTTGGAGAGATGCCCATTTCCTCTTCAAATAAGGCTTTTGTATAATGTTTATAGTTCCCGATTCCTTTTTGCATCAAAGCAACAGTCACTTGTTCATTCAATATCTGCAGTAAATCTCTGTCGCCGGTTAGAACCGTCACACGTGCTTCATTCTGATAGACTGCCGCCAGCGTGCCGATACAATCATCTGCCTCAAAGCCTTTTAAACCAACGTTTACAATTCCTAGTTCTTCTGTCGCTTCTTTTGCTAAATCGAATTGCGGAATGAGCTCGACAGGCGCCTCTCCTCGATTTGCTTTATAATCTTGAAACAATTCATTTCGGTATGTTTGGCTTCCCATATCCCAGCAACACACAATATGAGTTGGCTCAAATGTCTGAACAGCGGTTAATAAGTGCTTCAAATAACCATTCACGCCATTCGTCGGGACGCCGTGATCATTTATCATAAAATTGCGATGGACAGCCGTTGCATAGAACGATCTGAACAGAAGCGCCATACCATCAACAAGCAGTACGTGTTTATTCATTCTTATAAACTCCCTTTTTCAAAACAATACTCCTATTCTATCACAGAACATAGAATTCGACATAAAAAAGGCGCCCTCTTCTTTTGGAAAAGAAGTGGCACCTTTGGATTATTTTTGACCGTATTGCATTTTTTTCGATTCTGCTTCTGCGTAGGACGGCATCTCTTTTTGTTTCGGGTTACGCTCATCCTGCTTTTTTGCATGCTGCTTTTTTTCCATCATCATTCCCCTTTCTCTGTTCACTTGTTAAGATGACCAAAAAAGAGAAAGTTACTCTTTACTTCTGTTTTCGTTCGACATACTCCTTAACCATATCAATCGTAACATGCTTACGCAGCGGAACAATACCGCCTCGTGCAAGCTCATTCATCTTCGAAGTAATCGCATTGATATCGTCAGTTGTAAATGGTTCGTTTTGCTCACACTTGAAAACAGCAGTCTCTATTGCCTGCTCTCTTTTCTGCTCAAGCGCAAGAAACGACTTGATATGAGCATTCTGTTTTTGTGAATGTGCGGAAATCTCTTCATGTACGCTCGTCATTTTTTATCAACTGCTTTCTTTTTTATATAGTCTATCATGAATCAAATGGTTTTCAACTGATTCTTCCATTCATTTGTCTGCTTGTATACTTGTTCTATCATCGCCTGCTCTTTCGCATCTGTCGTCAAGCTCATGATAAATGTTTGTTTTTGTTCATTCAGCTGCTTGAACGCTTCTGTCTCATATCTTTCAGTAAAGGTCTTCACCATCATTTCGTATCTGCTCTGTAATTCTTCTTTTTCTTTATCTGCCCATTTCGTCGTTAACTGGAAAAGAACATCTCGAATCGCTTCAATAAACGCTGCCTTCCCGTTCTGTTCAAAGAAAGCTTTTGCTGATTTTTGCTTCTTTAAGAGCGGCTCAAACGGCGTTAGGTCCGCTTCCACTTCAATTTGTTTCAGCTCTGCATTTTTCTCATCTGGCGGCGACAGCCGGAGAGAAAAGTAAGGATCTTCTGCACACGCAGCCTGTAATCCTTTCTCCCACTCCTCTTTGAAATATTGAGTGATAAACGATTCCATTCGAATATCAAGCGCCTTTATCTCCTGTACAAATTCAAATTCATAATCCTTTAGCGCCTGTTCAAGCGCTTTTTTCAACTCCTGCCTGAAGTCCCCTTGAGATATTCCAGGATAAAAGGCTGTCTTTAACAGATCATTTGCATAAAGTGACAAGCGCTGAACAATGTGGTAAAGCTGTTCGTGTAAGTCCTTTTTCACACTTTCTGTCACTAGCTTAGATCGTTTAATATGGCTCATTTGATCAACGATCGCTTCATAGGATGTGTCTATCTTTTTCTTTTCCGCTTGCTTTTCATCTTCTGACTGATGCAGCGTCTCATGCAGCTTGTCGACTGTTCTACATAATGTACTCGCTTCAAAATACAGCAGCTCAATCGCATCTTTCGTTAATTCTTCCTCAATAAAATAGTCGAGCTGTGTTCTAAGCTGTGCATACTGGTTATAGGGCGACTGAACCTTTCCTTCGATCTCTTCCTTACTGGATACATGATAAAGGTTTGGCTGCCGGATGCCTTCTTTTGTGAGCTCATTTTTCACATAGTCAAAGACGGTTTCAAGCTCTGTTTGATCCTTTGCGAGGTCAGCTGCATTGATAATAAAAAACATTTTATCCATGCTAAATGAATCTTTTACAAGCCCGAGTTTACGTAAAAATGACCGGTCTGCTTTTGAGAAAGAATGCTGGTAGTAAGTTAAATAAAGAAGGGCATCAGCATCCTTCATATATTGAAAGGCAATCTCTGTATGACGTTTATTCATACTGCTGGCGCCTGGTGTATCAACAATCGTTAGTCCTTTATCTGTTAAAGGTGTACTTAAATACACCGTCACTTCCTTCACCACACAAGAAACAGCCTCTTCTGCCACATATGGCTTTAATTCTTGCAGGGTGACATTGTGCGGCGTTTGTTTTTGAATGGACTCACGGAACTTTTCATGAGCGTTTAAAAAATGTTCAACAATGATGCGGTGATCCTGTTCAAGCTCTCTTTTTTTCAGCGTTCGTTCGAGTTTGGCTTGAAACGTATCTCCCTTTTCTTCTGTTATAGAAAAACCGAGAATTTGATCGAGCTCTTCTAATATTTCCTGCTCGGTTTTGAACACCACTTTCACACTTTCATGCGGATGGTCTCCTGTCGGCCGCGTCAGCTTATTGATCGTGGCCGTCGTTGGTGTAGGAGATGATGGCAGCACCTTTCTCCCAACTAGGGCATTGGCAAACGACGATTTCCCTGAACTAAAAGCACCGAATAAGGCGAGTGTAAATTCCTTCGCTTGAAGCCGCTTTGTTCGTTGTTCAAAGGACTTTCTTTGAGACTGAAGCGCGTTTAATGGCATTAACATTTGAGAAAGCTGCTCAAACTGGTCAATCGACTGCGCTGTCGTAATATGCTGTGATTGACGCATTTGATCAAGCTCTGTCTGCTGCTGATTTTCTTTCTCGCTTTCTTCAGCATGAGTGGACGTATGATTCTGATTTAGCTCGTCATGCTGCATCCGATGTTTTTTCACATAAAACCAATCATCTGTGATCTGCTCATTTGTTCCGTTTTGCCATATATCCCATACATGCTCAATATCTCTTCTGATTTGATCATTTTTTTCCATGCTTTGCTCGAGCGCTTGGAGCTCCTGTGCTGCCTGGGCCCACTTATCTTGTTGCTTTCCCTTTTCATTCATGAGCTGGGTTTTCAGCGTCTCGGTCATTTGTTCAATCAATGGTATTGCTTTCTGTTTGGTCTGTCTTTTCAGTGCTTCACCAGCATCTTTTGCATATTGCAAAACGTATTCATTTGAAAATGTCGCACCATGATGGATGACGTTTTCAAGCAGTGATTCTTCCACAGGTGTTTCAAATGCCATCACTTGATTTAATAGCTCTTCACCAAGCTGATGTTTCTTGACTTCTTTTTTGAGCAGCTCAGCAATATGCCAGTCCACTTCAGCTTTCATTCTTGCTTTGACATCTGCTAAGAAATCGTTCGCCCGCTTTTCTTTTTCCTGCTCAGTTTTATTTTTAGCGAACAGTAGTCCTACCTTAAAGCCAGGTGCTTTCGATTCAATATAGTCACTTGCAAGCTCTCTCATTTTAAATGGGGTTAGGTTTGCATTTTTTAAAATATTCTCGACTTCAAAAGACACTTCGTCTTCTAACTGTTTTGCTCCATTTTCAATAAAGCTGCTTTTCGCTTCAAGTTCCTTGACTTCTCTTCTTTTTTCTTGAAGCAGTGAATCAAGATCCTCTTCTTGCAGCTCTTCTTTTAATGAGTCAATATGTTCTTTTAAAACATTCTCTATTTTCTGCTCGGTATAGGCGCGAAGTGATGCTTTCGGCAATGTTTGTAATTCTTGCAGTTTCTCGATTAAACGAATCATTTCGTTTCTTGGATGCGACTCATCGGTTACAGATGTAAAGTATAGATGTTCTTCTTCAATGCCCTCTTTAAGAAGCATATCAACTACTTGATTTTTGTAGTCTTCAAACGCTGTCTCATGCTCATCATGTCGATCGACTTGATTTACGATGAAATAAAGATTTGGCACTTTCTCTTTAATGGAGCGAATGAAACGAATGTTTTCTTCCGAATGAACATGGTTGTAGTGCACGACATAAAAAAGAGCATCTGCTTGATGTAGAATAGACGCGGCAGATAAGAAATGGGTATGATCCGTTGAATCAATTCCAGGCGTATCAATCAGTGCCACCTTTTCTTCCAATCCTCTATAGTCCCCGCTAATTTCCACCATTTCAATCTGTTCCCCGTCCTTACAAAAACGCTGAACTGCTTCTTTATCATAAGAACCGCTCATTTTTGCAAAACGGCCATCTGAGGTGTGAAGCTTTACTTCACTCTCCCCTTTCCTCACGACGACCAAGTTTGCACTTGTTGGAATCGGACTCGTTGGCAGGATGTGATCATGAAGCAGATGATTCACAAGTGATGACTTTCCAGCTGAATAGTGGCCGGTAAATGCGATATACACTTCTTCTTCTGCTTCCTTTTTGATAATCGATGCAAGTTTGGCTGCGCGTTCATGATCATCCCTTTTGAGAAGGCTTTGATATAAAGCACCTGTAGTTTGAACGAGCGAATCTCGAATAGACAAGTCTTCCATGACGATAAACCCCTTTGTTTTTAGAAAAGTCAGTTATGTATGTGATACCATTTTACACAAAATCAAGAGATTTTTCTTCTGATCTGAGGAAATAAAAAAAATCTGCTGCCCGATCAGTCGCAATTGACTGCGATCAGGAAGCAGATTTTTTAGAAACACCTTTTAATACGAAGCCAATTAATAGGCTGTATACACAGACCGTACCGAGTAAGAAAACCATTGTCATGTGATCACCGTCCATCCTTCGTGATTGAGAATGCTTATCATTAATGAAAGTGTATCACAATTGATAATGATTTTCAATATTAATTTAACAAATACTGATTGAGCGCTTTCTCTTCTGTTTGAATTCTCACAGCCATCATCCATGCATTTAAACATGTGAACAAAATGGCGGTAAAATAGGCATTAAATAAAAGCGGGATCAGCATAAGCTCAATCGCCACCACGACATAGTTAGGATGCTTTAACCAGCGATAAGGTCCTTTTTTCACCATCATCGCATTTGGTACAACTAAAATCTTTGTATTCCAATACGTTCCAAGAGAGCATAATGCCCAATATCGAATAACCTGTGTAGCCAGCAGGAAAACGAGCAACACAAGAAAATAGCGCGACGGCGGCCTGTTTAACCCCCATACCTCAACCATGAGTGAGAGAAAAAAGCCCGCATGCATAGCGACCATATAAGGATAATGACTTGCACCAAATTCAATGGCACCGATCGCTTTCACTTTCTTTTCATTTCTTTTAGCCACAAGCATTTCAATAAGCCGCTGACACACGAAGAAACCAATGACGAGCCAAATGATCATGATATGACCTCCTCCCATTTCATGAGCAGCAGCTCTGATGAAAATCCCGGACCAAGCGCTCCGCAAAGACCGATATCTCCCGCTTCAGCGGATTGATGTTCAAGATAATGCTTGATCACATACAAAACTGTGGCAGAGGACATATTTCCGTGTTGTCTGAGTACTTCTTTTGATGAAAAAAGCTGATCTTCTTGTAAGGATAGACTTTTAATATAGGCATAGATCACTTTTTTCCCTCCAGGATGGGCAAGAAAAACCGATAGTTCTTCTACAGAATACTCTTGCTTCTCTAAAAATTGATCGACTTGCTCTTTTAACCAGCCGGAAATAATGGAAGGAATGTCACGGGAGAAAATAACCTGAAAGCCGTCACTTGTAAATTCCCAGCCCATCACATCCTCAGACTCTTTCATTGTGACAGATTGTGTACCAATCACTTTAGGGACTGTTTTTAGATGGGTGTATTCTGATACACCTTTTTCTCCAGTTAAGAGTACCGCTGCTGTCCCGTCTCCGAACAAAGATGTACCGATTAAATTGCTTTTTGATTGATCTTGCGGCTGAAAGGTTAAACTGCACAGTTCGCAGGCGACAACCAGTACCTTCGCTTCTGGAAATGCCCTTATGTATTCGTAAGCCCGGGTCAACCCCGCCGCTCCGCCCCCGCATCCTAAGCCCCAGATCGGCACTCGTTTCGTATAAGGCGAAAAAGGGAGAACGTTCATCAGTTTTGCATCAAGGCTTGGTGTCGAAAGTCCGGTGCTTGAAATAAAAAACAATGCATCGATTTCTTCAAACGGAATCGGTTTTTTCAGGAATGCCTTCTCATGAAGACAGTGTATGACCGCTTCTTTTGCATGAGCCAATGCTTTTTCCAAATAGAGGTTGTTTTTCTCCTCAAAAGAGTGGTGCGTCTGATACCATTCAATTGGCTGCACAAACTGTCTGCTCTCGATTTCTCCATTTTGAAAAGCTCTGAGCAGCCGGTCGATATCTTTAAACGATCGTTTAAATTGGGATCTAGCAAAATCAGCCGCCTTTTTCTGATCCACATGATGTTGTGGCAGACTCGTTCCAACAGAAAGAATGTACGCCATCGGCTTCACCTCTTTTTTCGATTAATATCCCCTATCGAAAAAAGGATATACATGCCAAAACGTCACAATTCAGTCAAAATATTTTCCTTCGTCTAACTTTTTGTCTTGACGACAATTGATAAATATTGGATAATATAGGTGAAAACATGATGTAGTTTTCCTCCTTCACAGGTTCGTTCTAAGCCAAGCGAACCTGCTTTTTTTATGCAAAAAAACACTTCTAAAAGAGAAGTGTTCAGACCGTAGTAATTATAAAGGGTTTACGCTGGACATAGTGTTTTCCATGTCTAGTTAGCTAATTATTTAAGATTCATGGCAGCGAGAGTAAGCATCGCTTGCATTGAAATTTTTTTAGTACACGAAATTTCGCCCAACGCATACTATGCTTTTCTTTTGCATCCGCAAAGACGCGTTCTTTATTTCTCTCCGCTTTGCATAGTTGCTTTTATTTATTTCAGTGAGTCTTAGGTAGTTTGCTTCATCTAGTCTTGCCAAATATGCGATGAATTTGCTTGGTATGATTTTGACTTTGTGTACAGTTATCTAGAAAAGAACTAGTTTTACAAACCTCTGAACCGGACACATATTGTTTAAATCCTTCTCTAGTCGTTGTACGGTAAGAGAGAATTTGCCGATATCTTCTTTATTTTGTAGTGGTTCAAGCTTTTCTCTATTGTTTTTTGAGATTAATCGCCTCTGTCTCCACTTTCCACATAAGCACCCTTTTTTCAATGAAATCATCATTATACAACACTTTCATAAAGAATCTCCCTTTCGCTTCGAATTAATGGTCACATCTGCTGC
This sequence comes from Bacillus sp. 11B20, assembly GCF_056098985.1. Taxonomy (NCBI): domain Bacteria; kingdom Bacillati; phylum Bacillota; class Bacilli; order Caryophanales; family Bacillaceae; genus Bacillus; species Bacillus sp. 11B20. The sequence goes on from NZ_JBLZWZ010000008.1 coordinate 132,417, forward strand.
TATCTTAGCGTATAAATATTAACGTTTCGATCATTATTCAGAATGATTTTATTTAAACATGAATGGATCACCTTTTTTTGCTGATCAACACAAAGTAACAACCGTAAATTTCTAATTCATTTGAATTTTCTATTTAAAAAGGATTTTTTCCACTATATACATAATCAATATGTGTACCAAGAAAAACAGTGAAAAAAGAAAGAATCTACAACATGGTTCGGCTCAAAATTTAATTGACTGGAGTGATTGTAATGAAAAAGGTTTCCAAAAAAAAGACACCCTACAACATGATACTTCTCTCAAAGGTAATTGGTTTAGTGCTTCTTACACTGTTTCTCTTTTTTATCTGGGATATGTCTAAACCCCATTTGCAGGCGACAAATGGGCAAGCAAAAAATGTTGCCAGCAGTGATTTTCGTGACACAGGTCTGAAAGCAAAAGATCAGTCTACAAGAACATTGGATACACATTTTAAGACCAATCCAAACCAACAGGCAACGAATAAAACAGTCTTTTTAACATTTGATGATGGTCCTTCTGCTACATCAAATCAGCTGTTAAATGTATTAAAAGCACATCACGTGAAGGCAACGTTCTTCATGCTTGGACCGCAAATCCAAGCACACCAATCAACTGTGAAAAGACTTTATCAAGAAGGACATCAATTAGGTCTTCATGGCATGACGCATGATATAAACCTCTTTTATCAGAACAGCGAGTCTCCCACAAATGAAATGAGAGAAGCTCAGCGTATTCTTGCCTCTGTTACAGGTGTCTACAGCCGTCTTGTAAGAACCCCCTATGGCAGTGTTCCAAATTTAACATATCATCAAAAAGTACGTTTAAACCAAAATGGCTTTATTTACTGGGACTGGACGATTGATAGCCTTGACTGGAGATATAAAAACTCACAATATGTTCCAGAGGTATTGAATCAATTGCAAATGTTTGAGAAAAATAAACCATGGGAACCAAAAGTTATATTAATGCATGATCAACCCTCTACCACAAACTATTTAGACAGCCTGATTATACAGCTAAAAGCAAGGGGCTATACATTTGCAGTCATTAACGAAACAATGCCGCCGGTACAGCATTAATAGTGCTAATCACAAAAAGCCCGTATCCAAAAGATGCGGGCTTTCAGCTTGTAGACAAACCCTCACACGCTCCTTCCTAGGATCAAAGGTTTTTTATCAAGCTAAAAAGAAGACAAAGAGCTAAAAAAGGTCATTTTAGCTCTTTGTCCATAATCTGAATCCCTCTCCAAGAGAGGTGTTTACATAACAGATTGCTTAGGTTCTTCTACCAGGTCATGCCCGGCTTCTTTTTTAAAAGGAATCATGTGATAAATAATATGGAGCAAAATTGCGGTAAAGCTTCCGGCCACAATACCGTTACTTGTTAATAATTTAATCGAGTCTGGCAGATGCTCAAACATTTGCGGCACCACGGTAACACCTAAGCCGATTCCCACGGAGCAAGCAACGATTAGCAAGTTCTCCTGCTTTGCAAAATCCACGCGCGAGAGCATTTTAATACCGTATGCAATGACCATACCAAACATGGCAACCATTGCACCGCCAAGAACCGATTTTGGAATAATCGTCGTAAAGGCAGCGATTTTAGGAAAAAGACCAAATAACATGAGCAATGCCCCTGTTACGACAATGACTTGGTTTTTCTTGACGCCTGTTAGCTGGATCAATCCAACGTTTTGTGAGTAGGCTGTGTACGGAAAAGCGTTGAAGATTCCACCTAATAACACAGCAATCCCCTCTGCCCGATAGCCTTTAGCTAAATCTTTTTCTTTTAATGAACGATTTGTTAAATCACCTAGTGCGAAATAAACGCCTGTTGATTCAACTAATGACACAATCGCAACTAACGTCATGGTCATGATCGGTGCAAATTCAAAGGTCGGCATGCCAAAATAAAATGGCTCAATCATACGGAAAACCTGGGCGTTTGCCACCTCAGCTGTTTCCACTTTCCCCATAAACGCAGCAACTGCTGTCCCAAGGAGAATACCGATTAAAATGGCGATCGCCTTCATGAACCCTTTCGTGAATCGATAGAGCAGTACAATGATAAATAGTACAAGGAAAGCGAGCCCTAGATTTTCAAAAGAACCATAGTCCGCACTTCCTTCTCCTCCTGCCATATTGTTCATCGCTACAGGAATGAGGGTGATACCAATAATCGTGACGACAGAGCCTGTGACAACAGGCGGGAAAAATTTCACAAGCTTCCCAAAGAAAAAAGAAAGAAGAATGACAATACACCCAGCAGCGATAATACTGCCATAGATAGACGAAATTCCATACTTAGAGCCAATCGCAATCATTGGAGAAACCGCCGTAAATGTACAGCCTAATACAACAGGTAAACCGATCCCAAAGAAGCGGTTTTTCCATACTTGAAGCAATGTAGCAGCCCCGCACATGAAAATATCCGCAGAGATGAGGTAAGTCAGCTGTGCAGGCGTGAGCCCAAGCGCATCTCCAACAATGAGCGGTACAAGAACAGCACCTGCATACATTGCCAGTACATGCTGAATGCCCAGCGAGAGCGTTTTGACTTTTTTAGCGGCATTCATGATTGTACCTCCCGTACAAACGTGACTTTCCCTTCCTCAAGTGATTCAATACGTGCGAGGGACTCGACGCGGTAGCCCATTTGCACAAGCGCATTTCTTCCAGGCTGGAATGATTTTTCAATGACAATGCCAAATCCGGCTACTTTCGCCTTTGCCTGCTTTGCAATCGCTGCAAGTCCTTTCGCAGCTTCACCATTTGCTAAAAAATCATCAATGATTAACACACAATCGTTTTCACTCAGATGCGTATTTGAGACAGCAATCGTGCTTTCTACTTTTTTCGTAAAAGAGTACACACTGGCTGTTAACAGGTTATCCGTTAATGTGAGTGATTGACGTTTTCTTGCAAACACAACAGGGACTTGAAGAGCAAGCCCAGCCATCACAGCAGGTGCGATGCCTGAAGATTCGATTGTGATGATTTTTGTAATGCCATCATGCTTAAATAATCTAGCAAACTCTTGCCCAATCTCATGCATTAACACAGGATCAATTTGATGATTTAAAAAAGCATCTACCTTTAACACTTGATTTGACAGAACGATTCCTTCGTTCTCAATTTTTTGACGTAACAATTCCATCATTTTTCCCCCTAGCATATTGGCAAACATTCGATTTTTTGCATAAAAAAAGCATTGCTGCCCATGAGGAGCAAGCAATGCGAAAACGATCCACGGATCTTCAGCTCAGACAAGAGCTGTTTCATTTTGCTCACTCATAGTCGGACCGTATCGGTGTCCGGTAGAAACTTGCGTGCCATCATCACGCGATTATATGAGTGTTATAGTGTTCAAATTATAACAAGATTTCAGACGCTTGGAAAGCACTTTTCCAGAAAAATACCGAACTTAAATAATAGATCAGAACAAAATGTTCGTTTTTAGAATATTCAAGCATCAAAAAAGCACCCTTCTCATGAAAGGGTGCCCTTCTTTTATGATAAATACAGTTTCGTATATTTATCCGTTAAGTAGTCGATTAAATATTGAACATTTAATTCTTCGCCTGTTGCATCTTGAATGATTTCAGATGGCTTTTTCCGTTTTCCATGCTGATGAACATGTTCCGTCAGCCATTCTTTTATCGGTGCAAAAGACCCATTTTGAATTAGCTCATCAAAATTTGGTAAGTCTTTAATCATTTGTTGTTTTAATTGCGCCGCATACATATAACCAAGGGCATATGAAGGGAAATAGCCAAAACTTCCATCAGACCAGTGAACATCCTGCAAGATACCGAGTGCATCATTAGGAGGCGTAATGCCAAGATACGCTTGATATTTTTCATTCCAAAGTGCAGGTAGATCTTCAACTGCTACTTCTTCATTGAAAATCGCTTTCTCAATTTCATAGCGGATGATAATGTGAAGCGGATACGTCAGTTCATCGGCTTCAATTCGAATGTAAGTCGGCTTCGATTCATTCACTGCATGCACAAAGTCTTCTAAAGAAACATCTTTAAATTGCTCAGGAGATGCTTCTTGCAGCTTTTGATAATACGTTTTCCAGAAATCTTCGTGTCTGCCGATAAAGTTCTCAAAGAAAAGAGACTGTGATTCATGGATGCCCATCGAAGTGCCATCACATAAAAGCGTTCCGCTCAGTGCTTCATCAATGTTTTGCTCATAAATCGCATGACCACATTCATGAATCGTGCCAAAGATCGCCATTCGAAAATCATGCTCATCATAACGGGTCGTCACACGCACGTCACCTCTGCTTAATGTCACTGCAAATGGATGGACGGTTGTATCAAGGCGGCCTGCGTCAAAGTCATATCCTAATTCTTTTAAGAAAAAGAGGCTCAATTCCTTTTGTTTATCGATTGGAAAGCTTTTCGATAAAAATGAAGTATCCGGCTTATTTGGTGAAGCTTCGATTTTTTTCACAAGAGGAACAATAGCGTCACGAAGTGCACCAAATTTTTGATCAAGCTGTTCAACCGTCATATCTGGCTCATAGTTATTGAGCAGCACATCATAAGGCGTTTTTTTCACGCCCCAATATTGGATGAAACGCTTGTTAAAGTCAATAAGCTGTTTTAAGTATGGTGCAAAGAGTGAAAAGTCTGATTTCTCCCTTGCTTCAACCCAAACATGCTCTGCTTTTGATTGCAAAATCGAGTATTCTTTAAATTCTTCTTTCGGAATTTTACTGTTTTCATCATACTCTTTTTGTGATAATTCGAGCGCCTTCTGTGTATCTTTTGACAGCTCATCTCGATGTTTGTTTAATTCGTGAAGAAGATCTCTCATTTCGTCAGAAGTCTTCATATTAAAAATATCACTTGATAATTGACCGATCGTTTCCGCTCTAAAATCCGCACTTTTTTTAGGCGCTTGTGTTCTAGAATCCCAATAAAGTAAATGGAGCGCCTCTGTATAATGGGCGATTTTCCCTAGTAATTGATAAAACGCTTTCTCAGTTGCTTCAAGACTCATGCGTTTGTTCCCCCAATCAATAATATGTATGTACGTTTCAAGGCTACTTCAATGAATGTTCTTTTGTCAATGAAAAAGGAGGATACACAGCGGTATCCTCCTCCTTTACAAGTTTTCAGCTATTTAAGATGTAATGATGGGCTTCACTGGCAGGACGGATTCAATTTTACTTTGAAGCGCTGTATCTTCCTTACGATCAAAATAAATATGAATGCTTCCTGCGTCTTGGCTTGTCCGGATCAGTCTTCCGATCCCTTGGCGTAAGCGAAGCAGCATATACGGAAGGTCAACTTCAGCATGTGCATCCTTTGCTTCATTTCGTTTCGCTTCAAATACCGGATCATGCGGCGGATAAGGAAGTCCCCAGATGATCACATTCGTTAATGATTCACCTGGAATATCAAGCCCTTCCCACAGATGAACAGAGCATAACACAGACGTCTCATCAGCTTGGAACTTTTGAACAATTGTGCTGATTTCCTCGTCTCCCTCAAAATATACGTCAAACGGCAGTGATTCATTTGCTGCTTCAAGCTGTTTTCTAAAGAAATGGAGTTCATCAAATGAAGGGAAGAGAATCAGAGATCGTCCTCCATTTTCTTTCAGCTGAGTGATCACTTGCTGTGCTTTTGCCTCTTGCTCAGCGATCTGCTGAATTCCATGGAAATAAATCTTCATTTGTTCATCGTAATCATACGGCGAAGCGACACTCATTGATAAGTAATCTTTGATCCCAAGACTTTCAGCTAAATAATCAAAGGATTGATTCTCAGACAATGTAGCGGAAGAGAAAATATATGGTCTTTTTTGCGAGAAAACTTTTTCGCCAAGTACCTCTGCAACCGTCTTCGGCATCACAACAAATGTTGTATCTAATTCCTGTTTTTCCAGCCAGCTAATGGCATTTTTTTGATAAAGCGATAGAGAATACGCCATTTGTTCAATGTATTCTTCCACAACAGATAATTCGTATTGATCGATCGTATACATTTCAGATTCAAACACGAGCGCTTCTCCGATTTTTTCAAGCAAGTCACACAATTCGCTTGCAGAACGCTTCACCTCATCGACACGCCCAATTTCAAGCCGGTGCGAGCCTTTGACTTCTTTGGCATGTGTTTTTAAGAGATAAAAGAACTCATCGTTTGTTGCAAGTGCATCTTCAACAAGCTCTGCAAATTCTTCGCGTATGTCGTTTTGCAAAAGACGCTCCAAAAATGTTTCAAGCGTTGATTGCTTCACTCGGTACGTTAACGCTTTTTGTGCGGCAAACTCGAGAAGATGTCCTTCATCAAATACGACGGAGCTATGCTCAGGAAGCAGCGGAAGCTGTCCCTCACGTTTTCGGGATTCCTTCGTCCACACATGCTCCATGTAAAAATCATGTGAACAGATGATGAGATCTGTCGCTTTCCGGTAATGATCTCTTGATAAATTCAGACCGCAGCGATGACGCATATCGCACGTCAGGCAGTCCTGAAACGAGTCATAGCCAATTCGTGACCATTCATCATTTGATAACTCTGGATACTCTTTTCGATCGCCATACGGATAAAAGGTTTGCATACCGTGTGATTCATGAACAAATGAAGGCAGTGATTCATAAATATCGAGCCACTTTTCATCATCTTCACGCTGCATCGTTTTCTCTAGCTTCTTTAAGCATAAATATTGATCATGCGATTTACTTAATCTCGCATCTATTTGAATATCAAGGTGATTGGCAATTTTATAGATATCACCTTCTTGTTTAACGAGCTGTTCAATTAACGTTTCGTCTGCACATGCAATAATCGCAGGCTTCCCTGTATACCTTGCATATGTGACGGCAAATAATAGATAGACGATGGTTTTGCCTGTGCCTACCCCAGCTTCGGCAAACATCACACTTTTTTCTTTAAAGGCTCTTTCTAGCTGAAAAGCCATGAATATTTGTTCATCTCGAAGATCAAAGCCCTTTTCTGGCAAAATGTCATAAAACACATCACCAATCCAGTTGCCCAGTTCTTCGTAAAAATTGTGTTCTTTTGATAATGAAAAAGGCAAACGAGATGCTGTCACCTGCTTCAACCCCCAACTTTTGAATCATTCAGACATTCAATAGTACCATTTACGCTGGGGAAAAACAATCTTTTTTTATGAGCGCAGGCGATGTTGATAGCTTTCCTTCATTAAAAATGCATGCTCAGAACGTTCTATGTATGCCTGAGCCAGTGCCAAATCTTCGATGGCTGCCGTAAGCTGAGCAGATTGTCCACCTTCATGCCCTTCTATTTCTTGAGCAGTCGAAGCGAGTGCTTTTTGGATTAACTGAATTTGATCATAATGAATCATGAAGACACCTCTTTTTTTAAAATCAAGTTCAGTTTATTCCGTCTCGCTTAGAGTTATACCTTTTCAGCACAAAAAAGCCGCACCTTCTTTCGGTGCGGCCATTTATTACGATTCGGTTGTTTGTTTTCTAGGCGGGCGTTTTCCCCAATATTGATAATAGTCTGTTTTGATAAAACCGTTAAACAGCTTTCTCTTTTTCGTCGCTTTTCTTCCGAAGCATTCTTCGAATTTTTCGTGTGACGTTAAGATGTAAATGGACCAGGTATCTAGGTTCTTAAATGCTTCACCCATTCCTTGATACATTTTTTCAACTGCTGGTTTATCACTCAGTCGTTCACCGTAAGGAGGATTTCCGACAATCACACCATACTCTTCTTTTGTTTGAAAGTCTTTTACTTGCATTTGTTTAAACTCAATCAGTTCACTTAGTCCTGCTTCTTCTGCATTCATTTTTGCAATGTCTACCATACGATGGTCGATATCACTTGCAATAATGCGGAGCGGCTGGTCATAGTTTGCTTTTTCTTCTACTTCTACACGCGCTTTGTTCCATACGTCTTCGCCGATCCATTCCCATGATTCAGACGCAAAATCCCGGTTGAATCCCGGGGCAATGTTTTGTCCTATCATCGCTGCTTCAATGGCGATTGTTCCTGATCCGCAGAAAGGATCAACAAACGGACGGTCAGGTGTCCAGTTCGTTAATAGGACGAGCGCAGCTGCAAGCGTTTCTTTAATAGGTGCTCCGCCTTGATCCATGCGGTATCCACGTTTATGAAGACCTACACCAGATGTATCAAGCATAAGCACAGCTTTATCTTTTAAAAGAGCAATCTCGATTTTATATTCAGGTCCCGTCTCTTCAAGCCATTCAGACTGAATATTGTAGGAGGATTTCAGCTTTTGGGCGATGGCTTTTTTGACGATGCGCTGGCAGTCCGGCACACTGGCAAGCTGAGATTTCACAGATTTCCCGATGACAGGAAACGTACTGTTTTTTGGTAAAAAAGCGGCCCAGTCAATCGCTTTCGTCCGTTCAAAAAGCTCATCAAATGTTTTTGCCGAAAATTCAGCAACTTGTACCTTAATCCGGTCTGCTGTACGCAGCCAAAGGTTTGCACGGCAAATCGCAAGAGCATCCCCCTTGAAAATCACTTTTCCATTGTCGACTGTGCACTCATAGCCAAGGTCTCTTACTTCTTTTGCAACAATTGCTTCAATCCCCATTGGAGCTGTTGCGATGAGTGTATAGGTTTTCATTAATTTATCACCTGTTTTCTCGTCCTTTTATGTATTCAAGATAAAAGCTCTCCATATGTTGAAATAGGAGAGCTTTGTTTCATCATGTTTATTATAACGGATATAACGTTCTGTAAGCCATGTTTTGTTCCATCGTACTGCAAACGGCAAATGCCTCGTACTCAGGTGGTAATCATCTATCTACAGAATTCTCTGTCCTTCTCTCCGTTTGGTTCCTTTGAGAAAGTTCCCCTACCAAGTTTGGGTTTCTCGCTCGAGGGGTTTACCGCGTTCCACTCTCACCATTTCTAGTGAGACTTCGTCACTGTGGCACTTTCAAGGATACTTTGCCATATCCTAAAGAGGACGTAGGCATTTTTCCTGCCGTCAGCCTTTCCCAGGCTGCCCTGGCTTATTTTTTCGCCAGGCACGAACACTACGGGCATCTCAGCACCGTGCGAGCATGGACTTTCCTCTGCAATGCCCTAAATAGCATTACAGCGATTACCCGAACGTTAATCAATAAGCGTTATTATAAACGACAATGACATCTGACACAAGCTTTTTCAGCAAGACTCAATCATAAAGTTTGCTGCCAAAAACGTGTTTCTCAAGGTTCGATAGTCTTTTTAAAATATCAAAGTTTGTTGTATTAGACTGTGCAGGCTGTCTTTTCCCTTGTTCAACAGCTTCTTCAAGCTGTTTTGACAAGTGGAGGTTTTCTTGTTGAAGTTTTTCGATTTCTTGGTTGAATGTCTCATAGTCTTTAATGACCATATCTAAAAATTTATCGACTTCTTCTTGTTTGTACCCTCTGACACCTGTTTTAAATTCTTTTTCTAAAATTTCTTTCGCAGAAAGCTTTACTTTATCAGCAAGCATCTTTTTCACCTCATATCGTGAATTCATAGTATATTTTTTCAGAAATACGTGACGTTGTCAAATTTTCTCTTGCTTTTAATCAAAAAACGGATCTTCCGCCTCAACCTGCGCTCTTAGATCATCCATTGTGATGTACATAATGGGGTAATCGGTATAGGCTTCTGCTTCTCTAATCATATACTTCGGCGATCCCTCATGCTCGGGATCATATAAGACGAGAAGTCCATCTGTTTTTTCAATAAAAAAGCGGTTCTTTTGTTTAAATTGTGCCGGACTTTCATACGGTCTATGCGTGACACTTTCTACAAAATCGGCCTGTGCAAGAATTCCTTCATACAATTCTTTGTTTTGCTCATTCCAGCGCTCTTCCTGTTCATAAAATGGCGTAATGACTGCAAGTTTTAACGCTGGATATTCCTCCTGAAGCTCAAACACCACTTCGGCTGTCCAGATTTCTGCGCCAAGCTGGCCTGATATGAGCACCCATTCCAGACCTTCTTCGATAAGGGCTGTCAGCCTTTTTTGAAGCTCCGCTTTTATGTATTGAAGTGCAGGCTCGTCTTGCTTGAATATCCCAAGCTCAAACGGCTTGTACCCTGTGACAGCAATAATTTTCATTTCTTCACCTGCTTTTAAAAAATGGGACTTATAAAAGTCCCATTCACTTTATCTGTTACAGCAAGGTCCACCGCAGTTAAAGTGTTGATGTGTTGTCGGGTCCACCTGAGAAAACGTATGCGGGAAGTAGTGAACATGTTTGAAATTATGGTGGTGAACATTTGTCACATGCTGCGGGTGGATATGCGGCACAATTGTTGTTGACTCGCTGTGTGTACAGCAATGATTCGTCGGATGAACAATTGGCTGTGTAACATTCGGATGGCAATGATGATGATGATGGTACATGTAGCATTCCCCTCTCCTTTATTTTCTTACATTAACAATGTATGAATCAAGAGGTGTACATGTACTAATGCATTAACCTATTTTAAAAGTTGGCAAGAAAAATATCTTTATAGTTCGAAAACACAAAAGCGACCAAAATGACCACAAGAAAAAACAAGTAGAAAAGACCCTTATACATGCTATACGCTCCTCATTCAATATCTAACGTTATTTTACAGGATTCGCGGCCTTTCTACAATAAAAGTGCTAAACATTTTTTATTTTCGGCCGAGAGCCGAACGTTGTCATTTTTTGCGCTTTCCCGGGTAATAATATTTCATTGCCCAGCTTTTCTCAATAACCGTTTTTTTCGTTTCTCAAGCTCTTCCGTGTCTCGTTCGCTTAACGATGAGAAAGATAATAAAGATTCGGTGATGGAAAGAGCTGACCTTGCATCTTTTTGGCGATGCTCTTTACACTTCGCAAGCTCTATACCTGCTTTTAATGCTAAATGGACATCACTTGATTCAAATAATGTTTCCCAAATTCGAACTGCTTCATCCCACTCGTTTACCCGTTTATATTGTAAGGAGAGATCATAAGCCGCCTGATTGGCATGTTCAAAATCAGCACCTGTTAATTCCCGCAAATGCTTCGTAGCTTCCTGTACATCTCGATGCGCAAGATGCCACCTAGCCAGCGCGTATTTCTCATCGTGCTCCTTTACCGCATCCATAGATAGGATTTTTTTGGATAGATGGATGTAGAGGCTGATTAACGAAAGGACGTCTAATTCATTATGAGTCAAAATCCCTTCGATGAGCTTCGGATTTTGTTCCTTTAAAAAATGAAAATAGATCATCGGTGCCAAAAAACCTGGTGTGTCGCCTTCCCGGTGAACGTGCAGCTCTTCTTTTTCAACCACAGACAGCGCCATTCGTTCATATTTATGCTTCCACAATCGTCTTGACCCATGCAGAAGATCAAAGTGGCCAAACTCTGGAAGCGCAGGGATTTGATCTCGCAACAAAGTATGTCTCGTTTTCACTTGCGGCCAATCGAATGATTTTCCATTATATGTAACAAGCGATTCTACGTTCACTTCATCGAGAAAGCTTTTATAAAGAGCCGCTTCATTTCCCGGATTTGTGAGCAGGTGCTGTTTCACCACTACTTTGTCAGCAAAAACCCGCGCATGTCCAAGCAAGAAAATCATATTTCCCGTCCCGCCAGATAATCCTGTTGTTTCTGTATCAAAGAAAAACAGTTCATGCGGTTTGTAACCTTTAGCAGATAGTGAATGCTGGATGCCGCTTTTGTTCCAAGCCTCGATGATCTTTGGCAGTTCCGCAAACGAATAGAGTCCATGCTTGTCATCTAATGAATAGGTGACTTCTCGAATGAGACAAAAGGAATCCTCAAAGTGATATGGAGCTGCACCCAATTGCTCCCATTCCTTTAAAAATGGGATGTTATCAGTCGTCACAGGTTGGGGCTTTCCTTCCACTGCTTTTTGCCGTTTTTCGTTTGGCTGGTTGTGCGATAAGTGCTTCTTCATTCTATTTAATTTCCCTTTTAGTGACATGAGTAGCTCTCTTCCTCCTTCCCCTTAAAATCCAGACATCAATTCAACAATGCTGCTTTTTCCGCTCACCTCTTTCATTTCCATGCCAATGCAGGACGGACAGCCGTTCTCACAGCGGCACCGCTCTATCAGCTGAATGGCTGCACCTGCTATTTCATCGAAACGAGCTTGGACCTCTTTGCTTAAGCCAATTCCGCCAGGGTAGTGGTCATATAAAAAGACTGTCGGTTTACCGGTATGTGCCGCTTTAATTTGTGAAACAACATGAATATCTGAACGGTCACACATCACAAAGGCTGGTACAATGTGCTGAAGAACATTTGCGATGCCGAGCAGCAGCTGTTCAAGTGTTTTCTCTTCAAATCTCCGCTCTGCTTCATGTAATTCAAACCAGGCCGCACTCGTATGAATTTCTTCTTCAGGTAAGTGAATTGGACCAGAGCCGATATTTTCACCAGTGCTGAGCCGAATTTTTTTAAAAATTGTTGGCATTGCGTTGACAGTGACATCACCGTAGTGAACAGATACCGCTTCTTTCTCTGTTGTCTGATCGATTTCAAGCACCTTGAGCTGAACAGCTAAATTAGCATCTGTATAGTATTCTACATCCACTTGTTTCACATAAGCCTTCAGATGCTCGTAATCTAGCTTTTCTACTTGATACTGAACCCCTTCATGTAAATAAATCGCTTCATCATGCAGCAGTGTCATCGCACTGAATCGATCCATCTCTCCAATAATTCGGACATTCGCTACATCAGATTGATCCACAATCACTACATTTTCCTGGCTTGCAGACCTCAGGCTGATGCCATGTGCTGGGAACGATTGATCTGACCAATAATACCGGTTCCCGCTAAAATGAAGAACTCCTTCTTCGTGTAAGTATTGCAAAATATCTTCTACTTCCATGTCACCAAACTGTTCATCCGTCCGAAATGGCAGCTCGTAGGAAGCACATTTTAGATGATCCACTAAAATGATGAGATTTTCAGGATTGATTCTGGCTGCTTCAGGCGGTCTATTAAAAAAATATTCAGGGTGTCTGACAATATATTGATCAAGGGGTGAGGAGCTTGCCACCATGATAATAAGCGCCTCCTCATGACGCCTTCCAGCACGTCCTGCCTGCTGCCATGTACTCGCTACACTGCCAGGATACCCCGTCATAATGCATACCTTTAACTGACCTATATCTACCCCTAATTCTAGGGCGTTCGTGCTGACGACACCTAAAATGTCTCCTTCTCTTAACCCTTTTTCAATCACGCGCCGCTCTTTTGGCAAATACCCTCCACGATACCCGCGAATCGATTTTGGACCGATTTCCTTTTTCACAAGCTCTTGAATGTGACTTAAAATCACTTCTACTCGTACTCTGCTTCTAGCAAAAACGATCGTTTGAATTTTTTCTTTTAAAAATGTTTTAGCCAATTGGTTGACGACAGTGGCAGCGCTTTGTCTAATATTTAATGGTTTATTCACCACTGGCGGGTTATAAAACACAAAATTCTTTTTACCGCTAGGCGCTCCGTTTCGTTCAATAAGATGTACTTTGCTCCCTGTGAGCTGCTGCGCCAGCTCTTTTGGATTCGCAATCGTTGCTGAAGTGCAAATAAACACCGGATCACTTCCGTAAAATGCACAAATTCTCTTTAGCCTGCGTATCACATTGGCCACATGACTGCCAAACACACCTCGATATGTATGAAGCTCATCAATGACAATATACTTCAAATTCTCAAACAAGCTGACCCATTTCGTATGATGAGGCAAAATGGCTGAATGCAGCATATCTGGGTTTGTGATGACAATATGTCCTGCTTGTCTCACTCGCTGCCGAATGGCTGGTGAGGTGTCACCGTCATATGTTTCACTATGAATCGGAACATCCATCTCGTGGATGATCTCGTTAAGTTCACTCTTTTGATCCTGCGCGAGCGCTTTTGTTGGGAATAAATAAAGAGAGCGGTTTGTCTGGTCTTCTGCAATCGACTGAAGAACAGGCAGATTGTAGCAAAGCGTTTTACCTGAAGCTGTTGGTGTAACAGTCACTACATGCTCACCATCCATTACTCGTTCAAAGGCTTCTTTTTGATGAATATACAGTTCTTTCACGCCTCTTTTTTCAAGCGCCTTTTTTAGCCTGTCGTCCACTCTTTCAGGAACGGGAGAGGTCTGTGCAGGCTTTGCTTCAATTTCATGCCAATGCTCTACCTGTTCGTCTTTCTTTAATTCTTCTATCAGTTCGTTCATTGTTTTCTTTTTCATATTGCGTCCACCTCTCATTCTAGTGTACCGAATATTTGTTTGCATGACTAGGCGGCAATTTTTTGATGCTGGAGTTATGAGCAAATACTTTGAACTGTTGTAACAGTATCCATTACACTTCTATAGTGAAATGATTTTATCAAGGAAGAAGATGATCAGAGTGAAAAACGAATTTAAGCCTTTATTTGAACCATTTACGTTTCCTGGAGGTGCCTCTATTGATGGTAGGTTAGTGGTTGCTCCAATGACACACTTTGGTTCTCATGACGATGGCACCATTTCAAAAGACGAAATTGATTTCATTACAGCTAGATCAAGTGAAATGGGTATGGTGATTACAGCATGTGCGAACGTGACTCCAGATGGGAAGGCATTTGAAGGACAGCCTTCTATCGCAAGAGATGAAGATATCCCTGGCCTGAAAAAACTGGCTTCAGCTATCCAGGCAAAAGGAACAAAAGCCATTATCCAAATTCATCACGGCGGCTCTCAGGCTCTCCCTCATTTAGTTCCAAACGGTGATGTGGTTGCGCCAAGTGATGTGTTCAAAGATGGAAAACAAATTGCACGCGCTTTAAAAGAAGAGGAAATTACTCATATTATCGATTCCTTTAAAGAAGCGGCAAGACGAGCGGTTCAAGCAGGGTTTGACGGCGTGGAAATTCACGGAGCAAACGGTTATTTATTACAGCAATTTTACTCACCGCATAGCAATCAGCGTACAGATCAATGGGGAGGAAATGAAGAAAAACGTCTAGCTTTCCCTATTGCTGTTGTAGATGCAGTCAAAGAGGCCATCAAAGAACATGCGGCTAAACCGTTTATCTTTGGATACCGGTTATCTCCTGAAGAACCTGAAACACCTGGTTTAACAATGACAGAGACGTTTACATTAGTGGATGTTCTCAAAACAAAAAACCTCGATTATTTGCATATCTCTTTAATGGAGATTGGCTCTAAAGCAAGACGAGGCGCAGATTCTAATAAAACACGTATGGAACTGCTAAAAGAACGCTGCGGCGATACTCTTCCGCTTATTGGAGTAGGCAGCGTCATTACAGCTGAAGATGCTCTCCATGCTTACAATCAAGGGATTCCTCTGATTGCTGTCGCACGAGAGCTGATCGTCGACCCAGATTGGGCTAAAAAGATTAAAGAAGGCAGAGAACAAGAGATTGAAACCGTCATTAAACGCAGCCAAAAAGACAAGTATCTCATTCCAGAAGGATTGTGGTCTGTCATGGAAGCGAGTCAAGGCTGGGTTCCAATGGAGGATTAATATCCTCAATAAAAAAACTACCCTATTAACGGGTAGTTTTTTCTATTCATGAATTATTTCATTTTCACTGTAAAGAGCTTGGACATCTGCTTTTCTACAGAGCCTTTTGGTTCTTTATCAAGTCGTTCGACCAGGTCACCATTCATAATCACAATCGGTGTCACTGTACTTGATGCTTTCTCTTCAATCAGTTCTAAATCACACGTAATGAGAGGGTCACCGATTTTCACTTTATCCCCTTCTTTAATGTGCGCTTCAAATCCTTCACCATTTAACCCAACTGTTTCTAGTCCGATATGAATCAGAAGCTCAAGCCCCGAGAGTGTTCGAATGCCAATTGCATGTTTTGTATGGAAGAGCTGAATGATTTCACCCTCTACTGGTGACACAATCGTCCCACTTTTTGGTTTTACTGCTACGCCGTCTCCCATCATCTTTTGAGAAAAGACGGGATCTGGTACATCAGTCATATCCATTAACTCTCCATCAACTGGAGAATAAATGACTTCTTCCTTTACATCATCTTGGTTTTTTCCGAAACCGAATAATTTTTTCAGCAATGTCAATTTGCTCCCTTCAAGCTTTGCTTCCTAAATCTATTTAGTGCAAGAAACTTTACGCCTATACACCTTGCTTCATTCAACACTATTTAATCATAATTTTTTCCTCTCATCAATTGATAACCGCCTGAGCCCTTTCTGCATAGGCTGTAGATGAGAGGTGATTCGAATGAAACAAGATGGCGAAAACAAACATGAATTGCTGGCAAATGAAGATATCCTATATGAAGCGATTGAACAATTTTTTGCATCCTCCCCGTTTCACGAGATATTAAATAGTGCGGAGGCACTCATGACCACATCGCAATCACTTGCATCAATTACGACTGATGTGACAGAGGATGAACAGAAGGTGTATATCGAGATTCAATTTCCAGACCATTTTGTCGAAGGTGACATTGCGTTAGAAGTAAAAGCTCAATATTTACACTTATCAGTGCAGGAAAAAATCAAAACGGATACGACTTCCTCGTATTCAAGCTTTACAAAAACCATTTTAATGCCGGCAAAAATAGATGAAACGAAAATGAAAAGTGTGTGGAAAGATCAATCGCTTCGTGTATCTGCGCCAAAGCAAACAACCCAATAGATCGATCTATTGGGTTTTAACTATGCTTTAAAAATGCTTGTAAATCCTTTCGCCAATGAGCCTACTTGATTCATTGTACTCATCATTTGGCCAGCTGTATCAAACATTTTGTTAAAATCGTATTGCCCATTCGTCTTTTTGAATTGCGACAGCACACTTTTAAACTGAGAAGGCTGCTGTTTTTGCGGTCTTGGCAAAGGATATGGGTTCATAGGCTGCTGCATGGGCATCATGCCTGGCGGCTGCATTTGGGGTGGATTCATCGCTTCAGGCGGCTGCATAGGCGGCACATTTTCTTGGTATCCATAAGGCGGCTGATAAACAGTAGATGGTGCCTGGTTCATTCCACCTTGATATGGCGGCATGAAATAGTCTGGAGGCTGCGGAGGCTGCTGCTGCATCTCTGAATACGGAAAAGGCCTTTGCTTGAATTGATTGAATTCATAAGGCTGCTGGTTTGAATAAGGGAACATCTATCTCGCTCCTCTCGCTCTCAACACATATTGATGTCACTCATATATTATGATCAAAAGCAGAAGATGTGCCTAAAGAAGTCATAAGAAAAACGCAGCATTATGTCTTTAGCTGCGCTGTTTGATTTCTTCTATTAAAAGGTTCAGTGTGTAAACCACTGACTCAACTAAATTTTTTACACGGGGTGCATGCTGTTTGCCAAAATAAGATTGCAGGACAACCTCTTTACCATTTTCTTTTACGGCTTCAAGCTGTTCTTGGTGTAAATATCTAGGTTTGACCTGTTGAACAAAGGAGATAGCTGCGGTGAGCCACTCTTCCATTTTCTGATCAAATGTATTAACAGCCGGCTGAATATCCGTATAAAAATCATACGATGGGTACTCCTCTTCAGCCTTTCCCTTTTGGTACTGCTCATACGCTTTTTCGATCCATATTCTCAAGTTTTGTGTATGTTCAAGTAATGTTTGATTATCCAAAGTGTTCACCTCTATGAACCATCCTATCAAACGTTTACCTATTGCTCAAATATAAAAGCTATCCGGCGTGATATGCCGGTCTTGCCGCCAGTTTATACTCGGCTGCATGAAGCTTCACTTCACAGTCCTTTACTTCTGATTCAAGCCGGTCAATGATTTGTTCTTGCTCTTCTATCGCTGCACGTTTTGTCTGATTCACAGCAAGAGACAGCTCTGCTTCCACCGCATCAATTTTTCGCTCGATTTCCTCTAACAACTGCATAATGGATTCTTTTGATACAAATTCGCTCATCATCAGATTCCTCCTTTATCGTCTCTCGTTACATTCTCTTTTCTTTCTCACCCTCCTTCACACATGACAAAACTAGAAGCAAATCGCCAATCTAAGTGTAGATAAGCGCTATTTCTTCCTTTTCGACAGATGCTTGTCCTTCTTTGTATGATTGCGTCCGATTGTGTAAATTCTAAGGACAAAAGGAGGTAGATTTCATGAAAAAGAAGCCAGCACCAAAAGAGCAAAATCCAAAAGGGAAAGAAAACAGTACAGATCAGCTTGATAAAAAGCTCGGCGGTCCTAATCGTCCATCTACGTAAAAAAAAGCAGGCACCCCCTGCTTTTTATTTATGCAAAAAATAGTGCTCTAATGAGAAAAGAAAACGAAGCTGTCTTTTTTTATGAAAATACCAGTCCGTCAGCTCAATCTGCTTTGGCAGCGGCTCTGCCTCAAATAAAGATGGACTCAATTTCTTTTGAAACCAATCTTCCCTTTGATCGTCTAATGAATGTGTCATCACCGGATAAACCGTCCGAAGAAAAGGTGTTGACCTTCTAGCGATCCCTAAAAACGGCTCAAAATCAAACCGAGACCCAGTATGCGGAACGGTATGCAAAAAATGATAAAAATCCGAAAACAAATCGGCTCGAAATAATAGTTTCGCTAGTTTTTTACCTAATGTAATGCGTTCCTTTACATTGGAAAACTTCCGTATGGTTAAGCCGTACAAATGCCCGTCCACCGTTGGAAAAACAACGGTTTGGAAATGTCCCCACTCGCTGAAAAGATATTGAATCGAGTGAAAAACATTCTTTTTCAGAAGAGGATTTTGTATAATAGGAGATTGTATAGTATATTGTTCATTTATGATGAGTGCATAAAGCAGACGCTCTGTGTCACGCTTTAGCCAAAAATGTTCCCACTCAGCGCTCATAAAACGAGACACGGAGAAATAAGGCAGCAGATGAAACAAAGGTTGACTGCATCTCTTAGACCATTCATACAAAAGAAGCTGAGGATAAGCATCCGAAAAGATCAGCCAATTCGCTCTTTCATATGCTGTGAAAAAAAGATGCCCCTGCTGATCCGTTAAACCTGGATGGAAGAGTTCGCCCTTTAAATCTGTCATGGACCACCCTGCATTTCTTGAGACAAAGGAAGCGAGCAGCGACCATTTCATCTCTGGATGCCGGTCATAAAACCGCTTGTAAGCATTTGTCCTCGTCAGGTTGTCTTTATTTTTTGCTTTCGTTTCACGCAAAATTTGCTGAGTGATGATGTGCTCTTCTTGGGACAACATGGTGATCTCTCCAATACAAAATGCATTAAAAGGAGGCTGAAACTTGATGATTCGGTATCCAAACGGAAAATCGTATCAGCCCATTCAACAAATTGGGACAAAAAAAAGAATCAGCGGCGAATCCTCTTATAGTAACCGCGGGATGACGCTTGAGGCTGATTTAAATGAAACGAACCAATATTATTTGGTCAACGGGATCGCAGTCATTCATAAAAAGCCTACCCCAGTTCAAATTGTGAATGTGGATTATCCAAAAAGAAGTGCTGCTGTCATTAAAGAAGCCTATTTTAAACAATCCTCCACAACAGACTATAACGGGGTGTACAAAGGCCGCTATATCGATTTTGAAGCAAAGGAAACCAAAAGCACTACCTCGTTTCCGCTCAAAAATTTCCACGACCATCAAATTGAGCATATGAAACAGGTTGAAAAGCAAGGCGGCATTTGTTTCGTTATTATATCCGCTTTTGGCTCCGTTTATTATTTGCCCGCTTCAGATCTCTTTTTCTTCTGGGAGCGGCAGAAGCAAAACGGCCGTAAATCCATTAGCAAAGACGAATTAATGGAAGCTGGCCACATAATGACACTTGGATATTCGCCAAGAATTGATTATATTAAAGTAGTGGAGACACTTCATTTTTCGGATGAAAGCAAGCAGCAATTACGTTCGAAAAAGGTTTAACACGAAAGGTTGAGATGTGATGTCTGATCAATTTACAAGTCGTGAGCAGCGACGTAAAGCAAGTCAAGAAAACAATAAGAAGCAAAAGAACAAAAAAGGCAAAAAGAAAGCAGGTCTATTTAAAAAAATATTTTTATCTTTACTCGTGATCGGTCTACTTTGTTTAGTTGCCGGAATCACAACTTTTGCCGTTTTTGCATCAAGCGCTCCTTCTATTGATGATAGTAAGCTTAAAACACCATACTCTTCAAAACTTTATGATAAAGACAAGAAAGTGTTTGCAGAAGTTGGTGCAGAAAAAAGAACGTATGTCTCGATAAAAGATATACCCGATGTGGTAAAAGACGCATTTATTGCGACTGAAGATGCACGTTTTTATAAGCACCACGGGATTGACCCAATCCGTATTGGCGGTGCCCTTGTCGCAAACGTTGAGGACGGCTTTGGCGCTGAAGGCGGAAGTACAATTACACAGCAGGTTGTGAAAAACTCCCTCCTGAGCAATCAAAAGACGTTAAAACGGAAAGTACAGGAAGTATGGCTCTCGATTCAGCTTGAGCAAAAATACTCTAAAGATGAAATTTTAGAAATGTATTTAAACCGTATTTTCTTCTCCCCTTATGCTTATGGTGTGGGGAAAGCAGCTGAACAATTTTTCGGAGTCACAGATTTAAATAAACTAACCGTTGCACAGGCTGCCACTCTTGCGGGTATGCCGCAGAGTCCTTCTGCCTATAACCCAGTGAAACACCCAGAGGCAGCGGAAAAACGCCGTAATATCGTTTTAAGCCTTATGAAAAAACAAGGCTATATTTCTGAAAAAGATTATGATGTTGCAAAAGCAACCCCTGTCAACAAGACAGTTGTTTCAGCTAGTAAATATAAGAGCCAAAACTCTAGTAAGTACTCTGCCTACATTGAAGAAGTGATGGAAGAAGTACAGAAAAAAGCCAAAGTGGATGCATCAACTGATGGATTAAAAATCTATACATCACTTGATCGAAAAGCACAGGATCACCTAGATGATATCATCAATGGAGATTCAGTTGGATTTACGAAAGGTATGCAGGCGGGTGTCACCCTGCTTGATACGAAAAATGGTGAAATACGCGCCATTGGCGGTGGACGTGATGTACCAGCCGGCGGCTTTAACTATGCGACAGATGCAAAACGCCAGCCAGGGTCCACAATTAAACCGATCTTAGATTACGGCCCAGTCATTGAAAACAAAAAATGGTCAACATATCAGCAAATCGATGATGCACCATATACGTACTCAGATGGGACACCAATTAACAACTTTGATAGAAGACATTTAGGGAAAATGTCGATGAGAAGTGCTTTGGCACAATCACGTAACATCCCTGCACTCAAAGCATTCCAAGAAGCTGGTTCAGCGAATGCCGCGCAATTTGCGAATAATTTAGGCATGGACTTACCTTCTGATATTCCAGAATCTTATTCAATTGGTGGATTTGAAGATGGTGTGTCTTCATTAAAAATGGCTGGAGCATTTAGTGCATTCGGTAATAACGGATACTATAACGAACCGCACGCTGTCACATCTGTTGAATTTAATGACGGGACAAAGCTTGACCTTACGCCGGACTCGAAAGCAGCGATGAGTGATTACACAGCATTTATGATCACAGACATGCTGAAAACTGCTGTTCAATCTGGAACTGGTACACTTGCACAAGTACCGAACGTTCAAGTAGCTGGTAAAACCGGTACAACGAACTTCAGACAAGATGATATTAATAAATACAATATCCCTTCCGGCGGTGCGAAAGATTCGTGGTTTGTCGGTTATACGCCGCAATATACAGCAGCCGTTTGGACTGGAATCGGTAATTCAAAAGATGCAGACGGTAAAATGTGGCTGACTGATTACGAGCAGCGTGTTGCCAAAATCGTCTTCCAGCGATTAATTTCTCAAATTGATGATGGAAGCGGCTCATTTGAAAAACCAGACAGTGTCGTCGAAGCTACGGTTGAAAAAGGTTCAGATCCAGCAAAATTAGCCGGACCGAATACACCAAGTGACAAAAAGACAACAGAATACTTTGTTAAAGGAACAGTTCCAACAAAAGTGTCTGACACATATGAGAAAAAAGAAGCCGATAAGCCTTCTGACTTAAAAGCGGTGTATGATGAAGAGAAAAAATCCATTACACTGACTTGGGGCTATTCTGACGACGCTGATGCTACATTTAATGTCAAGCAAGCGGTTGATAATGGCGGCTATAAAGAGATTCAAAACAGCTCTGCTAAAGAAGCGGTCATCTCTGATGTGAAGCCTGGCTCCACATATAAATTCCAAGTGACAGCCACTGTAGAGGATGTCACAAGTAAAGCGGCTTCTACCTTCCTCACCATTAAGGATGACGCTGATGAAGAAGAAAAAGCGGATGATGAGAATAAAGAAGAAGAAGAACCGCAGCAGCCTGACGACGAGCAGACAGACCAAACAGACGATAACAAAAATCAGCCCCCTGGCACTGATGAGCAAAAGCCTGATGACAAAAAAGATCAAGATAAGGATAAGGATAAAGACCAAGGCGGAAATACCGAAAACGGAAATAATGGTTCTTCAGATGATGGCTCAGACAGTACAAATGGGAACAGCAACTCACAAACTGATCATAAAGATAAAAAGAAAGATGATGCGAAAGCCAACTCTCAAAGTTCCAATTCGCCATCAAATTCTACTTCTCGTAAAGAAGATGAATAATGAAAAAGCACTTGCCATAGGAGGCAAGTGCTTTTTTTAACGCTGCTGTCTGATTTTCTTAAGTGCTTCATATTTTCCATACTGCTTTTTTAATTCCGTGTATAGCTCGTCCAATTGAATAAAGCAGTGATATTGAGTAGGTTTTAACAAAATGAACTCTAAACGTTCCGTCCAATTAATCGGAACAACAGGAAATGTCTCTTGCTTGATAAGTTCCCATTCAAAGGTTTGGACACTCTCCCCTTTGATCCAGTAAAACATCGCAATCATACTGACGATTCCTTGCAGCATATCATCTTCATCACAGCGAGATTTCCTTGTTTGGAAACGAGGAAGCATTTTTTCTTTTAATTCGTTCCACAGTTCGAACATGACAGGAACAAATTCTTCTGTTTCCTGCCATGGAAGCTCGTCTGTTAAAGGTTCCGAAGATAGATCATATGCGAGCGGGTTGGCTCTCAGTATATCTACTCGATCACCTTTAATCTCTACCTTTTTCTCTTTTAGCTTTTCGACATATGAGGTGAAAACAGCTGCCCCGCTCATGCGAGCTTCACCAGTCCTTTTTTCAGCCTCTTCTGCCCTTCCCTGCACATATCAAGAAGCGGACACGATTCGCACTGCGGCCGCTGCGCCTTACAATGATATCTCCCAAAAAAGATCAGGCGGTGATGCGTCACAGACCAATCTTCTTTTGGCACCTTTTTCATCAAGGTTTGCTCTACTTCAAGCACAGAATCCTTCCAGCGGCAGATGCCTAGACGCTTGCTGACTCGTTCTACATGTGTATCTACTGCTATTGCCGGTACTCCAAAAGCGACTGAAACGACGACATTTGCTGTTTTCCGGCCAACCCCAGGAAGCTTGACAAGCTCATCCCTGTCCTTTGGTACTTCACCGCCATATTCTTCAATCAGCATTTTGCTCAACTTTTGAATGTTTTTAGCCTTATTTCGATAAAGACCAATCGAGCGAATATCTTGCTGCAGTTCTTCAAGCGGTACACTTAAATAGTCTTCTGGTGTTTTATATTTTTGAAATAACGTTTTGGTGACTTTATTTACAAGCACGTCTGTACACTGAGCAGAGAGCGCAACAGCAATCACAAGCTCAAATGGATTGGCATGAACAAGCTCACACTCAGCCTCTGGAAACATATCTCCTATAATATCTAAACACTCATTGATTTGTTTTTTTGATAACATGCCTTCTCCTTTATTGGTTATTGTTCCAGCCAATTATAAAAAGGAACTTGTCGTTTATAAGTGGACGTCTCTTCTTTTGAAGGTGGCGTTTTCTGCTGAGAACGGAAATGCTGGCTATGCTCTTTTGCTTCTTCCGCTGTTTTCAGCCCTTTCTTTTTCCACTCAAATAAAATTCGATCAATATAACGGAAATTTAATTTCCCTGATAAAACGGCTTCTCTTAGCGCTAGCCGAATCATTTCAGCATCATGATGGTCTTGATCCATCCAGATCGAAAGTGTTTCTCCTTCAAGAGGAGACAGCGGTCTGCCGAATTCATCTTCAAATAAAGCATATAAAGATTTTTCTGCCTGCACATGTTGTTTTTGAGCTTCTTTCGCCTGTTTTGTTTCTAAAAAGTCATACAGCACGCCCCATAAAGGTTCTACTGAGTAACGGTCATGCTGAATACCAGACCTGTCTTCAAATGGCTGAATTGAGATAAATCCTTTTTGAATCAGATGCTGCACCATATACGCGCACTCTTCCGCTGATATGGTCATTCCATGAGAAAGCTCTTCAAATGTTTGAAAGAAAACACCTTGTTCTTCATTCATTTTAATCTTGAGCATGACCATCATCTGTGATTCATTCAGTCCTAACTGCTCATAATGAGCAATCAGCAAATTAGGCAAACTTGTCGCCCCCATTTGCTGCATATTTATAAATTGCTGCCTATTCATCGGATACACCTCTTCATTTTAAGTATATCACGTTTTATTTCACGTGCCTCCCTAAAAAGACGTTTGAAAAAGCCTCCATTTGTTGGAGGCTTTCACGTCTTAAGGGTATAAACGGTTTAATAATCTTGGGAAAGGAATGGTTTCACGCACATGCGGCGCTCCACTAATCCAAGCAACTGTACGTTCAAGTCCAAGACCAAAACCTGAATGCGGTACAGAACCGTATTGTCTTAATTCTGTATACCATTTGTAAGTTTCCTGATCAAGCCCATGTTCTTTCAATCTTGCTTCAAGAAGCTCTAAATCATGAACACGCTCAGAACCGCCAATAATCTCTCCGTAGCCTTCTGGTGCAATCAAGTCTGCACAAAGGACAACATCTTCACGATCTGGTGCTGGCTGCATATAGAACGGTTTTAATGATGTTGGGTAATGAGTGATAAACACTGGTTTATCATAGCTTTCGGCAATCGCTGTTTCGTGAGGCGCTCCGAAATCATCTCCCCATTCGATATCATCATAGCCTTTTTCCTGCAAGAATTTAATCGCTTCATCGTAAGTGATGCGCGGGAATGGTGCTTTGATGTTTTCTAATTTCGCTGTATCACGACCTAGTGTATGCAGCTCCACTTTACAGTTTTCAAGTACACTTTGAACAACAT
This sequence comes from Bacillus sp. 11B20, assembly GCF_056098985.1. Classification (NCBI taxonomy): domain Bacteria; kingdom Bacillati; phylum Bacillota; class Bacilli; order Caryophanales; family Bacillaceae; genus Bacillus; species Bacillus sp. 11B20. Next base: position 157,613 of record NZ_JBLZWZ010000008.1, read on the forward strand.
GAGACACATAATTTTCTTGATACTCAAGGTTTTCATTGAATTCGACAAAAGCCATCTCAGGCTCGATCATCCAAAACTCAATTAAATGACGTTTTGTTTTAGATTTTTCTGCTCTAAATGTTGGGCCAAATGAGAATACTTTTCCGAGTGCCATTGCTGCAGCTTCCATGTAAAGCTGACCACTTTGAGAAAGGTACGCATCTTCATCAAAATATTTCGTAGCAAACAGTTCCGTTGTGCCCTCAGGTGCACTTCCAGTTAAAATTGGCGGATCTACTTTCACGAAACCTTCTTGATGGAAGTATTCATATGTAGCACGGATAATTTCGTTACGGATTTTCATAATGGCATGCTGTTTTTTAGAACGAAGCCATAAATGACGGTGATCCATTAAGAATTCTGTTCCATGCTCTTTCGGTGTAATTGGGTAATCTGTCGCTTCATGAATCACTTCAATGGATTTCACTTGTAATTCAAAACCTAGTGGTGAACGCTCATCTTTTGTCACTTGACCTGTCACATAGACAGATGTTTCTTGTGTGACTGATTTCGCAAGCTTAAAGACTTCCTCTTCCACTTCTGCTTTTACTACGACTCCTTGAATAAAGCCTGTCCCGTCACGCAACTGCAAAAATGCAATTTTTCCGCTTGAACGTTTATTGGCAATCCATGCGCCGATGGTTACTTCTTGATCGACGTGTTTGAACACTTGATTAATCGTTGTTTTCAACATAATTCCCTCCAAAGCCAGAAAGAAACTCACCTATTTGTCAGGTGTGAATCTTTTTTCATACATTTTATTATAACCGTTCTAAATCAGCATGGTCAACGCAAGACAGGAGAAACTACGGTGTTAAATTTTTTTCCACACGTCCTGTCGAAAAGTCGACATAGCTGAAGCTATATTGATTGTTCTCATTTAAGTACGTCACTTCCCAAAGGAGTACGTCACCTTCTCTCGCTAATTTGACTTCTTTTAGCTTAGAGACCGTGTTCTCCTTTTGAACGGCTTGTACTGCTTGATTCGAGGTAATGCCTTCTTTTGCTTTTTTTGCGATCACTTTTTCTTTTTTGCTGGCAGGAACCCAAACGTAGGTCGTTTCATTCTGTTTGTTTTTCCCTTCAACAATAAATTGCTTTTCTTTCCCGACAAAGGTTTCCACTTGCTCCACTTGTACGATGTTTGCTTGTTCTTTTGCTCGTTCGATCGCTGCTTCATGCCCTTGTTCTCTTTGTCCCATGGCAATTTGATAAATCCACGTAAAGCTGATGATGCCAATGAGCAGAACGAGAGCCACTACAGATGAAATAATCCAGACTATTTTTTTCATGTCAAGCTTCCCCTATGTGCGATATATCGTAAATACCGCTTGATTTTGGTCTTCTTGATCTAATGCTAATCCAAACATGAGATCTTCTCTTTTAAGCGTTCTGTTCAATACATCAACGATTTTGTACAGGTCTTCTGAATGCTTAATTTGAACAGTTGAAAGTACCTCTATTTTACTTTCCACTTCTAATTCCTCCTCGGTACGTAAATATTGTTAGTCATACTTTTCTGCACGGGAACCGATACTATTTTTACAACGGAACACAAAAAACCGTTACGATAAATTAACTCCAAACCCACACCAGCTAAAGGCCGCTTATGACAGCGGCTTTTCGTTGTTAAGGTTTTCTATATACGCCTCAAGTGACTCTTTTGACATCTCGTGAACTGGCGCATGAGGGAGTGATTCTAAAAATAGTTTTCCATATGAAGCGGTTTTCACTCGGCGGTCTAAAATCAGCAATGTGCCAATGTCTTTTTCAGAGCGCAGCAAGCGTCCAGCTCCTTGCTTAAAGGTTAACACAGCTTCTGGTAAAGCGACGGCTTTAAATGGATTCTTCCCTTGTTTTTTAGCTGCATCACATTTTGCTTCAATGAGCGGAGAATCAGGCGGCCGGAACGGAAGACGTGCCATGATGACTGTAGTCAGCTCTGAGCCTGGAAAATCAACACCTTCCCAAAAGCTACCCGTACCAAGTAAAATAGCTTGTTTTGCTAATTTGAACATTTTCGTTAATTTTACGGGGCTTCCGCCTGTCAGACCTTGAGCAAAAAGGGCGGACTGCATCCCTTCTGTTTTTAGCTCTTCATAGACTGCTTTTAACATCTCATGTGAATTAAACAAAACCAATATTTTTGCATGCTGCTGCTTTTCCATAATCTTAATATATTGCGCAGCTTGCTTTACATAATCTCGTTCATCACGATTTGTAATCGGCGGCATGTCTGCCGGAACAATGACCTTGAGCTGTTTTTCAAGTTCGAAAGGTGAATCAATTTGCACAAGATGAGGGTAAAAATCTTGCAGGCCAAACCGTTCCAAGCAATAATCAAAGCGGTGATTGATCGTAAGCGTCCCTGATGTAAGGACGACACTCTTTTTGTTCATAAAGAAACGATCAGCCAAAAGCTCCCCAGTATCTAACGGCTGTGCATGCATAAAGACAGCGTTTTTGGCGCCCTTTGCATCAATTTCAATCCAAACCGTTTCATCGTTTTTCGGTTCAAAGATAAACCGGTAAAGCGTACTGCAAAAAGTATGCATAAACGACATGACTTGGTCGTATTCCTCTGCTTCAAAGGCAAAGTGTTCTGTCAGCTGTTCACTTTTTTGAAGAAGCTCGTTTTTTTGCTGCTCATACAGCTTCTCACAAGCAATTAACAAGGAACAAAGTTTACTTGCCGTTTCTTTAATCCGTTTCCACTGAGCATGCTTTGAATGATGACGTACTCTATGAATGAGACGATTGATGTCGGCTTTTGGTTTTGTCCTTTTCACAAATGAATGAACGGTGCTAAAGAAAGCATCACTTTCCATTTGAAGCTGATTCAGATACTCATCCATTTCAATAAATGTGTCCGTCTGTAACCCTGCATGATGAAATCTCTTTTTCAGTTTCTTTAACAGTCCGCCTTGCAAGGAGCCAAGCTGCGTTAATTTCGCATGAAGCTGGATATAAGACGCACTATCCCCTAGTGTTTCATTGGCTGTTTTCTCAAATTGATGGGCTTCGTCTATCACATATACGTCAGCATGCTGAAAGATAGACGATGCCTCCGTTTGTGATAAAAGCAGACGATGATTCGTTAAAATTAAATCAGCTGTTTTTGCCCTTTTTTTGGCGCGCTCATAAAAGCAATACTCTTTAAAACGGCGCTTTTTTGATGTAAACGGCATATGTACACAGGAAATGCGGTCTTTTATATTGGCGGCTCCTGACGGTAAATTCAGTTCAGATAAATCACCTGTTTCCGTTACAAGGAGCCACATTAAAATTTGCGCCTTCGTTAAGACCACATCATAGTTATCATCTTCCTCATGAAGCACATGCTCAAACTTATCTAAACAAATATAATGCGCGCGGCCTTTAAAGACACAGGCAGCAGGCTCAAACGGGAGCAGTTGATTCAACATCGGCACATCGCGCTGAAACATTTGCTGCTGCAACAGGATGGAATAAGTACTAATAATGACAGGTTTTCCTGATTTCCTCGCTTCTAGAGCGGCTGGGATGAGGTAAGCGAGCGTTTTCCCAATACCTGGTGCCGCTTCAATTAATGCATAGGCTCGTTCATGAAACACGTCTCTCACTTTATTCATCATCGTAAGCTGGCCTTCTCTTACCTCATAGCCTTCTACCGTTTGCGGAAGTTTCTTTTTGATCTCCTCAAACAGCTTTTCATCATCTTCACCTACTGAATGTGTCGCCCTACTGATAGGATTGGTGACATCTTTTACAGCAAAAGAGCCGACTTCCACCAAAGAATCTTCCAGGCTGGCTTGGCTCGTTTCAAGCTGCTTAATTAAGAGCCCTATATCACTTAGGAGATAAGAAGATAATCTGCGCAGCTGCTTCAGCACATTTTGCGGTGTATGTTTTAATTGATGTAATAAAGTTAAAAATAACATGGCAGTAACTTCCGCATCACTATCCGCCCTATGCGGGTGGTCATGTGGAAGCATGAGCTCTTCACTTAATTCAGTGAGCTTATAACCTTCAAGCTCAGGATAAAGAATTCTAGAAATCTCAACTGTATCAATTGCTAGCACATCCAGCTCATTTTTCCCGCATGCTTTTAGTTCATCATTTAAAAAATTCAAATCAAAATGAACATTGTGCGCAACAAAATAAGCACCCTGTATGAGGTCATACACCTCTTGGGCAATGTCCTCAAAAAACACCGCATCGTCAACCATGTGCTGCTGAATGCCTGTCAGCTGTTCAATAAATCCAGGGATTGCTTTTCCCGGGTTCACATATTTTGAATACCGTTCGACAATTTGTCCATTTTCAATGACCACCGCAGCTATTTGAATGATTTTATCACCTTTTTTAGGTGAATTCCCGGTGGTTTCAATATCAACGACAACAAACCTTTGATCGGTCATAAAATGGACACCTCAATTCCTCGTTTCACCCTGAAGTGAAACACGCTCTGGACAAAATAGATGAAACAGAACAGCTTCTCTTCCTGAAACTGTTCTGTTTCTACGGAACTTGCGTTATAAAATCGTTCTAGCAGGCTCTTGCCCAATCATTTGTTCAATTTGATTTTGTTTATTTAACACGACCACTTTTGGTGTATGTGTCTTTGCTTCTTCTTCTGACAGCATCCCATAAGCGATAATAATGACTTCATCCCCTGGCTGAACCAATCTCGCCGCCGCCCCATTTAGACAAATGACACCGCTCTTTCTTTCGCCAGGAATAATATATGTTTCAAGTCTCGCGCCATTATGATTATTAACAATTTGTACTTTCTCATTTGCCATCATACCTGCCGCATCAAGTAAATCTTCGTCAATTGTAATACTTCCTACATAATGTAAGTTTGCTTCTGTTACCGTCGCTTTATGAAGCTTAGATGTCATAAAGGTTCTATACATGTTTTTCACCGCTTTCAGGAACATGGAAAATCACATTATCAATCAGTCTTGCCCGTGAAAATTTCACCGCAATCGCCATAATGACTTGACCTGCTAACTGTTCAAGCGGCTCAAGTTCTGGATATGAGTAGATCTCAATATAATCAATTTCCCCGCTCGTCTGAACAAGTTCCTCTTCAATCAGCTGATACACACGGCTGACATCACGTTCACCTTTTTCAACAGCTGACCGTCCTTTTGTTAATGCGCGGTATAAAGCAGGTGCTTCTTGTCTTTCTTTTTCTGACAAGTACACATTCCTTGAGCTTTTCGCTAAACCGTCTTCTTCTCTGACTGTTGGTACAGATACAAGGTGAAGATCAAAGAAGAAATCCTTGATCATCGCATCGATCACAGCGACTTGCTGTGCATCCTTTAGACCAAAGTAGACATTTGTTGGTGACACAAGATGAAACAGCTTTGTAAGCACAGTGACAACACCGTCAAAATGTCCTGGCCGTTTTTTCCCGCATAAGACATCCGTCCGCTTTTGAACCGTCATCGTAATAGATGGTTCATTTTGGTACATTTCCTTCACATCAGGTGTAAATAAAATGTCCACTCCTGCTGATTCTGCAAGACGCTGGTCTCTTTCCATATCCCTTGGATAGGATTCAAAGTCTTCATTTGGTCCAAATTGCAAAGGATTGACAAAAATACTCATCACGACAATGTCATTTTGTCCTCTTGCCTCCTTCGCAAGCGTCAGATGTCCTTCATGAAGAAAGCCCATCGTTGGAACAAAACCGATGGAATGCTGCTTATCTTGATGCTGCTTGATTAATTCTTTTAGCTCGTGAATATGGGTGACAACGTTCATTTTTTGATTCCCCCATATAAGCCATCAAGGACTTCTTCTTTGATATGAAACGTGTGCATGTCCTCTGGAAATGTGCGTGCTTTTACTTCTTTTGTATATTGAATGAGCGCTTCTTCTAAAACAGTATCAATTTGCGCGTATTGTTTCACAAACTTAGGTGTTCTAGACACCCCGTATCCTACCACATCATGGTAAACAAGAACTTGTCCGTCTGCCTCAGCTCCTGCACCAATTCCGATCACAGGAATCTTCAGCATGTCGGTAATTCGTTTTGTCAGTTCGCCAGGTACGCATTCCAGCACAAGTGCGATTGCACCAGCTTCCTCACATTTCAAGCTGTCTTCAATCAATTTTTGAGCACTTTCGTGGTCTTTTCCTTGCACCTTATACCCGCCAAGTACACCAACAGATTGAGGTGTGAGGCCTAAATGACTGACGACAGGAATGCCGCCTCTTGTTAGAGCTTGAATGGATTCAAATACTCCATCTCCGCCTTCTAGCTTTAAGGCATCGGCACCGCTTTCTTGCATGATGCGTGCTGCATTTTTCATTGTTTCTTCTAACGAATAATGGTAAGACATAAATGGCATATCAGTCACAACAAATGTGTCTTTTGCGCCTCTTTTCACTGCTTTGGTGTGATGGATCATATCATCCATCGTGACTTGAACTGTGGAATCTAGTCCAAGTACAACCATCCCAAGTGAATCACCAACTAAGATCATGTCGACTTCCGCTTTTTCCGCTTGCTTTGCAGCTGGATAGTCGTATGCAGTCAGCATCACAATAGGTTCATTTTGTTCTTTCATTTTGAAAAAATCTAGCTTTGTCTTCATTTGTTCCTCCTCATTCTGGAGAGGAAATGGCTTGCCTCACATCACATGCTTTGATTTCTCATGTGCGGCGAATCATCCCTCTGTCCAAGTCCCTTAGGATCAAGGCAGAAATTTATCAAATTTTTCTTCCTAACAGGTACAGTTCTTTGCAGATACTGCCCACACGAAGTATATCAAAAATGTGCCGGGTGTTCCACTCAAGTTGACTTGATCTCAATGTCAGCGGAGTAGATTTTTTGGATACCGTCCTCCGTTTCAAGCAATAAAACACCTTCTTCATTGATTCCAAGCGCCTTCCCCGTATATTGCCCATTGACGGTGCGGGCAACAATATGTTGACCGATCGTCATCGCTAACGATTCCCATAGTTGTTTAATTGGTGCAAATCCTTGCTTCATATAATCATCATATCTTTTTTCAAAGGTGGACATGATCTGTTGTATGAGTGCAGCCCGATCCACTTTTTCATTCAGTTCCATTCGCAGACTTGTGGCGACATCCTTTAGTTCATCCGGGAAGTCATCAGCTGTTTGGTTCACATTAATGCCCGGTCCAATAATGACCGCATGAACCTGGTCAGCTTCTGCTTTTAATTCAGTCAGAATGCCAACGGCCTTTTTTCCATTCAACAAAATATCGTTTGGCCATTTAATAGATGGAGTGAGTCCTGTTTGCTGCGCAATCGCCTCTGCGATGGCTACTGATGCCAAAAGCGTCATTTGCGGCGCTTTATAGAGCGGGATCTCAGGCCGGAGAATGAGACTCATCCAAATGCCTGTCCCATTTGGTGAATGCCACGTTCTTTGAAGGCGTCCTTTTCCGTCTGTCTGGTGATCGCTGACAACGATTGTGCCGTGGGGCGCACCTTCATTTACAAGATCATGGGCAATCAGCTGAGTTGAAGCGACTTCTTTCTGAAAGTAAATATGCCTGCCGAAGCTCTCTGTTTCAAGACCAAACAGAATTTCGTCCTCACTAATTTTGTCCGGTTTACGAAGCAGACGGTATCCTTTTCTTCTGACCGCTTCTACCTCATATCCCTCTTTTCGCAAATCCTCCATATGCTTCCATACAGCCGTTCGGGAGCAGCCAAGCTCATCACAAATTTGCTGACTTGAGACAAAATCCTGGCTGGATGCTGTAAATAGTTCAATTAATCGTTTTCTAATTGCAGATCGCATGCTTTAAGCCACTCCTCTATGGCTTCTTTTCGGTTTTCTAAACGGTTTTGCAAAACAGCTTTTTTCACAAAATGAAGCTCTTCTGCAATCCATTTCCCAGACGTCTTTTGCCGAAAGGCCATTAAATCTTTTCCTGAAACAGCGAGGTCTTGGAGCTTTTTAATCGGCAGTGCATCATAAGAACGCTTCGCTGCCTCCAGCTCATCAAAGAAAATGCGGCGTTCATGTTTTAGCTGCGTGATCTTCAAACTAGATAAGAGCACGTGTTCACCAGCTTCAAACATGTTTTCCGCATCCCAGTCACAATCAACGTATTTACTAATAGCTATTGCGTCTTTCAAAAGCTTCGTTGACAGCTTCCATTCTTTTAAGAAGACCACAGCCTCCGCTTCATCTAGGCCAAGCAAATGGATACAAGCCCCCCATACCTCTTCTAGTCCATCCAGCAAGTAATATGGAAAGGATTGAAAGGATTCGTGAAGACGATCCTCTTTGAGACCTGGTAATTCTTCATATAACTTAGTTGAGATGAGCACTTGAATGGCCTGCTCACAATGACGGCCTTTTAAAAGCTTCTCCATTTCAATCTTTTTGCGCTCAACCGATATGTTGGCAAGCAGATGTTTATCTTTTTTCATTGCTTCAGCCGTCTCATCTGCCAGCTCAAAGCCAAGCTGGCTTAAAAAACGGACAGCTCTCATCATACGAAGCGCATCTTCTTGAAAGCGGCACGCAGGATCTCCGACGGTTTGAATTCGTTTCCGCTTAATATCCTGTTTACCACCTACATGATCAATGATTTCCCCGTTTATATCCATAGCCATCGCATTAATCGTTAAATCTCTTCTTAAAAGATCTTCCTTAAGCGACTTGATAAACGCCACTTCTTTCGGTCTGCGAAAATCTTCATATTCTGATTCCGTTCGAAATGTCGTGACCTCATAGCTGACACCCTCATGTAACACAATGACAGTGCCATGCTCCTTACCGACATCTACTGTTTTTTCAAATAAGGACTCAACCTTATCAGGTGTTGCATCTGTCGCAATATCGATATCGCCGATTTCTCGTCCTAATAGAACATCTCTCACCGCTCCGCCGACAAAGTAAGCCTGATGCCCATGTTCGTGCAGTGTATGTAATATAGGGATCGCATGTGTGAATGGTTCATTCATCTTCAACATCACCTTCGATCAATTCTAGGTAAAGCTTTTCATATTCACTCACAATCTTTTCAGAGGAGAAATGAGCCTGAACACTAGACTGAGCTGCCGCCGACACTTTTTCATGAAGCGCTTCGTCTTTTAGCAGAGACACTGCGTGCTTTGCTGCTCCGTCTATATCGCCGAGCGGGACAAGAAACCCTGTTTCTCCATGTGTAATGACCTCTGGAATACCTCCGACATCCGTTCCGATACAAGGGACACCGCACGCCATTGCTTCAAGAAGCACAAGCCCAAAGCTCTCCTTCTCTGAAAGAAGCAGCTTCAAATCACTTATTGAATAAAGCTCCTCAACCTTCTCTTGCTTGCCTAAAAACAACACGCGGTCTGTCAGTCCCAGTTTTTTCACAAGTTCGCATACGACCGATTTTTCAGGACCATCACCAATGAGCAGTAGCTTTGCCTGCACCTGTTCAGAAATCTTTTGAAACACATGAATCACATCATGCACCCGTTTCACTTTTCGAAAGTTTGATACATGGATGATAACTTTTTCGTTCGGTAAAAGACCATAATGTGTCTTTAGCAAATCGTGATCTTCACGCAAATACACCCGTTCATCAACAAAATTATGAATCGTATCAATCTTTTTATCTGGTTTGATGAGATCGTACGTCTGCGCAGCTAATGAATGCGACACCGCCGTCACACGATCCGATGATTCGATGGCGAACCGAATGACTTCCTTTAATGATGGATCATAGCCTAAAACCGTAATATCCGTTCCATGAAGCGTCGTAACGACTTTCACAGAGTGTCCAGTCATTTGTTTGGCTAGAAACGCACAGACAGCGTGCGGGACCGCATAATGCGCGTGAATAATATCAAGCTTTTCTCGTTTTGCGACTTCTGCCAATTTACTTGCCAGCGCAAGGTCATAAGGCGGATATTGAAAGACAGCATATTGATTCACATCCACCTCATGAAAATAAATATTCGGATACACTTTATTAAGCCTAAACGGAATGCTAGAGGTAATGAAATGAACATCGTGCCCTTTTTCAGCTAAACGTTTTCCAAGCTCCGTGGCTATAATGCCCGATCCGCCAACACTTGGATAACATGTAATTCCGACCTTCAGTTTTTTCATAATTACCCCCCAAGTAAGTCATCGTCCATCAAAAGTGGTTTCTTTGTGATAAACCCTTCTGCATAAGCTTTGTTGACTTCTCTTCCATACATAGACTCTCTCATTTTGACAAAATCAATATAACCGTTCACAAGAGGTGTTTCTACTGAATTTGCCGATTTAACAAATTGACTTTTATACGCATGCAAGCTATCAATTTTTTGGTGCATTTCCTCAGAAATATCGATCACAAAATCTGGACGATGGTGCCCATTAATCATGTAATAATACATTTGGCTTATTTTATGCGCTGGCTGCTTGTATGAATCTTCAAATTTATGTATACCTGCAGAAAAAGCGGCCTCTTCTACAAGTGAGCCCGCATGGCCATGATCTGGATGCCGATCTTGGTGGTGCGGAGCGAAAATCAGTTTCGGTTTGTATGTTCGAATCACGCCCGCAATTTCCTTCATCGCTTCGTCATTTAGATACAGCCCTCTATCTGGCAGTGTGAGCTGGATTCTCGCTCTGACACCTAAAATAGCGGCGGCGGCTTTTGCTTCTTCTTTGCGGCTCTCTACCGTTCCATTTGAAGATAATTCGGCTTGGGTCAAGTCGCAAATCCCGACGCGCGCCCCTTTTTTTACGTATTTTGCAATCGTTCCGCCCATTCCGATCTCTACATCATCGCTATGGGCACCGAATGCAAGGATATCAAGTCGTTTCATTTGTTCCTCCGTTTTTTGCTACATCTCGAAAATCAAACGTACCTTTATTTAAATTCCTGACTAAAATTTCAGCGGTTCCCATATTGGTTGCTAATGGAATGGTATACACATCGCAAAGCCGGATGAGTGCAGATACATCCGGTTCATGCGGCTGCGCAGTTAGTGGGTCTCTAAAAAAGAGCACAAGATCCATTGCATTATCAGCAATTAAAGCACCGATCTGCTGATCTCCCCCAAGTGGTCCTGACTGGAAACGATGAATGGGAAGCCCCGTCGCTTCTTTCACTCTCAAACCTGTTGTCCCTGTTGCGTAAAGTGTATGATCTGCCAAAATATCACGGTACGCGGTGGCAAACTGTATCATGTCACTTTTTTTCTTATCGTGAGCGATTAAAGCAATGTTCATCAGGAATCCACTCCTTATTAGTCGATGATATTTTCTAAACCATAGACGAGCTGATCAATGTGCATGACCTGTTCCACTGAAAGTTTCACGCCTGACATAAAGGATGCACGGTTATAAGAATCATGACGAATGGTGAGCGTCTGTCCGTCCATTCCAAACAGCACTTCTTGATGTGCAATCATACCAGGAAGTCTCACGCTGTGAAGACGGATACCATCATAATCTGCTCCTCGTGCCCCTTCGATCAATTCTTTCTCTTCTGGATGTCCCTGCTTTTTGCTTTCTCTTACTTCTGCAATCATTTCAGCCGTTTTTAAGCCCGTACCGCTTGGGGCATCTAGTTTTTTATCATGGTGAAGCTCAATGATTTCAACGTCAGGAAAATAATTCGCGGCCATTTTGGCAAATTTCATCATTAAGACTGCACCGACAGCAAAGTTTGGTGCAATAATACAGCCTATGCCCTTTTCTTCTGTTAATTGCTGAAGCTCTTTTAGGTCATCTTCTGAAAATCCAGTTGTGCCTACGACTGGACGCACGCCATGTTCAAGTGCTTTTTTTGTATGTACTTTCCCGATTTCTGGTGTCGTCAGATCAATTAATACATCTGGTGCTGTTTCTGAAAGACACACATCAATATCCGTATAAATTGGCGCATGAGAGGTCGTATGGATCACATCAGATAATTTTTTTCCTTCATGCACGTGATCAAGTGCGGCCACCAGCTGAAAATGGCCTGTTTCTTCCGCCAGCTTCACAGCTTCTATCCCCATTCTTCCTCTTGCTCCAGCGATTACTACTTTGATGGTTTCGTTCGTCATCGTCTCTACTTCCCTTCTTTTTTCGTCCAGCGGTCTTTATCTCTTGTGTTGAATTTATGCATCACACGGTCATGTGCTTCTTCTAGTGAAATATCAAGTGAATTAGCGAGGCATGTTAACACAAACAATACATCGCCTATTTCTTCTTCCATACTTTTTTCTGTTTCCGTTGTTTTTTTCGGCTTTTCTCCATAGTAATGGTTAACCTCTCTTGCCAGCTCTCCCAATTCTTCTGTCAGACGGGCCATCATGGCAAGCGGGCTGAAATAGCCTTCTTTAAATTGTCCTATGTAATCATCTACTTCTTGCTGCACGTGACGCAGCGTTTTTTCTTTCGTCATGAAGCTCATCCTCCTATCCATCTCTTACATGTTAGCGAAATCATAAATATTTGACAAATGTTTAAGACTCAGTTTGCTTGTTTCTCTCCCATACCATATAATATTATCGCTGTCTAAGCAAAAAAAGGAGTGATCTCTTGCTAAAAGAAATTCGTCTTAAAAATATCGTATTTATTTTAATAGGATCTGCGATTTTTTCTTTCGGTCTTGTTCATTTTAATATGCAGAACAATTTGGCGGAAGGCGGATTTACAGGTATTACACTGCTTTTATATTTTCTATTTCACATTGACCCATCTATTTCAAACCTTGTCTTAAACATTCCGATCTTTTTTATTGGCTGGAAAATGCTCGGCAGAACGATGTTTACTTATACAATTGTAGGCACAGTCAGTCTTTCTGTCTTTCTTGCCATCTTCCAGCGCTTTCAAATACATATGCCTCTCCAGCACGATTTAGCCTTAGCCGCCCTCTTTGCAGGTGTGTTTATCGGAACAGGCCTCGGGATCATCTTTAAATTCGGCGGTACAACAGGCGGTGTAGACATCATTGCAAGGCTGATCAACAAGCATTATCAGGTGGCCATGGGACGAACAATGTTCATCTTCGACGCATGCGTCATTACCATTTCTCTTACCTACTTAAACTATAAAGAAGCGATGTATACACTTGTCGCAGTATTTGTTGCTGCGAAGGTCATTGACTTCATGCAAGAAGGCGCTTACGCTGCCAAAGGCGCCATGATTATCTCTGAAAAAGATGACATCATTCAAAAGAAAATCACGGATGAAATGGAGCGCGGTGTCACCATCTTAAAAGGGGTCGGTTCCTATACGAAGCAGGAGCGCAACGTCCTTTATTGCGTCGTTCCGAAAAACGAGCTTGTCCACCTCAAAAGCGTCGTGACCTCAGTCGATCCTCATGCGTTCGTATCTGTCAGTGACGTGCATGATGTACTCGGCGAAGGTTTTACATTAGATGAACACAAAAAGCCGCTCAACCCGCATTAAAAAAGAAGCACCAGTTTTGGGCTTCTTTTTTTATGATTTAGGATAATCAGCCTGACGTTTTTGCTTCTTTTCTTTTTCAGCACGATATTTCCGAAATCCAACATACGTTAACGTTAGTAAAATGATACTCCCAGTTGTTAAGATGACCCATAAAAGGGATGGATCAGCTTCATCTTCATCGACGTGAGCAAACACACTCGATAAATCCTCTTCCAGCTTCGTGAGACGTTCAAGCTTTGTCCCACTTGATGCTTTTAAAAATTCACCTTGCTCAATCACTTCCATATGCTGCTTAATCGTCTGGAGCTTTTCAGGCGAAATATCAATGGTTAAACTCGGATAGATCATATCGTATAAAGAAACCAGCTCATTCCAAGTTTCATAAAATGTCGTTGATTCTGGATCTTTCACTTCTTTTTTCAAAGTAGGAAAAGACCCCATAATGGGCTTCTCGAGCGAACCCCAAAGAGGCTCAGAATCCGACTGGATCGCATCAAGCAGCATTCTAAATTGAGAAGCATAACGAAGCTTTTCGCGCTCATTCAATTCTTCCTGCGGCAGCCCTTTTATCATATCTTGATAGCCAAGTGTAATTTGCCGAATCTGCGTATTCGTCAAAGTTCCACGCCAATTCTCAGCTTTAAATGTCTTTTCAACATACAATGCGACTTGTAATGCCTCATCATATTTAGCTTGTCTCGTTAATTGAAAGATGGAATCTGATAGTTCCGTTAATTCTTGCAGCGTGTTAGCAGCTGTTTCCTCACCTTTGGCAACAGCCGGATGTAATACGAGAAAAAATAATAGAATCATCGCGATTGGCTTTCGTTTCATGCAAGTCCCTCCTAGCCCTTCTCCATACAGCGTATGAAGAAAAGGACAAGGTTAGACCAACATTGTTAAGGGAGTTCCAGCTTGACCGATTTTTTCGATAGAACGAGATAATACGAAACAAGAAGAACCGCGATACTTAACCAAAACGTCGCATAGCCGATCTCGTTTGAATAGGCAGACAGCATAGAATAACGCGGCATCATACCAAATACATAATCAATCACATCGTTATGTAAAATCCAAATTCCCGCTACCACGAGATGACGCATTTGAAAACGATAATACGGCGCAAACAATACGGCCTGAACCGCCATCGCAAAGTGAGACCCAATCAGCATGTAGCCTTCCCACGGAAAATCATCAACAGATAAAAGCACAAAGATATTCATTCCTACCGCCCATAGCCCATATTTAATCAAGGTCACAAGAGCAAGTGCTTCTAAATAAGGAGCATTTCGTTTCATCAAAAACGCAAGTAATACAAATAAAAAGAAAAAGCTGGCCGTTGGACTGTCTGGTACAAAAGCTAAAAAGACAGCCGGCGTCTCTACGAGCTGCGGAATATACCAATAGTATCCATAAACAGTGCCAAGGAAATTGATCATAAGCACCAGCACAAGCATGTAGCGCGTCGCTAGCAAATATTGAATCCATCTCATATGTCTCTTCACTCACGATCTGTTAAAATCAGAAAAAAGCTGACAGCGCCAGCTTTTTCTCTTTTGAGTATATCCTTGTACTTGCATTTAAACAACTGAATTATTTTGATTTGACCTCAGATAAATATTTAGAGAGCTTCTCGAGTTCTTCATCACTGCCTTTAAAGACACCCTTAGGCATGTTGCCTTTTCCTTCTACAGCGATTTTAGCGATCTCCTCAGGCGAAAGACCGTTGTCAACGAGTGACGGTCCGGCTGCTCCGCCCTGCATGTTATCCCCGTGACAGGAGATACATGTCTGCTCTTGATAAATTTTATACTCTTCAGCTGAAGTATCAATCTCTGCTTCTTTCTTAATCTCACCTTGTTTTGCCGCTGCTTCCCAATCATGGGTTGCAACAGACTCCCACGTTAAATATGTTGCTGCGCCGACTGCAAGGATCATCATCCCTACAGCAATTGGTCTTCTATACGGTCTGCGTTCTGGACCTGAATCAAGAAATGGTGCGAGCAAAAGTGCACCAAACGCGATTCCAGGCATAATCATCGCGCCGACGACAGTAAAGCTACCTGCAGCAAATTCATATTTTAATAACTGGTACAAAAATAGGAAATACCAGTCTGGCAGCGGAATATAGCCAGTATCTGTCGGATCAGCCATCCGCTCAAGCGGAGGCGCATGAACAACAGTTAGGACAAGAAACCCAATTAAAAAAACGGCACCTACAAGCCATTCCTTTAAAAGAAAGTTCGGCCAAAAGGCTTCTGTTTTTCCCGGATATTCGGAATAGTCTTTAGGTATGTTAGGTTTTCTTTCTGCCGGTATTCTGGAATCTCCGACAAACTTCATCCCTTTTCCCCTATGCAAAGTCATCCCCTCCTCATTGAACATTCATCAAACGCAACATTTTATAGCGGTCCAGAAATTCCTTGCTTACGAATCATAATAAAGTGGGCAGCCATCAGCCCAAATAATGCCGCTGGCAAGAAAAAGACGTGGATAGCGAAGAATCTCGTCAGCGTTTGTGCCCCTACAATGTCAGGATGACCTGCAAGCAGCGTTTTGATCTCTTTACCAATGAAAGGTGTTGCTTCTGCTATTTGAAGACCAACCTTCGTCGCAAACAGCGCCTTCATATCCCATGGTAAAAGATAACCTGTAAAACCAAGTCCAAGCATCACAAAGAAAATGAGCACACCAACAATCCAGTTCAGCTCTCTAGGCTTTTTATACGCCCCTTGGAAAAAGACCCTTAGCGTATGTAAAAACATCATCACAATGACTAAACTCGCACCCCAGTGGTGCATCCCTCTGACAATCTGGCCAAATGCCACTTCATTTTGCAAATAATAGACAGATTCCCAGGCATTTTTAATATCCGGCACGTAATACATCGTTAAAAACATGCCCGACAGGACTTGAATGACTGTCACAAAAAACGTTAAACCGCCAAAACAATACACAAAAGCGGAGAAATGATGTGCTGGATTGACGTGCTCTGGCACCTCGTGATCCGCAATATCTCTCCATATCGGTGTAATGTCTAGCCGCTCATCTACCCAATCGTAAATCTTGTTAAGCATCGTTACCCTTCCCCTTTCGGCACAGCTTTTCCAAGATAGAGGTATCCGTCCTTCACTTGCTGCTTATAATGGTCAAGCGGTGCAAGCGGTGGAGTTCCGGGTACGTTTGTACCATCCTTGTCGTACAGCCCATAATGGCACGGGCAGAAAAATTTGTTTGGATTTTTCGGATCACTGTTCCAGTTCACTGTACATCCTAAATGTTTACAGATTGGCGATAAAGCGACAATTTCATCCCCTTCTTTGTACACCCATGCTGACCTAGATTCCTTTGACTCATACCATGCATCTACTTGATCAATTTTAAAGTCAAAGCGCTTCGGTTCCTTTGTCAGTTCATCTACACTGACAACTTGAACCATATCCTGATCCTCTGTTCCTTTTAGCACAGGGTCAAGCGCAAAGCGAACCATAGGCATGAGCATTCCAGCGGCCATAAATCCCCCCACGCCGGTCAACGTGTAATTCAAAAATTGACGCCTGGACACTCCATGTCTCTTCTCGCTCATTTTTTTCTCCCCCCCTCAGGTCGTCAGCTACTTTATAACTGAATTAGAAAAAATTTCATAAAACTAGGACACCCTCATAATATATCAATCTATTCACAAGGTCAACATCCTAAAAAGCTATGTACAATGCAAATGTAAGGGTTTTTATGAAGGGTTCCATTTTTGTAACAAAAAGTTCAAAATTTGTTCTACACTGTCTTGAATGACTTTTTGCTTTAATTCAACCTTCAAATGCTCCAGCGGAACCGGCTTGAGCAAAAATAGCGATTCGCTGATCTCAGCATGCTCTTTCCACTGGTGATCAGATGTGATCAGCGCGACATGCTGAAAATGATCTTTGAGCGACTGCTTCATTGTGAGTATGTCTTCTTCTTTCCGGTCACTCACTTCCAAATATGTATGTGGTGGAAAAAGAAAAACCCGCCCTTTTAATTGTCTTTCAAGTTCCTCTGTTACAAGAATAGTAAACTCTCCTAAAGACACGGTTTGTTTCATTTGATCTGCATCAATTCCAACTAATGGAATGATAGCGGTATCAATGTAAGCTTTAGATTGCAAAAAGCGATCCGCGTCCTCTGCTTGAAACTTCATCAATTTCCCCTCTTTCATGACATAAGCCCTGCCTGTATAGGGCAAGGCTTATTCGTTCAGTTTATGACAATAGGCTTAATTCTTTTGCCAGCTTATTAAATGTTTCTTGATCATGACGGTCGAGTGCTTCATCTATCTCTTTCATGAGCCGTTCTTTTTGGAAAGTTGCGATTGAGTGCTCAAGCACTTTCTCAGCAAGATCCTTATCTTTTTCATTCTCATAAAGATCCTTTGGAATATGGGGATTTGTTTCAAGAACAGCTGCATATTCCGGCGAACGATAAGCAGAACGGAAATTCAATTGAATAAACAAGTCCTGCTGTTTATTCAAACGAATATCATGAAATGATTTTTCAGCATCTGTCGTCATGATGTTTTCTTTATAAAATCTAAAGGGAACTTCATCCACACAGTGTGTTGACATGATGATTCCCCTTGGGCAAAATTCTGCTTGCTCTACAAAATGAACCTTTTCCATCAAAGAGTCGTGACTCATTAAATAATTTAATATCCAAACACACTCTCTTCGCTTTAGCTGATAATGGTTTAAGAACCACCGGATAAATTCCTTCTTTTCATTGACAGAAACAGGGGTCTGCATGTTATTCCCTCCTCTATCGTAAATTAAATTGCTATACATGAATTATTCAACAAACCAGTTCTTCATTCCTGCAAACTATAAGGAAATTTCGTCTTCAATTCTTAAAATCGTTTCTTCAATTTCTTCATTTGTGCCATCTTTCTCTAGAACTTTGCGTAATAACGGCAGTGCTTCTTTTTGTCTGCCCTCTTCTAAAAGGAACGAAGCGTATTCATATAAAAAGTCACGTTCCTCATCAAAATCAGGCAGGGCAAGCTTGAAATACTCGGCAGCTTCTTTGTATTCTTCTCGCCCGACAGAAGCAGATGCAGCATACCAATTCCATTTTGGATCATCTTCCCCAAAGCTTTTAACCTCTTTAATAACATCTAGAATTTCATCAAACAGCTCTTCATTTAAATAGATCGCCAGCAATGTTTGAACTGCTTCAATATAACCCGGATCGAGAGCAAGTGCTTCTTGAAGCAGTTTTTTCGCATCTTCTGAATCCCCATTTTTCAAATCAATCTTGGCACCATATAAATATAATTCTTTGTTATACTCATCAACTTTAATACCCTCTTTTACTACCTCTAAAGCCTCGTGATATAGTCCTTCTTCCTCATAACTTTTCGCTAAAGGCATATAAAGTGACGAATAGGATGGATCAATATCTTTCAGTTCTGTAAGCTGCTGAATGGCTGTTTTTGTTCTGCCAGCCCTCATCGCTGTAAATCCGTAGCCAAAAAGAGTGTTCGGGTCTGCTTGATCTTTTACTGCCTTTTCGTACCATTCAAGTGCATCCTCAAATTCTCCAGCTGTACTGAGTGATTCAGCAAGCCGCTGATACACATTGACCCCGCCAACCTCATGCTGTTGATCTGCCACTTTGTAGAAAAAATCAGCCGCTTTCTTTGAAAGACCTTGAGAAAAATACAACTCACCTAATGCAAAATCGATGATAGCTTCATTCGGAAGTAGTTCTTTCGCTTTTAAAAGCTTTTGTTCACTGACTTCAAATAGTCCTTGCATTTGATACAAATCTGCCATTAACAATAAACTCTCTGGGTACGCATCATCATCTTCAGGAATCGTTTCTAATACTGCAATCGCCTTCTCTTCTTCATCAGAGTCAATCAGCAGCTCTGCATAAAAACACGTTAAACCTGTTTCCTCTGGATATAAATCATGTAAATCACTGATGAGATTCCGTGCTTTATCGATATCTCCCCAATCATAATATAATTGAGCCGCTTGCGCCTTTTCTTCATCATGCAAATGCTTCTCTGCTTGAGCAAGTGTTTGGAGTCCTTTTTCAGTCTCACCCGCCTCAACTAATTTTATGGCTTCTTGTAATGAACTATTCAAATCAAACCGTTCCTTTCTGTTTCCAAAAACCTAAACTATTGTTACTTCATATCATAATCGACAGGTGCACATCCAGCAAATATGTTGCTCTTTTAAAATGAACCCATTTTTGTGTTTTAAAGACTGTTTTTCATTTCATCCTATACGAAACTGATGATTTGTAAACTGCAGACACTATTTTTATCGGACAAAATGTTTTTTTTCAAGGTTTCACCTTGAGACAAGCTATGCTATATTTCTGACAAATATGCAGAAGGAAAGAAAAAGCCTGAGGACATCCTCAGACTGTTTTCGTTAAATATTCAATGTGTTCAAAGAAATTTGGGTATGAGACACGAACAGCTTCCGTATCTTCAATCTCAATTGCTTGCTTTGTCACACATGCGGCAATTCCCAGCATCATACCGATACGGTGATCTCCGTAGCTTGAAACGACTGCGCCGCCTTGAAGCTTAGTTTTACCATGAATCTTCATACCATCATCTGTTGCTTCAATATCAGCACCGAGTTTTTTAAGTTCTGATACGACTGTATCAATTCGATTGGTTTCTTTTACTTTTAACTCAGCGGCATCTTTAATGATTGTTGTTCCTTCTGCTTGGGTCGCAAGAAGCGCAATAATCGGAATTTCATCGATGAGTCTTGAAATCATGTCACCAGAAATTTCAATCCCTTTTAATGATGAAGTAGAAATGGTTAAATCACCGTACGGTTCTCCGCCTTTGGCATCTACTTCATTGATCTCAAGATTTGCCCCCATAAGTTTCAGTACATCAATAATACCTGTTCTTGTTTTGTTTAGCCCGACTTTTTTTAAGACAATCTGGCTATTCGGAACGATTGATCCAGCTACAAGGAAAAATGCAGCTGAAGAGATGTCCCCAGGAACAAATATATCTGTTGCTGTTAATGTTTGGCCGCCTTCAATGGAAACACTTTGTTTATCTTCATCTAGTTTTACACCAAACATTGAGAGCATTCTTTCTGTATGATCTCTTGATTTATGTGGTTCAATTAATGTCGTTGTGCCCTCTGCTTGCAGCCCAGCTAAAAGGACAGCGGACTTAATTTGTGCACTTGCCACTGGAGATTCATAAGTTATGCCTTTTAAATGACCGCCACGTATAGATAGTGGTGTATACTCGCCATTTGCTCTGCCGTCTATTTTGGCTCCTAGTTGTTTAAGCGGACCCGTCACACGTTTCATTGGTCTTTTGGCAATACTCTCATCACCAATTAGTGTACTGTGGAACTCACAACCAGCTAATATTCCCATCATTAATCGAATGGTTGTACCAGAGTTGCCAACATCGAGAATGTCAGACGGCTCCTTGAGCTCTTTCAGTCCCTTACCATGAATGACAACATCTGTCCCTTTTTGTTCAATTTCAACGCCCATCTTTCTAAAGCAATCAATCGTACTTAAACAATCAGCTCCAGGAAGAAAGTTTTTCACTACTGTGGTTCCATCAGCAATTGCACCAAACATCACTGATCTATGTGAAATAGATTTATCACCTGGGATATGAATTTCTCCATTCATAGGAGCATTTTTATGAATTTTCATGTTTGTCACCTCAGTCAGCATAAAATGTATCGTAATTCGCTCTATTTTTTATACAGATTTCTGCACGCTTGCGGTCGTCATCTGTTTGAAAACTAATGCGTAAAATCCCATTAATGTCTTCCCGCGTCTCAATAATACGGATATTTGTAATACTAATGTTTTCACTTGCTAGATGCCCTGTAATCTCCGAAATGACCCCAGGGTGATCCGGAACATCGACATACAGATCATAAAAAGAAGGAATAGCTCCTTTTTTCCTTAGAGGAAGTCCATCGCGATATTCCTTTGCATCTTGAAAATAAGAGAACAATCCTTCAGCATCTTCTTGCTGTACGAAGGTCTCAATGCGGTTAATCTCTTTTTTCCATTCATGAAAACGGTCTAAAATCTTGTGTTTATTGTGCAGCAGGATATCTCGCCACATTGCAGGATTACTTGAAGCAATTCGTGTGATATCACGAAAGCCTCCAGCAGCAAACCGTTTAACAAGTGGGAATTGTTCTTCAAAATGATGCGCTTGATGCACAAGGCTGGCTGCAACAATATGAGGAAAATGGCTAATGACACTTGTCACAGCATCATGTTCTTCTGGTGTCATCTCGATGAAATGAGCATTTGTCCCCTTTAACAAATCCATCAACCGATCAACAGCTTGACGGTTTGTTTCCTTTGCAGGCGTTAAAATGTAGAACGCATTTTCAAATAAAAAGTCTTTTGCTGCAATAACACCTGACTTATGAGAGCCTGCCATTGGATGTCCACCAATAAATTGGTAATGCTCAGGCAGCGCTTTTTCAGCAAAATGGACGACCTTTTGCTTTGTGCTGCCGACATCAGTGATTGTGAGCTCTCTTTCAATTCCAGAGTCTGCAATATCACTAAGCATCTTTACTGTTTGCTGGACAGGTGTTGCCAAAATAATGGTCGAAGATTCTTCTAAACCCGCTAGAAACGAATCAGCTGTTGCATCAATAATTCCCAGCTTTGTTGCAGCAACCATTTGCTCTTTGGAAACATCAAATCCTACAATTTTTTTATGAGGATACTCTTTTTTAATCGAGAGTGCAATGGACCCACCGATTAAACCGAGTCCAGCGATTAATATTGTTTCGTTTGCATCGTTCATATTCATCACCTGATTTTTCACGAAAATTAAACAACCTATTTCAACAGCTTATATGTATAGGAGGTTGGTACAATGAAAGCCATATCCTGCATTAGGATATGACTTTATGGTTATGCTACGCACGAATGCCTTGCAGTAAATCGGCAAGTGTACTTAGAATTTCTTCATTTTGCTCTTTTGTTCCGACGGTAATACGTAAAGAAGTCGGAAAACCAAGTGCTTTACCGGAACGAACAATGTAACCTTTTTTCAATAATGCATTGAACAATTCATCTGCATCTCGTTTAAAATCAATCAGCACAAAGTTTGTTTGAGATGGATAGATATATAGTCCAAAACGGTCAGCGAAATCTTGGTATTGCTTGAGACCTGCTTCATTTTTCTGTCTGCATGATTGAATGAAGTCTTGGTCTTTTATCGCTGCACGCGCAGCTGCCTGAGCGATACGGCTAGTATTAAACGGCTCTCTCGCTGGTTCAATGGCAGTAATCAGCTCTTCTGATGCAATCCCGTAGCCTACTCGAAGTGCTGCAAGTCCATACGCTTTAGAAAACGTTCGAAGTACAATGACATTTTGATAGGATTGTAATAAAGATAAACTGTCTGGAAAATCTTCTGCACGAACGTATTCAACATACGCTTCATCTAGTACAACAAGCACGTGAGCCGGCACTTCGTCTAAAAACGCCACAAGCTCAGATTCTGACAAATGATTTCCTGTCGGGTTATTTGGATTACATACCCAGACAACCTTCGTGTTTTCATCGATCGCATCCAGCATGCCCTTCAGATCGTGAGCTCCTCCGTCTAGAAGAGGCACTTCTCGAATTTCAGCACGTTCAATCACTGCATTGTGACGGTATTGCGGAAAAGATGGTGATGGGATGACGGTATTTGTATGTTGGTCAAGGAATGCTCTCGCAATAATTTGCACAAGTTCATCTGAGCCATTCCCGAAAATTAATTGTTTTTCACTTACTTGAAGAAACTCAGCAAGCTCTGTTCTTAAACTTGCGCTGTATCCATCTGGATAAATCGCTAAATGTTCGAGCTCAGCTTGTATCGCCTCTCTTGCATGTACGGAACATCCAAAAGGGTTTTCATTTGAAGCCAATTTCACAATTTTGTCTAATTGATATTCTTTTTTGACCTCTTCAATTGGTTTCCCAGGTTGATACGGTTTTAGCTGTTTTAATTGATCTTTGATTTGCAAAATGTTTCACCTCATTTGAATGAATAGAGGGGACTAAATGTTTTTGCATATGTTTCAAATTCTCTTAAAGCCTCTTGACGTGTATCACTTGCCAGCAATTGTTCTTGAAGCTCTTCAATTTTCTTCACAAGTGCACTGCCGACAACGACGCCGTCACTCAGTTTATTCATTGAGTCTACCTGCTCTCTTGTTGAGATGCCAAAACCGACCGCAACCGGTATGTGACTCAGCTGTTTCACTTGTTGAATAAAATCTGTAATTGACGCGTCAAAGGATTGTCTGACACCAGTTACACCAAGAGATGAAACACAATACACAAAACCTTCTGCCTGCTCTACAATGTTTACTAATCGTTCCTTGCTTGTTGGTGCAACGAGTGAAATATATGAAATGTCATGGGTTTGACAGTTCTTTTGCAGCTCGCTGCTCTCTTCAAACGGCAAGTCGGGTGTTAAGAGTCCCGAAATATGATTTTTGCGCAGTAAAGCGAAAAAGTATTCTGTGTCTAATTGTAACACAGGATTATAATACGTAAATAGAATTACAGGAATTTTTACACCGTTTTTTTTCATCTTCCCTGCTAATTCTATCGCTTTTACGATATTCATGCCATGATTTAGAGCTCTTTTGGAGGCTCTTTGAATGACAGGACCGTCCGCTAGTGGATCCGAATAAGGAACACCGAGTTCAATCGCATGTGCACCGGCTGCTTGAAGGGAGATAGCTAAATCAATCGTGATGTCTTCTGACGGATCTCCTGCTGTGATAAATGGGATGAATAATTTTTCATCTTGCTCTAATTGAAATCTAATCATTTTGTTTCCCCTCACTTTCAAGCACGTTCATTAATGTATGCACATCCTTATCGCCTCTTCCTGACAGGCAGACAAGAACGATTTCATCTTCATTCATCGTCTTGCTTACCTCAAACGCCTTGGCTAGCGCATGTGCAGATTCAATTGCTGGAAGTATTCCTTCTTTTTCAGTCAGCAGTTTTAGGGCATCTAGTGCTTCTTGATCTGTCGCACTCACATATTGAACCCGTCCGCTCGCATGTAAATAGGCGTGCTCTGGTCCAATTCCAGGATAATCTAAACCAGCGGAAATAGAATATGGCTCAATAATCTGGCCAAATTCGTCTTGGATTAAATAGGTCAAAGACCCGTGGATCACACCTTTGGTTCCTTTCGTGATGGTTGCAGCATGGAGCGGCGTATCGATTCCTTTTCCAGCTGCCTCTACACCAATGATATCTACCTCTTCATCTAAAAATGCCCGGTACATTCCAATGGCATTACTTCCGCCGCCAACACAGGCAATGACTTTATGAGGAAGTCTTCCTTCTTTTTCAAGCAGCTGCTCTTTTGCTTCATCACCAATCATGCGCTGGAACTCGCTAACAATTTGAGGATACGGATGAGGGCCAACAACGGAGCCGATCATATAAAAATGATCACTGCAGTGCTGAACCCAATAGCGAATGGCTTCGTTTGTTGCATCTTTTAATGTACCATTTCCGCTTGTGACAGGTATGACTTCAGCGCCAAGCAGTTTCATTCGGAAGACATTGAGTGATTGTCTTTCCACATCTTCTTTTCCCATAAAGACCGTGCAGGATAACCCGAACTTTGCGGCTACCGTTGCAGCAGCTACTCCGTGCTGACCTGCGCCTGTTTCCGCGATGATGTTTGATTTCCCCATTTTTTTCGCAAGCAGGGCCTGCCCAAGCGCATTGTTAATTTTATGAGCACCAGTGTGGTTTAAATCTTCTCTTTTTAAATAGATCTTTGCGCCGCCGAGGTATGCTGATATTTGGTCAGCATATGTAAGCGCAGTTGGTCTGCCTGAATAGTTTTGAAGTAGTGATACATATTCTGCTTGAAAAGCAGGATCTTCTTTTAATTCACGAAATGCCTGTTCGATTTCTGCAAGTGGCTGCATGAGCGTTTCTGGGACAAATTTCCCTCCGAATTCTCCGTATCTGCCAATTTCATTTGGATATGCGTACATCATTTAACATCCTTTCTTCGAGCGCTTCGATCTTAGCGCTGCTTTTCTTTCCGTTTTCTTCTATTCCGCTTGAAAGATCGATCGCTTCTGGACCATAGGCGAGCAGATCTGCTATCGTTTCTGGTGTGATGCCGCCTGCAATTACGCAAGTCTTCCCCAGCCGTTTTGCATGTTTAACGTATAGAGGCACTGCCTCCCAAGCAAAAGCTGTTCCAGAGCCGCCTCTCATCCCTTTTACTTTTGCATCAATAAGGAAGCCATCGACAACAGGCGCAAATGACGTCATTTTTTCAAGCGTTCTTGTTACATCGGGCTCGTGATGAAACACTTTCCAAACGACAGCCCCTGTTTGTTGTTTGATTTCTTTTGCGTCATCCTGCGTTTCATCTCCATGAAGCTGTACGATATCTAAAGGTATATGTTTTGTGATCTCGCGCACTTTTTGAATCTTTTCATTTACAAATACACCGGCAATCTTTTTCTTACACTTTGTTTGGGTGAGCCATTGTTTCACTTGATCTGGCTGGACTTGTCTTTTACTTGGAGCAAAAATAAATCCGATGGCATCTGCGTGAGATTGCGCAATACATTCCACATCTTCTTGTGATACTGCCCCGCAATATTTTACATAAGGCTTCATCCTGTTCATTCTCCAAACAATGTCTGAACGGCTTTTTCTTGTGATTGTTCTCTCATTAATGATTCTCCTACAAGGACTGCACCCGCTCCATGATTCTTCACAAAGGTTAGATCATCAAATGTTTGAATCCCGCTCTCACTCACTAGTAAGACCTCTTTTGGAACGAGGGGGGCAATCTCTTTTGTTTGTTCAACTGTTGTTGTAAATGTATTTAAATTCCGGTTGTTCACTCCAATGATTTCAGGAGTGAACAACTTTAAAATATTTTCCAGTGTATCTGCTGCATGTACTTCGACAAGGACATCAAGTCCATTCTCTTTCGCTTCAGCATAGAGCTCGTGCAGCTTTTGCGGCTCAAGTACTTCTCCAATTAATAAAATGGCATCTGCTCCTATACGTCTTGACTCTTCTACCTGTATGGAGTCAATGATGAAATCTTTTCTTAAAATTGGACGATCTACGTGTTTTTTAATGAGGGATAAGTATTCGTTTTTTCCTTGAAAGAATGGTTCATCCGTTAAAACAGATAAGCAATCAGCGTTGGATTTTTCGTAAGCTTTTGCTGTTTGTAAAGGATCAAAATTTGGTTGAATGATTCCTTTGGAAGGAGACGCCTTTTTCACCTCAGCAATTAGACCAATTGAGCGATGAGGATTCATGAGTGCTTCTTTAAATGATCGTCTTTCAAAGTGTTCATCTACTGGTAACTGCAATGTTTGGACATGTACTTTTTTGCGGGCAATGATTTGATTAAGCATAGATCTCTTCCTCTCTCGTTTTTTGTTTTAAACGAACCAATTGTTCTTTGGCTGCGCCGTTTTTAATCGTTTCAATCGCTTTTAATGTTCCTGCCATGAGGTTTTCTGACTTCCCTGCGACATATAAAGCCGCTCCAGCATTCAGGGCTGTAATATGAAGCGGCGCCCCTACTGTTTGATGATTCAATATATTCTGAATCAATTTGGCGCTCTCTTCCGGTGATTGGACCTGAATATCTGATAAATATCCTTTTTGCAGCCCAAAGTCTTCTGGATTGAGTGTATATTCTGTCATGACATCTTTTTTGAGTTCAATCACATATGAATTTGCTGTAATCGTTAATTCATCCAGCCCATCTTCTCCGCAAACAAACAGCACATGTTCTGGCTCTAATGGCGCAAGGGCTTTTGCCATTAATTTTGCCTTTTCCTTTGAGTAGACGCCGATGATTTGCTTTTTGGCTTGCATTGGGTGGCAAAGCGGTCCTAACAGATTAAATACCGTCCGGAAGCCGAGCTGCTTGCGGACTGTGGCTACTTGTTTCATAGATGAATGATACAATGGTGCAAATAAAAAGCCCATGTTTTTCTCTTGTATTTGTCTTCTTGTTTCTTCCGGTGTGGATTGAATGTGAATCCCAAGACACTCTAGTACATCGGCACTCCCGCTTTTAGAAGAAACTGATCGATTTCCATGTTTGGCGATTTTGGCTCCAGCAGCGGAAGCAACAATCGCAGCGGCAGTTGATATATTAAAGGTGGAGAGGCCATCGCCTCCTGTGCCGCAAGTATCAACAACATCAAGCGATCGTTCCATTGGCGCCGCATTTTGCCGCATGGCTTTCACAAAACCCGTCATTTCTTCAGCGGTTTCTCCTCTATGCGCTAAAATGGAAAGACTTGCAGCGACTTCAGCATCTGTTAAAAAGCCGCTCATCATATCTTGCATGAGTTTATTTGCTTCATTTTCTGATAGAAAGCCTCCATTAACAAGAGCTGATAGTCGGTGATTCATCCTGCACACTCTCCTTTTCTGAGAAAATATGTTCCGCAAGCTGAATGGCTTTCAGAAGTGCTCCTGCCTTGTTACAAGTCTCTTCCCACTCGTTTTCTGGGACAGAATCAGCCACAATGCCGGCGCCTGCTTGTATAGAAGCGGTCTGATTTTTGACGCTCATCGTACGAATGGTAATACAGGAATCGATATTACCGTCGAATCCAATATAAGCAATACAACCGCCATACGTTTCCCTTGGCTCAGGCTCCATTTCATTTAATAATTGCATCGCTCTTATTTTCGGGGCACCTGTTAATGTGCCTGCTGGGAAAGCGGACATGAGCGCATCGACTGGATGTGTATCCCGCTTTAGCTTTCCTGTCACAATGGAGATAATGTGCATGACATGTGAAAAATTTACTACTTTTGTAAAGGTCGGTACGGACACACTGCCGTATTCTGCCACACGGCCTACATCATTTCTGGCAAGATCCACTAACATGTAATGCTCCGCTTTTTCCTTTTCATCTTCAAGCAGCTCTTTTGCTAGCTCAGCATCCTCTTCTCTTGTTCTTCCTCTTTTTCTTGTGCCTGCAATAGGATGGATTTCTAGATGCCCGTTTTTGGCATGGATTAATCGTTCTGGCGAGCTGCCGACTAAATCACGGTCTTTTAATTTCATAAAATACATATAAGGAGATGGATTCACAATCCGAAGCACGCGGTATAACTCAAATGAACTCACTGATACAGGGATATCAAATCGCTGCGAGAGGACACCTTGGAAAATGTCACCCGCTCGAATGTATTCTTTGATTTTTTCTACGTCCTTTAAAAATTGCGCTTTTTCATAGGTTGACGTCACATGTTCAAAAGATGGCGGCTCGTTCATATTCCCTGTTAAAATCAGTTCTTTCATATCAGTCTTTGAATGGAGCTTGTGAATCATCTGTTCAAGCTGTTTTTGATTTTCTTTGTAAGCGCGTATTTTTTCGTCTTCTGCTTCATGTCCGGTTAGCTGGGTGTACTGGATAAAATGAACATGATTCGTTTCATGATCAAAGGCGATCATCGTTTGGCAGACAAATAATGTGCAATTATCTGCCAGCGATGCGTTTCGATGAGGCCTGACAGAAGGTTCAATGTTTGGAATCAGATCGTAGCTTAAGTACCCAACTGCCCCACCTGTAAATGGGATATCAATATTTGGCGCTTTGATTTGATATTGCTCTTTCATCCAATCCAGCAGTTCTTTCAGCTCTTGCTTTTGCATGACTTCCTGCCCCGAAGCGTCACGTGCAATGTATTTGTTTTGGTCATCATGCAAGGTTAAAAACGGGTGCAATCCAATGAAAGAATATCTCGACCAGCTGGAAGACTCATCTTTGCTTTCTAGCAAATACACAATATCTTGTTTGAGTTTTTCAACAATTTGAATCGGTGAGAGCGTATCGACTGTAATGGTTTCAACAATTGGGATTGTTTTGTAGGACTCACTGTCCTTTAAAAATTGGGTCAGGTTTGATTGGGAATTCATAAGCACACTCCTTAAATGGGATTAAGGAGAATGAGGGGACATATAGAGGGTTTGTATGAGTATACGAAATAAGCCTAAAAGAGGGTTTCTCTTTTAGGCAGTATGATTAAATAGAAGTATCGTATCTCTGCTCAACTCTACTCATCTCAACTACCCTAGTCTCATTCTCATCTTCTCTAAGCTTGCAATGCCGTTTACACCTGTGTGTAAACTTCGGCTGTTCATATCGTATTATAATTCCTTGTTTTTTGTCAACTGTAAATCAGGGCGAAGCGTCACAGCTTCTTCCAAGTACACATGCTGTATGTCTTCCTGCTTTGTATCTGTCTGGACAGTCATTAAGACACGAATACATTGCTTTAAACCGCCATCAATGTCTAGTTCCTGCATGCAAGTAACCGGTACATATGTCCATCCTTCAAACTGACGAAGTGCTTTTGCCGGAAAAACGGAGTGAATATCTTGTGTAGCTGAAATCAAGATCTGCACGACACGTTCTGGATCTACTTGGTTTCTTGAAATAATCGCTTCTAACAGCTGTTTCGTTTTGTTTAACACTTCAGTTTCTGTATCTTCTATCACAGTTGTAGCCCCACGTATCCCGCGAAACATCATAGACATCCCTCCTCCCGTTTCCATTCTTCGAGCCAGTAGTGCAGCTCATCTTTTGTGAAAGACTGTAAAGTGACGTCTCCAATCTGTTTTAATAAAACAAATTGAACACTGCCGCCTCTTGCTTTTTTATCACCAATCATCCGGTCAACAAATGTTTTCGTTGAAATATCTGGTGTGACTTGTACAGGGAATCCAAGCTCTTGCATCCACTCTTTTAGTTCCAAACGATTAAGGCTGAGCCCCAGCTGCTTTTCGCTCACATACAGCGCAAACTGCATGCCGATTGCAATGGCATCTCCATGCGTGATGACGCCGTATCCGTATTCTGCTTCAATGGCATGCCCCAGTGTATGGCCTAAATTCAAAAATGCACGCACACCTTGTTCTTTTTCATCTTCTTGAACAATTGACGCTTTGACTTGAATGCCTTGATACAGCATATGTGCCAGCTCACTCTTTGATAAATCCGACAAAGAACGAATGGACATTAGTTCTGCTAAAAAGTCTTCACTAGAAATCAATGCATGTTTGATGACTTCTGCAAAGCCTGATCTTCGTTCAATTTGAGATAGAGTCTCAAGCATACTAGTATCATAGATCACAGCTTTCGGCTGATGAAACGCACCGATTAAATTTTTACCGAGCGGATGGTTGATCCCTGTTTTCCCGCCAACTGCACTGTCATGTGCCAGCAGCGTCGTCGGAACTTGGATAAAGTCAATGCCCCTCATATAAGTGGCAGCAGCAAAGCCAGCCAAATCTCCAATCACACCGCCTCCCAGCGCAATAATGCAGGAGGAACGATCAAGCTGAAATTGAATGGCTTTCGTATGAATATGCTCAAATTCGGCAAAGGATTTTGACTGCTCTCCGCTTGGCACAACCACTTTGTTCACAGGCCACTTCTCTTGAAGTAAGCGAACCATCTCATCACCATAAATGGCATCAACAGCTGTATCTGTGACGATTAAGAGCTTCGTATAGGAATGCCCAGTGGAAGTTATCAAGTCGACGATATTGCGTTTAATCCCATCACCGATAAATACAGGATAAGTGGCTGAAGACGTCTTAACTTCCAGTGTTTTCATTAAAATTCCCTCTGAAGCTGGCGCATTTTTTCAACATTTTCTTTAATGCGGTCGATTTGGTCAAGGCCAAACTGCTCCACAACTGCATTGGCAATTTCCCATGCCACAACTGCTTCTGCAACAACACTTGCGGCAGGAACAGCGCAGCTGTCAGAACGTTCAATACTTGCTGAGAAAGGTTCTTTTGTTTCAATATCAACGCTTTGAAGCGGCTTATAAAGCGTTGGGATTGGTTTCATAACCCCTCTTACGACAATTGGCATTCCAGTTGACATTCCGCCTTCAAGACCACCTAGGCGGTTTGTTTTTCTCGTATAGCCCTTTTCTTCATCCCAGATGATTTCATCATGGACCTCACTGCCATTTTTAGAGGCTGCCTCGAAGCCAATACCGAATTCAACCCCTTTAAAAGCGTTGATACTAAGTACAGCGCCTGCAAGCTTGCTGTCCAATTTACGGTCGTAATGAACATAGCTGCCAACCCCAACCGGCATTCCTTCAACGATGACTTCAACAATTCCGCCAATTGAATCGCCATTTTTCTTCGCTTCATCAATTGCATCCATCATTTTCTGACCTGCTTCACTGTCATAGCAGCGAACAGGTGATTCTTCTGTTACCTTTTGCAAATCTTCAATAGACTCATATGCTGTATGAGCTGCTTTCACTCCGCCAATTTCAAGAACGTGGCCAGCTACTTTAATCCCTAGATGCGCCAAGATTTGTTTGGCAACTGCGCCTGCTGCTACGCGAACAGTTGTCTCGCGGGCTGACGAGCGCTCTAATACGTTTCTCATATCACGGTGTCCGTATTTAATCGCACCATTTAAATCCGCATGTCCTGGTCTTGGACGAGAGATTTGACGC
This sequence comes from Bacillus sp. 11B20, assembly GCF_056098985.1. Classification (NCBI taxonomy): domain Bacteria; kingdom Bacillati; phylum Bacillota; class Bacilli; order Caryophanales; family Bacillaceae; genus Bacillus; species Bacillus sp. 11B20. The sequence continues at coordinate 189,567 of NZ_JBLZWZ010000008.1, forward strand.
TTCATTTCACTTTCTTCTTCTTCTGTGATCGGCTCTGCCCCCATCACCTTTGTCCAGTGCTTCCAGTCGTTATTTTCAACAACAAGAGCGATTGGCGAACCTAATGTTCTCCCGTGGCGAACGCCACTTAACACTTTTGCCTGGTCTTTTTCGATCTGCATTCTTCTTCCTCGGCCATGACCTTTTTGTCTTCTAGCCAATTCATAATTGATGTCATCCTGCTCTATGTAAAGTCCTGCTGGAACTCCTTCAATAATTGTGGTCAATTGTGGACCATGTGATTCACCTGCTGTTAAGTACCTCATTGACTTAATCTCCCTTCATCGCATTAACGCTTTTAAGTAAAAATATAATAACACACTTACTACTAAAAAGTCAGCTACATACCCTTCTTTTGATAAAAGAAAGTATCAGCAGATGTCAGTCCAAACTTTTCAGGATGAAAAATTTGCTCTGTAGAACCAACAAATAATACGCCATTTTGTTTTAAACTACTGCTCATTTTCAAGTAAATTTCTTCTTTCGCCTCTTCAGTAAAATAAATCAGTACATTTCGGCAAACGATAAGGTCAAGCTGTTTTTCATATGGATCAGCTAAAAGGTTGTGCTTCTTAAATTGAATATGCTTTCGAACCTCATTTTTCACAGTGTAAAATGAGGAATCTTCTTTTGTGAAATACTTTTGCTTGATATGATCTGGTACCTCTTGCAGAGAGCGTTCATGATATCTGCCTTTTTGAGCTGACTGCAGAACTTTATCATCAATGTCAGTTGCAATAATTTGAAAATCTTTCACAAGAGGATGGCTTGACAGCAGCATAGAGAGTGTATATGGCTCTTCTCCTGTCGAACATGCTGCGCTCCAAATCTTTAAGGTGCCGCCATTTTTCGAAAGCAGCGGCAGGATTTTTTGATCAAGTACTTCCCAGCGCTGATAGTTTCGGTAAAATTCTGACACATTAATCGTCATGCGGTCCATCGTCTCATCTAATAGTGCTCTGTCCTTTTCAAGCGCGGCCGCGAATGCTTCGAAATCTTTAAATCCTTTTTTATCATAAAGTGATGTTAATCTTCGTTTCATTTGTGCTTCTTTATATAAATTCAGATCAACCCCGGTTAGTTTTTTCCATTTTCCAACAAATACTTGATATGGATCCATCAATGTCCTCTCCTGTCTCATCTATCTTTGTCCTAGTATAGCTGTTTTTATCGAAAATTTGTATCTTCTCATACGAAATTTCGTGTAGAAAGGTCAATATAAAAAAAGCCAAAGTGCTCATTGAATGAACACCTTGGCTTGAACCTTAATAAATCCAGCTTGAGATGGTTTGATCCCAGCTTGTGAGTTCTTCTTGTTTGAAGAATAAGTTAATTTCTCTTTCAGCACTTTCTGGTGAGTCTGACCCATGAATAATGTTTTTCCCAACAGTCAATCCATAGTCTCCTCTTATTGTTCCTGGAAGCGCTTCCTTTGGATTTGTTTTGCCGATAATTTGTCTTGTTACGTCTACTACCTGTTCACCTTGCCATACCATGGCAAATACAGGTCCTGATGTAATAAAGTCAACCAATTCCCCGAAAAATGGTTTTTCTTTATGCTCTCCGTAATGTGTTTCTGCTACTTCCTTTGGTATACTCATTAGTTTTGCACCAACAAGCTGAAGCCCCTTTTTTTCGAATCTTGACACAATGTCACCGATTAATTGTCTTTCTACACCATCAGGTTTGACCATAAGAAATGTTTTGTCCATATACGTTTTCCACCCCGTCGTTATGTATGTATAGGCTTACATTGTTACAAAGTGATCGTATCATTTTTTTTTATAATAATCAATTTTTGACAAAAAATTTCACAAAAAAACCAATCAACATAACGTTGATTAGAATTTTCGTTTCCCAATATATTTTGCAATAGAGGCGAGTGACGTTCTCGCTCGTCCTCGAGGAAGTTTGTCGAGCTGTTCAAAAGCTTTTTTCAAATACATTTCACTCACTCGAATCGAGCGGTCGATCGCATCTGTTTGTTTGAGGCTTTCAATGACAGGCTTCAGCTGCTTCTCCGTCGTTTCACTATTGATCAGCTTCAATTGACCTTCTAGTGTCGGATTTTTCAGTGCATATAAAACTGGGAGTGTGACATTCCCTTGTAAAAGGTCTCCTCCAACAGGCTTGCCCAGCTCTTCTTCTGTTGATGTGAAATCAAGGACATCATCAATGATCTGATAAGACATGCCGACATAGTATCCAAACCAATAGAGGGCTTTATGTGTTTTTTCATCTGTACCTGCTGCAATGGCGCCTAATTGACAGCTGCCCGCAATAAGCAAGGCTGTTTTTCGTTTGATTCTTCTTAAATATGTACGCAGGTTCTGTTCCATATTATATTTATCTTTCACTTGCTCTATTTCACCAAGACAGAGCTCAACGACCATTTTTGACAAAATTTCATGTGCCATTGGGTGATTGATTTTTGTCATGTATTCAAGTGATCTCGCAAACATATAATCCCCTGTGTACATGGCAATTCTGTTATCCCATTTTGCCTTTATCGTTGGTTTACCTCTTCTCAGCTCTGCATCATCAATCACATCATCGTGAACGAGTGATGCCATATGAATCAGCTCGAGAGCAACGGCAACATATTTAATTTTATTAATGTCATAGTCACCAAACATGCCTGAAAGGAGAACAAAAACGGGGCGGATTCGTTTTCCGCCCGCTTGCAGCAAATGAAGACCTGCTTCACTTAATAATGCATAATCAGAGCGAACTGTTTGTTCAAGCTCTTTTTCAATTATATCGATATCATGATTTAAAAAAGAGATCATTGCTTTTAGTTTCATTATCTTCACCCAAATATCGTTTATTCAAAGCTTCTTTCCGATATGTGTTGCTGCTACACCGCCTGTAAATGGATGATACGAGACATCAGACAACCCGGCCTCTTCAAACAGAGCCGCCAGCTCTTTCATGCCAGGGAATGTTTTGGCTGATTCTTGAAGCCACGAATACTCCTGGTAACTTTTGGCAAACAGTTTACCAAAGAGCGGCATAATGTATTTGAAATAGATGTAGTAGCCCTGCTTAAAGCCGATCATCTCAGGCTGTGATGTCTCAAGACAAACAACCATTCCGCCGGGCTTCACTACTCGTGTCATTTCCTTTAGCACCGTTAAATAATCAGGGACGTTTCGAAGTCCAAAACCGATGGTGACATAATCAAATGAGTTGTCCTCAAAAGGAAGCTCCATCGCATTGCCGTGAAGCAATTCAATCTGTTTGTAGCCCCCAGTCTTCACCTTCGTTTCTCCAACACTCAGCATGTTTTTACTGAAATCAAGGCCTTTGACCTCGCCTTTTTCTCCAACAGCATCTGCAAGCGCAATTGTCCAATCGGCTGTCCCGCAGCATACATCTAATGCTTTAGAGCCTTTTTGCACATTCATGAGCTTCATTGTTTTATCACGCCATTTTTTATGCTGTTTAAAGCTGATGACAGAGTTCATTTGATCATAGTTTTTATAAATTTTTTCAAATACACCGTGTACTCGCTGTTCTTTTGATTGCTGCATGACTTACCCTTCTTCCACTTTCTGATGGTACGCAGGCTCATTTTTCATATGATCCAAGCGATTTAATAGCTCTTTTTGAACGACCGGAGATGAAACAAGATGCTCCTTGATCGGCCGTTTGGCCTTTTCATAGCCTTCATTCTCAAAGTTGTCAAAACATGAATAGGCGTCCGTATAACTATCGTTCAAAAAAAGTTTTAAATGTTTGTCATTTTCTGCTTGTTTCATGAAACGTTTATAAACAAGAAAACGACTTGCAATCTCATTCCAATGCGTTAATTGAAAATGCTCAGAAATCCTTTGGAAAAGCGCAGATTCAACTGTAGCTACACTTTTGTAAAAGTGCGCTGCATCTTGAATGGACCGGTCATACAGTCTAATTTTATGTTCATTGATCTCTTTGATCGCCGTAGCGAGCGTGCGGATCATATAAATGTCTTTCATGTCAGAGAGAAGAGAATAATAGAGACCGCTGAAATAGTCTCCTGCCAGGATGGTCAGCTGACGATTTTTGAATTCGTCTTGCTTGATGGCTGCAGCAGTTGTGACTTCGTCATGGGTATCAAGGGCAATTTGCACAAGCATCGCCGTTAAAATATAATTTTCTTTTTTCTCTGCATCAATTTGAGCTTCATCAAACATTGCATGAAAAAGAAGGAGCTTATCTTCATCGATGAGTGGTGCGCGTAAATGCTTCGCCAAATAAGGATGAGAAAGCTTTTTATTTAATTTTATATTTAGATTAGATAAAATTCCGTAGATGTCTTGCAAAGATATCACCCTTGTCCCAAAAATTACAGTTTCATATGTAGACCTGCACATTGTATAGAGATTTATTATACCATATCAGCTCTCACTTTTATGCTATCAAGTGCATACAAGTTCTTTATTTCTTTGCTTCGCTTTGAATTTCACCGAAGCTTGTTTGAATGACAGCATCGCCTCTTACTTTGATCGCTGACGTATGCTCAGTAAATTGTGCAATGATCACTTCACCTTTATCAAGCTTCTCGGAATGGTGAAATCTTGTATCAGAGCCTCTTGTTAGGCCGATGACGTTTACACCATTATCAATGGCTTTAATCACCACAAAATCAGATGCTTTATTTTCACTCATTTTGTTCACCGTCCATCTATTGAATTAGTCGTTTTTAATAAAGGAAAGCACTTCTGCTCTTGCGGCTGCATCATTTGCAAATGTGCCGCGTACTGCTGAGGTCACTGTTTTAGCGCCTGGCTTTTTCACTCCGCGCATCGTCATACACATATGCTCTGCTTCAACGACAATCATCACGCCATGCGGATTAAGTGTTTCCACCATACTATCTGCAATAGTTGATGTAATGCGTTCCTGAAGCTGCGGGCGTTTTGCCACGGCTTCGACTGCTCTTGCCAGCTTGCTAAGTCCCGTTACTTTTCCGCCGCGCGGAATATAAGCAACGTGGGCTTTCCCGTAGAAAGGCACGAGGTGGTGTTCACACATTGAATGGAAAGCAATATCTTTTACAAGGACGAGTTCTTCGTGGTCTTCGCCAAAAATGGTTTTAAAATGTTCTTTTGGATCTTCATTTAATCCTGAAAACACTTCTTCATACATTTTTGCGACTCGTTTTGGGGTATCGAGAAGTCCTTCACGATCTGGATCTTCTCCGATTGCTTTTAATATATCGCGTACTGCGTGTTCAATTAATTCTTTATTTATTTCACTCATGTATTATATCCTCCAAAGGCGATTACATTTCATTCAGATTCTAGCACACTTCAGATCCTAAAAGCAAAGGAGAGCGTTCTAAACGAACCTTTTGATTCAAAAGGAAAAGCCCCTTATGAAAGGGGCTTTTCTAGACCAGTGTGAAACTGTATATGTATAACTCCTTCAACAGGATCATTACACATAACGATTATTTACCTGCCACCGCGTCTTTAAGTGCTTTACCTGGTTTGAAAGCAGGTACTTTGCTTGCAGGGATTTCGATCTCTGCACCAGTTTGTGGGTTACGTCCTTTACGAGCTGAACGCTCACGTACTTCAAAGTTACCAAAACCAATAAGTTGGATTTTGTCACCATTTTTAAGTGCATCTAAAATTGTATCAAAAACAGAATCAACTGCTTTTGTCGCGTCTTTTTTAGATAGTTCGCTTGCTTCAGCAACCGCGTTAATAAGTTCTGTCTTGTTCATGCCTTTCACCTCCTCCCAAAAATATGCATTCAATAGATTGTTATCATTTCTTCACAATTCATCTTCTTTCTATACCCTTTTTCAGAAAAAAAGAGCGTCTAGAAAGCGTTATACATGGCTTTTCATTAGAAAACATCTCTTTGAAGGAATGTTTGTCCAACAAAGTGAAGATTTTCTGTAAGTAGATTAACACATATGAAATACCATATCAAGCATTTTAAAGGGTAGAATCCTTATTCGTCAAGGATTAAGGGCACTTTTGCGAACGAATATTCCTAATTTCAACCTGAATCTGACTAATCTTTATACAATTGTCTTTTTATGACTCATTCAATACGCAAAAAAAGACCCCTATCAATGAGAGGTCTCACTTGCTATAAAATAATCGCAATCAAACCGCCTGATCCTTCGTTGATGATTCTTTCAAGTGTTTCCTTCAGCTTATATCTTGCGTTTTCCGGCATGAGAGACAGCTTTGCTTGAATGCCTTCTCTGACAAGGGAGCTGAGGGAGCGGCCAAATATATCTGAATTCCAGATCGAAAGCGGATCATCTTCAAAGTCTTGCATTAAGTAGCGGACTAGCTCTTCACTTTGTTTTTCTGTTCCGATAATCGGTGCAAATTCGCTCTCTACATCTACTTTAATCATGTGAATAGATGGCGCTACCGCTTTTAACCTTACGCCGAATCTTGATCCCTGCCTAATGATTTCTGGCTCATCTAAACTCATATCTGACAACGCTGGCGCTGCAATCCCATAACCAGTCTGCTTCACCATTTTTAATGCGTCTGATACTTGATCATATTCTGTCTTAGCATGAGCAAAATCTTGCATGAGCTCAAGTAGATGGTCTTTCCCTCTAATTTCTACACCAACGACTTCTTTTAAAATATGATCATATAGATCATCTGGCGCATACAGGTCAATCTCAGCAATCCCTTGACCCATTTCAATTCCTGCTAAACCCGCTCTTTCAATAAAATCAAATTCACTGAATTGACCAACGACACGGTCGACATCTCTTAATCTTTTAATATCCTTTACGGTTTCCTTCACTGAATCCTGATAACTCTCTCTCAGCCAGTGATCTTCTTTCAGCACCATCACCCAGCTTGGCAGGTTCACATTCACCTCTAGAACTGGGAATTCATATAATGCTTCACGAAGTACACTGAGTACGTCTTGCTCTCTCATACTTTCTACGCTCATGGCGAGTACTGGAATATCATACTTTTGGCTAAGTTCCTGCCGGAGCGCTTCTGTTTCAGGATGATATGGCCTCACTGAGTTGATGACCATAATAAATGGCTTTCCAACCTCTTTGAGTTCATCAATCACACGTTCTTCAGATTCAATATAATCATGTCTTGGGATTTCTCCAATGGAACCATCTGTTGTAATCACTACACCTATTGTTGAATGCTCTTGAATGACCTTGCGTGTACCAATTTCCGCTGCTTCATGAAACGGGATTGGCTCTTCATACCACGGCGTATTGATCATTCTTGGGCCATTTTCATCTTCATACCCGCGCGCACCAGGGACAGTGTATCCCACACAATCGACAAGCCTGATGTTGACATCAAGACCGTCACTCACGTGAATAGATGCTGCTTGATTCGGTACAAATTTTGGCTCTGTGGTCATAATGGTTTTTCCTGCTGCGCTTTGCGGCAATTCATCCTGTGCTCTTGCACGATCTGCCTCATTATTGATATTCGGGAGCACCACGAGCTCCATAAACTTTTTAATAAACGTAGATTTCCCTGTACGAACAGCGCCAACGACTCCTAAATATATATCGCCTCCTGTTCGTTCAGCGATATCCTTGAAAATATCGACTTTTTCCAAGTGATCCCCTCCCGGACTTGCTATCCTCGTTTTCAAATTAAATACTCTATTCTTCAATCAAACTGTGCTTGAAAGGTGTCTGGACAATATATGTGTATGACGTTGTCCTATTTGAATATGACACCTTTTTGTTTTGAGAGTATGTTTAGCCATAAAAAAACCTTTCTCCTCATTTATATGCAGAGGAAAAAGGTTCATTCTTGTTTATGACGTCTTTTTTTCTAAAAAGGCAGGCTCACCTTTTTTGTTGATGGTATATGGGACAGAAAACGCGGGTACAAATGGAGTTTCCTGCCAATATACATCTTGAATGTTTTCACCTGGTTTCAGCTTTTGCTTCGTATTCTTCAAAATATGAGCAAAATCACTGCGATAGTCCACATAGATGTCACCGTTTGATGAAATCAGTAATGGGAGGGAATTCCCTGTCACAGGACTCATGACCGCAGGCGGCGATTTTAATCCTAATTTTTTTTCATTTAACGTATATAAATTGTCTGATACGACTTTGCCGTATGGCGGATATGTATGTTCATCTTGATACATCTTGATCCTAAGACGTAATTCATTTATGGTCTGCGTCATTTTGACATCAAGCAGTTTCACAGTTGGTTTCTTTTCGACGTCTGTGAGGACATAAATATATTCGCCCCCGCCTTCATAAGATGTAGACGGTACGTCGTGTAAATATCTTGGTGACAAGCGCTTAAAGTCGATGACATATTTCTGATAAACCGGCGTGTCTGCTTCTTTCGTTTCTATAGGCAGAAGACCATTTGTTGCTTTTTGAAATTCCTCAATGGCTGTCTGGACACTTTGCAGCTGCTCTTCGTATGGCACCCGGTTCTCAGCTTTGCGATTTTCTGGATACAGACATCCTGTTAATAACATAAGTGCTAACAGCGTGACACTGACTTTTGCTTTGATCATCACATTCTTCCTTTTCTTTATTCATTGACCGGCCCGCTAAAGACAACTAAAAACACAATGATACCTGATATCAGCATCAAGCTGTATGCGACGGTTGAGGCTGTTATTTTAAGAAATTTGCTTTTCAGCTTAAACCTGCTGAAATAAATGGTTACTACGGCTAAAAACATGAGCCCCATTGAACCAAGCGCAAACCACATCTTGATTAAAGCAAAACTCATCGTGCCTGTCCCCCTTTAAAACGAACGAATTGTAAGCGTTTATATTTCATTTTAAACCAAAAATAAGGTAAATACCAATCATTTTTCCAATCATTCAGAAAAAAGCGCATAAAAAAACTGAAGCAAAGAGGGGGACTCTGCTTCAGTCATTGGATCGACTATTTTCCTCATTCTGTAGAGGCAAAGCTCTATTCAAACTTCATTGCTATGTTATGCAAGTCTTCCCCTTCTTGCATCCTCTACATGCCTAAGTTCAGTCTTTCCATTTATTTTGTTTGGTTTTCAAACATGTTCACAAGGTCTTCCATCTCATGTGTTTTCACACGTGCCATTAAAGATTCTACAGCATCGTCAACCTTTTTCCCTTCAAACAGGACGCCGTAAAGAGCCTCTGTAATCGGCATGCTGACCTTGTATTCTTTAGAAAGCTGATAAGCGCCTTTTGTTGTGCGGACGCCTTCGACAACCATCCCCATTTTTTCAAGCACTTCTTCGAGCTTATATCCTTTACCGAGTAAATTCCCGCAGCGCCAGTTACGTGAATGAACACTTGTACATGTCACAATCAAATCGCCAACACCTGTTAATCCGGCAAATGTAAGGGGATTCCCTCCCATTTTTGTGCCAAGACGTGCGATTTCAGCAAGTCCTCTAGTGATAAGCGCCGCTTTTGCATTGTCACCATATCCAAGTCCGTCTGTGATACCAGCCGCAAGAGCAATGATATTTTTCAATGCGCCGCCAATCTCTACCCCAATCACATCAGGGTTGGTGTACACTCTAAAATGATTGTTCATGAACAAATCTTGAACAAATTGAGCTGCTTCAACATTTTCTGATGAGACAGTAACAGTTGTCGGATGACGCAGACCTACTTCTTCTGCATGACTTGGCCCTGATAGGACAACAACAGCTTCTCTTTTCTCAGATGGGACTTCTTGTTCAATCATTTGAGAAATTCTAAGAAGTGTATCTGGTTCGATTCCCTTACTGACATGAACAAACGGCACCTTCGATGAAATCTGCTCATTTGCCTGCTTCAATACCTCACGAATGGCCTTTGTTGGCACAGCGACAATAATCGCCTCTGTCCCCTCTAAAGCCTGCTTCATATCGGTTGTCGCCTGAATAGATGCTGGCAGTTCGACATTTGGCAAGTAATCATGATTTTCATGTTTCTCATTGATTTGATTAATAAGCTCTTGTCTATGTCCCCACATGTGTACATCATGATGATTATCAGCTAATACAAGCGCAAGAGCTGTTCCCCAGCTGCCTGCTCCAAGTACGGAAATTTTCTTCATCCTGCTCACCCTTTTTATTTTCTCGCTCTCGCAAATATTTTAATTGGTGTTCCTTCAAAACCAAATGCATCTCGAATGCGGTTTTCTAGGAAACGCTCATAAGAAAAGTGCATAAGCTCTGGATCGTTTACAAACACAACGAAGGACGGAGGCTTAATGGCCACCTGTGTTGCATAGTAAATTTTGAGGCGCTGTCCGTTATGGGTCGGCGTTGGATTCATCGCCACCGCATCCATGATGATATCATTTAAAATATTGGTTTGAACGCGCATTGCATGGTTTTCGCTCGCTGTGATAATCGACGGCATTAATGTATGAATTCTCTTTTTCGTAAGAGCAGACATAAACAAGACAGGTGCATAATCAAGGAATTGAAAATGCTCACGGATGTTTTGCTCAAATTCCTTCATCGTACGCTCATCTTTTTCAACAGCATCCCATTTGTTCACAATGATGACAACCGCTTTACCAGCTTCGTGCGCATAGCCCGCAATTCGTTTATCCTGCTCAATAATGCCTTCCTCGCCGTCAAGTACAACAGCGACAACATCAGAGCGATCAATGGCTTTTAATGCACGAAGCACACTGTATTTCTCTGTTGTTTCATATACTTTCCCTTTTTTCCTCATACCTGCTGTATCAACAATGACAAAGTCACGCTGATTGTACGTAAACATCGTATCGACAGCATCTCTTGTTGTACCAGCGATGTTGCTGACAATGACGCGGTCTTCTCCCAGCATGGCATTCACTAAAGAAGATTTCCCTACATTCGGGCGGCCAATTAAGCAGAACTGAACAACTTCTTCATCATATTGCGTATCCGGTAAATTCTTAAAATGTTCTGCAACTGCATCAAGCAGATCACCAAGACCTAACCCATGTGTTCCAGAAATCGGAAACGGCTCGCCAAATCCGAGCGCATAAAAGTCATACACGTCGCTTCTCATTTCAGGGTTGTCCAGTTTATTGACAGCAAGTACGACTGGCTTTTTCGTGCGATATAAAATTTTTGCAACTTCTTCATCCGCAGATGTCACGCCATCTCGGCCATTCACCATAAAGATAATGACATCCGCTTCGTCCATTGCGATTTCTGCCTGATGGCGAATTTGCGCCAAGAATGGCTCATCTCCAATATCAATTCCACCAGTATCTATTAAATTAAAGTCATAATTTAACCATTCAGCAGAGCTATAGATTCGATCTCTTGTTACACCAGGTGTGTCTTCTACAATCGATATTCTTTCGCCTGCGATTCGATTAAAAATTGTAGATTTTCCAACGTTGGGCCTTCCAACAATGGCTACGACAGGTTTACCCATAGTACCCTTCCTTTCAATCCAGCCGCGATTCAATATGTTCATCATCATGTTTCAACCGGGATTTATAATTTTCATTCAGTTTTATGAAATAAACCCTTCAAACATGAAGGGTTCAACTTATATATTATATCAATTTTTAATCAGACCACAATGAATAACTTAAAAATGTTTGACAATCAAGTAAAGATCTTCTCCAATGCCGTGTGCAATTCCATCTAAAATGGCCTCTAAATTCATGGCATACATGTCGAGTTCTTCTTTATTTTCACAGAAAAAAACGGCTGTTCCGCCAATGACCCGCTCTTTATTTGTTGTCGCCACAGCCAATATAAATTGTTCAATGGTGTTCGCCATGCCCTATTACCTCACTTTCTTTTTAATGAAATCTGTCGGCATTCGAATGGCATTTTCTAAAATAGGCACCTCTTCTAATACACGGACAGCCAAATCTTCACGATACCATTGCGGTAAAATGAACACGCCAAGTGTGCCGTTATTCAGATCACGTTTTGCGAGCGGACAGAGCGATGGTTCCCCAGAATCGCGATACACGCCAAGCACGTTCGATAAATCAAATAAAATGGCTTGCCGCTGTCCAAGGTTGGCAATCGTTGTAGCAGAGTTGAAATTTTTCGGCGTCAAAATAAAGCCCATCCCATGCTCTAAAATGAGCTTTTGCTTTTCAGGCAGCCCGATATTCATAATGTATATATCATTCACATAAAGCCCTGCCCCATCAAAGCGAAGTTCCCCTTTTTGAATATTGACGATATCCTTTAATTGACTGCCTGACATTAATAGCTTTGCCATGAAAAAACAAAGAATACCGACCACTGTTCCAACAACAAGCGAGAAGAAAATACAGGCTGTCGTTGTAATAAGTGCAGTGAGAATCGCAATATAATTTCGACTTTCAAAGGCAATGGCAATGCCTTCTATATATGTACTGCCTCGTGAGACAAGCTCGTACGAATCCATTTGGGTTAACGTATTTCTTTCCATATTTCTGACATCTCGAAATTGCGTGGCTGCCAAAGTGAGAAAGGTAATCGCCGTAAATTCCTCCTGAATCAGTGCAGGCATAATGATCGCACCTAATCCTGACGCAATAAAACCAAGCGCAATGTGAATCACTTGTCCATGAATATACGTAGGGTATTGCCGGTAATCGGTTCTTAACATGTAAAGTCTGGCCGCCATCCCAAAGATGACACCAATAATCACAGGAAACGTATAGTCTGTCATGTTGATTTTGCAGCCCCTTTTACTGATTTTCTTGATGAACGGGCGTTGAAGAGCTTTTCAAGCTGATCGACACCTAATAGGAAGACCGCTCCTTGCACAACGAAGGAAAGAAAAGAGAGATCCCCTATGACAATTGATGATGTGAGGCGGTGAATCGTCAGCGCATAAAGGGCTTCGCCGAGACATACTGACATCATCCATAGGGTGATTCTTTCCGTTAACGGCTGTCCATATGTCATACACATTAAGATCAGCAAGGCAAATACGACCCAATCCACCTTTATTATCGTGAACCAAACAGGGTCATATAATGCAAACATCATAAAAAAGGCATACGCGCTCACCATTGAGCCCAATTGCATGATCCTCATGAATCGATAACCAGGCCTGAATATGACGAAAGCGGCACATGCATATAAAAGAGTCATCAAGAATCCCGCATTCATGCTCATATCTAAAACGGATATCATGAAATGACTGGATATAATATGGACAAGTACACAGATACCTAGCACGCTGCGCCACAAACTTTTTTCCATGATAAATGTCACCATAATCCAAACGAACCATATAGACCAATAATAGTACAAAGCCTCCAACGCCTCATCACCTCAATTACATTATGGGAAAATCTCCAATTTTTAAACATGCGGATCGTTACCGGCTCTGTATGAAATAAACAAGAGGTGACACCCTAATGATTGAGGAGGGATGAGTGATGGGAAAAGATAGACAGGAAAAGCGTTTAAAGGCGTCAAAAAGAGTGGAATCTGATCGTGATCAATCCATTCATCATAAAGGTGCAACAGCATTAGAAGGTCCAGAAAGCGCTCGAAAAAGAAATCAATAAAAAAAGGCATGTGATATCACATGCCCCTCTTACTATAGTACGTTGTGTCAACGCCTCTTTCTTTGAGCCAATGACTTGTTTCCCCTGAGATCACAACTGGAGCTTGTCTCAGTTCTTCAATCGTCTTCACACCAAGCACTGTCATCATCATCTTGATATCTTCTTGAAGATCCATGATATCTGCGATGAGGCCGCTTTCTCCTCCACTGGTCAATGATTTTAAGAAAAATCCAGCAAGACCAGCAGCAGATGCGCCAAGAGCTAATGATTTGGTTACATCAAGAGCATCTTTGATACCTCCGGAGGCTAAAATCGTTTGATTCTGAAAGGCTGTATGTACTTCAGCAAGACTCGCTGCAGTTGGAATCCCCCATTGATCAAAATAACGAAGGGCTTTTTGGCGGCGGAGATTTTCAATCTTAGAAAAGTTCGTCCCACCAAATCCGCCTACATCAATGGCTGCAACCCCAGCATGGAATAACTTTCTTGCCGTCTCCTTGCTCATGCCAAATCCGACTTCCTTCACGACAACAGGCACACCAACAGATTGAGCGATAGCTGCAATCCGCTCAAGCGCCCCCCTGAAATCGCGATCCCCTTCAGGCATGACAATCTCTTGGATGACATTCAGGTGAATCTGGAGCATATTTGCCTCGAGCATGCTGACTGCTTCTTGAGCTTGCTTAATCGTCGCTTCACTGCCTAAATTCGCAAATACAATTCCATCCGGATTGACTTTACGAACGATTTCATATGTTCGTCTTTCTTCTTTATCTTTCAGTGCAGCCATTTGTGATCCAACTGCTACTGGGATATTGGTCTCCTTCGCTGCGATCGATAAAGAGCGGTTGATCTCATAGGTAGATTCTCCGCCCCCGCCAGTCATTGCATTGATAAAAATTGGCGAACCGAAAGTCAGTCCGCCAATTGTCGTATGTGTATCAATTTGTGATGTTGCAAGATCTGGTAAACTGGCGTGAACGAAGGAAACATCTTCTAAACCTGTTGCTGCATGCTGGCCAGTGGACAACGCATGCTCAATATGCTGTTTCTTTCTTTCTGCTCGCGTCAATTTTGATCACCAAATTATTTTAGTTTATTGAGTTTATCGCCGATCAGGTCACCAAGCTGGAATCCGCTTGTGTTTTCTTCTTTCGCCTGATATTGACGATAATCCTCTTCGATTTGTTTTTCAGGATTTTCTTCTAAATCACGAATGCTTAGTGAGATGCGCTCTTCGTCTTCATTCACATCAAGCACTTTCACTTTGACAGTCTGCCCTTCTTCAAGGACTTCTTGTGGCGTGCCGATATGTTTATGAGAGATTTGGGAAATATGCACAAGCCCTTCTACACCTGGCAGAATTTCAACAAATGCACCAAAGCTCACAAGACGTTGAACAGTTCCTTCAAGCACATCACCTTGTTTTACCTTTTCACCAATTTGGCTCCAAGGTCCTGGTAATGTTTCTTTAATAGATAGTGAGATACGTTCGTTATCACGATCAACAGCAAGTACTTTGACCTGGACTTCCTGTCCTTCTTCTACTACGTCAGATGGCTTTTCAACATGCGCATGGGATAGTTGAGAAATGTGAACTAATCCATCAATGCCGCCAATGTCAACAAATGCACCAAAATCAGTAAGCCTCTGCACTTTACCATCAATCACACTGCCTACTTCAAGCTTTTGCAGGAAGTCTTGCTTTTTGTCTAACTGCTCTTGCTCAACGACTGCACGGTGCGAAAGAATCACGCGATTTTTTTCGCGGTCAAGTTCTACC
Organism: Bacillus sp. 11B20; assembly: GCF_056098985.1. Taxonomy (NCBI): domain Bacteria; kingdom Bacillati; phylum Bacillota; class Bacilli; order Caryophanales; family Bacillaceae; genus Bacillus; species Bacillus sp. 11B20. Next base: position 204,830 of record NZ_JBLZWZ010000008.1, read on the forward strand.
ACGACAAGTGAGAGTGTTTTCCCTTTGTAATCTGTGAAGTCTTCTACATAGTGTGCTTCTACTAGAGATGCAGGAATAAATCCACGCACACCAATGTCAACGACAAGACCACCTTTTACAACGTCTTTTACTTCAGCTTCAAATACTTCTTTTGTTTCAAACTTTTTCTCTAGGTCTTCCCAAGCGCGGTCTGCATCAACAGCACGTTTAGATAAAATCAAAGCATCGTCTTCGACCTTTGTTACTTTAAGCTCTAACTCGTCGCCATCTTTCACGACATCTGATGCTTTTTCAACGTGAAGACTTGATAATTCACTGATTGGGATGATACCAGGTTGTTTCACATTGACGATATCTACATTGACATGCTTGTCCTCAACTTTAGAAACAATCCCTTTCACTACATCTCCAACCTCTGGTACCTGAACATCGATTTGATTCATTTCCTCTGTCATTTCGATAACCTCCTTGGTCCAAACCTACACAGCTTAGTTAAAACGACTGGGCGAATATGTGTCTTAAGCATGATGAATGCCAGCCGAATATGTATTATAGAAACATTCAAATCAATATAATTGCTTGAATGATCAATAAAAATAGTATTAGTATAAACTTCTAATAAAAGACCTTGTTTGTCAAGAGATAAACCTCTAACTTATTAAAGTTTTCTAAAATTTCTTACTGTTTCTCTACGCGGTCTGCTGCATCTAAAATTTTCCCTGCCACCTCTTGTATAGAAAGGGAGGTTGTGTCAATTTCAATGGCGTCGTCCGCTTTCTTTAAAGGTGAAACTTCGCGCTCAGAATCAAGCTTGTCACGTCTTGTAATCTCTTCAATCAGCTGATCGTAATTGACATCGTAGCCTTTTTTCTGATTCTCTTCAAAGCGGCGTTTTGCTCTTTCTTCTACTGATGCAAGCAAGAAAATTTTCACTTCGGCATCCGGAAGTACGTGAGTGCCTATGTCTCTTCCATCCATAACGACACCGCCTCGTTTGCCAAGCTCTTGCTGCCTGCGGACCATTTCTTCCCGAACAGCTCTGTGCTTTGCAACAACCGATACTTGGTTGCTTACGCGGTCTGTGCGAATATCCTCTGTGACATCCTTATTGTTTAGATGGACTTTTTGACCCTCGCCTGTTGTTACTAGTTCAATGACTGTTTTTTTCAGTAATGAATCAAGTGCCTGTTCGTCTTCAAGGTCTACACCTTGATTAAGTGCCGCAAGTGTAATCGCGCGGTACATGGCACCTGTATCAATATAAATATATGATTTTTTGGCTGCGACTATTTTTGCCACAGTGCTTTTGCCTGCTGCTGCAGGACCATCAATTGCAATAGATAATTTCTTTTTCATAATACCTCTCCTTGATTGAATCTCCCTTATGAATTGTAACACGATCACCGCTCAAACGGGGGAATTTTCTATCAATCCTTCTGCTTAAACGTCTCAATCCATTCTTCAATACTCATGTTATTCACACCCTCATACTGCACGACTTTTGACAAAAAAAGTTCTCCTTTCGTCAAATGAAGTGTGATCTGAACAGTTAGCAATAAAATAAGCTGAATGAACACCACTTTCAATAACCATCTTTCCATTGTCTTCATACAAAAAGCCTCCACGCTAGATTCTTTCCTCTCTAGTATGGAAGCTTTTTACACCCTTTATTCTTATGCTTTTTTCACACGTGTTAAAAGCTGCTGCTGGAAGCAGTATTTCATAATGTGCTGTTGGTGGTCATTTGTGATCTCTGAAAACTCCATGATCGCTCTTGTTTTGCCAGACTGTTCATCTTGATATACTCGATTCATCTCTGCAACCGCTTTAATTTTCACGGGCTCTTTTAAGGGAAGTTCAAACTCTGTGGCCACTTCTCCATAATCTTTCAATGACACGCCCTCAGGAACAGCAATCGCCACGCCGCCAGCACTTATATTCACAATAAACGTGTCAAAGGGCTCTTCGTCCGTTTGCATGATGGTGGCTTTGATCATCGTATCCACTCTCAAATATTCTCTTCGCTGAAGCCGGATCATTTTTTCTTTTGGCGGAATGGAAATAACAATCATCGGAATATCTTCTTTTCTTTTTCCAATGACTTCGCTTGTACATTTGTATGGAATTTGATTTTCGTCAAAAAAGAAGACGGTGATTTCTGTTTGCTGATTTAAGTAGATGGTGCGGCCCGTTTCTTTATCTGCTGGATAATTAATGCAAATATCATCGTTATTATTTTCCAAAACCTTCGATTTTGCTGTTTTCACTTCTTTGTTCTCATTGACATATTCAATTGTGATTGCATCCCCTATTTGTAACATTCCTCATCACTCTTTTCATCTGTGAAATCGTATCCTCTCCTATATTAAACCATGTCTAAAACAAAAGGAAAAGACTTATTAGCCTTTTCCTCGCTTCCTTTTCTATAGGTCTTTATATATAGGTTCTGCGTTTTTCAGTTTATCTACCCGTTCTTCTTTTCCAGTATCTGCATTAATGAACATGCGGTACGTATCGTTTTTTATCGTTCCGAGGAACTCATAGCACAGAACTTCCTCTGACATATCATTTTGCACAATCGCCAAATGAGTATCTTCGATCTTTACATGCTGATTCAATGTTTTCTGCGCTTCTTTTTGAGAGATTTTCGGTGCTTTGATGTCTCGAGTTTTATGATTCGTTAAGTAGTCCTTCGCTGAAAACCCAACAACCTCGCCATCATCCAATGCGACTTTCATGCGTATACTATCAGGATAAAGCAATACATTTTTTTGAAGAGGCACATAGGTAAATACACCGATATTATCAAATTGTGCACTTTCATCTAAATGGAACGATTCTGTGTCAAATCCGTGCTTCTTTAAAAAGCTGAGTGCTTTTTCTGATGCATCATTCAAACTGATTTTTTGTTTTTTCACGTCACGATTCTGAAGAAGGTAGACTGGGTGCCCTCCTTTTTCAGTTAAGTCTAAGTAAAAGTTAGCATGGCTGTCTGGATCAGACATCGATAAGCTATACACGTCACGATTGGTTTTGCTGCCGCTTTTTCTCACTTTAAAATGTTGATTATGGTCGGGTGTGAATTGCTGTGCAATGCGGATCGCTTCTTTTTTTGAAATCTTATCGCCTTTTAAATGATCGTAGCCTTGTGTTTCTTTTTCTGTCGACACATTTGTAGGCCCAAGATCGACATCTGCAAACGCATCTGCATTTCTCTCAACTGTTTTCAGCCCGTCAATGATGGTGTTGTCGTTCTTTCGATCGCCGTCAGCCAGCGCCATTTCAACATCCATCCATTTTAAGTTTTTATTAAGGACGAGGTGCTGCACTTGTCTAAGTTCGTTTTGGATATCTGATGCTTGATTATAAAGGGCTGTAATGGTTTTGTGTGTATCTTTATTTAATGGTTCGTCTGATAAAGTTTTGACTGATGATTTGTAGCTAAAGTCTCCGACATTCGCCAGGAATTCTTCCGTTTTATTAAAAGGCATCAATGTGAGCGGGAGCTGGCTGACATTGTTATGCGCTTCTGATGACATTCTCCATACATCTGCAAGTGCTGGTGAGATGGATGTTTGGCTGTTCATCGCAAGTGTTGCGCCCAGTTTGTCATGCAGCTGATCCACCTGATACGTTAAATCGTGGAAGGCTCTTTGGTAGTTGTTCTCAGCATGAAGCAGCACGGCGTCTTTTTCTTGATGTTCTTTATAGCCCCAGTAACCTGTTGAGATGACAGCAATTCCTAAAATAGCAATCAATATTCCTCTGATCATTTATTTACACCTCTTTTTATTCGCAGAATATATGTTTCCCGATTCGTTTAATTTGTGGTCTTCCCCAAATCCATGGACTTGTTGCTGTATCAGGATTAAAGTAATAGATGGCGCTCTCAGATGGGTCCCAGCCATTGATTGCATCAAACACAGCCTTTTTTGCCGTTTCATCTGGCGTCATATAAAATTGCCCATCTGCAACAGCGGTAAACGCTAGCGGTTCAAAAATGACCCCTGCGATCGTATTTGGAAAGGTCGGATTGTTCAAACGGTTTAAGATGACGGCCGCGATGGCCACCTGTCCTTCATACGGCTCACCTCTTGCTTCACTGTAAACAGCTTGTGACAAGAGCTGAATGTCATTACTAGAAAATCCACCAGGCATGTTGGCTGCTGTTTGTTTCGGTGTTTGATTCCCCTGCTGGCTGCCTGACTGATTGCCAGACTTCCCAGATGATCCACTTTGACTTTTTTGATTTTCTTTTGTACCTTGGGCTGTCTTCTTTTGCGAGCTTCTTTTCGGAGCCTTTGTTTGCTGATCAAGAGGCTTCCCGCCATAATGGGTAAACTGGTTTCCTTGCTGCAGCTGCTTTTGAACAAATTCTTTGTAGTATTTCGTCTTTTGAACTAATAAGCTTTTTGTTTTCTCGCCTACAAGTCCATCGACCTTCTTGATACCAAATTGGCTTTGAAAGTTGCGAACGGCCCAGTACGTCCCCCAGCCATAGACACCATCAATTTTGCCATTGTAAAAACCATTGTATTGGAGCCGCGCTTGCAGTTCGACTACATCTTCTCCCGTTGCGCCGCGCTGGATGACTTGGCTGGTGAAGGCTTCACTTTTACTCTCTGTCAAAAGTGAAGACGCAAGAAGAACGATTGAGAAGATAAGAACGATTTGTTTTATGAAACGAGCTTTATCCATATTTGATCCTCCTGTACTTTTGATGTTTGAATATATGTTTCTTCCGATCCCTATTTTTATACATTCAACACAGGAGAGAATTGGATGGAAAAGACAAAAAAACGCCCTATCAACAAATAGGACGTTTTCAAAAATTAAATTTGCACCATTTTTACCGCACGGGCTTTTTTTGCTTTCCTTAAACCAAACCACCATAAAAAAATCATGAACGGCACCATGATATATCCCCAGTTTTTCATCCCTAATAGAATGAAATCATACAGGCCGTGAAACAGCACAGGGAGCGTTAAAGAAAGGATCAGCCATTTGCGCTGCTCTTTTTTATCAGAGAAGCGGGCTTTTCCGATATAAAAACCCATCACAACACCAAATAATGCGTGACTTGATACAGGTAATAAAGCACGGGTAAACGCATATTCGACCCCATGACCGACTAAGTAAAGAATATTTTCAAGAGTTGCAAAACCAAGTGAGACACTCGTTCCATACACAATCCCGTCATAGTGTTCGTCAAACTGGGCATGCGCATAAACGCTGACCATTAAAATAAACCATTTTAATGATTCCTCTAAAAAGCCCGACGTCACAAATGAAATCAAGATAGGGTTTGTTGCGATATTTTCCTCTTGAAGGACATATTGAATAAACATGGTTGGAAACACAAGTATGACACCTAGCATAAAAGATCTGATGACCATATGAACCGGCTCATTGTCGTACTGATCTTTCAAATAAAAATAACTTAAAAGTGCGATGCCGGGAGCTAAACCTGCTGAGATGATTGCGATCATAACCAGACCTCTTTCCCTACATTATCCTTCATTATCGTACCATGATTTACCCTTTTTTTATATGACTCGGGCCCATTTTTCTAAAAATAACTTTCTATATAATCCCAATTTATATAAAAAAGAACCGAACCCCTTTTGAAGGATCCAGTTCTTTTTTTATCCGTTGATTCTTTTGTTGATTTCTTCTGCAATGAGTCCGCCATGAAATCTTCCATTTTCGATGAAAATTTCATTTGCATTATTTCCAGCAGCAATGACTCCTGCAATGAAAATACCTTCAACATTCGTTTCCATCGTTTGTTCATCAAATGCTGGACGGCCTGATTCTTGATCTATCGTGACACCCATTTTTTCTAAGAAAGAATGATCTGGATGATAACCAGTCATGGCAAATACATAGTCACTTTTCACTCGATCCGTTTGATTTTGCTGGTTTGTAAAGATCACATCTTCTTCTGTGATTTCTTTCACCTGCGCGCCAAACTCCATGCGAATCGTTCCATTACGGACAAGCGCTTCAAACTCTGGTAAAATCCAAGGTTTGATGCTGGATGAATATTCTGTTCCTCTATAAAGCACAGTGACTCTGCTTCCGCATTTCACAAGTTCTAGTGCAGCATCCACGCTGGAGTTCTTCCCGCCGATCACCGTCACATCTTTATCAAAATATGGATGTCCTTCTTTAAAGTAGTGATACACGTGGGGAAGGTCTTCTCCTTTGACGTTCATATAGTTTGGATGATCATAGTAGCCAGTCGCAATGACGACGTAATCACATGAATAGTCGTCTTTTGATGTACTCACTGTAAAACGGCCATCTTGTTTCGTCACGGCGTTCACTTTTTCAAAAGCATGCACACGCAGGTTTTTTCGTCTGACGACCTCTCGGTAATAGGAAAGTGCCTGAATACGAACGGGCTTACGATTTTCAGTAATAAAAGCGACATCACCGATTTCAAGCTTTTCACTTGTACTAAAAAAGGTTTGATGTGTTGGGTAATGATAAATACTGTTCACGACATTCCCCTTTTCAATCACAAGTGCATCAATCCCAATTTGCTTGAATGCGATGGCAGCTGATAGCCCGCATGGGCCGCCTCCTATTATGATCGCTTTTTCTTGTTTCATTTGTTCCACTCCTGTCATTTCACTGCAATAACAATTGCTGGGCTGTTTGATTCTTTGTTCCATTCCATAAAAAAATCTCCTATTTAAGGATAGGAGATTTTAAGGCGCGATGCAAATCAGCCGCTTAAATCCAGCCTCTGAATCGAGAAGCTTCAGCCATTTTACGTACACCGACCATATATGCAGCAAGACGCATATCAATCCGGCGGTTTTGCGCCATTTCATAAATATTATTAAATGATTTCACCATCATATCTTCTAAACGAGTTTCAACTTCTTCTTCAGTCCAGTAGAACCCTTGGTTATTCTGAACCCATTCAAAGTAAGAAACAGTTACACCACCCGCACTCGCAAGTACGTCTGGAACAAGTAGTACACCACGATCTGAAAGAATTTTGGTTCCTTCCAGTGTCGTTGGACCATTTGCTGCTTCAACGACAATTTTGGCTTTAATGTTTGCCGCATTATCTTCTGTGATTTGGTTTTCAATGGCTGCAGGTACTAGGATATCACAATCTAGCTCAAGCAGCTCTTGGTTTGTAATTGTATCGTTAAATAATTTAGTGACGGTTCCAAAGCTGTCACGTCGGTCAAGCAAGTAGTCAATATCTAGACCATCTTCATCGTATAATCCGCCGTACGCATCTGAAATCCCTACGATTTTCGCTCCAGCATCATACATGAATTTAGCTAAGTAGCTTCCTGCATTTCCGAATCCCTGTACGACAACACGAGCCCCGTTAATGTCAATTCCTTTTTTCTTCGCCGCTTCTTTGATGCAGATCGTCACACCTTTTGCTGTTGCAGTATCACGTCCGTGTGATCCTCCAAGAACAATTGGTTTTCCTGTAATAAATCCTGGCGAGTTAAACTCATCAATTCTAGAATATTCATCCATCATCCATGCCATAATTTGAGAGTTCGTAAACACGTCTGGTGCTGGAACATCTTTTGTTGGTCCAACAATTTGACTGATGGCACGAACATAGCCGCGGCTAAGTTTTTCAAGCTCTCTGAATGACATTTCTCTTGGATCACAGATAATACCGCCTTTTCCTCCGCCATAAGGAAGATCCACAATTCCACATTTTAAACTCATCCAAATTGAAAGCGCTTTTACTTCTTTTTCCGTAACGTTCGGGTGGAAACGAATTCCGCCTTTTGTTGGACCGACAGCATCATTGTGCTGTGCGCGGTAACCAGTGAAGATTTTCACAGATCCATCATCCATACGTACTGGAATTTTGACCGTTAATAGACGAATTGGCTCCTTCAGCAATTCATACACTTCCTGCGGATACCCTAATTTGTCTAGCGCTTTATGTATGACGGTTTGAGTTGACTTTAAAACATCTAGCTTATCTTCTGCGTTATGAGCGGCGTTTTGATCGGCTGCCATTAAAATAAACCCCCTAGAAATCTTTCATGATCTACTGCTCCCTTTCAAGCAATAGTATACACCTTCGTACTGGTAAAGCAAAGGTAAAAAGCGTTTTTTATCAAAATAAAATATCAGCGTTTATAAATATAAAAAAGGATATAAAAAAATACTGTTGTTTCATCACAACAGTATTAAATATAATAGAAAAAAGTGATTAAAAATACATTTGAATCGTTTTCACAGCATCTTCTTGCATGATCACTTTTCCATACTCTTTTAGCCGGTGAATGGTGAGTGTCGTAGGTGAACCAAACTCTGCTAAAATCGAAATGACTGTATCAGCAGATAGTTCTCCAACATCATCTAGGCTGAGATAATATTGACCTTCATAATGGTAAACTGTACCCCCTAAAAGTCCAATACGACTTAAACTATGGGACAGTTGAATCACATCTTCAAACGAGGCAAATTGATAGAGCACATGCTTGCTCTCGTCGAGCTTGACTTGCATCTCAATGTAATCTTCATCAAACTCATCATCAGCATCTTCCTGCTGACTCTTTGTGACAATGACGACCATCCCCTGCGCCTGAAGAGAAAATACTTCAACAGCAATCGGTCCATTCGCTTCAAAACCGAGCTCCTGATTCGCCTCGTTCATCATGTCTTTAAACAGCTGATGGACTTTGAACGAATCTTTCCAAAGGTCTTCTTTCGTAAGACCTCGGTCTGTCAGGTCATCTAGTGTGAGAAAAATTTTGATTTTATTATAATTCAGACGCTCCAGTCGCATAACGTTCCCTCCTGCCTCTTCTAAACACACATCATACTGTAGTATATGAGATGATGAGTCATAGGTTCTTAATTTTGTATTCAGTTTACACTGTGTCAAGACGGAAGACAAGCATGAAGCTATGCTTACGGTGACTTTTATGGAAAATATTGAGGGTTCCGCAAGTTAACGCGTTTTTAGAGGCATTAAATAGATCAGATGGGTTTCTGGTTCTGCTCCGAGACGCAAGGGAATTTTTGTTGTACCGTAGCCATTACTAATGAGAAAGAACGCACCTTTGACCTGGCCTGTTCTTCCTTTTTCATACGGTCCAAATTTCCCAATTCGGATCTGTCCCCCATGCGTATGACCGCTTAGGACAAGATCGATTCCCTCTTCTTCACTCATCAAATGATGTACATCTGGATTGTGTGATAAGAGAATATTGACATCTTCTTTCACAAACTCTGGCCGTATCGCTTCATAATCTGCTTTTTCAAGCCGAATATCATCAATTCCTCCGATTTTAATTCGCTGGCCTTCGAAATTCCATACAGCCGTTTCATTTTGCAAAGTCGTGACATCGTATGCATGAAAAATCTCTTTCAACCTTTGCTGGTGCAGCTCATGATCATTATTTCCCCAAACAAAATAAACCGGCGCAATTCTTGATAAACGTTTCACATTTTCTTCAATCCTTGCGTAGGGCACACCTTTTTCTGCTAAATCTCCGCCAATCATAATCACATCTGGCTCTTCCTGTCTGATTTCTGCTAATAAAGTGTCACTGATGAGACGTCTGTGTGTATCAGAAATAAAGAAAATGACAGCAGGCCGGTCTGATTGAAGTGCTTCTATTGTAAAGTAATGCTTTTTGATGTTGTTTTGTTTTGCCGTTTTCACCATTTTTGCCGTTACACACACACCTGTTGTAACAGCCGCAATGGCGGCAGTAAATACGATGGCATATTTCATCACAAATGGCTCCCTTACATATCTTTCTTTCATAAGACGCTTGAATGAAAAAAGACGTTTCAACTGTTAAACGTCTTTTTTTCTCATTTATTTACTTTCATAATAAAGATTAATGTCATATTGCTTCTGCATATAGTGAAAAACCGTCTCGCGCTCTTTCCACTGATTTGATTGCGGCCATAAGTCTGTGCTCTTTTGTATAATTTCACATCGAAGCCGATGATATTCATCTTCAGCCTTTTCTTCTTTTTTCTTATAGTAATAAGAGGCATAAAAAGCAAAGACCTCAGCCATGATCCAAAACAGAAAAACTTCATGACCAAGCAGTGTGGCAATCATCGCTTCTGGCTGAAGCGAGCCGCCTCCCGCATTTGCCGTGATCACAAAATAAAACAAAAGAATGGCCAGCGATAGAAGGGCTGTCCATTGCCACCTTTTGCACTGCTTGGCAAACCCCTCATATTTATGCTTTCTTTTGATCAATGTTTCCATCATCTTCTGTGTTGGCTGATCCATATATCGGCTGATTGCGTGCAATGTCATCACATACACCCTGTCCCTTTTTTCTACATATGTATGTGCGTGCTTCTTCATTCATGTCAGATGATTAGTTTTCTAGTGGAATATTCAGCACTTGACCACTGTACACGCTGTTACCTTTCAAATGATTATAGGCTCTAATTTTCTCTTCACCCGAACGGTTTTTGTAATACTTCATTGAAATTCGATACAGGTTTTCCTCTGGACCAACAGTGTGCTGCACGACACGAACTGGCTTTTCTTCCTGCTTCTTTTTCTCTTCAGCTTCTTTTCGTTTTTTCTCTTCCTGTTGCTTTTGCAGGGCTAGCTGCTGCTGTTCACGCTTTTTGGCAGCTTCAGCTCGCTCCCGCTCTTTTTCTTTCGCTGCTTGTTCACGCTCTTCTTTCTCTTTAGCAGCTTTTTCTTTTTTCTTCTGTTCAGCTTTTTCTTTCGATCGCTGTTTTTCTTCATCTTTCTTTTGCTTCTCATCATCAGACGCATCCGCTTTATCAGCGCTTGAGTCATTTTTCGTTTCGGCAAGTGCTGACGGGACTGGGTCTGTGTCAGCACTTGATGTAGAATCAATATTATATACATCTTGATTATTATTATGGTTGATTTCCTTTGACGTGTAGTAGATCAAAAGGAAGAACACCGTGACGACGATAATAGGAAAGATAATAGCCAGTGTTGTAAACAAAGGATTGCGAACCTTTTTCGTGCGCAGCTTTTTATATTCATGAAAATCTTCTCGTGTAGGAAAGTGAGAGTCATCTGAAGGCTGTACTTCTTCTTCTTCAAAAATCTTCTCAACATCATCGTCATGGATGTTTGTCAGCTGCTCCTTCTTTCTCTTCATTCTCGACATTTCTTCCATGTTCATCCCTCCCCCTATATTTCAAACGAATTTGACAAGCAAAGACTAAGTCAATGACAAAATGGGTCATGACAGGAACAAATAAATTCCCCGTCCACTCGTATAAAAGTCCTAAAAAAATACTAATGGAAACCACAAGGATAAACAAGAGTATTTTTGATAAGTAGCGAAAGTGAAGGAGCGCAAACACGATACTAGCAATCTCCAATCCAAATTGCTGCTGGACGATCCCTCGGAATAGAATTTCCTCTGAAAAGGCGATGAGCAGTGTTAACCAAACAATATGCGGGATGCTGCGGTTTTTGAACATTTTTTCATTTAATCCGCCATCATCATACATATGAGCAGGAAACACCTTCATGACAATTGCATCCACAATGATTACAAGCACAGCGCCGCCAATTCCATAAGTCAGTATCCGCGCATCTTGAATCTCCCAAAGGGATGTGAAATCTGTCCAATGATCGAACATAAATATCCCTAGTAAAAAAGAAATAACCAGCATCAGCAGCTGCGTAAAATACAGCTGTTCTACGACTTGTCGATCGGTTAATTTTTCAATGATTCGGCGATGTTGTTCGATCAATGCTGCGCCTCTTTTGTCAGATGAAACATACGATCCAGCACGGTCTTCCAGTGTTTCATTTCATTCAGCTCCAATGGTTGTTCTTTTTTTTCATAATCAGACAGGTCAAGTCCGCAAGAAGAGCAGCAATTGCCAGAGGATGCGGCCTCCGTTTGATCAAGCTGTTCGTAAAAGTATGATAACAGAGATTGTCTAAAGCAGCTATGATCTGTGATCCGCTCCTTAAATTGCCACACTTTTCTCAGTTTTTCTGTTTGTCTGTCCTGCAATTTCTCTTTCAGTTTCATCAGGAGCACACGAGGCTCGTCAGACTGATACATCCTGTAATAATGGATCAGCATTCTTGCCCGTGTCTCCTGAAGCCCTGATTCCATCAATTGTTCACGTAATTTTTTTTCATCATTTGTCTGCATTTGAGTCAGCCTGGCTAAGAAAAAATCAATTTCTGGATCATCAAAGCCCTCGGCTTGTATTAAATGCTGTTGAATGTCCGCATCCTCTTCTGTATATAAAAGAATGCTCACACTGTTTTTCCCGTCCCGTCCTGCTCTTCCAATTTCCTGCATAAATGCTTCAATTGACTGCGGCGGGCTCATATGAATAACAAATCGTATATCTGCTTTATCAATTCCCATTCCAAAAGCACTTGTACAACAAATGAGATCAAGCTGTCCGCTGATAAATTGCTGCTGAATAAGCATGCGGTCTCCTGCATCCATTCCGCCATGGTAATACTCTACACGCTGATGGGTTTTTTGTTTCATAAAAAGCGCCATATCTTCTGTCATTTGCCGGGTCGGGCAATAAATCAGACCGGGGCCTTGCAGGAATTCCACAAGCTCAATGGCCCGTTTCTCTTTTGCTTCTTTCGTTTCGTGCGATTCTTTGACTAAAGCGATGTTTGGCCGGTTGACAGAATGAATATGAAAGTCCGGATGCTGCAATCTTAACGTTTGCACGGTATCTTTAAGTGTTTGTTTTGTTGCAGTTGCCGTCAGTGCTAAGGCGACAGGATGACCTAACGCTTCTCTCCATTCTCCCAGCTTGGAATATTCCGGACGGAAATCATGCCCCCATTCGGATATACAATGGGCTTCATCGACGACGAACAAACCAATATGCATCGATTTGAGCTGTTCTAGCAGTACCTCTGACATTAATGCCTCAGGGGCGACGAATAAAAACTTATATGATGGCAAATGCCGAATGATATGTCGTCTCTCCTGAAAAGACAATGTGCTATTCAGTGCCGCCACTCGTTTTTCTCCGCGCATTTTCATTCGTTCGACTTGATCCTCCATAAGCGATAACAGCGGCGAAATAATGAGAACTAATCCATCTGACATATAGCCGGGAATTTGATAGCAGATGGATTTCCCGCCGCCAGTAGGCAGCATGGCAACCGTATCCTTTTGATTCAGTACACTTTGAATAATGTCCTCTTGACCTGTTTTAAATGAGTCGTAACCAAAATATCGCATGAGCGTCTGATGAAGCTTATCCATTTGCTTTCACCATCCTTGTCAGAGCCAATCGTATTTGAAAATAAGTAAATGAATGTTCGAGTTTTTCTTTAATCAGCTTCATTTTATTTGTTTGAAGCTCTCTGGCTACTGCATGAATGGCCTGCTGCGCTTCTTCGCTCACATACGGCTCTATTGAGAAGTTCGGTTCATGTATGGAAAGCTCGACAATATGGTCTTCGATCGTTGCCTTTTTTAATGAACGAATATGAGCAATCTGATCAATATCAAAGCCTTTTTGCACAAGTTCGAGCGTTTTGTGAGTAGAGGTTGTTAGCACGCGTTTGAATTCAAGGTCACCTACGAGCTTTTGCATGAGCTGCGTCTCACCTTTTTGGGCAGCATGAATAAAATAATGGAGGACATTCCAAAAAAGCAGGTACACATACCACACATCTTCTTTTAGCCACTCTGCCATTTGCTGATACGTACGCCCGATTCTTTCATTTGACGTCAATGAATAAACAAAAATCAGCGCCTCTTGATCACTTATACGGCTAAGGAGCGTTTCTAGTTCATGATGCAGCTCTTCTGAAAGTTTATTCTTCTCGTGATGCTGTTTTAAGAAGGATTTCGTCCAGCTTTGTACGGATACATCTCTTTGTATTGGGACATATTGATACGATCCAGCCATATGGTGAGAAAGCACTTGTACAAGTAAAGAGAGCCTCATCCATAGCACCTTTGCTTTATCATGATATTTTGCACCATGAAAATAAACGGGCATCGGTTTTTCTAAAAAATACTGGTTTAGCATACGCTGTCCTGCATCTGTAACAGTGAATGTCTCCCCCGTTTTTTTGATGTAGTGCTCTTCGTCAAGTTTTAAAGTAGAGCGATTCAGCTGATCCCTCGTAAACCCCGGGTAACAGCCAAAGTACTTTGAAAGCTGAAATAAACTTGCATCCTGTATGGTTTGTGATGATTTTTTTCCTTTAAAAAGATGGTAGACAGCACTTATGGAGCGTTCGCCGTTCAATTTATATACGCTGTCCATTAACATGACATCCAAATAATGAAGAGTCATTCGTCAAAGCACCTGTCTTCCTGACAAAATTCGAATATTTTCTCCCTTTATTTTAACAGATTTCATAGAAGAAGAAATGTTTAAACTCAATTTGTGGGGGAAAGTTATGAACAAACCCTTATGTGATAAGCATTCTCAATCACTTTACAGTTGAAATGTGAAATTAAAATCATTACAATAAGGTTTGAGGAAATTGTTTTTTATCGGTGAAACTAAAAAGGTTAGACCATTTGTTCCATCGAACAATCTGGGAGGTATTTTTTTAACATGGCAAAATATACAATTGTAGACAAAGACACATGTATTGCTTGCGGCGCATGCGGTGCAGCTGCTCCAGACATTTATGATTATGATGATGAAGGCATTGCATTTGTTACGCTTGATGACAACCAAGGAACTGTAGAAGTTCCAGAAGTACTCGAAGAAGATATGCTTGATGCATTTGAAGGATGTCCAACGGATTCAATCAAAGTTGCGGACGAATCTTTCGAGGGTGACCCACTTAAGCATGAATAGTATAAAAGCCCCTTATGCAGGGGCTTTTTTTATATTAACTATTTTGAAGTCGGCGTTTATTTTCAAACCATGGACGCATTTTCACAAAAATGAGGCTAAACACGATGGTAAGGATGATGCCTTTAATAAAGTTAAATGGTAAGATCCCTGCTGTAATGGTCGTCTTGAGCGCATGATCGGATAGTTCTGGCGCGTTTAAGAACCATGTGTAAGCTGGCAGGAATAAGAAGTAATTTAAAATGCTCATCATCACAGTCATAAGCAATGTACCCGCGATCATAGACCATGCCATCCCTTTTGCTGATTTTATTTTTTTGAACATAAAGGCGACTGGCAAGATAAATAATGTGCCTGCAATGAAGTTCGCGACTTGCCCAACTGGAACGCCGGACATACTGCCTTGAATGAGGTAATGCAGTACATTTTTTAATGCCTCAACAGCAATACCTGCACCCGGTCCATAAATTAAAATTGCAATAATCGCCGGGATATCACTGAAATCAATTTTCAAATACGCCGGAAGACCCGGGAAAGGGAAATCCAATAAAATTAATACAAACGAAATACTGCTGAGCATACTGGTAACGACTAAACGCTTTACTTTACTTTGATTCAATATTCTCTCTCCTTTTCGATCAAATCTTTCGAAAAGAGGATTGTTCCATTTTAGCCACAAAAAAACCGCCCTTGAAAACAGGAGCGGGGAAATTGGGCTAGACAAATAAACGTGTAAACATCAATGTTTTCAACGTTTATGAACCTCCATCTTCTCCCATCCAGACTATACTGTCGGCTTCGGAATCACACCGAATCCTGCCAAAAAGGCTCGCGGGCTTAGAGACTATGCTCATCACCGCCGGTAGGGAATTACACCCTGCCCCGAAGATTGATCATTATTCAATTCGACATCATTATATATGATATATGAGCATTTGTACAGATAAAAATCCTGAGCAAATTCATCAGTTTTAAGAAATCGTAAAAAACACAAAAATTCTAATGACAAATGCGCAAAAATTGGTTATCTTTTGTTTAAAGGTGTTCATTCTTTATAAAGACACAAAGAAATGTTCGTGTTTTCTTTTTTACTTTACTGCTTTAATTTGATTGACACAGTGAAAAGGAATATGGTAAATTATCAGATATTTATGACGTTTATTTTAGGAGGAAATCTTACGATGTTTCGAGTATTAGTCTCAGATAAGATGAGCAATGATGGTCTTCTACCACTTTTAGAATCAGATTTTGTTGAAATTGTCCAAAAAAATGTAGCAGAAGCAGAAGATGAATTACACACGTTTGATGCCTTACTTGTCAGAAGTGCCACGAAAGTAACGAAAGAGCTTTATGAAAAAATGACTTCATTAAAAATTGTCGGCCGTGCCGGTGTAGGAGTAGACAATATTGACATTGATGAAGCAACCAAGCATGGCGTCATTGTGATCAATGCACCAAACGGTAATACGATCTCGACAGCTGAGCATACGTTCGCCATGATTTCATCACTTATGCGTCATATTCCGCAAGCCAATATTTCTGTCAAATCAAAAGAATGGAACAGAGGTGCATATGTTGGTGCTGAGCTTTACGGAAAATCTCTTGGGATTGTCGGCTTAGGCAGAATCGGAAGTGAAATCGCCCAGCGTGCAAGAGCGTTTGGCATGACAGTCAACGTGTTTGACCCATTTCTCACAAAGGAACGTGCAGAAAAAATTGGCGTCAATGCGAAATCACTCGATGAAGTACTCGAAGTATCAGATATCATTACTGTACATACGCCATTAACAAAAGAAACAAGAGGACTTCTCAATAAAGAAACGATTGCAAAAACGAAAAAAGGAGTTCGCCTTGTAAACTGTGCACGCGGCGGCATTATTGACGAAGCTGACCTTCTTGAGGCACTTGAAAGCGGCCATGTCGCAGGAGCTGCACTCGATGTATTCGAGGTAGAACCTCCAACTGATAATCCGCTTGTGGATCATCCACACGTCATTGCAACTCCGCATCTTGGTGCCTCTACAAAAGAAGCACAATTAAATGTAGCAGCGCAAGTATCTGAAGAAGTCCTTCAATTTGCAAAAGGTCTTCCTGTCATGTCATCTATTAATCTACCAGCGATGACAAAAGACGAATTCAAAAAGATTCAGCCTTATCATCAGTTTGCAGGAAAACTTGGACGTCTTGTCTCTCAATCAATGAGAGAACCTGTAAAAGAAGTAGGCATTTCTTATGAAGGCTCTATTTCAAAACTCGAAACATCTTTTATCACAAAAAGTCTCCTCTCAGGCTTTTTAAAAGAGCGCGTTGATTCGACTGTGAATGAAGTAAATGCTGGAATGGTCGCAAAAGAACGCGGCATTAGCTTTAGTGAGAAAATTTCTTCCAGCGAATCTGGTTACGAAAACAGTATTTCTATTGAAGTCAAAGGTGATCTTTCAACCTTTACTCTAAAAGCGACTTACATCCCGCATCTAGGGGAACGCGTTGTTTCTATTAATGGATTTAATATTGATTTTTATCCAGATGGACACCTTGTCTACATCCAGCATACAGATGCACCTGGTGTGATTGGAAAGGTTGGACAGATTTTAGGCGACCACGATGTCAACATCGCAACAATGCAGGTAGGACGTAAAGAAAAAGGCGGCGAAGCCATTATGATGCTTTCTTTCGATAAGCATCTAGAGGATGAAATTGTGAAAAAATTAACGGAAGTACAGGATATTCTTTCTGTCCGCCTGATTGACCTTTAAAAACAGTGATAAACCTCATGCAAAAGCATGAGGTTTATTTTTTTGAAACCATTAACCGGTCTCCTGTTCGAATGAGGTGAGTGGTCAGCTCATTGATCTTTTTCAATTGTTCCACAGTCATTTCATGCGCCTTTGCTATTGACCAAAGAGTGTCCCCTTTTTGAATGACATATGTATTTTTTTCATGTCCATTTACATGAAGAGCTGGCTCTTTGAAACGTTCCTCTGCAATCATTTTGAGCGGATCTATCGCATCCTCTTTGCTGACTGACCAATTGCCACGATGTACCTCAAAATGCAAATGAGTGCCTCTAGAGGCTCCTGTGTTGCCAATGATGCCAATTGGCTCTCCTGCTTGTACTTGGTCACCCTTTTTCACAAAACGCTCGTGTAAATGAGCATAGACGGTTTCGTACCCGTTTGGATGCTGAATAAACACAACCTCTCCATATGTAGCCGATACATACGAACGCGTAACCACACCTTCACTTGCAGCAAAAATGGATTCTCCTTCTGGCGCAGCTATATCTAATCCCTTATGCGAGCCGCCCCTTGTCCCAAACAAGTCAGTGACTTCTCCTTTCACTGGCTCCACCCATTCGTTTGTCTGCTGCGCATGGGCAAATGGTGCTAAGATGAAGAACAAAAAACAGCTTGCACCTATGAAGCAATACCTTTTCATCAGTGACTCCCCTTCTTTGAGGTTCTTTTCATGACAGCTTAGTATACAGCAAGAAGGCCATTTTATATACATTAAAAAAGAACGCAATGACTTACTTGCGTCCTTTAACGATCTTTGATGACAACTGGATTCGGCAGAGCCGGTACCTCTATTGGTTCGTTTAATTCATAAGGTCCTACTTGATCTGTTCCTGCATATTGAATGGTGACATCTGTAAAACCAAAATCTTTCGCTGTGAGCAGCAGACCTTCAATGAGTAGAATATGATCAATTGAGTCCGATAATTTTGCTGATGCTCCAAACGTGATGGTCACATGCTTACCTTTTGATGTCACTTCTTTAATGGATTCTTCTTTAATTAATGGTTCGAGCCCAGAATCACTCGTCCGTTTCATGGCCTCTACCGCCTCTTCATAAGAAGAATAATGCGTTTTTGAGGGCACCAAAAAAGTCCCGCTCTTATTTTCTAATACGTAATAAGCTTGCTTTGTTTGTTTATCAATCGATACCCTGCCTATGCTTCCACTTGCCCCTAATTGAAGCTGAGAGCCTTTGACAGATTTGACTTCCACTTGCTTATACCTGCTCCATTTGAGCGTTTCTTTTACCATATCTTTAAACCGATTGGCTTCCTTTATCGTATCAAGGGACAAATCATTTTTTAACTGAAAGACAAGTGTATTCCCTTTTTCACGAAGGTCCACCATCTCAAGATAAGATTGAAGCGGCTTTGTCATTTCAGGCAGCTGCACCTGTTCATATGTGTTCATTATTTCCTGCAAATGGTCATGTTCATTTTCTTTTTCAATACTAATGGGAACCACTTGAGATGTTGATTCATCTATGTATGCAACCGTCATATATTTTTGCTTGTCTTCATGAGAAACAACGTGCGCGGTACCATTTGCCTGTTTCACCGGCTCTAATGTGGCATTCGCCTGTCCTTTGTCAGCACTTGATTCCATTTTCATCTGTTGATGCTGTTCTTGAGCTGCCGGCTGAAATAAATGAGGAGAAATTAAAAACGCCATAAATAAAACCACAACGGTTGCCACCGCTGGACCGATCCATCTGACACTTTTCTTTTTCTTCCCGCTTGCCATCAGCATCTGCTGGTATATCTGCTTAGATGAACGGTTGTCCTCCACTTTTGGAAGCTGACTTAGTAACACCTTGATTCGTTCTTCGCTCCAATCGGACCTGTTCGTTTTCATTCACTAGCTCCTCCTTCAAAAGCTCCATATGTTTTCGGAGCACTTTCAGGCCTCGGTGCTGCGTTGTTTTGACTTTGCTTTCCGAGAACTTTAGCGCCTTTGCCGTCTCCATGATTGAGTAGCCCTGGATAAACCTTAAAATGATGACAGCTCTTTGATCAATCGTACAGTGATCAAGTGCGGCATAAATTTCTTTTGTATTTTCATCCTGTACAGCTAGTTCGTCTGGGAGCAAGTCTGGATCTTTTACATCCTGCTTATCCCAATCAAACGTGCCGAGCACCCGTTGTCTAATGGTTTGCTGTTTGCGAAACCAGTCAATCGCCACATGCCTTGCAATTGAAAACAGCCATGTTTTCTCGCTGCTTCTTCCTTCAAAAGTTTTATATGAGTGAAGTACCCGAATGTAAACCTCCTGCACGAGATCCTCTGCCTGATTTTTATCTTTAACCATATAAAATAAAAACTGGTACAAATCTTGATGGTACGAATCATATATTTTTTGAAAGGTTTCATGCATAGGAAACCCCTCCGTTCACTTATTTTTGTCGAGTGACTCTTATAAAACGTTACATTACAACTTTATGACAAATATATTACAAGTTCGACAGTTTGGAAAGGGCTTTTTGTTTAACTTCTCCTTAAAAATTTCAAAATAGAAAAAACACTTCATTTTCTTTCGAAAAGAAGTGTTTCTCATGTAACAAGATTCTTCGTCAAGATTAGACGAGTTCCTGCTTTTTTCTCGGAATATAGAAGGTGAAGTGTGTACCTGCACCCGTTTTGCTGTGAGCATGTATAGAGCCTTGATGCGCTTCGACGATGTTCTTCACAATCGCAAGGCCAAGCCCAGTACCAGAACGTCCTCTTGTTCTTGCTTTATCAGCTTTATAGAAGCGCTCGAAAATAAAGGGCAGATCCTCTTCTGGAATTCCGCTTCCCGAATCTTTCACATCCATTTTCAGCCCGTTTTCCACCGATTGAACCGAAAAGTGAACCTCTCCGCCCTCTGGTGTATGACGAATGGCATTATCAATGAGATTCGTAAACACTTGCTCAATCTTATCTGGATCGAATACAAAGTACGGTTCATCCACTTGAATATTATACGTAAGATCGATTTGTTTTTCTTTCGCAATCCCTAGAAACTTGCGGTAGATCTTCTCAGTCAGCTCTTCCGTATCTGTTGATTCAAGATTCAGTGTAATATGACCTGCTTCCATTCTCGCTAGATCTAAAAGATCATTTACAAGACGTCCCATTCGAAGTGATTCATCGTAGATAATTTGCGCAATCTCTTTCTTTTCCTCTTCTGATCCTGCAATATCATCTACAATCGCCTCACTGTACCCTTGCAGCATGGCAATTGGTGTACGAAGTTCATGACTGACATTGGCAATGAAGTCTTTTCTCAGTTTATCAAGTCTTCGTTCCTCCGTCATATCACGAAGGACTGCAACTGCTCCTCTGACATCCTGCTGATTATAAAGCGGAGACATGAGAAGAACCCACGTACGCCCTTGCAGCGTAACTTCGATCATTTGCTCCTTTTCTGTGCTGACAGCTGTATGAAATAGCTCGCGCGCTTCTGGCGGCAGTTCATCTCCATCTTTGATCTTCATATTTTGCTCATAATACCACGCCTGCAAAAATCGTTCTGCAGGAGGATTTGTCATCAAGATCGTTCCATCAATATTGATGGTGATGACGCCATCGGCCATACTGCTTAAAATATTAGACAAATGTTCTTTTTCTTGATTTAAGGCGGTGATATGGAATTTAAGCTGCTTCCCCATTTGATTAAAGGCGATCGCCAGCTCTCCAATCTCATCTTGCGTTAAAATAGGAATCTTTGTATCAAATTTCCCCTTCGCCAAATCTTGTGCACCCTCTCTCATCTTTCTAAGAGGATAGGTGACACGTGTTGACAAAAAGAAAGCGAATATAGTGGTCAGTACAATCGCAATTCCAGCGGCTAAGAAGATGTATCGCGTCGTATGTTTCGTTGTTTGTTCTACAGCGAGGAGTGACTGAGAAAGAAAGACCATGCCTTTTTTTCCGTTCGCCTCATAAGGAACACCAACTACAATTCGTTCATCTTTTTGATTGCCTGCATCAGGTTCTGCACGTTTACTGATTTTTTTACGATCTTTCAGTGCTTGGTTTAAATCGCTGTCCGCTTCAATTTGTTTCTTTGTAATCGCAGGAAGCTTCCCGCCTTTTTCAGACGAATACCACTCTAGCCCGTCCTCTTGGATGATCGCAATACTCGTCAATTTGTCAGCGAGTTCTGATGTTATCGACCTTGCAAGCGATTGATCCTCATGGCTTTCTAAAATGACTGCTACTTTATTTGCCATTTGTGTTAAATCAGATTTTGCTTCTTCTACATGATAATTCTCAATGAACTCTAAAAGAAGCACAGTTAAAATAGATAAAACGATCAGGACGAGGAAAAGAATGGTTAACCATAGCTTTCCTACAACACTTTTCCACAGTTTCATTCAGCGCCGACCTCAAATTTGTACCCGACACCCCATACAGTTACGATTTTTTTCGCAGCTTCTGGTGACACTTTATTCAGTTTTTCACGAAGTCGTTTGACATGGGTATCGACTGTTCTTAAGTCTCCAAAGAATTCATATTGCCATACTTCTTTTAACAGCTTTTCTCTGTCATAAACCTTATCCGGTGTTTTAGCAAGGAAATATAAAAGCTCATATTCCTTCGGCGTGAGGCTGACTTCTTTGCCATCAGCCGTCACCCTATGGGCATCATGGTCAATAGAAAGATGAGAAAACACAAGAACGTCCTTTGTTGTTGTCCCAGTATTAAGATAAGACGTTTGAGACGATCTTCTGAGCAATGCCTTCACACGTAAAACAACTTCACGTGGGCTGAAAGGTTTGACGATGTAGTCATCCGTTCCTGCCTCAAATCCTTGAACGCGGTTGGCCTCTTCTCCTTTTGCCGTCAGCATAATGATTGGAGTCGCTTTTTTGTCTCGAATTTGATTACACACTTCGATTCCATCTGTACCAGGCATCATTAAATCGAGCAAAATAAGGTCATAATCGGTTTGAAGCCCTTTTTGAATCGCCTCATCTCCGTTTTCTGCTTCATCGATTTCATAATTTTCACGTTCTAAATACATTTTTAAAAGGCGGCGAATTCTTGCCTCATCATCTACGACTAATATTTTCGTTTGAGTTGTGTGTTCCATTAGACAGTCCTCCTGCTTTCTCCGTTGTTACATTCATTTTAACAAAAAGCCGAATTGAATCATAAAAGTTGGCCTTTTCCTTGTGATTATGCGTAGGAATGAAGCCCCGCAATGACAAGGTTGACAAAGATGAGATTAAACATAATAATGGCGAAGCCGATCACAGCAAGCCAAGCGGACTTTTCACCATGCCAGCCTCGCGACAAGCGAAGATGAAGATAGGCTGCATAAAAGAGAAACGTAATCAATGCCCATACTTCCTTCGGGTCCCAGCCCCAAAACCTAGTCCATGCAATTTGCGCCCAGATCATGGCAAAGATCAGCCCGCCTAATGCAAATACAGGGAAACCAATCGAAACAGCCCGATACCCAATTTCATCGACTAAATCTAGGTTCACCTGTTTCACTAGCGGTTGAAGCAGTGCGCTCAGTCGTTTTCGAATGATCAATCGAATGAGTTCGTATATAATCAGCCCTACGCTAAATGACCATAATACTGTATTGACCTTTCTGCCTGAAAAAACAGGCGGCAGCTCAACAAACGGCTCCAAACGATCTTCCGTCACAAGCTCCCCTTTATGAGGTCCGACAAGAGCTGGCAGCTCATAGACCATCACACTTTTTTCTTTATTTTTATCGATCCAATTAAATGTCGCTTCATATCCTGTCATTCTAAAGATAGACGTGACAGCGATAAATGCAAGTGTCACCACAATCATAAACATGACAAGCTCTAAACCAAACGTCTTCTTTCCTGGCTTTGTTTGATCCACATGCTTTAATAGAAAGATGACGCCTGCCACAAAGCTGATGGCTAAAATGGCTTGACCAAGTGCTGCTGTTGTCACGTGAATATAAAGCCAATTACTTTGAAGTGAAGGGATCAGTGGTGAAATATCTGATGGGAACATACTTGCATAGGCAATAATCAATAAAGCGATTGGAAGTGTGAATAAACCAAGTACAGACACTTGATACACAAAATATAAAATGATGAATGCAAGCACCAGCATCATGCCAAAAGCCGTAGTGAACTCAAACAAATTACTGACTGGTGCATGACCAGATGCAATCCATCTTGAAATAAAATAGCCCAACTGGCTCAAAAAACCGATGATAGTAAGCGTAATGCCAATGAGTGCCGCCTTATTCCTGCGCGGTCCATCTTCTTTCTTTTTTCCTTTAATGGCACCACCAAAAAAAGGAACTGCCGCTAAATAAAATAGAAAAGCTGCAAATAACAGATTTTCACTGACTGCCGCCATCTAATCCTTCCCCCTTGCTTTTGCTGATACTTGTTGTATCAGGCAGCTCTTTTTGATCAACTGGCTGTTTGATGCCACTGCCGCTCAGTAACACGTTAAGATCGGACTTTAAGCCGAACCAGTTTTTGTTTGTATGTCCTGCCACCAATACTTTTCCATCCTTTGCCGACAGCCAGATTCTTCTATGCTGCCAATACATCCCCTGCACGACACCAATCATGAAAATGATTCCGCCTACAATAAGCACCCCTAGTGTTAAATCTTTTCTAACAGTTAACCCTGTGACGTTTTTCGTTTCAACCCGATCAAACTTCATTTTATATAGATTGTTATCAGAACCCTCTACTGTTTCTTGAATGGCGACAAAGCTTTTTTCACCTTTAGGTTTTTCAGGAGAAATCATTTCAAACACGAAAGCAGGATTATTCGGATTCCTTGTTTTCGTACTTGGCGTTCCATCATCATCAAAATAAAAATCAGGCAGATAGCTCATCACTTTGACTTTGTAACCGCTACCAAGATCATATTCTGACTTAGGCTCCAGCAGATTAATCTTCACTGTACCGTAAGATTTTTCTGTATCTTTACGAATCAGCTGAAAGACCATTTGATCGAGTTCATTTTGTTTAAAATCCACTTGATATAATGAGAAATTGTCAAACTTAAGCGGTTCATTCACTTTAATATCGTGTTCTGTGACCTGCTTCAGCTTGGGCTTTTCACCAAATACAACTTCTCCTTCACGTTTGTATAAGATGGCATCCGTTTTATAGCTTTTCACCACTTGACCGTCGCCAGCTTTTTCAATGGCATTCTCAAACACTTCTTTTTCATTTCCAGTTTCATAACGATCAATTGAAAACGCATTATTTTTCAAGAAATATTGACCATCCGTACCTGGAATCGGTGCAGTTTCACCTTCTCTGACCCACAGCGTTTCATCCACGTACATGCCCGGGACGAACCGGAGCATCGATCCAATGAGAAAGATGATTAATCCAATGTGATTGACGTAAGGTCCCCAGCGTGAAAAACGTCCTTTTTCGGCTAAAATATACCCATTTTCTTCTCGCACGCGGTAACGCTTTTGTTTCATTGCTCTGATGATGCCTTCATATGTATGCTGATCTAATGTTTTGTCTGTCTCACTGAACAGACGCTGTCTTCTCATAAAGCCTTCTTTTTTGATAACCCCTTGGTTTTTGAGTGCTCGATAAAGAGGCATAACGCGGTCGAGACTACAAATGACAAGAGAGATTCCGATTGATGCGATAAGAGCTAAAAACCACCAAGAATTATAAAGGTCATGGAATCCAAGTGTATAATACAGCTTGCCAAACGATCCATATTGCTCTTCATAATACGTGGAAGCAGATGCTCCTGGCGGAATAAATCGCTCCTGCGGAAAAATCGTCCCAAGCGAAGAAGCAAGCAGTGTAATGACAATCAGCCACACACCTACTTTAACGGAAGAAAAAAAGTTCCATACTTTATCAACAATCGTTTTGTTATATGTTTGCGAGCGTCTTGCACTGCCGTCATATCTCATATCAAGCAGCTTTGAAGAGTTCTTCTCTTTAGCCGCAATGGGATTCCCGCATGATTCACATAGAACAGTACCGATTGGATTAATATGTCCACACTCGCACTTTACCTCTTTCATTCTATGACCCCTTTGGTTTAATCAAATTCATATACTCATAGATTTGACGTTCTGTCATTGTTCCCTTTATGACTTTGATTACCTTGCCTTCAGGATTAAGTAAAAGCGTAGTTGGCAGCTGCCCAATATCATACGCCTCTGTTACTTGACGATCTTTGTCCATGGCAACAGGAAAATTCACGCCATAGGATTCCATAAAATTTTTCACGGCAATCTTGGACTCCGCAACATTGACTGCGACAATTTCCACACCGCGATCCTTGAACACTTCATATTGATTCGCCATATAAGGAAATTCTTGTTTACACGGACCACACCATGTACCCCAAAAATTAAGAAAGACACCTTTGCCTTTTAAGTCCTTTAACTCAATCCGATCCCCATCCACAGATTGAAGGACAAAGTTTGGCGCAATAGATCCTTCTTTGACTCGATCCTGTTTGGCAAATACTGAGTTATACATTGTATAACAAAGTGCAGCAAGCATCA
The DNA here is from genome assembly GCF_056098985.1 of Bacillus sp. 11B20. Classification (NCBI taxonomy): domain Bacteria; kingdom Bacillati; phylum Bacillota; class Bacilli; order Caryophanales; family Bacillaceae; genus Bacillus; species Bacillus sp. 11B20. The sequence continues at coordinate 230,912 of NZ_JBLZWZ010000008.1, forward strand.
CGAGGAGAATGCCCGTCCGTATGAAAAACCGTCTTTTTTTCATCTGAAGTACCCCTTCCCCATAGACATTCAGGTAAATTATAGCATTCTCCTTCTTTTGATGCTTCTTCATTTTTTGAAGTTTATGTGAAAATTAAAAAGCGCTTTTCCCATGATCGGCAATTGCTCTCAGGCGCTTTACTTCATGTGGAGACAATTCTCTGCGGTCTCCTGGTCTCATACCTTCAATATGAAGGAACGAATATTGCTCCCTTTTTAGCTTTAACACATCATGGCCAATCGCTTCAAACATGCGGCGCACTTGTCTGTTTCTGCCTTCATGAATGGTTAATTGGACAATACAAGTTTGCTTTCGTTTATCAATAGAAAGCATTTTCGCACGAGCAGGTGCTGTTTTTTTATGATCTAACATGATCCCTTTTTCTAGCTTTCTAAGCAGTTCCTTTGATGGAATGCCTTTTAGCTTCGCTGCATACGTTTTATCAATTTCGTATTTCGGGTGCATGAGCTTATGGGCAAATTCCCCATCATTTGTAATCAAAATCAAACCGCTCGTATCATAATCTAACCGGCCGATTGGATAAAGGCGCTGCGGGACATCATCAAAGAAGTCTGTGACGACCTTACGTCCTTTATCATCCTCGGCAGCAGAAATGACGCCGCGCGGTTTATAAAGCATAAAGTAAACCGGTTCTTCTCTTTCAAGCTTTAAGCCATTGACTTCAATTTTATCTGAAGAGCCCACCTTCACTCCGAGCTCTGTCACTGTTTGACCATTAACGGTAACTCGTCCTTCTTTAATTAATTCTTCAGCCTTTCGTCTTGAAGCGACGCCGGCATGTGCAATTACTTTCTGTAAACGTTCCATTTGTCTTTCACCTCATGTACTATCTTACTTGCTTGACCTAAAACAAACAAGCATTCGTGGAAAAATAAGCGTTTCGTCTGTCTAATTTCAGCTAAAAAGCGATTTTCCATCCATGAAATACAAAAAAGCGCCTGATTAGGCGCCGCTAAATAACAAACTGACGATAATCACAGATGCAATGACACCAATGAGATCTGCTAACAAACCTACTTTTAGCGCATCTCCCATTTTTTTAATACCGACTGCTCCAAAATAAACCGTCAAAATGTAAAGGGTGGTGTCTGTTGACCCTTGCATGACTGCCGCGAGCTGGCCAATAAAAGAATCTGGACCATACGTCGCTATCAAGTCTGATGTCATCCCAAGTGCAGCCGTTCCTGATATCGGACGAATAAACGCAAGTGGAACGACTTCGGGAGGGAAACCAATCGCTGTAAAGACTGGTTTTAAAAGTCCCATAACAAAATCAAGCGCACCTGACGCACGGAATATCGTAATAGCTACAAGCATGCCGACTAAATAGGGAATGATGGAAAAGGCAATTTGAATGCCCTCTTTCCCTCCCTCCACAAATGTTTCATAGGTTGGTACCTTTTTAATGGTTCCAGCAATCAAAATCCCTGCGATGATCAGTGGAATCAAAGCAAGAGACAGCCAGTTAATAAATGCCACAAGATCACCCCCGCCTGCTTCTGCGATAGTGGAAATAACGATCGATGATAATTGCACCGATTCCTGAAATGAGTGTTGCTAAAATGGTTGGTCCTACAATGTCTGTTGGCTGATCTGCCCCATAGGTCATTCTTATAGCAATGACGGTTGTTGGCACAAGTGTGATAGAGGATGTGTTGACCGCTAGAAATGTAATCATAGAGCGGCTTGCCTCATTTTTTCCGCCGTTTAATGCTTTCATCTGCTCCATCGCCTTAATCCCAAGCGGTGTAGCGGCATTCCCAAGACCAAAGAAATTCGCCATGAGATTGGACAAAATATACCCCATTGCAGGATGATTAGGCGGAATATCCGGGAATAGCTTTGAAATAAAGGGCCGGCACAATTTACTAAAGAAATTTAACAGCCCTGCCTCTTCGGCAATCTTCATGAGCCCGAGCCAAAAAACGAGGACACTAATCAGACCAATTGAAATAGTAACCGCTTCTTTTGAGCCCTTAAATACAGCCTCATTCACTTCCTGCATCGTTCCATTAAACATCGCATAGACAAGACCGATGACAGTGAGAAACACCCAAATTAGATTGACCATGAAGATCCGCCTATAGATGTCTGAAAGACAGACTTAAACATTTCTTGAAAGCTTTTCTGAGGCATGCGGTTTCGTTTATTTTCATAAAAAATCGGTAATTGCTCGATCACCTGTCCATCTAATAAAATTGTCATTTTCCCTACAACATCCGGGATGGCTTCGGCGTTTTTTTTCCATTTCTTTTTAGGGGTGAGCATTTCTGTTTCAATTTTGACAAGTTTTTTCTCATCTTCATTTAAAAAATAGTCCACATCACGCTTGATAAACGCTTTTTTTTCGTAAAAGCTCCCTTTTAACGAAGCAAGTCTTCCTTTTTCAGCAAGCACATACGTTTTGTAGTGATCAAATGCATATTCAAACATAGAGATATGATCCTTCCAGTCGTCCGGCGCATTAATGGTCACAGCGATCAGCTCAGCATCCCCTTTTGCAGCGGTGGAGACGAGTGTACGTTTTGCAAGTTTTGTATATCCTGTTTTCCCTCCAGTTGAATATTCGTATAAACCGGTGAGCAGCTTGTTTTTATTTTTCCAATAGCCTTCCATTGTTTTTGCTTTATAGAAAGTCGTACCAGCAATTTTTTGATATTGTTTATGTTTCATCGCGTATTTTGTTAGGATCGCCATGTCATAGGCTGATGAATAATGATTTTTATGATCATCGAGTCCGTGCGGATTTTGAAAGTTCGTATTCTCCATTCCTAGTTCAGCCGCCTTTTGATTCATCATAAAAATAAAGCCTTCTAAGCTGCCGCCAACATGCTCTGCAATGGCAACAGCTGCATCATTTCCAGAACGCAGCATGAGCCCGTATATCAAATCTTCTAAGCTCACCTTCTGCCCTTCCTTTAAATAAATGGATGAGCCCTCCGCTTGAATCGCACGTTTTGATACTTTGACGGTATCTTTCATTTTTCCTGATTCAATAGCTAATACAGCCGTCATGATTTTTGTAATACTGGCGATTCTTCTTTTTTCGTGCTCGTCCTTTCCAAATAGGACTCTGCCTGACTGTCCATCTATTAAAATGGCACTTCTTGCACTCACTGATAACGAAATGTCTGCTTTGGCATGTGAGGAAAAAGGCAGTAAGAGTGTAAATAGAAGAAGGACTGCTGTTCCAATTTTTAAATAGGGCATGTTCATTCACGTCCTTGTCCGTTTTGTACAAGTGTATGCTCAGCTGAAAAAGTTATGATGCCTCGTCCATAAAAAAAAGCGCCTCTACATGTAGAGACGCTTCTTCGACTTACTTATACCATTTTCACTTGCTGATGAGAAGTCGTATATTCCAGCTCTTCTCTCATCGCTAAAAAGTCTTTTTCTAATGAAGAAAATAATTGTTTCATATCAGCGGATACTTCATGGTGAAAAACAATGCTGCTTTTTCCTGTATAGGCCGAACGGCTGTCTTCATACCATGTATCCTTTTTCGGCGTGAAAAATTCTTCAATACATTGATGATAAATACGGTGAAGCATCTGCTGTGCGGCTTGCTGCGGAAATGTCTGCTGCTGCCCCATTTTCCTGCAAACTGCTGCTGCATCCTCGCTGTACACTGCAAGCTTCCGTAATGTACTCAATATGTCACAATAATAGGCTTCCGCTTCGGGGTTTAATTGTTTCAAGCTTGATAAGGTGGCTTCGTTCAGAAAACCATTCATTTCAATTGCAACCTTTGATAAAAAGACGCCTGCTTGATCAACTTGAGCCTTTACATTCATATGTGCCATTTGTTTCTTGTTTACCTTCCCCTCATGGCTTTGTCACCATTTTATCTGTCATCAAAAGATTTTAGACCTAAAATCTTTTTTATATTTTATCATACATTTTTCCTTCGTTTGAACTATTTTATATCTTCAAATGTTTGATTGAAGTTTTCAAAAAATAGATCAGCTTCTTCTTGCACACCATCTGCTTCCACATTCTCTGGAAGCGGTGGTAATTCATCTAACGCTTTTAAGCCAAATTGCTCTAAAAAGGTCGGGGTTGTCCCATAAAGAATTGCTCGTCCCGGGCCATCGGCACGTCCTACTTCACAGAGCAATGCTTTGGCTACTAAGCTATGAAGCACACGCTCTGATTTGACGCCTCTAATCTCCTCTACCTCACTGCGTGTAATCGGCTGTTTATAAGAAACAATGGCAAGCACCTCCAGCGCTGCCTGCGATAAACCTTTGGATGGTGTCTCAACTAATTTTTTTAAATACATGCTGTATTCTTTTTTCGTCAGCAGCATATATGAATCTGCATATTCAATGAGCTCAATCCCTCGTTCTTGTTTTTGATATTCTTCCTTTACGGAAGACATAATGTCGAGTAATACCGACTCATCTACTTCAAGAACAGACATGAGCTGTTTTCTTGTTAAGCCTTCGTCACCTGCTGCATACAGCAGCGCTTCTAAGATGGCTTTCCAATTCACGATATCAAGCGTCATGAATCGTTTCACTCCCTATGATATAAATGTCTTCAAAGTTCCCTTCCTGCTCTAGCATGATTTGATGGCTTTTCATCAATTCGAGAACAGCAAGAAACGTCACGACAAGGTGTTCCTTTTGATCATGTTGAAATAGAGTCATGAAATTGGTCCGCTTTTTTGTTTTTCTTAAATGGTTCATAATCTCATTCATTTTGTCTTCAATCGGGATTTCTTGTCTTGTAATCTTTGATGGTGCTGGTTTCGTTATTTTCTTTCTGTTTAATACCTTTTGGAACGCACCTAACATATCATACACCGTTACGTGTAAATTTGTGTCCTTCGCTTCTGATTCTTTTGCAAATTCGCTTAAATCACTCGGTGGTTTTGTAAAGGCATTTTGCCTTTCTTCTTCGCGTTCCTTTAGTTCTTGCGCTGCATTTTTATACTTGCGGTATTCAATCAATTTGCCAATCAGCTCTTCTCGAGGATCCTCTTCCTCTTCGAGCAGGTCTTCATCAAACAGCTCTTCCTCTTGTTTCGGAAGAAGCATTCTGCTTTTAATACTCAGGAGGGTTGCAGCCATGACCAAATATTCACTCGCAACATCGAGCTCAAGCTCCCTCATCGTGTGGACATATAATAAATACTGCTCCGTAATTTTAGCGACGGGAATATCATAAATATCAATTTCCAACCGGTTAATTAAATGTAAAAGCAAGTCCAAAGGACCCTCGAACGAATCTATTTTCACCTGATATTCCAGCATCTTTTTCTCACCATTTCTACTGTCTTCTAAGTACCGTTTCACCGGCTAACCTTTAGTATAAGACAGGATAAAGCTCTCGTCCAATATAATTTCGGCCATGATGCCTTGGGCAAATCAAGAAAAACAGTGGATCCGCCCAAACCAATAAGGGCATTTATACATAGAATACCATTGTAATCAGAACTGATGAAAAAGGAGGCCGTATCATTATGGGAGATGGCTATAACTTCGGCGGAGGATTCGCGCTTATTGTCGTGCTTTTCATCTTGCTGATCATCGTTGGCGCGGCTTGGGTTTATTAAAGAAACAGAGCGTCCTTTTCACAAAAGGGACGCTCTTTCTTCTTTTCTTTTCAATATGTTAGACTGAAAGTGGAAAAGGAGATGACCGCTGTGTATCCTGAAGCGTACGTGGCTTTTTTACACGAATTTCATACAACAAGAGATTATTTTGAGTGTCATGAAATTCTAGAGGAATATTGGAAGGAAGATCCCCCTGAGCAGCGCAAAGAATATTGGGTCGGGCTCATTCAGCTCGCTGTTGCCTTGTATCATCAAAGACGGGGAAATGGAAAAGGAGCAAAAAGGCTCATTTCTAACAGTCTTCATTTGTTAGAAGCAAACCGTTCAGTATTATCGAATCTCGGTCTGGATGATGAGGCATTTCTGTTGCTTTTGCGAACGCTGAAAAAGAAGATGGATGAAGACATGCCCTATGAGAGTGTGATGCTGCCGATCAAAGATGAAGCACTTCTTTCTTTATGCCAAGAAATGGCCCAAAAAGAAGGACTGCTTTTTGGACAGGAAAGCAACTTATCCCATACATTTTTAATCGAAAAACATAGACTCCGTGACCGGACAGATGTATTGCTGGAGCGAAAAAAGCAGATTGAACGTAAAAAAAGCAGAGGACTGTAGCCTCTGCTTTTACATGTGTGATATTTAATTTGATTCGCTGTGACACTTATGAAAGAAGCCTTGCGTTAATTCATTTGGAATGAGTGTTTTGGTTTTAAATATGTCTTCCACGGCTAAAACCATTTCCTTGCCGATTCCTTGATCACGATGGGATGGATTCACACTAATATGTTCGATTTGTACTTGGTCGTCTGTTTTCAACACACCAATAGCACCTACAATATCCTCGCCATCTTTCCATAGGAACAGCTGCCGATCTTCATCCATTTCATATGACTTCATCGTCTGCTGAAGCTGTTTGACGTCTTTCTCACCCGGCATAAAGGACAGGAGTCCCATGGCAATTTTTTCAAAAGACCTCTTGTAACGAATTAACATATATACCCCTCAATATTCAAATTATCCTAATTTCCAGCAAATGTCTTATGATTCATTTGCTCATCACACATTATAAACATTTTTATACCGTTTTTAAACTCTTTTTCACTAAATTAAGAGAACGTTCGATTGAGATTCGCCATTTCAATAGCAGCTGCAGCCGATTCGCTGCCTTTATTTCCAGCTTTTGTACCAGCTCTTTCAATGGCTTGTTCAATCGATTCTGTTGTCAGTACACCAAAGATAATCGGTACCCCTGTTGACATTGCACTTTGAGCAATTCCTTTAGCAGCTTCATTACAAACGTAATCATAGTGAGTCGTTGCGCCTCTGATCACGGTTCCAAGTGTGATGACTGCATCATATTTTTTGGTTTCAGCTAATTTTTTTGCCATGTACGGGATTTCAAAAGCGCCTGGTACCCACACAACATCGATATCATCACCATTTGCTCCGTGTCTGAGCAATGTGTCTTCTGCTCCATCTAACAGTTTACTTGTAATAAAATCATTGAATCTCGCTACAACGATTGCAAATTTTAGTCCTTCTGCTACTACATGACCTTGTATTGTATTCATATGTTAATCATCCTTTTTTGTGATTTTTATTTTGTTTTGATAGTCGCTGTTTGATTATTGTTTAAATATATCTGTAATGCTTCTATTGTCAGCATCTTTAAATCATGCTGTTTTTGGATCTCCTTTAGTTCAGAGACGCGAGCCATTGATCCATCTGCATTCATAATTTCACATATGACACCCGCTGGCTCTGAGCCTGCCAGTTTAGCAAGATCAACCGCCGCCTCTGTATGACCTGGTCTTTCTAGTACGCCGCCTTCTTTTGCAATAAGCGGAAAAACATGGCCTGGACGGGCAAATTCGTCTGGTTTTGCGTCTTTATTTAACATGGCCAGCATGGTCGTGGAGCGCTCAAAAGCACTGATACCAGTCGTCGTTGTCACATGGTCGATGCTTACTGTAAATGCTGTATGGTGTGCATCTGTATTATGTTCAACCATTGGATGCAGATTCAGGTGTTTGGCGATCGACGCATCGACTGGCGTACAAATGAGGCCTCTTCCATGTAAAGCCATGAAGTTAATCACTTCAGGTGTGGCATGCTCAGCAAGTGCCACAAAGTCTCCTTCATTTTCTCTGTCTTCATCATCCACTACGATAATGATTTCTCCTTGTTTAAGGGCATTTATTGCCTCATCAACAGAATGATACATACAATCGCCTCCTAGAATCCGTGCTCTTTTAGAAATGATGGGGTCAATCGAGATGGCTGTTTATCGCCTTGCTCTTTTGTTAAAAAACGATAAATGTATTTACCGATCATGTCACACTCTATATTCACAATATCCCCCATAGATTTAGTCGGGAAAATAGTTCCTTCAAGCGTATGAGGAATAATAGAGACTGTGACTTGTGAATCTCGCAAATCGAAAATGGTCAAGCTGACACCATCTATTGCGATCGAACCCTTTTGGGTGAGCATATCTGTGAGGGTCTTGTCCATCTTTAAATCATAGTAAATGGCATTACTCTTCTTTTCTATTCGGGTAATGACTGCCGTTCCATCAACATGGCCTGAGACAAAATGGCCGCCAAATCGTCCATTTGAGGACATGGCTCGCTCTAAATTCACTGGACTGCCTTTTGTCAGCTGATCCAGTGATGTCGATTTGACCGTCTCTGGCATCACATCTGCGGCGAACTGTCCTTTTGTGAAGCTTGTGACTGTCAGACATACTCCATTAATGGCGATACTGTCTCCGAGGTGAACATCTTCTAGCACACGGCTGCATGTAATGACAATTTCCATGGCATCTGCTGACTTTTTACTTAATGACTGAACGGTGCCAACTTCTTCAATAATCCCCGTAAACATGTGATCCTCCCTTTCTTTTCATTTGTATTTCTCACTTTTTAAAAAAGCGATGTTAGGGACATGTGATCGATTGAGCACCTTCGTCGCTTTTTATGGTCCATACAAGGTAGATGAGGGATCACCTAATAAACACTGCATGCATCTATTAACAACAAAAACATACAGAAAGCCCCGGAAAAAATTCCGGGGCTGTGGTTTTTTTGCATCAGAAATAAGACTATGATCAACAAATATTTTTCGTTCATAGCTTTCTTTATCCTTCTCCCATCCAGACTTTCACTGTCGGCTTCAGCTTTTCACTGAATCAACCGTTAATAAATTAACGGGTCACGGGCTGTAAAGCATTTGCTTTATTACCGTCGGTCGGGATTTTCACCCTGCCCCGAAGGATACAATCGATATTTAGCTGTCCTTAGGGGCTATTATAGCGATCCTTGTTGTCAAATGCAACAATCAAGATTTCTTCAAAAAAAAAGCCTCCTTATAGGAAAGGAGACATGTTAATTTACGACTTTTACTACTTTTATCAGTCCATCTATTCTTTTTTCATTACTAAAGTAGGCTTTAATACGATCGCCTTTTTTCAGATCGGCCACATCATCTTCAAATTTCTTACCATTAAAAATGATTTTGGTGCCATTCTTTGCTTGACCGTAATATTCATCTCCATCAATTGTCGTAATGGTATATTCATAGATGGTGTAATCTTTATCATTATTTGTTAGGCTCTCGCCAATGGCTGTTGGCACATCTTCAATTTTCATGCCATTCATGTATAAATAACCTGCGCCTAAACAAAGCAGTAAAACAAATAAGATTGCCATTTTTAATTTAATTTTCCCCATATTTAGAACCTCCATCATCTGCACTTCGCCTATTTGTATGTTTTATTCCTTCTTTTATTGAAATAAAACCAAAAAAGCTGATTTTCATTAATGGTTACTTATATAACGATTCAGATGGCCCTTTGGTTCCACCTCTTAATCATTACATATGATACGAATATGCGTTCTTTATTAAGGGGGTCTTTTTCCTATTTATCAGTTCGTCCCACACGATACTACAGGCTTTTCGATTATATTCTTTTTTCGAGTGCGAATAAGTCTTCCTCTAACAATTGTGACCGCTGAACAGCGATGCTGCGGCTGTCGCGAACCCCTTGATTATAATAGTAGCTTCCAAGGTTTTTTGTGATAAATTCTAGTATATTAATGGCTGCTAATTCACCAATCTCTTCTTCTCGTTCTTCGGCAAAGTAACGCTGAATGGCCATCATCATTTGATTTTTTTCTTCTTTAGTGAGTGGTTTCAAAGTCTCCCCTTCTTTCTTTCTATTTCTTCATTTGCAGCTGGATGTGCTGGTATTCCATAAATACGAATGTTTGTTCTCTTATCATATCATAAAAAAAGACTCTGTGCATGAATGCCCTAAAAGAAAAAGCGTATTTTGATGTAATGGATCAAAATACGCTTTTTCTCAGAAGGTGTCATAGGTGTTATCCATTTTATTTTAAAATGGATAGGATCGTCGCTACAGAATGATCTACAAATGAACGCTCTGGACGTGACTTCATGAGGACGGTAAGCCCGATGAAAGAAACGACCAGTGTCTGTGCTAAGGCTTTAGCATTCAAGCCGCTTTCGAGCTCACCTGAGCGAATGCCTTGCACGATCTTTTCTTCAAAAATAACCGAAAGATACATCTGATGCTCTCTTGTCAAAATTTCAAATTTCTCTTCGTGTGGAGCAAGCTCCACTATTGTATTAATGCAAAGACAGCCTTTACTTGGGCCATCTCCATATTCCTCTTCCACTACATCTGTCAATAATAGATGAAATGCTTCCTTTACAGATCGATTGTTTTGAAGTTTTGTTCGAATACGGGCTGCATGCTGCTTTGTATATGTGCGTAATGCAGCCTCAAATAATTCCTCTTTATCTCCAAAGGCTGCGTATAAACTTGGCCGCTGTATTCCCATTTTTGCAGTCAAATCGCTTAACGTTGTAGCTCTATACCCCTTTTCCCAAAAAAGCATCATTGCATCATTCAACGCTTTTTCCTCATCAAACTCACGCTGTCGAACCATCATCAATTCCTCTTTTCAACAATAAAATCCTTTCACGATAACAACCATCTATTTCTTTGTTTGTAAGTTTTCATTACCAATCGGTATATAATGATTGTATTTTATTCATGTAACATTGTCAATTTGTCTTTCTGATCTCCAAATCAACATAGAATAACCAAAATAAAATCTTGACTTTAAAACGTTTTGTTGGTTATTCTTAATCATAATCATTTTGTACCGATCAGTATATTATATTAAAAAGCTCAAAAAGAGGGGATGCAATGAATGGTTAAAGATAAAATGACTCACTATATGGCACTACTTTTTGCAGCAGCCTGCGGGATGGCTGTTGCAAACATATACTTCGCACAACCGTTACTAGATTCACTGGCAGCCGAGTTCGATATCACGTATTCATCCATCGGTATTGTCATTACGATTACTCAGCTTTGTTATGCGGCGGGGCTGCTACTGATCGTACCACTTGGTGATCTGTTGAATCGACGCCGGCTCATCATTGGTCAGATGCTTTTATCTGTGCTTGCCCTCATTCTAGTCGGCATCGCTCCTATCGTCACCGTCCTATTTATAGGATTAGCATTGGTCGGACTGCTCGCTGTAGTCACTCAGGTACTCGTTGCGTTTGCAGCAAGTTGGGCTGCTCCAGAAGAGCGCGGCCGTATCGTCGGCTTGGTGCAAAGTGGAATCGTCATCGGTATTCTTCTCGCCCGAACCTTTGCTGGTGTATTAACCGATTTTGCTGGCTGGAGGTCTGTATATCTTGTTTCTGCCGTCATCATGCTGATCCTAACTGGCGTATTGTTCCGAGTGCTCCCGCGTGATGACAGCAAAAGAGAGTCATTATCTTATGCTCATCTGCTTCGTTCAATGTTTGTATTGTTCATACAAGAACGAATCCTGCGCATCCGCGGGATTCTAGCTCTTCTGATTTTTATCGTCTTTGGTACGTTATGGACTTCACTCGTGCTGCCTCTCAGTACTGCGCCACACTCTCTTTCACATACTGCTATTGGCGCATTTGGTCTTGCTGGAGCAGCCGGAGCATTAGGGGCTGCTCGGGCTGGCAGCCTTGCTGATCGAGGTTTTGGACAGTTCACAAGCGGTATAGCCCTTGTCCTATTATTCATTTCATGGTTTTTCATCAGTTTGACTGAACATTCACTTATTGCCTTAGTCATTGGCATTATCATTCTTGACCTATCTGTGCAGGCAGTACACGTAACGAATCAGACTATGATTTTCACAGTGCGGCCTGAGGCGAGAAGCCGGCTTACGGCTGCTTACATGATTTTTTACTCCATCGGCAGTGCGACCGGTTCAATTGTTTCAACCAGCATATACGCAGCCTATGGCTGGAGCGGAGTATGTCTTTTTGGTGCCTCTATCAGCGCTTTAGCCATTTTGTATTGGATCATCACCTATCGCCTAACGAAACAAATCACATTTGACTCAGAAACAAAATAAAAAAACACCGCGATTAAGCGGTGTTTTGGATTACGCATCCACAACTTCAACTTTTTCCATGCCTTGGCCTTGCTCCATATCAAGTACAGCCTCGATACCAGATGTTACCTTGCCAAAAACAGTGTGAACACCGTTTAAGTGCGGCTGCGGGTCATGTACGATAAAGAATTGGCTGCCGCCTGTGTCTTTACCAGCATGTGCCATTGATAATGAACCTCTTTCGTGCTGATGTGGATTTCCTTCTGTTTCACATTTAATTGTGTAACCAGGACCACCCGTTCCATTGCCGTTTGGGTCCCCGCCTTGGCTGACGAAGCCTGGAATCACGCGGTGGAACTTCAATCCATCGTAGAAGCCTTCATTCGCTAATTTTTCAAAGTTTGCTACTGTACCTGGAGCAGCCTCTGGGTAAAGTTCAAACTCAATTTTCTTTCCATTCGTTAATTGTATGTATCCTTTTTTCGCCATTTTTCACATTCTCCTTTCAGGTTAAACAACGCTCATTATAGCACATTTTCGGTGATGTTAAACATCCCCTGCTCTTCGATTGTCATTTACCTCTTAACTGATGATTGATAAAATAGGATTGCTTGATTCTTTTTTCCTCATAAAATGATATGTGACGAAATGACATGTCTTCATTTATTGGAAAAGGAACACATCTTAAAAAGAAAATTGAAACGTCGAGTCAATTTGTTACGTCTATATGATGGAGTGCATTTCTGTACGTGTACTCAAAAGCTGAGTTTCTCTTGAAAGAGGAACGCTTTCGACTTGAAGGAGGTCAACATGTTTAAAAAAATGATGCTTGGTATGATGGCAGCGCTCCTTTTCCTAATTGGTGCGCCAAAAGTCAGCTTAGCGGATGCAGCTGTCGGCGATGTCATCGTCACACTCGGGCAAGACTTAACACCAGCTGATCGACAAAAGGTGCTTGACGAGTTGAATCCACCTGAAAATGCGACAAAAATTGAAGTAACCAATAAAGAAGAGCACGAATATTTAGGAAAGTATATCCCTCGTTCTTCTATCGGGACGAGAGCATTATCATCTTCATCTATCACCATTGAGAAATCAGGTACTGGTCTGACTGTGGATACACACAACATCAAGACCATTACAGATGAGATGTATTTAAATGCTTTAATGACAGCAGGTGTCAAGGATGCCAAGGTTGTCGTCACTGCTCCATTTGAAGTATCTGGTACAGCCGCACTGACGGGCTTACTTAAAGCGTATGAAGTGTCAAGCGACAAAGCCATTCCAGAAGATGTGAAGCAGGTGGCGAACGAAGAGCTTGTGACAACTTCTAAATTGGGTGACTCCATCGGGAAAGACAACGCTTCTGCCCTTATTGCAAAAATCAAAGATGACATTGCAAAAAACGGTGTCCCTAAAACCACAAAAGAAGTAGAAGAAAAAGTCGATCAGGCGGCTTCTGATTTGAACTTAAATCTGACGCAGGATCAAAAAGATCAGCTTGTCTCGCTATTTGATAAAATGAAAAACATCAATATCGATTGGAATCAAGTAGGATCTCAAATTGATAAAGCAAAAGACAAGATTACAAAATTCATAGAATCAGATGAAGGGAAAAACCTTCTTCAAAAGATTTGGGATTTCTTTGTCTCCATCTGGAACGCGATCGTCTCTGTATTCACTGGAGGAAAATAATCCATGAAAAAAAGCTGCCTGTACCCCAGGCAGCTTTTTTAATTAGATGATTTCACTTTTGATTGATACGGTAAATCAAGTTTGACAATGTCCTCATAGGTTTCACGCTCAACCACAAGCTGCGCTTCCCCGTCCTCTACAAACACAACCGCTGGGCGCGGGATGCGGTTATAGTTGTTTGACATACTATAGCCGTAAGCTCCGGTACAAAAGACAGCCAATAAATCCCCTTGTGATAACTCTGGCAGATCGATATCCCAAATGAGCATATCTCCGCTTTCACAGCATTTACCGGCAATTGAAACGGTTTGATCATGCGTTTGACTCATTTTATTGGCACTTGCCGCTTCATATTTCGCTTGATATAAAGCCGGACGAATGTTGTCACTCATTCCGCCATCTACCGCAACATAATCGCGGATGCCAGGTACGTGTTTTGATGATCCGATCGTATAAAGAGTCGTCCCTGCATCTCCAACAAGAGAACGGCCTGGTTCTATCCAAATCTCCGGCATATCGAACTCATAGCGGGCCACGTTCTCTTTCACAGCTTGGATTATTTTCTCGACATATTCTGTCGCAGGAAGTGGTTCATCCTCTTCTGTATAACGAATCCCAAAGCCGCCGCCTAAGTTTAACACTGTAGAAATAAAACCAAATGATTCTCTCCATTCATCCAGCTTCAAAAAGATTTTATCTGCCGCAAGGACAAAACCAGCCGTATCAAAAATTTGTGAACCGATATGACAATGAACACCTAAAAGCTCGATCACTTCTGAACGAAGCACTTGTTTCACCGCTTCATCTGCTTGTCCATTGTGAAGATCAAAGCCAAATTTTGAATCCTCTTGACCTGTCGTAATGTAATCATGCGTATGTGCTTCGACACCAGGCGTGATGCGGAGCAATACTTTCACTTTTTTTGACAGCTCTTGACCAAGCTGTTCAATGAGCTTCATTTCATAGAAATTATCCACAACTATACAGCCGATCCCATGCTCTAAAGCCATTTTTAATTCTTCTCTGCTTTTATTATTGCCATGGAAATGAATTTTTTCTACTGGGAATCCAGCGCAAATGGCTGTGTGAAGCTCACCGCCTGAGACAACATCAAGAGATAATCCTTCTTCTTTAGCAAGCTGAAACATGGCGATAGAAGAAAATGCTTTACTCGCGTATGCTACCTGCGCTGTTAATTCTTCTTCTATAAATGCTTTTTGAAAGCTTTTTGCGCGCTCCCGTATTAAAGCCACATCATATACATAAAGTGGTGTCCCATACGTTCCAGCTAAAGAAACAGCATCAACACCACCAATTTCTAAATGACCGAGTTCATTTTGTCTGCAAGTGCCGTGTAAATACAATGTCATTCCCTCTTTCTCCGCTTCGGCTGAAAAAAGGCAGCTGCGTGAGCTGCCTTGTGCCTTGTCTCAAAGTTAAAAATACAATATCACAATCTTCAGCCACTTTCAATGAGCCTTAAGAATTTGGCGGAATTTTTGATCTGTTTTGAGGGTGAACGATGCTCGGTCTTACTTTTGAGCCAGGAACAGACGTCCGAATCAGCACTTGCCACAAAGCCTTCCCATTAAAAGGGAGGAACGGCCACATATAAGGCGTCTGCAATGAACGAATGGAAGTTAAATAAATGAGTAACAACGTAAAACCAATGATGAGTCCATTCAGCTTGAAGATCGCCACTAGTGCTAGGATGATGAGCCTGACAATCTTATTGGCGACACTCAGCTCATAGCTTGGCGTTGTAAAGGTACCGATCGCCGCCAGTGAAACGTATAAGATGACCTCTGGTGTAAACAAACCGACATCAATAGCGATTTGTCCAATTAAAACAGCCGCGATTAGTCCCATGGCCGTCGACAATGCGGTTGGCGTATGAATTGCTGCCATCCTTAAAAATTCCACCCCGAAATCAGCAAGGAACACTTGGAGAATCACAGGGATATGAGAAGGTTTGTTAAACCCAATATAGCTTAAATTGTCAGGCAAAAGATTCGGTTCAAGGATAAAAAGAAACCAAATCGGCAAAAGAAAGGTAGAACATAAAATGCCTAAAAAGCGTACCCATCTTAGGAATGTACCAACGGCAGGTGCCTGGCGATATTCTTCTGCATGCTGAACGTGGTGAAAAATAGTGGTTGGTGTAATGATGACACTAGGGGATGTATCCGTAATGATGATGACATGCCCTTCTAATATGTGGTTAGCGGCGACATCTGGACGCTCGGTGTAACGCACTAGCGGAAAGGGATTATATCCTTGCTTAATAATAAATTCTTCAATCGTTTTATCAGACATCGTCAGCCCATCGACCTTAATTCCTGATACTTCTTTTTCTATAATATCTACAAGATCTGGGTCTGCAATATCTTCAATATAGCAAACACAAACATCGGCTTTGGAACGTTCGCCTACTTTGAGCATTTTGTATCGCAGTTTTTCATCCCGCACTCTTCTTCGAATAAGCGCTGTATTTACAATAATGTTTTCAACAAAACCGTCTCTTGCTCCCCTGACAACCTTTTCTGTATCCGGCTCCTCAGGCATTCTGCCAGGATAACTTCTAACATCAATGATAAAGGCGTAGTTTTCACCTTCTACAACAACTGCTACAAGCCCGGACAGCACTTGATCCACCGCTTCATCCAGCGTTTCTACCTTGGAGACCTGCTGATTGACAAGGCGGTTCTCGACTACATGTGCAAGATCATCTGATTCTGGTTCGTTGTCATTGATTTCGATAAGTTCTTTTAATAAGTAGATGACATACTGCGTATCACACAACCCGTTTACATAGTAAAGCTGGATTTCCTGATCGTGTATATAAATTTTCCGAACACCAAGGTCAAAGCTGAGACCCATTCCGACATTTTCTTTGAAGTAATCTTCATTTTTCTTCGGGTCTCGGTACACGTTTACCTTGTCTTTCTTCATGGAAGCCACTCCTTTCTAATATTAATTCCACTGCTTTCATCGTGATTGGAGATCCCTTGCTCAGATCATCTTTCCGTCCCATCTTGCCAATATCTCCAATCCCGACAACGAACGGGAGATTGAGGGAGTCAAGACAATACACTGTATCCCCGCTCATTTTATGGGGCTCCATTTCGGGAAGACCGTGTTTGTCGACACCGTATTCTGTCAGTTCACCTTCCCGGTCAATGGAGACATGGACCTTTGTCCATTCGGCTTGGTGCGTCTTAGATGCAACTGCAATCGCGCCAATGACTTCGATTTCAGGGTGGCGTGCTACATGTTTCATCGCCGTCTCGCCTGTTCCTTCACCGGTCAGTCCAGAATCATCAAACATCACAAAGACTGGATCATACGGTGTTTTTAAAATCATCTGAACAAGTTCAGGTCCTGTCCGTTTGCTTGGATTTCCTTTTGAGCTGGAAATACATCGTCCGCCGACGTTTTTAGCGGCGAGCTCAATGGTTTTGGCAGCATATATATCTCCGTCTGTCACTAAAATGACTTTCCGTCTTTGCCCCATATTCGGTTATCCTTTCGGTTTAAAGATCAGTGCGATAATAAATGAGAATAAAATCGCAGCTGATATTCCAGCCGAGGTTAATTCAAAAATCCCGATACCGATGCCGATGAATCCATGTACATCTGCCTGGTGCATTGCCCCATGAAGCAAGCTATGACCAAAGCTGACGATTGGTACGGTTGCGCCCGCACCTGCAAATTCAATAAATTTATCATAAATACCGAATCCGTCTAAAATGGTACCTGCCACAACAAAAGTAGTCATGACATGTGCCGGCGTGAGTTTGAGTACATCTAGCAAAAGCTGGCCAATGACACAAATAAGTCCGCCTGCCACAAAAGCGATAAGATAATCCATTAGCTCTCTCCTCCTGCACGCTCAAATACGACACCGTGCGCAATGGTTGGAATGGTCTCTTTTTGCTGAACCATCATTGGGCTGAGTAGCGCCCCGGTTGCGACAACGAGTACTCTTTGCAGATTCCCTGCTTTCATTTCTTGAAAAATATGACTAAATGTCACAACAGCTGAACAAGCACAGCCGCTGCCTCCAGCGAATACGTTTTGATCGGGTGTATAGATGATTAAACCGCAATCATCGTGCTTTCGCCCAAGCTGGATACCTTCTTCTTTCAGGAGATCCTTTAAGATCGGTGAACCAATGCCTGATAAATCTCCAGTTAAAATCAAATCGTAATCATCTACTGTTCTTCCTAAGTCTTCTAAATGCTGCTTGATGGTGTCTGCCGCGGCCGGTGCCATGGCCGATCCCATATCAAATGGATCTGTAATGCCAAGATCCATGACCCTGCCTACCGTTGCACTTGTAATTTGAATTTGTGAGGGCTCTTGGCTGATAATAACGGCTCCGCTCCCTGTTACGGTACTTGTTGCTGTATCTGGCTTTTGTCCGCCGTATTCGGTCGGGTTTCGAAATTGGCGTTCTGCGGTCGCATTGTGACTGCTTGTTGCTGCGATGGCTCTATTTGCAAAGCCACCATCAATGAGTGCTGACGCAATGGCGACCGATTCCATTGAGGTCGAGCATGCTCCAAATAAGCAGAGAAACGGGATCTTCAGCTCTCTTGCCACATAGTTTGCTGTGACGTTCTGGTTGAGTAAATCTCCAGCTAGCAACAGATCAATATCGCTTTTTTGCAAATTTGCTTTCCATAAAGCGGTTGATATCGCATCATCCATGAGCTTCCTTTCAGCCATTTCCCAGTTCTTTTGATCACAGTGCATTTCATCGTATGTTTTATCAATTAAATGTCCAATTGGACCTTCTTTTTCCTTAGGTCCTGCAGCAGTTCCTTCTGCATTGACATAAAGCTTGTGCTCAAATACCCAAGATTGTTTACCTGTTAGTTTCACCTTTTATTCCTCCTACGAAAACATCTTTTCCAAGATGTATCGAATGATCCCTACGATATATGCCGAGACGACACCGAACACAATGACGTTCCCAGCGAGCTTAAACATATTTGTGGCAACACCTAAAACAAGCCCTTCACTTTTATGCTCAAGGGCAGCACTTGTCATACTGTTAGCAAAGCCTGTTACCGGTACGGCTGATCCCGCTCCAGCAAACTGGCCGATTCTATCGTAAATACCGATACCCGTTAATAGAGAAGAAATTAAAATGAGGGTTGCCACTGTCGGGTTCCCTGCTGTCTTTTCGTTAAAATCAAAAAAGTGGATATAGAAATTCTGCAGCCCCTCACCTATCAGACAGATCAAGCCACCAACTAAAAACGCCTTGATGCAGTTGAGGACATAAGGAGGTTTGGGCTGATACGTTTTCACCTTAGATGGATAGTTCTCTTTTAAACTCGACACGTGTTGTTCCCTCCAATTTCTTAAATATAAATAAGCCAATGAAATAGTGAACCAAATATCTTTCCTAAGACGATGGCCATGAGCAGCAAAACAATTTTCCCGTCCATTCCAATTCTTTTCGTTAATATAGGAAGTACATTTAATACTTCAGTAAGTGCAGCTGCAAGCATGCCGACAAAGATGCCTGATAAAAGACCGACCGGCAGCGCCAGCCATTTGGTTAAATGCAGATGTATTTGACTTAAGGTGGCCCAGCCGCCAACAACCGCCCCGCTAATGACTGCCGCCTCGTACCCTTGTATGAAGCGCTGCGTTTTGGTTAATTGCATTAAGCGGGGAATGATGCCAAGCACTGTAAGAAATGCCACAAATCCTGCTCCGACTGTTAAACCGCCGCCAAGTCCAACGAGTACGACAAAAAGCCATTTACCGATCATGGATATCCTTCAATGTTTCTTTATTTTCATTGAGTGCGACATAATGATCGAGATCGAGCTGATATTTAAACATTTCCACTTCGAGCGGACTTGGTTCTTCATTTAAACGCTTTTTAAATACATGATTGAAAAACAAAATCATCCCAAGGCCGAGTCCAAAGCTATATGGAATTTGTAATAAATACGGATGCTCAACCGTTTTCCCTGTGATCATTTCATATAGGCGGATATGAACGAGCCGCATACTGACATCCTCGTGGAAATTCATAATGGCAAGCGCCGCTCCGACAAATAATAGAAGCCATACAAACACAAATAAAACGGGAGAAAGCTGGCGTTTGCCTGTATCAATTTCAACAATGGCCTCAGAGCCGCCAACGGTTTGAATGTCGATATCCGGCCACGTTTTTTTGATCGTTTTGACGACATGCATGATATCAAGAACGGCGATGTGACGATCCTTTTTGCTGACATGATACACCGGCATTTTGCTAAGCTTTTGCACAGCAAACTCATCACCAGTGATTTGGGCGACATCCTCTAAATAAATGAGCTGATCTATTCCGGTCTTGATTCGATGGCGCAGCCGAATAAAGATTTGTCCGTCCATCCAAGTCACTTCCTATACGAGGGGTTAAAAATAGTATGTGGTGAAAAATGGTTCTCATACTGATAGAACTTGATTTACCGGTAATTACCACACAAAAAAAGCCAGCCGAATTGGCTAGCTGTCTTTTTGATCCATTTGCATTTGGATTTGCTTTAAAATTTTCTTTTCAAGCCGTGAGACTTGCACCTGTGAAATGCCAAGTCTTTCTGCAACCTCAGATTGTGTCTGGTCTTTATAATACCTTAAATACACAATGAGTTTTTCCCTTTCTTCTAATTCCTTGATCGCTTCTTTCAGAGCAATTTTGTCAAACCATCTTTCTTCAGAATGGTCGGCAATTTGATCAAGCAATGTTATCGGATCCCCATCATTTTCATACACTGTTTCATGAATGGATGATGGTGAGCGGACCGCTTCTTGGGCGAGGACGACATCCTCTGGTGTGATATCAAGGTATTCGGCAATTTCTTGCACGGTCGGCATTCTTCCATGAGACTTAGACAATTCATCCCTTGCCCGCCGGATTTTATTTCCGAGTTCCTTTAATGACCTGCTGACTTTGACCGTCCCATCATCCCGAATGAATCGCTGGATTTCCCCGATGATCATTGGAACGGCGTACGTTGAAAACTTTACATCATATGACAAATCAAATTTATCCACAGATTTCAGCAGTCCAATACAGCCAATCTGAAACAGATCATCTGGTTCATATCCCCTATTTAAAAAGCGCTGAACAACGGACCAAACAAGACGCATGTTTTTTTCTACGAGGAGGTCTCTTGCTTGCTGATCACCGTCTTGGCTTTTTTTGATGAGCTCTTTGACTTCATCATTTGACAGCTGGGCTTTTTTAGCTTGCTTTTTTACCTCCACATCCATATGAGCAGCTCCTTTAATTACAAAGCGCTTTGCTTTTTGATAGATGCTTTGTTAAACGGATGGTCGTGCCCATTTCTGGAGATGAATCCACCATGACATCATCCATAAAATTCTCCATGATGGTAAAGCCCATTCCAGAGCGCTCTAAGTCTGGTTTTGTTGTAAAAAGCGGCTGTCTTGCTTCCTCAAGATCGGTAATACCCATGCCTTCGTCACGGATGGTGAGGTAGACGACATGGTCATCTAATGTGACATGGATATGCACCTTGCCATCTGGATTCCCATCATAGCCATGGATGATGGAGTTTGTCACTGCCTCTGATACGACGGTCTTGATTTCTGTTAATTCATCTAAAGTCGGATCAAGCTGAGCGATAAACGCCGCGACTGTCACCCTCGCAAACGATTCATTTTGGCTTAATGCCGAAAAAGTCAGATTCATTTCATTTCTCATGACGCCACCCCCAATGTTTGCAAAGCCGTTTGCTCTGAAGGCTCCATACGAATGATTTTAAACAAACCAGACATATCAAATAACCGATTCACTGCTGGCGAGATGGCACAGACGACCATTTCTCCGCCAAGCTGCTTAATCTCTTTATATCTTCCTAAAATCACTCCGAGTCCAGAGCTGTCCATAAATGATAAATCAGCCAGATTCAGCACAATGTGGCGAATGTCCTCTGTTTCCAAATAATTCGTCACCTTTTGTCTCAATGTTTCTGCGGAGTGATGATCGAGCTCTCCTGTTAACCGAATGCAAAGTACGCTCTCTTTTACTTGAAAATCAATACCAAGGCTCATCTTTTTATTCCTCCTTGCTCTATTTCGGATAAAGAGTGTTTCTCTTTTATATGAAGTAAATCCTTCACCATGACAAAACTAGTGACCATTCGTCACATTTAGATGTTCTTTTCTTTTTCCTCATAGCAAAAAGACTGCCCATTTCAGCAGCCTTTCGCCTTTTATTTCCATTTCACAAAATCAGCCATTGCTCGTTTGAAGAAAGTCCAAATGCCTGCCTTTTCCATTCCTTCTTTTGCTTCTACAGGACTTTCATGCAGCACTTTTCCGTCTTTTTTCAAGACGATCGTACCAAGTTCCGTTCCTTTTGAAAATGGAGCCTTGACATCATGAGACAATTTGATTTCTTTTTTGATCTGATCCACATTTTCACCTTTTTTCGTTAGAAGGGAGATCGGTTCAGAAGTAACGAGCTGAATATTTTTCTTTTTCCCTTTGCTTACTTTGACCTCCGCCACATCTTGCCCTCGTTTGTAAAGCGGATGAGTCGTATATTGACTAAATGCGTAGTCCAGCATTTTGACTACCTGAGCGTTTCTGTCTTTCGGGGTACTTGCGCCGAAGACAACCGCAATGACGCGCATGTTGCCTTTTTTAGCAGATGCAGTTAAACAGTATTTCGCTTCACCTGTAAAACCGGTTTTCACCCCATCGACACCTGGATAAAATTTAATCAGACGGTTTGTGTTTACAAGCCAGAATTTTTTATCTGTGTTTTGCCGTAGATAGTCTTCGTAGACACCTGTGAATTTTGTGATTTGTTCATATTTCAACAGCTCTTTTGCCATTATTGCCATATCGTGAGCTGTGCTGTAGTGGTCTTTTTCAGGGAGCCCTGTTGGGTTTTGAAAGACTGTTGAGGTGAGGCCAAGCTCTTTCGCCCTTTTGTTCATCTGCTCTACGAACTGTTCTTCAGATCCTGCAATATGCTCTGCCATGGCAACTGAAGCATCATTTCCTGACGCAATCGCAATGCCTTTCAGCATTTCTTTCACGGTCATTTCTTCTCCTGGTTCAAGGAAGATTTGCGACCCTCCCATGGACGCTGCATAGTCGCTCGTTCTGACCTTGTCTGTCATTTTCAGTTTACCGTGATCTATAGCTTCCATGATGAGAAGCATCGTCATGATTTTGGTCATACTTGCGGGTGCAAGCTTTTCATCGCTGTTTTTGTTGTAAAGCACCTTTCCCGTGTCACGTTCTATTAAGATCGCTGATTTGGCTTCGTGTGCCAATTCTGATGTTTGTTTTTCTCCTGGTTTTTCAATCTTTTCTTTTGCTGTCGCAGATGGTGAAACCATTGAGATAAGGATCATTAAAATAAACAATGCACATATATGACGTTTCAAGTGGCAGACCTCCATTATCGTAATCCTTTCTATTTTTTCCTCATACAGGCTGTTTTATTCAGAGATCGTATGATTGCAAATAAAAAAAGCCTTCTGCTTGGGTAGCAGAAGGCTTCTGGACACATGCTATGAAAGTTGTTTGACAATGTCTTTTACTAAATCAAGAAAACTTGCTTTCACTTTTTCCGTTACTTCGATCACTTCATCATGTGACAGCGGCTGATCCAAAATACCAGATGCCGCATTGGAAATGCATGAAATGCCAAGTACTTTGATTCCTGCATGACGCGCAACAATGACTTCTGGAACAGTCGACATTCCTACCGCATCTGCTCCAAGCGTTCTAAGGAAACGAACTTCAGCAGGTGTTTCATATGAAGGGCCTGTCATCCCTGCATAAACCCCTTGCTGTACAGATATACCTAAACGCTGGGCTGTTTCTGCTGCAAGTGCCAGCAATTCTTTATCGTACGGTGCAGACATATCAGGGAAACGAACGCCTTGACTGTCATTTGGGCCAATTAATGGATTGGTTCCCATCATATTGATATGATCTGTGATCAGCATGAGGTCTCCTGGACGGAATGAAGTATTCACTCCGCCGGCTGCATTTGTGACAATGCATGTTTCAATACCAATTTCTTTCATCACACGGACAGGAAACGTCACTTGCTTCATATCATACCCTTCATAGAAATGAAAACGTCCTTGCATCGCGCAAACGACAGTGCCTTTCAGCGTTCCGATCACGAGCTGCCCTGCATGTCCCTCTACTGTTGAAACAGGGAATCCGGGAATATCTTCATATTTTATTTTGATTGGATTTTCAATCTCATCTGCTAAAATGCCAAGCCCTGATCCTAAAATCAATCCAACTGTTGGTACATATGTCGATGCTTGTTTAATATATGCCGCCGCTTCTGAAAACTGTGCTCCCACGAGATTTCCCCCTATTTGAGTTTAGATAAAAAGCTTGTTCCGTATTTTGGCATCGCTATCTTGAAATTATCGGCAACGGTTGCCCCAAGATCAGCAAATGTTTTTGCTGTTGGCAGTTCATTTGCTTCCTGATGCTTTTTGCTGTAAGCAATGAGCGGAACGTATTCTCTTGTATGATCTGTTCCGTGATGAACCGGGTCATTTCCATGATCTGCTGTGATCACAAGAAGATCATCCTCTTTCAACAGGTCAAACACTTCAGGAAGACGTGCGTCAAATTCCTCTAATGCTTTTCCATAACCCTCTGGATCTCTTCTATGTCCGTAAAGAGCGTCAAAATCAACAAGGTTCAAAAAGCTGAGTCCTGTAAAGTCTGTTTTAAGTGTATCGACCAGCTTGTCCATTCCATCCATGTTCGATTTTGTTCTAAGAGATGATGTGATTCCTTCGCCGTCATAAATATCAGAGATTTTTCCGATCGCAATGACATCGAGCCCATCATCTTTGAGTTCATTCATAACTGTACGGTCAAATGGTTTTAACGCATAATCATGACGGTTTGGTGTTCTAACAAAAGCATCAGGCTCTCCGACAAACGGACGAGCGATAATCCGTCCAACCATATATTTTTCATCTAATGTGAGTTCACGGGCAATTTCACAAATACGGTAAAGCTCATCTAATGGCACAACTTCTTCGTGCGCAGCAATTTGCAGCACAGAATCCGCAGATGTATAAACGATTAAATCGCCTGTTTTCATGTGCTCTTCGCCAAGCTCATCTAAAATTTCCGTACCAGACGCAGGTTTATTTCCAATAATACCTCGGCCAGTTTTTTCTTTTAATTCATTTAATAGTTCATCTGGGAATCCGTCTGGAAAGACTTTGAACGGTGTGTCTATGTAAAGACCCATGATTTCCCAATGCCCTGTCATTGTGTCTTTACCATTTGATGCTTCTTGCATTTTTCCATAATACGCAAGCGGTTTTTCATCCGCTGGAATTCCTTTGATTTCTTTAATATGACTCAGCCCAAGCTTCGCCATATTCGGCATATGAAGCCCGTTCATTTTTTCAGCAATATGTCCAAGTGTATCTGCACCTACATCATTAAAATCAGCAGCATCTGGTGCTTCCCCAATCCCTACTGAATCCATTACGACGAGGAAAATGCGTTTATACTGATAATCAGGCATTAAAAAGCGCCTCCTTCAATATTCTTGTCTTTTGACCTTACAAACAGTAAGAGGTCAGACATCTCAAGTATAAACCGTTTACAAGCCAGTTGACAACCATAAACGGTGTAAAGATGAAAAAGCATGACACCCGTTCATCGTGTCATGCTTTACTTATGCCCTTGGATGGAATTTGTGATACACATCTTTCAGTCTTGTTTTCGTCACATGTGTATAAATTTGTGTTGTTGAGATATCGGCATGTCCGAGCATCTCCTGTACAGCTCTTAAGTCCGCACCGTTTTCAAGCAGGTGTGTAGCAAATGAATGTCTGAGCGTATGAGGCGTCAGCTCCTTTTGAATCCCTGCTTCAATGGCTCGTTTCTTTAAGTTCTTCCAGAAGCCCTGGCGCGACATTTTTTTCCCGTGATGATTGAGAAACAGGGCATCGGACGGCTGTTTTTTTAACAGCTTGCTTCTTCCCTTTTCGATATATTCTTCAATTGCGCTTGCGGCAGCTTCACCGATTGGCACAATTCGCTCTTTTCTTCCTTTTCCAAAACAGCGGATAAAGCCCATTGTGAGGTGCACATCTGCAAGGGTCAGATCCAGCATTTCACTGACGCGAATGCCTGTTGCATATAAGAGCTCAAGCATTGCTTTGTCTCGGTAGTCAAAGGGAGTGTGCTGATTTGGTGTATCAAGCAGTTTTTCGACCTCCCCTAATGATAGAACTTTCGGTAATGTCCGCTCTGTTTTTTGCGTTTCAATGTTCCATGACGGGTCATCCGTTGTCACTTTTTCCCGAAGCAGAAATTGATGAAAGGAACGGATCGATGATAGATGCCGTACAGACGTTTTACTCGATTTCCCTTCCTCTTTTAACTGCTTTAAATAATGAATGATATGCAGGCGCGTGACATCGCTAATATCCGTCAGCTGTTCATGTGTCATTAAAAAAGACAAGTAGTTCTGCAAATCTCTTTTATAAGAAACAATGGTATTTTCAGAGAGTCCTCTCTCTACGGTCATAAAATGAATAAAGTCGGATAATTGATCGTTCAATGATTTCTACTCCCCGTTTTGATAAAAATAAATCAATCGGTCTTGCCAATTGTCTTGATTCGGCTGATCCATTTCCATCACTTTAATTGCTGCACCCTCTGGTTTATCATAACGATGGTAGCTTTCATATTCTGAATTTATCCATATCATAGCATAATAGAACAGGACGGTAAAACCTGTGAACAAGATAAATACTTTGATCACTTCACCTGTTGTTTTGAGCCATTTTCGCATGATCTTCAAGTCCTTTCTCACCTTCTCATTACTTCAGCATATGCCAGGTAGGACAAGGAATATACAGCGAAAATGCAAAAAACCTCTTCATCTTAAATGAAAAGGTTCCAATTCGGATTATTTGCCGGATTCATCATCATGACACCGGTGGCAAATACCATGGAATGTCAATCTATGATCCTTAATTTTAAATTTCCAGTCACGTTCAATAATCTCTTCGACATCTTCTAATAAATCATCTTCTATCTCATCGACTGTTCCGCATTCCATGCAGACAAGATGGTGATGGAAGTGAGCGGCTCCTTCTTTGCGAAGATCATATCGCGAAACGCCGTCTCCAAAGTTAATTTTATCAACAACTTTCAGTTCAGTGAGCAATTCTAACGTCCGATAAACAGTAGCAAGACCAATTTCAGGAGACTTCTCTTTTACGAGGAGGTATACATCTTCTGCACTTAAATGGTCTTCTTCATTCTCAAGCAGTACTCTTACTGTGGCTTCACGCTGTGGCGTGAGCTTGTAGCTGGAAGAATGAAGCTGTTTCTTAATTCGATCAATCCTATTTTCCATTGACTTTCCCTCCTACGCCACATTACTTGATCATTATATCAAATGATGTGCTGAGAGCCAACTATAATCATTTTAAATTGATAAATAAATTGATTATTAATTAATAACAATTATAAAAGAATGCCTGCCAGCTTTTTCATGAGCATGAATGATATGTACGATTCAAAAAAAGATGAAAGTGCAGCAAGCGCTAAAATCATCAGCAGAACCGATGCATACCGGCCAAACCACTGGACGGGTGCTTGACTGATGTTTTTTTTCATGAAGAGCTGTCCAATGAGACGGATGGAAAACGCAATCGCACAGGTGCCAATCACTAAATAGGCTGGAATAAGCAGAATGTTTTGCGGAAGCACCGATACAAACGAGAGAAAAAATCCACTCAGCCCCATTTGATTCACGAGAAAACCAACAGTAAATCCAACAACAATTCCTTTTAAAAAGATCATCAGAAAGATGAGCGGCAGACCAATGATGGATATTCCCAGTATCCACATAAGGCCTAAATATTTCATATGATGCAGGAAGCTTTGTAAAAACATTTCTTTTGATTCTGCTGCTTTCTCATTCGTCAGCTGACCAAAAAATTGATTTAAATAATAGAATAAATCCTCTTTCTGGCTGAATGTCATGCTATTGACAATGATGGCACCGAAGATCACACCCATTAAAAAGAGTACAGAGACAAATAAATAAATCGAGAGATGATCTTTTACGTGCTGAAGAAGATGCTCCTTCCAAGACTTTTTCCGCATGTGTCTTCCTCCCAAATCGTAAGGTTACTAGATTCTATGAGAGAGATTACGAAACATGACAGTTTTATTGAAAGAAAAAAGAGAAAGCAGCCTGCTCACTGCTTTCTCTTTTTCATTTATCGTGCGGCTTTTTGTACGTTCACAAGCCCGGCACCGTAATAAAAAGGTTCTCCAAGTTTTGTCGCCGTTTTTGACAGTCTCTCACGCACTTCATCGTTTGTCAGATTCGGATGTTTTGATAGAATGACAGCCGCAGCGCCCGTTACATGCGGTGATGCCATTGACGTTCCGCTCATGTAGCCATATTCGTTATGAGGAATGGTGCTCAGCGTTGAAACGCCTGGTGCTGAGACTTCCAGTTCTTCGCCGACAGATGAATCAAAAGCTCTTTGCTTTTTTTGGTCAACAGAGGCAACAGCCATCACGGAGCTGTATTTAGCCGGATAGTCAATCGTATTGAGAGATCCATAACTTCCTTCATTCCCCGCAGAAGCCACAATGAGAATCCCTTTATCATACGCTCGATCTACCGCTTCTTTCAGCGCCTCAGATTCACTTGCTCCCCCCATACTAATATTGATGACATCCATGTCATTCTCAATGGCCCATTCAATCCCTTTTATGATCCAGCTATAGTAGCCGTCACCATTTTCATCTGCCACCTTAACAGCATAGATAGAGGCTTTTGGCGCAACACCAACGACACCTACCTTATTATCTAAAGCGGCAATTGTCCCTGCCACATGCGTGCCATGTTTATGCGGATCTACAAGCGGATCGGACTCTGTCGGTACAAAGCTCACCCCGCCGGTGACATGTAAATCCTCATGTTTGCCGTCGATCCCGCTGTCAAGAACTGCTACTTTGACATTCTGTCCAGCGTATCCTTGTTTATGTACCTTTTGTGCTTTGATGCTTTTGATGCCATATGGAACAGTTTGACTGCTTGTTTTTGCTTTTTGATCTTCCTCAATGAAAGTCACTTCTTTTGCTTCATTCAGTTTCTTTTTCGATGTCTCATTCAACGACACTTTCATCAGATCTATTTGCTCTATGGATTCTTTCACATGCCCGCCAGCTTCTTCTACAAGCTGTTTTTGTATTTTGTCTTGAACGGAAGAAGAAAAGCCGATCATGTACTCTTTTTTTGCTTGCTCCTTTGCAGAAATATCTGACGCGCCAAACATGACCGATGCCACAAGCACACTTGCCATACAAAGCCCTGCTCCAAATGACTTGACGTTCACGATACTCACTCTCCCTTTCGTTTCTTTTTGTCATTTAACTACATTTTTAGACAAAAAGAAACGACCGTTTGTCCTATTTTTTAAAATTTTTCCATTTATTTGATCTAGTTGTCACAAAAAAGCAAAATAAAAATGCTTATGATCCTCTTGATAGTGATCATAAGCATTTCGTCCTTTATGTTTTTTCATCATGTGCTGCAAGACTTCTTGTTTTGTTTTTGTCTTCCTTTCGTGTGTGCTAAAATGCGGCATGTTTCCTCTCGACAGTTCTGGATTACGGCTGTGCTGCCTTTGGATATGCTCTCGTTTTTTCTTTGCTTTGCTTTTTCCCATTTGGCAAAACCCCTTTCGTTGACGTTATGATACACGATGTTACATAAAAAAGATAGACGTAAATACGTCTATCTCAGATTGTTGACAAAGGGCTAAAATGATCTTAATTTTAGCCCTTTGTCTTCTTTTCAGCGTGATAGAAAACCTTTGCAGTCCTAGGAAGGGCGGCTACCTTTGCGGAGCGAATTTGACATTCGTGAGCACCGGAGCGCAGACCTGACAACGAATGCAAGGGTTTGTCTACACGCTGAGATAGACGTAAATACGTCTATCTTTCTGTTTTTATCATATCAAAATGCGGAATCCCATCTTCATCATAAACATCTGAGACGACCTTGAAACCAAATGATTCGTAAAGTGACTTCAGGTAGGCTTGCGCCTGTATTTTGACACTTGTTTCACCTAGTTCATTAAGCTTTTCCAAAGCCTTGATGAGCAGCATCTTTCCATACCCTTTTTTCCGGCCGGCCTGCGTCACAAGAACACGGCCGATGGACGCCTCTTTGTACACGATCCCGTTTTGAAAAATTCGGCAATAAGCCACAATGGTACCATTCTCTTTTGCGATGAGATGAATTGCTTCTTGATCCCTGTGATCAATTTCAGGGTAAGGACATGTTTGTTCTACAACAAACACGTTAACTCTTTCCATAAGAATCAAGTAAAGATCCTCTTTTGACAATTGTTCAAACGTTTGACATGTCCATTTAATGTGACTCATGATTGATATCCACCTTACCGTACACTCCGCCTCCACCAGCGATTAGTCCGACTTCGCCCTTTCTTGCTTTGATGATGTAGCCCGCTGTCTTTTCTGGCAAAACGGCTTTTAGTTCTTGTTCTGTTGCTTGATGCAGAATATTCATCTCTGTGTGAAACACGGCTTTTAGCTTCTCCAGCGTTTTAGGTCCAACACCCGGAATAAACTGGAGCGGGAGCTGATGAACATAAGGAGGTCTCATTCTTTTTTCACTTTCTTGGTCAGCAAGCTCTTTTAAACGCTCACTTACTCCTTTTGTCATCCGGGTATGTCCGCATTCGTGGCACTCTTCCTGATCTGATGCGTGAGGTCTTACCCCGCATTTCTCGCAGGTCGTATGATAATACTTCCCAAGCCGCGGAGCAAGTCCATAATTTCCTGTGACAGCTCTACCATCTTTTTCTTCAAGGGCTAGCTTGAATTCGGCAAAAGAGGCATGATCCATTTTGATTTTTGTATATTCTCGCGCGATTTTCCCTAAAGAATGAGCATCTGAATTCGTTAAAAAGGGATACCGGTTCAGCTCACTCAGCCGGGAAGCCATTGACGTATCACAGCTAAGACCAAGCTCAACAGCATCAATAAGATCAGGGTCAAATACTTCCGTTAAAGAAGTGTTCACCCCTTTGCCGTATAGACTTTTATGCGGCGTAAAAATATGAGCAGGAATAAACAATCCTCCTAGCTCCTTTACTTTGCGCTGAAGTGTTTTCCCATCAACATAGAGGCGCTGTGAACTCAAATGCACATTTTTCATATGAAGCGAAAGCCATGCGGAGAACTCAGACATTTTGTGTAGTGTGGGCATAAATGCCAGCACATGAATCGGACCTTTTGAATGGTCATCATTGATCTCTAATTCACTGCCTAAAAGCAGCACTGTCGGTCCAAATGATAGACCGCCGTCATTTAGTTCCGTGTACCGGCCTTCCTCTACACCCTCTATTAACTCTTCTAAGACTTCTGGAGATTGTGCATCTATCACACCAATCATCCCCATCCCTTTACTTTCTGCTGCTTCAATGAGAATTTGGTCAATTGTCAATGACCTTGCACCTGTAATTTTGACAGCTCTGCCTGTTCTTGTTCTGCCAATATGAATATGGATGTCTGCAAAAAATTCCTTCATTTTGTTGACTCAAGTACCTCTTGCAGTTGTAAGTATTGAATGGCATAGGCTGTTTTTGCATCGTAAATATGCTGCTGTTCAATGAGGTGCAAGGCTTCTTCTAATGAAACTTCCATTACTTCGACAAATTCATCTTCATCCAGCTCTCTTTTTTCTTCAAGCGGAACTAGCTGATCTGCTAGATAAATGTGAACAATTTCATCTGCAAAACCAGGTGATGTATAAAAGGCCGTCAGCTTTTGAAGCTGCTGAGTTGTATATCCTGTTTCTTCTTCTAATTCTCTTAATGCTGTATGTGCCGGCTCTTCCCCTTTTTCTAGTTTTCCAGCCGGAATTTCAACGATGGCTCTCTCTAATGCTTTACGGTATTGTTTGACCAAGATGATTTTATTTTCGTCTGTACGTGCAATGACAGCTACTGCACCAGGATGTTTAATGATTTCGCGTTTGCCTTGTTTTCCGTTAGGCAATTCTACATCTTCAAGTACCAAATCAATGATTTTTCCGTTGTATAATTCTTTCGACGATAATGTTTTTTCTTCAAAGTCCTTCAATTTTGTCAGCTCCTCGTTCTACTTTCACTTTTTACTTCATTTATTTTAACATAGATGATTTAAGAGAAGCGAAAAGCGAAACGCTTGCTTCAATGCGCCATTTGAAATCACCTAGCTTGAATTCCTGATTTTTTTCACTTAATGTGAAAGGATAGGAGTGTGATGGAATTGAAAAAAAGACGTATTGGCACCTCAGATCTTTTAGTGAGCGAGGCGGCACTAGGATGCATGTCTCTTGGGACTGATAAAGAAAAAGCGCTCTCTTTATTAGATGAGGCCATTGATCTCGGAATTAACTATTTGGATACAGCCGATTTATATGATTTTGGGACAAATGAGGAAATTGTTGGGGAAGCCATCAAAAATAGACGGCAAGATTTGATTTTGGCGACAAAAGGCGGCAACCGCTTTGAAAAAGGCAAACCAGGCTGGGACTGGGACCCTTCAAAGGCGTACATAAAGGAAGCAGTAAAACAAAGCCTCAAGCGGCTTCAAACAGATTATATTGATTTATATCAATTGCATGGAGGCACGATTGATGACCCCATTGATGAAACGATTGAGGCTTTTGAAGAATTAGTAGAGGAAGGCGTTATTCGCTATTATGGCATTTCATCTATCCGCCCAAATGTCATTAAAGAATATGCCAAAAAGTCCAATATCGTAAGCGTGATGATGCAATATAGCTTACTCGACCGCCGCCCGGAAGAATGGTTCTCTCTTCTTGAAGAACAAAGCATTAGCGTCGTCGCAAGAGGTCCTTTAGCGAAAGGATTATTAACTGAAAAACCACTTTCTCAAGCAAGTGCAGCGATTCAAAAAAACGGCTATCTTCAATATTCATTTGAAGAGCTTCAGCAGATCATTCCTTCTTTAAAGAAAGTCGCTTATGACCTATCACTCACTGAACTGTCCATTCAGTATATACTGAAACATTCTGCGGTCAGTTCCGTTGTATTTGGCGCGAGCTCGGTGGATCAGTTAAAAGAAAACATAGCAGCAGCAAATGCACGTTCTTTAAGTGACCAAGAAGTCAAAGCAGTAACTTACTATACAAAACCATTTGTGTATGAAGCGCACCGATCCTAATAAGAAAAAATCACATCATTTATCTCGTCAGAATGTAGAAAAACTCATGTTTTTCTACATTTTTTTATGTTTTCTCTATATAAAATAAGGAGGGGCTAAAAGCCCCGTTGTCTTATCTTGCACTTTCGTAATATGCATAATTTCCAGATTTGCCTTTAAGATAAAATGTGGTACCAAAACGACTGAAACTATTTGCAAAAGAACCATTATCTGAATGCATACATAATCGATTACTTGCACCTTTAAAAGGAGTTACAGAACAATCTACAATTGAAGTAGCCTTTGTACTCACATCTGCATTCGTTAACTCATTTGTTGCAAGAGCTTGTCCAGAAACAGGTAAAAGCAATCCTAAAGATAAAGCGACTCCAGCCATTGTTTTTCTCAATTTCATGTGAATCATCTCCATTCCCAAATTTTGTAACACATCTTCATTATAAGAAGAACGACCTTCTACCAAAAGGGTCTTAATAACCATATTTTCAATAAAAAGGAATTTAAATAAATCAATACTCACCTTTTTATTTCTGTTTCAAACATAAGCTATGGGATTTCGTTTAAAAAATCATACTGTCGCGATTCTGAAATGAAGTGATGTGAAGGAGGCAAAAATGCTTTTCTCTTTATGGACTCTGTGGATCTATCTCAAGGATGATGACATAAAAAAAAGGAAGCATCATTGCTCCCTTTTTAGCTTTTATACTTTCTCCAGTCTAAATGGCTTTCATCTAGCAGCTCTGAAAAGCTTTTGTTTTTTTCTTTTTCTTTCTGCTGCCGAAGGAGGTCTTGTCGTTTTTGTTCTTCTCTTTTTTCTGTTTCGACGGCGAGGTTCTGTTTCATTTGAAGAAGCTGCTGTTTGACATCGTCCTTTATGCCGTCCTTTAATTTCGCTTGATCCTGATTGGTCTTTTTCATTGTGCCTCTCTCCTTTTGACTTAGTGTATCATCCGTTTTATTTTCTGAGCAAGAGGCACGCCAATCTACCAAGATGTGGTATGATCGTCATAGAAAAAACTCCGGAAAGGAAGAATTGGCTAGATGAAGAAATGGATTGCTATATTTGCCTTCATATTATGTCCACTCGCTGTAATCGGCATTTTTTTCACCAATAAAATGATGTATATTCGAAAATTAACGGATGAAGAGCTCATCAAACGAGAATCAGATGGAGGCCATTATCATCACGAGGAATTTCAGCAGCTTAAGAAAGAGAAAGTGTGTATTCCTTCAGCATTTGGTTATAATCTACATGGCTATTTTGTGCCGCATCCTCATACAACACGCACAATCGTACTTTGCCACGGTGTGACAGTCAGTTTGATTAATTCCGTTAAGTATATGAAATTATTCCAAAAGCTCGGATGGAATGTGCTGCTTTATGATCATAGAAGACACGGGATGAGCGGCGGGAAAACCACGAGTTATGGATATTATGAAAAAGAAGATCTAGCAAAGATCGTAAAGTGGCTCAGACAAAGACTCGGAGAAAGTGCCATCATTGGGATACACGGAGAATCAATGGGTGCAGTCACGACCTTGTTATATGCTGCGAAGCCGGAAGCAACCGCCAATTTTTACATAGCAGACTGCCCTTTTGCTTCTTTTGAGGACCAGCTTCTGTATCGGTTAAAAACAGATTTTCGCCTTTCAGGGCAATGGATTCTTCCACTAAGTGATCAAGTGTTAAAATGGCGGGACGGATACCGCATCCGGCAAGTTTCCCCTCTTGATGTGATCGATCATGTGAAAGTACCTGTACTTTTTATTCATAGCCGCCATGACGACTATATCCCCTGTGAGCAAAGTCAGCAGTTATATGCACGTAAAAAGGGTGACAAACAGTTGTTTATTGCGCCACACGGTGCGCATGCAATGTCTTTTAGCGAAAATAAGGAAGCTTATGAGCAAGAAATTCAAGCATTTCTTCAAAGATTTGAATTGAATGAAAATAAAAGAGGAGAATGAACAGCAGTTCGTCCCCTCTTTTTGAGCTAACTTATGCGATAGTCACCACTGTTGTATGGTGTCTGCCCGCAAGCTCCATATGGCTCTCTTCCGATTGCTGCTGACTCATGACCGATAATCCTGCAGTTGCTGCCAATAAAAGAACTATCAAACTCGTTTTCATATAAATGACCCCCATTTTGAATTTTTGATATGGCTTGAATTTTCCTTTCGTAAAACCGGGTAGATACTTCAAACAGTCCAAGCTCATTGTAATAATGAGCCGCATCAAGTGCCAATTCCTCAATATCTGGGTATAAGCGCTTGTCCTCGAGCAGGTCTAATGTATCGTCTATGATTGTTATGTCTGCATCAACGTACAATGCTTTTAAGAACTGAAATTTGCAGATGTAAATTTCATCTTCTAATTCACAGGCCTTCATAATACCTTGTTGATAGAGGGTTAACGACTCTTCTATTTGTTTTTGTTTAAACAGGATTTGTGTCAGCATAAATAGTGGGTCTAGAGAGCGATTAAGATGGGTTAAATTCTCCTTTTCAAACACTTCAATAGAGTCTTTCAGATAACGGCTTGCTTCCGCAAGATCGTTCATTTGATAATAACAGTTACCTAAGTTGAAAAGGGCCGAACCTATGACTCGAGGGTTTCCAATTGAGCGTGCTCGCTTTAGAGCATTTTTAAAGTAGGGCAATGCATGTTCATAGCATTTCAAATCATCATAGTTTGCACCAATGACAAATTCACAGTGGATGATTCTCAGCGTGTACGTTCTGTAGGCAGAATACGTATCTAACGCTTGCAAGGCATAGTGCATCGAAAAGTGGGTTTGTTTCATGTGGTAGTAAATTTCTGCTAATTTAAAGTAAAATTCTGCTCTTTCTATATCATCTGATATGAGATTGAGCTTTTTTTCTGCTGAGCGGTAATAAGCAATGGCACTTAAGTAGTTTCTCTGTTCAAATTCAAACATTCCTGTGAAAAAATGAACATAGTATTCAAGCATATCCGTTAATTTCGTTTGTGAATGTTCGATCGTTTCTAGCAAATTCTTAATCTCTTCATCATTCGAGGCTTTCTTTGCCGGTTCAAAATATTCAAGCATTACCTTGTGGCGAAAATCCATCAGCTGGTAAAACAATAACAAGTTTTGATCCTGCTCCATTTCGAGGATTTCCTGCTCGATCTCCGCCTTCAGCTTCTCTGCTTTCATCACATGAAATCCGCAAATCTGCCTATACCATTCGTTTATTTTGATTCCAACCTGAGGCGATGACAGCTTGAGCTTCAATTCACTTTAGCACCTCCCTTCTCATATACGATACATGTTGTATTCTATCACATTTCCTCGAATGGAAGAAATATGAAATGTCATTTTTCGCAAAGTTTTCGGTATCCCGCAATAAACGCTGCGAATGCCTATTTTTCGGCATTTACAGCCATTATTTTTTTATTTCCAGCTTGCTCATTTTGTCGAATTGTTTGTTGAAAAACTGCTTTTTTTGCTTCAAAAGATCATTTTTCAGATTAGACAACCGTGCCGTTTGATGAGATGATGAACGCACGAAAAAAACCCTTTCGAAAAAGGGCTTTTATAATACATCTGTTACTTGGTCCATATTCTCTTTGATCCAATTGACAGCTAATTCGAGCGTTGGAAATTCTTCCGTTTCAAATGTGACTTCATCTTGAAGAAGCCAAACGTCCTTTTTCACCGAATCCATTCCACCTATTGACCAGTGCAAAAGGCTATAGGGATGATTGTTATTTAAAAACGACACCCATGTTTTATTTTGTGCCGTATTTTGTATCACTTTTAGCTTTTGATCCACTACATTTCCACCTTACTTTACAAGTATACCCATTCTCGGGCTGAGTATTTGTTGAGGACTTTTCAACATGAGTGTGTTGGCTTTTTCATTAAAATCAATCGTCATTTCCTCGTCAAAAAAGACCTTTTGTGCTGTGTGTATGTACAGCTTAAAGAGCTGATTATGCTTGAGCTCTTCCCATTCGCCTGTTCTTTCACCTGTGAGCCAAATCATTGGGACACCGCTTACCGCACAGCCGCACCCATCTGAATCATATCGAAGGAGCAGTTCTTTTGTTTCATGCCCTGCTTGTTGTTTTGTAAGGTACGCTGCTGCTGGTTCTGTTATATGAATATACATGCCGAACATCCTTTTTCCGTTGATTGTTACATTGTAACATATCAGTCATCAATTAAACATGTTCACGTCCTGCCAGCTCTTATGTCTGATCGTTTTTCTTTAACTGGTCTGACCAATTGTACGCTTCTTGTTCAATTTCTTTAATGAGCCCATCTTTTCCTTTCATATAACTTGCCATATCTTCAGGATATGCTTTTGCCAATTGACGCTTTTTATCGGCATAGGCTTTGGCACGATCAGGTGCAGCTTTTAAATAATCTCGGAACACCAAATGCCTTTTTACATCATCATGTCCAGCTTCATAGGCGTGAACGTGATGTGTTCGATTCAAGCCGCCTTTTCTAAAAAAACGTCTTCCCTTGAGTCCATTTTCTCCGAGCGGTTCATATCCAAGCTGACGAAACAGGTGGTTACATTCATCTAAGCGACTGATATGCTTCACCTCTAGCAATATATCAATAATTGGCTTAGCCGCCATTCCTATGACTGACGTACTGCCAATATGATGGCCATATACCCAGTTGTCGCCAACTATCTTTTTCAGCTTATCATGCTCATCTTGAAATTGTTTTGGCCAGCTCGCTTGGTATTCAATCACTTCCACTTTTCGAAGCATCAAACGTTCCATCTTTATTAACATCAGATTGTTTTCCACCTGCAAACGATCCTTCTGTTTAAACCCTAGTTTTTCATAAAGCTTGATTGCTGGTATATTTGCTTCCGCTGTTGTGAGCTCAATTGTTTTTTGATGCTGGATGATGGATTGCAGGAGCGCTGTCCCGATGCCTTGTTTGACATGATGAGGGTGCACAGCTAACCGGCTGAGGATGATCCGGTCGTCATGCAGTTCATATGAAGCGATCCCTAACAAATGCCCCTCTTTTTCAAATCCTATGAAAATCTCATTTGTTTCTATTATGTCTTTAACCGTTTCTTTTAAGGGCGGTAAATCTTGATAGCCTATTTGTTCTGCCTCCCGCTGATATGCGGCCAATTGGATATGTAACAGCTCTTTTGCTTGTTCTTTATTTTTTTGATCCAGTCTAATGATCATGCTTTCGCCTCCAGCTTTTTCACAAATAGCACCCTGTCTTCATGAATGCCGTCGTAATCTGAAAAAACTGAAATGCCATCGACCGTTTTATCTCCCTTTTCTATCTGAAAACCGAGCTTTGTATGGTAAGCAATTGAGACTTTATTGACAGGAGCTGTGATGGCCTTAATCGTTGTTCTTCCTTCCTTTTCAGCCGCTTCATAAAACGCTTGATAGAGAATTTTGCCAATCTTCAATTTTCGGTGGTCTGGATGTACCCCCACAAAGTGAATATACGCTTCATCTGAATGCGATTGCGATAAAAAACCGACTAAAAAGCCGATCAGTTCACCTTTTTCAACAACGACAAAACTTGTTTGCTGAAAATGTTCGAAAAATAGCTTTGGCAATTTTGCGCGCAAATCTCTGCCTCCCCACCAGCTTTGAATGACGGATGTGACCGCATAAAAATCTGACGGCTTCACTTGAC
This sequence comes from Bacillus sp. 11B20, assembly GCF_056098985.1. Taxonomy (NCBI): domain Bacteria; kingdom Bacillati; phylum Bacillota; class Bacilli; order Caryophanales; family Bacillaceae; genus Bacillus; species Bacillus sp. 11B20. Next base: position 269,588 of record NZ_JBLZWZ010000008.1, read on the forward strand.
GTATCATGATGGCCTCGCCCCTTTTCATTTTTAGCTGTACCGTTTCACAAAAAATCAACTGTTTCAATAGTCTACCTGTCTGATCAATTGTTTGTAAAGGTGATGTATCAGCCTTTTTTCCTTCAGCTTTGTTGGTTCTTCGTCTTTTCGCCGTCATCTCCTTTTAAATCTTCACACTTATTTCAAAAAGTTCACTTTTTGTGCGAAAGATCCATTCTTTTGTTATGTTAAAATTGTTCATATAAGAAATGGAACAAAAGTTTATTGGAGATGATGATATTGGTTTGGATTGTTACTTCACTTGTTGTGTTTAGTCTTTTAAAGTTGCTTGTCACTTCGCTGCCTTCTGGTGTTGTTGAACGCCTTTTTAGTCGTTATGCGGTGCATGCAAAAGTAACAAGTGATCAAACAACGATGACGTTTCAAGGACGTCCACTTGATGATCAGCAAACATCTGAAATTATTCAACATTTTAATGATGCGATCTTTATTGAACGTTATTATATTTATCCTGGTGACGAAGAGCGTTTTCTTCATCCGCAGGAAGGACCAGCGCCGCTTACCATGCAAACAAAGCTTGGCAAGCATGATGTGACCCTTTATCTGTATCATTACGATGACCACGTGGATGTGGTGCGGCAGTTTACCCATAAGCCTAAGAAAAAACTAACGGCCTATCGTTTGCGTTCTGAGCCGCTCCAAACATCCAATAACTTGGCACATGCTTAAAATGACTCATTTTACAAAGATGAGACGAAGTGGAGACACTTCGTCTTTTTTGTATGGATTTACACTCTTCTCTTTGAATGATTTACCAGTATCAATTTCACCTTCTGGCGGTTAAAATATATACAGAACATACGTTCTAAGAGGTGAAAATGATGAATGAACGAGCCATTCTGCTTGTGGATATGCAGTCATTTTATGCGTCGGTCGAAAAAGTGGAGGCTCCTCATTTGAAGGATGTGCCGCTCATCGTCTCAGGAGATCCTGAGCGGCGGAGCGGGGTCGTACTTGCCGCCTGCCCGCTCGCTAAAAAACGGGGCGTACAAAATGCATCAAGATTATGGGAAGCACAGGAGAAATGCCCTGAAGCCGTCGTCGTACGTCCACGTATGCAGCGCTACCTTGATGTTTCTGTCATGATGACAGAACTGCTTGAACAATACACAGATCTTGTCGAACCCTATTCAATTGATGAACAGTTTCTCGATATTACGGGGAGTGTGACACTACTCGGTTCACCCCGCGAGATCGCCCAAAATATACAAACGACTATTATGAACCAGACGGGCATTTACGCACGCGTTGGCATTGGTCCTAATAAAGTGCTCGCTAAAATGGCCTGTGACCATTTTGCTAAAAAAAACACATCTGGCATCTATGAGCTTCGTGCAGACCGGGTGGCGGCTGATTTATGGCCGCTTCCGGTTGGAAAACTATTTGGCGTCGGCAAACGAATGGAGCACCATTTAAAACGAATGGGCATCAGTACCATTGGGACGCTTGCTACTTATCCGTTAGACCGGCTAAAAAAGCGCTGGGGAATCAACGGGGAGCTTCTGCAGCGAACTGCTTTAGGACACGACCCTTCCCCGGTCACTCTTCACACACATGATCAGCAAAAGGCGGTTGGGCATCATATGACCCTTCCCCATGATTATGCGTCCTTTGAGGACATCAAAGTCGCCCTTCTTGAATTGAGTGAAGAAGTGGCAAGACGTGCGCGCTTTAAGCATTATGTTGGGCAAACGGTGTCTGTTGGCGTAAGAGGCGCTGATTTTTCTCATCCGACTGGATTTCATAGACAAATCAAGCTCCATTCACCCACACAATACGGGACAGATATTGCAGACGCAGCCATTCAGCTATGTCAGCAGCACTGGGACGGCCAGCCCATTCGCAGTGTAGGTATTACTCTCTCGCAGCTGCAGCCTGACAGCCAATATCAGCTGAGTTTATTTGATCACCATTTAAAAAAAGACAGACTCAGCAAAGTATTTGATGCCATCCATATGAAGTATGGACCTGCTGCGCTCTTGCACGCTTCGTCACTAACAAGCGCAGGGCAGGCGTATCACCGCGCCGAAAAAATTGGTGGACATTACAAATAACGGAGGCGAACAGCCATGAATCCCAATAAATTAACACCTGGATACAACATCATGTGGGAATCAAGCCGAATGATGCTACCAGAGCACCGTGAACAGCTGCTTGCTCAAAAACGGAAGAAAAAAGAATACACGCCTCCTCCGCTGAGCACTGATCGGCTAGAGGAAATGAATTTTTTGATCACACAGTCGATTACAGAGGACCAAGCGATTTGCGTGACATATGCTGCAGCAGGTATGAAACAGCAGTTTTGGGGCTGGGTGAAAGCCATTCATTATGAAACGCAGCGCATCAAAATCGTCAATGATGAAGATGTTCTCCACCTGTCCTTGCAGCAAATTGCCGCGATTGATCTGGATTAAATGGTCTTTAAGTGATCGTACGAATCAGCAAAAAAACATAGAAGCATCGGCAGAAAAAACATGCTCTCCAAATTTGCGGGCTATTCGGAGCTCCTCTGTCATATGGTGGATGTCTCCTCCATCAAATTGTGTATTTAATTTGCACAATTTTTCATGTATGATTGGAACATCTTAACACTCAGGGGAGAAACAGCATGAAAAATAATTTACGTACTTTACATCCACTTAGTTGGACGATCATCATCGGCACCATATTCGGCCGAATGGCGACGTCCATGAGCATTCCTTTTTTGGCCGTTTATTTGACACAAGTCAAAGGGGCTTCAGCTTCTTCAGCTGGGTTAATCATTGCCGTCAGCTCCCTTATTGGGATCGTTGCGAGTTTTTACGGCGGCTATGTTTCTGACCGAATCGGCAGAAAAAAAGTCATGCTTCTATCCATCTTTGGCTGGTCATTTGTCTTTGTTGGCTTTGCGTTTGCAGATGCCATTTGGGTCTTCTTCCTCATGAACGCTTTAAATGGACTGTGCCGGGCACTGTTTGAACCGACGTCTAAAGCACTCTTATCTGATGTCACCCCATCAAGTATTCGGTTGTTTGTTTTTAATTTACGGTATACGGCCATTAATATTGGTGTAATCTTCGGCCCGCTGCTTGGCTTATATCTCGGGTCATCGAAAACAACGTTTCCATTTCTTGTCGCTGCCTTCATTTATTTGTTATACGGATTAACACTGGCCTGGCAATTTCAAAAACATCCAGTTGCTGCTCCAGAAAGCACGAAACAAATCAGCGTCAAAAAAGCCCTTTCCATTATTCAAAAAGATACGGTCTTTAGCATCATCCTCATCGGCGTTACCTTATGTTCGTTCGGGTATTCGCATTTAAGCTCAACACTGCCTCAATACTTATCAGCGTCACCTATGATTGAGGATGGTCCTAAACTGTTTGGATATCTTTTGTCTTTAAATGCAGTGGTTGTCATTGTCGTACAATACCCGCTCATCATGATTGCGAAGCGCTACTCCACCATTTTGTCGCTGACCACCGGGAATATTCTCCTTGCCGGCAGTTTGTTTGCCATTGCTTTTTCACAAAGTCTCGGCATGCTTGCTTTCATCATTGTCGTGTTTACGATTGGCGAGGTTCTGCTGTTTGCGATGATGGATCTTTTTGTAGACAATATTGCAAAGCCTGAAGTGAAGGGATCTTACTTTGGTGCGATGGGATTTTCTCAGCTCGGCAGCGTCATCGGACCATTTGTCGGCGGACTGTGCATTGACTATTTTGGCGCAGCCCATCCCCTCTCCATTTTTACGGTCTTGTCGATGATCACCGTTGCAGGCGTTCCATTCTTACTCATAGGATATTACCGTTTAAAAAAGCGATCGGCAGCGGCCGTAGCTGTTAAAGTAAGTGGAGATCATTAAAAAAAACCGCTCTCTCGTTTGAGCGGTTTTTTCTTTATACCCGGCGGATGGCGATCTCTTCCACCTTGTGCTGATCACCTTTTTTCAAAATGAGATCAGCTCGATATTTTGTCGGCAAAATATTTTGATATAAATTAGGCCGATTCACGGTATTCCAAATCGTGCTTGCCATCTGATCTGCCTCTTCATCCGTCAAATCTTTATATTGATGAAAGAAGGATTCAGGGTCTTGGAAGGCTGTTTCTCTTAGCAAACGAAACCGTTCTTTATACCATAATTGAATTTGCGTTTCAGCGGCGTCTACATAAATCGAAAAATCAAAGAAATCTGATACAAACACACGCGGTTCATCCTTCAGATCATCCAGCGCTGGTGATTGGAGCACATTGATTCCTTCAATAATGACAATATCTGCATCCTCTACTGTTTCATACACCCCTTCAAGCCGATCATAGGTCAGATGCGAATATACCGGGGCATGCACAGTTTGTTTACCTGATTTTAATTCATTTAAAAAAGACAGCAGAGCTTTGACATCGTAGCTTTCTGGAAATCCCTTCTTTTCCATCAGCCCTCGATCCTTTAATTCTTTTTGAGGATATAAAAAGCCATCTGTTGTCACAAGACTTACCTTCAGCCCATCTCCAAGCCTCGATAAAAGCGTTTCAATGATACGAGCCGTTGTGCTTTTCCCGACAGCTACACTTCCAGCAATCCCAATTAAAAAGGGAATTTTGGCATGATGCGGGTAGTTTAAAAAGGCATTCACATGCTGGTTTTTTTGTTTTTCTGCAAAGACATGTAATGTCAGAAAACGAATAAGCGGTATGTAAATATCTCGAACTTCTTCAAGCGATAAATAGTCATTTAATCCTTGCAGCGCTCTCGCTTCCTCTTCTGAAACAGATACCGGCATATATTCTCCAAGAGCGGCCCAGGCCTCTCTCGTATGGCGCGTGTATAGCGTATTAAAATCTAGTCGCGTGTCACTCAAAGTCTTTCCCACCAATCTTCACTAAACTCGTAACCCAAAAAGACGATAATCCGATTGTAGCTTAAAATGAAGGCGCTGTCTTTATTTTTCAGCGAAAGTTTGCTTGTTTTGCAAAAAAAAGCATTAAAAAAAGGAATATGAGGGTAAATAAGAGTATTCAGTACGATAGATAGAAGGGAGCACACCAAATGAAATATGTGATGATTGGCGGAGATGCAGCTGGAATGAGCTGCGCTATGCAAATATATAGAGAGGATCCAGATGCGCACATTGTCGCTTTTGAAAAAGGAGAGATTTTCTCATATGGACAGTGCGGACTCCCCTACTTGATCGGCGGTCTCATTGATGATCACAGAAAGCTGATCGCACGCAGTGCTGAAACCTTTCGTGAGAAATATGGAATTGACGCCAGATGCTTACACGAAGTGACCTCCATTGACCCAGAGCAAAAAACAGTGTCGGGTCATCATACGAAAACAAAAGAACCCTTTACAGAAAGCTACGACCGCCTCTTAATTGCGACAGGAGCAAGCCCTGTCACACTGGATTTAGACACTCAGCCATTAGAAGGCGTACACGTATTAAAAACCATCCCGCATGCGCTGTCCATTTTAGAACATTTAGAAAAGGACATCACACATATCACGATCATTGGCGGTGGATATATCGGCCTTGAAATGGCTGAAAATTTAAAAGCGCTCGGAAAAAACGTACATATCATTCAGCGGGGAGCAGCACTCGGCCCAGGCTTTGACTCCGATATGGCAAAATACCTTAAAGAAGAGGCTGACGCCAAGGGCATTCACGTATCGCTTGGAGAAACAGTGCAGCAATTAGAAGGCAAGTCACATGTCACAGCTGTTATCACAGACAAACAAACCATTCAAACAGATATGGTCATCATGGCCATCGGTGTCACTCCGCAAACCTCCTTTTTACATCATACCGGTATCAAGCGTCTTCAAAATGGCGCTATTGCAGTAAATCAATACATGCAAACCAATATAAAAGACATTTATGCTGCTGGTGATTGCGCGGCGACCTATCACCGCATCAAAAAATCACTGGATTATATTCCGCTTGGCACAACTGCGAATAAACAAGGGAGAATCGCAGGCTTTCATATGACAGGAACAAACCGGGCGTTTCAAGGCGTGACTGGAACAGCCATCATGAAATTTATGGACGTGACAGCGGGAAGAACAGGCTTATCAGAAAAAGAAGCAAAAGAAGCGGACATTCCTTTCTCCGTGATCACCATTGATAGTACAGATCACGCGAAGTATTACCCAGAAGCGCAGAAAATGAAAGTGAAACTAATCTACAGAAGCGATGACCATACCTTGCTTGGTGCCCAAATCATCGGCAGAAACGGTGTAGATAAACGGATCGATATCGTGGCGGCTGCCCTTTACCAAGAGCTGACCATAACAGATCTTGAAGATTTAGATATTAGCTATGCACCGCCCTTTAACAGTGTATGGGACCCGCTTCAGCAAGCGGCAAGACGGATATAGAAAGTGGCGCAATGAAGCCTGATCAAAAAAAGAAACCAGTTCAAAACCGGTTTCTTTTTTGTTACTTTTTCATCAACGCTTTGCGTGCTGCTTTTTCAAATAAAAATGGGAATAACTGATACAATTTGCTGCCAGCGTTCATCCACCCGGGCAGATTAATCTCTCTCTTTTTCGTCATCATGGCAGATACGACTTTGCCTGCCACCTTGTCCGCACTCAGCATCATAAAGTCAACGTTCTTCACATATTCACCGCTGCGGTCAGCGATGGTAAAGAAATCTGTTGCAATCGGTCCTGGATTGACTGTTGTTACGTGAATGCCTGAGTCTGCCAGCTCCATTCTAAGGCTGTTTGAAAATCCAAGAACGGCATGCTTTGATGCGGAATAAATGGCTGATTTGGGCGTCGCAACCTTTCCTGCCTGGGATGCGATATTGATAATATGTCCCTGCCCTCTTTGCTTCATCTCAGGGATGACCTTTTTCGTGCAAGCGATTAAGCCAAACACATTGACCTCAAACATCGACACCATTTCTTCGATGGACGCGTCTTCGACGAGATCGAATACACCAAAGCCGGCATTGTTGACCAAAATATCGACCGGCCCCACTTCTTCATACGCGCGATCAATGTCATCGAGCTGGCTGACATCAAGCTGGGCGATGTGACACACCCCGCCAGCGCTCATAATTTTTTCTTTCACATCTGTAAGCTTTTCTGTTCGTCTTGCTGAAATAATGATTTCTGCGCCTTCTTCTGCTGCCAAGTACGCCATTTTTTCACCAATGCCCCCAGATGCGCCTGTAATCCAAATTCTTTTTCCTGTCAATAGCCCCATACGTTTCACTCCTTAGTTTGCCCTGTAATAGACGATTCCGTCTTTTTCTACTTCTTCAATTTGCCCAGCCGCTAAGAGCACATCAAGCTGACCGACTGTCTCTGACATCGTTAAAAATAAGGCCTCTTCATATAGCACTGGAAATAGCTTACGGCAAAGATGAAAGGCCGTCATTTCTTTTTGTTTGAGCAGCTGATACATTGTGTTTGCCCGTTTTTCTTGTTTCTTAAATCTTTCTTCGATCAATTCATGGTGAGCCGTGATGAGCTGACCGTGTCCTGGATAAATCGTCTTGATTGGCAGACGCAATAACCGATTGAGTGATGTTTTATATTGAAGCAGTGATTTTTGACGTTCCTCACCTTCATCCGGTGCTTCCATTAACGGATTTGAGGAAATGGTCGTCAAAAGCAGGTCGCCGCCAATAAAATTCCCCGTTCTTTCGTCTAGAAAGGAAAGGTGAGACTGTGCGTGTCCGGGTGTTTCCATTACAAAGAAGTGTTCATGCCCGCTTAAACGATCACCTTCTTTTATGACCTCATCCACATGTGAAGTACAAGAATATGTATAAGATTGCTTCACCATTTTTTCACACTCATTTTGTCGAAGCGGCACACCTAACTGCTGAAAAAAAGGAACCATAAAGTCCACTTGGCGCTGCTTAAACACTGGATCCTGACTAATATACGGCTCATTTAGCTGGTGCCCGATCACACGGACATGAGGTTTCATCAAATTCAATAGACCGACATGATCTGCATGATGATGGGTCAGCACCACTTGATCAATATCGTCTATCGATAAACGATGTTCCTTTAGTTGGGTGACAAAGGCATGCTCTGCCTCTTCTGTCATCGGCCCGCAATCTACTAAGGTTACGGCCTCTCCTTTTAATACATATGCATGCACATCCCCAACGGCAAACGGCGTCGGGATGGATAATTGAATGATGTCTTCTTTCACTTTTATATGTCATCTCCTGCTTTTTGACTCATGATTGTGGGACTCAGTCTTCTTACTTCATTGTATCTTGCAAAAGGCAGACTGTCATGCGGTTTAGATGGGCAATTTTTTTAACTGCCCCTATTGACATAAACTTGTCCATCGTTGCATAATGAACAACAAATATATGATGCGCGATGACAAGGATTAGTAAGCAAAATAATGATGCAAGAGAGTGAGGTCCGCCGGCTGTAAGACTTCACCATCCTCTTATTTGCTGAACCTGCCCTTTGAGCTGTTAGGCAAACCTAAACGTTTCCCGCGTTAAGGGACTAGAGCTGAGTATGCATGTTTGCATGCTAATTGAGGGTGGTACCGCGAAAAACCTTTCGTCCTTTTCAGGCGAGAGGTTTTTTTATTTTCTACAAGGAGGAGCAGCTTATGAGTAAAATTGGATTTATCGGTGCAGGCTCGATGGCAGAGTCTATGATCAAAGGTTTATTAAAAAGCGGCATGATGTCGAATGAAGATATCATTGTCACAAACAAAACGAATGAAAAACGATTAGAGGAATTACAGGCCCGATATGGGGTCAAAACGGATTTCGCTCGGTCCTTTATTTATAAAGAAGCAGATATTCTCGTATTTGCCTTAAAACCGAAGGATGCAGAAAGCGGAATTTCTGAAGTCCAGCCTCATTTACATGGACAGCTGATCATTTCGATTTTAGCGGGTATTTCCATTGAAACGATTCAACACTACGCTGGCGGCAAGAGTGCAGTCGTTCGTGCGATGCCAAATACATCAGCGGCAATTCAGCAGTCAGCAACAGGTATTGCCGTAAGTCGTGAAGTTACTGAAAAGCAAAAGAAAAAGGCCGTCGAACTGTTTGAAACAATCGGGCACGTCACCGTATTAGATGAATCACAGTTAAATGCGGTGACAGCCATCGCAGGCAGCGGCCCTGCCTTCATTTATCATTTGATAGAAGGAATGGAGCGAGGTGCTTCGGAACTTGGAATGGACCAAGCAACTGCGAAATTACTCATTTGCCAAATGATTGCAGGCGCCGCCAATATGCTTCAAGACAGCGGAAAAGAACCTGCCGAACTGCGCAAAGAAATCACAAGTGAAGGCGGAACAACAGAAGCCGGCCTGAACACACTGGCTGCCTATCAATTTGAAGAAGCTGTTGTCGATTGTGTCAAAACAGCCACTAAACGCGCAGCAGAATTAAACGAAATGTTTTCAGCAAGCACGTATAAATGAATTTGAAAAGCACCTGTTTTGATGCAGGTGCTTTTTCACATATACCCCTCTATTTTTTTTCGTTGGCTACTGGGTGTGAATTTCGTGATTCACACTTCGGTTCTTTCTGTTCTTTACTAGAAATGGCTTGTTCTAATAAAGAATCACGTGCCTGATAAAAATTCACATCAACTAACAATTCTTGATGCTTCACTATTAGCACCTCCTCATGTAGATGATTCACTCATTGACATGATGGCTTTGATTTGATCCAGATGATGTTGTTCATGTAAAGCGATGGTTTCAGCTAATATTTGAACGGTCATCAGTCCTTCTTCCGGATGCAGGCCTGATTGTTCCCATATATCTTTTTCTAATAGCCGAAGCGTGTTGTATCTTCTCTCTTTCATCCGTTTGATCAATGCTTTGATCTCCTCTGCGTTATACCATTCATACGCTCTATCTTTCACATACATTTCAGGATCATACGATTGAAAGGGCGTTTGATCATCTGATATCGCCTGCTCTATCCGCTCTGACCAGACTTCTTCTGTGTCATACAAATGCCCGGCGAGCTGCTTGATTGACCACTTCCCCTCCACCAAAGATTGATCCAGTGTGTAATCATCACAAGCCTTCACTAGCTTCTCTAGTTCACTCATACTTTCCTGAAGCGATGTGATGATGTCTGTTTTTGTTAATTTCCCAGTTTCCATTACGCAATCAACGTCCCCTTTACAGTGAATGCATTTCTACTTTTGATTTATCTTGATGCTTTCCTTTTAGTAGCAGGAAGCTGTTCATTAAACCTGCTACTATCACAAGCCCGGCCATCCCTATAGCTATGATATGTATAGGAATCAAATCTCCGATAAATGCCATGAGGATAAACCCACTAATATAAAATATGCGTGATAATGCAAGACCTACTGAAAAAACACGGGCTCTTAAATGACTGCTTGCATAGGTCATAATATTAGTAGAATACAAAACTTCGACTGGACTATATAATAGATTGGCTAATAAAACAACAATCAAAAATCCAATAAAAGTCGTTTGTTGATACGACAATGCATGTAATATCGCAAGCAATATAACCGCTAACGTGGACCACCTTTTATAAAATTGAAAGGAGAATTTCGCTTTTTTGAAGTACGCTGCAAGTGTAAGTCCACCGATAATTTGCCCTAGTCCACTAATTGTATGACCAAGGCCCAAGCCAAAATTCCCTTCTCTGGCCACTTCTAAAATATACAGACTAAATAAAACATAAACGATGCTTAAAGCAAACTCTCTTGACATCAATATCCATATGGCGCTTTGAATTTTGGGTGATCCTTTGATTTCTTTAATCCCTTCTTTAAAACTTTGAACATATGACACATACTCTTTTTTTTCAGATGCTTCTTTCGCTTTAATAGGGATTAACAGCATAGCTGATAATAAAAATGTCAGCGCATCTACTAAATAAATTGTAGAAATTGACCAAATTTCTGTCACCAACCCGCCTAATCCTGTCGCGATGAGCATCGATGCGCTAAAAGATGTGGCCAGTATACTATTCCCCTTAGAAAGCTGCTCCTTATCAATGATTTCAGGTATCATAGATGAACGAGCTGGCAGATATATACCAGAGAAAGCACCATTTAACGCCAATAATAAATAAAGGATAAACGGTGTAACATTCATTGTGACAACTAAAACAAACCCCAGTCCAATGATAAAACGTGCCACATCTGCGAATATCACAACTTTTTTGTAAGAAAACTTATCTATAATTGGGCTCAAAAGCATAGATGTTAAAATAAGAGGGAGCATGGAACAAATAAATAGAATGCTTAGATGAGTCGCTTTCCCAGTAAGTTCATAAATTAAACCAATTGTCGCTATCGTTCTAAACCAATCTCCAAAAGCTGATAAGTTTTGCCCAATAAAGAAACAGACAAAATTTTGATCTTTGAATAGCGATGTCGTTTCTTTCTTTGAAACCATTAGAGGAGCACCTCAGTCGACTCGTACCAACCTAACTCTTTTTGCATAAACTCCACGGCTTGATCATAATTTTCTCTCTCTTTTTCTGGTATAAGATCAACTAAGATCGCCGGATACCATGGCTTCGCTTCTTCTTTGATTAAAAAATATTGCTCCGCTTCTTCAACTACTCCTTTCATTATGAGCAGGTGTAGTTTACGATAGATTTCTTCACGTTTTGGCATTCGATTCAGATGCGTTTTTTCTATTTTCATTGTTTTAGGGAAGAAGACGAGTCTTCTATCAAAAGCATGATATTCTCTAGATTTAACAATAGGTAATTCTTGATTCGTTAGGCTTTCGATATACTTTTGCGTATTTCCTTCATTTGACCATATCATGCCTTGCATATAGGAGATCGCTCCTGTTCCCAAACCAATATATTGATCTTCATATCCTCCGTAAATCACTTCGCCATATTGAAAACGTTTATTCTGATGCTCTGGAGCCATAAACGTATACACATAATTTTGATGCCAGCCATTCGTTTTTAAATGAAGATATAATGTATCACTAAACTCAAATTTTTCTTTAGGATTTGGCGGCATTGGCACCTTGCCTTTGTTAATTTTTGATAACCATCCCTTTGAACAAGCAATATATTCTAGTGGATACGTATCAATACTTGTGCTTCCTAATGCCATCACTCCATTTATGTCCTCAATCATCTCTTCTTTCGTTTGTCCAGGCAGCTGATAAAGCAAATCAATATTATAAGATTGGAAATGACGTTTCATTAAGTCCACAGTCTGAGAGATTTGATCAAAACTAGCCGTTAAGTTGAACATTTTCCGATAGTGTTCATTTAATGTTTGGACACCAAAGCTCCCTCTGTTGGCTCCACCTTCAGCCATAGCAGCCACTCTTTCTGGCGTAGCTGTTTTTGCTTCACATTCAAATGTCCATTCATAATCAGCAGATAATGAGAAATTTTCTTTTATAGCGGTCGAAAGTCGATAGATTAGCTCTGGGGGCATTATGGAAGGAGTCCCTCCACCAACGAACACCACATCAAACGTCATTTTTTGGATATTAGGGGATTGGGATAAGATACGCATCTCATTGATTAAAGCATCTATATATTTTCCGATAATGGGCTCATATTTCGTAGATTTAATAAAAGGACAAAACGAACAAATCGTATCGCAGAAAGGGATATGTAAATATAAAGCGTTTTTCCCTTTTTGAAATGTTCGCTCTTTCTGAATGAATTCTGTCACACGAGATTGTGCTCCTTCTTGGCTCGCTTGGCCAAAAAACGGATAAAGAAAATTCCACAAAGACGGATGCTCATCATAATAACTTTTCATATTTGACAATTATCTCACCCAACTCTCGTCTATTTTTATCCTACATACAAATTCACAGAGAAGCTAAATAAAGCACTTCTCTGCGAAAAACTCTTTTCAGTAAGTATTGATTCTATTCATTAGATTGCAATCCACTCGTTACGCTTCATTTTTATCACCTCCTTTTAATTAGAATAAATGTAACTTAATTACATAATTGATTATAATAGACTTTTCTGAATATTTCAATCATTTTCACTACTTTTTGTAAGGACTATTGTTTTATATACAATTTACGTATGAAACTTTTGGTATAACCATGAAAATATAGACTGAACATTCACAACCAAAAGCCCTATCATCAAGATAGAGCTCTTCACACATCTACTTACTTTTTCTCTAATAAAGCATGAATCGTTGATTCTAGTAATTCTGGCAAAATGCCAAAAGAGAACGGGACGTGCAGCCGTTCTGTCCATTTGTGCGGGTCCTTTCCTAATGGACCCACGTTGATGACTGGAACGTAAAGGGCTTCCTTTTCTCCTTGCGGTAAAGAATAGCCCTTTTGGTAAAGCGGCATATTGGTCGTGTAATGACCTACCTCCTGCTTTTCGAGCTGTAAGTAACTTAAATCAGACAATCCCGGGAAATATTTCACTTCCTCTACTTCAAGTCCGTACACCTCTTTTGCCTCTTCTTGAATCTTCTTGAATGTCTTCTGAATATGCGGATCTTCTGTTGAGGACACAGAAGGGTAAAATGGCGGACTATAAAATAGAACAATCAGCGGTCCTTCTTCCTTACAAAGCGTCGTCAGCTCCGAGACAATTTTCGTTGAAAAATCACGATCTCCAAGCTCACCCCGGTTGGCAAAGGCATAGTTGACAATGCGCTCAACCTCCTGTTCACCAGAGCGTTCTGCGGCCTTTTGATACAGCTCGTGATACGTGAGTACCGTAACCCGGGTGTCAATTGGTGTAAAGTGTTTGAATCGCTGAAAGTCAGCTGTTTTTTGCTGAAGATTGGCCTCGATTTGGTCTGCTGCTTGCTTCGCAGTATCATAGAGAAGGCCGTGCAGTTCTTCACTTGAACGTTTCATCATGAGCACATTAAATAAAGATACGGCTGTGTGAGGTGTTTGAACGGAATAGGCTTCTTTCAAGTCCTTTTGCATTAAGTTCGTTGGGGGCGGAGTTACTTCACCATCTACTTCCTCACAATAATCACTATTGAGCTCTAACAGCCGGTTTAGTTCAGATACCATAAAATTCGCATTTAAACCTGAGAATGGCTCTCCTACATGCGTTTCAATCCCTTTACAGAAAAATCCGGCTAATACCTTTCCTATACTGCCTGTATACATATAATGATGTTCATCCCCTGGATACTTTTCAAACATGGGCTCACTGTTTAAACACGCGGTATAGTCAAGGTCATGCTTTTCTTTAAGCTCCTTTAGTTTCGGGACAGCCTCAAGCATTCCTTGTGAATTCACTTCTTCATCAGGAACTGTGACAAGCAGGACATTTCCATCAAATGTTTCTGTCATCGCTCTTTCCAGCATAGAAAGCTGCACGGTGAGCCCTGCTTTCATATCCATGGCCCCTCTCCCAAACAGCCAGTCGCCTGAAGCAAGGTCCTCTCTTGCCCTCTTTGGAAGAAGCGCAATTTTTTGCGAAAAGGATGCCATTAACTCTTCAGGCTTGCATGCCATGTTTTGAAATTCGCCGTAATCTTCTGTATCAACTACATCAAAGTGACTAAGAAGCAGCACGGTACGCCGCAGCGTACTGCGCTTCACAAGTGCCGTTAAATAATACCGGCCATCTTTCATCGGATGCAAAGCCAAATGATCAGGGTTCTGCTCAAAATAAGGCCGTTCCCTTAGCAAATAATATAAGTATTCCGCTAACGCGACTTCTCCTGTTGTACCTGATATGCTTTCATATTGCATAAGAGCTGTCAGGAGCTCCTTTAGTTCACTCTCTGTTTGCCATTTCATCCGTTCTCCCCCTTTGATGTCTCTATCTCTCCATTATACAAAAACGTGTATAAAAGCTATATTCTTTGAGCACCTTTTATGACGAAAGTTTGAATGGCTGTTATAATCGGCTATACAATTCCATGAGGAGGCGAAGGTATTTGGAAACAAAACTCTTTTCACCTTGGACATTAAAAGGTGTTACACTGAAAAACCGCATCGTGATGTCCCCGATGTGTATGTATTCATCTTATGACCGTGATGGGAAATTACAGCCTTTCCACTTCACACATTATATTTCCCGTGCACAAGGTCAGGCTGGCCTCATTATGGTGGAAGCAAGTGCTGTATCTCCTGAGGGAAGAATTAGTGATCAAGACCTCGGTATTTGGAGCGATGAGCACATTGAAGGATTTGCTTCATTAAACGAACAAATCAAAGCATACGGAACGAAGACAGCCATCCAGCTAGCCCATGCAGGCCGTAAAGCGGAACTTGATGGGGACATCCTTGCACCATCAAGCATTCCATTTGATGAAACATCTAAAACCCCTGTCGAGATGTCTGTTGATCAAATCAAAGATACCGTTCAGGCGTTTCAGGATGCAGCTGTACGGGCAAAAAAAGCGGGCTTTGACATCATTGAAATTCATGGTGCACATGGCTATTTAATCAATGAATTTCTTTCACCGCTTGCGAACCACCGATCAGACGACTATGGCGGTTCACCAGAAAACCGCTATCGTTTCTTAAGAGAAGTCGTAGACGCAGTCAACGCCGTATGGGACGGACCTTTATTTGTCCGTGTGTCGGCTTCTGATTACACAACAAAAGGACTTGATATTGCAGATTATATTGGGATTGCCACTTGGCTCAAAGAGCAAGGTGTCGACTTAATTGATGTCAGCTCAGGTGCTGTCGTACAGGCGAAAATCAACACATTCCCCGGCTACCAAGTAACATTCGCAGAGAAAATAAAAGAAGGGGCCGGCATTCAAACAGCTGCTGTCGGTCTGATCACATCTGGTGTACAGGCAGAGGAGATTTTACAAAATCAGCGTGCGGATTTGATCTTTATTGGCAGAGAATTTTTACGGGATCCATACTTCCCGAAAACAGCTGCTCAAGAGCTCCGTACATCCATTGAAAGCCCGCGTCAATATGATCGCGCTTGGTAAAAGCTCTTAGGAAAAAAGGTGTCTATTTTTCGAAATAGGCATCTTTTTTGTTTTTAAGAGAAACATATCTGCCTTTTGTGCCGTCTTTTAGCTAAAGAACCACTTAGAGGAGATGGAAGAATGAATTCGGCAATGATTGAAAAAATGTATCATATAGATGGACACCATTTTTATACAAAACATCGTCAAGGCAAAAGGCAAGCCACGATTATCTTTGAAGCTGGCTACGGCATTTCTAGTGATACGTGGTCGAATATGGCCCGTGATATTGACCCAGAGCTTGGGGTTTTCTTATACGACCGTTTAGGAAATGGAAAGAGCAGTGAGAGCGGTGAAGGAAGAACCTTGCATGACCTCGCTGATGATTTAGATGCGCTGCTGAAAGAAGCCAATATTCAGCCGCCATTTCTCATCGTCGCTCACTCATTCGGCTCTCTTGTCAGCCGGCTATGGGCAAGCCGAAGAGGAGATGATGTCATCGGCATGGTGCTGCTAGACCCAGCAAGTGAGGAACAAGAGCAGGTGATCCTGCCGCTTTTATCAAAGGAAGAACGCACTTCATATATGGCGCAATTTACAGCAGAATGTACGCATGAGGACTTTCAGCAAATGTTAAGCACAATCAAAGAGGAGCAAACCCATTATGGGATGATGCCGCTTCTTGTCATTTCATCAGGTAAGAGCCGATTGTTTCATCCAGCGCATGAAGCTTGGCTCAGACTTCATAAACGCATGCTGTCTTTGTCATCCCAAAGCGGATGGATTCAAGCGCAGAACAGCTCGCACTATATTCATCATGATGAACCGCATATTGTACAGCTTGCCATCTATGATGTATGGTGCGCAGCCAAACAACCTGTCTCCTATTATCAAACTGCTAATTAAAACGAAAAACTCCTTGACCCGTTATGAGTCAAGGAGTTTCTTTTATTTATGCCGTTGGAGCAGATTGGCTTTTTTCAGAAAGCAGCTTTTCAATGCTGACAAGCTGAACACATAATGTAAAGATGTCAATTGCTTGCTCTAGTTCTTCAAGAGCCGGGAATGTTGGTGCAATGCGAATGTTACGATCAAGCGGATCTTTTCCATATGGATATGTTGCACCTGCACCTGTCATTGTGACACCTGCTTCTTTAGCTTTTTGCACAACCGCTTTTGCACAATGATCAAGTGTATTTAAACTAATGAAATATCCGCCATTTGGCTTGTGCCATTCAGCGATATCTTTTCCGCCAAGTTTTTCGTCAAGAATGGAAAGAACGAGGTCAAATTTTGGCTTAATGATCGCTGCATGCTTTTTCATATGTTCCTTCAAACCTTCTGGATTCTGGAAGAAACGAAGATGTCTTAGTTGATTGATTTTGTCCGGTCCGATCGTTTGAATCGATAATTGCTTTTGAGTAAAGCTCACATTGTCCGGGCTAGATGCCATCAGTGCAACACCTGAGCCTGGGAATGTAATTTTAGACGTAGACGCAAACATAAACACACGGTTCGGGTATCCTGCCTCTTCAACTGCTTGAAAAATATCTTTTAACGTATCAGGTGTATCCGTTAGATGGTGGACTGCATATGCATCATCCCAAAAAATGCGGAAGTCGTCTGCTTTTGTTTTCATTGAGGCTAAGCGGTCAACGACTTCATCTGAATACGTAATGCCGTCTGGATTGCTATATTTCGGTACACACCAAATGCCTTTAATTGCTTCATCTTCTGCGACCAATTTTTCTACCTGATCCATATCAGGTCCATCAGCCTTCATATCGACCGTGATCATCTCTATGTTAAATAGCTCACAAATGGCAAAATGACGGTCATACCCTGGGCTTGGTGCAAGGAATTTTACCTTTGGCAGCTCTCCCCAAGGTGTTTTGCTGTCACATACGCCGTGAGTCATCGCACGTGCAATGGTATCATGCATCATATTCAGGCTTGAGTTACCGCCGATGATGATTTGTTCAGGCTTTAAATTAAGTACATCTGCAAAAAATTTCTTCGTTTCAGGAAGGCCTGTCAAGCCGCCATAGTTTCGCACATCTGTGCCATCTTCAGCTGTCATTGCATCCTTTGATGTCACAACATCGAGCATGCCCATAGACAAATCGAGCTGTTTTGGTGAAGGCTTCCCTCTAGACATGTCTAAGTGCAAGTTTTTACTTTTGTAAGTTTCATACTCATTTTGTAGTGCCACATATAGGTCATTCAATTCTGCTTCACTTAATGCTGTAAAACCGCTCATCTTTGATTGTGCCTCCCGTATTCTTCATAGTTTGATTCGTCATTTGTTTTTTCTTCACCATTTTACCACTACCTGAAAAAGAGCGTCATCATAAATATCAAAAAAATCACACAACTTTTTTTGACGATTCATCCAATTTTTACAGGGTGCGTTCAATGGGGAAAGAAGAGAAATCATGTGCAGCTTCTGTCAGCGGGAATATATCGCGGGCTTCTTTCAACAGTTGTTTCAGTGCCTCTTCTCCTTGGTAACGTGCACTTATATGGGTCAAAATGAGCCTTTTTGCGCCTGCTTCCTCTGCTGTTTTCGCTGCTTGTTCTGTTGTGCTGTGATAATAATTGTAGGCTAAATCTGCATCTTCTTTACCGAATGTTGCTTCATGGACTAACACATCCGCATTTTTGGCAAGCCTTGTTATATTCTCGCACAAACGGGTATCTCCTGAAAATGCAACGATTCTCCCTTTTTTAGGGGGTTCCAAATAATCGGTTCCATCGATGGTTCTTCCATCTTCGAGTGTCACGGTTTCCCCATTTTTCAACTTCTGATACAAAGGTCCAGGTTTTACACCGATTTCTTTTAGGTCTTCGGCTTTTAATGAACCAGGCAGATCTTTTTCCACAACCCGGTAGCCGAAAGCTGGAATTCCGTGAGAGACTCTTCTTGCTTCTACTCGAAAGGTATCATCTTCAAATACGATCCCTTCTTCTATTTCTATGATATGCAGCGGATATGTCAAATGCGTTTGCGAGGCTGAAAGTGCTGCGTTTACAAAGGCCTTGATGCCCTTTGGTCCATAGATCGTCAATTCATCCTCCCCGCCTTGAAAGGATCTGCTGCCAAGAAGCCCCGGAAGGCCATATACATGATCTCCGTGCATATGTGTGATAAATATTTTCTCGATCTTTCTCGGTTTAATCGTTGTATGTAAAATTTGGTGCTGCGTTGCTTCTCCGCAATCAAAAAGCCACACTGCATTTCGTTCTTCTAAAAGCTTTAGCGCTGTGCAAGTGACATTTCTTGTTTTTGCAGGTATGCCTGCACCTGTTCCTAAAAAGAGCAGTTCCATTACTTTTCCTCCTAAAGCCGGTATACAATATCTTCATTCATATAGAATACATGAAGACAAGGTAAATGTGAATTCAGCGGAATTTTTGAAAAAAGTGAAACGAGAGCAGAAAAAGTCGAATCAAATGTTTGCTTTACGAACAATGAACCTTTAAAATAAAGAAAATGTACATACATTCTCGGTTTTTACAACAATGCTACGAATAAAGTGAGGTACTTCTCGTGAATACAGAAACTAACAACCCTAAAGCAGTCATTGTCATTTTTGGCGCAACAGGAGACCTTGCCAAACGCAAGCTCTACCCTTCTATACATAGACTTTATCATAGCGGAAAGCTCGGTGATCAATTCGCTGTTGTTGGAGTTGGACGCCGTCCGTGGTCTCATGAGGACCTCAGATCTGTGGTAAAGGAATCTGTTTCTTCTGATGATGCAGAAGCGAGAACAGAAGAGTTCATTTCACATTTCTATTATCACGATTTTGACGTATCGAGCCCTGCTTCCTATCAATCACTTAACACGCTTCTAACAGGTCTTGAAGATACGTACAGTATTCCAAATAACCGCATGTTCTATTTAGCTATGGCACCGGAATTCTTCGGAACGATCGCGAAGTTCCTAAAGAGTGAGGGCGTATCAGAAACAACCGGCTGGTCACGTCTTGTCATTGAAAAGCCATTTGGGCATGATCTGCCAAGTGCGAAAACATTAAATGAAGAAATTCGTGATGCATTCACAGAAGATCAAATTTATCGTATTGACCACTATCTTGGTAAACAAATGGTTCAAAACATTGAGGTTATCCGTTTTGCGAATGCCATCTTTGAACCGCTTTGGACAAACCGCTATATTTCAAACATTCAAATAACATCCAGTGAATCATTGGGGGTTGAAGACCGGGCTCGATATTACGAAAATTCTGGTGCACTAAGAGATATGGTCCAAAACCATATGCTTCAAATGGTTGCCCTTTTAGCAATGGAGCCGCCAATTAAACTGAATACAGAGGAAATCCGCAGCGAAAAACGGAAAGTATTGCGCGCTCTTCGTCCTTTCTCTAAAGATGAGGTCGATCAATTCTTTGTCCGCGGACAGTATGATACGGGTACGATTGATGGCAGCGAGGTTCCTTCTTATTTGGAAGAACAAAATGTTGACCCGAACTCAAACACAGAAACATTTGTGGCAGGGAAACTGCTGATTGATAACTTTAGATGGGCCGGGGTGCCATTTTACATTCGGACAGGAAAACGGTTAGAAAAGAAATCTACTCAAATCGTGGTTCAATTTAAAGACATTCCAATGAACCTGTACTATGGTAACGGAAATGCCATGCATCCAAACCTACTTGTCATTCATATTCAGCCAGATGAAGGCATCACCCTTCACCTGAATGCTCGCAAGCTGGATGGCGGCACGTATGCGAAACCGATTAAACTCGACTACCAAACAAACTATAACGACATCATGAATACACCAGAAGCATATGAAAAACTGATTCATGACTGTTTACTAGGCGATGCAACAAACTTTGCTCACTGGGATGAAGTAGCACTTTCTTGGAACTTCGTTGATCCGATTTCTGAGAAATGGGCAGAAAACAAAACATTAAAACCAAACTACCCTGCTGGTTCTATGGGACCAAAAGAAGCGGATGAGCTTCTAGAAAAAGATGGATATCATTGGTGGAACATATAAAATCAAATGAAAAAAGAGCAGTCTCCCTTGGGGGTTCTGCTCTTTTTTTAACGTCCTGTTTTCGTGATTTCAACCGTTGAAAAGTCAAATTTATCATAGCGATGATGGCTAAATGAATATTCAAATGGCTGCCCTGCGTTTAAATAAGCAACCTGCTCGACTTCAAGCACAGGATCTGTTGGGTCACACCCTAAATACTGCTGATCCAGCTGATCTGATTTAGCCGCTCTAATTTTCTTGTGCGCTCCTGCTATTTTTAAATGAAGCTCATTTGAAATATAGCCATAGATAGAACCCAGTAGAACTTCTTCATCTATGCCCTTAATGAGATTGACAGGCATAAACGTTTTTTCTAATACATAAGGCTCTTCATCCACAAGACGGAGCCGGATGATATCATAAACAGGTGTGGTTGAGTCAATAGATAGATGGGCTGCCACCTCTTCGCTTGGAAAATGGACATCAAAGTGAATGATTTGAGTCGTGACGTTTTTATCCGCCATGACTTTTGTGAACCCTTTATTTTCATGGCCTGATACATTGATGGCCCCTTGATTGAGCGCTGCCTTCACAATAAATGTACCGTGGCCTCTTTTTCTAAAGAGCAGACCTTCTGCAACGAGAAGATCAAGCGCACGCTTCATCGTCATTCTGCTGCATTGAAATTCAGCGGCAAGCGAGTTTTCATCTGGAATGGGTTGATCTTCTGGATAATATGCTGTTCCTATTCGTTTTCTGATTTCTTCTGAAATGAGTTCGTACTTCTTCATCTCACACCACCAACTGACTTGTTTTTTCATAGCACCTTATTTCAAGAAGGAATATGGCGTTTTTTTAGCCTTCTTCTCATTCTACACTAAGGGATGTGAGCTTAAAAGATGCCAGCCATTTTTGTTTCATCCACTTACCGTCACATAAGAAAAATACTTGCCCTTTTCAAGGAAAGAGCAAGTATTTTGATTAAAAACCGTTATTCTTTGAAACTGATTGAAACCAGTATCCACTCTTCTTAATCGTTCGTTTCCCGTCTTTTTGAAGATCAACTGAGACAAATCCATAACGATTTTTATATGCATTCGACCAGGACCAGTTGTCCATAAATGTCCACAGATGATAACCTTTCACATTGCTTCCTTCTTGAATCGCTTGATGCACCCATTTGAGATGCTCAGATATAAAATCAATACGGTAATCGTCATGAATCATTCCTTCTTCATCCTTAAATCGCTCTTCTCCTTCGACACCCATACCATTTTCAGAAATAAAGCATTCGATATTATCATAGTCTGTCTGGACTTTTTTCAATATATCGTAAATACCCTTTTCATAGATTTCCCAGCCTCGATACACATTCATTTTTCTTCCCGGCATTTCAAAAGAATCAAAGTAATGGTTCGGCATAAAGGGCGCTTGAGGATGCGGCATATGCTCTTTCGCTTTCACTCTTCTTGGCTGATAATAATTGATGCCAAGAAGATCAATCGTATTCTCTTGAATCAGCTCAAGGTCCCCTTCTTCCATACTTGGCATAAAGCCTTCTTTCTTTAAGACTTCTACTAGTTTTTCCGGGAAGTGTCCTTTCACCGCAGGATCTAAGAAGGAGCGGTTAAAGAAAGCATCGGCCATCTCAGCTGCTTCTACATCGCGCGGATTCTGGCTTCGCGGATACGAAGGGGTCAGGTTTAAGATGATGCCAATCTTACCCCCTTGCTGCATCTCTTTATAAGCCGCAATCGCCTTCGCATTTGATAAAAGTTCATGAAAACCGACCTGCACAGCCTTTTGGAAATCGACTTCGTTTGGATAATGAAAGCTATACATATATCCGCCCTCTACAGGAACAATCGGTTCGTTATGGGTAAACCATTTTTTCACCCGGTCACCAAATAATTGGAAGCATAATGTCGCATAGCTGACATAATCGTCGACCACCTGTCTGTTCACCCAGCCGCCTTTCTCCTGCAGCGCCATTGGCATATCGAAATGGTATAGGTTCACAAATGGCTCGATATCATGTGCAATCAGTTCATTGATTACATCATTATAAAAGGACACCGCTTCTTCATTGACGGCACCTGTTCCTTCAGGTAAAAGGCGTGACCATGAAATCGACAGCCGAAATGAATTGTGGCCAATTTCTTTCATTAGACGGATATCTTCTTTATATTTTCGATAAAATTGAGATGTCACGTTCGGCCCTACGCCATCAAAAAAACGAGTCGGCTCTTGTTCAAACCAATGATCCCAAATGTTCGGTCCCTTTCCATCACCAGGGACGCTCCCTTCCGTTTGCGTCGCAGAAGCAGAAGATCCCCACCAGAAACCTTCTGGAAATGTATATGATTGCTTGTTAGTTTCCATCGACATGTATTGAGTCTCCTTCACCTTTGATGTTTGCTGCCTTCGTATTTTCTGTTGTCGTTATTTTTTCATTTTTCACATTCATTCGGTCAATAAATTTCAGGAACGGGAACCAAATGACAAACACAATCATCAGGTTAAACAACTGAAGCAGACCGCCAGCTAGTGAATTAGTCGCCATCATTCCGCTAATAAAGATCGGTACTGTCCACGGGATATTCACGCCTGTAGGCGGCGGTACAATGCCTGATGCCATCGCAAAATAAGTAATACATGTAATGACCATTGGCGCCAAAATCCACGGAATCAGAATAAGCGGATTCATGACAATTGGTAAACCGAAGATAATCGGTTCATTGACGTTAAATAATCCTGGTCCTAAGCCGAGCTTGGCTACTTGTTTTAATTGCTTACTTTTCAGGAAAATTAATATGGTAAACACAACAGCAAGCGTCATACCGGTTCCACCCATTCCAACCGTATAGATTTCAATAAACTGCTTGCTGATGATATTAGGAACCTCGCCTGTTTTTGTATAGCTCTCTAGGTTTTGAATGGATAATGTATTCCAAATCGGATCCATGACAGAGTTGATAATAATTTGACCGTGAAGCCCAAAGAACCAAAGAATTTGTATAAAGAAAACAGCGATCAACGTCGGAATGATACCGCTTCCAAGACCGACAAGCGGCGCCTGAATTGCATGATAAATCAGATCATGCATATTTGTTTTGAAGCCTTGTGTAATGATGATATTAATTAATAAAAAGGTTGTAAGTGTCAAAGTAGCAGGGATCAGTGCAGCAAAAGACTTGGAAACAGCTGGCGGAACCCCTTGCGGCATATTGATCACAAATTTCTTCTGGACAAAATAACGATAAATTTCAGCAGATAAAAAGCCTGTGATCATTCCTAGGAACATCCCCTTAGCACCTAAACGATCGACTGGGATGACGCCTGCAATCGTTGCACCGCCTTCTTGTTCTAGTAAAAACGGAGTTAGAAGCAAGAAAGAGGCTAAAGCAATCACGCCGCCAAAGACAGCTTCTACATCATAGCTTTTTGATAAATAGTAGCCGATCCCAAATACAACAAACACACTCATAATGCTGATGGTCGCACTCGGTGCGATATTCAGTGCAGACTGGACGCCTTCCAGTACGGTTTTACTCATGATTTTATCTAAAAATGGCAAATTCATCAGGACAACCATAATGGAACCAAAGATGGTGAGCGGGAACGCAAGCATAAAGGCATCCCTTAATACGCCTAAATAGCGGTTGTTGTTCAATCTCCCAGCAATCGGAACCAAAATGGCACTTATTTTATCAAACATTGGTTTCCCCCCTTGTTTACACCCTTTATTGTTTAAGCGATTGGAATATCGGCAGGAGCTCTCCCACAAGCTCCTTGATGGTAATAGTCGACATTAAGTGATCTTCGGCGTGCATGAGCAGTAAAGAAAAGGATGTTGTTTCTCCTCCTGCCTCCTTCTGCACGAGTTGAAAATGGATGTCATGTGCATGCCGTAAATCTTCTTCCGCTTCTTTCATGAGACCAAAAGCCTTTTCTTCTAGACCTTCTCGATATTGTTTCAGAGCCTCGAGCAATTTACTGCGTGCATTCCCGCTGTGTAAGATCAATTGAAAGCTGACTTGTTCCTCCGTGAGCCCTTCGAGTGTTTTCTTTTCCATCCTTTAAGATTCCCCCATCAGTGCAAGTGCCTGTTCATACGCTTTTTGTCCATCGGCAAGCCCGTATGCCTGCATATCAATGACTTCTACCTCAATCCCGTATTTTTTTGCTTCTTTTTGCAGATCTCCTTTTAAAAAGCTCATTTGCGGTCCAATTAACACAACATCTGCATTCGCCATTTCTTTTTTTGCTTGATCTTGCCCAACTGCCCAAATTTCTGCTTCGTCCCCAATTGAATCGGCATGTGCTTTCATCTTTGTCACTAGTAAACTCGTAGACATTCCTGAACTGCATGCTAATAAAATACGTTTCATTTCTCTCACCCCAATGTTGTAATAAAAGCGCTTCCAATTAATATTATATATTTTTATTTTTAAATGTCTAGACATTTAATTTTATTTGTCTGTATTTAATATAAAAAAAGAGCGTATTGTACGCTCTTTTTTTATATTATCCTTTTCCTGCCTGGAACCCAGGATACTTTGTCATGCCGCCGTCTACATATAACGTTAGGCCGGTAACATAGCTTGCTTCTTTTGATGCCAGCCAGGCAGCACATGCTGCCACTTCTTCCGGCTTTCCAATATAGCCGATTGGAATCAGCTCAATCACGCCTTTTTTCAAGGCTGGATCATCGAATTTCTCCGCATTAATCGGGGTATCAATGGCGCCTGGTGCAATACTGTTAACACGGATTTTTTTAGGGGCATATTCAAGCGCCAATGTTTCTGTCAAAAGCTTGGCGCCTCCTTTACTAGCTGCATAATGGACAAAATGAGGCCAAGGAATTTGCTGATGAACCGACGACATATTAATGATCGAGCCTTCTATCCCATGATCCGTCATATACCTCAGTGCATCACGGCATCCTAGAAACATACCTGTTAAATTGGTAGACATCACTTTGTTCCAATTATCCAGCGTCATTTCGGTGGAAGGCACTTCATTTTCAATACCTGCATTATTGATCATCACATCAAGACTGCCGAATGTATCAACAGCTTTATTAATCATTGCCTGCATATCCTCTTCCTTTGATACATCTCCCTTGATTTTCACAGCCTGTCCGCCATGTTTTTGAATATCTGCAATGGTGTCATCCGGATTTTCTTTATCAGAAAAGTAATTGATCACCACATTGGCTTTTTCTTGTCCAAATCGGCGTGCCATCGCTTGACCAATTCCTGTACCTGCGCCTGTAATCAGAACTGTTTTTCCTTCTAAATCTGGATACATTCGTGTTACCTCCTATTTTGTAAAGCCTAGCAGCACACCGCCTGCAATAATCATCAAGCAGCCTGCAATGACAAAGCTTGTTCTAGATGCTTTCTCTTTTAATAAGTAAATGCCGCCTAGTGTTGAGATGACAATCCCTGTTTGTGACATTGAAAAGCTTACGGCTACGCCAATTAATGGAATGGCCAAAAGCAGCCCAAGATTTCCTGTTGACCAAATAAGACCGGCAATGATATTTCTAAACGTATATTTACTAAATGGATCCTGCTTTAAACTAATCGCTAAGGATGAAAGCAGCATGCCGACAGATTGCGGGACGAGTGCAGACCAGCCATCAATATCAAACCATCTTAAAATGACAACATATCCGACGTAGCCGACGGTGGATATGAGTAGAATAATGATCCCTTTTTTAAAATTGCCTCTGCCATTCTCGCCGCCATTCTTTTTTTGACCGAGCGATGTCATGACAACACCTGCAATGATCAGTAAAATGGCGCAGGAACCAATGAGTATGACCGTCATTGTCTGCCATTCTTTGAAGACCATGACGCCAAATAGGGTCGTGCTCACAAGCTGCATGCCCGTTGATAAAGGAACCGCTTTAGACACGCCAAGAAAAGCGACACTTGAAAGCTGATTCATTTGTCCAATACTCCAAAAGATGCCTGAAATGACGGAAACCGCAAATATAAGCGGTGTCAGCTCTGGCATTTTGATGAAAAAAGCTACAATCGAAAATAAAAACGCGCCGAGCGTAATGCCGAGGGTTTGCTGATACGCATTCCCGCCTAGTTTGACACTGATGAGAACAATACTTCCCCAAAATATCGCTGGGAGAAGTGCATATAAGATGCCCACTTCTATCCCTACTTTCTTGTCTTTTTTACATAGCATCCCTCTTTTTCTCATTTTTAGCCGAAAATATGCAAACAAAAAAACCTTACCAAAGGTAAGGTTTTTCAGTCGTTCTGTTTATTTCATCCATTCAGTATGGAATACGCCTTCTTTATCTGTGCGCTCATACGTATGTGCACCGAAATAGTCACGCTGTGCTTGAATTAAATTCGCTGGAAGGACAGCTGTGCGATAGCTATCAAAGTAAGCAAGTGCACTTGAGAATGAAGGAACAGGAACTCCTTGTTCAACTGCAAGTGAAATGACTTTACGAAGTGATGATTGATAGTTTTGAGCAATATCCTTAAAGTATGGATCAAGCAATAGGTTTTTCAGTTCAGGATTACGGTCATATGCTTCTTTAATTTGTTGTAAGAAGGCTGCACGAATGATACATCCACCACGGAAGATCATCGCAATTTCACCGTATTTTAAATCCCAGTTATATTCATCAGACGCTGCTTTCATTTGCGCAAAGCCTTGTGCGTAAGAACAGATTTTACTCATGAATAGGGCTTTTCTAACCGCTTCGATCAGCTCTTGTTTATTCTCAGCTGATTGCGCAGGCTCAGGACCTTGGATCAATTGACTTGCTTCCACACGCTCATCTTTCATAGCTGAAATGTAGCGCGCAAAAACAGATTCAGTAATGATTGGAAGCGGGACACCTAGATCAAGTGAGCTTTTGCTTGTCCATTTTCCAGTTCCTTTTTGACCAGCTTTATCTAAGATCACATCCACAAGCGGCTGGTTTGTTTCTTCATCCACTTTTGTGAAAATGTCAGCTGTAATTTCGATTAAATAGCTGTCAAGCTCGCCTTTATTCCACTCTGAGAATACTTCATGAAGCTCCCCTGCTGACAATCCAGCAACATGCTTCAAGATAAAGTATGATTCAGAGATCAATTGCATATCTCCGTACTCGATACCGTTATGAACCATTTTGACATAATGTCCTGCTCCATCTGGGCCGATATACGTTGTACAAGGTTCGCCATCTACTTTCGCAGAGATCGCTTCTAAAATTGGTTTCACTAGCTCATGCGCTTCTTTTTGACCGCCTGGCATGATGGAAGGACCTTTTAGCGCGCCTTCTTCACCGCCGGAAACACCTGTACCAATAAAGTGAATGCCACTTTCTGCAAGCTCTTGATTACGTCTTTGTGTATCCTTGTAATATGTATTTCCACCATCAATTAAAATGTCACCTTTCTCTAGGTGAGGAAGTAATGATTGAATGGTTGCATCTGTTGCTGCACCAGCTTTTACCATTAAAAGAATTTTACGCGGTGTTTCAAGCGACTGAACAAATTCTTCGATGCTGTATGTGCCAACAACGTATTTTCCTTCTGCTTCTTGAAGAAACTCTTCTGTTTTGCTGCTAGATCTGTTATAAACGGATACGGAGAAACCGCGGCTTTCAATATTGAGGGCAAGGTTTTTCCCCATAACGGCTAGTCCAACCACACCGATTTGTTGTTTTGACATAATTCTGACGTCCCTTCTAACACACTATATTGATTACTGCTGAAATGATGTACCCTTTGAAATTACCACAACATCACCTCTTTTATCAAGTTTTCAGGCTAGTCATTTCCTCTTTCGTCCTGAAAAAAATCTTTATTAAAACTTGTCCCGCTTGTTTTACTCTCTTTTTCCTTAATGGTGATCCCTCTTTGCACCAATGGTTTTCCATATTTTTCTTTCAGTCCATCTAAAATGGTTTGGAGGGGCTCTTCTTTTGCATCTTCTGTATATGAAAATAAATCAAGCTGTTTAACGGCTGCTTTTCGTTCGACTAGGTCTGTCCCCGTTACACCTAAGAGCCTCACTGGCTGATCATTCCAATGTTTCAGGAATAACTGTTTTGCCGCTTCAAATATGTCTTCCTTTCGATCCGTTGGATTTGTGAGCATGATACTTCGCGTGATATTTTTCCAGCTTGCATACCGAATCATGATGAGCAGCCGATTCGCCATCACTTCTTTTCTCTTTAACCTTGCACTCACAGATTGTGACAGCTTATCAATTAACGTGACAAGTTCATCTGAATCATCCGAATCATGAGGCAGAGTGGATGAATTGCCGACGGATTTAAATTCGTATATTCTTTCTGGGTCCACGATGCCGTCATGTTCACCATTCGCCTTTTGCTTTAATCTCGGTCCATTAATGCCAAGCAATTCTTTTAGCGTATACTC
Source organism: Bacillus sp. 11B20 (assembly GCF_056098985.1). Lineage (NCBI taxonomy): Bacteria > Bacillati > Bacillota > Bacilli > Caryophanales > Bacillaceae > Bacillus > Bacillus sp. 11B20. Next base: position 298,905 of record NZ_JBLZWZ010000008.1, read on the forward strand.
ATTCGCTTTCGCTAAGTCTTCTATAGTATGAATTCCGATGGTTTTCAATTTATCTGCCGTTTTTTGTCCAACCCCGTGCATGTCACCAGCAGGTAGCGGCCAAAGCATGTTCGGAACATCTCGTTTACGCAATATGGTGATTCCCATTGGCTTTTTCCAATTAGACGCCATTTTCGCTAAAAATTTATTCGGTGCAATGCCGATACTTGAAGGAAGCATCAGCTCCTCTACTAGCCTTGTTTGAATATCATGAGCCGTTTTTACCGCATGTTCGGCATATGGCGTATGCGTTAAATCAATGTAGCCCTCATCAATCGATACAGGTTCGACTAAATCACTGTATTCTCTTAGTATTGTAAACATCTCTTGTGAGGAGCTGCGGTACCGGTCAAAGTTCGGTGTGCGGACAATGAGTCCCGGACATAGCCGCTTCGCCTCCCACAAGGGCATCGGGGGCTTCACACCTAATGCTCTCGCCTCGTAGCTGCACGTCACAACAATCCCTTTACGCTCTTTTGCATTTCCGCTGATAGCTAAAGGTTTCCCTCGCAAAGAAGGATCATACGCCATTTCTACATTGGCATAAAAAGCATTCATGTCTATATGAAAAATAATATTTGACATTGGCATAACCCCATTTTCTTATCTACCTGAATTTTGATCAGCTATTTTTGATTATACATTGATTTATTTCATCTTTCCTCAAAAAAACCTTCTCTAAAAAAGAGAAGGTTTCACGTTCATTTACACTTTTTCTTCAAGTATACCATGTTGATATTGAATGTCCTCATATGTGAATACTTCATTTTTTTGAGGATATAATTGTTTCACAACCGGAGTAGGCTGTTGATTAAAATTCATACTCAAACTTTGATTGGAGTAGTGTCCAGCCGGATCAATATAATACTTGTAATCAATGACTCTTTCTACATCAATGTCAGCGTAAGCAATTCCCTCTGTTTCAGCTGGAACCATATCACTGATCGGCTCCCCATCCGGCCCGTAAATGCACGTATGCCCGCTCTTAAATGTTTCAAAGTAATCTCTTTGCTCCTGCGTTAAACAAATCATCTCTTTCATTTCTTCCGTATATATAGATGATGTCATCAGCACAAATGTCTGTGTCGCGATGGCATAATATCTGCTTGATATTTCATCATCAAAATAACCTGGCCAAGAGGCTACATGTACCTGCTCATTTTGGGCATTCATCGCCATAAGATCTAGCGGGACTTGATGCTCCCAGCACATCAATCCGCCCAGGTTTCCAATTTCAGTTTGAAACACTGGCATCATACTGCCACTTCCATCCCCCCAAATGAGTCTTTCTGCTACAGAAGCTCTCATTTTCCGATGTTTTCCTATTAAATCCCCATTTGGATTAAACCAAAGCTGAGCTAAATAGAGAGAGCCGCCATCTTTTTCACTACATGATATACAAACGTACGTTTCATTTCTTTTTGCTGCTTCACTGAGTTTTTGAATGGCTAAGCTAGGGCTTTCAACTGCATTTTTATATAATTCATGATAGAACTTTCTTGTATATTCTGGATGACCAATAAAAGCAAACCAAGGGTAACCAGGTAAAAATGCTTCTGGGAATGCCACAAGCTTTGCACCATTTGAAGCTGCCTCGTCAATCAGGTCGCATGATTTCTCAACGGTTGCTTCCAAATTTAAGTAGACCGGTGCTGCTTGTACCGCAGCTGCTCGAAACTTTGGGTAAATACTTGTCATATTCAAAACCTCCATTTCTTTTCATCCCCCTCATTATAGGATAGGAAATATGAAGTTTGGATGACATTTACTATTTTATACAGAATAAGGAATTTTATTTAATGAAGAAAACACGTGGTTCTGTTAGACATTTAACCATGTGTATAGTACACTGTGAGTAATGAAATGGATGTGATAATCATGATTATTGATACATTCAATGAAGTCTTTTTCCTTGTTGAATTCTTTACGATTATTCTTCCAGCGCTGACGGCCATCGGCATTGCTTTTTTACTAAAAGACTGCCGTATGAACGAACACCTTGGTGGGCATCGTTTGGAAGAGTTGGACGCATCTTGCTTGAATCGAACAGACTTTCTGTTTATCATATATGATCGCATTACAACTTGGATTAGTAAAGTCATTCGAATGAAAAGATCATCTAATGATGATGAAGACCATTCGCTTCCTCTCGCTTATTAAATTTTTTTAATCATGAGGAGGAAACGAATTGAAACGTTTATTGACTGTTTTTACGACTTTATGTTTGATGATGATTGCGTCACCTGCATTTGCAGCGAGTGCGCAAACGAATACGAGCTCTGATGGTTTTTTCCATCATTATTTTGTTCAGCCTTTTTCTGAGCTGATCATTTGGCTTGCGAACTTCTTTCATGATGATTATGGTTTATCGATTATGTTCGTCACCTTGATTGTCCGCCTGCTGATTTTCCCGCTTTTTGCGAATCAATTTAAGAAGCAAAGAGTCATGCAGGAAAAAATGGCATTGGTGAAGCCTCAGATTGACCAAATACAAAGCAAATTGAAGAAAACGAAAGAACCTGAAAAACAAAAAGAACTGCAAATGGAAATGATGAAAGTATATAAAGAGAACAATGTGAACCCGCTTGCCATGGGCTGTCTGCCGATGCTGATTCAAATTCCAATTGTTCTTGGCTTTTACTCAGCAATCCGCTCAACACCTGAGATCGCAACTCATACGTTCTTATGGTTTAATTTAGGACAAACCGATTTATTGGTGGCGATTTTTGCAGGGGCTATGTATTTCTTACAATTTTATGTCACGCAAAAATATGCGAAGCAATCAGGCACCCAGACAGAGGCTGCACTGAAGCAGGCGAAAGTGATGGGCATGATTTTCCCGATCATGATGCTGTTTCTTTCAATTAATGCACCCGCTGCTCTTCCTTTATACTGGATGACAAGCGGACTACTACTCACGATTCAAACGATTATTTTAAATGTCATGTACCAAAAATCAAAAACGAAAGCTGCGGCTAACGAACAAGCCAAACCAGCTGCTGAATAAAAATAAACCCCTTATCTAAAGATAAGGGGCTTTTCATTATGCCAATTCTTCTTTCAACCGGTCTGGCAATTGATCGAGGTCCTCAATTTTCCCAAGGAACTTATTTGGGTCCACTTGTAAAATCATTTTGTTTTCTCTCTCAACAACGCCGAAGAAATATTCAGAGGCCTTCGTGTTCATATGAAATGGCTTGATCTCGCTTTGCTCGATATCGATAATATCTTTTGCATCTGAGACAAGACAGCCAATCATTTGATCGTTTACTTCAAATAGCAGTACCTTTGACTGCTCGTTTACATCAAGAGGCTTTCCGTGAAGCATCACACCTGTGTCACTGACAGGAATGACCTCTCCTCTTAATGACATCAGCCCTTTAATTTCTTTTGGAAGGTTCGATACTTCTTGTAAGTAAGGGACCTTTTCAATCGAACGAATATGCTCTACACTGATGCCAAACTCCTCTTGCCCCACCTGAAAAATAATAATCTTTTGCGCGCTCACAGAGTCTCCTGCCTTTACGATGGATTTGTCGTTTCTTCGATAATGGCGAGAACCATTTCAGCTGTTTTGACTAATTCTTCAATCGGCATTTTCTCATTTTTCGTATGAATATCTTCATATCCAACAGCTAGGTTGACAGTTGGGACGCCGTTGCCTGCAATGACGTTTGCATCACTGCCTCCGCCGCTCGTCTGCAGTTCTGAAGGACGGCCAATTTTTGCTGCCGCTTTTTTCGCCACTTCTACGACTTGATCGCCGTGTGAGAATTTGAAGCCTGGATACATGATGTCAATTTGTACATCGGCACTTCCGCCCATTTCTTTAGCGGTTTTTTCAAAGGCTTCTTTCATCTTCGCTACTTGAGCTTCCATTTTTGCTGGTTCTAAAGAGCGTGCTTCCGCCAAAATATCGACTTGATCGCACACAATATTCGTTTGTGTTCCGCCTTCAAAACGGCCGATATTCGCTGTTGTTTCTTCATCGATGCGGCCAAGTGGCATGCTGGCAATTGCTTTTGATGCAATGGTAATCGCAGACACACCTTTTTCAGGCGCGACACCTGCGTGAGCGGTTTTTCCGTAAATCGTTGCGCGTACTTTTGCCTGTGTTGGTGCAGCTACGATAATCGTACCAACCTTGCCATCTGAATCAAGGGCATAGCCGTATTTCGCTGTCATCAAATTTGGGTCTAACGCTTTTGCTCCAACAAGTCCTGATTCCTCGCCTGCTGTGATCACAAATTCAATCTTCCCGTGCTTTAAATTTTTCTCTTTCAGCACACGGATCGCTTCAAACATAGCAGCAAGTCCTGTTTTATCGTCAGCACCAAGAATAGTTGTTCCATCTGTTTTCACATAGCCGTCCTCAATGACTGGTTTTACGCCATTTCCCGGCACAACTGTATCCATATGAGAAGTGAAATAAATCGTATCTGCCTCTTGATTCCCTTCTAATGTGCAGACAAGGTTGCCTGCACCGTGGCCTGTTGCTGCTTTTGAATCGTCTTCAACCACTTTAAGACCAAGCTGCGAGAATTTTTCTTTTAATACTTCAACAATTTTCTCTTCGTGTTTTGTTTCTGAATCAACCTGAACTAATTCTAAAAATTCGTCTAGTAAGCGTTTTTCATTGATCATGATGATGCTCCTCCTCTTATAGCGGCATGTTGCCATGCTTTTTTAACGGTCTATCTTCTTCCTTACTGCGAAGCAAATCAAATGAGCGGATCAATCGCTCTCTCGTTTCAGCTGGCATAAAAATATCGTCTATCAGACCTGCCTGGGCCGCTTTCCATACACTTGGTTTGTTTTCAGACTCGCGCGAAGCAGGATGAACAATTTCGTCTGCGAACGTTTTCCCCATGACATCAATTTCGGCCTCTGGCCATGCATAAACAAAGTCAGCGCCTAAGCCCTTGCTATTCATCGCGACATAAGCACCGCCAAACGCCTTTCTTAAAATCACAGTGATTTTGGGAACGGTTGCTTCAGCATACGCATATAAAAGCTTTGCACCGTGGCGGATAATTCCTGCATGCTCAGCTTTCTCCCCTGGTAAAAAACCAGGAACGTCCACAAGGGTTAAGATCGGAATATGAAACGCATCACAAAATCGAATAAACCTGGCCGCTTTATCGGAAGCGTCAAGATCAAGGCTGCCTGCCAGCACCTTTGGCTGATTGGCAACAACACCAATGGAGGCTCCTTGTAATCTGGCAAAACCTGTGACAATATTTTTTGAGAAACAAGGCTGCGTTTCAAAGAATGAGTCTGGATCGGTTATCGCTGTCACCACTTGTTTGACATCATAGGTGCGTGATGGATTCTTTGGCAGAATTCTGCCTGGATCGGCGGAATCGTGCTTTCGTACCCCAGCGCGTGTGACAGCCTGTTGTTTCGTTTGTATGTACGTTAAAAGAGTTCGAACCGCTTTTAACACGTCCTTCTCATCTTTCCCAGTATAGTGCACATTCCCGCTTGTCTGATGCTGAACACTTGCACCGCCAAGACGGTCAGGACAGACCGTTTCTCCTGTTGCTTTTTCTATTACTTTCGGACCAGTTAAAAACATATGAGCTGTTTGCTCTGTCATGAAGACAAAATCAGTCAATGCAGGAGAATAGACTGCACCTCCAGCACATGAACCTAAAATAACAGATATTTGCGGGATTCGACCAGAGTACAGCACATTCCGTTTAAAAATCTGTCCGTATCCTTCTAATGATACCACACCCTCTTGAATTCTCGCACCACCTGAGTCTTTTAGACCGATGACCGGCATCTGATTTTTAGCGGCCAGATCCATTAAAGCGGCAATTTTCTTCGCATGCATTTCGCCTAATGAGCCCCCATATACTGTTGCATCTTGTGCATAAACACATACTGGTTTTCCATGAATGAGTCCCGTTCCAATGACGACACCGTCTCCAACATGCTCTGACAGATCGCCTGTTGCAAATGACTGAATTTCCATCAAGCTGCCCTCGTCAAGAAGTTCATGAAGCCGCTCTCGAGCCATCAGCTTTCCTTTGTTCTTGTGAACCGCTGCTCGTTTTTCGCCGCCACCCATTAACGCTTTCTTCCGCCATTCAGACAAGTCATTGAACGATTCATTCATCACTATGTTTCTCTCCTTTCAAGGACTCGCACAATTCAAATAACACACCTGACGTTTCTTTAGGTGAAATAAATGCAATTTGCTTTCCGCTGGCGCCCATCTGTGCTGTTTTTTGGAGAAGCTGCACGCCAAGGTGATCGAGACGGCTAAGATCAGCCTGAATGTCACCCGACTTTAGCGCAATATGATGAAGCCCCTCTCCTCTTTTTGTTAAGAAATTATGTAGTTTACTGCGGGCTGAGATTGGCTCAATTAATTCAATGTGCAGATCATCAAGTGAAGCGAAGGACGCTTTAATCTCCTGCTCAGGAATCTCCTGTATGTCTGAAAAATGCCAATTAAATAGCTGATGAAGCGTTTGAGATGTTTCTTTAATAGAAAAGACGGCAATGGCAATATGATCGATTTGTGTCATCCGTTCACTTCCTTTGCTGATCACTTGTCGCATATGAAAAAACCAGATAAAATAAAGACAACTGCGCTTGTCGCAAAAATCTTCGGTTATAGGGGTGCGATATGTCTCAAAAATTCATGAAATTTATGGTATTGCTTATGATTAGCCTGCTGTTAGTTTCTTCACTTTTAGCAGGAGCAGCAGCCTTTTTATAAGGATTGAATAAAAGCAGACAAGCAGGTGATTCGGGATATCAACGAATGGCCTGTTTGTCTTTGGCAAGCGTTTCAAAGGAAGCACTTGATTTTGTAATCCATACCTTTGTTCCAATTGGAAGCTGATCAAACAGCAGCTCTACATCTTGATTATGAAGTCTCACACAGCCTGCCGTGATAAATTTCCCAATCGAAGTTTCATCACTCGTTCCATGAATTCCGTAGGTTCTGCCATCTGTTCCTCGTGCATCAAATCCAATCCATCTTCGTCCAAGAGGATTATTCTTCGCACCGCCTTCAATATTTTTTCTTCTGTAATAGGGATCTTTCGCTTTGATCATAATGGTAAATTCACCTTCTGGCGTTAAATCTGCTGTTTTTCCTGTAGAGGCAGGATATACTTTTTGAATTTTCCCTTGATCAATAAAGGCAAGTTCATTTGTTTGTTTATTAATAATGACAAATGGGTCACCTGGCAGCGGGTTTTGCCCAAGCGGCCAGATAGGTGAAAGGGACATGGTCAGTACGGTATAAAATAAAAGACGCATAGGCTCCTCCTTTTTCATTAGATTGACCAATGAAGGAGGAACTCATGCGTCTCTATTCTTTCATCCCTTTAAAATAGCTTTTCAGTACTAAATATTGTTCCATTTCACCGAGGAAATGAAAGAGTGCCGCTCTTGCCTCAAATTCTTCTCGTGTTTGCGGGAGCGGAAGTGCGTCGAATTCTTCTTTCATATCAATGAGACGTCTTAAAAACTTATGCGCTGTGTTCCCTGGGTGAATATGTTCGCGTAAGTCTCTAATGTATTCTGCAATGATTTGTCCATGCTCCGTTGTGACGGAAATCGACGTAATTTTGGGCAGCACACGCTCAATGATTTCAAATTGCTTTTGTCTCATGTTGAAATAATGATAATACAGGTTTTCATGTCTTAATACATGGTTTTCAACATCACGATATGCGAGAGCTTTTGCTTCTTTAATCAATTGATGTGTCTCTGGTATTTCTTTTCCTGTCCAGTCTTGCTTCCCTGTCATTAAGTATTGCTCGATTTCCTCAAAAATTTTAGCAAAGTTGGCTTCAATTTGTTCGCTGTAGCGTTTGAGCTTTTTATCAACACTAGGCATATATAGGTTCATAATCAGCGCTACCCCAACACCAATGGTAATCAGCAGCAGTTCATTCCAAATGAGATGCAGGGTAATCCCGCCAGACATGTATAAATGGAGAATGATGACTGAACTTGTGACAATCCCTTCTTTAATTCGAAGCAGAACCGTTGTTGGAATAAAGACAAGCAGCATCAAACCGATCACAAAAGGATGATACCCGATCAGATCGAAAAATAAATAAGAAAATAAAATAGCGAGACTGCATGCTGCAAAGCGGGCTCCCGATGCTAAGAGGGATCTTTTCTTTGTCACCTGAATACACAGGATCGTAATAATCCCGGCAGCTGAATAATTTTGCAAGCCAAGCAATTGTGCAATATAAATAGCGATCGCTGTTCCTAATGCTGTTTTCAGCGTTCGGTAGCCAATTTTAAACATGATGTGATTCACTCTTTTCTGTCTTGTTTCCATTCACTTTTGTGAAATGATGAACTTTTTTTACTTTCCCCATTATAATCAAAAAAAGAAGGAGATGTTAAGTCTCCTTCCCTTTTTTCTTTATAATATTTTTTGTAAGAAGTCTTGCGCACGCTGTGAAGATGGTGATTCAAAAAATTGTACAGGGTTTGCATCCTCTACAATTTTCCCGTCATCCATAAAGATCACACGGTCAGCCACTTCTTTTGCAAAGCCCATTTCATGTGTGACGATGACGAGTGTCATTCCAGATTGAGCCAGCTCTTTCATGACCTCTAATACTTCCTTGACCATTTCTGGATCTAGGGCAGACGTTGGTTCGTCAAACAGCATAATGTCTGGTGTCATTGCAAGCGCACGTGCAATCGCCACACGCTGCTTTTGACCGCCGGACAAACGGTTCGGGAAATCATCTTTTTTCTCTAAAAGCCCTACCTTTTTGAGCAGGTCTTCAGCTTGCTTGATGCTGTCTGCCTTCGATTGATTCTTCACATTCATTGGCGCATACGTAATATTTTCCAGCACGGTTTTATGCGGGAACAGATGGAAATGCTGAAATACCATTCCGATGTTCTCACGCACTTTTAGTGCATTCGTTTTTGGATTGGTGATTTCGGTGTCCTTAATTGTTATTACACCGGAAGTCGGCTTTTCAAGTAAGTTGATGCAGCGGAGGAAGGTCGATTTTCCTGAACCAGATGGTCCAATAACCGCAACAACTTCCCCTTCTTTAATGGTCGTGTCGATCCCCTTTAAAACTTCGTTTTTACCAAAAGATTTTGTGAGTTTCTCTATTTTAATCATTTGATTTTAACTTCCTTTCCACCGATTTGCCGACAAAGGTGAGAACAAGCACGATGACATAATAGATAAGACCCGCAAAAATAAGCGGTTCAAGATAATTATACGTGACGGCCCCAGCTTGATAGGCTCGTCTCATGACATCACCCAGTCCGATGACTGTTACAATCGCTGATTCTTTTGTCAGTGTAATCGTTTCATTCACAAGTGCAGGTGAAATATTTTTAAACGCCTGCGGAAGCAATAAGTCCTTCATCATTTTAGCATAAGGGATGCCTAAAGCAACGGCTGCTTCTTTTTGACCTTTATCGATGGCATTAATACCCGCACGAATAATTTCAGATACGTATGCCGCCGAGTTGAGTGAAAATGCCGCTACAGCAGCCCAGTATTGATCGATTTGGAACCCAAGAAGCTGAGGCAAACCAAAATAAATAATGAGCAATTGAAGCACAAGCGGTGTGCCTCGGAAAATTGACGTATAAAAGTCTGCAATCCAAATGAGCGGTTTAAACACACTAATTTTACAAAGCGTTAATAAAATTCCTAAGATAAATCCAAGGAAAAGGGATACCACTACAATAGAAAGCGTGACCTTAAGCCCTTCTAAAATAAAGGGCATCTGAGGTATTACATCTTTAAAATCAAACATGACATTCTCCTTTTTTTTGCCTTCATACAAAACAGGAAAAAAGTTCAACACGAGTTGAACTTTTCAGCGCTTTTCTACTTGATTTTCTTGAATGACGCTGATCCTTTTCCTGACTTACTTTTCATCAGCAAACCATTTTTTAATTAATTTATCAAGTTCACCATTATCTTTCATTTCTTTTAATGATTTATTAAACTTCGCTGTTAAGTCGCTATTTTTCTTGAATGCAATGGCTGAACCTTCGTTTGAGCTGTTCAATCCAAATGCTTGGAAGTCTTTTTCCTTTTTCAAGTAACCAGCAGCTACTTTATCTTCAATAATTGCTGCATCAAAACGGCCTGCTTTGATCTCTTGAATGATATCAGAAATTTTATTACGGTCTTCAACTGTAAGGTTATATTTCTTTTGCAATCCATTTGCTTCATCTTGTTGAATAGAACCTAATTGAACGCCGACTGTTTTATCTTTTAAATCTTTCTCTGCTTTAATACCGCTAGATTTCTTTGATACAACCAAGTTTTTAGCATTGTAATAAACATCAGAGAAATCAACTTGTTTTTTACGTTTTTCTGTAGGTGTCATTCCAGCAAGGACAATATCAGCTTTGTTTGTTTTGAGGGCTGATACAAGGCTAGCAAAGTCCATATCTTGAATTTCTAGCTTGTAGCCGTTCTTTTTCGCTAGTGCTGTTGCAAGATCTACATCAAAACCGACAATTTTATCTCCGTCTTTTGATTCAAATGGCGGATAATCTGCTGATGTCGCCATCACGAGTGTTTTGTCATCTCCTGATGCGTTTGAATTATTAGAAGAAGTTCCGCATGCTGCGAGTGCAGCTGCAAGACCAGCTGTCATAAGTAATAATAACCACTTTTTCATATGATGATGCCTCCCAGTATTTAAAATCATGTATTGATTTGAATATTTATTCACTATAATGTATTTTAAACACTTTCTTTTTAAGATGCAATAGTATTTTGCTAAAATTATTTTGATTCTATTGTCTTATAAAAAAAAAAGCAGACCGATCTAAAGACCGGACTGCTTTATATTTATTCATTCAAAAGTCATATGTTAGATTTCTTCGCAATGCTCATCAAAAGCAGCTTGTAGTTTTGACACGACTTCCATTGGCTCGTGCCCTTCAATTTCATGACGCTCGACCATTTTGATGATTTTTCCATCTTTTAATAAGGCAAAAGATGGTGAAGATGGCGGGAAGCCTTCAAAGTATTCACGAGCTCTTGCTGTTGCCTCTTTGTCTTGCCCAGCAAACACTGTCAGCAATTGATCTGGACGCTTATCGTAATGAACAGAATAGCCAGCAGCTGGTCTTGCAATACCGCCTGCACAGCCGCATACTGAATTCACCATGACAAGTGCCGTTCCTTTTTTAGTCAGTGCTTCGTCTACTTCTTCAGCTGACGTGAGCTCAGTGTAGCCTGCCTGCTTAATTTCTTCTCTCGCTTGTTTTACAATATCATTCATAAATAAATTAAAATCAATATTCATGTCCGTCCACTCCTTTTGCGTACCAAAACCATTTTAAATCCATCATATCAAGGAAAACGCCTGCGGGCAAATGTGTTGTCTTATCCATCGCCTCTTTTTCCGAACATCGTTTATGAGCTGTCAAATTGGGGAAAAGTGATGATAAAGAGATGAAAGGGAGAACTGCGTGATGGCACAATTCAAAAAAGCGATGCTCATTTATAATGGAAATGCTGGACAAAAAAACATGGAAAAAACACTCGGTCAAACAGTGCCTCTTCTTTCTCTACATATTGATGAACTCATTCTTAAACCAACAAAGCAGCCAAATGATGCTTATAATTTCTGCCGTCATATTGATGAGACGGTGGAATTGCTCATCATATTAGGCGGAGATGGTACCGTGCATGAATGTATGAACGGTATTGGCGGCTTAGAAAAAAGGCCCGCTGTAGCGATATTACCAGGCGGGACATGCAATGATTTTTCTAGAACACTTGGTATTCCTCAACAGATGCAAAAAGCCGCTCAAATGATTGTAGACGGCAAAGAGAAAAAGGTCGACTTAATCAAAGCAGAAGATCGATACGTGTTAAACTTTTGGGGAATTGGGCTGATCGCAGACACGTCCAACAACATTAACGATAAGGAAAAAGCCGTACTCGGTAAAATCAGCTACTTCACAAGTGCCCTGCGCACACTGCAGCAAACAGATCCTTTTCACGTACGGATTGAGACCGAAGAGGAAAGCTGGGAAGAGGAAGCAGTCATCGTTCTTGTCATGAATGGACATTTTATCGGTACAAATAAAATTGATTTGCCTAATGCATCCATTGATGATGGAAAAGCTGAAATCTTAATTTGCAGAAATACAAGTTTCTCTGCTTTAAAAGAAATTTTCTCAATGAACCGGGAAGAGCTGGAGGATTTCACCGGCGATCTGTCTCTCATTCAAGCGTCCAGTATTCGTATCCACACAAAAGAGGAAATGGATGCTGATACGGATGGTGAGGTTTATATGAAGGCTCCCTCATCTTTAGAAGTGTTAAAACAGCATTTGACCTTTATTGTTCCAGCAGAATAAAAAAAGCCCGACATCATTTTGATTCGGGCTTTTTTTTGATATAGCGTCTGTATAAATATTCAAGTGCATATCCGAGAAGTGTACCGGCGAGAAGTGATATTCCTAAAAAGCTATTGGCTGCTCCTTTGAAGCCACCGACAATCAGCAGACAGTACACGATTTGAATGATTGAAACGATCGATATGATAAGCAGTAATCGTTCAGGATGATTGCGTGATTTAGAAATGTACCGCAGAAAAGCGAAGGCAATCGCTGTGATAAACATGAGACCAATCGTTAGAAAAGCAAAAAAATCTAGTCCAGACATATCATCGCTCCTTTCTCCTAGATGTGGAAATCCCCCTCTCATGCCGGGAGGGGGAAAATGATTGTTTTAATAAACAGATGTCTGCTCGTCGATGCCTTCAAGGATTTGTTTAATTCGCTGAAGGAATCTGCCGCATACAAGACCATCTAGTACTCTGTGATCTAATGAAAGACAAAGATTGACCATGTCTCTTGCCGCAATCATTCCGTTTACTATCATTGGACGCTTCACGATCGATTCTACTTGTAAAATCGCCGCTTGCGGATAATTAATGATTCCCATTGATTGTACTGAACCAAATGATCCCGTGTTGTTGACAGTGAATGTACCGCCTTCCATATCACTTTGCTTGAGCGTTCCTTGTCTCACCTTAGACGCCAGCTCATGAATTTCTTTGGCGATGCCCTTAATGGTCTTTTCATCCGCATCCTTAATGACTGGAACAAAAAGCGCGTCATCTGTAGCGACAGCAATCGAAACATTGATCGCTTTCTTCTGCACAATTTTATCTCCAGCCCACATACTGTTCATTTCAGGGAATTCCTTTAAGGCCTGAGCCACTGCTTTGACAAAGAACGCAAAGAACGTCAAGTTAAAGCCTTCTTTTGCTTTAAACTGATCCTTCAGCTGATTTCTTCTTGTCACTAGATTTGTCACATCGACTTCCATCATCGTCCATGCATGCGGAATTTCATGTTTGCTTCTCAGCATATTGGCCGCAATTGCCTGCCGGATCGGCGTGACTGGCAGCTCAACATCACCAGGCATGGAAGGGATGGCAGGAGCCGCTTTTGCTTGAGTCGGCTGCGCAGGCTCCGGTTGAACAGCACGTTCATTGACAGGTGCTGTCTTCTCTTTGACGCCGCCGTTTTCAATAAGCTGCAGCAAATCTTTTCTAGTAATTCGGCCGCCTGCTCCCGTACCTTGAACAGCTGCTAAATCAATGCCATTCTCATCTGCTAAACGAAGAACGGCTGGAGAGTAACGTTTCTTTTGACTTTGATTCTCATTTGTTTGATCTGCTTCAGGCGCTTTGCTTTGCTCAGGTGCTGCTTCTTTCTCGCTCTGCTGCTCGCTTCCTTCAACTTCAATTTCACAGAACACTTCTCCTACTTGCAGCGTTTCGCCTTCCTCAGCCGATAGTTTTGTAATTGTTCCTGTAAAAGAAGACGGGACTTCTGCGTTCACTTTATCCGTCATGACTTCCGCAATCGGATCGTATTTATTCACATGATCGCCAGGTGAAACGAGCCATTTGCTAATAGTTCCTTCTGTTACACTTTCACCTAGCTGAGGCATTTTCATTTGTTCAATTGCCACTTTGAAACCCTCCTCTTTCTTAAAACGCCGCTAGCTCTCTCATTTCAGCTTCTACCTTATCCGGGTTGACCATGAAGAATTTCTCCATTGTCGGCGCATAAGGCATTGCCGGAATATCTGGTCCTGCCAGGCGTTTGATTGGTGCGTCTAAATCAAATAAGCAATGCTCCGAAATGATTGCCGCAACCTCACTCATGATGCTGCCTTCTTTTGTATCTTCCGTTAACAGAAGCACTTTCCCTGTTTTAGAAGCCGCTTCTATAATCGCTTCCTGATCAAGCGGGTACACTGTTCTCAAATCGAGAATATGAGCGGAAATACCGTCTTTTGCAAGGCGGTCTGCTGCTTGCAGCGCAAAATGCACACAAAGGCCATATGTAATGACCGTGATATCATCGCCTTCACGTTTCACATCTGCTTTTCCAATCGGAAGAGTGTAATCCTCTTCAGGCACTTCTCCCTTAATAAGGCGGTATGCACGTTTATGTTCAAAGAACAATACAGGATCTGGATCACGCACTGCAGCCTTTAAAAGACCTTTGACATCATAAGGTGTAGAAGGCATCACAATCTTCAAACCAGGCTGGTTAGCAAAAATCGCTTCGACCGATTGTGAATGATAAAGTGCCCCGTGTACTCCGCCTCCGTATGGTGCGCGGATGACCATTGGACAGCTCCAATCATTATTTGATCGGTATCTAATTTTTGCAGCCTCTGAAATGATTTGGTTGATTGCAGGCATAATGAAATCCGCAAATTGCATTTCTGCAATTGGGCGCATTCCATACATCGCTGCCCCAATACCTACACCAGCAATGGCTGATTCTGCAAGAGGTGTATCCATGACGCGCGCTTCTCCAAATTGCTCGTAAAGACCCGCTGTCGCTTTAAATACGCCGCCTTTTTTCCCGACATCCTCTCCGAGCACAAACACTTTCGGATCTCGTTCCATTTCTTCTTTCATCGCCAGTGTAATGGCGTCTATATATGACATAACAGGCATTTTTCTTCCCCCTTACTCCGCATACACGTAACGAAGTGCGCTTTCTGCCTCAGCATAAGCTGCGTTTTCCGCTTCATCAGTGGCTTCGTTTACGATTTGCATGATTTCTTTTGTCATCTCTTCTTTCATTTCAGAAGTCATGACGTTTCCTTCGATTAAATACGTTTCATATTGGATGAGCGGATCTTTCTTTCTTGCTTCGAGCACTTCTTCTTTTTCTCGATAGCTTGAGTCATCGTCATCACTTGAATGCGCAGTTAAACGGTAAGAGATTGTTTCAATCAATGTCGGGCCTTCGCCTCTAGCCGCACGGTCTCTCGCTTCTTTGACAGCAGCATATACTTCAAGCGGATCATTTCCATCTACAGTTACGCCAGGCATCCCATATCCAATCGCACGATCTGAAATGCGTTCACAAGCCACTTGTTTGTCATATGGCACGGAAATCGCGTACTTATTGTTTTCACACATGAAAATAACAGGCAGTTTATGCACAGCAGCGAAGTTAGCGCCTTCGTGAAAATCTCCTTGGTTTGATGAGCCTTCACCGAACGTGACAAAGCTGACAAAGTTTTTCTGCTCTAATCGTCCAGCAAGGGCAATTCCCACCGCGTGAGGAACCTGCGTTGTGACAGGTGAAGATCCGGTCACAATTCGATTTGCTTTTTGTCCAAAATGCCCCGGCATTTGTCTTCCGCCTGAGTTTGGATCGTCTTGTTTTGCGAAACCAGACATCATTAAATCTTTTGCTGTCATCCCAAAAGCAAGGACAACCCCCATATCACGATAGTAAGGTAAGACGTAATCTTCTTCTCTATTAAGGGCAAATGCAGCACCGACTTGCTGCGCTTCTTGCCCTTGACAAGAAATGACGAATGGAATTTTCCCTGAACGGTTTAAAAGCCACATCCGTTCATCGATTTTTCTTGCTAGAAGCATTGTTCTATATATATCAATTGCTTGTTCATCTGATAATCCTAATTCCTGATGACGCATGTTACTCATCATGTTTCCCTCCTTGATTAAAAATGGATCGCCTTCCCGTCAACAGCAAGGGCTGCCTCGCCAATCGCCTCTGATAAGGTCGGATGCGGGTGTATCGTCTGTCCCACTTCCCATGGGGTTGCATCAAGTACTTTGGCTAATCCAGCTTCAGATATCATATCTGTTACATGAGGACCAATCATATGAATTCCTAAAATATCATCTGTCTTTTGATCGGCAATGATTTTGACGAATCCATCAGACTCCCCGTACACAAGCGCTTTTCCAATCGCCATAAATGGGAATTTCCCTATTTTGACTTCAAAGCCCTGCTCTTTTGCCGCCTGTTCAGTGAGTCCAACACTAGCGGTTTCTGGGTGAGAGTAAACACATTTAGATACGAGCGTTTCATCGAGCGGCTTTGGATCTTTCCCAGCCATATGTTCAACAGCAATCATACCTTCGTGGGAAGCGACATGTGCCAGCTGAAGCCCGCCGATGACATCTCCTATTGCGTAAATATGCGATTCTTTCGTTTGATAATGTTCATTCACGACAATGCCTTGTTTTTCGGTTTGGATGTCCGTGTTTTCAAGACCTATGCCCTCGATATTAGGTACTCTGCCGACTGAAAGAAGGAGTTTTTCCGCTTCAAACGTCTGAATGTCTCCATCCTTTTCCGCTTGAATTGTCACGAGATTTTCCTGCTTTTCTACGCTCTCTGGCAGTACCTTCGCATTTGTAACAAAGGTGATGCCTTTTTTAGATAATAGATTTTCCATTTCTTTAGAAATGTCATGATCCTCTGTTGGCAAAATGCGGTCTGCAAACTCAATCACAGTGACGTTCACACCAAAATCATTGAGCATAGACGCCCACTCGATTCCGATCACTCCACCTCCGACAATGAGCATCGACTGCGGAAGCTCTGGCAGTTCAAGTGCATCATCTGATGTGAGGATGTGAGTTCCATCTGCTTCAAGCCCTGGCAGCACCCGCGGTCTTGATCCTGTTGCAATAATGACCTGCTTTGGAATGAGCATTTCATTTTCCTCTCCATTTGCCATTTCTACGGAGATCGTTCCTGGCATTGGCGAAAAGATAGATGGGCCAAGAATACGGCCAATTCCTTCATATACATCAATTTTCCCTTGTTTCATTAAGTGTTTGACGCCGCCTGCTAGTTTTTCGACAATCTCTGTTTTTCTTTTCTGCACACTCGCAAATTGCAAGGCAATGCCGCCTGCCTCAACACCAAAATCAGCTGCGCGTTTGACGGTTTGATATACTTCTGCACTTCTGAGCAGCGCTTTAGACGGAATGCAGCCTTTATGAAGACATGTTCCGCCGAGCTTTTCTTTTTCTACAACTGCTGTTTTCAATCCAAGCTGTGAGGCACGGATGGCTGCTACATAGCCGCCTGTGCCTCCACCAAGAATGACGAGGTCATATTCAGTTGCCATGACTTGTCACTCCTTTCTTTTCCTGTTGATCATTTGGGTATTCTTTCGGTGATTCTTCTTCTTTTAAAATACGAAGCGCACCTTCCGCTAACGATTGCAGCTCATTTTCACCTGGATACACGACAACATCTGAAATCCAGTCAATATAGCCGCGAATACTTGATGTAATTTGTTTGCTGTACGCAAGTCCGCCTGTTAATACAATGACGTCAACTGCTCCTTTTAAAACAGTGCTAGCCGCACCAATTTCCTTGGCAATCTGATAGCACATTGCTTCATAAATGAGCGCCGCACGCTCATCACCTGCTTCAATCATGCGTTCCACTTTTACAGCGTCTGTCGTGCCAAGATAGCCCGCTAGCCCGCCTTCACCAATAATGCGTTTGAGCATTTCCTCTTGGGTATACTCACCCGAAAAACAAAGATTTACAAGATCACCTGTCGGCAAGGTTCCCGCACGCTCAGGACTGAAAGGACCTTCGCCATGCAGACCGTTATTGACATCGATGACTTTCCCTTTTTCATGAACACCAATGGTGATACCGCCGCCCATATGAGTAATAATCATGTTTAAATCTTCGTAACTTTTTCCAAAAGAAGCCGCTGTTTTTCTTGCGACCGCTTTTTGATTTAATGCATGAAAGATGCTTTTTCTTTCGATCGTTGGCAGCCCTGAAATACGAGCAATTGGCTTTAGTTCATCCACCACAACTGGATCGACAATAAAAGCTGGGATATTCAGGCCAAGTGCAATTTCTCTCGCGATGATTCCGCCGAGATTGGATGCGTGCTGGCCGGCATATCCTTCTTTTAGATCTTTCACCATTTGCTCATTGACTTCATATGTGCCTCCTTCAATCGGACGAAGGAGACCGCCGCGCGCGCAAACTGCATCAAACTTTGAGATATTCATCCCCTGTTCATGCAGTGTTTTCAAAATGGTTTCTTTGCGGAAAGAAAATTGATCAATGATATGAGGAAACGACTTTAATTCCTCATCTGTATGTCTAAGTGTCGTTTCAAAAATAGAACGTTCATTATGAAACACACCAATTTTTGTTGAAGTAGAGCCAGGATTAATCGTGAGAATACGCCATTCTTTTGTCAGCAAAAACAAAACCTCCGTTTCAACTCATTCTTCCAATTAGCGACGACTTAAAATATGTTGACCATTTTGCAAGAATTGACTTCTTGATTTGCGCATTCTTTCAATTCGCTCTTCAGCCAATCGGTCTGCCGCTTTATAAGTTGGAATGGCATCACGGTTTGAAATTTCAATCACACGTTCAATATTTTGATAAATGCCTTCGACTTTTTTCATCGCACGATCTGCATTATAGCCATAAAGCTCATCAGCCACGTTAATCACACCGCCTGCATTAATCACATAGTCAGGAGCATATACAATCCCCATTTCATGGATAAGGTCTCCGTGATGCGTTTCTCTTAGCTGGTTATTTGCAGCACCTGCAATCACTTTTGCTTTTAACTTTGGAATGGTTACATCGTTAATGGTTGCACCAAGTGCGCACGGTGCATAAATATCACATGCTTGATCATAAATATCGTCAGGATCGACTGCTTTTGCGCCGAAGTCTTCAACAGCTCGCTTGACAGAGTCTTTGTTGATATCTGTGACAATAAGCTGTGCGCCTTCTTCGTGCAGATGTTTACACAGATTGTAGGCCACATTTCCAACACCTTGGACAGCAATTGTTTTTCCTTCTAATGAATCTGTACCGAAAGCAGCTTTGGCAGCGGCTTTCATCCCTTTATATACACCGTAAGCAGTGACTGGAGACGGATTTCCGGATGAACCAAATGCAGGAGAGATCCCTGTGACAAAATCGGTTTCTTCATGAATGAGGTCCATGTCTTCTACCGTTGTACCGACATCTTCCGCTGTAATATAGCGGCCATTCAGCCCTTGAATGTAACGTCCAAAGGCACGGAACATTTCTTCGTTTTTGTCTTTTCTCGGGTCACCGATGATCACTGTTTTTCCGCCGCCAAGATTAAGTCCTGCTGCCGCGTTTTTATAAGTCATTCCTCTTGCTAGACGCAGTGCATCCTCAATAGCTGCTTCTTCGTTTTCATACGTCCACATTCTCGTTCCGCCTAGTGCAGGTCCAAGTGTTGTATCATGAATCGCAATAATCGCTTTTAAGCCAGACTGCTCATCCTGACAAAATACAAGCTGTTCATAATCGTATCGTTCCATATATTTAAAAAGTTCCATTGTGTTATTCCTCCTATTACTTCCGCTTAATTTGATGTACAGATGGCAAGCGCAATTGAATAAAGCTTACTTTCAGCTGAATCAGACCGGCTTGTTAAAGCAATCGGCGCCTTGGCTCCTGCCACCACAGCTCCCACCTTCGCATGTGCAAAGTAGATGAGAGATTTATAAAGAATGTTTCCTGCCTCAATTGTTGGCACAAGCAAAATATCTGCATGGCCGGCTACATCACTCGTAATATTTTTATGAGAAGCTGCCGTTTGAGAGATGGCATTATCTAAAGCAAGAGGCCCATCAATCAGGCATCCAGAAATTTGCCCCCGCCGATTCATTTGCGCAAGACTTGCCGCAGTTAAAGTTGAATCCATTGCCGGATTCACGACCTCGACCGCAGAGAGCACTGCAACCTTTGGCATGTCGTTTCCTACAGCTTGTGCTACTTGAACAGAATTGATCGTAATCTCTTTCAGCATATTTAAATCGGGCGCGATGTTCATCGCAGAATCCGTGACATAAATAAAGCGGTCAAAGCCCGGTACTTCGAATGCTGCGACATGTGATAGGACACTTGCTGTCCTGAGCCCATATTCTTTATTCAGTACCGCTTTTAAAAGAACGGCTGTCGGGACATGCCCCTTCATCAAAATATCTGCATGCTTCTCGCTCACTGCCTGCACGGCTATTTTGGCAGATTCTTCGGGAGAATCTGAATGAATAATATCTATCCAGTCCTCATCGATTGCATGCTGTTTCACTAGCTCCTTCAGGTTGCGTTTGTTCCCAACCAGGAGAAAGCGAGCGACCTTTCGCTTAATTGCCATCTTGATGGCATGAAGCACTTCTTCGTCTTCTGCATGAGCCACAGCCGCCGTTTTATTCTGCAGCTGGGCGGCTTTCATAATCAGATCGTCAAGCTTCATATATGCCCACCTTTCCTTGTGCTCGGTTCATGTTTTATATGCAAGTTCCGTGCCAGTTTGAAATGCAGTAAAATGAGGCAGTTTGCATGACATTCGTGCAACCTTTTGCAGTTTACATGCATTTTATTGCATGCTATCTTTTGCAAGTTGATATTTATCCATTTTATAGTAAAGGTTCCGTATGCTGATCCCTAACGTTTTCGCTGTTTTCGTGCGATTGAATTGATGCTTTTCAAGGGTTTGTTTAATCAGCTGCGCTTCAAATGCCTCAACAGCATCCGAAAGCGTCTCTCCCTCAAATTGACTGACAGCCAGTTCCTGCTGCTCTTTTTCTTCCTGATCTTCAGACTCCATGAAAGAAATATGCCCCTCATCAATCCATTCTTCTTGTGGGTTTAAAAAGATCATGGCTCGTCCAAGTACATTTTCAAGCTCTCTTACGTTTCCAGGCCACTTATATGATCGCAGTCTATGAAGCGCCTGTTCTGTTAACCCGCGCACGTTCCGTCCATAGTCTAAATTGATCTTTTGGATGAGACGTTTGCTTAACGAATCAATATCCTCAAGGCGCTGCCTTAGCGGCGGGATAGAGATCGGGTATCTGTTCATGCGATAATATAAGTCCTCTCTGAACTTTCCTTCCGCCATCGCTTTTTCAATATTGACATTTGTCGCCGTGATGACACGAACATCGACTGGTATGGCCTTTGTTCCGCCTACTCTTACAATTTCTTTCTCCTGCATGACGCGCAGCAGCTTCGCCTGTGTACTTGGCGTCATCTCACCAATTTCATCTAAAAAAATGCTGCCTTGATTCGCCTCTTCAAACAGTCCTTTTTTCCCGCCGCGCCTTGCACCAGAGAACGCTCCTTCTTCATAGCCAAAAAGCTCTGACTCTAAAAGGGTCTCAGATAAGGCTGCACAGTTGACCCGTACAAAGCGATTATATTTTCGGTCACTTTCATTGTGAATGGCGTGCGCAAACAGCTCTTTTCCAGTACCTGATTCTCCCCGGAGTAAAATGGTGGCTGGCGTTTTTGCGCCTAGCTTTGCCTGCTCAAGTGCCACAAGCATTTGCTCACTTTCTCCAATGATGTCTTCAAATGTGTACTTTGCTTCAAGTGTCCGGATAAGCTGCCTTGCTTTATTTAGTTCATTCGTGAGTGATTGAATTTCTGATACGTCATGAATGACGCCGACACTGCCTTTTAAGATGCCATCAACGATGACTGGCGCTACGTTGACGATCACATCTTTTTTATTCGGCCCGACTTTCATTCTGACGCCTCGAACCGGTCTTCTTGTTTCAAGCACCTTCAAATGCATGCTTTCTCCTTCAGAAATATCTGCACCTGCAGGTTTCCCCACAACTTCTTTATCTGTTAATCCAGTCATTTTCGTATAAGCTCGGTTGATCAAGATCCCTTTTCCCTGCTCATCAACAACCGATATGGCTTCATCTGACGATTGAATGATCGCCTCCAGCATGGTTCGCACTTCTTTAAGGTTCGTTACTTCCTCCGCAAGCTCAACGGCATCTGTAATATCTTTAAAGATGGATAAAGCACCTAGCATTCTCCCCGCGTCATCAATAATTGGCAAACGCGTTGTGACGATTTGTATTTGCTGGTTCAGAAATTGTTTTTGATTAAATTCTGGCTCTCTCGATCTTAAAATGTCGGGAAGTTTTGTGTTTGGGATCACTTCTCGTATGTCGCGGCCAATCGCATCTTTTTGCGAACATCCAACCATTTTGGCCGCTGATCGATTAAACAGGACGACTTCTTCGTCCATGTTTATAAAAATCATCCCATCGTTCGTTGCATTAAAAATGCGGTCATGCTTATAGGTTTGTTCCTTTAATATTTGAATTAGCTGTTGTTTTTCTGACATTAATTCTGATATGACGTAAGCCATTGAACTTGGAACAATGACAGCATGCTCCGGCTTTTCTTCCATTAGTTCTTTCAGCACTGCTGAACTGCCTGTTGTTTCAATGATGATATCAATGTCATCTTTTATGTATTCTTTCCAATCCGTTGTCGTATCAATTCCATTCTTTTTCGCTTCTGCCATCCCCGGTGCCTCAAGATCAAGGTCGGCGATCGCAATGATTTGAATCATATTTGTTTTCAGCAATGTTTCTAGCAATGCTGATCCACCCTGTCCCGCACCGACAATCAAGACTCTCTGCATCCCGTTACCCCTTTATATGAAAAAATTTGCACACCATATTTTTCCGTTGCAAAAAATTGCACAACTCTTATATTACCACGTTTTCCTTTCTTGACAAAATATTTTTTGAATTAGACAATGGAAGTAAATGACGTTTAAGGGGACATTTGATGGGGAGAATACTTGCACTAGTGATTATTTTAATACCTGGAGCGCTTGCTGCACTTGGGATTAAGCTGCTGCGTGACACTGTTTTCGGCATCATCATTGCACCATTTCCATTTTTATGGCTGCAAGGAATTGCAGGGTTGTTATTTTTAGGGGGAGGTCTTTATGTAGTGGCTGGCTTTATTTTATATAGAGACCGCAAACGAAATAAAGTGACTGCTCGCTTTAAGCAGAGATAAAACGTGAAAAAAAGACCCGCTGATAGCAGGTCTTTATTTCATTTCTTCTCTTATTTTCACGGCCCGGTCAGGAAAATCAGTGAAAATGCCATCAACACCTAAGGAAAACATGTTTTTCATTTGCTTTTCACTGTTTACTGTAAACGGCCTGATTACTTGCTGAGATGCATGGAGAGCTGACACAACCTCTTTGGTCACGCCTGCACCCTTAATATTTGGATGATAGCCTCTTGCTGGTACTGTTTTTATATACATCTCCGGCTGATGAATCACATCCATTGTGAGTACAGCAAGTTCAACATGCGGCATCAGTTTGTGAAAAAGAGCTAAACTGCCGTGATGAAACGATGAAACAAGTACACGGTCTTCTATTTGAAAATGCTCGATTTGCTTTTTTACTTTCTCCTCGATACCTGGATATCGATAAATGGAGTTTTTCAGTTCAATATTAATGATCAATGATGATTGCTGCGTCACTAGCTCTAATACTTCCTCTAAAAGAGGAATGGATACAGCACCGGTTTGTTCATAAAAAGAATGACTCGCATCTCCCGCTTTTAATTCTTCATATGTATGGTCTTTCACTAAACCTTTCATATTCGTTGTTCTGTTCAGTTTCTCATCGTGAATGACAGCAAGTCTGCCGTCTTTCGTCAGCTGAACATCCAGCTCAATTCCGTCAGCTCCCGAATGGAGTGCATGCTCGAAGGCTATCATGGTGTTTTCAGGATAAATGCCTTTACAGCCTCTGTGTGCAAAAATTTTCGTCATAGGTCACCTCTAAATATGATGCTTCCTTTCATTATGACGTGTCTTTTTTCGTTTTTCCAGTTTTGAGCACATAAAAAAAACCTCTTCTGATTCGCATGAAGAGGTTGACAGATAAATTCGATCACGTAATCGCTCTGATGGCTTGCTCTGTCGTCTCTGCGTCAAGAGCAAAAAGGGAAGAAACAACTGCGACTGCTGTAACAACGGTTACACCTAACAACAACTTTTTCATAAGATAACCTCCACTTTCTTTTGAAGTATTTGTGCATCGAATTTCTTTTCAAGAAAACGAATGGCATTTTGATAATCATTTCGTTCCTTGAAGTATTTCGATATTTGTTCAGACAAATCCTCAAGCTCCACATATAATCTATTTTTTTCTATGTAGTCTAATTTTTCAGAGAATACGTCTGCTGCCCCACTATTCTCGCACATCAAATCCAAAATTTCAAATTTTACTATATATTCATTATTTTGGATATCACAACTATACAGAATACCCTCTTTAATATATTCCCTCGCCTCTTGATCTCCTAGATGCACTAAGGCGTTTGCCAGAACATATAAAGATTGGATGTAATAATGACTATTGTCACGGTGAATTTGAATGCCCATTCCTTTTTTTGCATAATGTGCGCTTTTTTCATAATCATGCTTTGCATAATAAAGAACAGCTAAATTGTGATAGCATTTCCCAATCAGCACTTCATTGTTAATGCGCTTACTTTTCTCAAGTGCTTCTTGATACTTCTCCTCTGCTTCATCGAATTGGAACAAATCTATACAATTACTTGCATGTAAAATCAAGCTGTCAATTGCCTGCGCTGTATACTCTTCATGCGCTTTAAATGTATCGATGGCTTTTTTAATATGATTAATGGATATGAAGTTTTGTTTCAGTTCGTAATAAATTGAAGCAACCTTATGGTGAAAAGTTCCTACTTCAAGGTCTTCATTCACACGTTTTAGCCGCTGTTCTGCAATTTTGTAAAAACTAATGGCTTCATCATACTTTTTCACATATGCAGCATATTGGCCTTTGTAAAAGTAAAAATAAAAATTAATAATGTCATCTGCCTTCTCATCAAGCGTTCCGACACTTTTCATAATTTGATTGGCTTTTTCAATATTTCCAAGTAACATTTCATGTCTGCCGTCAACAAGCTGATAATAAAGGAGAACTTCACGGTCTTCATCTGTATTTTTTAGCAAATTCTGAATTTTCTCTTTATAGACAGCAGATTTTTCTAAGTCATTCTGAGAAATGACCCTCGTCCACTTGCTAATTTCGTTCGCTACCTCAGCAGAGTGGATTTTCAGCTTTCCCATAACCTCACCCTCTTCTTTTCATTATTATAGCATAGTAAAAGAATGTGAAAATTATTAAATTAGACAATGGGAATATTCAGTTCAAATGGCACAATCTCTAAGAAGCCAGTGACTTTAAAACGCCAATCAATCAGGTCAATAGAAATAGAACTTTCGATCTCGTTTGCTTTAATTACCATTTCCATAAGACCTTTTCCTCTCATCCTTTTTCTTACGAATGAGCGTTTTCTTCTTCTATTTTGAAGACTTCATGATCGATTGACGCAGCTGATTACCACTACTTTATGTCTTTTTTATTTTTTTCATGCTTTATTTTTCATTTTATTCTGAAAATAAAGCAGCCCGTTTGTCCAATTTAAACATTAAAATGATTTTATCAACCTAACCAATTTTTGACAACATGTTTCAAAATAAAAAAACGTCTCAATGAAGAAACGTTTTTTCATGAAAAATAAACTAGCTAGCTCTATGCTCTAATCGCAAACGATCAGCTACCATGGCAATAAATTCTGAATTGGTTGGTTTCGCTTTTGACATGCTGACAGTATAACCAAAGAGTGAGGAAATGGAATCAATGTTCCCTCTGCTCCAAGCGACTTCAATGGCATGACGAATCGCTCGTTCCACCCTGCTAGCGGTCGTGTTAAATTTCTTCGCAATGTCTGGGTACAACACTTTAGTAATGCTTCCGAGAAGCTCAATGTCATTGTACACCATAGAAATCGCTTCTCTTAAGTATAAATAGCCTTTAATATGAGCGGGCACGCCAATCTCATGAATAATGGTCGTAATGCTCGCATCTAAGTTTTTACGTTTCGGTTCAGGTTTGTTGCGAAGAACACTGTTTTGGATTGATGAAGAGCGATGGGTAACTTGTGTGCCGTTTCCACTGACTTGACGAATATGACCTACTAGGTTTTCCATATCAAATGGCTTTAAAATGAAATAAGATGCGCCCAAATCAACTGCTTTTTTCGTGACATCTTCTTGTCCAAAGGCCGTTAGCATAATCACACTTGGCTGTTTTGTCATTTCATTGTTTTCACGGAGGCGTTCTAGTACAGCAAGACCGTCTAAATGAGGCATAATAATATCTAAGAGGAGAACGTCGGGCTCTTTATCTTTAAATAATGTCAGGCATTCCTGACCATTATACGCCACGCCAAGTACTTCCATATCTTCCTGTCCCTCAATGTACTCTGTCAAAAGGCCAACAAGCTCTCGATTGTCATCAGCTACACACACTTTAATTTTCTCCACGTTCTTTCCTCCCCAATGTCGATTCCTTTAGTCTTTTGCATTTCTCTTCTGAGTGTTCAATTCGACAAAACCATGCTATCCCCTTTAAAAAACTTTAATTTTCCGAATAATAGAGCATTATCTAGCTTTTTCTATGTTTTTCTTAAAGAATCGACGATTATTGCAATTTGACAACATGCTTTTTTCCATTTTGTCGAAAAATCTCTTTTTCCTTATTTTATAACATGATGGAAGAGAAAGAAAGGGTAGAAAAAAACTGCCGGAAGATTCGCGGCAGTTAAATGATCAACTTGCTTTTTTGTTTTTTTGATAAAGGTCGATTCCTGCTTCGGACAGCATCCATTCAATGTGTACGCCGTACCCGCTAGTCGGATCATTGACGAATACGTGTGTGACAGCTCCAATGACTTTGCCATTTTGAATGATGGGGCTTCCGCTCATTCCTTGGACGATTCCGCCCGTTTTACTTAAGAGCCGCTCATCTGTTACCTTCAATACCATTCCTTTAGTTGCTGGGAATTTCTGCGGTGTTGTGCTGACGATTTTAATATCAAACTTCTCCACTTTATCATGATCCACAACGGTTAAAATTTCTGCTGGGCCTTCTTTTACTTCATTTGATAAAGCGACTGGAAGTGGTTTATCTGCTACATGATTTTCAAGCTTTTCGGTTAACGTACCAAAGATACCAAAAGGACTGTTGCGAGAGATATCTCCTATTGTTTTTCTTTCGGAAGAAAATCTCGCCAATTTTTCTCCAGGATTGCCTCCTGTGCCTTTTTCAATCGATGTCACGGTTGATCTAACAATTTCACCATTGTCGACAACAATTGGTTTTTTTGTATCCATGTCAGAAATCACATGCCCAAGGGCACCATATTTTTTAGATGAAGGTTCAAAAAAGGTCATCGTGCCGATTCCTGCTGCAGAATCACGAATGTAAAGACCAATTCGATAGATGCCTTCACTTGCATCTTTTGCGGGTGTTAATGTTGTTTGAAAGGTTTTATGATCTCTCTTTATGAGCAAACGAAGCGTTTCACCCGTTTTCCCTGCTTTCTGAATAAATGGGGTGAGGTCATTCATTTTTTCCATTTTTTGACCATTGATTTCAATGATCATATCCCCTGATTGAATGCCTGCGGCTTCACCTGGTGATTTTTTGCCGTCTGCTGTTGTGATTTGATGAAAACCTACAACGAGAACTCCTACAGAGTGGAGCTTGACGCCAATGGATTGTCCTCCAGGAACGACTTTTAATTCAGGGAGAACATCAACTTTTGTTTTCTTAATAGGAAATCCTTTAAAATCATAAACAATTTCGGCTTTTCCCGCCTTTTGTCCTGTAATATCCAGCTGATTCTCTTTCTCTGAAAGGCTAAAGGCTGGCGAAGAAGCATTGGCTGACGCTTCAATCGATGTGTCAATTGAGTGCTTCTGTTTTTCAAATACAGCAACATTTGTTGGAATGCTGATGTATTCCTTCACTATGCTCATAAACCCTGTACTTATTAAAGAAACAAGGAGAATCACACCAATGGCTTTTCTCATATTTTCGGGCATTCATTTTTCACTCTCCTCGCTCCTTACCCACACCAGAACACTCATGTTTTGGCTACATCTTTACTTTTGCCTTCTTCGAGAGGATTTATAACCGGCAGCTTTAGAAAATGATTGGATAAATTGATAAAAGAAAAAGACGATTTTATGGGTATATACGCCGTCTTTTACACAACATAAAAAAAGGCAGCTGATGATTCAGCTACCCTGTTGTTTTGACATCATTTGCTTGGTGCAATAGTTCTTTTGCGTGCTGTTTTGTCAGCTCTGTGACTTCCACACCGGCAATCATCCGGCCAATTTCACTCACTTTTTCTTCATGACTTAATGGTTTGACACTCGTCAGTGTTCTGCCCGCTTTTGAGCGTTTCGAAATGAAGAGATGTGTGTCAGCCATTGCGGCTACTTGAGGCAGATGTGTAATGCAGAGCACTTGTGATCCAGATGCTACTTTGTAAATTTTTTCAGCAATGGCTTGTGCGACTCTGCCGCTGACGCCTGTATCAACTTCATCGAAGATAATGGATGCGACGTCTTGTTTGGCTGAGAAAATACTCTTCACAGCGAGCATGACACGTGAAATTTCTCCACCTGAGGCTACTTTCGATAAAGATTTCATCGGTTCGCCTGTATTTGTAGAAATGACAAATTGCGCTTGGTCGATTCCATTTTTCCCGAGCTGGACAGGTTTTCCGTCTAATAGCGGACAATCGGTGCTTCCAAAAGGCGCATATCGAATAGAAAAAGCTGTATCAAATGATGACTTCTCCATATACAAATCCTTGAGCTCCGTTTGAATTTGCTTCGCTAGCTTTTTGGCCCATTTTTTACGCAGCTCCGAAACGTTAAGTGCTTCCAGCAGGGCATCACGGCTCATCGCATCCAGTTTATTCTTGAGCGTCTGCAGATGGCTGTCTCGATTTTGAATTTGATCGATTTCTTCTTCAATCTTCGCCGCATACTCCAAAATTTCCTCAACGGTTGTGCCGTATTTTCGTTTTAACTGCTTCATTTCATTCAGCCTGGATTCAATAAAATCAAGACGAGCCGGATCGAATTCTAATTGATCCAGCATGCTTCGCATTTGGAAAGTTGAATCCTCTAATAAGTAGTAGGAATTCGATACTTGTTCAGATAGCTTTTTCAAATCATCATTGATCTCAGACACTTGCTCAAGCTCGCTTGAGGACATGCCAACCCAATCTAGTCCTCCTTGCTCATTACGCAAGGCGTTATACGCGTTTTGAAGTGAGGAATAGATTTTTTCGTAGTTGCTGATTTGATGACGCTCTTCCTGAAGCCGCTCATCTTCTCCCGGCTCTAACTGCGCTGCCTCAATCTCCTCTAGCTGAAATTGCAGTAAATCTAAGCGGTGCACCATTTCCTGCTCATTCTCGGACAGCTGTCTTAGCTTTTGAGCCGTTTTCATATATTGATCATATGCTTCTTGATACTGCAAGAGAGCCGGTGCAATTTCTTCTGCTCCAAATTGATCGAGCAAATGCAGATGATTTTCATCTTCCATAAGCAGCTGGTTATCGTGCTGACCATGTATATCAAGCAAAAGCCGTCCTACTTCACGTAAAAGTGAGATGGTGACAAGCTTTCCATTAATCCGGCAAATGCTTTTCCCGCTGTTGTTAATATCACGGCGGAGGATCATCATTTCATCTGATGCGTCAATTCCCTGCTCTTCGCATAGAGCAAATACAGGATGATCGGCTGGTACAAGAAAAAGCCCTTCCAGCTCTGCTTTTTTTTCACCGTAGCGGACAAATTCAGAGGACCCTCTTCCTCCCACGAGAAGTGAGACAGCATCAATCATGATGGATTTTCCGGCACCTGTTTCCCCTGTTAGGACTGTGAGTCCTTTTTCAAATGAAACCGTTAACTCTTCAATGATTGCAAAGTTTTTAATGGTTAGTTCTGCTAACACTCATTTGACACCTCTTTTAGTAAACCTGATTCTTTATAGAAGCTCTAAAATTTTGCTCGAAACTGTCTCTGTATCATCTGGAGTGCGGCAAATGATTAAAATGGTATCATCTCCGCAAATCGTTCCCATAATTTCTTCCCAATCTAAATTGTCCATTAAAGCACCAATCGCCTGAGCATTACCCGGCATTGTTTTCAGAACAATTAAATGACTGGCAGCATCCATTTTGATAAATGCATCCATTAGGGATCGCTTCAGCTTTGACAGCGGGTTAAACCGCTGATCCGCAGGAAGACTGTATTTATATGTTCCATTGTTCGTCGGAACTTTCACTAAATGTAATTCTTTAATATCTCTAGAAACGGTCGCTTGTGTGATGTTATATCCATCGGCTTTCAAAATATCGACCAATTCATCTTGTGTTTCAATTTCTTGGCTTGCAATGATTTCTCTAATTTTAATATGCCTTTGACCTTTATTCATATTTGCCCCCCCTAGGCGTTTTATTCTCAGTTTGTCTTTACGTTCTATGTTATATGATGCACACTTCAAAAAACAAGCATTACGTGAGATCCAGCCGATTCTCGTCTTTGACCATGTAAAAAGGAATAATAGCGAGCTATTATTCCTTTCAGCGTGTAGACAAACCCTCGCATTCGGTGTCAGTCCTGCGCGCTGGTGCTCACGAATGTCAAATTCGCTCCGCTCCAGTGCTCGAACTTCCTAGACTTCAAAGGTTTTCTATCACGCTGAAAAGAAGACAAAGGGCTAAAATAAAGATCATTTTAACCCTTTGTCAACAATCTGAAAAGGAATAATAGCGAGCTATTATTCCTTTTGTATCAATCATCTCATGTGTCAGCCGGCTCAGGGCTGTTTTTCTTTTCTTTCAATACAGAATGGGCTTCCTTCACGACCTTCTCAAGTTCTGAAGCAGGAAGTGCCGCATTTTCTTCTTGATCAGGATGAAGCACTAAATGAAGCAGAAATTCAATATTTCCGTCTCCACCAGTGATAGGCGAAAATGAAACATCCTTTACATCATAGCCTTCTTTAGCAGCAAATTGATTCATTTCTTCTAGTACACCGAGGTGGACAGACGGCTCGCGCACGATGCCTTTTTTCCCAACAAGCTCTCTGCCCGCTTCAAATTGAGGCTTGACGAGTGCAATACAGTCACCACCCGGAACAAGAATATGCTTTAAAGCTGGCAGAATGAGTTTAAGTGAAATAAAAGATACATCAATTGAAGCCACTTCTGGCAATCCTTCAGTAAAATCAGCTGGGACGGAATGGCGGAAATTGGTGCGCTCCATGACGATCACCCTGTCATCCTGCCTTAATTTCCACGCGAGCTGATTGTAGCCAACGTCTACAGCATATGATTTGACCGCTCCATTTTGAAGAGCACAATCCGTAAATCCGCCTGTAGATGAGCCAATATCAATCAACAATTTCCCTTCAACTGTCAGGTCAAATTCTTTGAGCGCTTTTTCGAGCTTTAACCCGCCTCGGCTTACGTATTTGAGAGGATTCCCCTTCACTGTGAGCGGAGTATCACGAGCAATTTTCTCTCCTGGTTTATCCAAACGGTTTTCATTTGAGTAAACGATTCCTGCCATGATGGCACGCTTTGCTTTCTCTCTTGTTTCCATTAGTCCTTGTTCGACTAATAAAACGTCAAGTCGTTCTTTCTTTGATGTCATGATCCAATTCCTTTTCTTGGTGCTGCGGGAAGCAGGCTACGTAAAGTCTCAGCAACCTGTGCTTTCGTCAGACCAATTTCTTCAAGCAGGGCATCAACACTTCCATGCTCAATAAATTGATCTGGGATACCCATCCGTTCTACTTTGATATGTGATGCTTTCTTGTCGTGTACATATTCTAATACACTGCTTCCAAATCCGCCTTGGAGCACAGCTTCTTCAATCGTTAAAATCGGAATCCCTTCAGAAAGAATGTCATTTAGCATCGCTTCATCAAGCGGCTTTATAAACCGGGCGTTGACAACACGAATTGATTTTCCTTCTTTTTGAAGTTCCTCAGCTGCTTGCAACGCCATTTTAATCGTCGTACCGAATGTTAAGATGACGGCATCCTTCCCTGGACGAAGAACCTCCCAAGACCCAATCGGAATGGTTTTCAGCTGTTCATCCATTTTCACGCCAAGACCATTTCCGCGCGGGAAACGCATGGCAATAGGACCTTCATCATACTGAATGGCTGTATTGACCATGTGCTGACCTTCATTTTCATCCTTCGGCATCATGAGCACCATATTCGGCATATGACGCATGAAGGCAATATCAAACACACCTTGATGCGTTTCTCCATCTGCACCGACAAGACCCGCACGGTCAATCCCGATAAATACATTGAGGTTCTGGCGGCAAATATCATGCAGCACTTGATCATAAGCTCTTTGCAGGAACGTTGAATAGATCGCTAAAAATGGCTTCATATCCTGCGTCGCAAGCCCAGCTGCCATTGTAGCTGCATGCTGCTCAGCAATTCCTACATCAAACATTCGCTCTGGAAATTCCTTTGCAAAGCCTTCAAGTTTTGAGCCAACAGGCATCGCAGGTGTGATGGCCACAATTCGCTCATCTTTACGCGCAAGCTTTCTGACTGTTTCACTGACAAGACCACTCCATGACGGGGCAGCTGCTGCTGGTTTTACAAAGTCACCTGTATCAATTTTGTATGGACCTGTACCATGCCAAGTCCCAATTTTATCGGATTCTGCCGGCTGATAGCCTTTTCCTTTTTTCGTGATGACATGCAGCAGGACAGGACCTTTTGTTTTCTTTGCATATTCAAGGTTTTCAAAAAGATCTTCATAAGAATGTCCATCGACAGGACCTAAGTAAGTGAATCCCATTTCCTCAAAGAACATACCAGACACAAGTAAATACTTGAGGCTGTCTTTAATACGCTCTGCTGTGGCAGCAACCTTTCCACCTACAGCTGGGATCCGCTTGAATAAATATTCGAGCTCGTCCTTTACCCATTGGTATTTGCCTGCTGTGCGCAGTCTGCCAAGCATTGTGTGAATCGCACCGACGTTTGGTGCAATACTCATTTCATTATCGTTTAAGATGACGATCATATCTTTCTTTTCATCACCGATATGATTCAGAGCTTCCAGCGCCATACCTCCGGTTAATGCACCATCTCCGATAATTGGCAGGATATATTCATCTGTTCCTTTAATATCACGCGCCGCCGCCATACCCATCGCGCCAGATAATGACGTTGAGCTGTGACCTGTTTCCCATACATCATGCTCGCTTTCGTTTCGTTTAGGAAATCCGCAAAGTCCTTTATATTGACGAAGTGTATCAAACTCCGCCCCTCTCCCAGTTAACAGCTTGTGAACATAAGACTGATGTCCAACATCCCAAAGGAATTTGTCTTTCGGGCTGTCAAATACTTTATGAAGGGCAACCGTAAGTTCAACGACACCCAGATTCGGACCGATATGCCCGCCAGAGTTAGCCAAGGACTCAATTAAAAACATGCGAATGTCAGCACTAAGCTCCTCTAATTCTGCTATTGACATTCCTTTTAGAAACGTTGGATTTTTTATTGATAAAAGATCCAATCAGGATCAACTCGCTTTCAACAAAATTTCTATCTACATATATAATGCCTTATTCCTATGAAAACCAAGCGGGAATAAGAGTTGTCTCATCATGATAAACTGTTTACAGTTTACCACAATTGCTCGAAGACCCTCAAATCTAGGCTGTTTTTAATGATCTCTTGAGGCGATCAGATCACATAACTCATGCAGCAATTGCTGCTCTAATTCAAGATTTGAGACAATTTCTTTTGCACGTGTGATATGCTCGTGCAGTTTTTCTTTTGCTCCTGAAAGCGTTAATAAAGAAGGATATGTCGACTTTTCATTCGCTGTATCAGAGCCGACCCGTTTTCCTATTTTTTCTTCGCTTCCTTCGAGATCTAAAATGTCATCACGGATTTGAAAAGCAATACCGATATGATAGCTGAATTCTCTTAGTTTTTCGATTTCGTCATCTGATGCACCTGCCAGCATGGCACCTGCTGTGACGCTGAATGTGAGAAGCTTTCCTGTTTTCCGGGCGTGAATGGATTCTAGTTCTGCAAGCGGGACTTGTTTTTGCTCTGCTTCCATGTCATCAAATTGACCGCCAACCATTCCTAACGCACCTGCTGACTTCACAAGTTCATCTACGATTTTGAGTTTTTGGTCAGGAGAGACACTGCTAGATAGCTGAGATGTAATCAGACGGAAGCTTTCTGTTAAAAGAGCATCGCCAGCGAGAACCGCTGTTGCTTCCCCGTATACTTTATGGTTGGTCGGCTTTCCTCTGCGAAGGTCATCATCGTCCATGCAAGGAAGGTCGTCGTGTATCAATGAATACGTATGAATCATCTCTACAGCACAGCCAACCGGTATGCCATCTTCTTCTTTTTTGCCGTAGGCATGTAATAAAGCAAGAACGAGAACAGGACGAAGTCTTTTCCCTCCAGCTTTAAGAGAGTAAAGCATCGAAGATTTTAGGTCTTCTGGAATCTTCAATTCCTGAACATATGTAAATAAATAATCTTCAATGGCCTGTTTTCGTGTTGTTAAAAAATCCTGCAAATTACTTGTCACCAGCATCTGCCTCCTTCACTGAGAAAGGAGCCAGCTCACCGTCCTCTTTTAAAATGAAATCCATCTGCTTTTCAACGTGCTGTAATTTTTCATGACAAAGCTTTGAAAGTGTCATGCCTTCTTGGAAATAATGAATGGCTTGCTCAAGTGGTACATCCCCTTCTTCGAGCTTCCCAACGATCTCCTCAAGACCTTTCATCGCTTCTTCAAATGTCATTTGTTCTTCTTTTTGTTTATTTGATTCTGTCATGATGATTGCCCCTCCTTCTCAATAACCTCACAAATCAGACGTCCATCCTTCATGGTGATAGCCAGCTGATCCTTCGTATCGACTTGGTTCACACTTTTAATCAGTTCATCGTCTTTATAGGCTAAACTGTAGCCTCTTTCCATCACTTGAAGTGGATTTAATGCATTTAGTTTACCAAGAACAGATTGGAACTGCGAATGAATTGTTTTCATTTGCACATTCATACTGCGGATGAGCTGTTCTGTTTCATTGGCGTGGCGTTTTTTCGCTTGAAGCAGCTGCTCTTTTGGATGAAGCGGCTTCAACCTGTATGTCTGGCGGTCTAGTTGACTGCGTTTTTGTTCAATTTGTCTCGTCAGCTGTTTTTGAAAACGGTCAAATACCAAATCGAATTGCTGCTCTTTTTGCTCCTGCAATCGTTTTGGAAAACGGAAAGCATAAGAGGATTGCAGCGCCACAAGACGGTCTTTCGCTTGTGATGTTTGATTCTTCACGGCCCTTGTCAGCCGAATGTCGATGGATTTGATTCGTTCTATTAAGTCGGCTGTGCTTGGAACAGCGAGCTCGGCTGCTCCTGTTGGTGTGGGTGCTCTCATGTCTGCAGTAAAATCACTGATTGTAAAATCGGTTTCGTGCCCTACTGCAGAAATGATTGGAATGTCTGATGCGAAGATTGCTCTTGCGACAGCTTCTTCATTAAAGGCCCAAAGTTCTTCGATCGAACCGCCTCCTCTTCCGACAATCAAGACATCACAAAGCTGTTTTTCATTTGCTTCCTTGATCCTCTCTACGATTGAACGAGTGGCATTTTCACCTTGGACAAGCGCCGGAAGCACAATGATTTTCGCCTGCTGATAGCGCCGGTTAATCGTTGTAATGACATCCCGGACAGCCGCTCCTGTTGGGGATGTAATGACACCAACAACCTCTGGATATTCAGGGATTGGTTTTTTATAGCGCGCATCAAATAAGCCTTCACTTGCCAGCTTTTTCTTCAGCTCTTCATAAGCGAGATGAAGAGCACCAACACCATCAGGCTGCATTTCTTTTGCATATAATTGATAGTTGCCGCTTGGTTCATATACTTGAATTCCGCCGCGTACAAACACTTTCATTCCGCTTTTTGGTGAAAAAGGCAGCTTTGCTGCGGAACGCTGGAACATGACAGCTTGCATGCGTGCGTTTTCGTCTTTTAAGGTGAAGTACACATGACCTCTTGAATGAATCTTCACATTGGATAACTCACCTTTGATCCAAATATCTTCTAAATGCGGATCAACATCAAATTTTCTTTTTATGTATTTTGTAAGGGCTGTGACCGTCACAAAGGCTTTTTCACTCATGACGTATTCCTCCTCTTCAAAAACGCACATTCATCCACCGGCAGCATGCAGGTGGATGAATGGATAAAGCTTATGCTAATGTACGTTTTGCTGATTTAACCGTATTGTGTGCAAGCATCGTAATCGTCATTGGACCGACTCCGCCAGGGACTGGTGTGATGTAAGAAGCTTTTTCTTTTGCTCCTTCAAAATCAACATCCCCGACAAGCTTCCCAGTATCCAAACGATTGACTCCTACATCGATGACAATTGCGCCTTCTTTGATTTGGTCAGCTTTAATAAAGTTTGCTCGACCGACGGCAACAACTAAAATGTCCGCTTTTAACGTGTGTTCTGAAATATTTGCCGTTCTTGAATGGCAGTAAGTAACCGTTGCGTTTTCATTTAACAGCAATTGTCCAACTGGTTTGCCGACAATATTGCTGCGCCCCACAACAACCACTTCTTTTCCAGAAAGATCGACACCCGTTTTGTTCAATAATTCAACAATACCTGCTGGTGTACAAGGAAGGAATGTATCTTCCCCAAGCAGCATTTTCCCGATATTTAATGGATGGAAACCATCTACATCTTTCTCAGGTGAAATACGTTCAATAACGGCTTTTTCAGAAATGTGTTTAGGCAGTGGAAGTTGAACAAGAATCCCGTGGAATTGATCGTTCGCATTGTACTGATCAATCAGCTGAAGCAATTCTTCTTCTGTTAAAGAAGCATCTAAATGATCAAGCTGGAAATGCATGCCCATTGCTTCTGCTGCTTTTTTCTTCCCGCGTACGTAAGAAAGTGAAGCCGGATCATCACCGATTAGAATAACGGCAAGACCAGGTGTGACTCCTTTTTGTTTTAGCTCTTCTACTTCTTTTGCTAATTGTTCACGCTTTTCTTTTGCTGTTTCTTTCCCATCGATGATTGTTGCTGTCATGTCGAATCCTCCTATTGCTGCTTTAGGTCGTTTTTAATGTTCGAAAGTACACCATTTACAAATTTCGGTGCTTTATCATCGCCGAATAATTTGGCAAGTTCAATCGCTTCATTCATTGAGACACTAACTGGGATGTCTTCTTGATACACCATCTCGTACACAGACAGCCTTAAAATGGCTCTGTCTACGTTTGCAATACGATCGAGTTTCCAATTCACTAGATGCTGTGAGATCATGTCATCAAGCTTGTCCTTTTGTTCAAGCACACCGAAAACCAGTTCCTCGAAAAAAGGATCTGATTCTTGTTCATCCAGCGCATGTGTAATGGCCTCTTTCGGATCAATATTGCTCACATCAATTTGAAATAATGTTTGTAACGCCTTTTCTCTTGCAGTTCTTCTTTTCATTATTTACTCCTTTAACCACTTTATCCGCTTGTCGTTAAGCCATACAGAGATCATAACATATTTTGACCGTGGTCGCACCAAGATCCATGCGAGCTGTGACGAAAAACGAATCAATCAACACGTGACGTTATCAATATTCGGAAATCACCCAAAAATGGGCTTTAAAAAACCAAAGAGGCAATGCCTCCTTGGTTTCACTTGAACCCTTCTTTACATTTCTTGATCTACTTCAGCCTCAGGTGCTTTTGTATCAAATTGAATGCCAACGACATGAATGTTAATTTCATTAATCGTTAAGGCAGTCATGTTTAAAAGGGTTTGACGGATATTTTCTTGTACAGCAGTGGATACCTTTGGAATGGATAGGCCAAATTCAACCACACAATACACATCGATTGTGATGCCTTCATCAGAGACATCTACTTTTACACCTTTACGGTGATTTTTCTTACCAAAGCGTTCTGCTACATCAGCAGCGAAATTGCCGCGCATTTCGGCAATGCCTTCGACTTCTGAAGCGGCGATCCCAGCAATGACTTCAATCACTTCTGGTGCAATTTGCACTTTTCCCAATTGATCTTCATCAAGGTTCATTTCAAGCAAATTGTTTTCTGACACGATCATTCACCTCCGAAAGCTGTGATTATTTCATGATTTGGTATGTTTCTAAAAACTTCGTATTAAAATTACCACTCACAAATGTTTCATGCTCGAGCAATCTAAGGTGGAATGGAATCGTTGTGTAGACTCCTTCAATGACGAATTCTTGAAGCGCACGTTTCATTTTCGCAATCGCTTCTTCTCTCGTCTTACCATATGTGATCACTTTTGCAATCATGCTGTCATAATATGGCGGAATCACATAGCCCGGATAAGCGGCAGAATCAACACGTACTCCTAAACCGCCTGGCGGAAGATACATTTTAATTTCACCAGCTGAAGGCATGAAGTTTTTCTCTGGGTTCTCTGCATTGATACGGCATTCGATCGCCCAGCCTTCATATACGACATCCTCTTGTGTAAGAGAAAGCTTCTCACCTGATGCAACCTTGATCTGTTCTTTGATCAAGTCTACACCTGTGACCATTTCTGTCACAGGATGCTCTACTTGAATACGAGTATTCATTTCCATGAAGTAGAACTTCTCTTCATTATAATCATAAATGAATTCAACTGTTCCAGCACCTGTATATTCAACAGCTTCTGCTGCTTTTACGGCTGCTTCACCCATTTGCTCACGGATGTCTGCATTCAGTGCTGGTGATGGTGTTTCTTCAAGAAGCTTTTGCATTCTTCTTTGGATCGAGCAGTCACGCTCTCCTAAATGAATCGTATTGCCATGCTGATCTGCAAGCACTTGGATTTCCACATGTCTAAAGTCTTCAATGAACTTTTCTAAATAGACACCAGGGTTCCCAAAGTTTTGCGCCGCTTCCTGCTGCGTGATGGTGACTCCGTTAATAAGCTCTTCTTCTGTACGAGCCACACGGATTCCTTTACCGCCTCCGCCTGCAGTTGCTTTAATAATGACAGGATACCCAATACTAGCTGCTGTTGAAACAGCATCATCAAGATCTTTTACAATTCCTTGAGAACCAGGAACGATCGGGACGCCTGCACTCTTCATTGTTTCTCGCGCGACATCTTTCGTTCCCATTTTGGAAATCGCTGACGCGGTTGGTCCAACAAAGATTACATTACATTCCTCGCAAAGCTCTGCAAAGTCTGCATTTTCTGCTAGAAAGCCGTATCCTGGATGGATGGCATCTGTTCCTGTTAATTTTGCTACGCTGACGATATTCGTGACATTTAAATAACTATCTTTAGAAGCCGTTGGTCCGATGCAATATGCTTCATCAGCCATTTGTACATGCAGCGCATCGCGATCCGCTTCAGAAAATACCGCAACAGTTTCAATTCCAAGCTCTTTACAAGCGCGGATAATTCTAACTGCGATTTCTCCTCTGTTTGCAATTAATAGCTTTTTAATCATGATCGTACTCCTTACTCTGCTTTCACTAGAAAGAGGGGTTGTCCGAATTCTACAAGCTGACCGTTTTCAGCTAATACTTCGACGATTTCACCTTTTACTTCTGCTTCGATTTCATTAAACAGTTTCATCGCTTCAACGATACATACAACTGAATTTTCCTTCACCTTAGAACCTGTTGTCACGTATGGATCTGCTTCTGGTGAAGAGGAAGCATAAAATGTGCCAACCATTGGGGATGTGATTTTATGCAGATTTTCAGACGCAGTTGCCTCTTGTGCAGGGGCTTCAGTCTGAGCTGGAGCTTGTGCTGTAGGAGCTTGTTGAGCTGGAGCTGCTTGGACAGGAGCCACTGGTGCTTGTGCCGCAACTTGCTGAACGACTTCTTTATTTTTCTTCAGTTTGATTTTCGCACCTTCGTTTTCGTACGTAAATTCGTCGATTGTAGAGTCGTCAATTAATTTAATCAGTTCATGAATTTCTTCAATTTTTAACATGGATTTGCACCCCTATGTATGGATTTATCTTTTAATTATAGGCTAGTACTAAAAGTACGTACTATACACATCTTACAGGAGGATTTCAATGAATTCAACTACTATTGTGGCGAAGCGTCTCGCGAAAGCACCTTGGAAGGGGCGTCAAGCCGCATCAAAAAACGCCCTTTTCGGCAAAGGGCGCCAGTTCATTTTTTATTGATTAGTGGGCTCAAAAGTGACAGCTACGTTATCAAGACCTCTCATTTCTTTTGTGACCATATCAATAATATCGGCCGCTTGAGACTTTGATTTTTTATCAGAACGAACCGTGATGCTCACTTTATCTCCTTCAGCACTTACGAGCGCATCTTTATAGCCTTTTGTTTTG
The DNA here is from genome assembly GCF_056098985.1 of Bacillus sp. 11B20. Classification (NCBI taxonomy): domain Bacteria; kingdom Bacillati; phylum Bacillota; class Bacilli; order Caryophanales; family Bacillaceae; genus Bacillus; species Bacillus sp. 11B20. Next base: position 339,396 of record NZ_JBLZWZ010000008.1, read on the forward strand.
ATCAAGGTCTCGAGCTGACGCTCAGTTCCTTCTGCTTCACTAAGCGCTGTCATTTGATCATATGCTTCACTTTTTTCTTGTGCCGTTGCATCGTCACTGGAGACGATTTCGTTGTATTCTTCGCGCTGCTTGCTTCGTTTATCTTCAAGCTCTAGTCTGTATGTTGTAAAAAGCTCATCGTCTGTCTGCTCTGACACAGCCTTTCCTTCTTCACCGCTTGTTTCGATACCCTCTTGTTTGCCGTTTGTTTCTTTGTCAGTGGATTTCTTATCAGCGCCTTTTTCCATTCCTTTGTCCGTTCCTTTTTCTGTTTCAACCTTTTTCTCTTCAGTCCCTTTTGATTTTGTATCTTCTACTGTCACTGCATTTTCACCCTGTGGAGACATGATATAGTACACACTTAATACGACAACTAAACTTAGCATCGTTAATAGCCAAACCGTTTGTTTTTTTAACATCATTCCGAATCCTCCTTGATTTTTTTAGGGGCAACAGCCACTCTATGGCTCGGTACATCAAGCACTCGTGTAACCGCTTCAATGATGGTTTTCTTTATTTGAACGTTGTCTACTCCTTGAGCAACAACGAGGACACCTCGAATTTCTGGCTTTTTCGTTTGAACAACGACTGGTGTTTCTTCATTCCCATTTTTGATGATGACGACTTCTTCTTCTTTTGTTTGATCGGTGACACTTCGTACACCGCCTTCTTTATCTGTTTCCTCGGTCGTTGTACTTTTATTAGATTTGTTTTTTTCAAACACTTTTAAAGACGTTGCATCTACATTGACCACAATGGATACATCCTCAACGCCGATGATGGTCTCTAAAATTTCTTTCAGCTGGTTTTCGTATTCTTGCTCCACGTCCTCAATTGAATTCTTTGGTTTACCTGAGGATGCCGGTTTGAATACTTCCTGCTCTTCTGAGGATGTTTTTTTAGCAGCAGGAACCGCAGCTTGTTGTTTGCTTGATGGCGGTGACAAGATCTGACTGACTAACATGAAAGATACGCCGATAATGAATACAAGCAGCAAGTAATGGTGCTTCGTTAATTTGGGTTTCCCTTCACCTTTTTCAGGCGGCTGGAAGAATGATTTCAGCTTTTGTTTCCAGTCCTTGTTATTCATGATCTGCTGCGTCACCTCCCTCAATGTTCAGCGCGATGTGCTTAGGACTCGTATTCCAAACATCAGCCAGCGTCTCTTTCACCCTCGTGATCTCTTTGCTAGAAGATTCAGCGCTTTCCTCCTTTTGCCTGGAGAGATCAATGTCCACCTTTGCCACCGTTTCTACAGCATCACCTGTGAGCGGGGAAAGAACTGCTTTGATGCGAAATTGATCCGCCTCCATATTCTGATCCAGATGCTCCTCATCAGCCAGCACTTCTACGTGTTTCATTTCATAGCTCTCCTTCTCCAGTGGCTCCTTTGCGCTTTTTTCTAGTTGGACAGCCATTTGCTTTAAAATATATGCACGCTGAGAGGCTTGTATTTCTTTTTTTTCTAAATTCATCTGATTTTTTATTTCTTCTGACTGCGCTTCTTCCTTCCCTTTCATCAATTCTGAAAAAATTTGGTCAGGATCTGCTCGAAATAAAGCAAAAATCGGATTGAGCATTACGACGATGAGCAGCAGACTGACGACCATTTTTGCATACTTTTGCATGCTCGAATTGGGAAGCAGAAGATCAATGACAATCGCAAATAAGATAAAGAGAATAATACTTGTGATCCATTCCGTGAGAAAGCTCAAAAGGTGTCCCCTCCTTACTTCATCATCATGGTCAGGTTACCCGCAGTGATGATGACGGTAATGCTTAAAAAGAACATGAGCGACACAACTGCAAGTGCGGCAAATATATACAGCACACTTTTTGAAATGACATCAAGACAGCTGATGATGGGTCCGCCCCCTAACGGCTGAAGGATCGCGGCAGCAAGCTTATATATAAGGGCTAACGAAAGTACTTTAATCGCCGGGAAGGCGGCAATTGAAATCAAAATGGCGACCCCAACTAGTCCAACTGTATTTTTAAGTAAAACAGAGGCGCTGATCACGGTATCCGTCGCATCTGTAAACATTCTGCCTAGGACAGGGATGAAGTTTCCGGTAATGAATTTGGCTGTACGAAGAGCGATTCCATCAGTAACCGCCGCAGATGCCCCCTGAACGGAAATGACGCCGAGAAAAACGGTCAAAAAAACGGCAAGCCCGCCAATTGCCACATTTCTTAATAGCTGCGCAAGCTGGGTGACCTTGTATTGTTCGGTCAGCGTACTGACAATGCTCAATATCGCTGATAAAAAGATGAGCGGAAGAACGACATATTGAATGAAAACACCGCTCGTGTTCATTAAAAATAAAATAACAGGATGAAAGAATCCGGCTGAGACAAGCCCGCCTGATGAAGCAATAAGCGCTAGTAAAAGAGGAATAAGAGCAAGAATAAAACTGGTCATCGTTTGAATGGCTTCTGTGGCATAGGAAATCGCCACATGAAAGCTGTTGAGTGCAATAATAATCAGTACCATATAAACAAGAGCATATGCGACTTTGCTGACAGTGCTTTGTTCAAAAGCATTTTGCAAAAGCTGCAAAAGCGAACAAAAGATGGTGAGTAAAATGAGAGTACCTAGGAGCTTTCCGTTTGCAATGACCTCGTGAAATAGATAATGTACAAAGGCTTTCAGCCATGTTTGGGGAGACAGCTCTTTATCGCCGTCAATCATTTCCTTCACTGTGCCCTTTTGGCTTTCTGGCAAAAAGCCGCCATACTCGTCCAAAATGGTTTCCCAAAAGTCACTGATGGAATGAAGCTCAAGTGCATCAGCCTGTCCATTCGCCACTTCCTCTGCTGCTGGCTGTTCATTAGATAAAGGTTCTTTTTCTTCTGCACCTGCATGCGGAGCAAACAGCCAAAAGAAAAGCATTAATCCCATTACAGCGGTCACCCGTTTCATTGTCATCACCTCTTTTCATTTACGTCATGGACGGGATCATCCCTAAGATCGTCTCAATGATGACTGTTAAAATCGGTACTGCCATGACCAAGATGAGAATCTTACCGCCTAGCTCTATTTTTGATGCAATGGCGCCTTGCCCAGCATCTTTCGTCAGCTGAGCGCCAAATTCCGCAATATAGGCAATGCCGATGATCTTCAATATGGTTTCAACATACTTCATATTGACGCCGGCACTTGCTGCAATTTTTTCAATCATTGAGATAATGGCATAGATTTGATCAATTAAATAAAGGAAAATCACACATCCAGTAAAAACGACAAGCATAAAGGCGAAGGTTGGCTTCTGTTCTTTGACGATTAATGCTAAAAAAGTAGCGATTAAACCAAGTCCAACAATTTGTATGATTTCGATTTGTAAGCCCTCCCCTATCCTTGAAATAGAAATACGGCTTTAATCTTTTTAAACAAATCGTCTACAATGGTTGCCACCATAAACAAAATGTAGATAAACCCAAGCAGCGTCACCCACTGAGCGTACTCTTTCTTCCCCATTTGGTCTAAAATCGTATGGAGAAAGGCCACGACGATGCCTACTCCGGCAATTTGAAAAATGACGTTTACATCAACGCCCATGCTCTCGACTCCCTTCCTCTCACATCAATAAAAGAATCAGTAACAATCCGCTTAAAAATCCAAGGCTTCTGACCATTTTTTCATTTTTCGCTTGGGCGATTTCTGCTTCTTTCTCCTCTGATTCCAAATGGCCTAAAGCAAGCTTGATGTACTTTTGCTGAGAAGTGACATCATGCTGGCCAAGAGTTTCCCCAAAGTGCTTCAGCGCCTCATATTCGCCTTTTTTCAATACAGTCTTTTTCCAAACATCTTCAAGACTTTCGTTCCATGCATGACGTGCAGAAAAAGTCCCCACTTTCAGCTTCTCTGAAAATTGTTCAAACAGCTGATTCACAGGAGGACCTACCTGCGCTGCAATTTGCTCTGCAGCCCGCGTTAAAGGGGTTTGGCCATACATAATTTCAGCTTCAAGAGACTGGAGAGCAAAGCGCAGCTGCCGAATTTGTTTAGGTCTGTCGCTGTATCGTTTGGCAAACTCGAATCCTCCCCAAGTCGTGGCCGCGACAATGAAAATAGCGCCAATGAGCTTTAACATACGTCCACTCCCCGCCTCCATTTCATCTCTTGGCCGTCCCCGCCGTACATCCGCCCGATCGTACCTGGTCCATTGTTTCGATTTAATTCAACATATCGTTCAAACACACGAAGCTCCCATAACGGCTTAAATGAAGGACGTTTATATACATCTTCAAGTGAATAGCCATGAGCTGAGACGATGATGTTGACTCCGGCATGAATCGCTTCTAAAAGTGCCTCGACATCCTCGCTTTTTCCGATTTCATCGACAATCATGACCTCTGGGCTCATTGACCGAATCATCATCATCAATCCTTCAGCCTTTGGACACGCATCGAGTACATCAACCCGGTGGCCAAAATGGTGCTGCGGCACCCCTCTTATACAACCGGCAATTTCAGAACGCTCATCAATAATGCCTGTTTTTCTAGGAGGAATTGTCTTTGTGCCTGTACTAGCAAGACGTGCTATATCCCGGAGCAATGTGGTTTTCCCCGTTTGCGGGGGACCGATGATGAGTGTATTGTGCCAGTGTTCTTCATATAAATAAGGAAGAAAGGGAAGCGCAATCCCGATTTTTTCTTTTGCAATGCGGATATTAAATGAAGAGATATCTCTTAGCCCTTTGACAAATCCGTTTTCAACGATCACTTTTCCTGCAAGTCCTACCCGGTGTCCGCCAGATATGGTGATATAGCCCTGTTTTAGCTCTTCCTCAAGTGTGTACATGCTGTAATTGCTCAGCCTGCCTAATAGCTGAGACGCATCTTCCCAGGTTGTGTGATAAGAAAGAAAACGTGCTTTTCCTCCTTGCATCAGTTCAATAGGACGTTCCGTGCGAATGCGGATTTCTTCTATTTGCGCCCATTCTGCCTCTTTCAGCAGTCTGAGTTCTTGTCCAATCGAGTGCGGGAGAATATCCAACAAACTCCGCAACGAATTCCCCTCCTTTTTTTCTTCTCTAAAATGTATGATGTGAGCCGTTAATTATGCCAAGCCGTTTCACTTATAGATCCCAACAAGAATAAACACGACACCAATGAAAATGAACACGAGCTTTGCATAGGATAGCTGCCCTGCAATTTGATAGATTCCAATCGTCATCGTGATAATAAAAATGAGTGGCCCGATGATCGCCAATATACTATTGATGACCACCGCTTTCCGTACATCATTTGTGATTAAAATGAGGATGGCTGCCGTCAGTTCAATGGCAGCGGATAAGAACCTCATGCCTGCCATTGCAGCGACCGACGGGTGTATGCCTGGGAGAAATTGTTTCATATAGAACCTCCAGCTTTTTTTACACTATATGCTTGACCATTTGGAAGTAGTCTTGTTTTTCAGGAAGGAAGAGAGATGAATGAGAGAATTGAGAGAAGGCCAGTCTTGAGGAGTCATTTTTCAATAAAAAAAGACTGTAAACACGAGGTTTACAGTCTCAGCGTGTAGACAAACCCTCGCATTCGGTGTCAGGTCTGCGCGCTGGTGCTCACGAATAACAAATTCGCTCCGCGCCAGTGCTCACCCTTCCTAGACTGCAAAGGTTTTCTATCACACTGAAAAGAAGACAAAGGCTGTAAACACGAGGTTTACAGCCTTTTTTCGTTCATTACGCTCTTGAAACGTATGAGCCGTCTGATGTATTAATCACTAGTTTATCTCCTTGGTTCACAAAGAAAGGAACGTTGACGATTAAACCAGTTTCAGTTTTTGCCGGTTTTGAACCGCCTGATGTTGTGTCACCTTTAATACCAGGCTCTGTTTCTACTACTTCTAGTTCTACTGTGTTTGGAAGTTCTACTCCAAGTGTTTCAGCACCGTACATCACGATTTGAACAGACATATTTTCAAGCAAATATTTCAGCTCATCTTTAATTTGTGCTTCACTTAGTTCAAGCTGCTCATAAGAACTTGTATCCATGAAGACATGCTGATCGCCATTAGCATACAAGTATTGCATTGTTTTTGTTTCGATTTGTGCTTTCGCTACTTTTTCGCCTGCACGGAATGTTTTTTCTTGAATGGCACCAGTACGCAGGTTACGCAGTTTCGAACGAACAAACGCTGCGCCTTTCCCTGGTTTTACGTGCTGGAAATCCACTACTCGCCAAATACCGCCGTCCACTTCAATTGTCAGGCCAGTACGAAAATCGTTTACTGAAATCATTTTGTCATCCTCCTACATTTCACCATCATAATATGATAAGTTCTTTCGGTGAGTGGGTCAATCGTTTATTGCCGTCAGCTGTCAGGACAATATCATCCTCAATTCTCACGCCGCCGACATCTGGCAAGTAAATCCCCGGCTCAACTGTGACGACCATTCCCTCTTCTAAAACGACCTCTGATCGTGAGGAAAGGCCTGGCGCTTCATGTACTTCCATACCTAGCCCGTGCCCGGTTGAATGCCCGAAGTATTGACCATAGCCGTACTTTTCAATGATGTCTCGTGTGATGCGATCAGCTTCTTTTCCTGTTAAGCCTGGCTTGATTCTATCCACACCAGCGTTTTCTGCTTCTAATACGATATGATAAATTTCCTTTAGCTTGTCGCTTGGTGTTCCGACAGCAATCGTTCTTGTCATATCAGAACAATAGCCTTTATAGTAAGCACCGAAATCGAGTGTCACTAAATCACCAGATTCAATTACCTTTTCACTCGCTCTTCCGTGCGGCAGGCTTGAACGAACACCAGAAGCAACAATCATATCGAATGAAGATCCTTCAGCACCTTCTTTTCTCATGAAAAATTCAAGCTCGTTCATGACAGCAATTTCCGTCAGGCCCGGCTTGATGTAAGTGAGAATATGATCAAAGGCGTGATCTGCAATCTTCGCAGCTTCCTCTAATATCTTAATCTCTTCACTAGACTTAATCAAGCGCAACTTTTCAACTGATTCAGAGACTGGAACAAGCTCTATCTCACCTGCTTTGGCTGCGTACTGCTGATACGTGGCAAATGTCATATGGTTTTGTTCAAACCCAAGGCGTTTTACTCCAAATTCCTTCGCCGTTTGGGCAGCCGTTTCCACAATGTTTCCTTTATGTTCAATGATGTCATAACCTTTGACTTGATCCTTCGCTTGCTCTGTATAGCGGAAGTCCGTGATAAAAGCTGCCCGGTCCTTTGAAACAACTGCAAGGCCGGCAGATCCGGTAAAGCTGGTCATGTACTGTAAATTAAAGCTGCTCGTAATGACAAGACCATCGATCTCTAATTCACTTAAAAGTGTTCTTAGTTTTTCAAGTTTCATGATACTGCTCCCCCTTCACTGACTAAATAACGAATCGCCAATTTATACCCTTCTAAGCCAAGTCCAACGATTTGCCCTTGGCATACTGGAGCAAGTACAGAATGATGGCGGAATTCCTCTCTCTTATGAACATTTGAGATATGTACTTCAATGACAGATAAAGAAATACTTGCAATGGCATCTCTCAGCGCATAGCTGTAGTGGGTAAATGCACCCGGGTTAAACACGACTCCATCGTACTGATCTTCTGCTTCGTGGAGCGCATCAATCAAATCCCCTTCGTGATTCGATTGAAAGAACGTTAATTGAATGTTTGCTCGTTCTGCAAACTGGAACAAATCTGTCTCTAAATCTGTCAGCGTCTTACTTCCATAAACAGCAGGCTCTCTTTTGCCAAGCCTATTTAAATTGGGTCCATTCAGTACAAGAAAATGAGGCATATGACCACTCCTTCACCCTAATTCAATCTATATTGAGATCTGTTTCTTTTTCCTTAGAAACCTTTCGTTTCCAAAAATATTTTATCATATGAATAGGTGATTTACACTTTATTCTGTCTTTTTCCCGAGTGCCCTCGCAAGCTTTTGACTCGTCAATTCATTATATTCAAACGAAATGCTGTACCCGACAAACATGCCATATAAAATATATAGGCAAAATGTCGTTACAATGGTGCTTTGCTGCAAGTCATGTACTTGCTTTACATCTGGGAAAATGGGATTAAATACGTAAAAAACGAGCAGCCATAAAAGCCCGCCATAAACCAGACCCATCCAAAAGCCTTTGATCCTTTTTAAAAGCCCATAATAAATAAAGGCGGCTCCAATCGATAAAATTCCTAACAGCATAATACTTATAAAAGTACCAAGTCCTCCCTTTTTCCACTCTCCGAGCACAAATGGCTGAAGCAGCATGTTAGGACTCACCTCTGAAAAATGGAACACATAGGTCAGAAACCCGATAAAGCCCCAAAAAACACCGCCTACAAAGCCTGTAGCAGCTGCTCTTGCCACAAGTGATGTCGTTTGCACGGACTGATTTTTTTCTTCTTGGTTTTTCTTTTCATCACGTTTCATTTGTGAACACCTCCAGCAAGTAGTATGTCCAAAATGTCATGAAAAAAAAGGATTTCCATGCGTGAGTGTAAAATTTTTAAAACAGGGTATACTGGCTAAAAAGAGGTAGATAGAATTCTAGTAGATAATCGACCTGGGCGCTAGTGATTTCCCCTCATTTCCTGTACAATAAAGGTATAAGGAAATGCATGTAAATTACAGGAAACAGGCAGGTTGATGAAATATGTCCAATCAAACAAAACCTCCAGCTTATGGAGGGCAGGCAGTTGTCGAAGGTGTCATGTTCGGAGGTAAGAAGAACTATGTGACAGCGATTCGGCGAAAGGACCAGTCCATTGAGTTTTTGAAGCTTCCCCGGACCTCCAATAAACGAACCGCCTTTCTCAAGAAAATCCCCTTTGTCAGGGGTGTTGCTGCACTTGTTGAAGCAAGCGCAAACGGCAGTAAGCACTTAAACTTCTCCAGTGAGCGATATGACTTAGATCCTTCTGAAGATCATACTCTTGAAAAAGAACAAAAAGGCTCGAAATTATCCATGATTTTCGGCATTGCTGTGATCGGAGTTCTCTCTCTTCTCTTTAGTAAATTTGTCTTTACCCTGGTACCTGTCTTTTTAGCAGAGCTTGTGCGTCCCATCTTTTCAGGGAATTTCGCACAAATCGCAGTGGAAACATTCTTTAAATTGGTCCTTTTATTAGGCTATATTTACTTTATTTCCATGACCCCTTTAATTAAAAGAGTATTTCAATATCATGGGGCAGAACATAAAGTCATAAACTGCTATGAACAGAACCTTGACATCACAGTGGAAAATGTCCAAAAGCAATCCCGTCTGCATTATCGATGCGGCAGCAGCTTTATTTTATTCACTGTCATTGTTGGAATGTTCGTCTATTTACTCGTACCGACAGATCCTTTATGGGTGAGAGTTCTGAACCGCTTGGCGCTCATTCCGGTTGTTCTGGGCATTTCATTTGAAGTGCTTCAGCTCACGAACAAACTCCGAGAAGTGCCTGTACTTAAAGTGCTTGGCTATCCTGGCCTTTGGCTGCAATTGCTTACAACAAAAGAACCTTCTGACGATCAAGTCGAGGTAGCCATTGCAAGTTTTAATGAACTTCTTCGTTTAGAGGAAGCATCTCTAAAACAAGCGTCAGATTCTGCTCATCAAGTGATCTAACTTATAAATCCGGTAAATTCCTTCGGAGGTGGACAGTTATGAATCGCCGAGTACATCCTGCTTTTACCATTATTTTCGCTTTAGGTGTTTTGGGATTTGTGTACTTACTCACAACGAACCCAGGCAGACTTTTTACAATGCTGCTGTCTGTTGTGATCATTGGAGCGGCCCTATTTTTCCTATTTAGATGGCTGATGAATCGAAGAACTGGAACAGAAGGCAATCTTTATCGCAAAGCAGTCAAACAATCAAAACGTCGCTACCAGCAGCCTAAACCAAAAACGAAAAGCCAGATGAAAAATCGGGTCACTCATTTGCGAAGCGTGCCGACTGACCACAAGTCTAAGCCCGTCCTTCTCAAAAAGAAAAGCCAAACACATTTGACTGTGATTGAAGGCAAGAAAAACAAAAAGAAGAATCGCGCCTTATTTTAAAATGTCCAGCTTTTTAAAAATTGCTCGGCCTTCTGTCTACCTAGATCGACGAGCGCCTTTTTCTTTTCTGTCATGAGTTGAAAATCAGTGGCAATGACGTGTTCTACAGGAATAAAAATAATATGACGTTCGTGTTTTGTGGCGATATGTCTTTCGTCATGAGCACCACGCATCGTTTCAAAAAGAGCGCCAAACAGTTCAAACGCATTGCGGATGGAGTGTTGTGGGCGTTCTTTTTCGTTTGGCGTTAATGTGACACCGACGAACGGTCTTTTTTTCTCTTCAGCAAACAGCCAAATTGGAAAATTGCTAAGCACTCCTCCATCTACAATGGTACAAATGCCTTTTGAAGACTTCAGTTTGACAGGTTCGAAAAAATAAGGCAGGCTGCAGCTCATTCGAATGGCCCTCGCCACGGAAAACCGCTCTGGATTCAAGCCATATGAAGGAAGGTCGTCTGGCAGTACGAGGATTTTTCCATTCGTTAAATCGGACGCAACAATTTTCAGCGAATCTTTTTTGAGGTCTCCAAACACGGTGACCCCTTTTCGTTTTAGCACATCAGTCAGCCATTTTTCCAGCCGGTCTCCTTTATAAAGACCAAGACGCCAGTAAATGGATACCCACCTAAGCATTTTGAACGGGATGAATTGACATCTTCTATCAAGCAATTGATGCTCATCCATTTCATCTAAAAGCTCCCGAATTTCCTGGCTTGTAAAACCTGCTGCGATGAGTGAAGCAATGATTGCTCCAGCACTTGTACCAGCAAGACGGACAAATTGAAATCCTCTCGCTTCAAGCGCTTCATAGGCACCAGCAAGCGCTGCCCCCTTAATGCCTCCACCTGAGAACACACCATCTATCTTCATCAAGGAGCCCCCTTTGATTTCACGCTAATAATAGTGTAGGAGCATTTGCTTTCAATTAGAACTTTAATCAAAAAGGACACCCATGCTAAGGGTGTCCTTTTTGATTAAGATTCTTGATTTGTTTGTTCGTTTTTCTTTTGAATCGCTTTCAGCTGAACAGATCGCTCATCGTTTTCTTCAAAAAATTGAACGAGATCGCCGATGCGGTCAATGCTATTCCAGCTGAGATGATGTTCAATGCCTTCTACATCATCATAAATTTTCTCTTCATCTACACCAATGATTCTTAAAAATTGCTCCAGCAGTTCATGTCTGTATACGAGACGTTTTCCAATTTTTTTGCCTTTCGGGGTTAAAATTAGACCACGATACTTCTCATAAATGAGGTATTCATCTTTATCTAGCTTCTGAACCATTTTTGTTACAGAGGAGGGATGGACAGCGAGTGCTTCTGCAATATCAGAGACTCTGGCATATCCTTTTTCTTCTATCAGCATATAAATTTGTTCAATGTAATCTTCCATACTAGGTGTAGTCATAAAACCCCTCCATAATGCACCTTTACTTAATAATCAACCCAATTCTACACCATCGTTCATTAAAAAACAAGGAGTGTCCATCGTCTTAACGCTTGTAATTCCAATCATCTGAGGCATATTTCGTTTTGGCGAGATGATGGACAAACGCTAATTCTTCATCTGTCAGCTCATAAGGTTCAAGCTCAATATTTAATCCTTTTTCAAATCCTCTTTTAAACGCAACACGCGCATCGTCTATCGTACAAGTTCGGTCTGAGATTTCATTGATGGCAACCGCTTTGTTTTTAAAGCTTCGCTGCATCCGCTCTCTTACCCGGTCGTTAGGATAAAGGAACAAATCGAATAATTTATCCTCATCAAGGTCAATTAAAATAGATCCATGCTGGAGGATGACACCTTTTTGTCTCGTCTGAGCACTGCCCGCTACCTTTCTGCCTTCTACAACAAGCTCGTACCAAGAAGGGGCATCAAAGCATACAGAAGATCTTGGGTTCTTTAAGCTTTCCTTTTCTTTATCTGTACGAGGAATGGCAAAATACGCATCGAGTCCCAGCTCTTTAAAGCCTTCTAAAATGCCTTCTGAAATGACACGGTACGCCTCTGTCACCGTTGCTGGCATTTCTGGATGTTCCTCTGACACAATCACGCTGTAGGTCAGCTCCTGGTCATGTAGTACTCCTCGTCCTCCGGTTGGTCTGCGGACAAATCCAAGACCATAGCGCTTGACAGCTTCTAGGTTGATTTCTTTTTCAACGTTCTGAAAATACCCAACAGATAATGTCGCCGGATCCCATCCATAAAAGCGGATAACAGGCGGAATGAGCTTCTCACTATGCCAATAAAGCAAGGCTTCGTCCATTGCCATGTTAAAGGCAGGGTCTTGGTTTCCTGAATCAATGAAACACCATTTCTCTTTTTGCATATAAAATCCCTTCTCTTTTACGTAGTCAATGTTAGATGATGGTGGTGACCACCGGTTTTCTCTCTTCATCAGTCTATCAAATAGGAACGGAATTGAAAATAATTCTTACCATTTATGATGACAAGTTTCTTATGCTTTACTATAATAGTATTTGTCTAAAACGTACCATCAGACAGGCTACTGTGCTGATGCTCAAGAAGGAGTCGAGTTGTATTGTCAATGTTCAACTATATCGTCCTCTCACTTTGTGGACTTTTTGTTCTTTATTCCATCGGCAGCTACATTTATCAGCAGCGCATTATGAAAACGCTGACGGAAGCAGAATTTATTAAAGGTTACCGCAAAGCCCAGCTCATTGATGTGAGAGAGCCAAATGAGTTTGAAGGCGGACATATTTTAGGGGCAAGAAATATCCCTCTTTCCCAACTAAAGCAGCGCAAAAATGAAATACGTCCTGACAAGCCTGTTTATCTCTATTGTCAAAATAATTTCAGAAGTGGAAAAGCAGCCCAAACTTTACGTAAAAATGGCTGCCGTGAGATTTATAATTTAAAAGGCGGCTTTAAAAAATGGGGCGGCCGCATTAAAACGAAGAACTAACAAAAAAGACTCTGGGAGCATGATTCCCCCTGAGTCTTTTTTCTTTATTTTCTTTCAAAAACGAGAACGGGATTCCGAGCGGCCTTTGTTTCGTCCATACGTTTCACGACGGTTGTATGCGGCGCTTCCTGCACCACTTCAGGATTCTCTTCTGCTTCTTTCGCAATTTGAATCATTGCTTCGATGAATGCATCAAGTGTTTCTTTTGATTCTGTTTCGGTCGGTTCAATCATGATACATTCCTCTACATTGAGCGGGAAGTAGATCGTTGGCGGATGGTAGCCGAAATCAAGTAATCGTTTGGCAATATCCAGTGTCCGCACACCTAATTTTTTCTGACGTTTACCTGAAAGGACAAATTCATGCTTACAGTGACGATCAAACGGCAAATCATAATGAGCGCTTAAGCGGCGCATCATATAGTTCGCATTTAACACGGCATTATCGGTTACAGCCTTTAAGCCGTCTGGCCCCATAGAGCGGATGTACGCATAGGCTCTGACGTTAATGCCAAAGTTGCCATAGAATGGCTTCACGCGCCCGATTGATTCCGGACGGTCATATTCAAAGTAAAAACGACCTTCCTTCTTTACAAGCACCGGCTTTGGCAAATACGGAATTAAATCTTTTTTAACGCCAACTGGACCTGAACCAGGACCTCCGCCTCCGTGTGGGCCTGTAAAGGTTTTATGAAGATTTAAGTGGACAACATCAAATCCCATATCTCCTGGTCTTGCTCTACTTAAAACCGCATTCAAGTTGGCTCCGTCATAATAAAGTTTACCGCCAGCTCCATGAACGATTTCAGCCATTTCTAAAATGTTTTCTTCAAAGAGGCCAAGTGTATTCGGGTTTGTAAGCATTAAAGCAGCTGTTTCTTCATTAACAACGCGGCGTAAATCTCCTAAATCAACAAGCCCGTTTTCATCAGATGCGACAGTAATGGTTTCAAATCCAGCGACTGTCGCAGATGCCGGGTTCGTTCCATGAGCAGAATCAGGCACAATGACTTTTGTACGCTGATGATCTCCTCTTGCTTCATGGTACGCACGGATCATCATGAGTCCCGTCCACTCGCCATGTGCTCCTGCCGCAGGCTGTAATGTCACAGCGTCCATCCCCGTAATTTCTTCAAGATGTTCACCTAGATCGTATAGTAATTCCAATGCACCTTGTACAGTGTCTGCCTCCTGTAGTGGATGGACCTGCGAGAAACCTGCAAGGCGTGCAACCTTTTCATTAATCTTTGGATTATATTTCATCGTACAAGAGCCAAGAGGATAAAATCCAGAATCGACCCCATGATTGCGTCTTGATAATGCTGTATAATGACGCATAATATCAAGCTCAGATACTTCAGGGAGCTCAGCATCCTCATCACGGATGTACGTCTTATCAAATAAAGACGGGATCTCCTGTTCAGGTACATCTAAATCAGGCAGGCTGTACCCAATTCTTCCTTCTTTAGATAATTCAAAAATAAGCGGCTGATCTTGTTTATTCATGGCGATCCCCCAATTCCTTGATAAACGTATCAATTTCTTCTTTTGTTCTCAGCTCTGTCACGGCTACAAGCATGTGCTGCTCAAGCTCTGGGTAGTCTAGCCCTAAGTCGTAGCCGCCGATGATTCCTTTTTCAAGCAATCGTTTATTGGCTTCTTTCACAGGCTCCTGTAACTTGATCACAAATTCATTAAAATGAGCCCCTTCTACATCCGCCTGCAGTCCATATTTTTCTGCCTGCGTCTTGGCATAATGGGCTTTTTGCACGTTTTGATAGGCGATGTCTTTTATGCCTGTTTTCCCTAGTGCCGTCATGGCAACAGAAGCAGCTAGCGCATTTAATGCTTGGTTCGAGCAAATATTTGACGTCGCTTTATCTCTTCGAATGTGCTGCTCACGCGCTTGAAGAGTCAGGACAAATCCACGAACACCATTTTCATCTTCTGTCTGCCCGACTAAACGACCTGGCACTTTTCTCATCAACTTTTTCGTCACAGCAAAATATCCGCAGTGAGGTCCGCCAAATGCCGCCGGGATACCGAACGGCTGCGCATCACCAACGACAATGTCTGCCCCAAGTTTACCAGGCGGCGTCAATAGCCCGAGTGCGAGGGGATTGCTAGAGACAATGAACAGGCTTTTTCCTTTATGTGCAATGGGTTCAATGTCTTTTAACGGCTCGACGACACCAAAAAAGTTTGGATATTGCACGAGAACTGCTGCTGTATCATCGCAGACGGCCTTTTCCAGTGCAGCTAAATCTGTCTGCCCTTTTTTCGCAGGCACTTCAACAACTTCAATGTTTTGTCCTTTGGCGTATGTTTTCAGCACCGCTCTTGATTCAGGGTGAACCGTTTCAGAAACCACCACTTTTTTCTTCTTTGTGTGTCCCGCAGCAAGCATTGCCGCTTCTGCTAGTGCCGTCCCGCCATCATACATTGAGGAATTGGCTAGATCCATACCAGTCAGCTCAGCAATCATTGTTTGAAATTCAAAGATCGCTTGCAATTCACCTTGTGAAATCTCCGGCTGATAAGGTGTATACGCTGTATAAAATTCAGAGCGTGAGATAACATGATCGACAATGACAGGCTGGTAATGATCATATACACCAGCACCAAGAAACGATGCATAGGAAACTGTATCCTTATTCTTTGCAGCTAGCCGGGATAATTCCCTGACAAGCGCTGTTTCAGATGCGGCTTCTTTGATGTTGTATGCTCCTTTGAATCTCACCTTCTCTGGGATATCTGAAAAAAGCTCATCAATCGACTGAACGCCGATGACATCCAGCATTTCTTTCTGATCTTGCTCTGTTTGCGGCAAATATCTGTGCTTCATCCTCTATTCCCCCTCGTTATTTGGTTCTTTTATAAAATGGTGTTGTGACGATTTTGGCTTTTAGACGCTTTTTGCGAACCTGTACTTCCACCTCTGCCCCAAGCTCCGCTTCTGAGGTTTCGATCAAAGCAAGCCCGACATTTTTCTTTAATGTTGGGGATTGAGTGCCCGTTGTGACAAACCCAACCTGCTTTTCTCCTGAAAAGACTGGATAATCTGTACGCGGAATCCCTTTTTCAATCATTTCAATGCCGACAAGCTTTCGCTTCAGTCCCTCTTCTTTTTGTTTTTTAAGTGCTGCTTTTCCGATAAAATCAGCTTCTTTATCCGTTTTGACAGCAAAACCAATTCCGCCTTCTAATGGAGAAATATCCTTTGTCAGCTCCTGGCCATAAAGCGGAAGCCTTGCTTCAAATCTCAAGGTATCACGTGCACCGAGTCCGCACGGTATTAATCCTTTTGGCTGCCCCGCTTCTAATAAAGCGGACCAAAGGTGGACCGCATCTTCTGACTGGCAGTAGATTTCAAAGCCATCTTCCCCTGTGTAACCTGTTCTAGAAACGAGCACTTCTTTATTTGCGACCTCAGCTTTTGATAAAAACGTAAAAGGTTTAAGCGATGTCACCTCTTCATCCGCCACCTCTTTGATGATGTCAGCAGCAAGAGGTCCTTGAAGCGCTAGCAAGGCGGTTTGATCAGATATATTTTTGATCAATACGTCATCCTTCTCTTGGTGCTTCAAAAGCCAATCCACGTCTTTATCGATATTTGATGCGTTGATGACAAGTAAATAGTGGTTCTTTTCTTTTTGGTAGACGAGCAGGTCATCTACCGTTCCGCCATCTTCATAACACATGGCTGTATATAGTGCCTTACCGTCTGTCAGCTTAGACACATCATTGGTTAATAACCTTTGTAAAAAAGGAAGGGCATCTTGACCTTTGACGTCCACCTCACCCATGTGAGACACATCAAAAAGCCCTGCTTTTGTTCGAACAGCTTCATGTTCTTCTTTAATGGAAGAAAATTGGACAGGTAATTCCCAGCCCCCGAAGTCAATGGTTTTTGCGCCAAACGTTTCATACGCATGAAAAAGCGGTGTTCGTTTCAACATCAATCGTTTCCCCCTTTTTTTAGTGCAAATGCAAGCTGAATTTTCAGAAAAAAATCACAGCAAAAAAGGACAGAGCGCTCCCTTTTATCAAAAAGAAGTCTCTGTCCTTGCACCTGAAAGTTTACAGCACAACATCATTGTGCGTTTTCCCCTTTGGTGGTTTGCTAAAACGATCAGCAAACACTCTCCAGAGTTGCGTCCGGTAAGAGTACTTTTGCCTGAGAGATTCACTGAATCATTCAGCTTGCTCCTTCGGCGCCTGCCAGTGCAAAATAACCGCCAAGTCTCTCCCCATACCATCATCCGCTCATATTTTTCACATTTATTGGACATACTATCAAAATGGGTGACTTATTTTCTAGATCACTTATCAACATCCTACCATTAGAAATGGATGGAGAGCAACAGAAAAATCATTAACATTTTTAAAATAACCTTTCGATATCGTTCGCTTTTATTCATATATCTAGTCTTTTAGAGACCTCTTAAAAAATGAAGCGTTTAAAAACAGAACAATTTATCAGATCCTACTAGAAAGGCAGGCGACCACATTGAATATTCAAACGATTTTTGATCAGGAATGGACAAATGAATTTCAGCAGCGGCTTTCATCAGACGGCCCCTGGGCGAACTGGGATATGTATCGATTAGCGACGCAGGTTCAAAAAGTCACAGCCATTGATTCATTCGAGGGACTGCAAGCTCCTGCGCACCTGCCTGCATTCACACCTTTACAGCACCAGCTCGAAGTAGCCAGAAGAGTCGTAGAAGAAATGAATGGGAAAGCCATTCTAGCAGATGAAGTGGGCCTAGGGAAAACCGTAGAAGCAGGACTCATTATCAAAGAATACATGATTCGTGGACTTGCCAAAAAGATTCTTATTCTCGTCCCCGCCTCCCTTGTATCTCAGTGGGTACAGGAGCTGCGGACGAAATTTTATATTGATGCTGTTGAACAAAAAAAGAGCTATGTGTGGGAGCAGTGCGACGTTGTCGTTTCTTCCATTGACACAGCCAAAAGACAGCCGCATCGAGACACGATTTTATCGATTGCCTACGATATGGTCATTATCGATGAAGCACACAAACTGAAAAACAATAAAACGAAAAACTATGAATTTGTGAGAAACCTGAATAAGAAGTTCTGTCTGCTGCTGACAGCGACACCTATTCAAAACCGGATCGGAGAAATATTTAATCTCGTTTCCCTTCTGAAGCCGGGCCACCTAGGAAATGAACATCAATTTAAAGATATCTTTGCCAAAAAGGACTTGCAGCTTGAAGACCATGACCGATTAAAACAGCTCGTCAATAAAGTGATGATTCGAAACCGAAGACAAGACACAGGCATCGAGTGGACAAAACGACATGTCAAAACGATTTCCATTGATTTTTCTCCGACAGAACAAGCATTGTATGATGAAATCTGCAAGCTGAAAGAGAATCCGTCTTATACAAAGCATATGTTTTCCATTATGACCTTGGAACGAGAATGCTGTTCAAGCCGTGAGGCAGTTTATATGACGATTAAAAAAATGCAGGAAGAAGAAAAGCATATTCTCGGCTCTTCTGCTATAGCGCAAATCATGGAGAAAATCAATCAAGTGGAGCAAAACTCAAAGGCGCTTGAAGTGGTCAAACTCATTCAACAGTTAAATGAAAAAGTCATTATTTTCACCGAATACCGCGCAACACAAATTTATTTACAATGGTTTCTACAGCAAAATGGCATTAGCTCCGTGCCATTTCGTGGCGGCTTTAAGCGGGGTAAAAAAGATTGGATGAAAGATTTATTTAGAGAACGGGCGCAAGTGTTAATTGCTACAGAAGCTGGCGGCGAAGGGATCAACCTTCAGTTTTGTAATCAAATCATTAACTACGACCTCCCGTGGAACCCGATGCGTTTAGAACAGAGAATCGGACGTATCCACCGCCTTGGCCAAGAACGAGATGTCCACATTTACAATATGGCAACAAACGGAACAGTTGAAGAGCATATTTTAAAGCTTTTATATGAAAAAATTCAGCTGTTCGAAAACGTCATAGGCGATTTAGATGATATTTTAACGAGAATTGATATTGAAGAAGTCGAAACAGAGTTGCATCAAATTCTCTTCCAGCATGAATCTGATGGAGACATGAAAAAGAAATTAACCCAATTTGCTTCTTATTTAACTGAAGCACAAACACCACTTTTAGAAAAGAGACAGCAGGGCTCATAAAGGAGAGTTGATCAATGGAGCAGCATGACATTCACACCTTTCTTCTCCGTTTTTTCAAGGCGAATCAATGCAGCATATTAGAAGAAAGTGCAGGACATATGACCGTACAGCTGACAATCGAAATGGATAAATTGATTATGAACCGTCCTTTTTATTGGCACTGGCTTGAAAAAACTGGCGGTGTACCTGAACCGCGGCAATTGACTTTCATCACAGATCAAAAAAAAGCGGGTGATACGGTCAGTGGTGAATTCATCCATTTCGGCTCCCCCCGGTTATTTCAAATATTTGAGGCGGTCAAACAACAGGGCCGTTTTATCCGGCTTTATGAACGAGTCAGCCCGCTCACGAACAATCAGATCGCACTTGAGCCATGGCTTGGTCTCAATGTAAAAATTTCTTACCTTGCAGACCGGAAGAAGGATAAGCTTTTATCATTAGGACTCCATCTTATACGCGGAGAAGTCATTGAACAATTTCAAGAAAAGCTGGAAGCTCGTGAGCTGTCGTCTCAAATTCCCGATTATTGTTTTACGATGAGTACAATGATTAAGCCAGAAAGCGGAATCAAACGGCTCTACAGCCTTATGGAACGTTATGCCCATGAGGAACCGGACGACTGGGCAGTGCGAGCCGTTCAAAAATGGAAAGAAGACTCCGAACTTTTAAACCAATTTTATGAAGGGACTTCAGACACATCTGTAGAATATGAAATAGAAAGGCAAGCACTCAAAACTTTATACGAACCAAAAATCAGTCTTACGATTGAAAATGGCGGACTTTTTTACTTACAGCAAAAAAGAGGAGGTTGACCCATAGTCCCCTCCCCTTTTATGTGACTTACAATTTTCGATCAGTCTAAAGCTAAGTTTGTCTGTTTGTATTGGGCGGAAACATGACGCAAGCAAACTATGAGGTCTTACCACCTATGTCTTTCCATTTCATGCGTTAAGTGCCTGAAATACATGATTCAGTATTTTAGGAGGGTATTTGTATGGAAAAGAAAACGAACAAATTAGACAGTGAATGGGTTCAATTATTACGTGAAGCTCGCAAGGCAGGACTAACAGTTGAAGAAGTCCGTCATTTCCTCAAATCAAATGAAAAGTCCTCTGAGTCTCCCCCTCTGGTAAGAAGTCATTCTATCAAACCTTTCTGAATGTGCTATAATATCGAAAGGAAGGTGATGACATTGATTGGCCAGCGTATTAAACAATACCGCAATGAAAAAGGCTACTCACTATCAGAACTGGCCGAAAAGGCTGGGGTAGCGAAGTCTTATTTAAGCTCAATAGAAAGAAACTTGCAAACAAACCCCTCCATTCAATTTCTTGAAAAAGTCTCCGCTGTTCTGGACGTCTCGGTTCATACACTTTTAAACGAAAAAGATGAAACCGAATACGATGGTCAATTAGATAGTGAATGGGAAAAACTAGTTCGAGATGCAATGACATCAGGGGTTTCGAAAAAGCAATTTCGTGAATTTTTAGATTATCAAATCTGGAGAAAAAAGCAAGAAGAGGAGTAAAGCGCACGTTTTAGCGCATACTCCTCCAATTGCTATGCAGATCTTGATATCAGCCTAAAGACTGGCTTTATTTTTTATCTTCGCTGTGTGCTTTTTCGTTTTCTTTCACGTAGCCTTTTTCATCCGTATGCTTTTTTGGATTGATCGTTAAACCATTCCACTGAGTCGCTTCGAAGGAAAGATCAATTTGAATCGCATCGCCTTGGTATTTATTTTGGATATAGTGACCAGCTTTATCCTTCGTCTGGTCATTGATAAATTCAATGGTCATTTCCACTTTATCGTAATCAAACGGATTCTTTGGAATGCCGTCATACTCTGGAGCCACTGTTCCATCAACAGTTGCTACATTAATTTTCCCACTTTCATGTAAAAACTTCTCATCGACGGCATGACGAAGCTTTTCAAATGCGGTCTGATCCTGTTTTGACGTTAATTGATGCAAGTCAAGCAGGTTTGCATGGTCTAAAATAATGTTTTTCGGATAACCATTTCCACCTTCGGCTCCAACCGTCAGAACACTCACCTGAAACTGACTGAGAAATTCTTCAGCTGTATTCTTACCGCCATTCTTCGCGGAAGATCCATCTGTAAACTGGCTATAATCAAGACTCATCAGCACTTGGTTTATCGCTAGTGATCCCTTATTATCAAAATGAAATTCTTTCTTGATCCGATCACCAGGTTTTAAGTTCGAAAGGTTGATGGCGCCGGAGTTCTCTTTAGCAGATAAATCCAGCTCTCCTGTCGAGTAGACCGCATTTGCCTTTTCAAAATCATTAAACGCCGCCCATGTTCCCCCGCCGATTAATGCAAGACCTAAAGCCCCTGATAATACACCTAAACGAATTGATTTCTTCATTGCCATGAATAATAAACCCCCTAATATTTTGTTTTATTGAAACCTGATTAGGTTACAAACGATTTAAGCTTGTTCCTCTGACATATGTACATCAGCCGTGTGTCTACGGTGTTTCGCTGCGCCCACAAAATGAATAGTTGAATAAACAAGCAGCATGACACCCGGTATAATAAGGAGCAAAGCAGTTCCAGCTGATGTCCCTGCATACGAAAGAAGCTTTCCTGCATAAGGAATGTTCACTCCCATATACTGCGCAGTCACCTGATCCGCTTTTACCAGCGTGCCGTCCTGATACATATTATTGTCACCCTTCGTCTCAAACGCTTTATTTGCATCCTTTCCTTTCACCCCAACAATTCGGTGGGTCACAAAGGACTGATCCTGTTTTGTTTGGAACGTAATAATATCTCCTTTTTTGAGCGTCTCAGGTGAGGCGACCTGCTTTACAACAATCAGTGACCCAGCTGAAAATTCTGGTTCCATCGAACCTGATAATACTTGCTTCAATTGATAACCGAAAATCTGAGGTTCTCCTCCTGTTGTTCTTGATGACAACACGACAATAATTGAGGCTGTCATCACCGTGAACACCACCACATAAAGAATACTCCCAGACATCTTCATCCATTTTTTCATGACCCCTTCTCCCCTTCGCATATCATTTTTTCACTTTAAAAGACAGCTCCATTTAGGACGCCTTTTCTTGACACTTTGAGAGCACCATCTGTTTAGACCAAAAGTACGGCTGATCAGATGCGCCAAATCCTTTAGGATAAAAGATTTTAAATGCATAGATTCCATTTGTTTTTGCTTTATCTGTCGTGACAGTCGCTGTTTCTTGCGACAATAGGGACTTTATGGAGCCCTTTTCAAGAATATGACCATCTTGTAATGGCTCCTGACCATTTCCCACTTTATGTAATTCCCACTTCCATTCAGAGTACGCAATAGGCTGTCCACTATTTTTTAGTGTCATGCTCAGCCTTTGAGGTGCGCAGACTGTTCCTTCGATCATCGTTTGATCGACAAGCTCCAATTGACTTCGATCCCATTTTTTAGGCTGACAATGCTGATCTGTCTGTTCAAAGTTTTCACATGTTTTCATAACAAAATTTTTGTGCTCGACATCGTTAAAAGAGGCATTCGTGGGTGTCATGAGGAAAGATGTCAACATTAAACAAATGGCACAAAAAAGGACAAAGAGCGACTGTTTCATTAATCCCTTCAACTCCTTGAACGGTTGTTCTTTAAAAAGAACGATTATATACAGTATAAGGAAATACCTATAAAACCCAAAACGTCAAATTAGTTCATTTTGTTCTTAAACAAGAACCATTGCGAGAAAATTCTTCCATTTTCTCATTCTTTCGCCATATTCAATATTTTTTTGTGTGACATTTGTACTTCTTAAAACTTACATAAAAATGTAGGATTTGGTCAGGATATGAAGAGGTGAGGTGATGTTAAGTGAAATATGGAAAAATCATTATCATGCTCAGTTTACTGCTGAGTCCTATGATGCTAGACGTCAAACCTGTGGCTGCGAGAGGTTTGACTGCCACCGCAGACCAATGGGAAACGCGAGCAGTCAAAGAAGCCAAAAAAAGATACCCGCTAACGCAAGTCTTATTTAAACAAAAAGTATGGGACCGCCACCGCGATAAGGAATCTGTAAAACAGTATCATATTACGTTAAAAGACCATACAAAGGAATTTGGGGTGTTTGTTACCATTTCCTATAATCCTTACTCAAATAAGGTGAATAAAGTGATTGTTGTGGAGGAATACAACTAAAATGGCATAAAAAAACCGCCTGCTGGCGGCTTTTTACTTTCGTCGATGTCGCTGACGTTTTTTAAGCATCATGGAGAAACCAAACGGCAGAACCCCAAATAATCGCTGTGAAAACGGAGGTTTTGTTTCCATTTTTTCTTGTTTGTGTTCCTTCCGTTCGTCTCGTGGTGTATTCATATATTTAATGATTTCCTGCGTCATATATTTTACATAGTCATTTGTTTTCAAGCAAATTCACCTCTTCTTCCTTCAAGTGTTACCAGAAAGAGGATGATTTTATACACTGGCTAATCAGGGTTTGCCCATCTCATGATTTCACCGGTCTTCCAATCCAGCATCAGCTCCCGCTCATCGGATAAGCCATCCTTTGTTTTCACTCTCACCAAAGCGAGGACACGTTTTTTCTGTTGATCGCATTTCATCTGCTTCAGTGTCACATGGCCTTCTTCAGTATCAATATGGACCTTCTGCTTTTCACAAATGCGTTTTACTGAGCTGGCAGCTTCACTCACACCCACCCTAAAAAGATGCTGTTTTTTATAAAAAGAAATCGTGAGCTCTGCACTTCTCAGCTCTTTTTGAAAGCCCATCGTTATCGCTCCTAGGATCAAGAGAAAAAATAGGATCACAGCAAGCACATGCGGATAGATAAACCCTTCCTCTCTTTTCACGATTTAGGAACCACCCCTTTATATGTGAAAAAAACGGCTTCATGAACCTTACCAGATCCATCTGTGACTTTCAGAATGGCTCTATGCTGACTCGTTCTCACCTGAAATTGTTTCACCTTGTGCAATAAAGGAAGATGTCCAGCTTGATCCGTACGTTTTCGAAGCATCTCTTGATATGGCTCAATCGTTACCACTCGCCCTTGATCAGATACATACTCTAACGCATTACCTCCTTGCACCGATCGAACTGCCGTTGCACGGCTTAATTCCTCATCTAATTGCAGGACAGTTTGTTTCCACTCCATTTGTGAAAATCGGTTAATCTCTTCAAAAGGAAGGGCTTTCTCAGCTGTTGAAAAGATCAGTACAGAGCCAAAAGAGAGGAACAAAAATAGCTGCAATTGCCACAAAGCCTGGACAAGGGTAAAACCTTGTTCACCGTTCCGCAACCTGGTGAAAGCATATCGTCTGCTTTTCTTGCAATTTGTATGATACACATCCCTTCTCTTTACTCCAATTGAATACATATGTGTTGTCGCCTCGCTTCTTTTTGACAGAAGATTTTTTACCTTCTATGAACGCTTCATTCATCTGTTCATGCAAGATTTGGTAAGCATCAAGTTTGGCTCTTACTTCCTTTTTCCCCATCATGATTTTTTCATAGGCCGGCATAATCACAAGGGCTGCAAATAGGAAGATATGACAAGCAAACAGCGTTTCAATCGTACTAAATCCTCTATTGCTTTTGAACATGGATTCGCCCGCTTCCTAAATAAATCGTGAGTTTATACGTTTGACTGCCAAATTCGACAATGAGAGATCCACCGCTGCTTGGATGTCCGTTTTCATTAAAATAGATACCTTGCGAGAATGTAGAAGTCTTGATGCTGCCCTTTTTATGCTGATAAGAAGCAATGACTTCGTTACTCTTTTGATCTATTACCTGATAAGATACATGCGGCGGTTGGATCTCAACATGCACACGTGTTTTTTTGATAAATGCAGTACATGATGCCAATTGAAGATCTTGTTTCATGAGGTTTACTTGTCTTTTGGCTTCAGCGCTTACTATTAAATTTGGGATTTTCATTCCTATGATCGACAATAGAATCGATAGAACTAGTAAGATCATTAGCTGCTCTATGAGGGTAAAACCCTTCTCATGTAAAAGTAATTTATTCATGCTTCACGTTGCCGTTTTGAATGACAATCGCTTTTCCATTAGGACAGGTTAATCCCTTTTTAACATAACCTTCTTTTTCTAACTCAGCTAAAGATGGCGTCTTCCCATCATGCTCCAATTCATACGCCATCACTTGTGTGCTGACCATTGATTTGAGCCCTTCACAGCCCTTTGCTTGAATTGCTTGGTGATGACGTGTGATATTCGGTATGGTAATGAGTAAAAGAATGGATATCACGAGCATGACAATTAACATTTCTAACAGGGTAAACCCTTTATCATTCATGTCTTTGTCCTCCTTCTTACACTTGCTCCATTAGTTGATACATTGGTAAAAGAATAGATAAATATACGATGAGTATAAGAAGTGCCGTCACACCATAGATCACCGGCTGCAGCCAAGACATCCATTTTTCAATTTTCAGCTCTGCATTCTCTAATAGAAATTGGCTGTACGTGTACATTTCTCTTGCTAGCATCCCGCTTGCTTCACCATGTTTGATGATGGCTGCAAAATGTTTTTCGAAAAAAGGACTCTCACTTACTTGATGTGCCATGCTTTCTCCTTTTCTTAACTCATCCATCATTTGTTCACCTATTTCTTGAAGAAAAGGTAAGTAGCTTTGCTGTTTAAAAGCTTGCAAACCCTCGTACATCGATAATCCAGCCTGAAGCAGTCCGCTTAGCTGAAGAGAAAAAAGGTATGTATGCATCAGCTGCATCCCTTTATATAAAAAAGGCAGCTTACTCATCACCCTCAATTTCTCAAGCGTCGACTTTTTCCTAAAAAACAAAGCATAATAGCCGGTAAGACAAATACACAGACAACTGGTGATGAGCAGAAAAGCATGAAGGAATTGAAACATTCCAAACATTCCTTGAATCAGCCAAGACATGCGGGTATCCATCGATGAGTACAAAACAGAAAATTGAGGAATGATCATATTCTGAACGAGTATCAGCACGACCAAAACCGTGAAGATGAGGAAGAGCGGGTAACGCAACATGCGTTTAAACGTGTCTAACTGCTTGACTTTTTTCTCTAAAAAACGGGCGCTTTGTTCTAAAGCACGGGCTAGACTGCCATGCTTCTCAGAAAAACATAGTATGGCGATGACTTCCCGCTGAAAATGGAGTCGCTCGAGCACCACATAAAAAGGCTCGCCTTCGTGCAGCCACTGAATACCTAGTTTTAATTGCTGCCGCTGTTGTTTTGATAACTGGATATTCACCATCACTAATGCCTCAATCAATGTATATCCAGCCTGAATTAATTGAGCCAGTTTTGATAGGCATTCAGCTTGGTCCTTTTTAGACCATACTTTAGAGGCTCGCTTCTTCATAAACCCAGCGATGGTAAGTGTTTTTTGATAAATAGCCGAGTGCCACTCCTTTACGAATTAATCTTTGCAGTGTTTCATATGACGAGTGAGCAAATTCTCCTTTAGCCTCCTTGATACACTCATCAAGCTCTTTTCCGAACAGCAGTTCAAATACATTTGTTCGTCTGATCGGTCGATTTAATTTACAGTAAAGCTGACATATTTCTCCGCAAAAAGGACAGGTGAGCTCGATTAATCGCTGCGCAGCAATCGCAACCATCGTTTGCTCAAGTTCATTCATCGTGACACCAAATTCAAGCATACGATAAAGGGCTCCTTTTGCATTTTTTGCATGGAGCGTACTCAATACTAAATGGCCTGTCAGTGCTGCTCTAATCGCCGTTCTGGCCGTTTCAGCATCTCTTATTTCTCCTAGCACAATCATATCTGGATCATGTCTTAAAATAGCGCGTAATCCTGCGGCATATGTGATGCCGGCTTTTTCATTTACTTGAACCTGTAACACTTCTTCATTTCTTGTTTCCACAGGATCTTCAAGTGTAATAATATTTCGGTTGAAATTCTTTTTTGCAAACTGGATCAGTGAATAGAGGGTTGTTGTTTTCCCCGAATTGGTTGGACCGGTAAATAAAATGAGCCCATGCGAATGCTTCAAAAATGACAATAACCTGGCTGAAGCTTTCGGAAATAGTGACAGATGTTTTATTTTCGGAGCATGATCCTGCGGCAATATTCTAATCACTAAACTCTCATCATTTACAGTTGGTAAGGTAGACATTCGAATAAACACCTGGCCGCTTCTTAGCATCACAGCTAATGACCCATTTTGCGGTCTCCGTTTTTCTCCAATATCCATGGATGATAAAAATTTAAAATGAGCAATGAGCCGCTCGCCGGTTTTTTTATCGATGGTTCGCTGCTGGATTAAATCTGAATCTACGCGGAAAGATACCAACGCTTCCTTTTCTTTCGGGACAATGTGCACATCAGATGCTCTCATGCGGCATGCTTCTTCTAGCAGCTCTTGCCTTAAATATTCAATCCCATACAAGTGGATCACTCCTTTCATTGATCACATTGTAGAATGGAGGAACCTGAATGACAAAAGAGCATTTTATGATTTTCATGACTAATAAAGCATGAAAACCCTCAACTCAAGATGCATCACATCATTTTTTAGAAAAGAGCATATAAAAAAACCTGACTTTTACAAGTACAGGTTTTTTCGTCATGATGTGGCTTCTTGCTGCTGCTCTTCAAAAATGCGAAATCCTCTTTTTTCTAAAGCTTTTGCAAGGCTGTGTTCTGTATTTACTTTTGAGAAATCAATGCCGAGTTTCACTACAGTTTGAGCGATCTCTGGGCGAATGCCTGATATAATCGTCTCAATTCCTAATAGCTTCGCACTATCGACCACTTTAAACAGCTGATAAGCAACCATCGTATCAACAACGGGAACGCCAGATATATCAATAAATAAGTGCGTTAGGCGCAGTCTTGAAGCCTGTTCTAGCACGGATTCCAAAATGATTTTGGCCCGGTACGTATCGATTTCTCCGATCAATGGCAAAATCCCGATTTCCTTTGATACTGGAATAACAGGGGCACTCAGTTCTTGAATCATCTCTCTTTGTGCATTCAGCTGACTGAGTGTCACGCGGTCATACTCTTCTGATAAACGCTCAATCATATCATCAAATGTGGCGTGAAAGTGCTGATTCCACTGACACACATCTTGCAGCGTCACTTCAAGCTCTGTTTCTTGGGTGAATGTCTCAATTCTCGAACAGAAAATGTGGCGGAAAATCTTAAATTGTCCAATGATCTCATATAACGGCACCTCGTGCACTGCTCGATCACGAGCAATATCAACAGACCACTTTTTCAAATGGTTTTCTACTTTGTCTGACAGTGTCACAAGTGTTGCTGCAATGGTTTGAATAAACGCTGTGTTCTGTTCCTTCAGCTTCTTTTCCGTTTCCTCTGAAGCATGTTTAGAATATAATGAGCCTTCTTCTGTTCTTGTCTTTAGCCATTCTTCGGTCATGACAGGGGCTTCTTTTAGGATAAATTCGTATAATTGCTTTGATTTTTCATTTCTCATTTATTTCTTTCGCTCCTTTTGCACTTAAAACTCGTGACATACAATTTTTATGTATAAATGACCGTAGATGGTGAACAATATCATTACACGTTTGATATTGGGCTATAGCCAAGTGGTAAGGCAATGGACTTTGACTCCGTGATCGTTGGTTCGAACCCAGCTAGCCCAGTTCAGCACAAAAACGAAGACGGCTGAAGCATGTTTCAGCTGATCTTCGTTTTTTATTAGGAAACTGATTGATGAATCGCTTTCTTTTTTGATATTTTCATGAGTTCTCCTGGATTATAACCAACTACTAATTTATTTCCATCAATGATGATTGGTCTTCGAAGCAGTTTTGGTTTTTCAATGAGAAGCTGCAAAACCTCGTTTACTTTTAAGTCATTAATATTTAAATTTAAGCTTTTAAAAGCTTGACTTCTTGTGGCTAAAATTTCATCCATTCCTTCTGTTGTTAAAGAAAGAATCTTTTTTAATTCATCTAGAGTTGGCGTTTCTCTGAAAAGGTGACGCTCTTTAAAATCAATTTGATTCGCCTTTAACCAATGTTTTGTTTTGCGGCAAGACGTGCAGCTTGGGTATGAATAAAAAGTAATGTCACTCATTAGTCTTCCTCCTTAGGTCGTTAACCTTTTCTCTTATGGAGTAAGTACCCTCATGTTTTTCAGCATAAACACTTTTTCTTCACTTTTTCAAAAAATTTTTTTCTACATTCAAAATAAATTGTTCACACGTTGTCAAAAATGTAAATGTTTACATAACAAGTGGTGATCAGCTATAATATGATTCAAAGGGGTTTTTTTAAGGGGAGGGAAAGAAATGAATCGCATGTTCCGCGTGCTTGGCTTTTGGACGGGTATTTTTGCTGTCATGTTCTATTTAGGACATATGAAAGATGCATCGCTGCTGTTCTTCGGTCAAACCGTTCTTTTTGTATTTTTATCCTACTTGAATCTATCCGAAAGAATGTATATTTACATTTTCGGAGCGTACTTGACGATTTTCTTTGCCGGATTTACATATTATTCGATTTTCATCATGGTTCCCGGTACCGGACATTAATTGAAAAAAGCATCTCTTCTAAAGAGATGCTTTTTTCATGCCTGCAATTAAAGAGAAAAACCATTAATAAACGGATTTTGCTCCTGCTCTGTCAGCACAGTGGTTTCCCCGCCATGCCCGCTTAATACAAGAGTTGATTCTGGCAAGGACAATAATTTATGATGGATTGATTGAAGCAGCACTTCCTGACTGCCGCCTACTAAATCTGTTCTCCCAATGCCACCTTCAAATAGCGTGTCACCAGAAATAACAAAGCCCTCTTCCGCCGAATAGTAAGACACACTGCCAGGTGAATGCCCAGGTGTATGGAACATTTCTAATGTAAACGATCCAATTTGAAGAGTTCCTTCTGTCGTAATCAATTTTTCAGCTTCTTTGACCGTAATTCCATTTCCAATCAATCGAGCTGAACCGTTTAATTCAGCGTTCGTGAGCCATTCTTTTTCATTTTCGTGTACATACAGCGGCACTCCCCACTCTTCGCGTACCTCATCTGCCGCACCAATATGATCAAAATGAGCATGTGTTAATAAGACAGCAAGCGGTGTGAGCTGTTTTTCTTTTACATAGGAAATCAGCTTTTGCGCTTCGCCGCCTGGATCAAAAATTAAGCATTCTCCCTGCTCGTTTTTCCAAATATATGCGTTCGCTTGTACATAGCCTAGTGGCATTCTTCTCCAATTCATTTTCATCACCTACTTTATTGATTCTTTTTTATTATGAAGGCTATTCAATAAAAATTCAAACAATCGTCAACTGGAATCTACTCGACAAGCTTTATGAAAACGGTTAAAATGAAAAGAAAGGAAATCAAGGGGATTGATGACAAAGGGGGACTTTCACATGATGCTCGTCATTATTTTTGGTCTAGTCACGATTTTAGCTGCGCTCGGTATCTATCGCTCACTAAAAAAAGTGAACGTACTTGCCATCGCTTTTGCTGCCGCTACATTTTTGGTTTTTGGATGGTTCACTGTCATGACCATCATCTATAGCGGTTATCCAACTGCACATTAAAAGCCTGCATCTAGCAGGCTTCAGATTGTTGACAAAGGGCTAAAATGATCTTGATTTAGCCCTTTGTCTTCTTTTCAGCGTGATAGAAAACCTTTGAAGTCTAGGAAGGACGAGCACCGGAGCGCAGCCCTGACACCGAATGCGAGGGTTTGTCTACACGCTGAAAGCCTGCTTATAGCAGGCTTTTTTATTGATTTAAATGCTTATTCACGCTTTCTAATTTGCTTGTAAGCGTTGTGGTTTGATCCCGCCTGTCATCGATGCGAATATTGGTCGCTACTCGGTGCAATCCCTTTTCAAAAGGGGCTTCATGAATGCGCTGAATGACCTCAAATAAAATGGATAATTCGCCTTCAATTAACGTATTCATCGGTGTTAATTGATATTTGATTTTCCCTTCTTGTTGAAAGCCTTCTAAAATTCTTTGTACATCTGCTACGTAAGCACTGACACTTGGTGTTTCAGTGCCTATCGGAATGATGGTGACGTCTGCTATAGCCATCGTTTTTCCCCTTTCAATCAAATTCTCATGTTTTCTCGTCCTCATTGTAACCTATCTTCAATCAATCATGCCATGCTCACGTTGCGTTTACGGCAGGTTTGTCTCGTTCTATCGTCAAATCCGCCCTCTCTACCTTTCCGATCTTTGTAAACAAAAGCAGGCATATACCTGAAACAGCTTCAATGATGCCGCCAGCCGCAATGACATACCCAGACCCAAACAGTGTTGCCATATAACCGCCAATGAGGGCGCCTAAAGGAATCATCAAGAAGGAAATCATGTTGATAATCGCGTACACTTGCGGCTGATCCTCTGCCTTTACTGACAATTGAATCATCGTATGTTCGGGTACGTTAACTGCACTAATGGCTGCTCCTAAAGCAAAAGCTGATATAAACACAAGTGGTAACAATGCGTTCATACCTGTGATGAAGAAGGCGATTCCATCAACAATCCCAGCACCTATAAAGAGCAATCCATACCGATTCACTTTTATCTTTGTTAAAACAAACCCCATCAAAAAGGCGCCTAGTGCGGTTGTGACTTTGATGAATGAATAGACGACCGGTCCACTATGTAAATCTTCAGTTAAATAAATAACAGACAATGCTTCCCATGGTGCCGCAGCAAAGTTTGAGCAGACACAAAAAATGGCTAACGGAAACAAAATATGATGGCTTCTAACAAGTGAAAAACCTCGAATTAATCTTTTGCCATAAGATAATCCTTTTTTGGCTTTATCGATGATGGCTTCTGTTTGATATGAAATCATGAACACCAATAAAGCGGACAAAAGATAAAGGGGAATGATCACAAGCATTGTATAGCCTACGCCTACAAATGCAATCATAACACCACAAATCGTTACCGTCACAAGTCTTACGACATGACTTGCTGATTGGATGGTTGCATTCGCTTTTTGTATGAGGTCCTCATGGACAAGCTTTGGAATAATCGATACAGATGCCGGTTCGTAGGAGCCTCCTGTCGCCGAATGAAGCAGCATGCAGCCGATGATGAGGACTAATGGTGTGAAACCATAAAAGTAACTAACCACGATCACAAGAATAATCGCTCCTCGTGTTAAATCAGCAAAGCACATCCAAAACTTCAATTGATGCGGCTTCATCATGGGCGTAATAAATGGTCCAACAATCGCTTGAGGGACAAAGCTGACCGCAATAAAAAAAGCTGTCCCTATTGCTCCTTTCCCTCCTAGTACCAAAAGCCATAAGATGGTGTTGAAAGATAAACTATCAGCTGTAATTTTGCACATTTTAGAAACAAATAGATAAGTAAAATTTCTTTTCCACAGGCTTTGAGCACTCAATAGTCGACATCTCCCTAAATCATATCCTTTTTTTTACATCCATATCTTTCACAATAGCTTACAAGAAAGACTTCGTCAATTACTTCAACATTGTTTTTATTGACCTTAAGCAATTAATTGTTTCTCCAATATGAAAAAGCACCAGACAGGTGCTTTTAACACTTACACGCTTCCCACAAAAGCCGCTTTGTTTTTTCATAAATTGAATCAAATTGATCCATGGAAAGAGGATTTTTCCCTAGACCAAGCTCAACTGTATAGCCCTCATTATGAAATTGATAAATAAACCAATCGCGATAGCCTGCATAGCTGTCGAGATATTGGATCGGTTTGTAGCCGCTCACTTGTTCGAATCGTTTGACTATTTCTTTTGAGATGGCTGGCTCATGGCCAAGAAAACCCCAATAAATCTCTTCTCCTTGTGTATGAAGGGCAATCAGCCGGTCAAATCGTTTTCGCAACGCAAGATTTGCCATCGCTTTCGCTTCTGGTTCTGTTAACGGCTCACGCCCAGGATAATCCCGGTAGGACGGTGCCTTCGACTGATGACGATAGTACTCGATCTCCCAATAAGCAGGGAATTGATTGTTTAAATCCACCCCTCGAATATTTGCTTTCCATTCCTGGTAATCGGAATATCCACCGTTTAGCAGTGTGAATTCTTCACGATGAAGACCTAGTGACTCCGGTCCATTACGAACCAAATCCACTCCATCTGGATTGACCATTGGCACGATGGATAAAGCGGTGGTCTGCAGAATATGAACCGCTTCATAATGTCTTGCCTGCACCGGGTCAGACGCTGCTAAGCAAAGCGATTTCAACCATTTTAATAAAACAGACGTCGTGAGCCATTCATTTGCATGAAATGAGGCATTGAGATGAATAGAATGTAAATGCTGAACAGGTTCTGTTCGGATTTCATAAATAGGTGTATCAAGCACAGAATGGCCAATAATGCTGATATGAAGAAAAGGAAATATGGCTTTCAAGTGGCTCAGCTCTTTTTCTAATTGAGCGCTATCATATTCAAATGTTCCATTGATCCAATCATCGGATTGCTGCAGTCTATAAGGCGTAATAAATCTCTGCACATCACCGATGGAATCAAATACATGGACTCCTTCTGGAAGTCTATATCCCGGTAAAAGAAGGTCATCAGTGCTTGTGTTAGATAAATGGAAAGCAGCTTTGCCAATACCAAGCTGCTTTGCCACAGCATCCCTCTCCGCTTCATCCAGCTGCCATTCAATTTTTCCAAACGACGTTGTCTTCATTTACATCCCTCCTCTCATATTATATGAACCGTCAGGCAAAAAAAGAAAACCTCTGCTTCTAAAAATAGCAGAGGTTTTTTCATCTATTAGGACGCCTTTTTCAGCTCCGTTTCACCTTCTTTTTTAGATGGTGAATGGTCCGGGCTATTTCGATCATAAAATCTAAGGAGATCTCCGTAGATGATTTGATCAGAGAATTGAAGCTCCTGCTTCGCTTTCTCTTCATAAGACTGACACACATTTTTATCATCTGCTGGCTCGCCTGTCTCTTTATTGTAGCAAACACCATCTGTAAAAATGCTGTCCTTCGTAATAAAGCTTCCATCACGGAGTACTGTAAAGTCATTCGTATCTTTTGATAAAAGGTCATGACCAAATTGAATTTGTTTACTTGTATCAATTCCTAGAAGATTGAGTACAGTTGGACGGATATCGACCTGACCACCTACCGTATCAATTTCTTTTGGATGTTGATCCGTTACCCCTGGAATGTGTACAACAAATGGGACTTTTTGAAGCTGTACTTCTTCAAATGGCGTAATCTCTTTATTTAAAAATTGTCCCATGGCTTCGTTATGGTTTTCAGAAATTCCGTAGTGATCCCCATATAAAACAAAAATGGAGTTATCGTATAACCCAGCTTCCTTCATCTTTTTAAAGAAAAGCTTAAGGGCTTCATCTTGATAACGCACTGTAGGGAAGTACTTGTTCAGCGTTTTGCTCTTTGAATCATATTCATCAATGAGCTTATCTTCTTCATCTAAATCAAAAGGGAAATGGTTCGTTAATGTAATCAATCTCGTATAGAAAGGCTGCGGGATCGATTTCATTAATTCAGCGGACTGCTCAAAGAACGGACCATCTTTCAGTCCCCAGCCAACTGAGTTTTCTTCATTCACATCAAATGATTTAATATCAAAGAACTTATCGTAGCCAAAGCTATCGTAGATAAGGTCGCGGTTCCAGAAGCTTTTGTTATTCGCATGAATAACAGAAGAGTGGTAGCCCTCATCCTTTAACAGCTCAGGTGTCGCTGTAAACTCATTACTTGGATTTGTGAAGAACACAGCCCCTCTTCCAAGTGGATAAAGAGAATTATCTACAATAAACTCTGAATCAGATGTTTTCCCTTGACCTGTTTGGTGATAAAAATTAGTAAAGTTATAGCTCTTCTTGATCAATTTGTTTAAAAACGGAGTAATTTCTTTCCCGTTTAATTTTTCATTGATCACAAAACTCTGTGTAGACTCAAGTGATACAAGAATGACATTTCGTCCTTTTGCTTGACCAAATGTCTTTTCATTACGGTCCGTTTGATTTGCGCTTACATAGTTTTCAATTTCAGTTAAGCTATTACTGTCAGCAAGGGCTCGTTGAGCAGACTGCTTCGATTGCAATACCCCATCATAAATATGGAAGTTATATAAGCTGATATTTTTCACTAGCATCTCACGGTCAAATGAGCGAGTAAGCAGTTCTGGTCTTTCTGTTTCAGCTAAACCAAGGTTAAAGAAAAATGTAGCTGCCACAAATAAGTAATATGCTGCTCGTTCTTTTCGTGAAACTGTGACATCTGTTCTAAAGGAAGGCTGTTTTTTATAGAGCCAAATTAAAATGATGATATCAACAAACATCAGTAAATCGACTGGTTCAATTAAAGAGGTAATACTTGACCCGAGGTCACCCATATTGTTTGTTTGAAATAGAACGGGGATGGTTAGAAAGTCACTATAGAATCGATAAAACACAATGTTGGCTAACAAAATGAATGTCAGGATAAAGCTTGTCACGATGATATATCGATTTCGATTTTTCTCTTTGAAAAATAAACCGATACCGAAGATAAACAAGAGAAAGCTAAGCGGATTAATAAACAGGATAAACTCCTGCATGAAATTTTCAATTTTAATATTGAAGCTAGATTTATAGATAACATAGGTTTTGACCCACATCAGCAATGTCGCAATCAGTAAAAATGAAATCGCCTTTAATCTATTCTTTCGCATTGTAACCTCCTTATGCTAAGCGCGCATCTAGGTCCTAGATATACCCTAATTATTGGTGCTTCTAGAAAAATAACTAAAGTATATCTTATCCTGTATATGATGGAAAATCAATGTCTTTTTCCTCATGACAAACTTATGAATATGCTAAACATCCAATTTCATGCCTATCTATTGCTTTTTTTAATAAAAATGACATCATTATGACTTTTTTGTTCAAGACAGCCATTTGGTTTTTGCCATCCATGCACCGCCGATGACACCCGCATCGTTTCCGAGTGATGCTATCACCACTTCGACATCGTCTGCGCATGGCGGGAACGCATGTTGTTTCACAACGCGTTCTACTTTACTGCGAAGAAGCTCACCTGCTTTTGAAACACCGCCGCCAATCACAATTTTCGTTGGGTTTAAAGCACTGGCAAGATTCGCTAGGACAAGTCCAAGATGTGTCGTCACTTCTTCTACGACACGCACTGCAAGATCATCTCCGTTTTCTGCCGCTTCAAATACATTCTTTGCTGATAGCGAAGCGAGCGTGCCAAGTGAAGATGTATGCTGCTCGGTTTCTAATTTATCCTTTGCAAGCCGGACGATGCCAGTTGCAGATGCGATCGTTTCAATACAGCCTGTTCTTCCGCAGTTACAAGGTGCTCCTTGAAATGGAACGGCACAAATATGACCAATTTCTCCGCCAGCACCTGTCTCCCCTTGAACAACTTCACCGTTGACGATGATGCCGCCGCCAACCCCTGTTCCAAGTGTGACCATCAGGATATTTTTTGCGCCATCTCCTGCACCCTTCCACATTTCACCGAGTGCAGCAATATTCGCATCATTTTCAATGACAGATGAAAGTCCTGTCTCTGCCTCTAGGTGATCTTTCAACGGATAGTTTGTCCAGCCCAGATTCGTTGTTTTATAGACGATTCCAGATACTTTATCTACGGGTCCAGGTGCACCCATTCCGATCCCAATAAGTGCTGATTTTGGCATACTGATCTCAACCAGTTTATGATCAATTGATTTGGCAATATCGACCGTGATCGTCTGCCCGGATTTATCTGTAGGAATCTCCCACTTATGCTGAATTTCACCATATAGATTAATGAACGCAAGCTTAATTGTCGTACCGCCAAGATCAATACCTACAAACCAATCCCCTGTCATATGCCCTCCACCTTCACATTGTTTTTCGATTTATTTTGGCTAGCTCCATTTGAAGAATCGTCATTGCGTTTGACCATTCGGTCCGGTCAATGATGCCCGATGTATACATTTCCTTCAATTCGTCTGCCATAAATTCTAATTCTACTTCACGATCTCCGAAATACACATAATTTCCAAATCTCATAAGCAGCTGCTGTACATCATATAACGTTTTCATTGTTTCCACCATTTCTTCTCATCAACAGATAGGATAAGCGTATTCATAAATGCGCTTTCAGTCAAGTCATTCAACGTGTTTGACTATTTTCGATATATTGTTTCAGCTTTAAAAATTGATCATTTTGAGGGTCCTGTTTTAATGCTTTCTCTAATAGTTCTTCTGCTTTCGTTGTCTCTCCTTTTTCTACGAATAACAACGATAAATGATACAGTTTATTTGGTTCATCTGGATCTTTTTCAAGCGACTTTTGTAAAAATTGAATGGCCTTATCAAGGTGGCCCTGCTGCGCTTCGGATAGTGCATAAATATGAAGTGCCTCAGCTGATGCATCTTTTTCGTGAACATATTCCTCTAGTCGTTCACTTGCTTCGCTATACTTTTTCTCATCAAATAAACTCGCTGCCTCACTTGTTGCCGCTGCTTCCTTTTGATTATCAGAATGAAACCCTGTATACAATCCAAAACCACCAATCAAGAGCAAAGCAGCAGTCGCAAGAAGCATTTTGACAGGCTGCGTCTGTTTAGGAAGACGGACAGCTAATGCGGTGAAAAAACCTCCAACCAAGCCGCCAAGATGCCCTGCGTTATCAATACCTGATACAGTGAAGCCTATTCCTAGGTTAATGAGAATAATGACAATAATATTTGTCCCCATCGTCCGAAAGAAAAGCTTTCGATTTGAGATGGCTAAATATAACAGTGCCCCTAAACAGCCAAAAATCGCGCCTGATGCACCGGCTGCAATTGCCGTATTAAACACAAAGCTCGCTATGGAGCCAAAAATGCCGGAAATCAAATAGATGAGCAAAAATCTTCCTGACCCATAAATTCTCTCAACAGCCGCTCCAACGGACCAAAGAGCAAAAGTATTAAAGAGTAAGTGCGTCAAGCCAATATGTAAAAACATTGGTGTTATCAGGCGCCACCATTCACCCTCTAAAATCAGCACATTATTTTTAGCACCAAATGCAGTTAAAGTTGCCGTATTGGTACTTCCGCCAGAGAGCTCAAGTAAAAGAAACATCACCACTTGGACAGCGATCAGCAAGTAGGTGAAAATGGGTCTGCCATTTTGAAACACGGCCCGTTCCCGTTCACGCTGTTTTTCCTGATCATCAAATGCCTGGAGCACGTTCCTTTTAAGCTGCATTGCATCCTCAGCTGTGTCTCTCTTTGCTTCTTCTACATCAACTGCAAGAGATGTATTGAGCCATTTATGCAGTTCGTTTACATCGTTTTGAAGCGTGTCTGCATTGAGTAACACAGGAGTAACTGTCACCTTATTCTCTTTTTGCGGCTCACCGTTTAGGTCTTCCCAATCATCTACTGGAACATCAGTTGTAAATTGCAGCTGCAAGAGATGAAGCGATCGTTTACGCATAGCTTCTCTCAGTTGATTGATCCGATATGTTTGCTCCTCGATATCTCGAACAATCTCCTGTCTAAAATTCACATCTTTTCTATATAGACGGATGAGATCATAGCCTGAGTTTCGTGGTGCTTCAAAAAATATTTCATCTTCTGGGTACGGACTTTGAATCATCTCGTATCCTTTTTGTCTTAGTTCATCAACAACTCGCCAAAATAGACTATCTATGACATTCATACATTCGCGCTCCATTTTTTACATTATTATAGCAAGAATCGTTCTGATCCGCATTTCAAAACAAAAAAATCCCGGCATTTGCGGGATTAGAATGCTTGGCGAATAAATTTCGTCCGAAAATATGGGATTTTCATCAGCCATTTAATCAAAAAGTGACGTACTTGATTTTGGCCTAAAATCAAATTCATGAGCCGATAACGATTTTGCACGAGAACGAATGCAAACAGTGTGAACACAATGCTCCAAATCATTTTATTCATCATATTCCCTCCTATGTTCGTATCGTGGCTTAAATAGGATTTGTTTATGCATGAACCAACATTTTTATCGCTTAAAAGCAGGCCTTCACAATCTAATCCCTTGTTCTTTTGATTGAATATAATAAACCTCTCCCTCTGATTGATCATAAGAAACGTCAAATTGATGAAGGTCGATTAAATCCTTGAAAGTATGAGGCAGCTTACAATTCCGCTCTAACCCCTCCACCTTGTGCGGGAAGTAACTGTCGTATGGATTTGGTGTATGAACATATACAGCGTCTAAACCAGGGTCATGCTCGTGAATACAAATCCAAGTTTGGTATGGCTTTTCAAAGCCTTCAAGCTGTTTTAGCAGCCTATGATATAAAGCAATATGAGCTTTAATATGCTCTCTTCTTATTTTTAAGCTATTTTCCCCGACTCCAAAAAAATCAAGGTGCGTATGCGAAAAAGAGAACCACGAATCGTGGTCGAGCGTTAATTGATAAGTAATCACTTCCTCCCACATATTACGGAAGTATCTTTTCTTTCCACGAAATTTTTTCAAAACATATCCCCCCGTCAGCTAAAATGCTTTTTAATGAAGAATGTTGATCGCTATCGTTCATGTGACTTTTGATCACAAACAAGACCTTCGCTCAACACAAAAAGCCCGTTCATACGTATAAGCAGCGGACTTTATTTTTGATATAAGATACCTTTCTCACTGACGATAATGGAGACCGGAATGTCGTGCGTTTCAGCCGGAATCTGCTCGGTTTGCTGAACAGTCAAACAAAGGGCAAGGGTTTCACCGTGATAATCAGCTAAGTAGCGGTCATAATAGCCGCCCCCATATCCGATACGGTAACCTTGTCGATCAAAGCACACCCCAGGCACAATGATCAAATCGATTGATTCTTTAGATGCAGCGGCCGACGCCATAGGGTCGGGCTCCAATAGCCCAAAGTAGCGGGATATCATCTTCGTTTCTGGTGTATATTTATAAAACGTCATCTCTTTTGTTTCCGGAAAACAGGTGGGTACACATACTGTTTTCCCCTCCTGCCATGCTTTTTCAATGAGAGGCATTGTCGGTACCTCTTTTCCTCTAGACATGGTGAGTGCAATCGTATTTGCTTGTTTCCATGCTGGCAGCTGAAACAAGTGCTCATGAAGTAAAGCGGTGCTTCGCTCGAATTCCTCAGCACTCATCTGATCCAGCTTGGCTAATGTTTGAAGGCGGAGTTCCTTTTTCACACAGATCATCTCCCATCATAAAAAAACAGCAGGAAAATTCCCTGCTGCTTACTTTGTTTCACGATGTAAAGTTTGTTTTTTATCACGTGAGCAATACTTTTTGAATTCAACGCGATCTGGATTGTTTCGCTTATTCTTTTTAGTAATATAGTTACGCTCACCGCATTCAGTGCAAGCTAGAGTAATATTTACGCGCATGTTTTTCCCTCCAAACTAAAATCAATTCACATTCAGACCTAACTATAATACCACTTCTAGCTTAGGAATGCTAGAATGTTTTTTCACCAATTTCAATTTCAGTGCAATCCGTCTGCGTTCTGATCTATATCGTACGATCATTTCATGAAAAATGGCCTGCTCCCCTATAAAACGTCAATCTTTGTCGTACTGTATACATGAGAAACCCTCTTTTATTTTGACAGCGAGCAAGATTTTCATACTCGTTTTTCATATAAAAAGAAAAAAGATGAAAAAAAGGTGATTTTTTCAGCAATTCCTTTTGAAACTAGCTTTTTTATGGTATAAAAAAGAAGGGTCGAAAACTGTCTGAAACAATCATGAAAGCCTTTTATGGTTTTCAGCATTAAAATACGAATAAAAGGTGATGAAACATGGAAATTGCAATTATCGGATTGCTTGTTGTCAGTATCGTACTGATCGCATTCTCATATTTTCAAAGAGAGCCGATTAAAGAAGTCGAGCAGGAACTTGAAACACTTCAACTATCTGCAATGCAAGAAATCTATAAACTGAAAAAGAAAATGAAGGTTCTTGAAGAAGAATTGCTTGAAACAAATATCGTCGTCCGCAAACATTCAGAAATTGATCCATCTATCGCAAGACAAATCATTTCAAAGCATCAAAATGGCATGTCTCCTGAGGCCATTGCGCGTGCTGAGCATGTATCTGTAGATGAAGTCAACATGATCATTAAAGACAACGAGAAGGTGCTTGTATGACGAAAAAAAGCATCCAAACGTTTGCGGCAGGTATGATTCTTGCAACTGGTGTTCTGGCAATCGTTTTTTTCCTCACTGGAAAAGATGAAGCGACGGCTGATACAACTACAAAAGAAACGCTCGCAGCGAAAGTAACAGACACTGACGTGAAAAACTATTTAGACTCTAAAAAAGAAGTCTCCGTCAGCCGTGAAACATATCAGCAGCTTCTTGATTATAAAGAAAAAGCACTGAAAGCAAATGAAGACGGCGATTCTAAAAATGATAAAGAAACATCAGACAAGCCTAAAGGCAAATCGGTCAAATTCGTTATTAAAAACGGGATGAGCACAAGTGATGTTTCAGACATGCTTGAAAAGGACGGAATCATCAACTCGTCTAAAGATTTTAATGATTACGTGATTGACGCCGGCTACCATAAAGAAATTCGTGCAGGCAAGTTCAATTTAAAAACAGGGATGACGTTCAAACAAATCGTCAAAGCCTTAACAAAATAACAATAAAACCCCCTGGCGGCGCTGACCTCCAGGGGTTTTTGTTATCCAAATCGACCAGATATATAATCATTTGTTCTTTGATCATTTGGCTCAGAGAACATCACATTCGTATCATTGATCTCAACAAGCTCCCCCATTAAGAAGAAGGCTGTTCTATCTGATACCCTGGCCGCTTGCTGCATGTTATGCGTCACAATGGCAATCGTATATTTCTCTTTTAATTTCATAATCAATTCTTCAATCTTTAATGTTGAGACAGGATCAAGCGCTGATGTTGGTTCATCCATTAATAAGATATCTGGGCTTGTAGCAATGGCTCTTGCGATACAAAGACGCTGCTGCTGACCGCCGGAAAGACCTAATGCAGGCGCACTTAAGCGATCTTTCACTTCATCCCAAAGGGCAACATCACGAAGCGCTTTTTCAGCGATTTCTTTTAATTGCTGCTTGCTCTTCACCCCGTGAATTCTTGGCCCATAGACGACATTATCAAAGATAGATTGAGGGAATGGGTTTCCTTTTTGAAAGACCATCCCAACGTTTTTACGCAGTTCCACGAGATCGACGCGGCCTTTTAAAATATTGTCACCGTTATACATCATATCCCCGGTGATTTTCACACCTGGCACTGTTTTGACCATGAGATTTAAGGTCTTGATAAACGTTGACTTTCCGCAGCCGGACGGACCAATAATTGCTGTGACTTCATGCTCTCTTATGTCTAAATCAATATGCTTGAGTGCGTGATGCTGTCCATACCAAAGGTTCATATCATTCACACGAAACACTTCTTTTTTTGCTGTTTCAGTTGCTACTGCATTCATCAAAATCCACCCGCCTTATCCAAATCGACCATTGATATAGTCTTCTGTTTTTTGCTGCGCAGGACGTGTAAAGATACGTTCAGTGGCATCATATTCTACTAGATCACCGTTTAGGAAAAAGGCCGTATGATCAGATACACGTAACGCTTGCTGCATGTTGTGAGTCACAATGACGATCGAATAATCATTTTTCAACTCTGATAATAACTCTTCAATTTTTGCATTTGAGATCGGGTCTAGGGCAGATGCTGGTTCATCTAATAAAAGAACGCTAGGCTTCATCGCAAGTGTACGTGCAATACAAAGGCGCTGCTGCTGACCGCCGGATAATGACAAAGCTGAGCGGTGCAGACGATCTTTGACCTCATCCCAAAGCGCCGCTTTTGTTAAGCTTTCCTCTACCGCATCATCAAGCACTGATTTTCTTTTTTCTCCCGCATACTTTAATGCATGGGTAATGTTATTGTAGATCGATTTAGGAAATGGGTTTGGCTTTTGGAAAACCATGCCGATTTCTCTTCTTAAATTGACCACATTAATGCGGTCATCCAAAATATTGAGCCCTTCGTACATGATCGCCCCTTCACTTCTCGCACCTGGGATCAAGTCGTTCATGCGGTTAATGCTGCGTAAAAAGGTTGATTTCCCGCAGCCAGATGGGCCGATTAATGCGGTAATTGCGTTCTTCTCAATTTCAAATGAAATGTGATTGACCGCTCTTTTTTCCCCATAATAAATGCTTAAATCCTGCACCTGTAAAATCTGTTCTGCTTGAAGTGGAGCCTTTTTTGCTGCAATCTCTTTTTTTTCTGCTAGCATTTGAACCATATCCCCTTCACACCTTTCTCACATTATTTTGACGTAAGCTTCTTATGAATAAATGAACCAAGCCATCTAGCTGCTAAGTTGAATACTAAAACTGAAAGCACAAGTACGGCTGATGCACCATTTGCAATGGCCTCTGCATCTGGAATGATTCCTTGTGTATTGACGTTCCATATATGAACGGCCAATGTTTCTGCCGGTCTAAAAATATTCAGCGGTGACGTATCAGAAAATGGACTCCAGTTTGTAAAATCTAGACGCGGTGTGGTGAGACCTGCTGTGAAAAGAAGCGCTGCTGCCTCCCCGAAAACTCTTCCTGATGCTAAAATCGCACCGGTAATAATAGAAGGAATCGCACCTGGAATCAGGACCGTCTTCACTGTATGCCATTTCGTCACACCAAGCGCTAGTGATGCTTCCTTTTGATCCTTCGGTACAGAGCGAAGCGCGTCTTCTGTCACCCTGACCATCACTGGCAGGTTAAACACCGTGAGCGCAAGAGCTCCTCCGATGATTGTATAGCCCCAGCCTGTTAAATTGACAAACATGAGTAAACCAAACATACCAATGACAATGGAAGGAAGTGAAGACAGCACTTCAATACATGTGCGAATAAAATCAGTGACTTTGTTTTGAGGCGCATATTCAGCCATGTACACTCCGCCGCCGACACCAAGTGGTACTGTGATCAGCATTGTAATAAACAAAATGTAAAACGAGTTAAACAGCTGATCCCTAATGCCGCCGCCAGAGCCAATTGCACTTGAGCGGGTTGTCAAAAAGTCAAAATTTAATTCTTTTGCCCCGTTGAAAATGATATAAGAAAACAAACCAACTAGGATCGCCGTAATAATGGCGGCACATAATCCAAAAACAAACGTGGCAAAACGATCGGTCATTTTGCTATTCATTAAATCTTCCTCCTAGACGACAAGTATCTGATAATGAGTATGAACATAAACGATACAACTAGAAGGACAAGCCCCATTGACCAAAGTGTATTGTTTTCAACACTTCCATACGTTGTGTGACCCATGTTTAACGTAATAATGGTTGTTAATGTACCAGCTGTATCCATAATGCTCTCTGGTAAATTACGTGTGTTTCCAATGACCATTTGAACGGCAAGGGCTTCTCCAAATGCTCTCGCCATCCCAAGAACGACCGCTGTCATTAATGTTGGAAGAGCTGCTGGTACAAGCACACGTCTAATCGTTTGCCACCTTGTTGCGCCAAGTGCATACGATCCCTCACGCAAGCTTTTTGGAAGGGAAGCCATTGCGTCAGTTGCAATGGATGTAACGGTTGGCAGAATCATAATGGACAGGACAATTGTTCCTGCTAATACGCTATGCCCTGAACCGCTTGACTTGAAATGTCCGATAAACGGCACCAATACTGTAAGACCTATGAATCCGTAAACAACGGA
The DNA here is from genome assembly GCF_056098985.1 of Bacillus sp. 11B20. Lineage (NCBI taxonomy): Bacteria > Bacillati > Bacillota > Bacilli > Caryophanales > Bacillaceae > Bacillus > Bacillus sp. 11B20. Next base: position 384,275 of record NZ_JBLZWZ010000008.1, read on the forward strand.
TGGAATCCCTACAAGCAATTCAATGACTGGCTGGAGAATTTTTCGGCCCCATGCAGGTGCAATTTCTGTCATAAAGATCGCTCCTGCGATGCCTAGCGGCGCTGCAATGAGTGCCGATAGAAGTGTGACGGCGATCGATCCAAAGATAAAAGGAAATGCGCCGTACTCCGGGTTTTCTGCTGTTGGGTTCCAATTGATACTGGTTAAGAACTCAATTGGGCTTACACCATTTACGATGAAAGATTGTAAACCCTTAATGCCAAGGAAGATGGTGATGGCGATGGATACTGCAATCATTAAGAATGCGCAGAATCTCACCAAAATACTTCCTCTTACTTCATCCATTTGCCTATTTTTCTTCGAGCTGATCAGCCGATCGCTCGCTTCTGTATGTTCTATCTGCTTCATCTTTTTCTACACTCCTATGAATGTCATAAAAGGAAAAGTGAAATGCTCCACTTTTCCTTCATCAGCAATTCAAGCCCTCTTACTTATCTGATTGTTTGCCTGCTGCGTCTCTTTCTACTTTCATATTAGAGACTGAGATGTAGCCTTGGTCTTTAACGATTTCTTTTTGTACTTCGTCACTCATAAGGTAATCTAAGAATTGTTTTGCTAGACCTTCCGGCTCACCTTTTGTATAAGAGTGCTCGTATGCCCAAATTGTATATTTACCGCTTTCTACATTGCTTTCTTCTGGTTTTACACCATCAATGCTAAGCGGTGTAATTTTGTCATCTGTTAAATAAGAGAATGCTAGGTATCCAATCGCACCTGGTGTTTCTGCAATCAGTTTTTTCACTGTGTTTGAAGAATCTTCTGTGATTCCTTCTGCAGGTGTTGCACCATCAAGTGCATATTTCACAAATGTTGCACGTGTTCCCGAAGAATCAGGTCTGTTAACAAGCGTGATTTTTTGGTCTTTCCCGCCAAGCTCTTTCCAGTTTTTGATTTTACCAGTGAAGATTTTTTTCAATTCGTCCTTTGTGATGTCTTTGACACCCACTTCAGGGTTAACAGCTGCGGCCATTCCAACAACTGCTACTTTGTGGTCTTTTAAAGCTTTTGCGTCGATTCCGTCTTTCTCTTCAGCGAATACATCTGAGTTACCAATTTGTACAGATCCTTCTGAAACTTGAGAAAGTCCTGTTCCTGAACCGCCGGCTTGTACTTGAATATCGGCTTTTGGATGTTTATCCATGAATTTTTCTGCTGCCGCAAGAACTAAAGGCTGCATCGCAGATGATCCTGAGATGGTAATGGAACCTGATGCCTCATCTTTGTTTGAAGCATTTCCTTTACTGTCTTTTGAATCTCCGCTTGAGCTGCTGTTTCCGCATGCTGTGACGAATGCTAACAATGCGATAGTAAGGAAAGTAAGCAGCCATAATTTGTTCTTTTTCATTTCAAGAATACCCCCTGAATAATTTGTCCTACGAGTAATACATTAAAGGTTCTTTATTAATTTCGTTTAAATGGAATGTTAAGGTTTTGTAAATGTCGAAGTTTTGTAGAGAAATTGCGGCGTTTTTTATGAATTTTGTCAATTTATATCGGAATTTTTGAAGAAAACGTAAAAAAACGCCCACAAAAAGTGAGCGTTTTTACCTATGAAAGGTCTAGTTATTTGTTTCTGCTTCATTTTCAATTTTGTTTTTGTTTTTCGCCTGTGTATCATTGCTTTCCTGTTTTGATTTCAGTTCAAAGTACTTGTCTAATACTTGTTCCCCAATATCATTTGTAATTGGATAGCGCTGATTATAGTCTTGATACACCCACGGGACGACAACGGAAATGGCCACTTCTGGATTATCAGCAGGCGCGTATGCTACAAGAGTTGTGTTATACGTCGGTGTACCGCGCTTGCTTTTAATTGGACCGTCATAGAATGATTGAGCGGTTCCTGTTTTGCCAGCTGGATTATACTTTTTGTTGCCAAAGTTTGAATAGGCTGTCCCTCTTGGGTTCTGCATCACAAGCTTGAAGCCTTGCTGGACACGCTTGATTTGATCACTTGTCATGTCTAGCTTATTCAATACATCCGGTTTAACGGATTCTGTCACAGCTCCAATGCCGCGCTGCGGATCTGGCTCTCTCACTTCTTTGACAAGCTGCGGACGTAAACGATATCCCCCATTTGCAATGGTTGAAACGTATTGCGCCATTTGCAGCGGTGTAAACGTATCATACTGTCCAATCGCATAGTCAAGTAAAAGGCCCGATTGTGTAGACGTTCCTCTGTAGCCCGTTGCCTCGTTTGGCAGGTCAATACCAGTTTTGACGCCAAGGCCAAATTTACTGAAATTGTAGCGGAACGTATCAAATGCTTTCGGATCAATTGGGAGCGGCTGATTCTTACGATATTCGCTTTTCCCAATAGCGATCGCTGTTTTGAACATATACACGTTTGATGAACGCTCTAGTGCTGTTAAATCATTAATGAGTCCCATATTTTGATAGGATTTCTTTGGCGGTGACTGGGCGATATAGAGAGGTTCATCATATTGGGTACTTCCAATATGAATAGCGCCTGTTTTATATCCGGTCAGTACCGTTGCCCCTTTTACAGCTGATCCCATCGCATATGAGGATGTCATCGTTCCTAATGAGTAGTCATCGAACTTGTATTTTCCGTTTTTGTTTGAAATCTGCTTACCCGCAACAGAGAGAACCTCTCCATTTCTCGGATCCATCATGACAACAAATGCGCGATCAAGAAGCTCAGTTCCCCCTCTTTGTTTCGCACTTCTCAAGTTCTTTTCAATAATTTTTTCAACCGCTTTTTGCAGCTGAATGTCAATTGTCAGCACAAGGTCTTTCCCGCTCTTACCTTCTGTTAACACTTTAGAGCTTGTGACATTGCCCTGTTTATCAGTTGTACTCTGTTCTTTTTCCTTTTGGCCCTGCAGGACATCTTCATATTGATATTCAAGATAGCTTTTTCCTACACGGTCATTTCGGCTGTAGCCGAGTGATAGATAATGCTCAAGAAGTGACTGCGGAAGACCTTCATCACTCGAAGACACACTGCCAAGCATACTGCGGAGCAGTCCTTTATACGGATAGCTGCGTGACCAGTCTGTTGTTACATCAACACCTGGCAGCTCGTCCAAATGCTCAGAGACGTAAGCAATTTCGCTCGGCTTTACATCTTCATTTTTAATAAATTGAGGCGTCAGTGCATAGCCTCCATCCATCTGCCTTTTAATGGCAAGCACTTGTAAATCTTTTTTCGTCAGTTGATTTAATTCCTTGTCTGTGATGCGTTTTAGCTGAAGCTCATATAGTTTATCATCAGAGACCTTATCGTCACCCTTTAATTCTGATTCCTTTTGAACAAGCTTTTTCGCTTCATTCGGATGCGTTAAGATCCAGAAATCTTTTTTGTCCCGATCTGTGATTTTTTTCGTACTCACATGAATCATATCCGCTAATTTTGATGCCACTTTGAGCCGCTCTTCTTGTGAAGTCGTCGAGGTTCTCGTATATGTAATGGCATTTAGCGCTTTATTGCTGACAATCGTATTGTAGTTTCGGTCGTAAATTTTTCCGCGCGGAGCAGATGAGCTGACATTCACATCTTCTTGTTTCTCTGCCTGCTTTTTATAATCTTCTCCATTGACAATTTGCACAAACCCGAGTCTAACGACAACACCGGTAAAAATAATAAACGCAGCTAAAAATAATAAATTCAGCCGGATCGGAAGTGTTTTGCGCCCTTCCTTCGCGTCTTTTTTGTTTTTCTTGTTTCTCATCACATCACCTTTTCTATCAAGAAAGAAATGGCACCCCTTTTTGTATTTAAAAGGTGCCATCATCATTTTAGCGGTTTTTTTATCATTTATCTAGAAATTTGATGTTCCATTGGTAAGAAATTTTACCTTTCTCCCTTAATAAGGTTCGTGTGAGAAACTGGCTTTTGACCGTCAGCCTCTTTCATATCAGCTGTTTTTTCTTTTAAATGAATATCTTTTACAAAATAATAAATGAGGGTATGTCCCGCCCCGAGCACAACAAGAGATGCTGGGATTCCGAGCTCATCACCTAGTAAGGTGACAGACAGCAGGAACAAAATAATCGAACTAATACGGCCGGCATTTAAAAATAGCTCTCTGACCACAATATATTCAATTCTGGCCTTTCTGGCATACCTTGCATGGCCGATGACATCATATGTTAAGGATACATAAGGAACAAGCAGGAGCGGATATCCTATCGCAATGGCTACCGCATACATCAGAAGTGAAACATAGGACAAGTGGAAAACGATTAAAAACAGGGCGCCGTATAAAATCAGCCCGCCAAGCATAATCGCCTTCTTCCGCCACTTTTTCTTAATCAAACGTGTAGCGAAGAAATAAGCAAAAAACGCAACACCTGAATTCACTAAACCAAACGTCCCGAGAGCAAGCTCACTGTTTGTTGCAATAAACACGAAGACACTGATTAAGAAGACAAAGACCCCTTCACGAAGCCCTTGAAAAAAGTGTGCTGATGTAATCCTACGCCAGTTCTCGTCTGCATGGCGTTCTTTCCAAATTTGTTTGATGATAAATTTGCCTTTTGACTGTCTTCTTTTGAGGAAAAAGCTCATCACAACCGCTAATGAAAACAAAAAAAGCGATAACGTGAAAATGACTGTGTAGCCTGTATCATCCGTTAACTGAGAAATGACAATCCCCGCAATGAGAGGACCGATCATGCCAGCAGTTGAGGAAAGCACCCCAAGAAACCCATTAAAGAAGTCTCTTGTTTCAGGCTCGGTGATCTCAAAGGTGAGTACGTTAAAAGCAAGCCAGTAAAAACCATAGCCGATCCCAAGGACACTTCCCAATAAAACAAGCCGTGCGGCCGCTTGTTCTCCTGCCATTAAAACAATCAAATAAAAAGCGGCTAAAAAGATGACACCGAAACGAAGGACAAACGCCCGGTCTATTTTTTTAGCGAGCCGGCCAGCGAATAAAAACGTAATGGGCTGAAGCACCACAATGGCCAAGTTATAAATCGCAAGATCTGTGAATTTCCCAGACTGTTTCCATAAGTACACATTTACAAACGTATTTGAAAGCGCAATGGCAAGTGCGTATAACCCACCAATCGTGAGGAGGAGCAATAAATCTCTTGTAACATCCATGTCCCCGAACATTTTCTTTAATCTGCTCATACAATTCATTCTCCTTTTCTACACAATAGTCTGTCTCATCAAAAGGCAGATATGTAAAAAAAGGAGGGAAAATATAAAAAGACCTGCTTCTCTTGAAAGCAGGTCTTTTAGAATCAAATCATTATTTTGCTTCGCTGTAAAGGCGAGCTACTTCATCCCAGTTCACAACATTCCAGAATGCTGAAATGTAATCAGGACGACGGTTTTGGTAGTTTAGGTAGTAAGCATGCTCCCAAACGTCTAGTCCTAGAATTGGCGTTTTTCCTTCAGTTAAAGGAGAATCTTGGTTTGGCGTGCTTGTGATTTCAAGTTTTCCGTTGTTCACAACAAGCCATGCCCAACCAGAACCAAAGCGTCCTGCAGCTGCTGCAGCGAAATCAGATTTGAATTTTTCAAATCCGCCTAATTCTTTTTCGATTGCATCTGCAAGTTCACCAGTTGGTGCGCCGCCACCGTTTGGTGAAAGAAGCGTCCAGAATAATGAGTGGTTCGCATGTCCTCCGCCATTGTTACGTACAGCTGTACGAATGTTTTCAGGCACTGAGTTTAAGTTAGCCACTAGCTCTTCAATTGATTGATCTTCAAGAGCTGATACACCTTCGATTGCTTTGTTTAAGTTTGTTACATATGTGTTGTGGTGTTTTGTGTGGTGAATCGTCATTGTTTCCTTGTCGATATGTGGTTCTAATGCATCGTAAGCATATGGTAATTCTGGAAGTTTAAAAGCCATGGTTAATTTCCTCCTTAAAATGTATGTACTGAAATGCTTCCTTTGTAAGTCAGCAATTCACCCTACTCAAAGAGTATCAAAAGAAACAGCTTGTTTCAACGTTATTGCTCATGTTCTGAAACATTTCAGTGTTTATTTTGTATTTAGCCCTTTAGATAAAGTTTTAAACACCCTTTTTCAACTTAGCGAAGGACATAAAATAAAAAGATGCCCAGCATCAACGCTTGAATCAATCCTTTTGCAAAAACACCTGATACAAATCCAATTAATGAGCCTAATCCGACTTTCACACTCGTCTTCAAATCTTTTTGATGAACAAGGAGCTCTGCAATGACACTCCCGAGAAATGGACCAATAATAATTCCTGCAATGGGGATCACAAAAGGACCAGCTAATAACCCAATGGTGCTTCCCCAAATAGCTGCCTTGCTGCCGCCAAAGCGCTTGACCCCTATAAGATTTGAAACATAATCCGCCGCAAATAAGACGGCAGTAAACATCGCTTGAATGAGCCAGAACGTCAGTGTAAGCGGCTCGAAACTAAAGAAGAAGCCATATAGAATAAATCCGAGTACCATAAAGACCACACTCGGAATAATTGGATAAACCAGTCCAACAAACGCAATGATAAATGCACAGCCAATCAGTATCCAATAAAGCACGTCCAAGACCCTGCCGCCTCCTTTTTATATGCTGTATACATTATGCCTCATTCCTTCTATCTTAACCAGTGATGAGGCCATACTTGTACTTGATGGATAGACATTGATACAATATGAGAAATAGAAAAGAATGTAGGAAGTGAATAGGTATTGAACGTATTTAATCTATTGTTAAAAGGAATTTATTCACCAAAAGATATTGCCAAAGCAAGATTTACAGGAATCGGTAAAGCGATTTTATTCATTTTTATCCTTTCAATTATCGCAGCAGTTCCTCAGGGATATCATATGAGCCAGGAGATCTCGAATGCGATGTCAGGATTTCAGCAAGTGATCAAAAAAGATTTACCCGAATTTTCAATTGAAAAAGGAAAGCTTCAAGCGGATCAAAGTGCACCAATAGAAAAAGAAGAAAACGGCATTACGATCATCTTTGATCCTGCTGAAAAAATAAAAGCAAGTGAACTTGAATCAAAGCAAACAGCCATTGCTTTATTAAAGGAAAAAGCAGTGATTGCGATTGATGGGCAAATGACAGATATTCCATACCAGCTCCTAGGCGGAACGCTGACAAAAGACGAACTTGCTCACGTCACAAATCAGAACCAAGCGATTATTATCCCTGTCATCTGTGTACTGCTATATTTATCAACTGCGGCGCTCATGTTTATTAGCGCAACATTCCTTGCAATGCTTGGTACATTTATTAAACGAATGCAGCAAAAAGAGCTGTCTTTCCAAATGCTTTGGAAGCTCTCCGCTTATTCACTCACATTAACAACGGTCTTTTTCGCCATCATGAGTGCATTAAACACACCTGTTGCAAACTCATTTTTATTGAATTGGGTCATTAACTTTATCTTTTTATATCTTGTGGTAAAAGAAATACCTGCAAAAAAAAGCAAATGATCCATCCAACAAGGATTTGTCTACACAATGAAAGCTCCCCCGTCTCGGAGGAGCTTTTTATGTATGTTGATACGCTAGGACCCATCTGGATGGATGATCGCAAATAAATAATGATCCTCCCACACTCCGTTAATCTTTACTTTTTTACGATTTAGTCCCTCATTTTCAAAACCTGTCTTTTCAAGCACACGAATGGAACCCCTGTTACTCGGCTTTACTCCAGCCTCAATCCGGTGGAGATTCAACTCAAAAAAGGCATAGTCAATGATTAAACGAATGGCTTCTGTCATATATCCTTTTCCGCCCTGCCTTTGATCGAGTACATACCCGAGCCAAGCTCCTTCTATCGGACCTCTTACGACAGAACTTAAAGAGATCGTCCCAATTAAGTCACCTGTTTCATTTAAGAAGATACCATGCATGTATGATTCATCTTGTTCTCTTCTTTGCCTACTCCGCTGAATTCGTTCAATTTGACGAGGTAACGTGAAGAAATCATCTTTGATCAAAGGTGTAAATTCCTGAAAATATGAGCGATTCTCAAGTTCTAATGTTAACAGTGATTCTGCATCATTTTCTGTTAGTGTTCTCACATATATATGCTGACTAACTTTCTTCATAAAATCTCCCCCTTTCTTATTTTATCATAATCGCCATATGAGATTGCTCTCCTATTTACACCAACGACCCAAGCAGTTTTATTACAAGACATACTAGAACTAACTAGAACCATCCTTTCCAGCTTTTCTCCTCTTTTTTGGTTCTATCATTTCAGGACATGCATAGACTGAAGTAAACTCTTAAAAGCGGTGAGTAAAATGCGGCGAATTCTTTTTTTACTAATCAGTTTATTTGTCCTCTTTATTATCTTTTTTGATTTAAAAAATGGAACCATTCCTGTTGAGGAAAACCCAGCCGTTCCAGCAAGTGCCCTTCAAACAGCTGAGAAAAAGACATATAAGAACGTTACGGTAAAACAAGGTGAAACGGTCCTCTCCATCGTACATACAAGCAAGCCACTTGATGATGTCATTAAAGATTTCGAGGAGCTGAATCAAGGTGTGAAAGCGAACGAAATCAGAGCAGGCAGTACATATAAGTTTCCTGTCTATAAGAGATAAAACGTTAATTCCTTGTCATTCATACGAAGAGACTGTTACAATATGAACTGTAAAACACGACGTACACGGCAAAGAATTGCTTGTACACTAAGGAGCGATTGACAAGTGAGTGAAGTCACACATCGTACTAAAACGCGTCCCGTCAAAGTGGGACCTTTAACTATAGGTGGAAATAATGAGGTTGTCATTCAAAGTATGGCAACAACCAAAACACATGATGTCGAAGCGACAGTCGCTGAAATTAAACGTTTAGAAGAGGCAGGCTGTCAAATCGTGCGTGTCGCATGTCCAGATGAGCGTGCAGCAAATGCAATTGCGGACATTAAAAAACAAATTAACATCCCGCTTGTTGTGGATATTCATTTTGACTACAAGCTTGCACTGAAAGCGATTGAAGCAGGCGCAGACAAAATCCGAATCAATCCAGGAAACATTGGAAGAAGAGAAAAAGTTGAAGCTGTTGTCAAAGCAGCAAAAGAAAAAGGCATTCCAATTCGTATTGGGGTAAACGCTGGTTCATTAGAGAAAAAGATTCTTGATAAATACGGCTACCCAACTGCAGATGGTATGGTCGAAAGTGCACTGCATCACATTAAAATTCTAGAAGACCTAGACTTTCATGACATCATCGTCAGTATGAAAGCATCTGATGTAAACCTTGCAATTGAGGCATACGAAAAAGCGGCTAAAGCCTTTGATTATCCTCTTCATCTTGGGATTACAGAATCAGGTACGTTATTTGCAGGTACAGTCAAAAGTGCAGCTGGACTTGGCGCTATTTTGAATATGGGGATTGGGAATACACTCCGTATCTCATTAAGTGCTGACCCAGTTGAAGAAGTAAAAGTAGCACGTGAATTGTTGAAATCATTTGGTCTTGCATCAAATGCAGCAACACTAATCTCCTGCCCAACTTGTGGACGAATTGAAATTGACCTTATCAGCATTGCAAATGAAGTCGAAGAATATATTTCTAAAATCAAAGCTCCGATTAAAGTAGCAGTCCTCGGCTGTGCTGTAAATGGTCCAGGTGAAGCGCGTGAAGCAGATATCGGCATCGCAGGCGCTAGAGGCGAAGGATTATTGTTCCGTAAAGGTGAAATTGTTCGTAAAGTACCGGAAGAAACAATGGTCGAAGAACTGAAAAAAGAAATCGATAAAATCGCTGAAGAACATTATGCGAAAATGGAAGCTGAAAAAGAAAAACAAGCGAATGCATAACAAAAAACGCCTGACGTCATTGTCAGGCGTTTTTCTGTTCTTGTTAAAAGAACGGGGTGATAAATATGCCTAGGATGACGGAAACAATTCCGATCCCAATTGACCACGCGCCAAGCGCATGTGCTCCTTTTCTTCGTGCAATATAACCAACGACGATGGCCGCTACCCCTAATAGCACCGGCAAGACAAATAATGAGATAATCGCAATCGCGAGTGCTGTATAGCCTATCCCTTTACTGCCTGAATCGTCACCTGCTTGGTCACGTCCTCGTCTATCTTCTCGATCTCTTGAAGCTTGATATGGCTCTGCAATTTCAGCAGCTGTTTCCTCTAAATAGCCATCATCATTACTAAAGTGTGTGTCGATTTCACGATCATTTCTTCTGAAATCCTCGTCTCTTCCCATGATCAATTCCCCCTTTTGGTTAATAGAAAGGAGCTTTTTTAGTATGAGCAAAAATGTCTGTTTCATGTTTGCTAAAACTTGCTGGAATTGTGAAATGATTATGTTACACTTTAAGAGTATAAAAATGAGGAGTGTGGGCATGTTACGTTTAGGAATTGATATTGATGGTACAGTGACGGCACAGGACACCTTTGTTCCCTATTTAAACGAGTCGTTCCAATGTGCCATGACACTAGATGATATGACAGAATATGATTTGACGAAGCTTTTAAAGATTTCTCAAGAAGAGTTTTGGGGCTGGATGAATGAGCATGAGCCTCTTATTTATAAACAGGCAAAGCCTGCTGAGGGTGCTAAAGATATCCTCGACCAAATGAAGCAGCAGCACAAATTGATTTATATTACAGCAAGAAGGCAGCAGCATTCAGATATCACCTACAAGTGGTTTCAAGAACATGACGTGCATTATGATGACATTGAGCTGGTTGGCGGTCATCATAAGCTGGAAGCCGTTCAAAAGCACAAGATTGATGTATTTTTTGAAGACCATCACGGCAATGCCACAATGATTGCAAAAGAGGCAGACATCCCGGTTATACTTTTTAACTCCCCTTATAACCAGATGCCAATTGACGACAGAATTATTCGCGTAAACAACTGGCAGGAAGCGTCTCAATGGATCAAACAATATGAACAAAGTCTGCAAGCTGCTTATTAAGGTAGAAAAGCCGATACATTTAATGTATCGGCTTTTTCGATGGAGCAAGCTGCCCTTCTTTCATGAAGAAATGGTACAACGCTCCCTTCATGCCTGCCTGATTCAAGTAATAACACGTTTCCAGCTTCACCTGAATGTTCTTCCACGCAGGCAGTGTATGTAGGTGTTTCTCAATACTTGATAGTAAATCTGGTCTTGCGCTCACGCCGCCGCCAATGAGAATTTTTTCTGGATTGAGGACGGTTGCTACATTGTAAATGCCAATGGCGATTCGCTTGTACCACTGATCCACCAGTTTTTCAATGGACGGATCGTGCTTCGCCTTTTCAAAAATGTCTTGTCCGTCTATTTGTGTACTTTGCGGAATTCCTTGCTTTTCTTTATAGCTGCGAATGAGTCCAGCCGTTGAAGCGCTGCTGTTGAGTGTTGTAAATTGTCCATTGTCTGTTTCTGTCAGCATCATGCCAAATTCACCGCCGCGAAAGGAAGCCCCACGCACAAGCTGACCACCAGCGAAAATACCACCGCCAACACCTGTGCCAAGCGTCATACAAATAAAGCTGTCACACTCTTTCGCATGGCCGCTATATTTTTCTGCGAGAGCTGCACAGTTCGCATCATTTTCCACTTCTACACGAAGAGATGTCTTCTCTTCTAAAAGTGTTTTTACATTTTGACCATTTAAGGCGATGATGGCGCCTGCAAATTCTGTATAACCTGATTCACTGTCCACAAAGCCTGGAAGACTGATGGCGATACCCCTGACATCCTGCTTCCTTTGATAATCCCTGACCACACCCGCCATTGCTTCTAAAAACGGTTCAAGCTGCCGACAGTTCGTCTGATAGTCACCACTAGTGACCAGCTTTCCATCCTGATCCATTAATCCATGTTTCGTTCTCGTCCCGCCTACATCAAACACGACGTAATAAGCCACTTTTGACCCCTCCCTTTACTCCAAAAGACTCAAATTGCACGCTGTATTACCTTGATCTCATTTTAATGAAACAGAATCTCTTTGTAAAACGTTTTCAAATGACAAAACAAAAAAGCCAGCTCCATGGCTGGCTTTTTCACGAGTGAACTTCCTTCGGTTCGCAGGAAGGACACGTTCCGTATATTTCAAATTTATGTCCGCTAATATGATAATCCTCTAGATCGGCATCAAGCTTGTCCATAGGACAGGCATCGATTTCTTTTGTTTTCCCGCATGTAAGACAAATAAAGTGATGGTGATGATGGGAAAATGAACATTTGAAACGGAATAGTTTCTCCCCTGACAATTCCGTTGTTTCTAATATTCCAAGGTCTTCATATAGTGACAAGTTTCGATAAATTGTATCAAAGCTAAGACCCGGGTAATCTTCACTTAGTGCCGTCAGCACATTTTTAGCGGTCAAGTATTTATCAGAATCAGAAAACAATTGAAGCATATCTTCACGTTTGCTTGTATATTTGTAGCCTTTTTCCTTTAATAAATCAAGCGCTTCTTGTACGTTCATGTTGATTCCCCCTTCTGAATTTCCCAATACTAATACACCCGATTAAAATCAAAATAGACAGCATCACAATGGTTCCGCCTGGCGCTAAATCAAGATAATAGCTTAAAATCAATCCGGCTAATACCGACAATTCACCAAACAAAATCGAAAGGAAAATCGCCTGTTTAAATCCTTTGGCAATGCGGATACTTGCCGCAACAGGAAGCGTCATGAGCGCCGACACAAGCAGTGTACCGACGATACGCATCGATGCCGCAATGACAAGTGCGACAACTAAGATAAAAATAAAATGAATCCATTTTGCTGAAATACCAGAAGCCTTTGCATGCTCTTCATCAAAAGAAAGCAAAAACAATTCTTTATATAAAAGCACAACAACTAACACAACAACGAGTGAGATCCCTACAATGATCCAAAGATCGAGTCTTGACACCGCACTGACACTTCCGAATAAATAACTAAACAAATCTGTATTAAAGCCATTCGCTAGTGAAATGAAGATGACGGAGATCCCAATTCCCCCTGATAAAATAATGGGAATGGCAAGTTCCTGATAATGTTTATACACGGAGCGCAGGCGTTCAATAAACAATGAACCAGCAACAGAAAAAGCCATCCCTAAGTACAGCGGGCTTACCCCTGTCAAAAGGCCAAACTTTTTATCAAGAAATAGACTTGCGGCAATACCGGCAAGTGATACGTGGCTGAGGGCATCTGCAATAAGCGAGAGCCTTCTGACGACAATAAATACACCAAGTAAGGGCGCAATAAAACCAATCAGTAACCCTGCGATAAATGCATTTTGTAAAAATTCATAATGAAAAAATGGAAATAGCATTATTCATGTCCCCCATGATGGTGATGGTCGTGATGAATCACTTGAATGTCATGCCCGTAAAATTGGGATAGCGCCTGATCATCCATTGAATCAAACGCTTCTGCATCCCCGTGGAAATGCAGTGTCTGATTTAAACAAGCCACATGGGTGACTTTATCGGAAACGGTGCCAACGTCGTGTGTGACGAGAATTAAAGACATTCCTTTTTCTTTGTTCAATGTTTCGAGCAGCTGATAAAAGCCTTCTACTGTCCGCTGGTCTACCCCAACTGTGGGCTCATCCAAAATGAGCAGCTTTGGCTGACTGACAAGCGCACGGGCAATAAATGCGCGCTGCTGCTGACCGCCAGATAGCTCCCCGATGTTTTGATGCTTTAAATCTTGTATACCAACTGAGCGAATGGCATCTTCCACTTGCCATTTATCCTGCTTGCTCATTCGTTTAAACAAACCAATTTTCGCGGTCAATCCGCTTGCGACGACCTCATATACAGAAGCAGGGAAACCCGTATTGAAGCTATTCGCCTTTTGAGAAACAAATCCAATTTGATCCCAGTCTCTAAATTTTGAAACAGGCGTGCCAAATAGCTTTAATTCACCTTGCTGCGGTTTAATGAGCCCAAGCAGGCATTTTAATAAGGTTGTTTTACCAGAACCATTCGGTCCAACAAGTGCTAGAAAGTTTCCTTCCTCTACTGTTAAATGAATGTGATCAATGACATTTCGCTGTCCATATGAGTACGAAATGTCATTCATTTCAATGATTGGCTTTGCCATGAATCTTTCCACCTTTAATCAATATAAAAAGAATGATTACGATTTATACAACAAAAAGAAAATGGCTTTTGCCATTTTCTCTGTCCATACATACATTTCATTATATAAAAGAAAGATAAAAAAGTAAAATAAAAGCTAATGAATGGCTGTTTTGAACTTACCGCCTTTTGTTTCATGCGTATCCATAATCGTGATAAATGCTTGGTCATCAATTTCAAATACGATGGATTTCAGCTTTGTAATTTCAAGCCTTGTGACAACGGCGTAGATGACATCTTTTTCTTCATCTGTATAGCCGCCTTTTCCTCTCAGCTTTGTCGTTCCCCTGCCGAGTCGATGCAGAATCGCATCTGAAATTTCATCATAATAATCTGATACGATAATGACAGCTTTTGTTTCATCAAGCCCTTGAATGACAGCATCAATTGTTTTCATTGCCAAATAATATGTCATGACAGAATACATAGCCTGCTCTGGTCCGAAAACAAAGCCCGCCCAAATAAAAATGAACACATTGACGATCATAACAAACTCACCGACGGAGAAAGGGATTTTTTTCGTCAAAAGAATTCCTAAAATTTCTGTTCCATCCATTGAGCCTCCATTACGGATGACAAGTCCAACACCAAATCCAAGTAATAGCCCGCCAAATACAGTGGCTAAGATCGGCTGTGTTGTAAATGCCTCCACATGATGAAGTGAAGATTCAATCACGGCTAAGCTGACAATCCCAATCACAGTGGAAACCAGAAAGGTTTTTCCAATATGCTTGTATCCTGATATCATAAATGGAATATTTAAAATGACAACAATCGTCGCAAAATTAATAAACGGGTTATCTGTAAAGAGATAATCCAAAATAAGCGAAATGCCGATGATGCCCCCATCAATAATATTGTTTGGCACTAAAAATAATTCAATGCTGACTGCTGCACATGCAGCCCCTACTAGAATCAGGAAAATTCTCAAAATAAAATGAGGCACTGATTCCTTTCTATGCTGTTTACTATTTGCCATACGTTCTCCCTTCTACACATGTTAAATTTTCAATGAACATTTTATTCACTTTACTATTTTATCATTTCACAGAATAAAATAAAATTTTTTGCACATTTTCCGTTTTCGCCCATACATTGTTACAGAGGGGAGGAATGGAATTGATTTTAATCCAAAAAATTGTCCTGCAGCGGCTCAATCAGATCACAGCAAATGATCTGTTAAGGTATGCGAAACAGTATGGCGTCAGTTTAACGTCACATCAAGCAGCTGAGGTTGCCAAACTCATGAACGGGAAAAACATCAATATTTTTAATGATTCAGAGCGTAACCGGCTCCTTAAGCAAGTGGAAGCGATTACTTCTAAACAGAC
This sequence comes from Bacillus sp. 11B20, assembly GCF_056098985.1. Taxonomy (NCBI): domain Bacteria; kingdom Bacillati; phylum Bacillota; class Bacilli; order Caryophanales; family Bacillaceae; genus Bacillus; species Bacillus sp. 11B20. The sequence continues at coordinate 399,691 of NZ_JBLZWZ010000008.1, forward strand.
AGCACAGACTGTAAATGACTTGTTTAACCAGTTTACAAGTTAAGCAAAAAAGGGCCGCATTTAGCGGCACCTCAACATGTTGCATCCTTTTTTACTGACCCATAATTTTGTCTAGTAAGCCTTCATCAAATTGCTTTTCTTTCAGCATCGCAATTTCGAATTTGTAAGGTGGTTTTTTGTTCTTTTTATCTTCACCTACATAAGGCGTTTCTAGAATTTTTGGCACATCTTGAAGTTGCGGATGATGCACAATATAGTTCAGTGCATCGAAACCAATTTCACCAAAACCGATATTTTCATGTCGGTCTTTTCTTGCGCCTTGTACGTTTTTACTGTCATTAATATGAAGAACTTTGATTCGGTCAATACCGACGATTCGGTCAAATTCTTCTAATACACCATCAAAGTCACTCACAATCGGGTAACCAGCATCGTGCGTGTGACACGTATCAAAGCAGACAGAAAGAGCTTCGTTATGTGTCACGCCGTCGATAATTTGGGCAAGCTCTTCAAAGCTTCTTCCACATTCTGATCCTTTTCCTGCCATTGTTTCAAGTGCAATTTGAACCTCTTGACCTTTCACAATGACTTCGTTTAAGCCTTCAATGATTTTTTGAATCCCTGCTTCTGCCCCTGCTCCAACATGCGCACCTGGGTGAAGAACAATTTGCCTTGCACCTAGCGCTTCCGTACGCTCGATCTCAGAGCGCAGGAAATCTACGCCAAGCTCAAATGTCGCGGGATTCACTGTGTTTCCAATATTGATAATATACGGAGCATGGACGACGATATCTGTCATGCCGTGCTCTTTCATATGCGCTTGTCCAGCTTCAATATTGAGGTCTTCGATTTTTTTGCGGCGCGTATTTTGCGGTGCACCTGTATAAATCATAAACGTATTCGAACCATAAGAGGCAGCTTCTTCACTCGCTGCAAGAAGCATATGTTTTCCGCTCATGGATACATGTGAACCAATCTTTAACAATGTTTCCCCCTACTTTCCATTACGCTTTGACTTTCTACGTTCCTGTCTTTTGATTTTATCCATCTCACGTGTCATTTTCTTTTTATATCCAGGTTTGACGGCTTTCGGTTTTCTCACAAGACGTTTTGCTTTTTCTTCAATTTCATTTGGTGCTTTTTTACGTCTTTGACGCTTCAGACGGTCATCGGCATCTCGCCATTCGCCATGAACAATGGTTTTGTTTTCAAACACAACGCCCATTTTCTCAATTTGAATGAGTGCATCCTCATCAGCCAGCTCATAAATGGTCATGGCAATTCCAGATGAACCAGCACGAGCTGTTCTTCCAACGCGGTGCACATAAAAATCAAGATCAGATGGTAGCTCATAGTTAATCACGTGGCTGACGCCTTTAATGTCAATTCCGCGAGCTGCAAGATCAGATGCCACAATATAAGTGAACTCCAAATCTTCAATTTGTTTCATGACTTTTTTACGTTCGCGCGGCGTTAATCCGCCATGAAGCACACCGATTTTCATTCCTTTTTCTTGTAGGAACGATGCGATTTCATCAACAGTTGTTTTTGTATTGGCAAAAATGATCCCTAAATATGGCTGTACATTCGTCACCATTTCATGGAGCAATTTTAATTTATCACGCTGTTTAGATGGAACTAAAATATGCTGGATGTTTTCAGCTGTAATACGTCTTGGTTCAACATGCGCATACTTTGGATTGTCCATATATTTTTTCAGGAAAGGCTTTAGTTTTTCTGGGATGGTTGCAGAGAACACAAGCATTTGCAGCTGTTCTGGCATTTGTGCACCGATACGGTCCACATCTTCTAAAAATCCCATATCAAGCATTAAATCCGCTTCATCAATGACAAGAGAGGTCGCTTTGTAAACATTCAGCGCCTGCTCATGAATGAGATCAGCAATACGTCCAGGTGTGCCGACCACCAAATGCGGCTGGTTTTTTAGCTTTTGAATTGATTTCTGCTTGTCCGTTCCGCCAATGTAAAGCTTTGCTTTGATCTCTTCTTCTGGAGAAGCATTCTTTAAAATCGTTTGAGCTTCTTTGAAAATTTGATTGGCTAATTCTCTTGTAGGCGCAGTAATCACGACTTGTACCTGCTCTTTGCTTGGATCAATTGAATGAATCAGCGGCAGTAAGTACGCATGAGTTTTTCCTGTTCCTGTTTGTGACTGGCCAATCACGCTTTCTCCTTTTAAAACAGCAGGGATGATTCTTTTTTGAATATCAGTCGGCTCATAAAAGCCTAGTTCATGAATAGCATCTATAATAAAAGGCTTTAATTCATATGTCGTAAATTTTGTTTCTTTCATGTTTTCACTCCTTAAGGCAATGCCTTTTTGCTCATCTCCTCATTATAGCTGATTTTCAGTAAAAAAACCATGTCCGCTTTTCCTACAGGAAACCAATTGATGCTTCCTTGCATAACCTATGAAGAGAAAGAGAATGCAGTAAGGGAGGTACAAGTATGTTAGGGCAAAGGCCTATGGGCGATTTTCAGCCGCGCCGCCCCTCACGCCGGCACCTTGGAAATGGCGGACAGCCCCGAATGTTTCAAAGAGGGCAGCAGCCTCCTATCCAACAGCCTTTTCAAGGGCAAGGCAATCCATTTCAGCAAATGATGCCTCGCTCCCCGTCTGTACAGGGAGGCGGTTTACCCGGGATGGGCGGAATTCCAGGAGGTGAGAGCCGTGCACTAGGCGGCGGAGCAGGAATTAAAGGCATGCTCTCTAAATTTCTTCCTGGCGCAGGAGGAGCTGGAGTCTCTGGAGGTGGTGCGGGATTACAAGGAATCCAGAGCTTCACTAATCCTGCGACCCTCTCAAGCATGTTAGGAAATGTTCAAAAAGTGCTCGGGATGGCGCAGCAATTTACGCCAATGATTCAGCAATACGGTCCTTTAGTGAGAAACTTGCCTGCAATGATTAAACTGTACAGCCAGCTTGGCAGTGCGGACGATGATGAAGCAAATGCAAATGACGATGATGCAGAAGCAACGGAGACCAGCGCAGAAACAGAAGTACCCGAGGAAGAAGCACAAACTGATGAAAAAGAAGAAAATGTTGAACCCGAAGACATCCTTGTCAAAAAAGCAGCACCACACACATCACCTGCTCCTGAAGCAAAACCGAAAAAAAGATCTGGCAGCTCTGTTCCAAAACTATATGTTTAGTGATCTTTTAACGGCGAAGTGTTCACTGCGTATAACAATCTTTGATATATACGCTTACTTTGGCTATAATGGAAGCAAGAGAATGATAAAAAGCCGTTTTTTACGGCTTTTTATATTGTTCTTCTCTAGCAGCACTTCCCTACAGGAGGACGAATAAATGAATGTAATTAAAATATCGCCGCGTGGCTATTGCTATGGCGTTGTGGATGCAATGGTCATTGCTAAAAATGCCGCACTTGATAAGAACTTGCCACGCCCCATTTATATATTAGGTATGATTGTGCACAACAAACATGTCACTGATGCCTTCGAGGAAGATGGAATCTACACACTGGACGGACCAAACCGCTTAGACATTTTAAAGCAGGTGGAAAGCGGAACAGTCATTTTCACGGCTCACGGCGTTTCTCCTGAGGTTCGTCAAATCGCAGAAGAAAAAGGCCTTGTCGCCATTGATGCGACCTGTCCTGATGTCACGAAAACCCACGAACTCATTTCAGAGAAAACAGCCGATGGCTATGACATTATTTATATTGGGAAAAAAGGTCATCCTGAGCCAGAAGGAGCTGTCGGAGTAGCCCCTGACAAGGTACATCTTGTCGAAACAGAAGCCGATATTGAGGCGCTCGATTTAACATCAGAAAAACTTCTCATCACGAACCAAACGACGATGTCTCAATGGGATGTCCACGATCTGATGGAGCTGATTAAAGAGAAATACCCTCACGTCGAGTATCATCAAGAAATTTGCCTTGCGACACAGGTGCGTCAGGAAGCTGTCTCGCAGCAAGCTGGTCAAGCCGATTTAACCATTGTTGTCGGCGATCCAAAAAGTAATAACTCCAACCGTCTCGCACAAGTGTCAATGGAGATAGCCGGAACGCAGGCTTACCGTATTGGCGATTTAAGTGAACTCAAGCTGGAATGGCTGCAGGGCGTCAAAACCGTTGCTGTTACTGCTGGTGCTTCAACACCAACACCTATTACAAAGGAAGTCATTCGTTTCTTAGAAAACTATGAACCGGATGATGAAACGACTTGGAAGATTGAACGGACCGTTCCTCTTTCTAAAATTTTACCTCGCGTCAAAACAAAGAAATAAGAAAACGTCAGAGCGGATATGCTCTGACGTTTTTTGTTTACATAAATTGAAATGGGTTTGTGTTTGATTCAGAAACAAAGAGCTGTACGTCATACTTTTTATCTGCACATAGCGATTGAAGCTTCGCCTTTACGCCTTCTTTCATAATCTTTTCAGCATAATGCCCTGGGTCCACTACGTTCAGCCCAAGCATCATGGCATCATGCGCAACATGGAAATAAAGGTCTCCTGTCACATACACATCTGCACCCATTCTTTTCGCTTGATGAATGTATTTATTTCCGTCTCCGCCAAGCACCGCCACTTTTTTCACTACAGCGTCTTGATCTCCTACAAAACGAGCACCATTCACATCTAGCTTCGTTTTCACAAATTGCGTGAAATCTCTAAGTGTCATAGGCTCATTTAGCTCTCCAATACGGCCAAGGCCTTTTTGAATAGGCGGAAGATCTGTCGTGTGTACACTATAGGCGACTTCTTCATAAGGATGTGCTTTGATCATGTCGCGAATCACTTGTTTTTCTATGCTTGCTGGGAAAATGGTTTCAATCCGCACTTCTTTCACAAATTCTAATTGACCCGACTCCCCAATAAACGGCTTAGCTTCTTCTGATGGCAAAAAGCTGCCTGTCCCTTCATTTGAAAACGCACAATGACTGTAGTTGCCTATATGACCTGCGCCCGCATTTCCTAAAGCTGTCCGGATGGCCTCTTCAAACTCTTCAGGGACATACAAAGCAAGCTGTTTGATTGGATCCTCGTAAGTCGGCACTAGCACACTTATTTCTTCAAGCTCTAGAGCCTCAGCAAGCAGGTCATTGACTCCGCCATCAGCTACGTCTAAATTCGTATGTGCCACATATACCGCAATATCATGTTTGATGCATTTTTCAATGATCCGTCCAGCTGGCTGATCTGTCGCTACATGTTTTAATGGACGAAAAATCGGCGGATGGTGCGCAATAATGAGATCCACTTTTCGCTCGATCGCCTCATCTACTACATTCTCTAATACATCCAAGGTGATCATCACATTACTTACTTTTTTATTCAATGTTCCAATCTGGAGACCAATTTTATCACCTTCCATGGCATATGCCTTTGGTGAAAATTGTTCAAACAATTGGATGATTTCATGCCCGTTTACTGTTTTAGCCAACAGTCAAGACCTCCTTTAGCATCTTTATTTTCACATTCAGCTCTTCAAGGCGCTCTTTGTTTTCTTCTGTCCGTGCTGCCTGCTGAATTTGACTTTCTATCTTCTCCATATGCTGAAGCTCTTGCATCCACTTGCGCTGGAAGACGTCATTTTGCTCTTTCGCAAGAAACGGACCAACGAGCATGCCTGCTTCAAGTGACATCCCTTCATAAGCTTTATCTTTATCGCCTTTTTCTGCGATGATGATTTCGTATATTTTGCCGTCCTCTTCTAAAATGACTTCATCCATCAATTCATACCCCTCTTGATAAAGCCATAAACGAATATGGTGGGCATGGATATTCGGCTGAAGAATGAGCCGCTCATGGCCTGCGAGCTTATGCCTTCCTTCATTTAGAATGCTTGCGATGAGTGCCCCGCCCATACCTGCAATCGTCACTGCATTCACTTCGCCTTTTTCAATGACTTCAAGGCCATTTCCTTTTCTGACCGATATCTGTTCATCTAATTCAAGTCTATGTACTTGCTGCTGCGCCGATTGGAGCGGTCCATCGGTAATTTCACCAGCAATAGCTTTCACTGCTTTTTGATGCAGGATCGCATAGCATGGCAAATAGGCATGGTCTGAGCCGATATCAGCGAAGACTGCCTCATCTGGTAAAAAGTCTGCGACTTTTTTTAATCGTTTGGATAAATTCATTTCATTCATACGTATCACTACTTTTCTTTAATGTTCATACTTGTCTATCTTATATAAATTATGGACTTTTTAAAAGTCGTTTTCAAATGAAAAAAGCTCTTCTTTTGAAAAAGAGCTTTTTGTGTAAGGTTATTTAATTTTAGATACCCATTCCGCCATATCATCGAGCTTTTCATTCGGAATCAGCCCGCCTGGCATCCCGTTGCCGCCTTCTTGAATTTTCTTCTTGATGTCAGCTACTTCAAGCTTGTCTCCAACACCTTTTAAAGCAGGACCTGCGCCGCCTTCATAGTTTTCCCCGTGACAGCTTAGACAGTTCTGTTTATACAATTCTTCCGGCGTCGCATTTGCTGTCTCTTCTTGCTTTTGCTCCTTGCCCCCTGAGGCAATTTTTTCTTCATCTTTCAGCCCCTTCATTGATAAGAAAAAAGTGAGTCCAATACCTAAAATGGCAATCAATAAAAATGGTATAAGTGGATTCCGTTTCATTTCTTTCATCCTCCCCTTTGTGAAAACCCCTTTGAGACTATGCAAACAATTCTAATTCTACTTTAATTTTACAAAAAGTAAACGAATTATGATACAAAACTTTGGTCAAGTTCACAGATTAGACAAAAATGAATCTAGATGAGAAACGAAGCCTTCAGCACATTTAGATGTATTTTTTATACATCTTTTCTCTAAGAACGTTGCAAATTCATTTGTTATTCAGTAAAATATAATCAGATTGAAAAAAGCGTTTTCATTTTTGATAAGAAAGAACGGATCTCTTTCAAGATCCGTCCGGTTTCTACTCTAAGAAGTCTTTTAATCGTTTACTTCTGCTTGGGTGTCTTAATTTACGAAGAGCTTTCGCTTCAATTTGTCGGATACGCTCTCTTGTTACGCCGAACACCTTACCAACCTCTTCTAACGTGCGTGTTCTTCCGTCGTCTAGTCCGAAACGTAGTCTCAGCACATTTTCTTCACGGTCCGTCAGCGTGTCTAATACATCTTCAAGCTGCTCTTTTAAGAGTTCGTACGCAGCGTGGTCAGATGGAGATGTCGCCTCTTGGTCTTCGATAAAATCACCAAGATGTGAGTCATCTTCTTCACCAATAGGTGTTTCTAAAGATACAGGCTCTTGCGCAATTTTAAGAATCTCTCTTACCTTTTCTGGAGTTAAATCCATGTCTTCAGCAATTTCTTCAGGCGTTGGTTCTCTGCCTAGGTCTTGCAGAAGCTGTCTTTGAACACGGATCAATTTATTAATGGTTTCCACCATATGAACCGGGATCCGGATTGTTCTCGCCTGATCGGCAATCGCACGTGTGATCGCCTGTCTAATCCACCAAGTCGCATATGTTGAGAATTTATATCCTTTGCGGTAATCAAACTTCTCAACCGCCTTCATCAGACCCATGTTTCCTTCTTGAATCAAGTCAAGGAACAGCATACCACGACCAACATAGCGTTTCGCAATGCTGACAACGAGACGAAGGTTCGCTTCCGCTAATCTTCTTTTTGATTCCTCATCGCCCTCTTCGATCTTTTGAGCGTACGTAATTTCTTCTTTAGCAGATAACAAATTGACGCGTCCGATTTCTTTTAAGTACATACGAACAGGGTCATTGATTTTGACACCTGGTGGTACGCTTAAATCATTCAGGTCAAATTCTTCTTCCGCTTTAGCCAGCTGCTGAACATTTGGGTCTTCTGTCTCTTCGTTTTCACTAATGAGCTCTACACCCTGTTCGCCTAAGTATTCATAGTATTCATCCATTTGGTCTGATTCAATTTCAAAGCTAGACATACGCTCTGCAATTTCTTCGTATGTTAAAACGCCCCGTTTTTTACCCGTTTCAGTGAGCTTATCTCTCACCTGTTCAAAGGTTAATTCAGTTTCGGTTTCGTGGGCTTGTTTATCAGCCATTATGGATCCCTCCTTCCAAAGCTTGCAACGAATTCTAAAGTAACTTGCGATTTGCTTCCGCCCTGCTTTTCTCTCTCTGTCAAACAGAAGACGAAGCAAATAGGAATAAAATAAATAATGATGAAGGCAAGATGCTTGCGGTCTTATGCTCCTCCCGTAAAGGATTCATTGCCAGCCGTAAGTCCTGTCATTAATAATAGACGTATTACTTCAGCGAACGGGTTAATTGAATAATTTCTTGTCCAAGTGTTGCCGCTTTGAAGAAATCTTTTTGCCTCTCCGCTTCTGCACGTTCTAGTTCTTTTTCCTTTATCATTGACAAATTCCGATGATTCAACACTGTTTTTACATAATCACTTAATTCAGCTTCACTTAGTTCGTCTCCGACTTGAATCATTAATATATCCGTCAACAGCTGATTCATGACATCATCTTCTATCCGGTTCATCAGATGTTGCGGCGTTGGTTCTTTGCCTTCTTCATACAAGGCATAAATGTACGTTGCCAGCGCCCTGTGCGAATCTATATTAAATTCAATCCCGATTCTGTCAAGTACTTTGCGGATCACGTCATCGCTTTTTAACATATGAGCAAGCAGCATTCGCTCTGCATTTTCATATGCCGGCCGCAGACGCTTTCTTCTTACTTGTGTTGACAGATGTGCACGCCGTTTTTCAAGCCCGTTTTCTTCCTGCGTGCTTTTGGTTTCTTGCCGCTGCTGCTTTTCAAACAGCTCCAGTTGTTCTTTTAATGAATCAAGTGAGATCGAAAACTCCCCAGCAAGCTGTTTCATGTAAATCTCTTGCTCCAAAGAGCCGTTTAACCGGCTGATTTCTCGGAGAACCTGCTTCATATAAGTAAGACGGTCTCCTTCGTCTGATAAGTTTTTTCCTCTTCGGAAAAAATTCATCTTAAACGTCATTAATGTCACACTTGCATCTATGATGTCATTCCTAAATTTCTCGCCGCCATATTTACGAATGTAATCATCTGGATCAAGTCCATCTGGTATCATGGCAACGCGAACTTTACATCCTCTTTTTCCAAGCAAATCTGATGCTTTCATGGTCGCTTCGTATCCGGCCGTATCAGAGTCATAGCAAAGGATGATCTCTTCTACATTCCGCCTGAGAAGCTTTACGTGCTCTTCTGTAAGAGACGTACCCATTGTTGCAACACTTTCACCGACACCTGATGTAACAGCTGAGATGACGTCTGCAAATCCTTCAAAAAGAACTGCCCGTTCGCGTTTGCGAATATGCATACGTGCGTCATGAAAGTGATAAAGCAGCTTACTTTTATGAAAAAGCGGCGTTTCAGGACTATTCATATATTTAGGCTGCTGATCACCAAGCGATCTTCCGGAAAAAGCGATGACCGTTCCATGATGATCATGAATGGGAAACATGACACGATCTCTAAAGCGGTCAAAAAAGCCTGTGCCGTTTTCACGTTGAATTAAAAGACCAGCCTTCTCCATCATCACAGGATCAAATCCTCGTTTTTCTAAAAACTTGGTCACGAAATCCCAAGAATCAAGAGCATACCCGATCTCAAACTTGGCAATTGTTTCATCCGTAAAGCCTCTGGACCGTAAATAATCGAGTGCGTTTTGACCTTCCTTTGTATTTACCAGCAAATGGTGGTAAAATTTCTTAAGAAGCTCATGGGCCTCAATCATTTTATGATCTGCTGTGTCCTCCTGCTGAGAGGAACTCATCTGAGCATTCGCCACCTGATCAGGCAGATCAATATGGTACTTATCAGCCACATGTGAAACGGCTTCAATAAATGAGTAGCCTTCCATTTGTCTGAGGAACGAAAACACATTGCCTCCTGCACCACAGCCAAAACAATGGAAGATTTGCTTATCTGCTGAAACAGAGAATGAAGGAGTATTTTCACCATGGAATGGACAAAGACCGAAGTAATTTCGACCTTGCTTTCTAAGCTGTACGTATTCTCCAATCACTTCGACAATGTCTGCGTTTTTTTGGATCTGCTCCAAAAGTTCATCTGGTATACGTTTGCTCATCCTAATAACACTCCGTCGTACATTATTCGCCTTTTAATTTAAAAATCCTTCATGATTCGACAGGATTTTTTGTAGTTGCGCCATAAATCGCTTCTTATCCTCTTCTAAAAGCTTTTTGGGACCTTTTCCGTATACACCTTTTCTTCGCTGTTTGCTGGAAACATGCCTGCGTTCCAAATCAAAATCAATTGTTTCGTTTGTGTACATTCGTCCTCTTTCAGACAGAACAATGACCTGTCTCGGAAGCAGTAAGGAGGCAAGACCAATGTCTTGGGTGACGACAATATCATGTGCGGCAGCTGAGTTGGCAATGACTAAGTCCGCTGCTTCCTTATGTGTATCTACAAACCGCCAATCTTCAAGTGGAGATCTTTTGGTTTGAAAATGCTCATATGAAGCAATGAATGTCACTGGTACTTGAAATTGAGATGCGACAGAAAGGATTTCGTCTTTTACAGGACAAGCATCTGCATCGACATAAATCGTCCTCTCTTTTTTACGTTCATTCAGGTGACTAATTCTCCATCCCTCCACCTTATTCCTGCTTTAGAGAAGCAAAAAGACCATACTTTTCCCCCATAGAGCAATCAACAGTAAAACTCATTTTGTCGAAAAGTTATGTTCAGAATCACTTGACTTCTGCCAATATTAGTTTATTCGTTCTTGACTTAACTTAAACCTAAAATCAATCATTTTATCACAATTTTTTATTATAATACAAATGCAGCAAATATGCTATTGTTTTTGTTTACCCGTTTCCCACCATAGGAAAAACCCAGGAGGAGCATCCTGAGTTTATTCGGAACCTCTTTTGGTCAGCATTTGATGAATGACATTTGCCGTTTCTTCAACTGCTTTATTCGATACATCAACGACTTGACAGTTAATGCGGTCAACCACTTTTTCAAAATACTCTAGTTCCTCTTTAATCCGCTCAATGTTCGCATAAATAGCGCGATCATTTAAACCAAGAGATTTTAAACGCTCTTTGCGAATATGATTTAGTTTGTCTGGACTAATTTTCAAACCGATACATTTCTTCGGATCAACTGAAAATAACTCTTCTGGCGGATCAACTTCAGGTACAATTGGTACGTTCGCTACCTTCAGCCGTTTATGCGCCAAATATTGAGATAATGGTGTCTTGGACGTGCGTGATACACCAATGAGTACAATATCAGCCTTTAGAATACCTCTTGGGTCTCTGCCGTCATCGTATTTCACAGCGAACTCGATGGCTTCTACCTTTTTAAAATAGTCCTCATCTAATTGACGTACACGACCCGGCTCATGTTTCGCTTCATTTCCATATGCCGTCTCCATTTTATCAATGAGTGGACCGATGATGTCATAATAAACAACACCGTTTGCTTCTGCTTCCTCGATTAAGAATTGGCGCATTTCTGGCACAACAAGAGTAAAGCAGACGATCCCATTATCTGCTTTCGCCAGTGAAATGACTTCTTTAATCGTACCAACATCTTCTACATACGGGATTCTTCTAATATTTGAATGGTCTGATGAGCCGCCATCAAATTGGCTAAGTGCCGCTTTGACCACGAGCTCTGCCGTTTCTCCTACTGAATCTGATACCACAAAAATTACGCGATTACTCATAACATCCCCTCGCAGTCTTCTGTCATTAGATTATTTCGTTCTCTGATAAGCTGACAAGTATTTTCGTCATGTTTGTTTTCGTGATTCTTCCGACCACTTCAAAGCCTTTTTCCGTATCTTTTATCACAGGAAGTGCATCTATTTGCTTTTCAATCAAGTGCTTCGCCACATCCATAATGAAATCTTCTTTGCGGCAAACGGTGATGTTCGGCATTCTTGTCATAATAATATGGACAGGGATAGATGGAAGCTCCTGTTTCCCTATACTTGCGCGAAGGAGGTCTTTTCTTGATAATACGCCTGTTAAAATAGAGTGATCGTCCACAACGAATAATGTGCCCACATCCTCTAAAAACATCGTACAAATCGCATCATAAACCGAAACATTCTCATGTATCACCACTGGAATGGATTGAAAGTCTTTCACTTGAAGTTTTTTCAGCTTATCTGCGAGAAGCTGCGTGCCTGTTTTTCCTGTGAAAAAGTAGCCGACCCTTGGTCTTGCTTCTAAAAAGCCTGACATTGTTAAAATGGCTAAATCCGGTCTGAGGGTCGCCCTTGTTAAGTTCAGCCGATCGGCGATATGCTCTCCAGTGATCGGACCATTCTCTTTGACAATCTGTAAAATCTGCTCTTGCCGTTTATTTAACTCGATTGTACTCACCACCTTTAAATAGAGAGAGCGAAATCTTTATTTTATGTATATCATTTTCATAACTCATCATATTATAGCGCATCTTTGTCCGAATGAAACAAAAATCCACTCAAAAACCGTGAATTAAATGAGTAAAAAACGATTGCCCTTCGGAAAAGGCAACCGTTCTTAGGTATTTATTTTACAATTAAATTGTTCATATTCGCAAATGATTGAATCACTTTGGCCAGTTTGACCATCTGTGCCAAACGATTTCGCTTCAGTTTTTCATCATCCGCATGAACCATTGTGTGATCGAAATAATGAACGATCGGTGTTTTTAACGTATCCAGCGCCTCAAGTGCCAAGCTGTATTGTCCTGCTGCTACATGGTCCTTGACAGCTTTCTCTACTTGCTGATACGCCTCAAACAGCTTTTGCTCATGTTCATTTTCAAACAGTTCAGGCTGAATCTCTGCGTCTTCGCCTTTTTTACTGATTGAAATGACGCGTCCCAATGCTTCAGCCGTTTCTTTGAAGCTTTCTTGTTTTACACTCTCTTCAAGAACAGCTGCTTTTTTGACGACTGCATATGGCTCAATATTTTCAACATCCAGCACTGCATCAACAACATCATGGCGTATATGCTCTGCTTGAAGAACATATTTTAAACGATGCGTTAAAAATTCAATTAGAGCAGCTTCATGTTCTGTCTTTACTTGAGCAAGTGCTAACAGCTCTTTAAATGAAATATTCCAATGACGGTCGAGCAAGATTTGAACGATACCACTCGCTTGTCTTCTAAGTCCATAAGGATCTTGAGAACCTGTAGGGATCACATCGATTGAGAAGAATGAACAAATAGAGTCGAGCTTATCTGCTACGGCCACAATCGCACCAATCAAAGTAGACGGCGCCTCATCACCAGCAAAGCGCGGCATATAATGCTCGTTAATGCTTCTTGCCACTTCTTCATGTTCACCAAGAGCTCTTGCATATTTCTCACCCATAATTCCTTGTAATTCAGGGAATTCATAGACCATTTGAGTCACAAGGTCAAACTTCGAAATACTTGCTGCTCTAGCCACGCGTTTTGTTGTTTCGTCATCTGCTCCGACATGCGCCGCTAGACGGGTTGCAATGTCTGTCACTCTCTTCAGCTTGTCGCCGATTGTTCCAAGTTTCTCATGGAATACCACTTTATCAAGCTTTTTAATATTGTCTTCAATCACTAGTTTTTCGTCTTCTTTATAGAAGAATGCAGCATCTGATAAACGTGCGCGAAGTACTTTTTCGTTCCCTCTTGCGACATTTTCCAGCGCCTCACTGTTTCCATTTCTGACTGTAATAAAATGCGGCAATAATTCTCCTTGCTCATTTTTCACAGGGAAGTAGCGTTGATGCTCTTTCATTGTTGTCACCAATACTTCTTCCGGCAATGCAAGAAACTCCTCTTCAAAGGAACCAGACAGCACAGTTGGATATTCTACAAGATCGTTCACTTCTTCTAGAAGTTCAGGATCAACAGGAATGACCCAACCTTTTTCTGAAGATAGCGCATTTAGCTGTTCAGTAATTAATTGTTTTCTTTTATCTGAGTCTGCAATCACAAATTGATCGCGCAAAGTTTGTTCATAAGAAGCAGGTGAGTCGATGCTCGCTGTCGTACCAAGGAAACGATGTCCTCTTGTTTCACGGCCGCTTTTCACCCCAGCAATTTCAACAGGTACAATCTCTTGTCCAAATAAACAAACAATCCATTTAATCGGACGGATATAGCGTAAATCTTCGCTTCCCCATCTCATGTTCTTTGGAAAGCTTAATGAAGCAGCGATCTCACCTAACGCTGGGAGAAGGTCTTTGACTTGCTTCCCTTCTTGAAACTTTTGGACATGGACATAATCCACTCCTTTGATCTCTTTGAAATAGAGATCATCTGTTGAAGCACCTTGGCCCCGGGCGAAGCCTTCAGCAGCTTTTGTCCAATTGCCTTCAGCATCTTGGGCAATCTTTTTAGCTGGACCTTTTGCTTCTTCTTTGATGTCTTCTTGTTTTTCTGCGACACCTTTCACAAGTACAGCAAGACGTCTTGGTGAGTTGAATAAAGCAGTCTCTTCAAATGAAATATTTTGCGTTTCAAACCATGCTTTTACTTTCTCACCTAGCTGTTTTGTGCTCTCTGGCATGAAACGAGCCGGCATCTCTTCTAAGCCGATTTCAAGTAATACATCTTGTTTATTCATGAGAAGCCGCCTCCTCTTTTAGCATAGGGAATCCCAATTTTTCGCGTTCTTCATAATAGGTTTTGGCTACTTTTCTTGCTAACTGACGCACTCTTCCGATATAACCAGTTCGCTCAGTCACAGAAATAGCACCCTTTGCATCGAGCAGGTTAAATGTATGAGAGCATTTGAGGACATAATCGTATGCCGGGTGAACAAGTCCTTTGTCCATTTGACTGTGTGCTTCTTTCTCATAGGTTGTAAATAGCTCGAACAGCATGTCAGTATTAGATGTTTCAAATGTATACACAGAGTGCTCATATTCAGCCATTAAGAATAAATCTCTGACCGTAAATCCGTCTGTCCATTCAAGATCGAAGACATTTTCTTTGTCCTGGATGTAAGAAGCAAGACGTTCAATACCGTATGTGATTTCAACAGAAACGGGCTTACATTCTAAGCCGCCGACTTGTTGGAAATACGTGAATTGCGTAATTTCCATCCCATCAAGCCATACTTCCCAGCCAAGTCCAGCACAGCCAAGAGATGGATTTTCCCAGTTATCTTCTACAAAACGAATGTCATGTTTCAGCGGGTCAATGCCAAGTGCTTTCAATGATTCAAGATATAGTTCTTGAATATTGTCAGGTGATGGCTTAATGATCACTTGAAATTGATGATGCTGATACAATCTATTTGGGTTTTCTCCATATCTGCCATCAGCCGGGCGTCTTGAAGGCTCTACATATGCTACCTTCCATGGCTCTGGGCCGATGCTTCTGAGGAACGTGTATGGACTCATCGTTCCGGCACCTTTTTCTGTGTCATACGCCTGCATTAATACGCAGCCTTCATTTGACCAATGCTTTTGCAGCGTCAAAATCATGTCTTGAATATTCAATGATCGCACCTCCATCTTTTCTACACCAACCGCTATGTATGGCGGGTGGGATTAGAACCTTGTAAGAGAACACAAAAACTCCCGTCTCTATGCTCGCAAGGTTCTTTGCAAACATAGGGACGAGAGTTTTTCCCGCGGTTCCACCCTATTTGCTGGTGTCGTAGCATCCAGCCGCTTTGTTTTACGCTGCTCAAGAATGCCTTTCGTTACGCCTCCATCCTTAGCTCACACCGCCCTAAGGTCGCTTTTATGGATTTTACGTAAGTACTTCTTTCTGTCAATGCAACATATTTTATCTTAGATGATCTTACAAAAAGTCATGGGAGATGTCAACTTTTGTTTTCGTCACCCATTAGCTTTTTCATGGATTCCATCTGATTCATGAATTTTTTTGATTTTAAATAGAGGCCGGAATATTCGTCATAGTAGTGATCAAGCACTTGACGAATTTCTTGTTTCGTCTGAGGCTTCACATCAACCTGACCAAGCCTTGATAAATCAAAATAATGAAACAAACGGAGCAGCCTTGCAGCTGCGGGGGATAAGGGCAGTCTATATGGATCTTTCGAAAAACAATTTTGGCAAATGAAGCCGTTATCTCTTATCGAGAAATGGAACTGCCCTTCTTTTTGACCACAGTGAACACATTGATCAAGTTCAGGCTTCATCCCCATCACTGATAACATTTTAACCTCTACGATAAATAAAATAATATCAGCATCTGTGCCTTCGTTGAGATGACGCAGAGATTGAAGCAGAAGCTCAAACAAATAAGGGTTTGGCTTTTTTTCTTCTGTCCCTTTATCAATCAATTCTGTCATATAGGCTGCATATGCGGTCAGAAATAAATCTTCCCGAATGGCCCGCATACTTTCAATCATTTCGCCTTGCTGGAGCGTTCCAAGTCCTGTTGATGATTGGATAAGAAAGGTGCCGTATAAAAACGGCTGACTTATGGCTGAAAGGCGGCTGTTTGATTTTTTTGCGCCTCTTGCCATCACGCCAATTTTTCCATGTTCTCTAGTGAGCAGCGTGACAATTTTGTTTGTTTCGCCATAATCTGTTGTTCTAAGGACGATTCCTTCAGTTTTAATGAGCATTTGTCTACACTCCGAGCGCTGGAGGGGGTCAAGAATTATAAGATTGGAAAATCAAATCGTGCTATTTCTTCTTCAAGTACATCGGGTCTTTCCAGGTTCTCCTTTTCTAACTCTTTGAAAAGCAGATACGTGTCAACGCTTCCTGTTTGTGAAAATACGTTCCATGTAAAATTCAACATAAAAACCCCACCTTTCTTTATTAGAAGCAGCAACGCTACATCCAACATATTAATTTTATCTTGACCAGGCTACCTCCATTTCATGATAAACAATTTTTACTAATCGAACCGCACCATTGTCAGATTTGCTGACAAATGCAGCGATTTTTTAATATTCGTCTTCTCTAAATCCGAAGTCACGAAGGTGAGTGGATTTATTACGCCAGTCCTTCTGAACTTTGACCCAAAGCTCTAAATACACTTTTGAGCCTAGAAGTGCTTCAATATCTCTGCGCGCTTTTTGTCCCACTTCTTTTAACAAGCTGCCTCGTTTACCAATGACGATCCCTTTTTGCGAATCACGTTCTACGACAATGGTTGCCGCGACATGGATCTTGCCATTTTCATCTGGCTTAATCGATTCAATCGCAACCGCAATACTGTGCGGAATCTCTTCTCTCGTTAAATGCAGCACTTTTTCACGAATTAATTCAGAAATAATAAACCGTTCTGGATGATCTGTTACTTGATCTGCCGGATAAAATTGAGGGCCCTCTGGAAGATAACCTTCAATCTGCTGAAGAAGCGTGTCGATATTGTTTCCTTCAAGAGCTGAAATTGGCACAATTTCCTTGAATGGATAACGTGTACGGTATTCATCAATTAAAAGAAACAGTTCATCTGGATGAATTTGGTCAATTTTATTCACGACAAGGAACACCGGTGTAGATGTTTGCTTTAGTCGTTCAATGATGAATTCATCACCTTTGCCATAGCCTTCCTGTGCGTTGATCATAAATAAGATCAGGTCGACTTCCTTCAGTGTATTTTGAGCCACCCTCATCATAAAATCACCAAGCTTATGCTTAGGTTTATGAATCCCCGGTGTATCGATAAAGATCGTTTGTGATGTGTTCTTTGTCAGGACACCTTGCACTTTGTTTCGCGTCGTTTGGGGCTTATCGCTCATGATGGCGATCTTTTGTCCAATAACGCGATTAAGAAAGGTTGATTTCCCTACATTTGGTCTTCCAATAATTGATACAAATCCTGATTTGAAGCTTTCGTTAGTCATTTAAATCCTCCGGTGAAAATGCTCCTGGCAATAGTTCGTTTACTGTTGTTTCGTATATATGTCCTTTTAAGTTCGTTAGAATCACTGGCATGTCAGGTGCACATAGCTCTGAAATGACCTGTCTGCATGCGCCGCACGGCGAAACAGGACGGTCTGTATCAGCCACCACTGCTAACATTTGAAAAGATGTAATGCCTTCTGAATAGGCTTTAAAAAGTGCTGTTCTTTCCGCACAATTACACATACCATATGCTGCATTTTCAATGTTGCAGCCGCCATACACTTTTCCATCATTCGACAGTAACGCTGCACCGACTTTGAATTTAGAATAGGGTACATATGCAAAATCTCTTGCTTTGATTGCTTCTGAAATCAACTCTTGTTTGTTCATTCCTAGTTCCCACTTTCAGAAGAAATGGTACCACTGTCACATTTATATTTTACATAATTCACGTGACATTTTCACGCCCATTTCTAAAAATGTTAATAAATAGTAATATTGTTCTATTGCATGATCTTCGGTAAGAAGATGATCAACCCAATCATAACCGAAATCGCGGCGTAAACGCAAACAGCGCCTGCCGCAGCGTCCTTCGCCCTCTCTGCAAGCGGGTGTCTTTCTTCTGTCATCAGATCCACTGTATGTTCAATGGCTGTATTGACAAGTTCAAGCGCAAACATCCCCCCGCATAGAAGAAGAACGATCAACCATTCAAATGGGTCAATGCGGAACCAAAAGCCGCAGATCACCACGATGATGGCTGCGACTGTGTGAAATCGAAAATTCCGTTCATTCAAGAAAGTTCGCCATATTCCTCTAAATGCATAATAAAAACTCCGAAAAAAACGGGCGAGCGGCCTTCTTTTCTTACGATGATCTCGAAAGGCCATAATCATCCAAGATTTTTGTCTGTTTGGCGAACATTTCTTTTTCATCTTCCTCTGTCATATGATCATACCCGAGCAAATGGAGGAAGCCATGAATCGTTAAGAATCCAAGCTCTCTCATAAAGGAATGTCCATATTCCTCCGCCTGCTCTTTCGTTCGATCCACACTAATGATAATGTCACCAAGTACAGGCGGGATATCATCCGCTCCAATGATTTCAATCTCCCCTTCTCCTTCTTCCTCAAGTGCAAAGGAGATCACATCTGTTGGCGCGTCTTTTCCGCGGTATTCTTTATTGATTTGATGAATCTCTTCATTCGAAACGATCGTCACTGATACTTCCGCTTGATCCTTGACCTCAAGTTCGTCTGCAGCAAACTGAAGAAGCTTTTCCACTTCTTCAAGCTGCTCTTTTGATACTTGTCCTGTTTCATCTATTAAATCGATTAACAATGTCATTTACTTCACCTTCTGCTTCGGGGCATCTGGATATTCAATCCGAGAATGAAAAATCCCCTTTAATGTTGTACAAATTGTTTGGCTGATAATATTTAATTCTTTAAATGTCAGGTCACATTCACTAAATTGCCCGTCCTGCATTTTATCTGAAATAATGCCTTTGACAAGCTTTTCAATCCGCTCTGGATTTGGATTATGCATGGAACGAACCGCCGCTTCAACGCTGTCAGCCACAGAAATAATCGCTGCTTCTTTTGATTGCGGCTTTGGACCAGGGTAACGAAATTCTTCTTCTGTGACCTGATCATCACGCTCTTTTGCCTTATAGTAAAAGAACTTTAAAAGAGACTTTCCGTGATGCTGTTCTGCAATGTCGACAAGCTCTTCAGGAAACTTCTTTTCTCTCAGCATATCAGCGCCATCTGTCGTATGGGCAATAATAATATTTTTACTCAGCTGAGGAGAAAGCTTGTCATGCGGATTATCAATGTTCATTTGGTTTTCGATAAAGTATTGCGGTCTTTTCGTTTTCCCAATGTCATGATAATAAGCGCCGACCCTTGCTAAAAGACCGTTTGCACCAACTGCTTCACATGCAGCATCCGCTAAATTCGCCACCATGACACTATGATGATATGTACCTGGTGTCTCGGTTAAAATCTTTTTGAGGAGCGGATGATTTGGGTTAGATAATTCAATCAGCTTCATTGTGGAAAGAATACCAAACATGCTCTCAAAAACAGGCATTAACCCAATGACCAAGATAGATGATGCAAACCCTGACACAATCGCCATCATGAGGTTCACACCGATTTCAAGCCCTGATGGTGAAGAGTTTTGGATCAGTGTAATGGATAAAACCACAAGTACATTCACCAGCGCCACCAAAAGCCCAGCCTGCAATATTTTTGATCTTGCATTATGTTTTCTTAAAAATAAAATACCCGCCATCCCGCTCATCAGATAATAAGCGCAGATCACATAGTTAAAGACGCCGGTTACTCCTTGATTAAACATCATACTGCCGCAAAGAGCAAATACAAGACCGGAGAAGATTGCTAACCGCTCATTAATGAGCAGTTTGATCAGCATCGTGCCAAGTGCCACTGGCACAACATAGCCTATCGTTGTATATTTCGTTTCCTGGAAGAGACTGAACACTTCCATAATAATTAAAATAATCGTAAAAATAAGCGAGTAGAGCAGTAATGACTTATTCTTATGGACAAGCGACTTTTTTCTCGATTCAAGGGAATGAATAATCGCTGCTAAGAACAGGCCAATTAATATGAAAAGACCACTTATAGGCTTAAATAAATTTGAGCTGTTTAATAGACCCGTGAGTTCTAATTTGCGATAAACTTCCCGGTCGATGAGCTCTCCTTCTTCAACTAAGATTTGCCCTTGCTTAATTTGCACAGGCTGAATATTGTCAGCCGCTTCCTGTCTTTTCTTCTCTGTTGCCACTGGGTCAAATACATAGTTTGGGATGATCGCAAATTCACCGATTTCTTTCGCTGCATTTAAGTATTTTGATGGAATCGAATTGTTTTCAAGCTCTGCTTTGACTTGTTTTTTCTCATCTTGTAATTTCGCTGCTGTGATTTCTTTACTCATCAGTGAATTCACCACTGTGATGATGGAATCCTTAGTAAATGAGAGATTCTCATCACTTGCCTGAAGCAGTGCTTTGATGGATTGATCCGAAACAGCTTCCTGCATATCTGTTGTGAGCTTTTCTTTGACACGCTTGACCATTTCTTGATCTGATGGCGCTTTCTCTTTATCATCAGCTGCTTTCTTCTCTTCTTTAATGGCTTCAAAGAGGGATGAGATGAGGTCTACACGATTATCAGAATACGCTTTTTTGAGCGTATATTGATCTTCCACTTGATCTGTTGCTTCTTGTTTCTTCTCTTCTGTCGCTTCTTGATCATCAACAGTTGACGGAGAATAGATGGTCTGTTCGCTCACAGAAAATAAATCTAAGTCGAGCGATTCAGGCTTTACATGGAAGAAGAGCACCACGAATAAAATGGCTGCTAAAGCAGCGTACAGCAAAACATTTAAATAACGTGAGCGCTCCATTTTCTGAGGTTCTTTTTTAGACAGCAGTCTTTTGCGCTTACTGCCTTTTTGATTCTTTCTCAAGGAAAGTACCTCCTTTTTTACTTTAAACCACGATCGAAACAAAATGACCCGATGAAGACGATCGGGTCACTCAGTTCATTTTTGCTTTTCGTATGCGCCAATGATCTTCGCCACAAGCGGGTGTCTGACCACATCTGTCTGGTCTAATTCAATAAATGAGATGCCCTTGATATCTGCAAGCATGTCCTTTGCAGCCGCAAGACCTGACTGCATGCCCTTTGGCAGATCAATCTGTGTAATATCTCCTGTAATGACCATTTTAGAACCAAAGCCAAGTCTCGTCAAAAACATTTTCATTTGGGCAGGTGTTGTATTCTGCGCTTCATCTAAAATAACAAATGCATCATCAAGCGTCCGGCCTCTCATATAGGCAAGGGGCGCTATTTCAATCACGCCGCGCTCGATTAAACGTTCCGTATGATCACTGCCAAGCACATCATGCAAGGCATCATATAGTGGTCTTAAATAAGGATCTACCTTTTCCTTTAGATCGCCTGGTAAAAAGCCAAGACTCTCTCCTGCTTCAACAGCTGGTCTTGTCAGGATAATCCGTTTCACATGTCCATTTTTTAATGAATGTACCGCATTGACGACTGCCAAATACGTCTTCCCTGTACCAGCTGGTCCAATTCCAAAGACCAGGTCATCTTTTTTCATCGCCGCAGCATATTCCCGCTGGCCGATTGTTTTCACCCTGATCGACTTTCCTTTGGCATTTTTCGTAATTTCATCTTCATACATATTCTCAAAATAATTCAGCTTGTTTTTTTGCGCCATTTTAATGGCATAGACGACATCCCGTTCAGATATCTCGATTCCTTTACGGATGAGATGTAAAAGAGATGTGATCAAACGGCTTACTGTATCTCTCGATGCTTCCTCACCAGAAACATACACTTTTTCTCCACGCGTAATAATGGAGACGTTCAGCTCGTTTTCCATTAGTTTCAGATAAGCATCTTGATTGCCAAATAAAGCAATCGCTTCGTTTGGACTATCCAATTTTTGTTGAATCTCAAGTAAATGTTCTGTCATTCTCTAGTCTCCCTGAACAATAGGTGTTGGTTGAACAATATCTTCTATTACTTGGTAAAGGATGATTAACTTAACTTTACCATTCCCTGTTGTCTCGTGCAAAACTTTTTCACTTTTCACCTCTCCTGTTTGACCTAGCTTCTCTTCTAATTCTTTTTTACCCATTTTAATCCCTGCTTGAACCGCTTCTTTATTTGTGTATTCTCGATTTATTTTCTCACTTTCACGTGTGATTTCCTTTTCATAAGAGAATGGGAGCTGCATGTTTAAGAAATGAAGCGGATGAACTTCTGTTTCTGTTTTTGGCTGCTTGAAATCATCCTTTTTAAAAGAAAAGCCCCAAAATGGCAGTGAGCCTCCAAATGCGGAGAGCTTGTGCTTTGTCTTCATTTTACCCGTAAAGACGTCAAAAGATGTTCGAAGAGGGACAGAAACTTCAGAACGATACCACGTTTCACCATAGATTTTCGCTTTGGCTCCTACCGTTTTCTGCTGATCTTCGCTGCCAATGAGTCCAGAGACAAGCATCTGTCCTTTCTTTACATGTTCATCAACCGCGGCGAGCGGCTCCCCTTTTTCTACATACATTCTCGTGATGACAGCCTTTTTCTTGGCGACGATATGCTGAGGACTCGTGTATTTTTCTTTTTCGGGTTCATTTTTTTCCACAACTTTCATTTGAAAGGTTGTGCCGTTTAGTTCAACGCCTACCCATGTGATGCTTTGAATATTGGTTGTCAGGGATTTTTGAATTTTTTCAGGTGTTCCCATTAGAAACTGAAAACGTCCTTTTTGCACCCCAATGTCGTCTAAATGCTTTCTCATTTGATGTTCAGTTTCTGGATTGGCTCCTTTAATATCAATTTTCCATACCATGTTTGAAAGAGCCAATATCGTCACTAGAAAGCATACAATCCCAAGGGTAAATCCGATATTCTTCCTTGACCAAAGGAGTAGAAACGGAAAGCCCTTCTTTTGATGAAATGAACATGTCACGTCATGATGTCTGCGTACTTTTCTGAAGGCATGTACATCTGATAGGCGAATAAATAAGCGCACGCTGTCTTGACGGCGGCTCACTTGAAACATTGTGATCCCCTGCCTCGTGCACTCATTGATGAGCCGCTCAATGCCGCTTCCTTTGATCTCCACTTCCACTCTGCCAATAAAATAGCCGAACCATTTATTCTTCACGCTTCTCCCCTCCGTCAGTTAAGAATCAATATAACGGACCTCATCGATTTTCCCTTCCAATAAAATCTCTTCTGGCAAAATCGTTTTAATCACAAAATCTTTCCCTGAAATAATGCATTGTCCCTGTTTGAGCATCAGCCTTACCTCTTGATCACTGAAAAGCAGAAGCCCTTTATGGTTCTCTATGTAAATGTGGAGTCTGCCAACCATCGTAATACGGGGAAGATCCATCATCACGTCTGGAGGGATTTCAAGTGTTCTTGTCAGCCATGCTTTAAGTCGATTTTTTCTTTTTCCCATTCAATAAGAACCCCTTCCCACCTCATGTGTATGAGATCAAACTGAAAGATGGTGAGACTGATGAGAAAGCCTCTATATCATCCTATTCCTCAGGGATTCATATCATGCTAATGAATCCGTAAAAGAGCCAGTGGATGATCATGTATTTAAGAAGTGCTCTTAATGATGAAGAAGTACGAATAATAAAAAATAAAAAAGCCTCATGAAGAGACTTTATAAATGGAGTTAAGAGTGCTACTCAACTACTGTATAATCATCTGTTTTGAAAAAATCATACTTAATATTGTGAACCTTATAAATATCTGTTTTGACAATATCTATACACTCTTGACTAAATAAAACTACGTTTAATCCATCACTTAAAGAACTATTAAAAACCATGCCTTCATAACCAACAGATTTTATAATTTCAGTAATAAATTGAGTTGGTATATACTCCAAATATGATTCATCTGGAGAGATTGGTTTAGACATTTCATTACTAAGATTTTTAAAGAAAGCAATTTCACTCATAGCAGTTTCAATTTGCTCAGAATTAATAACCTTAAACAAACTCATTTGAGAAGAATAAGAGAAGTCCATACTTAAAATATTATCCCTTAATTTAAAATCACCAATCGTAACTTTTGCCCCACACCACGGTCTCACTTCTGCTATAGCTGTCGCTTTTTTATTTGCTAAATAAAGGTAGCGTATACCATCAGGATTTGCTCTGCCCATCCTCACCATATCTGGAGGTGGCATCCCCATATCAGATAAGTTAGCATCAAATGGAATGGAGACATTTTTATCGCCACTGCCTATTCTAGCTCGATAAAAAATCTCACCCTTTTCTAAAATTTTTGAGTTCTTACTTTTTTCCGTAAATAAGGTCTCAATTTCTAGTGGAAGTCTATTGATAAATCGTTGCTCATGTTTAATGATTTCTCTAAATTCATGCCATTTTCTAATCAAATGTTCAAAATCATGTCTAATCAAATAATACTGTTCCACATCCATTTCATAATTAGCGCATAGTCTTTTAATAAGGACATCATCGAATTTGTATTCAAATAGCCCCCATTCAATACTTAATATATAAAAAAGATCATTACTTCTTCTATTCGGATGAATCCCATAAATATTTTTTAAAAATTTAAATAATTTAGTGAATATTTCATTATCTAAATAAATGCACTTTGTATCTTTCATCTGGCAAAAATCACAATTGCTTAAGAATCCATTAGAAGTTATATAATTTTTAAATTGCTTGTCAACAAAGCAATTAGAACAACACTTATCCATAATTCCGTCCTTTCTTATATCATTAAAAAACGGTATGAATATATCATACCGTTTTTCTTTATCGTTTCATCGTTCTGTGCGGTTTTTTCGCGCGCGGCTCTCCAAATACTTCTCCAAGGATCATTCCTTGAACAATTGTATCTTGGTTCAGCTTCTCAATGATTTTTGGCCTCACTTCAGCAGATGCAGCCTTTGGCCTTGTCAGCTCTCTTTCAAGCGATTGAAACTCTTTGTTCAACTCGTTTTTTCTTTCTTCCATTTCGGCAAGTGTAGCCGTATAGCGATCTTGTAAGGACTGAGAAGTTTTTTTCTTCATCCCGCCATGATCATGTACATCACCGAAATCGTCCAGCTGATCCGTCACGACTGGATCTGGACTTGTTTGCTTTGTTTGTTTTTGGGGCACCGTCTTACGCTGAGGAGCGGGCTTCTTTTGCTGATTCTGCTCTTCGTTCTCCTCTTGTTTGCCGATCTTCCCAAAGACGGCAGAGATGATACCGATGATAATTGCAATTAGTAGCGGATTTTCAAATAGAATGTCCAATGGGCTCCCTCCTTAAAGCGTGAGAGGATGCTTATTTGTTTTCATTATCAGATGGACCTTTTGTCATTTTACCAAATGAATCTCTCATATCCGTATCAGCATCGATATTTTTAATGTTCATGTAGTCCATGACACCAATATTGCCTTCACGTAATGCTTCAGCCATTGCAAGTGGTACTTCAGCCTCTGCTTCTACAACTTTCGCGCGCATTTCTTCAACTTTCGCACGCATCTCTTGCTCTTGTGCAACAGCCATTGCGCGGCGTTCTTCTGCTTTCGCCTGTGCAATGTTTTTGTCTGCTTCTGCTTGGTCTGTTTGCAGAATCGCCCCGATGTTTTTACCGATATCCACATCTGCGATATCAATCGAAAGAATTTCAAATGCAGTACCTGAATCTAATCCTTTACCAAGAACCGTTTGAGAAATCATATCAGGATTCTCAAGAACCTTTTTATGATTATCTGATGAACCGATTGTCGAGACAATCCCTTCACCTACACGGGCAATAATTGTTTCTTCCCCTGCACCACCGACAAGACGGTCGATGTTTGCACGAACTGTAATACGTGCTTTTGCTTTGACTTCAATCCCGTCCATCGCGACACCAGAGATAAATGGTGTTTCAATGACTTTAGGGTTTACACTCATTTGAACTGCTTCTAGTACATCACGTCCTGCTAGGTCGATGGCTGCACAGCGGGCAAAGTTCAATTCGATATTCGCGCGTTGAGCTGCAATTAATGCGTTCACAACTCTGTCCACGTTACCACCTGCAAGATAGTGACTCTCCAGCTGGTTAATCGTCACATCAAGACCTGCTTTATGTGCTTT
Organism: Bacillus sp. 11B20; assembly: GCF_056098985.1. Classification (NCBI taxonomy): domain Bacteria; kingdom Bacillati; phylum Bacillota; class Bacilli; order Caryophanales; family Bacillaceae; genus Bacillus; species Bacillus sp. 11B20. The sequence goes on from NZ_JBLZWZ010000008.1 coordinate 426,168, forward strand.
GATGAGCGGGTTGACCACTCGGTTTGGAATGACTCGGCGCAGTCTCATTCCTACAAGTGTAAAAATGCTCACTTTTACGCCAGCCGCTAGGGCAGAAATCCACAGCATCACCGGTACAAAGGTGAAAAAGATCGAAAGAACAATCAAACCTGCTGCGATAATCACAAATAATAGTAAAGTAGATGGATCCATTTTATTCCTCCTCTAAAATCAGTATATCTATACTTTCCTCACGACAATGCGTGAGCCTTCCGCTTTCACAATTTTTACTTGTTCATCCTTATCGATAAATGCACCTTCTGACACAACATCAATGCGCTCATCTCGAAATACGATCGTACCAGATGGACGAAGTGCAGTTGCTGTCACTGCGATTTGTCCAACAAGATCTTCTCTTGTTTCATTTGAGACATAACCGCTTTCCTTATTGGTTGAATCGGTTAAAACGAACTTTTTAAAGAATTTCATACGTTTCCCCAACACCTTTGTCAATAAAATAACTGCTATGATTGAAACAGCAGTGGCAATCAAGATGGAAATCGCCATTTCTGTAAAGCTTCCAGCTGCTAAAAATAAGCTGACAACGACACAGATCAGTCCAATGACACCTACGATTCCCCCTGGCAAAAACAATTCCAAAATGATGAGTGCAATCCCTGCTAAAAACAGGAACAACGTCTCATATCCTGCAAAACCTGCCACGAGATGACCATAAAAGAATAGAAGAAGCGCTGTCACTCCCATGGTGCCCGGAACCCCAAAGCCAGGAGAATAGAGCTCAACAATTAACCCTAAACTTGCAATAGATAAAAGGATCGGAATGACAATTGGGTGAGTAAGAAAACGCGCAACCTTTTCAGCAAAGCTCACTTCATCGTATTGAACAGAAGCGTCTGTTAATTTCAGCTTCTGAAGCAAGTCATCCATATTTTTTGCTTCACCTTCTGCATACCCGAATTGAAGCGCCCGGTCTGTGTTAAAGGTGAGCAATTCCCCTTTTGGTGCACCGGCTTCTTTTGCGTCTATATCTACATCCGCCATGGCAAGAGCATACTTTGGATCACGCCCCTGCTTTTCGGCAGCATCACTCATTTCAGCAAGCCATAGAGATTCAGATTTTTGATCGGCAGCATTGCCTTCTCCATCAATGATCGCAGCAGCCCCCATCTTTCCATTCGGGGTCATATAAATTTGATCGGCATTTAGCGCGATGAAGGCCCCGGCTGAAAGCGCTCTATGATTGACAAACGCTGACACTGGGATATCGGAAGCGCGAATGGTATCTGCGATCTCAAGCGCTGCATCGACTGCACCACCCGGTGTATTGATGTCGAGAATAATATGCTTCGCCCGCTCCGATTTTGCCTGCTCAAACGATCGTTCAATGAATTTAGAAAGTCCTTTTTCTACTGTATCTTCAATTGGGATAACATGAACTTTCTGATCTGCTGATTTCGCGGTCAATTGAACCCCTAATAACAAGCATATTATAAAACAACTGAAGAGAGCAATAGAAATTTTTATTTTTTTCATCTATTTGGTGATCCCTCCTCTCTTTCTTCCATTTTACTGTTCCTTTACATACGTTACAAATGTATCATAGGTTTCATTTTTATATGACAGAATCATGAGGTCATAAAAAAAGTACCCTTCTAACAATAGAAGGATACTTTTTTATTGAGACAGCTGCTCGCTGACAAGTCTGTTAATGACAGCTCCATCAGCTTTACCTTTTACTTTTGGCATAATAGCGCTCATCACTTTACCCATGTCAGCCTTTGAGGAAGCACCTGTTTCAGCGATCGTTTCTTTCACGATCGTTTGCAGTTCTTCTTCAGAAAGCTGTTCAGGTAAATAAACGTCTAAGATGTCAATCTCTTTTTGAACTTTATCTACTAAATCTAAGCGATTAGCTTTCGAAAATTCATGGAGGGAGTCTTTACGTTGCTTAATCTCGCGGGAAAGGACGGTTAGTTCCTCATCGCCGGTCAAACTGTCTTTCTTAAGCTTAATTGCTTCATTTTGCAGCGAAGCCTTTACCATACGAATGACAACAAGCTTGTCTTTCTCACGGTTTTTCATCATAAGCTTCATATCAGAATTTAATTGCTCAAGAAGACTCATAAAATCCACCCTCTTTAGAATTTACGTTTTCTAGCAGCTTCAGACTTTTTCTTGCGCTTTACGCTAGGCTTTTCATAAAATTCACGCTTTCTTGCTTCTTGCAATGTTCCAGTTTTGGATACACTGCGTTTAAAGCGACGAAGAGCATCTTCAAGCGATTCGTTTTTTCTAACGACCGTTTTTGACATTCTCTTTCCCTCCCTCCGAATACACCAATCGACTGCATTAAAAAAAGATATACATGCAAAACATGTACCTAGACATTATAATATAAGCCTTGTGTGAGGTCAACTAAGTGATTTGGAAATATATTTTCGTCATGAGCAGGTAGACAAGTCCATATATTCATTGATAAGAGGAGGACTTTTCTATGATGGCGATCATTTATTTTTGTGCACTTATTTTCATTTTTTTATGGTCAATGGGCTTGCTGAGAAAAGGATTAATGGCGCTTGCGTCGTCTCGTATTGAGAAATCACTTCTTCTCTTTACAGATCACCCGGTCAAAGCATTCTTGGTCAGCATTGTGTTTACAGGGGTTCTACAAAGCAGTTCGGCATTTATGGTCATCGTCATCGGCTTTGTCAGTACTGGCATTCTCACTTTTAAAAAATCGATCCCAATGATTCTTGGAACCAATATCGGCTCCACGTTTACGACAGAATTTATCGCCATTAAAATGGACTTGTTCATGTGGGTTTTGATCATAGCCGGTCTTGTATTTATCCTTTTTGGCAGGACATCTTTTAGACATGCAGGAAAAAGTTTATTTGGGCTCGGGATGATCTTTTTTTGCATACAAGGCTTTTCAAAAATTGCAGGGATGATGACAAGCCAGCCTGAGACATTGCGTTTTCTTGAAATGATGCAGCATTCAGACTGGACAGCGCTGCTTTCAGGTACCATTTTCACAGCGATTGTTCATTCGAGCTCCGTCTGTATCGGCATTTTAATGGGATTTATGAATGAGGGAACTGTGGCACTTCAGGAAGGCATCAGCTTTGTGTTGGGTTCCAATATTGGGACATGTATTACGGCTGTGATGGCTGCGATATCTGGCGGCTACGCAGCACGTCAAACGGCTTATGCACACGTCGTGTTTAATGTGCTCGGTGTTCTTTTATGCCTCCCGTTTCTCTCCCTGATCACAGAGGTTGTCGCCCTTCTCGCAAGCTCACCCGCCCAGCAGATTGCGCATTTCAGCCTGCTGTTTAATGTGGCAAGCTCTCTCCTCTTCTTGCCGTTCATACGCCCTTTTCACGCATTGATCTTGTGTCTCATGCCGAATCAGTCAAAATAAAAGAAACCGGCTTGCCCTTTTGGCTGCCGGTTTTTTATCTATTATGAGGTCATTCTCACTTTGTCTGGCTGCACATCATCGCTGATGCGAACGAATTGTCCTTCGTTATAAGGATAGCCCGCTTTCGTAATTTTCACTTTGACCAGACGGCCGATCATGTCCTCTGTTCCTTCAAAAACAACCTTCATATAGTTATCGGTATAACCAACATAAAGATTGTGGTTTCCTTCTTGTTCTTTGAAGGATTCTTCCGGAATAATTTCTAGCACATCCCCCTCATATGCAGATGCATACTCTTTCGCAAGCTGGTCAGAAAGAGCGATCAAACGGTGAACACGTTCGTTTTTCACATTTTCATCCACTTGATCTTCCATTCTTGCAGCCGGCGTACCTGTACGTTTGCTGTAAGGGAAGACGTGCAGCTCAGAGAATTGATGGTCTTTGACAAAATTGTACGTTTCCAAGAACTCTTCTTCTGTTTCCCCAGGGAATCCTACGATTACATCAGAGGTGACAGCAAGTCCTGGCAATGCTTTTTTCAGCTTTGTTAAACGCTCTGCAAAGAATTCCATCGTATATTTACGGCGCATTCTTTTTAGCACAGTATTTGAGCCAGATTGAAGCGGGATGTGTAAGTGTCTGACAATTTTATCTGACTGATCAAGCACTTCAATCACTTCATCTGTAATTTGACTAGCTTCAATAGATGAAATACGGATTCGTTTTAAGCCAATAACACGTTCATCTAATGCTCTCAGAAGCTTCGCAAAGTTATAATCCTTTAAGTCTTCTCCGTATCCGCCTGTGTGAATACCTGTAAGCACAATTTCTTTATAGCCTGCATCAACAAGCTGCTGCGCTTGATTGATAACTTCTTCTGGATCGCGAGAACGAAGAAGTCCGCGTGCCCAAGGAATAATGCAGAATGTACAGAAGTTGTTACAGCCTTCTTGGATTTTTAATGAAGCGCGCGTTCTGTCTGTAAAGGCAGGAACATCAAGTTCTTCAAACACACGTGCTTTCATGATATTGCCTACCCCGTTGATCGGCTGTCTTTCTCTGCGGTATTCTTCTATATAATCTAGTAATTTATGTCTGTCCTGTGTTCCAACCACAATATCAACACCAGGAATCGCCATGATTTCTGCTGGAGATGTTTGCGCATAGCAGCCAGTTACACAAATGACACCATCCGGGTTATGACGAATGGCTCTTCTAATGACTTGGCGGCTTTTCTTATCGCCTGTATTCGTGACCGTACATGTATTAATGACATATACGTCTGCTTTTGATTCATACTCTTTTCTTTCATAGCCAGCTTCTTTAAACAGCTGCCAGATCGCCTCTGTTTCATAGTGGTTGACCTTACAGCCAAGTGTATGGAACGCTACTGTTCCCATCATGATTCACCTCTTAATAACTCTGTTTGATAAGATATAGCGGAAAGCGCGTATAAAGGAGCGGTTTCCGTTCTTAAAATGCGTGGTCCGAGCCCGCAAATGACTGCACCAAGCGTTTCAAGCTCTTCAATCTCCTTTTCTGCCAAACCGCCTTCAGGGCCAAAAACCACTAGCAAGGTTTGTCCGCCTTTCATCTGTTGAAGCACAGTTTGAAAACGGCTTTGCTCTCCTTCTTTCGATGATTCTTCGTATGCAACGACACATTTATCGAATTCACCAGCTAATTGCGTCAGCTCTTTAAACGTTGATACTGAATAAACACGCGGAATGATATTCCGGTAGGACTGCTCTGCTGCTTCTTTCGCGATTTTCTCCCAGCGCTCTCGTTTTTTATGTGACTTTTTTTGGTCTAGCTTTGTAATAGAACGAGCCGCTTGAAATGGGATAAAAGCACTTGCGCCAAGCTCTGTGCCTTTTTGGATAATGAGCTCAAGCTTATCTCCTTTTGGAAGACCGCTTGCGATCGTCACCCGAATCGGAAGTTCTCTGTCCTGATTTGTCCAGCTTTCAAGGTGACAAATCACTTCTTCCTTTGTTATTGTATCAATTTTACTGAGCGCTTCAAAGCCGTCTGTTGTTAAACAAAGGATTTCCTGCCCTGCTTTCATCCGCATGACATTGGAAAGATGATGTACATCTTCACCTTTTATAACGATTGCTCCCTTTAACGTCACTTCTTCTTTCGTGAGGTCGATAAAATATCGTTGCATACGTGTCCTGACACCTACTCGCTTTATTTTTTCGCTATAATGCTGACCCAATCTTCCATTGACAGCACTTCAACAATATCAAAACCTGCTTCTTCTAATGCTGTTTTGACTTGTAATTTCTTTTGTCCAATGATGCCTGATGTAATGAAATAGCCATCTTTCTTCAATAGGTCATAGGCTTGATCTGTAAAGCGCAAAATTACTTCTGCCAGAATGTTGGCGACAATCACATCACGCTCACCTGAAATCCCATCAAGCAAGTTGTTTTGTTTGACCGTCACTTGGTCACTTACACCATTTAGTTCGATGTTTTGCTTCGCACTTTCTACCGCAACGGTGTCGAGATCAAAGGCTTGAATGTCTTTTGCACCAAGCATCGCTGCTGCCACACTTAAAATCCCAGAGCCTGTTCCAACATCAATCACCGTATCGTTTTCCTTTACATAGCGCTCAAGCGCCTGAATACAAAGGACGGTTGTGGGATGCGTACCTGTTCCAAATGCCATTCCAGGGTCCATTTCAATAATCAGTTCATCAGAATGAACCGGTGTATATTCTTCCCACGTTGGAACGATGGTGAATTTTTCAGAAATTTTCACAGGATGATAGTATTTCTTCCATGCGGTGGCCCATTCTTCTTCATTTACTTCACAAATTGACAGTGTATTGCGTCCAAGGTCAATATCGTATAGAAGAAGATTGTTGATGGCTTCTTTGATCTCATCTACCGTTTCCATCAAAAAGCTGTTCATTGGAAGATAGGCTTTGACAATGACACCTTCATCCGGATAGTCATTCGGATCGAGCTGGTAGATCTCACCGTATACATTTTCACGTTCCTTGACTAAATCAAGCGGGTCCTCAATCACGACACCACTTGCACCTGCTTCATGCAAAATATTGGTGATCGGTTCCACCGCTTCATTTGTTGTATGGACGCTAATTTCTGACCACTTCAATACTACCAACTCCTTATCCGTCTTACTCGCCTTTAAATGCGCGTTTTACCTTATCGAAAAAGCTCATTTCTTGTTCGTCCGGTTTATTTCCGCTCACTTCAGCAAATTTTCTAATGATATCTTTTTGATTGTCTGTTAAATTTGTCGGTGTGACGACACGTACAACGATATGCTGATCGCCTTGGCCGTAGCCGCGTACATTTTTCACACCTTTTCCTTTAAGTCTAAACTTCGTACCAGTTTGAGTGCCAGCAGGAACTTTTAATTTTACTTTTCCGTGTAATGTTGGCACTTCAATTTCGTCACCTAATGCAGCTTGGGCAAAGGTGAGCGGCATCTCGCAGTAAATGTCATCTCCATCACGTTCGAAGAATTCATGCGCACGCACATGGAATACAACGAATAGATCGCCTGGAGGTCCTCCATTTACACCTGGTTCACCTTGACCAGATACTCTGAGCTGCTGACCATCATCAACACCTGCAGGGATTGTCACGTTAATTTTCTTACGCTTACGCACTTTGCCAGATCCGCCGCATGTTGAACATTTATGATCAATTTGTTTCCCTGTTCCGCTACAGTAGTTACATACTCTGCGGTTGACCACTTTACCAAATGGAGTTGACTGTTCAACATTTAATTGACCAGAACCTCCGCAATGTGAACAAGTTTTCGCCTGCGTACCAGGCTTTGCACCTGATCCATGACATGTTTCACAAGATTCTTCACGAGGGATTTCAATCGTTGCTTCTTTTCCAAATGCCGCTTCTTCGAATGAAAGCGTCATTGTATATTGCAGGTCCGCTCCTTGGCGTGGTGCATTTGGATCTCTTCTTCTCGCTCCGCCGCCAAAAATACTAGAGAAGATGTCATCAAAGCCGCCGAAGCCGCCAAAGTCTCCTCCTCCACCAAAACCGCCACCGCCAAAGCCTTGGTTTGGATCGGTATGACCGAACTGGTCATAATGCGAACGTTTTTGATCATCAGAAAGGGTTTCATAGGCTTCTTTTACTTCTTTGAATTTCTCATCTGAGCCAGCTTCTTTATTAATATCAGGGTGATACTTTTTTGAAAGCTTGCGGTATGCCTTTTTGATTTCGTCCTTTGAGGCGCTCTTACTTACGCCAAGCACTTCATAGTAATCACGCTTACTCATCTCTTCACACTCCCGATTTTCTCACATAAATACGATTGTATCATTTTGATTTAACTTTTTTCAATTCCTTTCATCGTTGAAAAGAAAAAAAGTCAAAGCCAAGAGATCCTGACTTTGACTTTCTGACGAGTACGTTTCAGCAGTCTTTTTCAAAAGTAAAGGTGATTATTTTTTCTCTTGATCGTCGTTTACTTCTTCGTATTCTGCATCCACTACATTGTCATCTGCTTTTTGAGCACCTTCAGCGCCTTCTTGCTGAGCTTGTGCTTGTTTTGCAGCTTCTTCATAGAGCTTTGTCGTTAATTCTTGAACGATTGTTTGCAGCTCATCTTTTTTCGCTTTGATGTCTTCAAACTCGCCTTTTTCGATCGCAGCTTTTAGTGCATCTTTCGCGTCGTTTGCTTTTTTCACTTGCTCTTCATCGATTTTGCCTTCTAGATCTTTTAATGTTTTTTCAGTTGTAAACACTAATTGATCTGCTTCGTTGCGCACTTCGATTTCTTCTTTTTTCTTCGCATCTGCTTCAGCATTTTCTTCTGCTTCTTTAACCATTTTTTCGATCTCATCATCAGAAAGACCTGAAGAAGATTTGATTGTGATGTTTTGCTCTTTGCCTGTACCCATATCTTTCGCACGTACGTTGACAATACCGTTTTTATCGATATCAAATGATACTTCAATTTGTGGTACGCCGCGTGGTGCTGGCGGGATATCAGTCAATTGGAAGCGGCCTAATGTTTTGTTATCTGCAGCCATTGGGCGCTCACCTTGCAAGACATGGATATCTACAGCTGTTTGGTTGTCAGCAGCCGTTGAGAATACTTGAGATTTACTTGTTGGAATTGTTGTATTACGTTCAATCAGCTTCGTGAATACGCCGCCCATTGTTTCAATTCCTAAAGAAAGTGGTGTTACGTCAAGAAGAACAACGTCTTTGACATCTCCTGTGATGACTCCGCCTTGAATCGCTGCACCAAGTGCAACTACTTCATCAGGGTTTACACCTTTATGAGGCTCTTTGCCTGTTTCTTTTTTGATTGCTTCTTGTACTGCAGGAATACGAGTTGATCCACCAACAAGGATGACTTTATCAATCTCGCTAGCAGATAAACCAGCATCTTTCAGTGATTGACGTACAGGTGTCATTGTACGCTCTACAAGATCTGCAGAAAGCTCTTCGAATTTAGCACGCGTTAACGTTAATTCAAGGTGAAGAGGTCCTGCTTCTCCAGCTGTGATAAATGGCAGTGAAATTTGTGTAGAAGATACACCTGAAAGATCTTTTTTCGCTTTTTCAGCCGCATCTTTTAAACGCTGAAGCGCCATTTTATCTTTAGAAAGATCAATGCCATTTTCTTTTTTGAATTCAGCCACTAGGTGATCAATGATGACTTGGTCAAAATCGTCTCCACCTAGACGGTTGTCCCCAGCAGTTGAGCGCACTTCAAAGACGCCGTCTCCAAGTTCAAGAACTGACACGTCAAATGTACCGCCGCCAAGGTCGTATACAAGGATCGTTTGATCTTCATCTGTTTTATCTAAACCATACGCAAGTGCAGCTGCTGTTGGTTCGTTGATGATACGTTCCACTTCAAGACCGGCAATTTTACCAGCATCTTTTGTTGCTTGACGTTCTGCATCGTTGAAGTAAGCAGGAACAGTGATAACTGCTTTTGTTACTTCTTCGCCAAGATAGCCTTCAGCGTAAGATTTAAGGTGTTGAAGAATGATTGCAGAGATTTCCTGCGGTGTATAGTTCTTGCCTTCAACTTCTACTTTATAATCTGTACCCATATGTCTTTTAACAGACATGATCGTGTTTGGGTTTGTAATTGATTGACGTTTTGCTACTTCACCCACTTGGCGCTCTCCGTTTTTAAAAGCGACAACAGATGGTGTTGTACGTGCTCCTTCAGCGTTTGCAATGACTTTTGGCTCGCCGCCTTCAAGTACTGCAACACATGAGTTTGTTGTTCCTAAGTCAATCCCAATGATTTTACTCATATTCGATGACCTCCCATTATGTAGTTATTGATTTACTTTTACCATTGATGGACGAATAACTCGATCTTTGAGTTTATAGCCCTTTTGCAATTCTTCTACAACGATATTTGAATCATAATTTTCATCTTCAACTTGCATGACGGCTTGATGAAGGTTTGGATCGAACTCTTTGCCGACAGCTTCAATTGGTTCAACGCCTTCATTTTTCAACGCTTCTACCAGCTGGCGGTAAACCATTTGCATTCCTTCTAACAAACTTTTCGTCTGCTCATTGTCTGGATCAATTCCAAGCGCTCTTTCAAAGTTATCAAGAGCTGGGAGAAGATCACTGACAACATGTTGAGAACGATATTTTTGCACGGTCTCCACTTCAGTTCGAGCACGGCGTTTATAGTTTTCAAAATCTGCTTGAACACGCAGAATTTTGTTTTCTTTTTCATCTAGAAGCTGTTGCAATTCATCGATTTTTTCTTGGAAGGCAGACTGTTCATCATGTGTTACTTCCTCATTATTTGCTTGAACTGCTTCTTCTTGTGCTTCAACCTCTGCTTCTTGCTCAGGTGTCTGTTTTTCTTCTGACATTGTGTTCACCTCCCTCAAAAGATTCAAAAATACGAAGGGGCTGTGCCCCTATCTTTTATCACCCTACTCATCATACAAATTGGAAAGTGCGTTTGACAAGTCTTTTGATACATGATGCAAGAGACTGACAACCCTGCCATAATCCATACGGGTTGGACCGATGACAGCAATGGAGCCGAGTGATTTTTGATCAATCGAATAAGTGGCTGTGATTAAGCTGCAATTCTCCATCGCTTCCAAATTGTTTTCTGAACCGATTTTAATGGTGATTCCTTGCTGATTTGGATGAAACAGCTGCATGACATCATTCTTTTGCTCAATAAGCATCATGAGTGAACGAATGCGGTCAATGTCATGAAACTCTGGCTGATTCAACATATTAATCTTCCCGCCAAAGAAAAGTTTTGATTCATTTTGAGTCGATGTAAATGTATTGCCGAGCGCATCTAAAATATGATCATAATCTTTTAAATGCGTGCGAAGAAGCATCACAACTTCTTTATACATTCTGTCCTTCAGCTGATCCATCGGGACTCCGGCTAGGCGGCTGTTTAAAATATTCATCAGCTTCTCAATATCGGAGACATCGAGATGCTCAGAGAAGGTAATGGTTTTGTTTTCAACATGTCCGCTGTCTGTAATCATAATTGCCACTGCTTTGTTCGGCTGAACAGGGACAAGCTGAATTTGCTTTAATCGATTTTCACTTAGCTTTGGACCAAGCACAATCGATGTATAGTTTGTGAGATCTGATAAAATTTCCGCCGATTTTTGAACTGTCTTTTCCAGCTCAAAAATTTTCTCCTGAAAGGCCGACTGGATGAGCACAAGCTCTTTAGACGACAGTTTTCGCGGAGAGAGCAAATGATCTACATAATAACGATATCCTTTTTCGGAAGGAATTCTTCCTGATGAAGAATGGGTCTTTTCAATAAAACCAAGTTCCTCCAAATCAGCCATTTCGTTTCTAATCGTCGCAGAGCTGAATGTAATGTCTTCTTTTTTAGAAAGAGTCCTTGATCCAACTGGCTGCGCCGAACGAATAAAGTCATTAATGATGACTTGCAGAATCAAAAGCTGACGATTTGTTAACATCATCATCACCCCTGTTAGCACTCTCTTTCAACGAGTGCTAATTGTATAAACAAAATTACCAAACTCAAATTAAAATGTCAATTATAACTCACCGAGAAACGCTTGAAATACTTCATTCCCTAACAATTTTCCTTTTCTTGTTAAACGGATCCCAATGTCATCTTTTACAATGAGGCCTTTTTCTTCTAATTCTTCAAGAACAGTGGGAAAAAGTGCTTCTGGTGCAGTACCATATTTTGCTTGGAAATCAGCACTTTTCACTCCTTCGATCTTTCGAAGACCTAAAAACATTTCTTCTTCTATTTGCTCTGCTTTTGTGACCTCATGTGTTTCCTTATACGGGAACCCTGTTTGGTCAATCAGCTCCAAATAATGTTTCACCGGCCCTGCGTTCACATTTCGGACGCCATCTACATACCCGTGTGCGCCTGCACCAAAACCGAAGTAATCTTCATTGCTCCAATAGGTCAGGTTATGCTGGCTTTCAAAGCCAGGTTTAGCGTAATTGCTAATTTCGTACTGCTTTAATCCATGGCGCTCCATTTCATCCATCACAAGCTCATACATTTCAGCCTCACGTTCTTGCGGCGGTAAATGAAGTTTTCCTTTTTGCATTAAGTTGTAAAAAACGGTTTTCGGCTCGACGATGAGTGAGTAAACCGAATAATGCTCTGCACCCAGCGAGAAAGCCGTCTCAAGTGAATTCATCACATGATGCTTTTCTTGATGCGGCAAGCCAAACATGAGATCGAGGCTAATATTGTCAAATCCAACCGCTCGAGCTCGCTCAAAGGACGTAAGGACATCCTTTTTTTGATGAACTCGTCCGATTTTTTTGAGCAAATCGTCTTCAAAAGTTTGAACACCAAAACTCAGCCGATTGACACCGGCTTCTTTTAACACATGCAGCTTCTCGAGTGATAATTCATCTGGGTTCGCTTCCACTGCAAATTCAATCAGGTTTTTTGTCGGCTTTAATACACGGTGAATGCTGTTCATGAGCTTGTCTAGCTGGCTGACAGTCAGTGATGTCGGGGTTCCCCCGCCAATAAAAATCGTCTTGAGTTCCTGCTCGCCCTTTTGTTCGATCGTATGCTGCATCTCTTTTTCAAGAGCCGCTAAGTATTCATCGACTGGCTGCGTTTTAATGAAAAATTTATTGAAATCACAATAGTGGCAAATGTGCTCACAAAATGGAATGTGAATGTATGCTGCTTTCATTTGATGACACCTTCTTTACAGGTAAAGAGCCGCAGTTTATCGCTGCGGCGCCTTTGTTTGTTATCGACTATAAACGTCAAGGCGAACATTGTAAAGCAAGCAGCCTTGAGGATGTTATTTTTTCGGTGTGCTGTCATCCATCTTCAGCACGGCCATAAATGCTTCTTGCGGGACTTCAACAGAGCCCACTTGCTTCATGCGCTTTTTCCCTTCTTTTTGCTTCTCAAGAAGCTTTCTTTTCCGGGAAATGTCTCCACCATAACATTTGGCAAGTACGTTTTTACGCATCGCTTTAATGGTGGAACGAGCAACGATTTTTTGACCGATTGCTGCTTGAACTGGCACTTCAAAGTGCTGGCGTGGAATCAGTTCTTTTAGCTTTTCTACAATGATCTTGCCTCGTTCATATGCATAATCGCGGTGAACAATAAAGGAAAGGGCATCGATTTTTTCGCCATTCAGCATGATATCCATCTTCACCAGCGTCGATGGACGATAGCCAATCAGCTCATAATCAAAGGACGCGTAGCCTTTTGTGTTAGACTTTAGCTGATCAAAGAATTCGTATACGATCTCTGCCAAAGGAATTTCGTACACAATGCTCACACGGTTCGCATCAAGATACTGCATATCGATGAAATTTCCGCGCTTTCCTTGGCAAAGCTCCATCACAGAGCCTACATAATCGTTCGGCACCATCATTGTTGCTTTTACATATGGTTCTTCAATTCGCTCAATCTTTTGCGGATCAGGCAGATTGGACGGGTTATCTACGACGATTTTTTCTCCATCTGTCATATATACATCATAAATAACACTTGGCGCTGTCGTAATCAGATCAATTTTAAATTCACGTTCAATCCGTTCTTGGATGATTTCCATATGAAGCATTCCAAGGAAGCCGCAGCGGAAACCGAAGCCAAGTGCTTGGGATGTCTCTGCCTCATATTGAAGTGAAGAATCATTTAATTCAAGCTTTTCTAACGCTTCACGTAAGTCGTTGTATTTCGCTGTATCAATCGGATAAAGTCCGCAGTATACCATTGGGTTTAGCTTTCTGTATCCTGGCAGCGCTTCTTTCGCAGGGTTTTCCGCACTTGTGATCGTATCCCCTACACGTGTATCACCGACATTTTTAATCGCAGCGGTTAAGTAGCCAACATCTCCAACTGTGAGTTCATCTGTTGGCATGGCTTTTGGTGTGAATACGCCGACTTCAAGAACTTCAAATTCTTTCCCCGTCGCCATCATTTTAATTTTCTGACCAGGTCTGACGGTTCCTTCAACAATTCGTATGTACGCAATAACGCCGCGATACGCATCGTAAAGAGAATCAAAAATAAGGGCTTGAAGTGGTGCTTCTGGATCTCCAGCAGGTGCTGGCACCTTTTCAACGATTTGTTCTAAAATATCCTCGATTCCAATACCCGCCTTAGCAGAGGTGAGAACAGCTTCAGACGCATCCAACCCGATGACATCTTCAATTTCTTCTCTTACACGCTCAGGCTCTGCACTCGGCAGATCGATTTTATTGATAATCGGAAGAATTTCTAAGTTGTTATCAAGAGCTAAATAAACGTTCGCAAGTGTCTGTGCTTCAATTCCTTGTGCTGCATCTACTACGAGAATCGCACCCTCACAGGCAGCTAGGCTTCGAGATACCTCATAGGTGAAGTCGACATGCCCTGGTGTATCAATCAGGTGCATGATATATTCTTCTCCATCCTTCGCCTTATACTTCAGCTGGACAGAGTTTAGTTTAATCGTTATGCCGCGTTCACGCTCTAAATCCATGGAATCAAGTAATTGTTCTTTCATTTCCCGTTGAGTAATCGCCGCTGTTTTTTCCAAAATACGGTCCGCCAATGTGGATTTCCCATGGTCAATATGGGCGATAATGGAGAAATTTCGAATTCTTGATTGCCGTTCTAATCGTTTTTCTTTATCTGTCACAATCTATCACTCCTACTATAAAACGCGGGTTGCGCTAGGTTAGATTATATCAATAGGGCTGTAAAGATTCAATCGAAATCAAGAAAAGCCGCTTATCGGTCAGCGGCTTTGATTAAAAGGGTGATATCTCATGAAATTCGTTTATTTCCCATTCACCCAATCATAAAGAGAACGGGCTGCATTTGTCATACCATCAGACAGGGCTTTTCCTGCTTTGGAAAAGGCATTAAAGCCTTCTATTTCCTCGAGCTGCTTTTGTTTTTCGGCAAGATCCTTTTCTGTAACAGCCGTTCCTAAGATAGAAGCTTCCTTTTCTTCATCGTCGTTCATTTGAATGGAGAAAGCTCCTTTTAATTGCGGATCATGGTAGCCCTTCATTTGCAGCATGCCATTATTCGCTTGCTGCATTCCTAAAAAGACACCAAACAGCAAGACCAATCCTAAAATAATGGTTTTTCCAATAAATGAGCCCATACCCGTCACCACCTTAAGAGCGTTTTTTCTCACCCTTTGCTTTGCCATCCACCTTTTCCGCGTCCCAGAAAATGTCGCTGAATACATCAGCTGCTGCATTGGATGCATTTCTTAATTCTTCCATATTATTATCTACTCCGCCAAATTCTAAAAGAAGGGCTTTGTCAGATAAATCTTGATTATAGATTCCATTATCGCCAATTTCTCCTTTGGCAAACACGCCGACACTAAGACCTTTATATTTTTTCTCCATCAAATGGTGGAACTCTGTCGCAAGCTTTAAGTTTTTCTCATAGCTTTGATTCTTCTTCCCTACAACAAACGCAATTCTCGCATATTTCTTCCCTTTGATTTCGACAGTCGTATCTTTCTTTCTTCTTGAGTCCCGGTGAATATCAATTAAATAATCGAGGTCATCATTTTTCGCTAAGGCTTCTTTCACGACCAATCTTGATTCATTATAAGACTGCGGATACTTTAATCCTTTTTTCACGAGTCTTTTTTCAATTTCCGTTTTGTCGACTGTATTGCCGATTCCTTGCTGATCAAGTGCCTTTCCAAACATGTCGCCGACAAGGGTAACATTCACTTTTGAGTGCCGTGCATTATTTGGGTTCGTTTCTCCTTTTAAAAATGGTAAATATGATTCCGTATTATGTGTGTGATAAATGTACACAGCTTTTCGTTTTCCTGTTGACCGGTCCGGTTCTTTGGCAGGCTTTTTCGGCCCATCTTCATCGAGCTTGTCCAGTTCAGCTAAATTTGCTTCTTTTTCATCTTGGATCACTTCACTCGGAGGCGGCGATTCCATTGGCATGTTGGTATAGTCTGTGCCTTCACCCGCTAAGATGATTTTTGTATCAAAATGTTCAAAGCCTGGAAGTTCTCTTCCTAGAAAACTGCGCGGGTCTTCTAAATTAATACTGGTTGCAAGCTTCAGTGACAGCCCAGAGAAATGAAATCCTTTTTGAGCTTCTGGAACTGCTGAGGCGAAATATTGGTTTTCCATGCCCATTAATGTGGCAAAAAATGCGCCAGAGAGCTCATCTGCTACACCATATAACGAGGCTTGCGGCCTCAGCTCAGGTTTTAAAGATGTTAAAGCCCCTGACATCACAAACACCACAACAAGAGCGGCAATAAATAAGAAAATACTTTTGACTACTTTCGTTCCATTAATCGCAACGACCAACTGTCGAGGACGGCGGGGTCTTTTTTTCATGATTTACTCCCTCCAGCACGCTTTCTAGTAATTACACTATGAGCGAGCTAGAGAAAGTAGAACCGATTAATGATTATATGAACCCTTGTTATCTTGAGTGATTTTTTGATGAAGCGCTGTGTTTAATCCGTTGGCAAGTACGTTTGCCATATCATCAATGAATGTATCGACTTCTTTAGGCGTGACCATTAAATTTTGTCCGAGCGGCGCAAGCACTTCATGGATTAGCTGCCTTTTCTCTTCTTCTGGAAGGGTTCCTACGATGCCTAAGAATGATTGACGTGTTTCCTCATCTGGCAAGTCTTCTTCGTTAAGCACTTTTTTCTTCCCGAATGTCAAACCAGCCGGCACAAGAGAGCGGGATGGTCTATCATCTTTTAGTTCTCTACCAAAATGCTTTAAGACATAATCAATTGTGTCACTAGCAATCGTTACTGCATCCACCACTGTCGGAACGCCAATTGCAATTACTGGGATGCCCAATGTTTCTTTACTTAATTCTTTTCGCTTATTCCCTACACCAGAACCGGGATGGATACCTGTATCAGAAATTTGAATGGTTGTATTCACTCGTTCCACCGCACGAGCAGCAAGGGCGTCGACAGCAATGACAAAATCAGGTTTAGACCGCTCAATCACACCTTGGATAATGTCACTTGTTTCAATACCGGTCAGTCCCATCACACCTGGTGACAAAGAGGAAACTGGGCGATAGCCTTCCTGAACATTTTCCGGCTGTAATTCAAAGAGATGACGGGTCACAAGCAGGTTTTCGACTGTGAGAGGACCTAGTGCATCTGGTGTGACATTCCAGTTTCCCAGTCCTACTACAAGGCAGCTCGCATCTGCCTGAATGCCTCTGTCTTTTAAAAACTGAGCAAAATGACGGGCAAAGACTTGGACGACTTTTTCTTGCATCTCAGAGTCTTTCTCCCGAATGCCTTGCGCTTCAAACGTCAAGTATGTCCCTGCCTTTTTGCCGGTCAGCTCCTCCCCTTCTTTCGTGATTTCTACAGTACGGATGCGGATGCCTTGCTCATCTTTTTCTTTTTCGACGATCCCTTGGATCCCGTCCTTTTTGACGACATTCGGATCGTTCTCTTGTTCTAGTATCTCTTTTGTTTCAACAGCGAGGTCTGTCCGGATTTGATAAACGCTTAAATCGAGCTTCTGTTTCTCCATAAAAAGACTCCTTCCACCAAGTAATTAACAGTAGTCTTTCCATCTCTTGAAAGAAACATTCGAGCACGTCATCAATGAAAAATACTTTACATTTATATTGCATTCTAAAGGTGTGTTTGATAGAATACAATTTGTTCTATTGTGAAGATTTAACCTTAAGACAATTGTGTTTAGGTTGTATCTTAGGAGGTGAAACACATGCCAAATATTAAATCAGCGATCAAACGTACAAAAACGAATAACGAACGCCGTGCACATAACGTAACAATCAAGTCTGCGATGCGTACTGCGATTAAACAAGTTGAAGTTTCTGTAGCTAACAACGATGCTGAGCAAGCAAAAGCTGCTCTTGCTTCTGCTGCAAAACGCATTGACAAAGCCGTTAAAACTGGTCTTGTACACAAAAACGCAGCTGCGCGTTACAAATCAAGACTTGCTAAACAAGTAAACGGACTTTCTGCATAATGCTTGCAACGCCTCAGTAATGAGGCACCTGTTTAACTGTACGTCCGTCCTGACCGGCCGAGCCTAAGGACAGACTGGCAATTATACATCTAAACAAAAACGACCCTCTTTTTAGAAGGTCGTTTTTTTATGTTCAAGCGCCTAACAATCGAAGCAGGAACAATTCTAACAGCAGCTGCTTGTCCTTTTTACCCGTTTTCATTTCATAATCAATCGTTGAAAGCTCTTTGACGATCTGCTTGAGCTCTTCTTCTGAAAACAGTCTTGCCTGATCCATGGCAAGTTTGACCCGGAATGGGTGGACTTTTAGATTTGAAGCAATTTGTTTTTGTCCATATCCTTGCTGAGCGAAATACTTCGTCTGCAAAATCAATCGAAATTGAGTTGAAATAAGTGCTAATATTTTAATGGGTTCCTCATTTTGCTTCAAGAGGTCATAAAACATCTGCATGGCCTCAGAGCGGCGTCTGTTTACGATTTGATTAATCAGCTCGAAAATATTTTGCTCCAAGCTTCTTGCAACGAGCTGATTGACATCTGCTAACTCAATTTCTTCCCGCTCTCCAATATATGTACTTAGCTTCCGAACCTCTTGGAATAGAGAGGATAGACTTCCGCCGCATAACATCACAAGCTGCTCAGCCGCTTCAGATGTAATCATCTTTCCTTCTGTCTTCACCAGTGTGATGGTGAAATCAGTTGTTTCTTTTGGGTTTAATTCTTTCGCCTCAACAACAGCAGCTTTCTTTTTTAGCAATTTGGTGATTTTTTTACGCTCATCCAGCTTTTCATACGGTGCTAATAACACGAGAATGGTATAGGGCGCTGGCTTTTCTAAATAAGCTTCTAATACAGAAAGCTCATGCTCGATCTTTTCCTTTTTCTTCTCAGCTGTAAGAAAATAAGGATTCTTGATCACGACGAGACGTCGTTCTCCCATAAACGGAAATGTTTCTGCATCCGTCACAGCCTGTTCAAGCGGCACCTCTTCCATATCGAAGATGGAGTAATTAAAATCTTTCGTTTCCTCGTCTACTACAGCTTGTCTCAATTTAGCGGCGGTTTCTTGCAGTAAATATGTTTCTTTCCCATATAAGCAATAAACGGGATGGATATCCCCTCGTTTTAAATTGTTCCATACATCAAAGACCATCAATTGAATCCCTCTCTTTCACTTCCTCCTCTATCCTAAAGTGTGTGAAGACATTAGTAAAGAGGAAGCTGAAAGTGCCGCCTCCTCATTTATAGTAAACGTCCGGCGCAAGCTCCCGGGTCAGCCTGCTGTCAGACGATATTCATAAAATGATCATGAAAATGGAAAACGGTTACTTTACCTTCTAGCAATTCCAAATGAGTTCAAGTATACTAAAATTAGCCAGGAGGGATGAAAATGAATGAATTTGAAAAAAATGTTCAAAGCAAGCGGAATGATGTGACCGACTCAGCCGTTGGTTTTATCGTCACATTCGGATTTTTCGCCTCAATGTTTATTTTGGCAACTATTATACACCTCGTTGGATCTTAACTTCATGAAGGTTACACGACTGCCGTTTTGGCAGTTTTTTTATTGAGTTTGTAAGATATCATATGGAGGGTGAGTGTAAAACGTTCCTTCCTCATCGAGAAATTCATACGTCACACTCCCGTCGGTATCTGTACGATACACCTTCATTTGCTGATCCTTTAATTTTTTCAAGACTTCCTGATGTGGATGCTGATAACGATTGCGTTCACCTGCTGAAATGAGTGCATGTGAGGGCTTGAGATGCTGAAGCCATTCTTCGCTTGTCGACCCTTTACTCCCGTGATGTCCAACCTTTAAGATATCTGCCCGCAGATGAGGAAAGGCTTCTATAATGTCTCGCTCCCCTTCTTGTTCAAGATCTCCAGTGAGCATAAACCGCTTCCCGCCTAGAGTACATGTCAAAACGAGTGAATCATTATTCTTAGTTGTCACTCGATCACGAGACGGATGAAGAACGTCAAATATTTGCTCTCCAATCTGAAGCTGATCTCCTCTCTCTAATTCATCAATCATGATCCCTTGATCAGCTGCTTCTTTTAACAGCTCCGCATCCTCTGGACTCCGTGCAAAGCCTTTTGGAATGGCCAGCCGCTTTACTTTATTTCCCTTGATTAAACGAACTGCTTCTCCCATATGGTCTTGATCCGCATGCGTCAGAATAAGGACATCAAGTTTCGCTATTCCTTTAGAATGCAAAAACGGGATCAGCGTTTGATCACCGATCGTAGACACTTTTCGTCTTTTTTTCCACGGTTCTTCTTCAAAAGAAAGTCTGCCTCCCGTGTCCACAAGCAGGTGCCCCTTTCGATAGGGCAGCTGAATTAACAAACTATCCCCCTGTCCTACATCCAGCATCGTCACTTCCCCTTTTTCGAAAAAATTCGGGGTGAAATAGTGAACACTCAAGACACCAATGAGAAAAAGGAGCGGCACAGCATAGGACTTCACAGACGTTTTGCACTCCATCACAACTAACAGAACAATTAAGGCACTCACCTCAAGAACAATATGCCACCAAGTTGACTTCATAAAAATCAAGTTGAATCCATCAAAATCAGCCATATAGGCTGACAATTGATGACTAAGCTGGATCACCGAATCAAGCAGTTGAAACAATGTTTGTCCAAGCGGAAGATAAACGATCGTCAAAAGAAAAAAGAGTAAGGATAATGGCATGACGATCGTCGTAAAAAAAGGAACAAATATCATGTTCAAAGGAACGCTCAGTAAAGAGAATTGATGAAAATGATATAAAAGAACAGGGAGCGAAGCAAGCTGTGCAATAAAGGAAATCAGGAATAATTGCATGACCGAACTTTTTGGTTTTGATAAAATCCTCGTCGATAACAAAATAAAAAACGTCACCACGAAGGAAAGCTGAAATCCGATATCAAATAAATAAAGAGGATGAATCGCTAATAAGAGTAAAAACGTTGCACTTAATACCACAGCAGAAGGCTGTTTCAATTCTTTTGGCAGACTAGTCATCACTAAATAGATTCCTGCCATGAGACAAGCTCTTAACACAGATGGTGCAGCACCTGTCAAACAAGCATAAATAGGAAGAAAGCATAATAGAAGAATACGTGCTGTCTCTCTTGTCACACCCACACGAAGGAGACACCAAAATAAACACGCAAGAAGCGTTTGCACATGCAATCCTGAGATCGCTAGTAAATGAATAATACCGAGCATTTGATAATCTCTTAATGTGTCAGGTTCTATCAACTCACGATCGCCAAAAATAAGTGCCTGTACAATGCCAACAGAGTGTTTTGGCACATGGTCCTCTAAAAATGTCAAACCCTTTTGCCTCATCGCTTGAAGATAGTAGGAAGAACCGCCTTTTTTTGTACAGTTTTTGATCGACTGCGGCAGAAAAATAGCGTCAATGCCTTTTGTTTTTAAAAATTGATCGTATTGAAACCCGTTAGGAATGGTTGCGTGTTTTGCTGGGCGAACATCACCTGTCATGTGACAGCTCATACCAGGTTCTACCTCTTTTAATGCCTCTTTTTCACGCTCTGTTTGAATTGTATAAAAAGTGGCTAGTCGTTCATGGTCTGTCGATACAGTCGCTGAAAAACGATTGCCATCTGTTTTCGGAATGCTTTCAATCACAACGGAATCAGATAGGAATTTTTCTTGTACGGGTAGCTCCGTTTCAAGAGACTCATGAACCATAAAAATAAGTATATAGACAGCCCCGCATAGGCTGGCCATTAAAAAGAGCTGAGGCATTTTTTTCAGTAGGCTGAGAAGTAATATGATGAGAAGAAAGAGAAGGAAATATATATGAAGATGATATGCAGCCAGAGCAATTCCAACAGCTGCTGAAATTGCCCCAAACGGCAAATATTTAAACATAGGAAGTAAATAATTGATTCGCCTTCTCATGCATATCGCGAATTTCTGTTTCGCTAAGTCCTGATTCACTCAGCTTCCCAATTAAATCTGCAACAAAGGCCAATTTTTCTTGATTTTTTAAGTCGATGATCATTTCTTCTAATTCAACTTGCTCCGTTTGAACACCCGCCTGCTCGAATAAATCAACGGCATATGGATGATTTTTATAATCCTTTGCATAGTACACTGTCCGTATACCCGCTTGAATGATGGCTTTACAGCACTGTAAACAAGGAAAATGTGTGACATATATTTCAGCATCAGCTGTAGGTGCTCCAAATTTGGCACATTGTAAAATAGCATTCATTTCCGCATGGATGGTGCGAACACAGTGATGATCAATGACATAGCACCCTACATCCGCACAATGAACATCACCGGCAATGGAGCCATTATACCCCCCTGCAATGATGCGCTTGTCCCTTACGATGGTCGCCCCAACAGCTAACCGCTCACAGGTGCTTCGTAAAGCAAGCAAATGGCTTTGTGCCATAAAATATTGATTCCATGAAATTCTTTCCACGAGCTGATCCCTCCAGAATGATGGTTGATATTAAGTGTACATGCCTTTCTTCTATACCGTCAATTCTACTTCACGGTCAATTGACTTTTCAGCCGTTCAATCGTCTTTTCCCCAAAACCTGAAATGTTCCGCAAGTCTTCAATTTGTTGAAAATCCCCGTGTTCCTCTCTATAGGTAATAATAGCTTCGGCTTTAGCTGGTCCTATGCCGTTAATGGTTTGCAATTCGGATGCATCGGCCTGATTGACATTTACCCCCTCACTCTTTTCAACGTCCGTTGATGCGTCAGCTGATGCTGTTTGCGTCTCTCTTTCCGCTTCCCCCTGCTTCCGAACATAAATCATCATACTATCCTCTAATTTTGCTGCTTGGTTGATTTCAATCGAGTCTGCTTTGCTAGTAAAGCCTCCTGCCCTTCGAATTGCTTCTTCTACCCGAGCATCAGATTGAAACGTATAAACACCTGGCTTTCTTACAGCTCCTTTGACTTCTACAAAAATCGTCGATGGCTCTTTTTCTGTCTTTTCTTGTTTGTCTTCTAATGTGACTTGTATGTCTTTATTTCCCTTCAATACATTTGGTTCTCTGCTTCCCTCCCCTTTTCCAGTGAAAAAGAAGAAACTGATGATCATCACAACCATGAGCCCAGCTGCAATATAAAGACTGTATTTTTTTAATGATATGAGTCGTTTCACTTACTCACGCTTCTTTCAATCATATTTTTCTACCGCTCAACATACTGTTTAGAAGATAACAGATCCTATGCGTCTAAGGAGGGAGAACGTTTGAATATAGGGTTAATCGGTACAGGAAACATGGGTACCATACTTACTGAGGCATTTATTGAATCAAAGGCAGTCAATCCCTCATCGATCACCATTACAAACCGAACCATTGAAAAAGCGTTCAATATAAAAAAGAACCATCCAGAGCTTGAAGTAACGAAACAGCTTTCAGGGGCTGTCACGAATAAAGATTTCATTTTTGTTTGTGTCAAACCACTTGATATTTATCCACTTTTAAAAGAGCTAAGTCCTCTTTTAACGGAGCAGCAAACCATTGTCATCATTACAAGTCCGGTTCATCCTGAACAGCTTCAGGATATCGTTCCTTGTCAAACAGCCAGGCTGATTCCAAGCATTACAAACCGCGCATTATCAGGCGCATCACTTTTAACTTTTGGTTCATCATGCAATGCCGCGACGAAAACAGCGTTAAGGCAGTTAGCTTCGTGCATTTCAACACCAATCGAGATCCATCATTCGATTACAAGAGCGGCTTCCGATATTGTCAGCTGCGGTCCTGCTTTTATCAGTTTTCTCGTTCAGAAGATGATTGAAGCGGCTGTAGAAGAAACGGATATTTCTAAAGAAGAAGCCACCACCTTAGCAGAAGATATGCTGGTTGGACTTGGCCGTTTGATTGAAAAAAGAGTCTATACCCTTCCGACACTGCAAGACAAAGTATGTGTGAAAGGCGGGGTCACTGGTGAAGGCATTAAAGCACTTGAAGCAGGTGTGCAAGATATGTTTCACCGTCTCTTTCAAAACACTCATGAAAAATTCGATGAAGATCTTGAAGCAGTCGCGCATCAATATCCACCAAGTGTGTTCACTGATGATCGCAGAAATTAATCATCTTTGCAACTTGCTAAAAAAGGGTTTTAAAAAACCATCGTTCTATTAAACGATGGTTTTTGGTTTCTTAGCTGAGATGAAATATCTTTCGGCGAATTCACCGGGGGCTTCATTTGTAAAATCAGCGGTCACTTCTATTTGTTCGAAACCAGCGGACTCAAGGAACGCTGAATATGTTTCAAATGGAAATGTGCGCTGTTCATGCGTCTCATCATAACGCTGATACATGTCTCCATCTTTTACAAAAAAGCTTAAATCATGAATGACCGAATACATGTCATCCCCTTTATCGCTCTGCCAAATATAGCTAATCTCTTCATCTTGATCTGCAAAAGTCGATCCCGGGAATACCTCTTCCATTTTATAAGGCGTATGAACATCAAAAAGTAACACCCCATCTGCCTCTAAAAGCTGAAACATGTTTTTAAAGGTTTTTTTGACGTCATTTTCGTTTTTTAAGTAATTCAAGGAATCACAGCAAATAACGGCTGCCTGGAAGGCTTGCTCAAAGCCCGTAACCTCTCTCATATCTTGATGTAAAAATTGAATCGACTGCTTTTTCGCCTGGGCTTTTTGCTGCGCGAAGGCCAGCATTTCTTCACTGAGGTCAATTCCTGTGACCTTGTGGCCCTTTTCAGCTAACCGAAGAGAAATCTCTCCAGTTCCACAGCCTACATCGATGATGTCAGCATTCGGCTTCATATACTGCTGGATCCACTGAACCCATTCATCATAAGGCGCATGTGTCATGAGCTCGTCATACACACCTGCAAACCCTTGATAAATCATGAGTTAATGCCAAGTGAAAGCGTTTCTCTCGGCGCATCTCCCCAAAGCTTTTCTAGATTGTAATATCCTCTTTCTTCTTTGTGGAACACATGGGCAATGACATCTCCTAGGTCAATCAATACCCATCTTGCTTCATCAAAGCCTTCCATCTTCTTCACTTCGATTCCGCTTTCCTCTGCAAGATGTTTTACTTCTCTTGCAATGGCTTGCACTTGTTTATCAGAATTCCCGTGACAAATGAGAAAATAATCTGCAACAAGCGAGATTCCTTGCATATTAAGGGCAATAATATCCTCAGCCCGTTTATCATCGCATGCTCCTGCTGCGACGTTTAAAATTGATGATGAATCCATCCAAAATTCCTCCTTAGTTGTTCTTATGCACAAGCGAGTTGTAAGTAGCAAGCGTATCTGGAAAGACTGGCTGATTCTTTTTCATTAGAAAACTGATGGTGTTTTTTAATGATTGGATCAGTGCACGATCTAGATCATGTTCTGCTAACTCCCTTACTTCTTCGACACCAGGGAAATGTCGTCCTGGTTCAATATAATCTGCGACATAAATGACTTTTTCAAGTAAAGTCATGTCTGGTCTGCCGGAAGTATGAAATTCAATGGCTGTTAATACATCGTGATCATCAATTCCAGCTTCTTTTTTGACCAAATAGGCACCAACCGGAGCGTGCCAAAGCTCAGGCGAATATTCAAGCAATAAAGGGTTCATCTTCTCTTGCTCGATAATCCCCTTCATTTCTTCCTTTGGTCTAAATTTCGCATAATCATGAAAAATAGCGGCGATCTCTGCTTTTTTCACATCTGCACCGAACCGTTCCGCTAATGAAATGGCTGTCTCCATGACTCCAAGTGTATGTGTATATCTATGCTCTGTTAACTGCTCTTTGACACAGTTCAATGCTTCTTCACGATTCATATAAATGATGCTCCTTTATATAACGCTCAACAGCTTTCGGAATCAAATAATCAACAGGTATTCCCTGCTCTATTCGCTGCCTAATCAATGTCGATGATACATCAAAAGCTGGAACATCTGCAAATAAAAGCGGATATGCCGTACTTCCAACGTAACCCGGTCTTTTCATCCCAATAAAGGTGATCATTTGAAGCAAATCGTCGATCCGATGCCATTTTGGCAAATACTCGACCATGTCCGCTCCTATCATAAAAAAGAACTGATCTTCTGGATGACGCTTCTTTAACAGATCCACTGTATCTACCGTATAAGACGGACCCTCCCGCTCCATTTCAATGAGCTCGAGACGAAAATACGGATTTGACAGAATCGCCGTCTCCACCATGTTTATCCGGTGATGACTATCTGCTCGTTTCCGTCCTGCTTTATGAGGAGGCATATGGTTTGGGATAAACCATATTTCATCCAGCCCCACTTGAGTCCGCACCTCACTTGCCATCAGTAAATGCCCGTTATGGGGAGGATCAAACGTACCGCCGAACAATCCTATTTTTTTCATATCGCATCCACCTTTACGGCAGCTTAATTTGTTTATTTTCCTTAGATTCTTTGTAAAGGACAATCACATTTCCGATCGTTTGAACGAGTTCAGCTTTTGCACCTTTTACAAGTGCTTTCGCAACTTCTGTTTTGTCCTCGTCACAATTTTGCAATACGCTGACTTTTAACAGTTCTCTTGCTTCAAGCGCCTCGGAAATTTGCTTGACCATATTGTCATTTACCCCGCCTTTTCCAACTTGAAAAATAGGTGATAAATGATGTGCTTGTGCACGTAAAAAACGTTTCTGCTTACCTTTTAACATGGTGTTCCTCCTAATTTCTCTATGACAATTGACTTCATTTTTCCGGCGTCAGGCGTAATGCCTGTCCACAGTTCAAAGGCTCTTACTGCTTGTCCAACAAACATGCCAACCCCATCTACTGTTTTCAAGCCTAAACCTGCTGCTTCACTAAGCAGTTTTGTTTCTATTGGATTATACACAATATCACAAACGACCGCTGTTTTTTTTGCGTTCGCTAAAGAAATCGGGGTTTCTTCAACATTCGGATACATGCCGATCGAGGTCGTATGGATGATGACATCATATTCCCCAAGTTGCTCTTCTGCTGTATTTAATGTGATTGCATGAGATGTGATTTTCCCCTCTGCACTTTCAATTAAAGCTTCAGCTTTTTCAATGGTGCGGTTCGTAATATCAAAGCTCTTCGGTGCATACTGAGCAATTGTCGTATAAATCGCTCTTGCCGCTCCGCCAGCACCAATCAAGAGAAATGACAGCTCTGATAACGGCTGATCCAGGGCTTCAAGCAATGAATGAAGAAAGCCTTCTCCATCTGTATTGTACCCAACGAGCTGATCTCCTTCGAGCCGCACCGTATTGACGGCACCGAGGCGTTCAGCTGTTACATCAATTTTGTCAAGGTACTTCATGATTTCTACCTTGTGCGGAACAGTAACATTAATGCCGCTGATTCCTAACGCTTTCATGCCGCTAATCGCATCTTTCAGGTCATCATTTTCTACTTGAAAGCCATGATAATGTCCATCAATTCCAGCATCCTTTAGTGCTGCATTATGAATATCCGGAGACATTGAGTGGCCAACAGGGTTACCGATTACTCCGTATAAAGGTTTCAAGGTCTCTCCCCCTTTGGAACATTTAAATTAACGAACGTCTCATAAACACATGAACGCCTTTTGGCGCATAAACTTTGATTTGCTTGCCCGCATCATTTGCAGTGACCCAGCCTAAACCTGAAAAGACGATGTCCATTTTTGGCTGATCAATGGTAAAGGTATGCGGAACAAGCGGCGGGAAATCTTCCATTCCCTCTTTTGATGGCGGTGACAGCAGTTCTCCTGCATGTTTTTCATATAAATCATCTGCGTTCTCCAGCTTTGTACGGTGAATGTTCAGCTCATTTGGCATATAGCAGACAAATGACGTTCTGCCGCCTGTTACGTAATCAAATCGAGCCAGTCCGCCAAAATAAAGCGTTTGTGCTTCATTTAATTGGAACGTTCTCGGTTTCAATTCTTTTTTCGGCGTTAAAATCTTCAGGTCATTTTTGCTGACATAGTGCGCCATTTGATGGCGGTTGATGATGCCCGGCGTATCAAATAATGCAGACCCGTCATTAAGCGGAATTTCAATCGCATCAAGTGTAGTACCTGGATATTGGGAGGTAGTAATGACATTCTCTTCTCCAGATACTTCTTTGATGATTCGATTGATAAATGTTGATTTCCCTACATTCGTACAGCCGACAACATAGACATTTCTTCCCTCGCGATAATGATCAATCGCTTCCATCACCTCAGGCACGCCCTGGCCTCTGCTTGCACTAATTAAGAAAACATCGATAGGGTTTAATCCGTTTTCCTTTGCTTCCCGTTTCATCCAATGAATTAGACGATCTTTTTTCACGGATTTCGGTAAAATATCCACTTTGTTACCGACAAGTAAAATCGGATTACCGCCGACAATACGGCTCAGCCCATTGATCCAGCTTCCGTTAAAGTCAAAAATATCAACGACCTTCACAATGAGAGAATCTGTCTCTCCAATGCTGTGCAATATATTTAAAAAGTCGTCTTCTGTTAAAGAAACATCTTGAATCTCATTGTAGTTCTTTAACCTAAAACAGCGCTGACAGATCACATCTTCTTTCAATAGAGATGCTGCCGGCGCATATCCTAATTGATCTTTATCTTCCGTCTGAATGGCTACACCGCAGCCAATACAAACAACCTTTTCCATTATTACTCTTCCTCCCACTGAATGTGGCCCTTACGCTTTAAGGCTCCTAAAATTCTGCGTTCAATCTGCCTGTTAAACTTTGTGAAAAATCCGTCCGAGGCAGCAACAGGAACGACCAAAATCGTATGGAAGCCATGACGATTCCCGCCAAGAACATCTGTCATGAGCTGATCCCCAATGACAACCACATCTTCTTTTTTCAACTGCATATCAGCGACTGCCTTATTAAAGGCTCTTCCCATAGGCTTTCTCGCTTTATAGATAAACGGGATATGAACCGGTTCAGAAAAAAGCTTGACCCTTTTTTCATTATTGTTCGATACAATCGTCACTTGTATCCCGTGATCTTTCATTTCTTGAAACCATTCAATTAAGCGCGGTGTCGCACTTGGACGGTCCCATTCTACTAGTGTGTTATCTAGATCGGTAATAATTCCTTTTACATTTCGTTCTTTTAATTTTTGCGGTGAAATGTGGAAAATACTTTTCACAAATTCATCCGGTAAGAAATACTTCTTTAGCACAATTTGCACCCTTTCTTCCATTGGTTTTCAGCGATTGTGTCGAATCAAATCACAATTTGTCTGTCTATCGAATACAATGAAAAAGTTTTCGACATATGATGAGGACCTTCAACAGGTGTGGATAATTTTACACACATTATCCACCTATATTTCATCACGCTTTCATTCAATTATAAACACTCTACCCACAAGTTATCCACTTAACCATGTGGATAACAGAACGATTGTTCTTGTTTCCCATTCATGGTAGATTAAAGGTACTTCAAAGACAGTCGATCAACCTATGATGATATGTCTTTTCCTCAAATTTTATGCCAACTTTTTCAGGGGAGGTGTTTTTCCCATCATATGGGTTTCTAGTATGAAAAAGCTGTCAGATGATTTACTTATAGAATCGTATTATAAAGCAAATGAAATGAACTTAAATCGCGACTTCATTGAATTAATTGAGACAGAAATGAAAAGACGTTCGCTCGGGCATATGCTCTCTGTTTCCTCTTAATTCCATATCACAGGAACCATGCCTCCCGAGCACTCTCCTTTTTTAAACTCAGGTGACTGATATTATATCACTTGCGCTATAGGCTTACTACTATTTTCCGTAAAAAACACCCCTTCTGATAAAAGAAGAGGTGTCTTAATTGCAAGGCTGTTCATTCCAAAACCATAACCCCCCGCCTACGACTAAAATGACCACAAGGAACACAACAAGAAAAGCGTAACCGATTCCTGCTCCTTGTGCTGGATAAGGCGAACACGCAGGGTAAGGATAAGGACATCCCCACATATCAGTTACCTCCTTCTAGGAAGATATACTGTTAGACTATGCTGGATGGATGGTCTTGTTTAGGCAGATGGCCATCATTTAAAAATGTTTGATGACATCACGCTCTTTGATTTCGTTATAAATAATTCTCGCCCCTTTTGGTGTCATATGATTGCCAGAAGGGTCGATCAAGCCTGACTGAATCAGGGCATGATCACTATCTTCACCAGCTTCTCGGATGAAAGCTTTCCAGTTGTCGACAAGCGGCACCTGCTCATCCTTCGCTACTTCTCTCGTGATGTCATTATAAGAGTTTTGCCAAGCTCTTGCCCCGCCTCTCCCGGCAAAATAAGATGACTTATATCTAGAGTAATAATACAAGCCCTTTTTCCCGCCTTCTACAACAGGAACACAGGTCATGAGAATCGGGGTAATGCCTTCTTTTCTACTTTCAGAAATGAAGTAGGTTAAATTTTCTCTAAACCGTTTTTTCGTCACTCGGGGATGTTTCCCGTCTAAAATCGCCGCATCATTCGTACCGAACATGATGAGAACGTAAGTTGGTTTCTGTTTTAAAATATCCTGCTTAAAGCGCAGTTTCGCGTCTTCAGTCGTCTGCCCACCAATGCCTGCATTCTTCACTTGAATTTGGCCGCGCTCGACGTTTTTCATGAGATTCACCCATTTTTCAGATGTTGGATAATCTCGAAAGTCCCAGTTTGATCCTCTTGTATTACTGTCACCAAATGCAATGACGCTTTCTTGTACTGGCTTTGAGCACCCAGCAGCAACACATAATAGGATAAAAAGGAAAACATACTTCTTCACAACATTCACCTCCAAAAGCCCTCTTCATATAGTAAACGACAAGACTTTTGGTTTCAATGAATGACTGTTTTTGACGAATGATTACTATTGCAGTTGAACTGGCATATATGCTTTGTCATGGTGCAGCAACTCACTTACTTTTACAAATTCATAGCCTCTCTTTTTTAATTCAGGAATCACCTGCTTTAATGCTTCTACCGTTTGCTTGCGATTTCCGCCGCCATCATGTAAAAGGATGATATCGCCGCCTTGAATATGATCAATAATTCGGCTTGCAATTTTATGTGCGCCTGGTCTTGACCAGTCCTTCGGATCTTGCGTAAAGGACCACATGACCACATCGTACCCTTGCTTTGACAGAATGCGGAATGATTTCATTGTTAAGCGTCCACCAGGAGGGCGAAATAATAAGGGACCGCCAGGCTGGAGTGAAGCGATATGAGCCGCTGATTCTTTTAATTCCCGCTTGATCTCCTTTGACGACAACAGGTCAAAATACGTATGATTCATCGTATGATTGCCGAGTTCATTCCCTTCGTCCACAATCCGTTCTGCGATCATCGGATATGCATGGATTCGGCTCCCTATCACAAAAAAGCTCGCATTCACTTGATGCTCCTTCAGCACATCCAATATTTGATTTGTATACACTGGGTGAGGTCCATCATCAAAGGTGATTGCAATCTTTTTCCGTTCCGCTCTCATGTCCCAAAAGGCACGTCCCGTTTTTTCAAGATCGACTCGTTTTAATGTACGTGCCTCTACTTTATTAGGAACAAAAGCACATAGCAGCCATATACACATTAAGATATGCAGCCCTTTCATTCGACCGCCTCCTCCACCGAACATCATTACCAATTAAATTGCCCGCTTTCTCATCAATTCATGCAAACCTCATGAGGATATCGACATCTTTTTCACATAAAAAAAGCCGGCCATACTGGCCCGCTCTTTGTGTTTCACGTTTGGTTTCTCTCTTCAACTGTCGAACGTTGCTTAGAATTCATACAGACACTCTCCTTCTTGGATTTGATTTTGAGCCCATAATAATTTCTGATAATACTGGTTGGACTTTTTGTATTGTTGAGAGGCTTCTAAGGCTGTCGCAATTTCTAGTGAGATATCCTCTATATAAGAGTATAGGCTAAGTTTTTCCAAATAATCAATGGTTTTTTGCAGTTGGTCTTCATTGATTTCCTGAACATATAAAGCATCCAGATACTCAAACATATGACAGAACAGCTGGTCTTCATGCTTCTTTGCAGCCAATTTCCCAGCTTCTAATATGCGCAGCGCATCCGCCTGTTCATTCTGTCTAAAAAGCAGCTTCGCCAGCGTATAGAGCGTATGTGGAAGCGTTGGAAGCAGCTCTTTGCGGGCAAGATCAGCGGATTCCGTTAAATATCGTTCCGCTTCCTCTCTATAGCCAAGCTCGCCATAACATTTTCCTAAATTATAGAGCGCTGAACTGTATATGCGCGGGTGATCAATTTGAGATGCGAGCTGTTTTGCCTTTTTTAAATGAGGCAGTGCCCGGTCTTTTCGTTTTAAATCTTGATAATTTCCTGAAATGACAAAGAGACATTGAATGATGCGAATGGTATACGCATCATGCTGATCGTATATTTCCAGCGCCTTTAAAATATGGTGCATGGAGACATGTGTTTGTTTCATTATATAGTAGGCTTCTGCCACTTTAAAATGAAACTCTGCCTGCTCAATATCATCAAATACCATGGACAGCTGCTTTTCTGCGACTCGATAATATTTGACGGCTTCTAAATATTCTTTTTGACTAAATTCATGCATGCCACGAAAAAATGCATGGTAATAATGCAGCATATCAGATAACTCATGATTGGAATTTTCGATTTTATCGACTAGATTAGATACTGAGAAAGGTTGGTATTTTGAAGGGTGTATATAGTCAAGCATGATTTGGTGCCGAAAACACATGAGCTGATAATAAATCAGTAAATGCTGGTCCTCTTCCATCTGTTCAATTTCCGCTTCAACTTCCGCTTTCAAGATTTCCGCATCTGGAACACTGAACTGCCGTATCATTCGATACCATTCATTAATTTTCATACCTACATGTGAAGATAGAACCTTCCCCATGTTCCGAAATGACCCCTTCCTTTTCGGTCTAATATTACATATTTTAGCACGCTTCTTGACCGCCAAGCACCGAAAAGAAACCGCAAACATAAAAAAGAGACGAACAGAAGCACGATTTTTTTGAAAAAGAGGATTTTTTCATCGTACAGACACAGACAATCCCTCCTTCACATACATTTGAGGATATAGGCAGCAGCCTAAACATGGTGGAGGTGAAAATCGTGGCAGGAGTATTTACAGCGATGGGATTGATGGTCAAAGAATTGGTGTTTTTAGTGTCCTATGTCAAAAACAATGCCTTTCCACAGCCCCTTTCGGGAGATGATGAAAAAAAATACTTAGCCCTCATGGCACAGGGCGATGAACACGCAAGAAACATGCTGATTGAACATAACCTTCGGCTCGTCGCCCATATTGTAAAGAAATTTGAAAATACCGGGGAAGACGCTGAAGACCTCATCTCCATCGGGACGATCGGACTCATTAAAGCCATCGAAAGCTATTCCTCTGGAAAAGGAACAAAGCTGGCAACGTATGCAGCGCGGTGTATTGAAAATGAAATTGTAATTACAAAAGGGGGGTGCATACACCCCTCTTTAATAAGTTTCAATATATATGGTGTCAGAATCCACAACGGTAACTTCTTTTACGATAAAGTTAACAATTGTTTTTTTATCTTCAAGAGTTAGGTTATCTGCACCGATTACTTGAAAATAGTCGATAGTTCTTTTTAAAGCATTTTCGCTTGAGCTTGTATCATCTAATAATTTCATTTTTGATTGAATTTCGTTACACTTTTCAGTAAGCTGGTTTTGCTTTTTTTGCAACTCAATAATTTTTGTTTTGATTTCATCAATATCTAAATCATCGTCATCGCATAGGCTGATTAGTGTTAAAAGACGCTTGCGGCCTTTTTTTGTTTTCTCTATCTCTTTTTGAATAAGTTCTAATTCATCAGACAGGTGATTTGATTGTTCAATCTCTTTAAAAGAAGCATACTTTTGGGGATTTGTGATGAATTTAAAAATTTCACCCCATACATGCCGGTTCAATTTATTCTCAGACATTTCCTTTCCGCATCCGCGGTCCTTTGCTCCAGAATAATTTTTCCGACATGTATACACATAGTAGTCTTTACCGTGTGATTTTCTTTTCTTACCTGTCATGGTATTTCCGCATTTCCCACATCCAACCAAACCCGATAACAAGTAATTGTGAGGACTGGTACTCAAATGTTTTCTTTTACTTTGACCTAAGAGTTCTTGAGCATACTTCCATTGTTCAGCTGGAACAATTGCTGGAATTGCCACAGAGATTTGCTCTTCTTCAGGTCTAATTTTAATTATAGATTTGTTTCCTGCTTGTTTTGAAACATAGGAACCCTCTGTATCATATTTATACTGTTTATGTTCACCCTTATAAGAAGAGTTCATTAATATCTGTCGAACAACCTGCCTGTGCCATACTCTGGCGCCTTTTTTTGTTTTAACCCCCATCTGGGTTAAATGTAGAGCAATACCATTTATCCTGCCAAAAAAAGGGCTCTTATGATCAGTGAAGTAGTTGAAAATCATCCGAATAATTTTTGCTTCTTCTTCAAATATCTCAAGAGTTCTTTTCTCTTTAACAAATTTATAGCCATATAGTTTGGAATCTTTAATGATCATGCCTTTTTTCATTTTTTGAAGTCGGCCGCTTGATGTCCGTTCTTTGATTTTGGCTTTTTCAAATTCTGAGATTGCTCCGCGCATTGCGAAAAATAATTGACCTTCTGGAGAATTGGCGTATTCTCCATTTACAAATATCAATGGTATATTTCGCTTTCGCAGTTCATCATCAATGATAAGCTGATTCATTAATTTCCGAGAAAGACGGTCTGGATCGTAGCAGATGACTTGACTTATTAGCCCTTTGCTTGCATCCTCCCTCAAGCGATTTAACGCCGGACGTTCTAAAAGCTCTCCAGAAAATCCTTCATCGGCATACTTCAGCACATCCTTAGTCCCTACTTTCTTTATACAGGCCTCGATTTGGCTGTCGATGCTCGATCCCTTGATCGCTTGTTCCTCGGTCGATACCCTTACATATATTGCTATCACCTTGGATCTCCTTCCTATAAAGTTTTATTAAATAATGATAGCAATCGTTAATGCATTTGGCAGCTTGTGGTCCCTCGATGATTATTACCTTCATAAAATGCATCACCCCTTGGGTAATGCTATGTAATAGCTGTTTGTCCTAATGAAAATTTAATTTGAAAACCTCCTAGCAACAAAATGTATTATATTTACATTTTTGGTTAATATTTATGTTGAACCCAATTTAAAGGAGATATTACAATGACAAATCATCAAGTTGTTTATACTTATCGTACAGGAGAAAAAATAGCTTTAAAAAAGAGTCCAAATCAATTTGTAGTACGCTCACTTCCTAAAACATTAAAAGAAAAGCTAAATGTAACAAAAGTGAATCAAATTTCGCCGGTTTCTTCACGAGTAACTGTAAAAACGGCTGAATTAGAACCTTTAATGGCTAAATCTAGAGAAATTGCTCCAACACATCATGCTTATTATGTTGAGGATAGCGACACAGAGTTTTTAATAACAGACCGGATCATAATAACTTTTCGTACATTTCTTTCCCCTGAAAAGATTAGCGAATTTGCAGGACGTTACGGTTTGATAATACAAAAAAATTATAGTGATCGAGAGTATCTGTTTCGACTAACAGAACATACTGGCATGAACCCTGTCAAATTGGTTGTCAAATTAACAGAAGAGGAACCACTTGTTGAATTTGCAGAACACGACCTAGTTTACCGTATGCAGAAATATGATCTTCCTTTGCCTAGTGATAATTCTTATTTATTACAATGGCATTTACATACTAAACTTAATCACCCTGATTTTGATCCTCGTTCCTCAGCAAAGTGTGAAAATGCTTGGAAACTTCTAAATGGCTTTGGTAGTTCGGAGGTAGTTATCGGAATAACTGATGATGGATGCAAAATAAATCATAGTGACTTTGACTCACCAAATAAGTTTGCAGGATGGGGCTATTTTAAAGGAAATCATCTCTTCAAGAAAGGTGATCCAGACGCAAGTGAAGATAATATGTACAGTGACGGTAATAATCATGGAACTTCTTGTGCTGGAGTAGCTGCTGCAGAAGTAGATGCTGAACTGACAGTTGGTGCTGCCCCAGGTTGCCGTCTGTTCCCTATTAAGTGGGAATCAGCTTCTGAAGATAATCGTGCTTTAACTATAGGTGATGATCACTTAATGACAGCTCTTAAATATATTGGAGACAAAGTAGATGTTTTATCTAATTCCTGGGGTAAACATGCCTTTAACTTATGGTCAATTAATGTAATAAATCGAATTAAAAAATTATCTATTTCTGGGGGACGACGAGGAAAAGGAATCGTGTTCCTATGGGCAGCTGGAAATGATAACAGTCCAATAAAGCATAGTTCCCCAGTCGAAATACCATATAATACCGGATGGACCTATAAGGATGATCAGCTTGATGAGT
Source organism: Bacillus sp. 11B20 (assembly GCF_056098985.1). NCBI lineage: Bacteria > Bacillati > Bacillota > Bacilli > Caryophanales > Bacillaceae > Bacillus > Bacillus sp. 11B20. The sequence continues at coordinate 462,477 of NZ_JBLZWZ010000008.1, forward strand.
GGATCGGAGTTGAAACTTCCAAACATTTCAAAAATGATTTAGTAGGTTTACCTGGAGTTATGCATATTGCAGCTTTGTCAAGCACTGCTCAAAGAAGCCATTATTCAAATTATGGTACCGGTATTTCACTTACTGCTCCAAGTAGTAATGGGCATACTTATCATCGTTTACCACTTAAGGGACTCGGCATTACAACTACAACTGGTTCCGATATTATGAATGTTACCCATGGTTTTGGTGGTACATCGAGTGCTACTCCACTTGTTGCTGGAATTGCAGCATTAATCATTTCAGCAAATCCTGATTTAAAAGCTCTAGAAGTTATTTCAATTTTAAAAAGAACAGCTTCAAAAAATTTAAATATGCAAGGTTATCCCAAAACACCATCTACGAATTACGACCCAAATCCAACTTAGGATGTGTCTCCAGTTGCACCTTTTGATAAAGGAGATTTTATAGACATTAATGATCTAAATGGAACTTGGAGCCCTTGGTTTGGATTTGGAAAAATTGATGCAGAAGCAGCAGTTGCTATGGCTCTTCGTCTCAAAGGATCAGAGCCTATATTAGATAAATCAACTTCTTCTATATCATCTCATGATGAACACTATAATCAAACAAGTTACTATATTGGACAAGTACACAATGGAGAGTTCAAACATGTTTATTTGCAACCTTCTTTTGGTGATACACGTTTTACAAAAATAAGTGAAGTGGCAGGAGAAATGCCCCGTGACTTTGATTTTTCTTCATATGAAGGAAAAACAATTGTTGTTAGTGGTAAACAATCTAGTAGTTGGATCTATTCAACACAAGTTTTAGGAGAAGCCAATGAAACTGTAGCAGAAGTTTTAAAAAAAATTAAATGATAATATTAAAATTGGAGAAACTATGAGTTATCTAAAACCAATTCCATTTGAAATTAAATCTGTTGTTAAGAATACTTTTGAAATCCCGTTTGGCGTAAAGATAATCAAAGCACCTGATGTATGGGAGGATAGCAATAAAGGGGCAGGTGTTGTTGTTGCTGTACTTGATAGTGGATGCCAAGTAGATCATCCTGATTTAAAAGGACGGATTATTGATACACATAACTTTATAGACAAAAATAATTTAAAGGATGTTAATGATTTGACTGGACACGGTACTCATGTAGCCGGAACTATTGGTGCCGTGATTAATGGAAAAGGTGTTGTTGGAGTAGCTCCAGACGTGAGATTACTTATTTGTAAAGTGGTAAAGAGGATTACAGAGGGACCTGGAAAAGGGAGGCTAATTGCAGATTACTTTGATATGGTTAATGCTATCGAGTACTGTATTAAATGGAGGGGACCTAAACAGGAAAAAGTACGTATTATCTCAATGTCATTAAGTGGTGAAGAAAAGCCACCGGAACAGCTACATGAAGTTATTCAAAAAGCTGTTCAACATAATATCATGTTCATTTGTGCTGCAGGAAATAAAGGCGATGCAAATGAAAAAACAAATGAAGTTGGTTACCCTTCCTACTATAAAGAAGTTGTATGCGTAGGGTCAGTGGATCCATTTAAGAAATTAAGTAAGTTCACAAATACAAATAATCAAATTGACTTAGTTGCTCCCGGAGAAGAAGTGTTATCAACATACCCAAAAGATAGCTATGCAACACTTAAAGGAACATCAATGGCAACGCCCCATGTTGCGGGAGCTGCCGCCCTAATTATTAATCAATATGAAAAGAAACTCGGAAGATTTATTACTGAACAAGAACTTTATAATGAGTTAATAAAGCATACCGTTCCTCTTGGATATAGTAAAGAAGCCGAAGGACATGGTTTTCTAACTTTAACAAAGGGTGACCTACATAGGTGACCCTTTTACTTATGTTAATTCACGTTCCAAAATCAAATTCTCCATACTTCTATTAGGATGTGCTTCTGGTATTTATATGTTGTCTCTTTTCGTAAAGTTGCTTTCAAAAAACAAAATGAGATTTGTCCGATACAGGCGATTCTCAAAATCAATTCCTGTCATCTCACTGATGGAATTTAAAAGAACTTTATAAGTTTCTAGTGGCTTATTAACCAGCCTCAGGAAGGAATCACATCATATTCACTGTAGGCTTGTCGGATCGTTCTATTAATTATGAGGTGTATAGCAGTCCGTTACAGATAGAAATCGTAGCTGCAATGTAGTCACCTTCAGACATGCTAATGTTTTATCAACTTGTGTCTTTAATATAATCAACTAAAATTATTCTTGCGCACCAGGTGTTATTTTTAAAAATGTGATTAGTATGTACGATCAGGAAGCCGATATGAAACATATTATGTTCGTTTCTGCGGGGGAAAATTTAGAGCTACTTGGAATTAGCAACAAGAGTGTTATCTGGCTAATGGCTTTACCAATTTCAGAAGGAGAGTTACAAGTAGCTATTTTAAACACGTTCCAGATTATTTACAAGATCTTTGAGAATCAAAGCAGATTGATATTTTTGTTATAAAAAGAGAATTTGTTGCTTAAATAACATTCATTTCTTTATTTAATGATAAAGAGCACTTTACACTTTACAAGCCCCTCTCAATGAAAAGGGCTATTCTATTTAATTTGAAATAAGCTGCAAATAATGAAAAAAATGAAAATGACTATGTAAGGAGAATTCTATGGTTAATGAAGGAAAATTCATGAACCCTCAAGCTTTTATTAAAATATTTGGAGTATGCACAATTTTACTGATGCGGAATTAATGAATATTGAATTAAATAGAGATGACACCTGCTTATTTGTGCGTCTTATGACAAAAGAAGTTGTTGAGAATAAACCTAAACGCTGAGGAAAGTGGGATGTTGTTTATATAGAAATGTATTTTATAGGCGTTCAGGATTTACTGATAAAAATCTGGAACGAATAATATTCTTGACCAATTTGGAATAAGTGAACTTAATGGTAATGGTTCATTAAAAATAAAGTGCAATAGTCAAATTCAACTGGAATGTACTTTCGATTGGGTCAGAATCGAAAACATCACTTCAGGTTTATTGGCGATCTCTTAACTGGACAATATGACAGAGTGGAGATTTGCCGAAAAATCTATTGAGGAAACAACTGTTAAAAAATCGAAATGGCCCTTCGACAGAGGGCATTTATATATAAAGGTAATTAAATATCCTCTAAAATTCGAATAAAAGAACTTCTTTCGAACATGATATACTCAGGAGGGATAATAATGATGATTAATAATAAACAAATTTCTTTGATTGGGAAGGAACATGCTTTTAACGATTTAACCCCCCTGTCTCCGGAGGCCTTTAGAGATTTAGTAAAAAGAAGAGCCTTATCCATTTTGCATATTTCTCCGGACGAAAAGGAATGGGAAAATAACGAAGAAATACGAAGAAAAACCGAGAAGGATATTTATGAAAAAATACATAAAGATAATAACCTTCTCCCCATTGATTTTCTTTATAAAGGTGCTGAAGTTGCAAAAGCAATATGTCGAATTACCACTCCTTCTGGAGCAATGGGAACAGGTTTCTTAATTGACAACGGAGTCATAATGACTAACCATCATGTTATTGAAGATAAAAATATCGGTGCAGGAAGCATTGCAGAATTCTATTATGAGGAAGGAAAGAACAGTATTAGGGTGAAATTAAATCCTCATGAGCTGTTCATTACCTCTCCAATGGAAGATCTAGACTTTACTATTATTGCTTGTGAAAACATTGGGATCGAAGATATTAAGCCAATAAAATTAACAAGAAACCCCGCTACAATTACAAGGGGCGAGTATGTTAATATTATTCAACATCCTGCAGGGAGAAAAAAGGAAATTGCACTTCAAGATAATACCGTATCTTATGTCTATGACAAAGCTATTCACTATATCACTGATACAGAACCTGGTTCATCCGGTTCAGCTGTTTTTAATAATAAGTGGCAATTAGTTGCTCTACATCATGCGGGATGGTTTAGTGATCAGTCTTCACAGGAAGCAGTTAATGAGGGGATTAGAATTTCAGTTATTGTTTCTCACTTAATCTCTCAAGCCCATACTGGGGATAGTGGAGCGTCCAAAATAATCGGCTCTTTAGAAGATACTTCTCCATACTTAGGATTTTATGATGTGAACGGTTTAATACGGAATAACAATGACATTTCTGAAATAGAGATACCGACATTTTCAGGTGATAGACTTTTTGCAGATATAGGTTTCTGGAATATTGAACATTTCAACAATGGTGTTGATGATCAAAGAGTAAAAGAAGTTGCAAAAGTAATTTCCAACTTATCAATGGATGCATTGGGATTAATTGAAGTTGAGAAAGAAGCTATGAATAGGCTTGTTAAGGCTTTAAAAAATGAGGGAGCCAATATGGATTATGTATATCTAGATACAAATGGACCTCAAGATTTAGCCATTTTATATGATATAAGTACAACTACAGCAGAAATTAGAAGTGATATTAACAACAAATACAAGTCATTGCTAGAAGAAACCACCCCTTCCGGACAATCCGCCTTTCCAAAAAAAAGAGAACCATTATTTGCTAAGTGTAAAATAAAAGAAGAAGGGAAAGATATTGAATTTTTGATAATTGTTGTTCACCTTAAAGCAATGAGAGACATTGTAAGCACCAAAAGAAGGAAACTAGCTGCCAATATCATTGCTCTAATTATAGAGGATTTACTAAAGGATAGCGAATTCAAACATCTACCCATTATTTTAGGTGGAGATTTTAATGACGATATCAATAGTACATCATTAATGGACATTATCAAATCCCCGTCACTAAAAACTCTAACAGATGATGATGCTAGAGCTGGTCACAGTTCCTATTTGAAAGATCCATTTTCACTCATTGATCATATTTTAGTTAGTAAAGATGTAAACATAGCACATGTTAGTGGAGATGACACAGCTATTGTAAGACTAGATAAGAGTGTTAATGATTTTGTACAAAAAATTTCTGATCATGCACCTTTAGTTATGAGACTTCTTTTCAAGGATACGAGCGAGATAATGAGACATACTCAAAACAACTCAATAAGGGGTTTAGAAAACTTACATGAAGAAAAGGACCTTGAAAAAGCTTTATTAAGGCTGAAGCTTAATAAAAGTAAGTTTAAAAATAACATTTCCTATTATGACGAAGAAAAGGACAAACTTTCCGTTAATGATTATTACCGTTCAATAAACTTCATCATTGGAAATTGCTCTCAATTATATCAAAACATTCATGAATTACTTGCTAGAACACATAAAAATACACTCCCTTATAATAGAAGCAGGATCGAATTGTATTCTGATGTAGATTTACGAGAAAATGGAGAAATTAAAAGCATCTATTCGGGGAAAAATCTAGATCCAGAATCTTTAATCAGAGAAGATAAGCACTTAGAACAAGAAAGAGTACGTTTTATTGAGAATGTTTTCAACAATGAAATTATTGTAACAGATGAACATAAAGAAACTATTCTGGAGGAAATTGAAAATAAATTTCAATTTAATATTGAACATGTTGTTCCGCAATCTTGGTTTGGAAAGCTTAGTCCCATGGTCGGTGACTTGCATCACTTATTTATATCAGAAAAAGAATGCAATAGCTTCAGAAGTAATATCCCTTATTTTGATTTTGAAGATTACAATCCCGAATCTTATAGTGAAGTGATTAAAAATCAGTGCGGAAAAAGAGGGGGCAATATTAAATTTGAACCTGAAAATGGAAAGGGAGAAGCCGCGAGAGCAGTACTTTATTTCCTTCTTAGGTATCCAAATAAAATAAAAAATGAAAGAAAAAAACAAGTTGATATTAACTTACTGATACGTTGGCATAAAAAGCATCCTATTACTTTACACGAAAAACATAGAAACCGTGCAATTTTTAACATCCAAGGGAACAGAAACCCGCTCATAGATTTTCCTGATTGTGTAGACTTAATAAACTTTTCCTTAGGATTATAATAAATAGAACTGGAACTGAAAAAAAAGTTCCCATTGGGACCGCCTCCATAATATGAGACAAATAAAAACATCTTCAAGTTTGAAAAGCGATCGTCGTTACAAGAAGACTTGGAGGTGTTTTTTTATGAGAACGAACCAGAGTGATTTATACGCTTGAAGTCAAACAGAAGGCTGTAGAAATTAAATTGGCAGGCGTGTATATGAAAAAGTTCATGCAGGTATTGAATGATAAGTCGTAGTTTCAGAAATGGGTTAGATGGCATAAGGTTGGAGGTGCACATCGATTCGAACAACCTGTTGGCAAGCAATATATGTACGGAGTAATCTTCCGAATTAGAGAAAATTCAAGGCAGATAATCGTTATCTGAAACATCAGAATGAAGTTTTAAAAAGTTCAACGAATTGAAAAGGAGGTTGATAGACTAGAAGCCAATCACTGATAAACTATCGGCAATTGGCTGCATAAAAGGGTTTTTGATCCTTGTCTGTTTAAGGAGAAGTTTTTTATTGAATCGGAGTTGTCATCATTTGATTGTGTTACATCCTCATTTTTCCCAATATTTTGCCAAGTCTATCTTCATAACCTTGGGATATATCTGTTTTATAAACTGTTTATCCATTTCCGATAATCTTTTATTCCAGCCCACTTCATAATCACCTTCAATTAGATTATTTGGAATTGCGTATAACATTCTAGATTGTTTATCGAATGATTTGATCGATTTGTTCATCCGACCCTTCCAATGGTGGATGGTGTTTCTTCTGGAAGGCATTTCGAGAAGAATCCCTGAGTAACAGCGTTTTTGATTTCTTTGTGGTGCGCCTTCTTTAGTACCTAAAGCATTCTTGTTACCTAGTGGTGCACCTACATTTTTTGTTCACAACCCATTTCTTTCCTGAGATTTACCGCAGAAACAATTAAAGAGGGATATAAAAAAGACACTCTATTAAGTGTCTCTTGAAAAAAGATCAAAATTATAATAATTATCCTCATATAATAGTTCAAATTTTTCCATTGGAAAAATTGATGACTCAAAACTTTTTAACAATGAATACTTCTGTTTCTCGTTTAAACTTTCTATAAAATTAGGCCTGAAAAAGATGTTTTCAGTATATTCTATGATTAGAAAGTTTAGATACTCGACAAATTCTTTATCATTTAAAAGCTCTAATTGATTTATATATTCTCCATACACATCATCATTATCTGAAAAATATGAAATGATAATATTTGTACCATCTTTGATAGGATAGATATTTAGATAAATTGAGGGAAGCACAAGGTTCTTATTAATATTATGAATCTCATTTAAAGTATTTCCTTTTATGTCCTCATTGACTGCAAAAGAAGTCGATACAGCAAAATTTATTTCAAATGGCAACTTTCGAAATAATGTTTTTATGTTTGAAAAGTTATTTTCAAGATAGCCTCTTTTAAATTTTTCATAATCGGAATTAAAATCCCTAATATCAAGCTCTGCTAGTTTAAAATTATAAACAAAAAAAGAGTCAATTAATTTATTTGGGTACTTTTTGGATATATTTCTAAGTGACTCCAACCTTCTAATTTTTTTATGGATTTCAATACATAGTGCTCTAAATGCAAATAAAAAATTTTGTATTTCCTCATTTTCATAATCCTTTAATTCTATAGGCTTAAACAACTCTGTATCGTGAAAATCACAAAAACCGAAAAAAGTACTAGCTTTATTCTTGCTAATCCTTTTAAACTCTGTAGTAATCCCTTCATCATTAGAGAATCTATGTGAAATTTGATAAACATGATTTTCATCACTTATCCGATTAAGAATTCTATTATTTTGTATCGAGTGAGCATTTTTTATTAGATCACCACATTTTTCTTTATTAAATCCAAAACATGTTTTGAAATCAGTTTCATCCCACAGTTTACTCATTTCATATTGTATTCTGCTTTCAGAATAATTAAGTTCCGTTAAAGATTTCTGTTTAAAGTTTCTCGCTTTTTGGTAGCAGCAAAACTTGAACTTCTTACCCGATAAACAAGGACAGGGTTCGTATGGTTCAAATTTTAAATCCTCTTTCCTCAAATCATCAGTTAACAAAAACATCTTATCATTCCTCTTATCTTAATATTTTAAATACATTAAAACAGAAGGGCCTTTATTTATGACCTAGTCAATTTATATTTTTTCTTTTTTATCTCTTCAATTTCTTCAATACATTCATCAATTAAAATTTTAAAACCAAAAAACTTAGTTAAAAAACGTTCTTTATTTTTATACTGAATTAACCAATAAATAAACAATATGTAGAATAATGCTACCAAAAAACACAAAGAAATTTGATAATAAACATTAAAAAAGTTAAAAAATTCAGCTATACTTTCTAAATTTCCTTTATTGAATTTATCGAAGTTACCTGAATTATATGTCAAGAATCCATTTATTAAAGGAACTATTCCTCCAAACAGTCCAATAAAAATAGTAAAAGGAATTGTATTAACATGACTCGTGTCTCTAGAGAGGTTAACTGAACCCTCAAGCCTTTTAGACATCATCTTTATTTGTTTTTTACTGTAGTTATTTATTATACATTGTTTAAAATTTTCTTGATAGGATTTCCCATAATTCTCAACTAAATATCTTGCTATTAATTTAGCATCGGTAAACTTGCTATTAATTTTTATTCCCCCCAATTAATGCATGGACAAAATTCTGTTTATACGATGCGCAAATAAAGAAAGTATTATTTTCTGCTCATAGTGTATTAATACCTAAAAGCTCTGCAGAATGCTCAGCTGCTAAATTTTTCAAATCATGCTTTTGATATTTAACGAATTCTTCTTAGTAAATACCTTTTTGTCGATGAGAATAACTAGAGCTTCTATTGTGCATTGACAGTTTACCGATCCACCTGCTAATTATTCTAACAAATGTTGCCGATTAACATTAATTGTTCTAGTCATGTTTCACCTCCTACCTTAATATCGGCAAGAGATTATGACAAAGAACATTTTGCAAAATTTGTCGAACGATTGAACACAAAAAAGACACCTAATAAGGTGCCCAATTGAAATACTGATTTAAGCTATATCCAATCATACTTTCCAATTCTTTTTCAATCTCTTCTTGAGTCATGGCTTCAACTGGTTTATATTCTCCGTTGGCATTATAATCAGCTGGGTTATCTGAAACCCCATTCTTTGGTGCATACTCTCCATCATCATTGTAATCATTTGGATTTGAAGAAGTTGCTTTTGGATCACTCTCTAATTCTTTTTCAGTATAAATTGAGCTATCAGACTCATCATTATCTGTTCTCTTCGCATTGCGTGTATTCCTCCGTTTCAACCTTTTCTTTTTGCAGCCTAATTACCTTTAACTCTAAAACCGAATATCGCTCTAATTATGAAACAAATTACTTAGCAGTCTTCAAGAAACGCCTTCCATATCTTAGATGCTTTTTCCTATAAAAAAGTCTTAGTTTTCCCTATAATATTTAACGAATCCCATTTTTAGATTGTTGTCTTTAAGGATGTTTTTCACCATGAGGTATACAAACAGTCTTAGAGAATTTGATTGAAAACTTATACAGGAAGATTGATATTACAGCGCCTGAACAAATTAACTTTGAACAGATTGCCGAGGCTTTAGATATTAGGTTGTCGTTTAAACCTGTTACAAGCTTCGCACTTAAACACAGCGGAATTTATAACAGTCGAAAAAGCCGAACTAAACAATGGTACGATTTCGTTCATGAATTTTGCCATATATATAGATATAAAGGTGTTTAAAAACAATGCCTACAACTTGGACGGATTATTTAAAGTGGCAGTCCAATTATTTTACATCACTTTTGCATTCCAACTTTCATGTTGTGTAATATTAATCTTTCGTACATACAATCACATGCAATTGAAAATGTAGCCTGTTTTTTTAAGGCATCCCCTTCACTCGCTAAAAAATGTTCAAGCATTTATTACAGAAAACTGACTCAACACTTATTTAGTCAAGCTGTTACGGGAAATTTATGCATCCCCCTTTTGACTTTAATAACGAAATTCTCATGCACTTACGCGCGCTCAAAAAAACGAAAAAAGACGTCTCCTTGCATGACCCCATCGGTCAGGATAAAGAAGGCAATGAAATTTCATTAATCGATGTCTTAAAATCCGAAAATGAAGATGTGATCGATACCATTCAGCTCAACATGGAGCTTGAAAAAGTAAAGGAGTATATCGACATTCTCGACGGCCGAGAAAAAGAAGTGATCGTCGGCCGGTTCGGTCTTGATTTAAAGAAAGAAAAAACGCAGCGGGAAATAGCCAAAGAGCTTGGGATATCGCGGAGCTATGTGTCACGGATTGAGAAGCGCGCGCTGATGAAGATGTTTCATGAGTTTTACCGGGCGGAGAAGGAAAAACGGAAGCGGGAGAAGGGGAAGTGAAAATGAACTCTTTCCAACTTCTAAAAAAAACAGACCTTGTTGGGTCTGTTTTTTATTTCGGCAATAAGCTACTGTCTCTCTGCATTTCTTTTGATAATAGCTACCGCCTTAGCCCTCAAGAACAATGGCAAGATTTTGGTCGGTCATGAACTAAGACATGAAGGAAATCTATTCTATTTAGAGAGCTGCAGGAAATGATGGCAAAGCGATTTGCATATAAATATTGTATTCTGCATTTATGCTTAAAAAATTTAAATACGAAAAAATAAAATATAATGCTTCATGTATTCTTGCTAATCAATTTTAAATGTTGTTATTTGATACCTGTCAGAAAGCTTAGTATAATCAATATAAGAACAAATATTCGGGGTTAGTAATCGTAGATAAACTACAACTTACCAAAAAGTGCTGCAAGAGACCCTATAAACGTAACAGTTTCCAAGGGCCATGTTATGAAAACAAGGTTGATAGTATGATTGTTTCTAAACTGACACCAGATCATGTACATTGTGTCGTTTAATTCAACAAGAATATCTTTAAGAGATAGCAGTAATTAAACAAACAATTTAACTTTGGAGTGATCATAATGATTAAGTTTTTTGAGTACAACTGGCAGGTGAGAGACGAATGGATTAACTGGTGTAATCAACTAACAACAGAAGAGTTGCTACAAGACCGCATAGGTGGAGTAGGGAGTATTTTATACACTCTTTTTCACATTATGGATGTTGAATATAGTTGGATTCGTGGTATTCAGGGTAAAGAAGACGTGGTATTAGATTTTGATGATTACAAGACTCTGGCGAAAGTAAAAACGCTCTCAACTACTTTACGACATGAAATAGTTGAATTTTTAAAATCTCATTTAGATGGAAAACAAGATCGAATAGTAACAGTTCCTTGGGATAAAGGTGAATACACTAAAAATGAAATATTACATCATATAATTGCCCACGAAATTCACCATATCGGTCAACTTTCTGTTTGGGCAAGAGAAAAAGAATTAACACCTGTATCTGCTAATTTTATCGGTAGAAAGTTAAAATCAGTACATGCTTATGAAAAGTAAGGTCAGTTAAAGATCCATTCATTTATCCCACTATGCCATTTCCTTTTAAAAAACACTCAAATAATCGCTGACCTTCCTCTTCAATTTGATCATCTTCAATTGGATATTCCCCAATGAATAAGCCTAAATGGTCGTATTCCTCATAACTCTTTAAGAGATTCAACCCGTAACTTTTCTGATCAAAAAACAATAACCATCTTCCTGTTTCTACACTCTTAAAAAACACGCCTTCATAATCAAAACCATGCTCATAATATCCTACATGTAAATGCATACTCTCATCTAAACTATGTATCCTTTCATCTGTACACACTTTCACCTTACTCCCCTACCTTTTCACATCATGCTGAAAATCAATATTCCTCAACTCAACCCAATCAACAAAGTCAGGTACCTTTTTTGTCGTTAAAAAATGTTGAATGATTTGATACGCCTGATTGCGGTCGACATAGCTGCACGATGGCACATACAATGGTGATCCAGCGACCAAATGCTCGATCGTTTCGATCTTTTCTACCTTTTGAAAAGGGACTAAAAAATCTGGATATCTGATGATAAAGAATCCATACGGTTCAGTATAAAAGAAAACTAGACTTTCGCATTCCCCATCTTCCTCTAACTCAATGGAAGATTCCCCGTTACCTTGTTTCCAATACTCTTCACTCTCCTGGAAGAAGATCTTTTTCATGAATTCTTCTCCCGGATTTTCTACTGGAGCTCCTGTGGGGCCGTAGTATAAAAACATCCATATCGCTCCTTTATGCCTATATCAATTTGGATTTAACCAATTGTTCTATTTCCCTCAAAATCATAAAAAGCTTGCGTTTGTTGGTTTAATTTTAGCATGTGATATAGCTTTGGGTTTAGCTTTTGAAAGGTTTGAGTGCTGACCCATTTTACTTCTTCAATATCATGATCCGGATCTAGAATGTTCATCTCTCCCCCGATCATTTCCGCAAAGAACGTAATGATCAGCGCATGATGCTTTTTATCTTGAAAGAATGCTTCACGAATCGAATGAAGTTCATTTACTTTGACAACATACCCTGTCTCTTCTTTCACTTCACGGATGACAGCCTGCTGCAGGTGTTCACCTTTTTCCACAGCACCGCCCGGAAGTTCCCAATATCCCTTTACATTCTTGACCGTTAATATATTTTCTTCCTCGTCATAAATAATAGCTGAAACCACGTCTACTCGTTTCAAATGAATCCCCCTTAACAATCCATTCACACCAATTGTCGAATAGATGGCACGAACTGTTCATTTTATACATTCTTATTGTACCGTATCCTTCATATCGATTGGAGGTCATAGCTTGTGGATGATCATTATTTTACTTATTGTCCTCATACGATTTACGGGGAATTTCGTTTCTCTTTTGAGACAAATCAAAGCACCAAACGGGAAAATCATCAAACTGTTAGAACATAAAAAAAATAAAACCTCACGCAACTAGCAGGAGGTTTTTTTCCATAGGAGGAATCTTACCGTTTTTCCTCAAACAACATATATCTAATTCGCCGAATATAATGGAGCGCAATATGACCGAGACATAAAATGAGCCCAATCATTGCAAGAATATAGATGGGCAGCATCAAACCAGGTACATAGTTTATAACAAATCCCAAACTAAACGCTGTCAGCATATATATGCTGATCAACCTCATCAACACCATTTTTGAAGCCCTCCCTTTCTATAACCACTTTAACATATTTTCCCTTTATCTTCATAATATGCTTTAAAAAAGATGCGAATCCATTAAAACTCGCATCTTTTTTACGTATTCAATTCACCTTTTTCGCCCGTGCTTCCTTCCACTGCTCAAGCTCCGATACTGTTAGTAACTGATATCCTTGCTTCGTCAAATCGTTGATAATCGTGACAGCCGCGTTGGCAGAGGTGTCATAGATGTCGTGCATTAAGACGGTTTCTCCGCTAGACGCATGTGAAAGAATGTAGTTTGCGACGTATTGGCTGTTGCGATATTTCCAGTCTTCAGGATCAACGTCCCAAAGCGTAACTTTCATGTTGACAGCCTCGTTGATCTGTCCGTTTGTTCCACCATATGGCGGTCTAAAGTGAGTGGGTTTGAATCCGCTAGCTTTTTCAATAATTTGCTGCGTATCTTCGACTTGTTTGATGGCTTGTTTTAATGGCAATCTTGTGAGTAAAGGGTGGTTATAGGAATGATTTCCGATTTCATTTCCACCTTTTCTGATTTCACCTAGCATATCGGGATAATATTGAACCCTGCTGCCTAATACAAAAAATGTCGCGTGTCCTTTGTTTTCTTTTAAAGCTGTTAAGATTTTTGAAGTCGTTGATGGATTTGGTCCATCATCAAATGTAAGGGCAATGGCTTTTTGATGTGGGTTAAATATTCGCTGTTTAGGCAGTTTTACAATCTTTCTTTTTGCGATCGGTTCTTTTTTCTCGTTTTTGTTCTTTTCTTTATTGATGTATTCTGGCTTTAACATTCCTTTAAGCAGTGTTTTCTTAATCGCCAGCACTTGAGGGCCTTTCTTGTCTGGTGCAATTTGCCCTGCTGGGAAGTAGAATTCAATAAAACGATCTTTGATGGCAAAATACCGATAATGCTCTGCCTCAGGAGATGTTCCTTGTTTAAGCAAATGCTCGTTTTCAGCAAGAGAGCGATCTTTTTTTAACTCCTCAAATGTCATTTGAGACAGTTTTTTCAGACTTTCTTTCTTTGATAAAAATAGATCATCTATCGATAAAAAATGCTGTTTCTTGAAATCAAAATTGAATATCTTCGTTTCATGTGCGCCTTTTACTCCGCCTTTCAATTCATATGTATTGAATTTGATCGCAGCAGTTTGTTTGGCATAATGAGTAATCTCGTAATCTATGTTTAATTCGTATCGATGATCTTCATCGACATCACTTGCTTCACTAAATGATGTTTTGAATTTATCGAGCGCTGTTTCTGCAAATCTTTTCATCTCTTGATCTAGCTTTTTTTGATGAAACACAGGATAGTTCACAGCATATCTCAAGTATCTCCCGTCATTCACGAGGGTCACAATTTCAACTTCTTTATAGCTCGCATCTGGTGCTACCTTCTTCTTCTCTGTCCCGCTTGCCTGCTGATTATGATAAAACGCGGCGATTCCTATGATCATCGCAAGTCCGCATAGGACGAGACTGACTTTCCATTTAATTGACACAATGATTCTCCTCTCGTGATGCCGTCATGCCTGAATGACGTGTGTTTGTAGGATAGACTTTGCATGCCCCCTTTTTAGTTTGCAAATCACACAATTGTCACATTTTCGACACATTTTTTAGAGAGGAATAAAAAAGGACTGATTTCTCAGTCCTTTGATTACTTTTGCATATATAGTTGAAATAATTTCGTTTCTTCATCAATGGAACGCGCTCGATCAAATGCCGCTCTGACCGTCTTTGTATTGTTCATGAGCTCGTACATCATGGTCAGCACAAAGATAAATGCTGCATTCCCATCAATGTAATCATCCGGTGCCGTATAAGATGTAGCTCCTGCCTCTAAAAAAGCATCTGCTAGATTTTTCTCTCCTAGTGTGCAGCCTGTAGAGATAACATGAACTCCTTCTAAGGAAGCATACCGCTTGATTTCATCCGCTCCAAAAGCAGTATCCCTAGGCTCTTCATCTTCGTATACATCTTCCCCTAATTCAGGCATGATAAATGCTCCTTCTTCACCATGAAACGATAAAAGAAGGTAATCTATTTCTCCTCTATTTCTACCAGATAACACATGAATCAGGTCATTTGGTCTTCCGATCCAATGCATATCGACTTTCGCGCCGAAGTTTTCAAGTGCTGCACGCAGTGCAAAAGATTCCAACTCACTATTGGGTCCTGCTGCTAACGTAATGCGCATGGCCTGTTGATTCACTTCTATCTCCTCCAGTCTATGATAAAAATAAAACCATTTTTTCCTCATCTGCATATGTATCAGCCCATTTTAACGCTTTTTCTTCGACAGCGTACGACTCAAATCCAACGGAGCGATAGAGGCGCTTTGCTGAATGATTAGTTGTCACCACTGATAAATACACTTGCTCGATGTCCTGCTGTTCTTGCGCGAAGGAAAGAGCTTTCGTCATTAAGGCATTGCCTGCTCCCATTCCGCGGGCATCGGCTGTTACATACATCGCAGTCAGATTCGCTCGGTGCTTTAACTTCTGCAAGGTTTCTCGGATGAGCGTGACTGCCCCCACAAGCTGCCCTTGATGAAAAGCGCCAAATGTCCACATAGATTGAGCCGAAGCAAAACGCGCTTTATATTTGTCCTTTGTATTGAATTGCTCTTCCTCATAGCTCATCGCAAAACCCTCTGGATTTACTCGCAGTGCTTCTAGTCTGAGTGCTGTATATTCTTCAGCATCATCTGTTGTTAACAATCGAATATTCAGAAAATCACCTCCAAAAGAATGATGGTTACTTCCAATTTTATCTTGAAAAGAGATTTTGATCAAAAGATATAGGCTTCTCTGACTCGCTTCCTCACCTGTAAAAACAAGGTATTTCCGATCATGTTTACGTGTTTTATTCTAGCAAAAACGATTCTTTTTTCACTTATCTTTTCACTTTTTTTATATTAATCTATAACTAATTCATGAAAAAAATGAAAAAAAAGGATTGCGATGAACTAAAAGATATCTTAAGATATAATAGTAATAAAAATACAAAAAAGGGAGGAATTTGATATGACAGAAACGAAAAACGAAATCAAACTACATGTTCTTTTTGGTGCTTTAGCAGTAGGATTCCTTATGCTAGCTCTTTTTTCCTTCTCGCTACAAATGCTGCCCGTTGCTGATCTAGCAAAAGAATTTGGTATTCCAGGCAGTGTTGCAGCTGTTGTTCTGAACGTGGTTGAAGCGGGCGGGGCTGTTACAACAATTGTCTCCATTTTAACTGCTGTTGGATCAGGTGGTCTTTCTCTCATTGCAGCGGCTGGTAAAGAGACAATTCGTCAGTACCTTAAAAACGAAATTAAGAAAAAAGGCCGTAAAGCCGTTATTGCTTGGTAATTCAATTTTATGACCCAATAGAAGGAGACTTTGTTCTCCTTCTATTTAAATTTTTATGCAGGTGAGAAGATGTTATATCCGTTATTATCACTACTTCTATCAATTAGAATGAAACAACAATATTCAAATCTAGCTCAGTTTATCATACGCAGGGTTCCATTTTTTAAATCGTTTTCATCTAAACAGTACATATTATTTTCTTGTATCCTAGATACTTTATTCGGATGCCTGATTGTATTCGTTATTTCTTCATATCTTTACTCTCCGGTCTATCAAATAGAATGGGAAAGTGCTTTTGTGATATTTTTGTTCCTTTTCTCTATTGTCAAAGGAATTGAATCTTATAGAAGAACGCATATTCTTCCTTTTGAAGAGTTGATACAGCTTGCACCTGTTTCCTCGAGACGTCTTTTTCAAACGCTTTTATTTTCAGAGTTAGTTTGGCTTCTTTTTACAAGCTTGAGTACTTATTTGATCTATTTTCTCTTTCAATATTTCATTGCTCAAACACATGACTTGTTATTCTGGTTGAAGCATCTGAATGTTATATTAACAGGCTTCTTACTTTTTATCGTCAGCAATAAGATATTTGGTGCTTACATCTATAACATTGTCGTAAAAAAAATTGGAATCATTCGTGTTCTTTTTTTCGCAAGCATCTCTTTACTTTTCTTCTTATTCGGAAGGGTTCTTATATCGAACATAATTTTCCCTTTTTATCACACTTTCCGACAACTTTTTCAATCAATTTCTTCGCTTGCAGAAGATGCGTTTTGGATTACACTTTCAAACAATTTGATGTCTTTATATCAGAATAATCTTCAACAAATCCATCATGCTTTATTTTCACAGGATTCGGTATTTCTAAAATTTCTTGCGCTTTTTACTTACCCTGTCACATTTTTCGTGGTGATATTAGCTGCAATACTCCTTATGAAGACCCCTGTTCGCTGGATTCCGACTGGAAAAGAGTATGATCAAAGCTCAAAACATTTTAGAGATTTATTTTATTGGTACTTTCAAGCACTTGATAAAATTCAGAGCTCGCTGTTTCAAAAGAATATGCTGATTCAAAAAGATCTTAAGGTGCTAAAAGAAAAAAGGTGGCTGCTGTCTAAAGAGTTTTTTAATTATATGTTTATGTCATATGAAGCATTCTTCTATGTCGGGGTTATGACCGCTTTGATCTCGATTATTGATCATCATACCTTGCAAGTTCAGCTATTATTCACTTTAAATGTGATGATTTTAGCTAATCAAACATATGAAATGAGAATGCTGACCCCTTCTATATTTTCTTTAAGTGCTGAAAAAAAGAATATTTGGCTTTATGGACTTTCTCAAACATCTCTTATGCAGTTTTTCTTATCAAAAATCCAGTTATTTTATTGTTTATTTTCCATACCATCACTCTTTCTATTGTTCATTAATCTAACAATCATTAGTGCATATCAACTTTTTGATGTTCAGATGCTTATTCAATTGGTGGCATTGGGAGTTGGCTTTTTCATTTTTCCATTGATTCAGCTGTATTTGTTTCCATTCATAACAAAATTTAATTTTATTCACGAGCATGAAATAGGGACAACCAATGAAGAAATAGATGTTATCGATAAAGGACAGGCCTTTGCTAGGAATTTTCTCGTGTTGCCTTTCATGTACTATATGATCTTGACCTCTTTTCTACCTATTTTGCAGCATTCTACAAGTCTCGTTAGCGTTCTGTTTGCTTTGTATTTTGTGATTGTTTCCGTGATTTGCTGGGTGTTATGCCGCAAGACCATCTATAAAGGGATTGAATATGTTGAAAAAAATAAGGTATTTTATATCGGAGAATAGACTGATTCTACGCCTCGGCTACCTCTACGCTGCTATCTTTATTGCAGCTGTGCTAATCGGAAGCCTTCTTCCTTATGATCAGATTCCTTATCTTAAAAAGGATGAAGAGATGTTTTTTCTATCTATTTTCTTAAACAATTTACAAGTTGGAATGGCGATATTAGGCATCGGAGCTTTTACAGGCGGGATCATGTCTGCAGGCATTCTTTTTTACAACGGCTACATAATCGGCAAGCTCGTTCAGTATCTGATTGTCAATCACGAAGCGCAGCAGCTATTCACAGGACTCCTTCCTCATGCTTTTGTAGAAGTTCTTGGATTAATTCTGTTTTCAATCGTCAGCTCTTTTCCTTTTATTTATCTTTATCGATTTATAAAAGGAGAAACAATTGAATTAAAAAAACTGATCCTAACTGTGCTTCAATTGATTTTTGCAGCAGCCGTTCTTTTATTCACAGCATCTCTTTTAGAGCAATACGTTAGCCATGTACATCTACCATAGAAGAAAGGAGAATGTGGTTCCATGGAGCTACTTCTACGACCTAAGCAATTTTTCAATCAGAATCAATCAATTAAAACTATTGTAGGCCTTGTCTTACTATCCTTATTTGTGTCGACTGTCTTTTTAACATTTTTTATTATTGATTTGTTAGTAGATGAACCTTTATCCACTGGGAAACAACTTGCCAGCATTGTTTTTATCTTTTTGCTGACAATTCCGCTTTATTTCATTTTAAATTTTCTCAGTACTGTTCTAACTTCTATTTATATGTATTTTTTTCATAAAGCTTTTATTTTACGCAAAATGTATCTTGTTATTTTGGTTTATAATGCATTTCTTTTATTAGTGAATAGTGCAGCGATCTATTGTGTGATGGTGTTACAGTTAGATCACTATTTTCTCTTGATTCAAATAGTTTCATTCTTATTCAACTTATATCTTTTACGCATCCTTTATGATGGAATTATTTACTATGCTGAAGGATCAAAAAAAGCTGCCTTAGCAACTGTGATCTTGTATATGCTGGTGACTACTGCGTTTGTTATTGGAGGATTCATCAATGGCTAATCTTCAAGTATCTCAGCTATCTTTTCACTATGAAACAACAGAAAAGACTTCTCACCTTCTCGATCATGTGTCATTTGATCTGAAAGAAAGTGATCGAGCTTGTATTATTGGAAAAAATGGCAGCGGTAAATCGACACTTTTAAAGATCATCGCAGGTCTGCTTCCTTCAGCATCCGAAACGATTTTACTTAACGGGCAGCATCACCCTGGAACCGCTCAATATAAAAGTCTGGTAGCGTACATTCCAGATAAACCTTTAGTCTATGATGCGCTCACTGGCTTCGAGCATATGGAGCTTATCCAGTCTTTATGGAATATGAAAAAGTCGGAAAAGGTTTTATACAAAGAAACCTTTCTATCGCTTTGTGATGCATTTGATTTAACTCATGCCCTAAAAATGCCTGTCAAACAGTATTCATTGGGCATGAGATATAAACTTTTTTTTAATAGTATGGTGGCAAGATCACCAGAGCTGATTATTCTTGATGAGCCTTTTACCTCTCTTGATGAAGCCTCTCAAATTCAATCGATTTCTTTATTAAAAAAAGAATTCTCACATCGATGCGTTTTATTTACAAGCCATCAGCGCTACCTTTATTCAGAATTAGGAAATCGTTTCTTCCAGCTGGACCAAGGAAAATTAAATGAAATGGAACGTTAACCATACAAAAGGCATCCCATAAAAGGATGCCCCTTCACTACCACTTACAGCGCTTCACCGGACGGCAGCAAGGGTTTTTGATATCACTGCCGCAATCGTATTCTTCTACAATATACTCGTTGTGAGTCGATTCAGTGACCGGATAGTAGTTTTCTATTCTTTTAATGTTTTTATTGACGTTTGTGATATGCGTTGGATGAATTTTTCTGATCGTTTGTTCATTCGTTCTTGTGTTGACAATTTGACGTGTGGGGAAAACAACCGTTTCTTCTCTGCGAGGTCCAAAGAAGAAATCATCTAATCGATTTCGGCTCATCTTAACACCCCTTCAAGTTGTCTTTCACTTACACTCTATCGTATGTAAGAGGCACCTTTCGTGATTAGATGCATGTCTATTTTTAAAGAAATCCACTTTCTATCTAGTTTTCTTTTTATTTACAAAAGGACAATTTTAACATATTATACAAATGATATATTGAGAAGATAGAACATATATGAAAACAACACATAAGCTCTTTTTATTCACTGCATTTTTTCTACTCATCATCAAATAAGAGGTGAACGATATGATTAACACGGCACAGCCATTCGAACGAAACAAGCTAGACATTGCACTAGAACTAACTCAATTACATCTGAATCAATATCAAACCAATCATCCTGATCAGCTGAGTGAAATTTACGCGAAATATTATGCACTGATTGAAGTGCTGGATTTGTCATCCTATGATCAATTAATTGATTTACTGCCAGATGAGCTTAAACAGACGCTTGAGTAAAAAAACCATCTATCCCGTGTGGGTAGATGGTTTTCTTAAATTTATACACGTGCAGCCATATCGGTTTCGATTTGCTCTAAGCTTCTTCCCTTTGTCTCGACTAGCACAAATCGGGTGAATAATAGTCCGATTAAGCAGATGACGCCAAATGAGGAGAAAATAACCCCAAAGCTGAATTGATCTGCCAAGATAGGGAAAACGAGTCCAACTGCTAACGATCCGGTCCAGTTAAAGGCAGAAGAGATACCTGCTCCGATGCCTCTTACAGATAGCGGGAAGATTTCGCCAATGATGATCCAAGTGATCGGTGCCCACGAGAAGGCATAGCACAAAATAAAGCAGCAAAGTGAAATCAATGTCACCCAGTTTAAAATTCCTTCACTGACGCCAAGTGCACCTAATGCGGCTGGGGCAAAGAAAGAAAGAGCCATGCCCGATCCCCCTACAGTGAGAATCGTTCGGCGGTCAAAGCGGTCAACAAATTGTAAAAAGATCACGGTCGTGACGACAAAAATGACACCGACAATGACTGTAAAACCTGCGGCAACCTGCGGCGCAAGACCTACATTCCGAGCGATACTCGTTGCATAATAGACAATGGAGTTCGCGCCTTGAATTTGTTGAAGGGTCGCCATTCCAACCCCAATGAAAAGAGCCATTCTGAATTTCTTTTGAAACAATTCACGAATACCCGAGCGTTCTTCTTTGGCGACTTCTAAGATTTCCTGCATTTCTGATTCGATTTCCTCACGGGAAGAACGCAGTGATCCTAATACCTCTCGTGCTTTATGAGCCATTCCGTGTTTAATCAAATATCTCGGAGATTCAGGAAGCTTCAGCATGCCAATATAAAGCACGATCGCAAATAAAGCAGCACTTCCCAGCATCCAGCGCCAGCTGTCTGGGATGGGTTCAAACACAAACGCGACAATATAGCTGAGCAATAGTCCAGTTACAATCATGAGCTGATTGAGTCCAGATAATTTCCCGCGGATTTTAGCAGGAGCGATTTCAGACATGTAAGCCGGAACCAATGATGAGGCTGTTCCTACTGCTGTCCCTAAAAAGATCCGAGCGATGGTGAGTGAAATCTCTTCTGGTGCGACAGCTGATCCGATAGCCCCGACAAAAAAGATAACGGATGAGACCAAAATGAGTTTTCTGCGGCCAAATTTATCCCCTAAGAGACCGCTTAAGATCGAGCCAATGATGGCCCCGCCCATTAATGAAGAGACAACAATTCCAAGCCATAATGGGCTGAGCTGAAATTCTTCCTGAATATGTCCTTCTGCCCCTGCAATAATACCAATATCATACCCAAATAAGATGCCTGCAAAGGACCCGAAAAAGAAGATAAATTTGCTTGACACTTTTTTCTCCAAGTGGATGACCCCCTCACTTAATTAACCGCTTTCATTTCTCCCTGTGCTTCCACTGTAAACAGTAGAAGACCTTTCACCCTTCTTCTATAAAACCACATATTCTGCATTGACAAGCTTTGCAAATTGAACAATTTGATCAACCGTTAAATTGAGAGACACGACTGTATGATGGCCTCCCCCTTGCTTAATCCATGCTTTGACGCCATCCTGAAAATTCGGTTTGATTTTCCACAATACACGCGCAACTGGTAAATGAGGTGCCGCTTCCTCCGGTTTAAAGGCTTCGACTTCTTGTATCAGCCATTTAAAATGTGTTCCAAAATCAGCTATGGAGACAACGACACCTTCGCCTGCTTTTCCATCAAATACAAGACGTGCTGGATCTTCCCGGTTTCCAATCCCAAGTGGAGACACGACAATGACAGGTTTTGTATGGGCGAGCGCTGGATCTACTTCCAGCATATGAGATTGCAGCACTGCTTCCTGCCCAGAGGTCATTTCATATGTGTAGTCCTCCATAAAGCCAGTAGATTGATGATGGCTCATCACCTTTAATAAGCGGGATAGTGCAGCCGTTTTCCAATCGCCTTCCCCAGCAAAGCCGTATCCCTTTGCCATCAGCCGCTGTACCGCAAGTCCAGGCAGCTGCTTCATCCCATGTAAATCTTCAAAGTTTGTTGTAAAGGCATGATAGCCGCCTTCATCTAAGAAACGTTTGATGGCGATTTCATATCGCGCCTGCACCTTGACACTTTTTTCCCATTCGTCAACTGAATACGTTCCATAATTCACATCATATTGCGTTAAATACTCAGCAAATAATGCATCTACCTCTTCTTCCTCTACTGCATTTACATATTCGACGAGATCGCCTATTCCAAAGTAATCAACGGTCCATCCTAATTGAATCTGCGCTTCGATTTTATCGCCTTCTGTCACGGCCACATGCCGCATGTTGTCACCAAACCGGGCTACTTTGATGTGAAAGCTCTCATGATAGGCAGCCGCAACGTCCATCCAATCAGCAATTTGCTGCTGCACTTCAGGCTTTGACCAATGACCGGTTACAATTTGGTTTTGTTTATTTAAACGTGCATTGATATAGCCATATTCTCTATCTCCATGTGCGGATTGATGAAGATTCATATAGTCCATATCAATCGTGTCCCAAGGGATCTTTTCATAAAATTGTGTGACAAGATGCAAAAGAGGTTTTTGCAAAAGGCTGGTGCCACGTATCCACATTTTCGCTGGAGAAAATGTATGCATCCACGTCATCACGCCAATGACTTCATCGCGATAATTGACCTCTTTCATTAGCTTTGTGATTTGATCGGCGCTGACAGCCAGCTCCTGCAAGATCACGGGATAAGGAAGTAAACCGCTCTCATTTAAGGCATCTGTCATCTTTTGTGCATTTGCTTTTACTTTCTGCAGTGCTTCATCACCATATAGATGCTGTGACCCAACGATAAACCAAAATTCTTTTTTCTGACTTGTTAACATAGATATCCCTCTTTTCTTTATCTTGAAGGTTTTTGTCCGTAATACGCATGCTTTCCATGTTTTCTTAAGTAATGTTTATCTAAAATTCGCTGCGGCAATGGCTCCGCAAATTCGTTCAATTGCTTGGCAAAAAGGTTCATTTTGGCAACTTCATCTAAAATCACACTGTTTGTGACCGCACTTTTTGCATCCTTCCCCCATGTAAACGGACCATGCCCTTGAAGCAATACACCCGGCACCGCCATGACATCTAGGTTTCTTTTCTCAAACGTTTCGATGATCAGCCGGCCGGTCTCTACCTCATAACCGCGATTGACTTCTTCTTCTGTCAGAAAACGAGCGCACGGAACAGCGCCGTAAAATGTATCGGCATGTGTTGTGCCCATTGCTGGTAAATCAAGACCTGCCTGCGCCCAAACGGTTGCCCACATAGAATGGCTATGTGAAATGCCCCCAATTTCCTCAAAGTGTTTGTAAAGAACCGCATGTGTAGCTGTATCTGACGAAGGACTGAATTCTCCTTCCACCACTTCACCGTCAAAGTTCACCACGACCATATCTTTTGCTGATAGTTGGTCATACGCTATGCCGCTCGGCTTAATCACAAACAAACCACTGTCACGATCACATGCACTGACATTGCCCCATGTAAATTTCACAAGTCCGTATTTTGGCAAATCTAAATTTGCTTGATACACTTCTTCTTTTAAGCGATCTAGCATACCGTTGTCACTCCTTTCTTTTGCATCAGATGCGCTACTGCCGCTTCTTCAATCGGAAGCCCCTTTTGATAGCGCTTTAAAAATTCGTCAAAGCCTTTGACATCGAGTGGATCGGGCTCCATGAGCTCTTCTGATGTATGGGCAAATACTCGTTGGGTAAGAAATTCAGCCAATGTTTGCTGATGTTGATGGACCATATATGAAGCAAGGACCGCCATCCCAAACGCACCACCTTCTCCCGCTGTTGAAACGACTGATACAGGTGTATTCAGCGCTGCGGCAACCATTTTTTGTCCAACGAGCGGTGTTTTAAATAATCCCCCATGCCCTAGTAAGCGGTCAATCACTACATGCTCCTGTTCCTTTAACCGGTCCATGCCTATTTTCATAGCACCAAAAGCGGAGAACAAATGGGTGCGCATGAAATTAGCGAGGTTAAAGCGGCTTTCAGGAGACCTGACAAAAAGAGGTCTTCCTTCTGGCAGTCTCGTAATATTTTCACCAGAGTAATAGCCATAGCTTAAGAGTCCGCCGCCATCTCGATCTGCTTCTAAAGCTTGCTGCAATAGGGATTCGTATAACCTTTCTGACTCCACTTGCATGCCTAGTGCTTCAAATGCCTCTCTGAATATATTCACCCAAGCGTTTAGGTCACTTGTACAGTTATTCGCATGAACCATGGCAACTGGCAGTCCATCCGGCGTCGTGACAAGATCCACTTCTGGATAGACACCTTTTAGATCCTGCTCTAGCACAATCATGGCAAAAACAGATGTCCCAACAGAAATATTCCCGGTGCGCCTTTCTACACTGTTTGTCGCCACCATTCCCGTTCCAGCGTCACCTTCCGGCGGGCAAAATGGAATGCCTGGCTGCAAATGTTTTCCCTGATCCAAAATGGCTGCTCCTGCTGTAGTTAACACGCCAGCCTCTTCGCCTGCTAAATAGACACGCGGCAGAAGGTGACGAAGCTTCCACGGATAGCCTTTTTCTGCAATCAATGCTTCAAATTGCTGGAGCATTTCTTCATTGTAGTCCTTCGTTTGTTCATCAATTGGAAACATCCCTGACGCATCACCAATACCAATGGCCTGCTTTCCGGTTAACAGCCAGTGAATATATCCAGACAAAGTGGTCATATATTCTAATCGGGATAGATGTTTTTCCTCTTCTAATACCGCTTGATACAAATGGGCAATACTCCATCTTTCTGGAATATGAAATTGAAATACATCTGTCAGCTTTTGACTCGCCTCGATGGTCGTTGCATTTCGCCATGTTCGGAACGGAACGAGAACCTCTCCTGTATGATCACATGCCACATAACCATGCATCATCGCTGATACCCCGATTGAGCCAATGGTTTGAATGGTCACACCATACTTTTGCTCGGCCTGTTCTTTCATCTCTCGATAGGCCACTTGCAGACCTGTAATGATATCAATTAAGTTGTACGTCCAAATGCCATCCTGGAGAAAACTTTCCCATTCATATGCACCTTGTGCAATTGGCTGAAATTCCTCATCTATTAAAATCGCTTTAATTCGTGTTGAACCAAATTCAATGCCTAAAGATGTCCGTCCTTCTTTCAAGGCTTTGGCCGTCTCTTTATGATTCAATCTACGTTCACCCCCATTTTGATAGCGGTTTCAATTTTGTTTTTCTAGATTCATTGATTCTCTGGTACAATCAC
The DNA here is from genome assembly GCF_056098985.1 of Bacillus sp. 11B20. Classification (NCBI taxonomy): domain Bacteria; kingdom Bacillati; phylum Bacillota; class Bacilli; order Caryophanales; family Bacillaceae; genus Bacillus; species Bacillus sp. 11B20. The sequence continues at coordinate 488,615 of NZ_JBLZWZ010000008.1, forward strand.
AATATAATATTTGTACGTACATATGTCAATAATAAATATAGTTGTACATACACAATGTGACAAAAACCTGCATTTTTTCTGGAGGGGTCATGACAGAAAAGGAAAGCGCCTGTTTTTGATTCGACAACCATGTTAAAATATGTCCATACAATTTCTTCTCAATCCGAGTAGATGATCAACTGAGAAAGAAGTGAAACGATGAAAAAGAAGTACCAGATCATTATTGATGATATAAAAAGCAAAATACTCACAGGGGATTATCGGATCGGGGAGCGCATTCCAACCGAATCAAGCCTGCAAGACATGTATCAAGTAAGCAGACATACAGTTCGAAAAGCCATTTTGGAATTGTCCAGCGAAGGATTTTTGCGCAGCGAAAAAGGTTCAGGCACATTTGTGACCAATCAATATCAAACAAAACCTGCGGGACATGCACATATGAAAACGATTGGGGTCATTACAACATACATATCCGATTACATTTTCCCTTCCATCATTCGAGGCATTGAAAGCCGATTAAACGAAGAGAACTATTCCTTGTTACTGGCAAGCACAAATAACGATGTTGAGCAGGAGAAAAAAGCGCTGGAAATGATGCTATCTTTTGGGGTGGACGGACTTATTGTCGAGCCAACGAAAAGCAATTTATATAATCCAAACATTTCGTACTACTTATCCTTTAAAGAACAGGATGTACCGCTCATTATGATCAATGCCTATTATGAGCAGCTAGAGGTTCCTTTTCTCTGTTTAGATGATGTGAAGTCCAGCTATTTAGCCACAAAAGAGCTGATCACCTCGGGCCATCAGCAAATTGGACTTATTTCAAAAACAGATGATTTACAGGGAAAATATCGGATGAAGGGCTATATTCAAGCGCTAGGTGAAGCGAAGCTTAATTTCCTGCCTGAGCATGTGCTCTTTTTCGATACAGAATCTAAGCAGCATTTGGGGGAGCAAATTCACTCATTCCTGTTGGCGCACAGACATGAACTGACCGCCCTTGTTTGCTATAACGATGAGGTGGGTTTAGAAGTAGCCAATGTATGCAGCGAAATCGGGCTGTCCATTCCAGATGATCTCTCGATTATTGGACAGGATAATTCGTATATTGCCCAGAAAAATGCCCATGTGAAGCTGACAACACTGACCCATCCACAGGAGCAAATGGGCCGTGATGCAGCAGACTGGATGATTAAAAAAGTACAAGGGAAAAAGAATATCCCTGATCAAACGTTTTACGAGCCTGAATTGGTTCCAGGTGAAACGATCAAACGAATAAAATGAGCCCTTACTCCAAGTGGCTCATTTTATTTTAGATTCCAGCATAAGGCGTGAATGGGTCGGCTCCCTGAAATGAAAGACATGTGTTTCCCCTCATCCATCATGAATCAATAAAAAATCCCCATCTTATAAAAAGATAGGGAACATATCTATTACGCCTCTTCTTTAGGGGAAGGCACCGCACATACGCCATCTGCACATGCTGCTTCAAACGCATTGTCAGCCGCTTTCTCTGCTTGAGCTGCTTCCTCTGTCCAAGCTGTTTCAAGTGCGCGCAGGAACGTATCTGCTGACTGTGCACCTGCCACTGAATATTTGTTATTGATTAAGAAAAATGGTACGGCATTAATACCAAGCTGTCTCGCTTCTTTTTCATCTTCTCGTACATGATCTGCAAATTCCTCGCTGTCAAGAGCTTGCTCTACTTCCTTTAAGTCAAGACCTGCTTTTTCTGCAATGTCTAAAAGAGTTTGACGGTCACCAACATGCTTTCCGTCTGTAAAATACGCTTGAAACAGCTCTCCCATGACGAAATCACCTTTCCCCTTTTGACCAGCATATTGCGCCAATCGGTGGGCATCAAAGGTGTTTGTCAACACGAGCGGATCGAATTGAAAATCGATTCCTTTCTCTTTACCGGCCTGCTTCACCTGCTCATTCATCGCCATGGCCTGGCTGCGGCTCATGCCATATTTTTTGACGAGCATATCGTGAACGTCATGATCGACATCAACAGGTGCGTGCGGATCAAGCTCAAAGCTTTTAAACTCTATCTCTACCTGTTCCTTCTCTGGAAATTGTTCTAGCGCTGTTTCCAGCTGTTTTTTTCCTATATAACAAAAAGGACAGGCGATATCTGACCAAATTTGTACTTTCATGTTCATCTTCCTTCCGTGCTGCACTTTTAATTTAACGATGTAACAATTATAGTTACATCAATTAGATGATGTCAAGATTCTGATCTTGTTTTAAATGAAAAAGCCTCTCCTTTTAAGAAAGGAAAGGCTTTGAAAATATCTATTCTAAATTTGCATGGTGACCGTACATTGTATGTGTGTCGAGCTCTTTTATTTCCATTAACCTTAAAATGACCGCATCGTATGTCAGAAGAAGCGATTGCTCAAATAGTGAGCCCATTGGCTGAATGGTATGATGGTTTCCTTCCTGTTGATCCTTCGGTGCACCTGACAATAAGATGACTTCATCCGATAAATCAGCTAAAGGTGACTCAGCAGAAAGCGTGAATGCTGCCACTTTTCCGCCAATTGCTTTTGCCTTTTTTGCAAGGACGAGTAAAGACTCTGTACGGCCAGAGCCGCTCCCGACAATCAAAAGATCCTCTTCTGTAAAAGAAGGCGTATTCGTTTCTCCAATTACATATGCCTTGACGCCAATATGCGTAAGTCTCATCGCAAACGATTTTCCCATCAAGCCGGATCTGCCCGCACCTGTCACAAAGACTTTTTGTGCAGATAAAATACTTGTGACCAGACGCTCTGCTTGTTCGTCTTGAATGGCAGACGAATGATCAGAAAGCTCATTTAAAATGGCTTTCACATAGTCGCTGGTCTTCATGATTGTGCGATCAGCTGTTTCATTTGTGCAGCCACTTCTGCTTTATTGTCCTGGCTTGCAATACCGCCGCCGACAATGATTAAATCAGGGTTTAATTTCACGACTTCAGGTAACGTATCAAGCTTAATTCCACCTGCAATCGCTGTTTTCGCTTGCTTGACAACTTCTTTAATCGTCATAAGATCAGCAAATGAATTTTGACCAACCGCTTGCAGGTCATAGCCTGTATGCACACAAATATAATCGACTCCAAGCGCATCCAGCTCTTTTGCACGGCCTGCGATATCTTTGATGCCAATCATATCAACTAAAATTTGTTTTCCTCTTGCTTTCGCTTCTTTCACCGCTCCTTGAATAGACATATCTTCTGCCGCTGCAAGAATGGTGACGATATCTGCTCCAGCTTCAGATGCCTGCTGCACTTCATAGCCGGCAGCATCCATAATTTTCAAATCAGCGAGTACACGTAAATTCGGAAAAGCCTGCTTGACTTCTTTTACAGCACGAAGCCCTTCGTTAATCACAACAGGTGTCCCAATTTCGACCACATCAATGGATGCTTCTACTTCTTTGATCAGCTCAATTGCCTCTGGTATATTCACTAAATCTAATGCTAATTGTAATTTCATCAACTTTCACTCCCGTTTTTCATCTCATCTTCAAGAGCTCCGCGGATGATGCATCTTGAACGATGAAATGAGTATAACAACAGGAATGACGCAATGTAAGTACGCACTTTTTTTTTACATACTATACTTTTCCGCATATGGTTACAAAAAAGATACTGTCTTTTGGGCAGTATCTCAGGGTAAAGACAAAGGGCTAAAATAAAGTTATTTTAGCCCTTTGTCTACAATCGGTAGTCTTTCTATTTATCATCTTTTAAGAAATTGCTGTCGAGATACTGTTTTCCCCAATCATACATCGCCTCTAAAATCGGCATTAAGCTTTCTCCTAATTCTGTGAGAGAATACTCAACCTTTGGCGGGACGACAGGATAAACCTCCCGGTGCACAATGTGATCTTCCTCTAATTCTCTTAGCTGATTGACAAGCATTCTTTGCGTAATCCCAGGCATTAACGACTTTAACTCACCAAAACGTTTTGTCCCTTCTCTGCCCAGATGCCATAAAATCAGCATTTTCCACTTACCGCCGATAATATTCAGCGTCAGCTCCTTTTCGCAGTTGAACACTTTATTTTCCATTCGTGATGACAACGACATACACTCCTTTAATAACAAACCACTTAGGTTTTATCATAACTGCAACAAAATGGATTGCCTAGCATATGGTCTTCGTTATTGATTTTGTTTTTTAACAAAAGCCATCACAGCCTCCGTCATTTTTTGTGCTTCTTTTGGCGCCCTGTCTGATCCAAACCATTTGTTCAAGTCACTGTGGCTCAGCGTATGCACCCGAAAAACAAACCGAGAGCCTTTGTCATGATTCAGTTTTTCAGCAAATCTGTACACCTCAGGATTTTCCCAGCCCGTGACCAAATAGACAGGTGGTACATTCTTTTGATTCATATAAGTGACAGGTGATGCCTTTGTCCAGTTCTTCTTTTGTTTGCCAAAGACTTTTTTGTACGATGGGATGGCTTGTATAAATTGATTGATGTTTAACGGCCCGTCTAGAACCACAATGGAATTGATCGTTGTTGGCGACAGCCCCACACGTTTTAAGTAGGTCGAATCTGTGGCAACCAGCGCCGTCAAATGACCGCCTGCCGAGTGACCCATGACATTGATTTTTGATGAATCGATTTGATATTCATCCGCATGATCCTTCACCCATTTAATGGCGTTTGCCGTATCATCTGCCATCTGCTCATAGTTGGCATTAGGGTGAAGCCTGTAATTCATTGAAACAAACACATATCCTTGATCTGTAAAATAATCAGCCTTTGAAGCGACTCTATTCTTATCGCCGCCTGTCCAGCCGCCGCCATGGAGATAGATCATCACTGGATGCTTCTTCTTTTTATCTTCATCTTTGCCCTTCGGCATATACATATCGAGGGTTTGCTGTTTATTTTGTGTGTCTGCATAATGGATGTTTGTCGTCGGTTTAGGCTGGTTGAAACGGAACACAAAGAATGCGCATACCAATAAGCCAGCGATGACAACCGCAAATAAGAGCCATTTCAAGATTCGATTCAATGTCATTGCACCTTTCTGTGTTGGGATGGGGAAGCATGAGTAGCAGATATGTAGAGAAACTAGCACGATTCAATCAATACTTCTTGTATGACTTGAACCGCTCGGTAATAAAATAGAAAATACTGTTATTCAAAGTCTTCGTCAAAGTAATTGATGTTTTTCCAGCCTCTATCCAAGAGCCAAATGTCCAAGTGAAGACTAGAATCATCTGTTAAATCCAAATCTTTATTTGAACAGATGATACATTGGTGAATTTTAGATGTATCTTTACTTGATATGCCTTAGATTCATATGGGGATGTGCAGAGCAATACATTTAATCAAGTCGTAATGTTCATTATACTCTTTAAAGTAGTGAAATACATATAATTGCTTAAGATGATAAATTAAATCAATTTAAATAAATAATAAACAAAAGCTGTCAAGTATCCTTGACAGCTTGGCATTCATTGAAATGTTCAAATTGACGTTTCTATATAATTTTTAAACGAGGTAAAGTTAGCTTTCTTTTGAAAACCTCTTAGAGTCTGTTTATCTCCGGTAAAAATAATATCTGAAGAATCAAAGAAACCTATTTCAAATTCTGCTTGAGGAATAGTTGGTACATAATTCTCACTCCAGTAGTCTTCATTGTCATAAATCTCAGGAACGTCAAATATTTCAAAATGATTTATTTTAGGAGGCAAAGCAGTAAAAACAGCAAATGTAAATGACATGTCAAATTCCTCCAATAATTTTTTGAGTTTATCACCTTTAATCAACAAACATTCAATACTATGCGTCAAAGATGTATGCTCAACATATTCATTATCATTAAAAATTTGGGTATCTGTCATATCACTTAATAACCAGTTATAATTTTCCACATTCAATTCTATCTTTTTGAAAAGATTATTAATTATAAACAGTTCATTTTCTTTTTCCAAAACAATTCTCACTTTTCATCACCTCTATTACTTGACTCTTTCCCAATGGCCCCTTTTAGACTTTCCATTTGTATGTGTCCACCTATGTTTATGGGGAACAACTGGATGCTGTTTCGCATTACCATGATTGGAATAATCAATATCATAAATTGCACGACCTTTACTATCATATTTTCTTTTCTGGTGAATTTTTTTATTTTTAATGTAATATACGCTGCTATTCTTTTTACCATTTTTAGGACCAGGTGGTTTACTAAATGTAACATGTATTTTACTTTTCTTTATTTTCCCTTTATATCTTTTTCCTTTAGATTTTTTTACTAATTTGTAACTTTTAACTGCTTTATAAACTCTGTTTGCACCTTTAAATATCTTCCCAGGTCCAAAATTAGATGCTGCTGCTAAAGCTGCACCTTTCCAGCCTTTACCCGATTTATAAGCTTTGTATCCATCATAAACCGCAAATCCTGCATTGACAACAAACCATACCCAATGGCCGTCTGGGTCCACATTCATGACTGGGTTGTTGTTTCCATAAGTATATCCGTTTTGATCTAGTGAATCTCCATCGCTTCCTGGGTCTGGATCTAGTGATAGGAATACGCCGTTTCTCGGTTCATAGTAGCGGGCGATTAAATAGTAAAGTCCTGTTTCTTCATCGAAGCGGTAACCAGCATAGCGATATGGGTTTCCTTTTACTTCTTCATCTTCTTTTACTTTAGTTGGAACTCCCCATGTATCGTATTCGTACTCAGCAACGATTTTTCCTGCACTATTTGTGATGGCTATGACATCGCCGTGTGCATTGTAGTGATAGAAATATTTTTTCCCGTTTTGCGTGAATGCAAGGAGCTGTCCACTCTCACCGTATGTGTATGCTTTTGTGACTACGTTATCTTTATCTGTTTCGTATAAGACATTCAGGCTATCGCCGTCATAAAAATAATTGGTGACTTTTCCATTCACTGTTTTTTGAATTCTATATCCACGCTCATCATATTTGTAAGTGACAAATGGCTTGTCTTCCCCTTTTTTCGTGATGGCTGTAATGTTATCTTCTGCATCCCATTCATAAAGGAATTGCCCGTCAGACGTTCGGTTGCCATTTTTGTCATAAGTTAAAGTCTCATCATTTACCTTTGTCAGTTGGTTCATGATGTTGAATGATGCGTTGATTGTTTTTTTAGTGCCATTTTTTTCAGTCGTGACGGTTTTTCTGTTTCCAAACCCATCATATGTGTACTCAATGACCGTGCCATCTGGATGAGTTTCTTTGATCAATTGATCTAATTTTCCATATTCATAACGAATCTTCCCGTTGCTTCCTTGATCAATCGTTATTCTGTTTCCATTTTGATCATATTCGTAAGCTTCGTTTAAGATCGTTGTGCCTTGGTTTGTTCCAATATGCAAATCATTAATTAAATTGCGCTCATCATAAGCAAAGCTAGCACCACTGCCGTTACCTGTAATAAAGGACTGAACATTTCCATTTTCATCATAATCAAACGAATACGTAGAACTCGAATCCTTCATCTGCGTCATTTGATCAAGCTTATTGTAACTGAATTGGTTCGTCCCTTTTTGATTTCCGTGTGTCCATTCAAAGGATTTCAGTTTATCTGAATCGGCTGGATACGTCCAAGTTTGGCTGCTGCCTCGCTCCGTTAACTTTGTAATACGGTTTTGTTGGTCAAATGTTCGATTTTTGGTTGTGTTTTGTTCTTTGTTGACAACCGTTGTTTCGTTTCCGTTTTTATCATAGCTAAAGTGATATTTTTCTGTTCCATTGTATGACTTTGATTTCACTCGGTCTGTTCCATCATACGTGAGAGACACTTCATGTCCATTTGCAGAAATGGTTTTAATTAAGTTGCTATTCGCATCATATTCACTTTTTAACACATTTCCTAATGGATCAATGGTTTTTGTTAATTTGCCCATAAGGTCGTATTCAAATTGATACGTTTGATCTGACTCTGCACGAATGGTTTTCGACTGTTCATTGCCCTCTTTATCGTAGGTTCTTACAATGGATGTCCCGTTAGATAAAGTGATTTTCTTCAGCTGATCAGCCTGGTCATATTCGAATGTTGTTTTTTCGCCTTTCGCATCGGTTTCAGAAAGTTTTTTGCCTGTTTCGTCGAAGGCAGATTGAGATGAGTAACCAAGCTCATCCTCTTCTTTAACTGCGTAGTTCCCTTTTTCGTCGTAAGTGGTTTTCGTTAACAGACTTCCTTCTACTAAACGGATATCATCAAACCACACCGTTCCAGTCGCGCTTTTTTGGAAAACGATCTGCACGTCGATTTTTTTCAACGGTTTTGTTTTTGGTATGACAACCGCCGCCCGGTTCCACTCTTGTGTACCTGTTGGGAATTTCGCATTAAACGTTCCTGTTGTGCCATCTGTATACGTAACGGACGCTTGAAGTGAGTAATCATTTTCATTTGAAGCTTTGACATTTTCAGCCTTAGACATCCCAGTCAAGGTGACATACACAGATTGATCATTCGCACTTTGTTCAATCGGTACAGATTGTTTATAGATGGCATTTGCTTGAGTTGAAGAAGTTCTTGTAATTTTTAACGAAACGTCATCGTTAAAGCCTTCTTCATTATCTAATGAACCACCTGTTCCGCTCCAGCTTATTGTTTTATCCGTAAAGGAATTATTTTTGACTGGATTGTAACTTGATGAAACTTCGCCTTTTTCCAGCTGAATCTCATCGAACCAGGCTTTTCCTTTTCCAGCCTTATCTCGATGATCCACTTCCATATAGATCACAGCTTTGCCTGCATGAGATGGCGTCGTAAACGAAACTTGGCGTTTTGTCCAATCGTTTTTGCCTGATAATGTGCTGTAGCCGTTGCTGATCCATTGAATTCGTTTATTGTTTGTATCTCTTAAATCAATGTTAAAAAATGCTCTTGCTTTCGTTAGTTCTGTCTTTATTTTCCCACTCAGTGTATACGTCGTATTTGGCTCTAGTATTACTTCTTGTGTAGCCGAAGAATAGCCAAGTTCTGTTCCTTCAGTTGTCGACTGTGAACTGACCTCTAATACTCGGCCCCCCGATAACGCACCACTTTTCCCAGCTATTTGCGCTAATTTCCCGTCATCCTTAGATGCTGTAAGCTTCCAGCCAGTTAGCGTATCTTCAAAACTGCCATTTTTCAAAATACTCGCGCCTGCAGCAAGTTCTTTACTTGTTTGTATCAAATTCCCGTAAGAATCATAAATACTTGCTGAAGACATATTTCCACTTTGATCTGTCTCAGATACAGCATCTAATCCATCGTAGGCGATATCTGTAATATCTCCTTCTGTATCTTTCACTTTAGTGACATCATTGTTTTTGTTATACTCGTAGGTTTCTGTCCCATAAGCATCTTTCGCCTGAATGACGTTGCCATTTTTGTCATACGAATAGCTTTCTGTAGCTTTTCCTTTCTCTACATCATTTGGGTCAATTTCTTCTACGATTTGGTTGCCTTCATATTTCGTTTTAGTGGTGATTTTAAGCCCTTCCGCATCATCTACAACTTGAATTGGATTGGCTGCTTCGTTATACGTATACTGTATTTTTCGACCATTTGGCTGTGTCAGCATGAGTGTCTTTTTAGACATATCATATGCGTACTCAAATGTTTCTTTTTTTGCATTGGTTGCCTTGACTAAACGATGATTTTCATATTGATATTCTGTAAAAACAGGCTGATCTTCTGTGCTGTTTTGAGAGAATTGTTTAATCAATTTGCCATCTTTATCGTATTCATATGAGATACTTGTTCCATCTGAATCTATGACTTTCGTTAGTAAACCTGCATCATACTTATATGAAAGCTTTTTCCCTTTTGGTCCTTGAACCGAAATGATATGACCATCTTCATCATAATCCATTGTTATTTTTCGGCCAGATGCATCTTCCATTGAAGTGAGCTGATTGTTTTCATTATATTTATATGTCGTTGTATTTTTATGTCCATCTACAACCTTGGTGATTTTCCCACCGTTTTTACTAAAGTGCGCAAAGGTTTGATCCTTCGTTTTTAACATGTATTCATCTTTTGATTCCGTTAATTCAAGGAAAATACCTGTTGGTGGTTGATACGTGCCATCTGCTTTTTTTGTAAAAACATGGGTTGTAGCATCCTCATCAAGATAGATAGCACCTTCTTTTGTTGGCGTGATACTCGTTTCTATATCTGCGTACCATCCTTGACCAAACAGGTGGTCAGCTGCATCTAAACTGTTGTATGTTCGACCAATTCCAAGCCCCGGTCCTCTTCCATCAATCGACATTTCTTCTTCACTGACAATCACATTCCCAGTTGCACCATTAAGCTGACCGTCTGGTATATCAATAATCGACCAGTAATCCTCTGTTCCAAGGAATTCGGCCCCTTCATGGAATGTCGGGTTAAAGGCTGGTGTTGGAATGGTTTCTCCATTTGCATCGTAAGCGGAAAGGGTAAAGGAGTAGTTCTTGCGTCCTTTATAATTTCCATTCGCATTTTCATATACAGGTGATGGGTCTAGCGCTAATTCCCCGCCTTTACCATCTGTATGAAGCACATATTTCCCACTTTTAACTTCAGAAGGAGTCGGCCAAATATTCTTGTTTTGTGTTGTCCAATGATCGACATCACCCACATCAAATGATTGATATGCCTTACCATTATAGATGTTAATTTTATACCCTTTTGCATTTTTCACTTTGTCCCAATGTAAATTGATATAACCTGTTTGGCTTTCTTTTGTATTGGTATAAGCATATCCAGATAAAGCTTTTGGTCTAGATAGATCAGGTAAAGTTGGTCCAGCTGGCGGTGAAGCAATAGCTTCTCCATCTTTATTGTAGGCAATCACTCTGAAGGAATAATGTTTTTGAGCCGCATCTCCTCCAGCATTTTTATAAGTCGCACCAGGATGAATTGGAAGCTCCGCCCCTTTACCATCTTGGAGGTGCAATGCATATTTACCTGCTTTGATCTCAGCAGCTGTCGGCCATACTTTTTTCCCTTTAGTTGACCATGATGTTTGATTCCCAAGATCCAATGTCTCATAGCTTTTCCCATTAAACATTTGTAGTTTATATCCGGTCGCACCGGAAACTGAATTCCAAGAAAGATCAAAGTAACCTGTTGCGTTATTATTATTGAAACCTTTTGTACTAGGTGCTTTCGCTCTAGCCACATTCGGCACGACAGGTTTTACCTTTGCTGACATTGCGCCTTCACCTTGGTCAAAAATCGCACTTACAGCTACCCAATAATTTTTACTTGTCGCATACTTACCGCCTGAGTTTTTGTAAACTGGAGAAGGATCAACTGCTAATTCAGTGCCACCTTTTCCGTCTAAATGAAGTTTATATTTTTTTGCTGCTATCTCGCTCGCTGTTGGCCATATATTCTTTCCTTTTGTACTCCATGATGCCACATTTCCAACTGAAATGGCTTCATACTCTTTTCCGTTGTATAGCCACACTTTGTAACCTTTTGCGCCAGCTACCTTTTTCCAACTTAAATTGAAGTAGCCTGTCCCATTTCCATTACTAAAACCTTTTACAGTTGGTGCATTTGCTTGTGGAATGGTATATGTTACTTCAATGACTGGTTTATTGGTTGAGTTTGTTGATGAGATTATTTTTTTCCAATGGTCTTGTCCATTTCCATTTGCATGTAATTTAAAGCCATAGTTAGCTGTTCCACTATTCCAAGCTTTGATGGTTGATGTCACATCATAGGTAGCCCATTGACCTTTATATACATTGGCTTTACCGATATTTTTGGAGCTTGGTTTATTATTCCATGTTAGTTTTGTATGATCATAGTTGGCATTCACTGTATCAAGCCAAAGACCAGTAGCCTTCGTCCCGTAATATGAATGAGCAACATATGTTTTAAGCGTCGCTTTTGTTACATTCATATTTTGAATCGGCTTGAATGAATTAAATTTCATAAACGCATAGTTTGTACCAGTTGTTTTATCGTAATAACCTGTTTTGAGTACATAACTTTTAAGTTTAGCGTCCCATTTTTGCGTAGAGGATGAATAATTTGTAGTCGGGTATTTACTCATGATAAATGTGTCTGCTGACACAGATAAAGAAGTCGATGGATCGATAGACACAGGATAAACTCGTTCAGGATCCTCAAGCCATTTCTCATCAGCAGTCACACGAAGTAAATAGCCATCGTCTTCTTTTTCTAGTTTAAAGCTCACATCTTCTGAGCGAGCCACTTCACCTGACTTTTCATCTAAATTAGAATCAGTCATAAATGGTTTTGGGACTTGAAAAATGGCCCGCTTTTTCTGATCATAAAAAGTAATAGAACCATCTTCCTCAATTTCTCCAGTTAGATCTGTCTTTATTTTAAATGTAAAAGAATTGTAGCCATCATATTGATTGAGTACAATATCTTCTTTGATGTTTTCATTAAAGGTAAATGATCGTAAATCTATATTTGGAAATACCTCTTCATATGTAAGCTCATTGGTGTTCTCTTTAAATTGTGCTGAGGTATCCTTGGAATTGATTTCTGATTTGTTTTTACCTGAAGCTTTTAAAATTGAAAATTCAATTTGATGCTTCTTGTGTTCAAATGTAGCATATAGTCCTTGCTTCATTTGCTTTTGAAAAGTTGATTCTAATCTCGCATTTTCTGTCTCTATTTCTTTTTGCGAGATCGTCCTTAATTCAGGAGAGATGTCCTCCCACTCAGCGTCTGACGCTTCTTTTATATGAATAGGGTCAGGATATACCTCTTGTGTAAATACACCCTCTCCTTCATAAAAAAGCTTGCTGTTTTCTGTTCTTTCTGAAAGAACTTCTCCATCTTTTCCAATTTCGTCTTCGTCAATCCCTGCCATTTCAAGGGCTTTTGAATCATCTAATTTTTCTAAGCGATTATGACTTGATTTTGTATTTGCGTCATGTTCTTCTGCAAAAATATCAGAAGGAAACATTGATAAAAGCATCACAAAGGCTAATAGTGCTGCGATATTCCTTTTCCATTTTACTTTTCTTTTTAGATTCATATTAATCTCCTTATCATATATTTGTAACATTTGTAACATTACGCCATATATAATAATATATTTGAAATGAAACTTCAATATATTTCTATAAATATATCATCCTTTCAAACTAACCCATATATCATCAACTTATCAATATATCTCCTTTTTCATATAAAAAAGCACCCTACACGGATGCTTCAATCAAATGATATTTTTTCAAAATACGATAGGTGATTTCTTTTGCTTCTAGTCCTGTGCCTTCGATATTTGTGGCGAAGATGTAGGTTTTGTTTTTATGTTTGATGAAGCCTACGTACCAGCCGATGCCTGAGCCGGAGCCTGTTTTTCCGTATAGGGTGGCATGTTTCTCTTCTTCTTGTATCATCATTCGTTTGACTGTTCTCATGTTCTTTAGGTCAAATGGAAGAGTCTCTTCATATAGCTGTTTGAGAAAACGAACTTGTTCGAGAGGAGAAATTCGCAAGGTACTGCTTAACCAAAAATGTCTGCTTTATGGGTTGCAGATTCGTATGGGATGTGTAGATGAATACAGTTGATCAAGTCGTAATGTTCATTATACTCTTTAAAGTAGTGAAATTCATTGATTTGCTTTAGATGGTTGATATTGAAATCAGGGATTTGTTTCTGGACTTTTTCATCTAAAAACCATGTCATCGTTTGTCCTCCAAGAGGTTATTGTATAAGTGCAATGATTTGTTTTCTTGTTTCTTCATGGTATTGAACATAGGAATGCAATAAAGGATATGACTCAAGGATCTGTTGATACGATTTGATTTGGGGATATTGCTCTTCAAATGACTGACGCAGCACGTTTAACTGTTTTTTCGGTATTCGTTTATGATCGACCACATAACTTAAGCTGCCTGCAACAAGTGAAAAAAACATATAAAAATCATCTGAGTACATACCAGTTTCTTCTTCAAAAAAGATGATTTCATCTGGATAAGCAGAATCTAATAAGTATTGATAACGTTGTTTTACATCATCGAATAAATCTTGTTTATCACGGCTGATTTTCATGGATTTCCCCATTCTCTCATTGTTTTTAATTCTTATTTAGGAGCTAATGAGATCTTCCTATACACTGCAAATAAATTCTTGTGAATCAAAACATACGTTTTTCGATTCTATTGCGAGTAACATCCCATTGATGTTAAATAGAAAATTTGCATTTGAATCAAATTCTTCAAGAAGTACATTTTTAAGGTTCCCTATCCCTTGAGGATGGTAGCTGCATTCGAAAATTTGCCAATTCATCTCTTCTTGTATCAATTCTTCAAATCTATCATTACCTTCACCCCCATTATAATAAAAACTCGCCACATTCATAAATCGCAATTCATGTTGAGTAACTTTATTTAATTCTGATACTTTTACGCTCAGTATTAATTCTTTATGAAACAAATCAAATGTGACTCCAAGTACATTACAACCACCATCTAGATAATCGATCCATTTTTGTACACTATTAAACATCTCATTCACTCTCCTATTTTTTCAGGATGAACTCTATTCTTATCATGTCACAGAGTTTGTAAATATTCTTCAAATGAAATAAAGTCCGCTTTTTTTCGAAATTCGCTTAAGATATTTTGATCTCCCGTAAAAATAACATCTGTCGAATCAAAAAAACCGATTTCAAACACGGCTTGAGGGATAACGGGTGTATAATTCACATTCCAATATCGTTCATTATCTTCAATTTGAGGTATTGAACTGATATTCAAATGATCTACATGACGAGGCAATGCGGTCAAAACAGCGAAAATAAAAGAATAAGAATAGTCATGTAAGAATTTTTTAAAATGTTCACCCTTCAGAAATAAAAAATCCGTATAATCCGGCATGACTTCTGAATGAAATTGATTATTCCAATCATGAAGCATTGTGAGTGTCACATCGCTTATGACCCAGTTATACTCTTCTACGTTTAAATTGATTTTCTTTATTAATTCATTTACTTCGAATAAATCTTTTTCTTTTGCTAATACGATTCTCATTACTTGCTCCACCTCATCAATTTAAAACATCAGACGAAACTAAAAATATTCTACAGTATCAAAATCAGACCATAATTTCCAGTCAGTGTTCGTGTTTACATTGACAATGAATGTTGGATCTTGATAGATCAAACTCTTAGCAATCGATTGAAAAAAAGAAGATTGACTAGGTAGTTGACCATCCGTTTCTGGATGAAACCATGATTCAGTTGTATAAAGCGGTTTATCATATACATGCTGAACGATGTCAAATTGTTCTTGATCTGTCATCCATAATCTATCCAGTAAATCTCGGTGTTTAGCTATTTCTCTTAACAAGGTAATCCATTCATTTTCTTCTGTTACATTAGCTTGGCATGACTCTGGTATTTGAATATTAAAATAGTCTCCATTTAATTTAATTCGTAAAGGATGCTTTGTGAACCCAGGTTCTATCTCACCTTCATCTATTATTTCATGATGATGATCCACGAAATCAAAAAGCTCATCCAATAAAAAATTGATTGATCCATTCTTCAACTCATGACCAATAGCAAAAAAATCAATAGCCGGTCCTACCTTCGATAAACCGAATAATTGAATCGTGATCAGCCAATTTTCCTCTCTAATAAATAGAGCAAGCTTCCCTTTGGCAAAATCAAAGTTCCCATTATCTAATAGAGGAAACTCTTTATTTAGGAAAGACTCATCTAGTATAGATAACACATTGTCTATTTGATTCATGTCTTCCTCCTTATGAAGTTATTTCATTCTACGTTTGTATAATTCCGAATCAGTTCTTTTCTAAAATCATCAGGAAGTTTTTGATTCGGAAATACAACTGAAATCCAACCTAATACAATCTCATCTAAAGTTCTCCACGTTTTTAACAATTGTTTATTCATTTGTTCTAATTGATGAACTGCTAGTACTCCTATCTCATAACTTCTTTCGCCATAAATGATCCATTTCGCAGAAGGGGAAAACCATATCACACGTGAAGCAATATCCATTATGCTATCATTTACACTCTCTATCGGATAATCCGTTAAGAGATCGAGGTAATCACTTGGTGTGAGGTTTAACGGGATTTTCACCCAAGGATAATAACCAAAATCATGATAATAATCATCCATACTCTTCTGCTCATCTAATACAGCCATGAGTATATAGTCATCATGATGATTCAAAGCTAAACCTTTTAACATTTCCCAGCTATCATCTGATAACAACCAATGGAATTCTTCGAATAAATAATGAGGGGGGTTCGTTTGCAACACTTGATAAGGGAATGTTTTTCTCCTGTGAACGAGCGAATGAACAAACGATAAAACATGTTCAAATTCTTTTGGATCGGATATAAACAAATGTTTCACTTTACGCTCCTTTCATATCTTCGGGTAAGTCTATCATCAGTCATTGATACTCCATTTCAACGCTTGTAACATGACGCATAATGAGAAAGCATTTGAGTGTAATAGTCATTGAATGTTTTTTGATCCTTCAATAATCCTTCAAACCAATTTGCTAAAACAGGGTGATCCATTGGTTTCCACCCTTCTTTTAATAACCTATTTTTCACAGAATCTTTTGTTGATACCATTCCTATGATACAAATTTCCATATCTCTATCTGCCCAAATCGCCCACTGCAAAGAATGCGATAACCAGACCACTATGTACGAATTCGTTATGATATCATCTGCTATAGACTCTTTTGGATGCGTCCATAGTGCATTTACATAATCCTCACTTGAAATGTTTACATTCGCTTTCAGCCAATTATAATAACCAAATTCCTTCAAATAATATTTGGTTGGATCTGGTTGAAGGACTGCAGTCAAAAATTCTCTATCTTGTGTAACAGTTGATAACTCTTTTATGGTTGGTAAAATATCATCACTCAATGCCCAATCAAACTCTTGAAACAAAAAACAATCAAATGTCTTACGGAAGACTTGTTGTGGCAGCTCTTTATTTGTGTCAAACACATGATCTACTAAATTCTGATACAATTCGAATTCTTTTTCTGAACGAATAAATAAGTCTTCAAGCCGTTTCAAATAACTACCTCCACTCTTGTTGAACTAGTAGTTTTTTAATTCTTCCTCTATATCTTTTTTTAATGTATGAATTTCAATTGAAACCGAATCATTTCGATTATAGAAAATCGACGGATTGATTCCATCTGCTATCATTCCGGGTAGCCACTCTTCTATCAAATCATCTAAATCAATCATTCCTGGCACTGATTTTTCCCATTGGTCGATCGCACAATAAGCTGCATGATCCTCTGTCGGCCAAAAATGAAGCTGTGGTACACCATATTCATCCTCTGACATCACCCATCCCTTCTCGTTTCTTAATGACCATACTTCTTCAAAATCAACAATCTTTTTAATGAAGTAGTCATAACGCTTTTTCGCAGGTAATTGGACGGTGGTTTCTAATTCTTTCGGATGCATGGACATCGCGTCACTCCTTATCTATTGATCTACTGTAACGGCTTGATTTTAGACATTACTTATTGAAGACGACGACTCCATATGGATTGTAAAACAAATCATCTTCGGGATAAAAATCGTATTCAATAAGATCTAACTTTATCTGCTGACCTTCATCATAGATAACCTTTTCTTTTAAAGCTTCTCTTTTTTCTTGAATAGATTTGTTTATCCAGTTTAAAAAGTACCGCTCTATTTCATCAGCATGAAACCCTTCAAACATCATTTCCGGCTCTCCAAATTGTTGAAAACCACTTGTCACATATATAACATCACTTTCTTGAACAATAGAAGTCATATATTGATAAGGATTGAACTCTTCTATTAAACTTTGCCATGTCTTCTTCATAAAAGAACGACCTGATGATTCAACTTTTATCGCCATGCCATCAATCTTTAGTAAATCCGTAGTAACTTGCACAAGCGCGTTTATTTCTTCTAAGGATTCAGTCATCCCAATGATATACAAGCATGTTTGATGCGTATCTATTTGTTTAAGTTCTTCTGAATTGAATTGTTCATTTGGAAGGAAAGTCTCGCTTAATTGATCAATATGATCCACTACTTCAAGTTCGTAATCAGTTCCAGTTCGTTTATGTATGATTCGATGATTAACATATATATAATCATTCAATTCTTCGAGTTCTTTTAAATGATGTGACCAAAATCCTGGAATTGCGATAACTGTTTCAGGCATAAAATTTACTCCTTTTATTTAAATTAAGGCAAAGCCATAAGAATATAACAAGATGATCTATAGGAACTATTTGTATTTTTCTAACCAGTCATTCAAATCATCTACAGAATGTAAGTAAGAATTAGGTGAATCTTTCAAATTAATTCCACTCAAAAGAACCAACATATCCCAAACTTGATCATCGTCTATTTCTGGATCGTCTGCAGAAACGTAAACTTCAACCCAATCAGAAATTTGTTCTCTGGTCATCGTCCCCTCTAAGACTTTTCGTATTTTATTTAAACAGTCTAGCATTTTGGGTTCGTCCATTAATTACATCCTTTATATGTAATTTTTCCAAAATTCACTTCACGCTGTAAGCTGCCTATATTTCATATTTGATAATATCCTCCATTGACATACCTTTAAAATATAAAGAAAGAATGCTTATAATAGTGTATTCACCAAGTATACCAATCGGGTTAAATATCATTTTAGCCGTTTTTGGGTCAGCAACCTCTAAGTCCATAACAGGTGCAATGGAACCTTCTTTTCCCTCGCTTACGTAATAATTTTCATCTCTATATGTCACGAATTTCAGATTTTGAAGATCATCTTCTTTTATAAAATCTTGATTTATTTTTGTGATGACTTTCCATAAACCATTTAAAAAGCCTGTCAGGCCTGTATTTGCAACAAATAGCCCCTTCTCTTTTTTTATCAATTGTTTTAACTCACTTTTTTCTATTCTGTCATCAACAAATAAATCATAGTATTGGATTAAAATATCATCATATTGATTTTTCCCCTCACCCGAAATGATCAAAGCATAGCTCAATTTTCCAACTTCTTCTAACGGGAGTTCAATAATAGCTCCCGGTTCTACTTTACTTAAAGTTTTTGCTTTTTTAGTTGCTATTTTAATGTCCGTTACTTCTTTCTCATTTAAATCATCAAAATAGTGACTGCCTCCGTTATTTAAGACCGTCATGATTGTCAAAAGCATCTCATCAATCGTTGGCTTTCTTTCCAAATGTTCCTCAGTCATTTCATAAAATTGTTCAATCGCTTCTTCAAAAATATCTAATCCGTCATCACCGATGATGATGTTCTTTTTCTTATGTTCTTCTTCCCAAAAACCCATAGAAAAACATCCCCCTTTTTGCGTTCTAGATTTTCACAAGTGTTATGTTATTCTCATTTGGCTTTATCACGATAATCGTATACTTGTATAAACAGTTTTATGTGTACGTTTGAATAGTGCCGCTTCATGATCCGTTAGCCATTTGAGCTCTCGCATGTGGTATGAAACTTCTTCTAAATAAGTATCGGTTTCAGCAATTAATTTTTTATCTAAAATATTTCTTTTATTGTCTTCAACTACAAGATAAAGAGTAAACTGCTTTAAATCTAATTTGATAAGTGGGTAAGCTTTCTTTTTTTTATCGGGACTTAGTTTTGTTTTCCCTTTAATCTCCGCTTTATATTCCTTCTCTTTCATTTTCTTAAATGTCGCTTTGACTAACTGACTGTCCCAATTTTTCAGTTCACACAGATAGAGCATCGCTTTTTCCAAAGTATCTGCTAAGATCTTTTTCTTATTTGTTGCATTTCCAAATTCACTGTAACAAAAAGGTACTTCTAGCTCATACGTATTTTTTAAAAATAACATGTTAGGTTCTTCTTTTGAGGTACTAATTAATTTGTAGTCTTTAAAAGAGCCACAAATCAAAACAATGGCCTCACAATCTTTCGTTTGTAATCTCTTTTCTAATTCGTATAAAAACATTTCAGTCATACAAAGGGATTGGCTAGCTAAAATTCCATGATCATCATCTGACATTAATTGTATATTTTTCAAATGCACTCTTTATAAGCCTCCTAATAAGATTTTATTCATCATGGCTTTGAATGGTTTGCTCATTCTTTTTCCTTTACTTGCTTTCTTTACTGCAAATGCTCTACCTTATCTTGTTCCTATCTTAGCACCATTTCTCTCCCTTTTAGACCGGTTAAAAAAATCCTAACTGCTTAGGGTTTGAAGAATTTCTGTTGCTTCTTTATACAATTCATCAATTAATGGTATAATCATTCCCCGCAAATCTGATTCATTTTCAAAATCTATTAAATATCCTTTTTTGCTCACGAGATTATTCGATACACAAATCCAAATATCGAGATGGTCTATACAGTAACCTTGATCACCTTCTTCACCATCATGAAACTCTTCGCCATTTAGATAATCTACTGAAAAATATATGGATGAATGATATCCTGCTGTAAAACAATCTGAGACTTGAATTTCTCTCCCTCTAGATTTTTTTCCATATACGAATCGTCCAAATTCAGCATTGATCGTTAAATCTAAATCTTTAAATTTTGCTTGTTTTTCTTTTACTAGATTCAGTGCGATATTTGTTATTTCTTTTTCAATATCTGCGATAGATTCTTTGGTCATCGTGTTTAATTTAACTTTCTTCAACTTTTCCTCCAGTATAAAACCCTTCCTATTCTTAGAGAGGGTTATTTAAACTAATACTAAAAGTAATTCATGACATTATTACTACTACATTAGTTTACTTTTATACAGCTTATTTTCTACAAAGATATAAAGATATCCTTCAACTACTTTGTAAGTAGGATCACACTGTGAGGGATCAATTCCATCTAAAAATAATTTCATTATAAACGTTTTATCGTCAACTATTTTAAAAGCATACTGTTTATGTTCCATATTATTAAATAACAAGATTTGACTCTCAGAAACATATAGTTGGTCACAGTACCTGTATTCTTTTCTATCTAGGTGGTACATTTTCTTTTTTTGACATGACTGATTATCAGGGTTTAAATCATAAGAAAAAGTTGAAATAACAATTGTTTGCTCTTCTTCATAGCTAGTGTATAGTTCTGAACCTAGAGTTTGTATTGAAGAGCATTCATACATTATCCCTTTAAACTCTTCCTCAAATAACACTTCTCCTATAATTAAGTTCATACAGTAAATTCCTTTACCCTTAGGGTTTAATTCATCAAATATCCCCTCTTCTGAGATACCAATCCATAATAATCCGTTTTCATCCAGATGAAATGTATTAACACTTAGTAAAAAAGAACATATTTCTACCATATTATTTTGTTTTAAATCTAAAAAATTTATTTTACATATATCATCTTGTTCAAACACAATGACAATGGTATCGTTTATTTCTTGTATTAAATAAATATAGCTATCAGAATCAAGTTCATTTAATGATTTATTCATTATAATACTATGATCCTTGACTACTTGAAGTATTAGTTGATCATCAATAAGAAATACCATATATATTTTCTCATCTCTTCCAACATTAAAATAAATTAGATCTTCTTTTGGACAATCAATTACTTTCTCTGTAGTTATTTCACTTATCAATCATCTCAACTCCTAATATGAAAATCTTGTTCTTAGAGTACCATCTTTTTGGACTACCACTCTAACTCTCTTTGTTTTTTCCTTTCCCATTGACATCAACATGTTTTTTATAGGTTTTCTCATAAACTGTTGATCTTGGTTTATTCCCAGCTCCAGGCTTTCCAGTCCTCGAGGTTAGTTGCACAGTACTAATACTTCACACTTTTAAGACACTAAGAACTTTATAATCTTCACAATAGAATTTAAAGGTCTCTTCTTCGAAATCTTCAACTAAATAGTTTAATCTTTCCCAACCTTTGTTAAGTTTTGATATGTTAAAACTTAATATCGACTCTTCATGAAAGTCTAAATCTTTTATTTCAATAGATATAACATTTATAAACTTAAGATGTATTTCAAAATTTTCTTTTGAGTTTTTATACGGTATGTTTAATTCGATTGACTTTATTCTTTCATAGGCTTCATTATAATCTTTGTAATAACGAAATTCGTTTAATTGCATTAAATGGATTACATTAAAATCTCTTATATATTTTTGAATTTTACTATCTAAATACCAATCCATTTCATTCACCTCCAAAAATGATATGTTTTTTCCTTACCTCTATGCCCATAGTAACTTTTATAATTCATAAAGATGTGGTTTTGAATGGTCTTTTGGCATTCCATGATCAGAGTGATCGACTCGATATTTCTTACGGCCGAACTTATCATTTATTACAGTTGATTTCTCCTTTATACCATTCTTAATACCCAATTCTCTTCGCAATCAGTAGTTTTCTTGTTTAAGTATGAATATCGTTTGTTTACATCCAAATGTATTGTTGATTCAAATACTATCTTATTACAGAATGGCTAAAAATCAGTTTTCCCTTATACACAAATCCATATATCGAGATACGGATTTTAAAAACAAATCATCTTCTGGATATAAAAAATCGTATTCAATAATATCTAACTTTATCTGCTGACCTTCATCTTAGATAACCTTTTCTTTTACAGCTTCTCTTTTTTCTTGAGTTGAACTCTTCCATTAAACTTTGACTCTTCTTCATAACAGATTGACCAGATGATTCAACTTCAATTTCAGTAATTCCGTAGTGAATTGTACAGGAGCCTTTACTTCTTCTAAAATTCAGTGTACCTAGAAATTAGGTGAATCCTTCAAATCAATCCCACTCAAAAGAACCAATATATCCTAAAATCGATCATCGTCTACTGAAACGTAAATTTCAGTCCAATCAGATTTCTCCTCCATATTAAAATCTGAAGAACCTTCATTTTTATTTAAAGGAAATTATTTTTTTTAGAGATTTTTCTAATAAATCAATTGGTATATGGTCATGACTAATATAGTGAAATATTGCAATACCATTTTCCAATGAGAGAATTGTCCATGCCATTTCTTCAGGTGAAAGAGTAGATGTAAGGTTCTCTTTTTCTATTAAATTCTCAATGGATTGAGAGATTTGTTTTACCGATTGTAGGATCATATTTGACCACTGACACCTTACTTCCTCATTTCTCATTGAATACAAAAGAAATTCCATATTAAGCAGGCTCCACGTCCGATTTTCTTCACAATTTTGAATAGACATTTGATTCATTTTTTCTGGAAAGTGTAAAAGAGAAGGCTGTTCTGCTAATAAAGCATTGATTTTTTTAACATGTAATTGCATTTGTTGTTCCAATAGAGCCAGAAATATCTCTTCCTTTGAATGGAAATGCGCATAAAAGGCCCCTTTGCTAAATCCTGCATATTCTGCCAATTTATCAATGGAGACCCCATGAAAACCATACTTGGCGAAATTCTCAACTGCAGAATTTATGAGTAATTTCCGTGTTTCATCTTTCCTTTCATTTTGCGTTTTTCTTTGTCTAATCATTCCTTTACCTCCTTATCTTGACAATCATACCATATAGAATTAATATACCAATTAGTATATAAATTCTATATGGTATATATCTTGATGTACAGCATAAACAATTAATCGCTATGGAAAAGGAGCAAAACAATGCGAAAGATGGGGAAAAAAATTCACAAAACGAAAAGGGACATAATCGCTCAAACAGTTAAATCAGGGATTATTACATCAAATTTAATCCCAATGTGTGCTGGCTTAACCTTGGCATTATACACTTATCAAATTGACATCCTTCATAAATCTATTGAGATACTATTTGCATTTGCAGGTTCAATTTTATTAATTGGTGCTGCTGGAGCTTTAAACAATTTGTATGATAGGGACATAGATTCCGTGATGAATAGAACAAAAAACAGACCTACTGTAACAGGAGAAGTCAATCTTAAAAAAGTTCTATGGCTTAGTATCTTAATGTCTATTTTAGGATTGATTTTTTTAGCATTTACAACCTATCTAGCAGCTATTATAGGATTGATTGGTTTACTTTTTTATATTTTCCCTTATACAATGTGGAGTAAAAGAAAAACCGTTTACAACACAGAAATTGGTAGCATTTCTGGGGCAATGCCGCCTCTCATTGGTTGGACGGCTATTTCACCAGACATCTCACACCCAGCTATTCTGGGGTTATTTTTCATTACAATTATTTGGCAGATGCCGCATTTTTACTCAATAGCTATTAGAAAGCAAAATGAATACAAGGCAGCAAACATTCCCATGCTACCTGTTGTAAAAGGAATGAAAAGAACATACTTGCAAACCAATCTTTATATCTTAGCAATAACCTTAAGCAGTTTTCTTTTCCGTTCTTTAAGCATAGGGCTTGTGCTTATGTCTTTTTTTCTAGGTTTTATATGGATTTGTTTAAGTATTTTAGGTTACAAACGAATGAATTCAGAGAAGTGGGCATCATTTATGTTTGTCTATTCACTAATTTATATGACAACTCTTTATTCAACGGTCATTATCTATACTCTTATTCGTCAAATTTTTTGATTTATTCAAACCTTAGTTGTGTAGATAACCATAAAAAGCATCCTAAACGGATGCTTCAATCAAATGATATTTTTTCAAAATACGATAGGTGATTTCTTTTGCTTCTAGTCCTGTGCCTTCGATATTTGTGGCGAAGATGTAGGTTTTGTTTTCATGTTTGATGAAACCTACGTACCAGCCAATGCCTGAGCCGGAGCCTGTTTTTCCGTATAGGGTGGCATGTTTCTCTTCTTTTTGGATCATCATTCGTTTGACCGTTCTCATGACAGATAGGTCAAATGGGAGACTTTCTTCATATAGCTGTTTGAGGAAATGGACTTGTTCTACTGGAGAAATGCGCAACGAACTGCTTAACCAAAATTGATCGATTCCGCCAGATATGTCTTCATTCCCATAGTGAATGGCTTTCACCCAATGGCTCATGCGTTCTTCCCCGATGTCACGCGCCATGGCTTGATAGTACCAGACGACTGAATCTCTCATGCCAGAGCCCAGTGTATGATCCTTATTCCAGTTATCAATTTCTCTTTTTACTCCGTCCCAATATTTGATGTCATATTCATCTCTCACCACGCCGGTTTGGAGGCCGATGAGGGCATTTGCCACTTTAAATGTTGATTGTGGGGCAAAGCGCTTATTCGCTCTTTTTTTGTTATACACCCATGGCGATTTTTCTTTTACTTCTTGGATCACAAATGTACCTTCCCTGTCTTTCAAGAATTCATCTACTGACCATGCTGGTGATGTTCCCTCACTTGATGACGGCTGACTGATACAAAGTGCCATCAGCATAATGGATGAAACCAACCATTTCATATGCTTTTTCTTCAAAAAAATCGCTCCTTTTCCCATGATTTGTATCGATTGTAGCATGCCTGAGCGATGAGACATAAGGTACGCTTGTCCTCTTTTCTACCAAATAAAAAAAGCCGGTTTCATCCGGCTTTCTGATCATATTAGCTTTCTTTTTTCTCTTCAATGGCCTGCTTCGCGATTTTTGAAATCGTCATATCATCCATTGGCGGGTTATGGAGCCCAGCACGAATATCTCGATAGTAACGCTGCAGCGGACAGCCAAGACTCAAACTTTTTGCACCGACTAAACGCATGGCTTTATCAACCACTTGCAGACTATGATTGACGACTGTATGCTTCACAGCACCGAATTCATTGATTAACAGCTCTCTTTTCTCTGGCTGTTCATACAATGTTGTCGTTGAATAGATGACGTGGCGTGCTTGCTTTAGTAGTAAATCAATTTCGCCAATCAATGTTTGGACATTTGGCAGGTCACTAATCGTTCCGCTGATACTGTTCGGTGAATGAGTGATGGCATACTGAACTGCATAATCTCTTGCCGCTTGCGCAATCCCTAAATAGCAGGAAGGAATATGTGCGATCCAAGGGTTTAACGTACCGCCTCGAGGTCCTTTTTGCACTTCAACAAGCATGTCATCTGAGACCACAACTTGATCTAAGATTAAATCATGGCTTTCTGTTCCTCTCATGCCGACAACATCCCATGTTTCTTCTATAGAAACACCTTCTGTATCACGGTGAATTAAGAAGAATCCCATCGCTTCTTTTTCTTCAATCCATACGCCGACTAAAAAGTATGTGAGAGCTGGTGACATCGTTGTGAAAATTTTACGTCCATTGATCACCCAGCGATCACCTGATTTAATCGCTGTTGTTCCAGGCTTGCCGCCTCTTGTTGGGCTGCCTGTCTGCGCCTCACTCACAGCGCGGTTGACAAGGGCGCCCTTCTTCACTTCTTCCGCAAAGAATTGCAGCTGTTTCTCATTCCATAGTTTCTTTTCATAAATTTCACCTACAACTCCTTGGTGCCAGCCGATCGATAAGGCAGTTGCTCCGTCCATGCTCCCAAGCGTTTCTTGAAATAGAACCATATCTGTTACAGATTGACCTCCGCCTCCATATTCAGCGGGGAGAGACAGGGTTGTATATCCCATGTTTACTAATGATTCGATATTCTTTTTAGGAAAATAAGCGCCTTCATCATGTTTTTTTGCGTTTTGTTCGATCGTTTCACGAAGAGATTCCAGCTGATTGAGCCATGTTTTTTGAAAATCGGTATCGACAAATAATGCTTTAGACAAAATGTATCCAACTCCTCTGTTTCTCACAATCTATGATATCTCATTTTTCCAATTGGAATGAATAAAACACACTTTACTTATAGGATTTAATGTGTTAAATTTTATCAATATTAAGTACATCTGTCAAAGGAACGTGATGCTTTTATGATCTCAGCTACTAATCTACATAAATCTTATGGGCAGACCCATGTGTTAAAAGGCATTGATTTTTCCGTACAAGAAGGTGAAGTGGTCGCAATTATTGGACCGAGCGGATCAGGAAAAACAACACTTCTCCGCAGTTTAAACAGCCTCGACATTCCAGACAAAGGAAAGCTGACTGTTGGAGAAGCCACGATTCAATTTGAACGATATCATAAAAAAGATCTTTTAAAACTAAGGCAGCAATCTTCCATGGTATTTCAGCATTATCACTTGTTTCAAAATAAACGGGCACTTGAAAATATTACAGAGGGATTGATTGTGTCTCAAAACATGTCTAAGAAAGAAGCAGAAAAGGTTGGAGAGCAATTTTTAACGCGGATTGGACTGCTTCATAAAAAGGATGCATTTCCGAGTGAATTATCTGGCGGGCAGCAGCAGCGGATTGGAATTGCCCGCGCTCTTGCGATGAATCCTGCGGTGCTTTTGTTTGATGAACCAACGTCCGCACTGGACCCAGAGATGGTTGGAGAAATCCTTGAAATGATCAAAGATATTGCAAGCCAGGGGATGACGATGGTCATTGTGACGCATGAAATTTCGTTTGCAAAGGACGTAGCGGATACGGTGATCTTTATGGCAGATGGGGAAATTGTTGAAAAAGGCTCACCAGAAGATGTTCTAATGAAGCCTCAGCATGAACGAACGAAACAATTTTTATCCAGAATTCATCGCGGAATGTGGCAAGGATCGGAGGAAGACATATGAAGCAAAAGACAGCATTCATGACATCTGGTGTCCTTCTGTTTCTCCTCTCTCTGATTGGCTGCAGCAGTGTAAAAACAACAACAGATGATGGAAAACAAATTGTGAAAGTCGCACTGAGTGCAGAGGTCAATCCACCCTTTTTAGCGACAAATGACCGAAACGAACCGATTGGCTATAACATTGATTATTTAAATGAAGTGGAAAAAAGACTTCCGCACATCCATTTTGATTACATATTTGGCGAGGAAGAATCCAATTTAATTGGTGTTGGCGCGGGGAAGTTTGAAATGGCAGCTAATTGGTTTTTCAGTAACCCTGAACGCGAAAAGCGGTTTCTTTATCCTAAGGTTCCGTACGGCTATTCGATGACAGGTTTAATTGTGAATGAATCAAACCAGGATATTCAATCGCTTGACGATATGACATCTAAAAAGCTGGCTCCTGTCAGTCCTAGCGGCGGATTGCGTTCCATATTAAATCAATATAATGAAGAACATGATCCAGATATTCCGCTGACAACCATTGAGAGCCCTTCAAATGAACTCAACTTAAAGCGCGTTGAAAGCGGACGGTCTGATGCGGCGTTTATGAATATTTCAACCTTTGATACCATTCATAAGAATCTGAATCTGAAGGTCAAAGTGGGCGGGATCGTGTCAAAGGAGCCGATCTATCTTGTCTTACAGCCAAGTCAAAAACAGCTTGCAGCAGATTTGGACCGGGTTACAAAAGAGATGATTGATGATGGAACATTGCCTAAGCTTGCGAAAAAGTGGTTTGGGGTTGATTTCTTTCAAGATATTGACTACATCTCAGAGCAAGGCTATCAATATGAAGAAAGGAAGGAAGCGTCATGACGTTTACAGCTGGAGATTGGCTGCGGATCTTTTTACAGGTACTTGAACGCCTGCCACTCACTTTTCTCATTATTGTAGTGTCATTGTTTTTTGCCATCTTGATAGGGCTTTTATTTGCATGCATTCGTATTAAGCAAATCCCAGTGCTGAAGCAATTGGCTGTTGTCTATTTATCTTTTACACGAAGTACGCCATTAATTGTTCAGTTATTCTTAATTTATTTTGGACTGCCTCAGCTTTTACTTGTGGCAGGAATTCAAATCAACCATTGGGATCGTGTGTTATTTGTGATGATGACGTTCTCTTTACATACGGGCGCTTATTTATCTGAAGTTTTTCGCAGTGCGTATTCATCAGTTGGGAAGGATCAGCTTGAAGCCGCCTACATTGTTGGGATGACAGATACACAGGCCTTGATCAGGATCATTATCCCGCAGGCCTTTCTCATTGCCCTGCCAAACCTCGGAAATTACACCATTGATCTTGTGAAAGACACGGCGATTGCCTTTACGATCGGGCTCATCGATATTATGGGACAGGTGAAGATCATCTTAGGAAATAACTATGGAATCGGCATGTTTGAAGTGTATGTAATCATTGCGATTGTGTACTGGCTCATTTGTATGAGCATTGAACTAGTCACCATGCTGCTTGAAAAGAAATTTGTAAAAGGCCGCACCAGCCTGTCACGTTAAGGAGGCGATTTAGATGCAAACCATTGATATTCAATTTGCGATTGACCAAGTACCTCATATTCTAAAAGGCGTTCCTTTCACCTTATTAATTGCACTAGTTTCTATGGCTGTGAGTCTTGTGATCGGATCTGTTTTTGCTTTTATTCGTCTCTTTCGCATCCCTGTACTCAGGCAGTTGGTCACGCTCTACGTCTCCTTTTTTAGAGGTACGCCTCTAATTGTTCAACTGTTTGCTTTCTTTTATGGGCTTCCTTTTGTTCTAACTAGCATGAGCGGCACATTCGGGCTGACCTTTCACCCGGACATGGTCTCCCCATTAGCTGTTGCCCTCATTACCTTCAGCCTGCATTCAGCCGCCCATTTAACAGAGGTGGTGAGAAGTGCACTTCTGGCAGTAGACAAAGGGCAGCTGGAAGCGGCAAAAATTGTAGGCATGACCACAAGGCAGGCGATGCTTCGCATTATTTTGCCGCAGGCATTTGTTGTGGCCTTACCGAACCTAGGCAATCAGCTCGTTCAGCTATTAAAAGCGACATCTCTTTCGTTTACAATTGGGGTACTCGAAATCATGGGTATTTCCCGGATCATTGCAAATGACGGCTATCAGTTTTTAGAAACTTATCTCGTCTCTGCTTTGATCTATTGGCTGCTAAGCATTGTCTTTGAATTAGCTTTTGCATTATTAGAGAAACGTGTCAGCGTGTACGGCAGAACTCTCGGACGTTAAAAAGTCGATCAGGCACAAAAACCTGATCGACTTTTTTATTCACCCTTTTTTGGTGTGTTAAACAGTTCTTTTGGTGCGGGATTGAGCTTTGGTGCTGAGCCGAATACGACAGGTGCAGAAATATATCTGAACTCTCCTTTTCCATCCATGCTGCGGCCATGTGCCCATCTGCCTTCCTTGCTTTCTTCCCCTCTTGAAAAGTTAAACAAATCATAGGATACTTGCTGTTTTTCTAGTGAACGAGGGAAAGTAGTTGGTACGACGACATCCCCTTCCCGCTCTTCTAATTCCTTAATTGCCGCAACCCACATATTTTGATGATATGTATCACGAGCAATGAGGAAGGAAAGCATATCTTTGACGCCGCGGTCATCTGTCATCTCATAAAGCCTTGTGACCTGAAGTCTCCCCTGTGATTCTGCATTTAAATTGGCTCTGAAATCCGCCATTAAATTTCCGCTTGCAATGATATACTTGGCATTCCACGGATACCCTTGACTATCCGCTGCCATCGCCCCTAAGCCGGCAACAATTGCATGCTGCGGATTCATTCCGCCCATAACAGCCGCAAGTGCCGGATCACTTTGATACGCCTGTTCCTGTTCTTTTACCGGTGCTTTATCAAGTAGACGAGCGATCATTGTCGCCAGCATTTCGACATGACCAATTTCCTCTGTACCAATATCAAATAATAAATCCCTATATTTTTGGTCTGCCCGGCAATTAAAGCCTTGAAATAAATATTGCATCATCACACTAATTTCACCATATTGACCGCCTAATACTTCTTGCAGCTTTTTCGCGTAAAGCGGATCAGGCTTTGAGGGCTTTGCTTCATATTGCAATTCTTTGATGTGATAAAACATGATGTCATCTCCCTTATCATGAAACATCTTTTCAATTATCACTATTCAACCGCAGCTCTCTTTATGAAAATGACCTGTTCACATAAAAAAAGAGAATGGCTTATGCCATTCCCTTTGTCATCTTACTTATTCAGCACTGACTAAAATTTTCACTTGATCTTTTTCATTGATTAAAGCATGGAAGCCATCCTCGATCACATCGTCCAGCTTGATTTTTTTCGTGACGAGTGTGTCTGCAGAGAAATAGCCTTTTCTCATTAAGTTTAATACAGATGGGAATACGTCTCTGTAGCCGATAATTCCTTTCACTGTACGTTCTTTAATGACAATATCGTTCGGCATAATTTCTGCGCCCTTTTCCCAAATACTTACAATGACGGTTTCACCTGAAATTCTAGTTGATTGGATTGCTTGCTTCAATACAACAGGTACACCTGTCACTTCAAAAGAAACATCGACGCCACCGTTTGTACGGCGTGCGATTTCTTGAACAACATCTTCATATTGAGAAGGATCTACAATGATCGCTCCAAGCTCTTTTGCTTTCTCTTGGCGTTCTTTTGATAATTCAACTGCATAAATATCAGTAGCACCAGCTGCTTTTAATGCTTCAATGACAAGTAAACCAATTGGTCCGCAGCCAAACACAGCCGCTGTATCCCCAGCTTGTACTTTACTAGAACGTACCGCATATAAAGCAACTGCAGAAGGCTCAACAAGCGCGCCTTGCTCATATGAGATTTCGTCTGGTAATAAATGAAGTAATTCTTCATCAACTGATACATATTCAGAGAATCCACCGCCGCCTCCGGCAAGTCCTAAAAAGCCCATGTTTTCATCTAAGTTATAAGCACCTTGATGCCCGTGAGTTGCAAAAATAGGTTCTACAACCACTCGATCGCCTACTTTGTAATTGCTTACGCCTTCTCCTACTTCAACAACTTCCCCAGAGAACTCGTGTCCCAATGTAATTGGTGCTTTTTCTTTTGTAAGTGGATGAGGTTCATTCACAGGAATGAAGATCGGTCCGCCTAAATATTCATGTAAATCACTACCACAAATGCCGCACCATTTTACTTTCAGTTTCACTTTACCTGGAGCAACTGTTGGTTCGTCAATTTCCTCTAGTCGAATGTCCTTTTGATCGTGCCAGCGTAGTGCTTTCATTTGTAAGACTCCTTTTCTCATCAATTTAATTAACTTACTTAAATAATGATAACATAATTTTTTTAATTTTCTAAGTAGGATGCACTATTTTTTTGACAGTCAATGGACGAAAGATGACAAAACATAGCAATAGACAGATAAGAAGCATACATATACACCCAATGATGACAGACATTCTGATTGATAAAACATGAGCGAGCCCGCCGAATATTCCTGTCATGGCTATTGTCAAAATGGCTTCAATGAAAGCATAAAAGCTGGCTATCCTTCCCATCACCTCTACTGGGATATTTGTTTGATAGAACGTCATAAAACCTGTATTCGCAAAAGCTAAAAAGAAGGCTAAAACAAAAAATCCAACAGCGGCTGCAAATAGGGTGCTGGAAAATGCATATATAAGATAGCCAAACGCCACAAACAAACTGCCGACTCCAAGCATCAGCGAAACTGACAGCCTTTCGACAATGACCGAATTAAGACTTGCCCCTGCGATGATGCCTGCTCCAGCCACACTAACAAGAAGGCCATATTGGGTATCAGTCAGCATCAGTACTTCTTTTGCAAAGGCTGTTTCAAGTGAGTCAATGGCCGTAGGAAGGACCGATATCGCCGCACTAAATAATAAATATACCGCCATGATCTGGCGTGACGTCAGACTAAATCGCAGAACCAGCTTGGCATCCTCTTTTAACATTGAAAGGGAAAACCCCTTTTGGCCAGCATCTGTTTTGAGCAAATTCGGTAAACACATCGTTAACAGAGCAGATATCAAAAGGCAGAACGCATTTACATAAATTGAAAGAACAGGCGTCCCGATGAGAAAAAGCAGACCTGCTGCTGCGGGTCCAAGTAAAAATCCACCGGATTGTAATAAAGAGCGAATGGCATTAAACCGTTTTCGGTTATCGGCCGGGATGAGTCCTGTCATATACACCATCGACGCTGGATGAAACATCGCTTGTGCCATCTGTATGAAAAACACCATGACATACAGGATGAGCAGATGTCCTGAAAATAAGGCAAAAGGGATGCATGCAATGAGCAAAGCACGGGTAATATCTAAACTGATCATCACATTCCGCTGATTCAGCCTGTCAATCAAACTGCCAGACCAGCTATTGGTTAAAAGAGAAGCTGCCGGTCTTAGCAAATAAACTGCTGTTACAGCAAGTACAGAGCCCGTTTCTTGAAAAATAAGCAGATGGAGGGCAATCATATAAATCCATTCTCCTATGTTTGCGATCCCGATGGCTCCAAGCAAAATACTCATATCCCGCCAATGTTTTTTCATCATTGTCCCCCCTATTTGTCATAAAAAAAATCCCGCCCCCAAGACATTTCTGTCTTGAGGACGGGATTTACTCCGCGTTGCCACCTCAGTTCATTCATCTGTTGCCAGATGAACCTTAGCGGGTGATCATTCACCCTTCTCTGTAACGGGAGAAATTCGCTGCACCACCATCCGAGAGAATCCGGTGCAGAGCTAAGAGGCTTGGTTCCATCATGCTTCCCAGCTCCTTCTCAGCTTCACGGAGTTCTCTGTGTGGGGCAGCTATGATGTACTCTTCTCTATTAGCGCTGTGTCTTTTTTTCATCACGATCTTCAGCTGAATTGTTACATATTGTACTGCCGCTTGATCAAAGCGTCAATGTTTTTTTCATATTAATCCGCATAAATCATTTTTCTAGTCATGCCGCCATCAACAACCAAATCTGTGCCGGTCACAAATTGATTGTCTTCATCTGTTAAATAAAAACAAGCTTTCACAATATCCTTAGGGGTGCCGACTCGATTGGAAAGATGCTGCTGATGGTCAATTTCTCGAAGACTTTTCTCATCTTTCGTTTCAATCCATCCAGGGGAAATGCTATTCACCGTAATATGATCCTCACTAAAAGAAACTGCCAAGGCATGAGTAAGTGCAGAAATCCCGCCTTTTGATGCAGCATAAGCTTCCGTATGAGGCTCTGACATGGTCGCACGGGTAGATGAAATGTTCACAATGGAACCGCCGTTTGGATTCTCTTTGATATAACGTGCTGCTTCTCTAGCGCATAAAAAAGTTCCTCTTACATTTGTATGCAGCACATGATCCCACTCATCGACCGTCAACTCATAAGGCGATGCTGTGAACATGACACCAGCATTGTTGATGAGAATATCAATCGTTTTACAGCGCTCCGCTGCAAACGACATTAAGCGCTGGATATCCTTCTCTTGTTT
The DNA here is from genome assembly GCF_056098985.1 of Bacillus sp. 11B20. Taxonomy (NCBI): domain Bacteria; kingdom Bacillati; phylum Bacillota; class Bacilli; order Caryophanales; family Bacillaceae; genus Bacillus; species Bacillus sp. 11B20. Next base: position 522,669 of record NZ_JBLZWZ010000008.1, read on the forward strand.
CACATCCGTTTTGATGAAATAAACTTCATAGGACTCTTTTCTCAGCTGCTCCTCCAAACGCTTTCCCTTTTTTTCATCTATATCAGCAAGCACCACACGCGCCCCTTCTTTTGCATAACCGCAGGCGACCGCTTCACCAATTCCATTGGCTGCGCCTGTGATGATGACGGTTTTTCCTTTAAAATTCAGCATTTGATTGATTCCTTTCTATGACTGGTTTGAATGATTTACTTTTACCCTTTCCTGAAAAGAGCAATCCAGTCATCTACCTCTATTGATTCTATTTGATCCTCTGTCATTTTCAATCTATAATATTGCTTTATTTTCTCGTTAGCATCTAACAAGTATTCTGTAACAATCTCTTCTTCCTTTAAATTTTTCGTTGTTCGCTTGACCCATTCCTGAAAAGGATAACGTTTTTTTCGTTCCATTGATCTCACTTCTTTTAATCCCTCTTCTAAAAACAATTTCCCCCATTGTTTTGTCGATAGACAGGAGACATGACTTGGGTCTCTCAATCGTTCTAGCTCATTGATAAATAGTGCAAGCTCTTCATCATTTGGCGAAACATTATCAATAAAGAAAAACAGACCATTTGACTTTAATACACGAGATGCCTCTTTGGCAAACTGTTCAGGGTGCGGGAAATGGTGTGCTGCAATTCGGCATGTGACCATATCAAATGTGCCATCTAAAAAAGGAAGGCTCTCTGCATCCGCTACTACATAAAAAATTTGTGGATACGCTTTTAAATGAAGTGATGTATGAGAAAGCATTTCTTTCGTTAAATCCGTCGCAAACACTTGTTTCACATATGGAGCCAGTGTTTTTGCGGTATGCCCGCCACCAGTTGCTATATCGAGAACGACCCAGCTTTCTTCTGGAGCTGCCCATTCAACAATTAGATCTAGGTCTGCTCCCTTTGCATGAGTTTGACTCGTCACATACTTTTCTGCATTTCTCCCAAATTGTTCTATAACTCTTCTTTTGGCTTGATCTGTATTCATCTGATTCCTCCCCTTTGAAATAGATTGGATTTTCCACAATAAAGAGCCGTCCCATTTTATTGAGCGGCTCCTTTCATGTTAAAAGTTTATCGAGAAAGCATCCCGTGCGGGTCAATCACAAATTTCTTCGCCACACCCGAATCAAAGTCACTATATCCTTTAGGAGCTTGATCAAGGTCAATGACGGTCGCATTGACGGCTTTGGCGATCTGTGCTCTTCCGCTTAAAATGGATTTCATTAGACTGCGATGATATTGCATAACAGGGGTTTGACCTGTCACAAAGGTATGAGCTTTCGCCCAGCCAAGTCCAATTCGCACTTTCAGAGAACCGACTTTTGCATCGGCATCCACTGCTCCTGGATCTTCTGTGACGTAAAGCCCTGGAATTCCAAGCTTGCCGCCAACTTTGGTAATATCCATAATTGTATTTAAAACGGTCGCTGGTGCTTCTCCCTGATCTCCATGACCCGAAGCTTCAAAGCCGACACAATCGACAGCACAATCGACTTCTGGCTCCCCTAAAATATTCGTGATTTGTTCGCCGATTCGATCATGTTTTCGTAAATTGATCGTCTCGCAGCCGAAGCTTCTTGCCTGCTCCAGTCTTTGCTCATTCAGATCTCCAACAATCACAGCAGATGCGCCAAGAAGCTGAGCCGAATGGGCTGCTGCAAGACCTACTGGACCAGCACCTGCAATATATACGGTCGAACCAGGCTTTACTCCTGCCGTATAAGCACCATGAAAACCTGTCGGGAAAATATCGGAAAGCATTGTGAGATCAAGGATTTTTTCCATCGCTTGATCTTTGTCTGGAAATTTGAGCAGCTGAAAATCTGCATATGGAACCATGACATACTCGGATTGACCGCCAACCCATCCGCCCATATCTACATATCCATAAGCAGAGCCTGGACGGTCCGGGTTTACATTTAAGCACACATGGGTCTTTTGTTCCTTACACATGACGCAGCGTCCGCATGCAATATTAAACGGAACGGACACGAGATCTCCTTTTTGAATAAATTCCACATCTCGCCCAACTTCAACGACTTCACCTGTAATTTCATGACCAAGGACAAGTCCTTCAGGTGCAGTCGTACGCCCTCTTACCATGTGTTGATCACTTCCGCAAATATTCGTCGTCACTACTTTTAAAATGACGCCATGCTCACATTTGCGCCCCACATTGGCTTTAGGTACACCCGGGCCATCTTTTAAGACCAAATCAGGGTATCCAATATCCTCAACTGCTACTTTTCCTGCTCCTTTATAAACGACACCTTTGTTTCCCGACATGATTTCATTCCTCCCTTTTGTTTAAAAATGAAGTCTCTACAATTTTCTCTATTTCTTAAGCAATTTCCTTCTTCAAACCGCAAGTTATGTGAAAAAGAAGGGGGTACATGTCTACGTGAGAAAGAAAAATGTGTCTTCCAGTGAAATAAAAAAGAAAATATTGAAAAAAAAGCTAAACTTTTGCAGAATGGTGTCGATATAAGAAATAAGCCAGACAGGTATCCTTAATCGACAAACAAATTCCTTATATATACTATCATTCCTTACACACCTGGCTGGCGCCTACCTTACATACAAAAGGCTCTTCTGATGAAGAGCCTTTATTTATTTTTACATTCGATTGTAGGCAAAGAGGCTCCTCTGACGAAGAGCCTCTTTTTGAGTGCTTGTTCATTACCTGGGAAATATTTTCATCATTTTAAAGCTTTGATACAGATGTATGTATCATAGTGATAAACCGAGACTTCTCTAAAGTGATATGCTGAAAACAGACGGCTGATCTCTTGTTCACTGTACGATGAAAAAGATGTTGACCGTTTTTGTTCCTTTATCAGCTCCTGCTTTTGAAAAGATAAAAATACTTCACCATCCACTTGAAGGACGCGGTATACTTCCTTCATAACTTGCTCAATATCCTTCAAGTAATAGATCGTCTGCACCGTAAATAATTTATTGAATGATCTGTCTTCAAAAGGTAATTGCTCAGCTTTACCAAGCGTAATAACGGCTTTGTCCTGTTCCGCAAGCTTCTTATGTTTTCTTTTTGCATATTTAATCATATGACGAGAGGCATCTACTCCATATACTTTTCCGCGGTCAAGTTTTTCTGCTACCTTTGATAAGGTGATGCCTCTTCCAGTCCCAATTTCTAAAATTTTGTCATTTTCTTGTATATTTAAGAGTTGAAGCGTCCATTCATTGATATTATGATGATTTTTTTCCATATAGCGGGCAACCCATTTTGAGAACAAGCCTTTTGGTTCTCTCATTTGTTTTCCAATCCAGCTTTGAATCAATGTTAACACCTGCTTTTCACCAGTAAATATAACTATTTACAAATTTTCTTACTTTTCATATCGGCTCTCACCTAACATAAATTAAGACCTAGTCCTAATTTATTTGTCCTTTATAAGACGCTCCTTTTCAGAAAATGTTTCGCAGAAAGTGAAAATTTTTTGACCTGAATAGGCGTTTTCATTATTTGTGCTCAGATTGATTTCGTTTTCTGCATGAGCTGCATAATTTATAAATGTATCTTGATAAGATAAAGGTGGTGCTAGATTATGGGCTTTGGCGGTTATTCTGGAGGCTACTGCGGTGGCTACGGTGGCGGTTTTGCAGGCGGATTCGCATTGCTTGTTGTACTGTTCATTTTGTTGATCATCATTGGTGCAAGCTGGATTTGCTAACGTAAAAGGAGCAGGAAACCATGACGTTTCCTGCTCCTTTTCTTTAATACCAATAAGTCCGGTACTGATACATATAACGTCTGAGCATTTCCTCTTGCTCTCTTTGCATGCGGTATGGATTGCCGTACCCGTGCTTTAAGGAATGCGGAATAGATGCATATCCGTGCCCCACAGACGGAAATCTCATATATGGTGACATCGACATTTATTGATCACCTCACAATCTCCTTTTACGGTTATCATATGTGCAGGTGATCAATGTGGAGCGTGTCTAAACCTGGTCCTTCTCCCTCGTATAACAATCAAGCATGGCAAGCATCATAAACATGTCAATCTCCTCCTTTTCACTTTTTTCATTTCCTGTTTTAGTTCATATACTTTAGTTGTTTCTGTTTCATTTCTTCATAAAATGTTTCGACTTCTTGTTCGTAAAGAACAGTTTCAATATCCTTGTATTTACGTTTGATCGTCAATGTAATAAAAAATAAATGGATTGTCATATACGCTCACCTCCCTTCAGTTCGCAGCACGCGAAATAGCCCGCAGATCTTCTTTATCAGTTGACCTGCGGGCACACAAAAATACAGCTCAAAAGACATTGTCTTCCAACCTGCAATGGATGATACGTGTGAAATCCTCGTTTACTACTTAAACAGTTATAAAGCGTGCACCGTATAAGGCAAAGGAAGAACACGAACTCTTCCACAGGCTGATGACATGATGAAATTGTTGGTTGAATTGATCACAAGTAGATACGAATAACATATTCTTCAGCCTCCTTTACGTTTTTTTAATTACTTTGTAAGTATATCCAGCAAGCACCATTTTGTAAACCTGTTTTTAGTAATATAGATGATTTTTGTGTTTTTGACTAAATTTCTACAGTTATTCTTGTCCGATTGTCCAATACAATGAAAAAAGCCCCTCAGGCACATGAGGAGACTTTCGAATTAATCTTCATCTAATTCTTGCAGTTTCTTTTGAAAGAAAATCGCACGTTTAACACAAACAAAAGCTGCTAATAAGAAAACACAATCTATTCCCATCATCAGCATTTGTGGAGATGCTTCGATGTGCTGGTTCGGTAAGATCGTACCAATATATAAAAAGGTGCTGACAGCAAGCAAAATAAAAGCGTACTGCTTGTAATCTGTCACTAAATCACTCCACTTTTTCTTCACTTGTTTCACCTTCCAGTTATCAATGTCTATTCATAGCTTAACATAGTGAGAGAAAGCGAGGAGCATGTAAATCTATCCATTCGCCAGCGCGCTTAGTCCTTGCTTGATATCATGTAGTAAATCATCAACATCTTCAATCCCAACGGAAATACGAATTAAACCATCTGTGATGCCAAGCTCCTCCCTGCGGTCTTTTGGAATGGACGCATGGGTCATCCGGGCAGGGACAGAAATTAAGCTTTCAACAGCTCCAAGGCTTTCTGCGATCGTAAACAGCTTTAGCTGGCTCAAAAATACATCAACATGTTCTTCTTTTCCAATATCAAAAGAGATCATTCCACCGAAGCCAGATGCTTGTGTTTTCGCAAGTTCATGGCCAGGATGAGTACCGAGACCTGGATAATAAACACGTGTGACAGCTGGATGTTGCTTTAAAAACTCAGCGATTTTCTGTGCATTTTGTTGATGTGCTTCCATTCTTAGCCCAAGTGTTTTCATCCCTCTCATGAGAAGCCATGAATCCTGCGGTCCAAGAATTCCGCCTGTCGAGTTTTGAACAAAGTGCAGTTCTTCTCCAAGCTCTTTCGTCGCTGTGACGACAAGCCCGCCCACAACATCACTATGACCGCCTAAATATTTAGTCGCACTGTGCAGAACAATGTCCGCACCATATTCAATCGGCTTTTGGAAATACGGTGTGAAAAATGTATTATCGACAATCATCAAGATGTTGGCTTCCTTTGTCAATTCGCCGATCGCTTTTAGATCCGTCATTTTGAGTAAAGGATTGGTTGGTGATTCAATGTAAACGGCTTTTGTTTCAGGTAAAATGGCTTTTTTCACCGCTTCAGGATCACTTGTGTCAACAAAGGTTGCAGTAATGCCAATTCGGTTTAGCACCTTTGTGATGACGCGGTAGGTTCCGCCGTACACGTCATCTGTCAGGACAATATGATCCCCGCTGTTAAACAGCATCATCACCGCCGTAATGGCTGCCATTCCTGAACCAAATGCGTAACCGTTTGCTCCTCCTTCAAGATCACGAATGACTGTTTCCAGTGCGGTTCTTGTTGGATTTGCTGTTCTGGAGTATTCATACCCCGTATGTTCGCCTGCTTTTGGCTGCTTATACGTGCTCACTTGGTAAATAGGTACAGACACGGCGCCTGTTCTTTCATCACCCGTTGTTCCGCTGTGAATCATCATTGTTTTTGGTTTCATTCTATTTTCCTCCCTCATAAATTCCTTTACTTAAATATCGCTCACTGCTGTCAGGAAAAATGGTGACAATGACTGTCCCAGGTGCTGCTTTCTTTGCTTCCTCTAAAGCGGCAAATAAAGCGGCACCAGAAGAGCTGCCGATGAGAACACCTTCTTTTTCAGCTGCTTCTTTCACCATTCGAAACGCATCATCATCACTGACAGTGTAAATCTCATCGAATAAAGCCTGCTCCATATAATCTGGGATAAATTCAAGACCAATTCCTTCCGTTCTATGCGGGCCCGGATCCCCACCATTTAAAATTGACCCTTCAGGCTCCACAACAACCGTTTTTAACGACGGATGCTGCTCTTTTAAATAGGCGGCACAACCTTGAAAAGTCCCGCCAGATCCTGCTCCTGCGACGAATACATCGATATTCTCTTTTAAGTCGGACCATAATTCCGGACCGAGCGTTCTGTAGTAAGTCAATGGATTTACTTGGTTTTTAAATTGTAAAACACAATAGGCATTGTCAAGGCTTGCCTCTAGTTCAAGGGCTCGATCAATCGCACCCTTCATGCCTTCATTTCTTGGCGTATGAATAATCTCTGCACCGAGCGCCTTCATCACCTGTTGTTTTTCTTGACTAAAATGTTCTGGTACACAAAAAATGGTCTGCAATTGATGCTTTCTTGCACTTAGGGCAAGCCCAATTCCTGTGTTTCCAGCAGTTGCTTCAATAATCGTTCCGCCTGGACGCAGTTTGCCAGATGCTAATGCTTCTCTGATGAGCATATCACCTAAACGATCTTTAATACTTCCACCTGGATTCATCATCTCAAGCTTTGCATACACCTCAACGCCTTCTGGGACGCCAATCCCTGACAGCTTTAAAAGCGGTGTGCGGCCAATTAATTCGGTAATATCCTTTATGACAGCCATATAATTCCCTTCCTTTGCATGGAAAAGAAGGGGGAAACCCCTTCTTTTATTGTGTTTGCTTTATCATACGCAAGACAAGGTCGGTTGAGTGAATCGCTGCTTGCTCAAGGAATTGATCAAAGGAGATATTGGATTCTTTCCCTGCAATATCTGATAGCGCACGAACGACAACAAATGGCGTACCAAAGAGCTGACAGACCTGTGCAACAGCTGCAGCTTCCATTTCCACCGCATATAGCTCTGGAAACTTCTCTCTTACAAACGCTACACGATCCGGATCATTCATAAATGAATCTCCTGTTGCAATCGTTCCTTTTGCCACTTGAATATGATCGATCTCTAAAGCAGATTCCTCTGCAAGCTTCACAAGCTTTTCATCCGCAATGAAAGCAGCTGGAAGTCCCGGCACTTGTCCATATTCGTAATCAAAGATGGTCACATCTACATCATGATGTCTCACATCAGTAGAGATGACAATATCACCTACATTTAATGAGTGATGGAAACCGCCAGCAGATCCTGTATTGATCACATAATCTGGCTGAAAGCGGTCAAGCAGTAATGTTGTGCTGACCGCTGCATTTACTTTTCCAATCCCTGATTTTAATAAAATCACTTCTTTATCTTCATAAACACCTGTTGTAAATTCACACCCAGCGATGTTTTCTTGTGTAGCATTCTTTAGTTGATCTCTTAAAATCGTCACTTCTTCTTCCATTGCACCTATAACTGCGATTTTCAAAACAAAAACATCCTTTCATTCCCTTTTCTTCGCTTCTACGATCCAAACAAAATCATTCATTTGATGAAAGGATGTGCTAAAACCTTCTTCTTCAAAGATTTCCTTTAGCACATCAATGGATGGATAATATTCCGTTTCTAAATCTTCTGCAAGCTGATCGAACCCTGCAGCTCTCGCTTTGTCGATTTCAGCTTGATGTGCTGCTTGATTTTGAAACATTGTATCAGCAAAGACTATTTTACCATCTGAGTGAAGGATGTTGCTATAGGTGTGAATGGCTTGTTTTTTTTCTTCATCCGTTAAATGGTGGAATGCATATGAGCTGACGATCGTATCCGGCTCAAAAGGCGGCGCTGGAAATGATAAAAAATCCCCATCATGAAGTATATTTGGTATTCCTTTTTGAAGAGCTGCTTTCTTCATGGCATCTGATGGTTCAACACCAAACACGTTTTTATCAGCTGCAAGCAGGAGCGCTGTTAGATTCCCCGTACCGCTTCCAAACTCAAGAACATATTGGCCTGAACGGCGGGTAATTTCTTTTAAAATAGCCGGATACCGGCGAAACACTTCTTTATACTGCTCGTCATGACCACTCACCGTGTCGTCATAAGAGTCAGCCCAATGATCAAATAAAGAAAGAAATTCACGTCCCATTTTCTTTCCCTCCACTTTATCTTTTTATTCCTATGCGTATAGTATGTTTTATTCCGTCGAACAGTTCCTATCCTACCACAACTTCTGTTTCTTTCCTACTAAAAAATACTGGGAGAGGTAGAAAAATATTTGCCCTTCTGAGGGAGAGAGATTAAGATGAATGAAGAGTATAGAGAGGTGAATCAAATGGATTTTCAGCTGGATTTTTTAAAGGATAAAATTGAATTTTTTGAAGCAACATCTTTAAAAGAACTTGAACAAAAGATCCAAAAACAAATTGAACATAATCAGGCGATTCTGCTGACCGTTCATTCTGTCAGTCATCAAACGACTGTGATCGATGAGCGGATTTTGTATACAGCAGTTGTTCATTTTAAAGCGAATGTCTAAACAAAAAAAGATAGCAAATATGCTATCTTTTTTTCGTGTTTATCTTAATTTTTCAACCTTCACAGGTTTCCAGCCTTTTTCATCTACCCACGTAATTTCCACGCGGTAGCGTTCACCTGTTGATTTATCACGGATGGTTCCTTTTGCATCTTGAGGACCTCCGTTATTTCCTAACCAAAGAACGGTCATTTGATCTTCTGAAATTCCTGTCGCATAGGACATGGCTTTGATCATTTCTTTCCAGTCTGTTGAGCTCGAATCATAGGTTGCTGTATGTGAACCGGATTGCTCTGTTCCTACAGGCTCCCAGTCATCGTTTTCGTATGTTTTGTCGACGTCACTTGTTTTGCCGCCGTCTGTTTCTTTGGCGTCTTTTAACGCATCTTTATTAGGTTTTTCTTCATCATCTGTCTTCTTCGTATCGTCGTCTTGATCAGACGAATCATCTTTTTTTGCATCTGAATCATCGGATGTGTCTTTCTTTGGATCTTTCACATCTTCTTCTGAGTTTTGTTTATTTTCACTTGTTGCAGGTGCCGTTTTAGATGGCTCTTTCGCTACATCTGGATCTTTCGGCTTATTAAAAATTAACAAACTCGATGCGACAACCAAAATAAGCACCACAACGATACCAATTAATATGTTAAGCACCATATTTGCCTTTCTGCGCTTATCACGATGTTCAAATCGAGAATTTCTACTCAAAATCTCTGCACTCCTTTGCCTCTGTTCCCTAAGTCGTTTCTATTCTAACATGTCATGAAGGGATGTTCTATGTCTGTTTCTTTTCAATTTCATTGACCTTTTTTACAATATCATAAAACGCATCATTTGTCTTAGCCCGGCCACTTGTCTCGTCAAGGTGAACAACGACAAGGGCGTATTTTGGTTTTTCTACCGGAAAGTATCCAGCAAACCACTTATGATAAAGCGGATTCCCCTTTTTGTCTTGACCGCCGGTTTGGGCAGTACCTGATTTCCCCGCTACTTTGTATGGCAAATCTTGAAACCTTCTTCCGGTTCCCTTGTCAGAGGTCACCACCTGTCTTAAGAATTTTTGCAGCTTTTGAGCTGTATAGCGGTCTATACTGCCCCCTTCAGGCCGTTTGTTTTGAAAGGACAGCATCGTTGTTCCGTTTTGATACAGCACTTTTTCTGCGATTTTCACTTCTTTTCGTTCTCCTCCTCTTGCAATCGCAGCCATCATATTCGCGATTTGCAGAGGAGTCGTTTTAACATTTTTTTGTCCTATTGCGGTTTGTGCAATGGCTTTTTTGACATGCTTGTCTCTTTTATCTCCCCACACACTGCCTGTTTCTTCACGATCAAACTGTTTGAAGTGCTTCTTATGATAGACATCCCCTTCCCAGCCAGTTCGATCTAAGAGTCCAAGCTTTGCAGCCGTCTTTTCGATGATTTGATCATCTGTTTGAATGAGCCTTTCAGCAAGTGTCGCAAAGGTATAATTGCAGCTCTCTGAGAAACTGTCCGTCAGATTTAGCACTTCCTGTTTTCCTTCCGGCTCTCCATATAAATTCTTTCGACAGTCATACATGGTTTGTGGCTGGTCAAGGTTTTTTTCGATTGCTGCGGCAAGCACAGCCGTTTTAAAGACAGAGCCAGGTGCAATAGCTGTCAGCATGTAATTTCTTGCCTCATGCCGGTTTTTGCTTGTGACATTTGGGGTACTCGCCATCGCCAGCACACTGCTTTTTTCAATGTCGAGCAGAACGGCACCGCCTTTTTCAACGCCTTGTTCTTTGAGCACCTTTTCCATTTCAGCCTGCATGTCCTCATCTATTGTTGTCTGTACCTGAAGTGGATAAAAGGAATGAGCTTCTGCTGTATATTTGACGTCCATACCGAACAAAGGGTTTCCCCTTCCGTCCACATGATATAACAATTTTGTGTCTTGCTCGGGTAATAGAAATTCGTCAAAGGTGCTTTCCAGCCCAAATGTGCCGATTTCAGTACGAATGGAAAGCTCTTTTTTGTCAGGATAACGCTTTCTCAATAGTTCTGGATTCTCGCTTGTGAAACCTAATGTGTGGAGGGCAAGTCTTTTTTTGTCCTTCTCTTTCATATATACGCCGTACACACCTGAATATTTCATATCATTGATGTCTTTCAGCTTTTTTTTCGAAATGTCATCTTTTAAAATGAGCGGTTTTTTCGTTTCTGTTAACTGTTTTTTGAGTTCATTCTCTTCCATCTCAAGAATTGAGGCAGTTTGCTGCAAGCGCGGAAGATCATATTGCAGGAAAGGAAATAAGATAACCGCGGGCTGTTCTTTTGTAAGAAGTGCTTGGCCGTTTCGATCTAAAAACTCACCGCGTCCGTCTGAAATGACGACTTCTTCTGTTCGCTGTTTGACACTTTCTTGTATTAAATTGATATCAAGCTTTGAAAACGATTCTGTGAAGAACAGCTGAATTTCTGCCAGTCTCATCAGAAGACCGAGAAATAGCATAAAAATAATCGCACCTGTCCATTGAATTCTTCTTTTTTTGCGCATAAAAACACCTCGTCCCTATTGTGGACGAGGTGTTTACGTGATAAACGTGATTATGAAATTTTTACAATTTGGACGAACATTTCTCCGCCAGGTGTTTGAACGGTTACTTTGTCGTCTACTTGTTTACCTAAAAGGCTTTTTGCAATCGGTGAATCGTTTGAAATCTTGCCTTCAAACGGATCAGCTTCTGCACTTCCCACAATGGTGTAAGACTCTTCTTCGCCGTCTGGTAATTCAACGAATGTCACCGTTTTACCAAGTGAAACAACATTTGAATTTCCTTCATCTTCGATAATTTTGGCATTACGAATCATATTATCAAGCGTTGTAATACGGCCTTCTACAAACGCCTGCTCTTCTTTAGCAGAATCATATTCCGAGTTTTCAGAGAGGTCTCCAAAGCTTCTAGCGATTTTAATACGCTCTACAACCTCTTTACGTTTAACCGTTTTCAAATGTTCAAGCTCTTCTTCTAATTTACGCTTTCCTTCTTCTGTCATTGGAAATACTTTCTCTTGTGCCATGAATCATTCACTCCTTCTATTAATCCTCATCATACAAACTTTCTGCACGTGAGTGACGACTGAAATATACAAGAATGAGGACATGTTCAGGCCCTCATTCCTTCTGTCCCATATTCGTAAAAGTCCATCTTACATGGCGTCCCTTTTAGATGCAACTATTATGCCTTTTATTAGACAGGACCACTCCGCAGCGGTCTAAAATCGCACAAACTGTGGAAAGGCACAGGAAGCTCCTGTACCTCGTTCGGCCATTTCGATCATATGTAGAAGAATAGCTTATCCATTCTCCATCTTCCAATACATAATATGGTCAGTGTACGATATGTCTATGCTATATTATTACAAAATTGCGTTTTGATCAAGAATTGTTTGAAAATTTGTGATGATTTGTTTGTCGTTTTTTTAATATACTTTTTCAACTTCATTCTTTGGCTATATGGTAGTGATTTCTCCAACTCTTCTTTTCTTCATTGTTTTCTTATCATATCAAACCCTCAAGATTTTTTCCGATAATGCTGCTTTCATAAATGTTCACATATTATTAACAAATATTAACAAGGAAATATTTGGTTTTTGTTGAATTCTATCAATGCAAGACCAAATATATGCTAGGGAGTGTTTTAAATGAACATGAAGAAAACAATTGTTTCTGTTCTATCCATCTCTACCTTATCTTTTTCACTAATGGGCATGGCTTCAGCCAAAGAAACAGCGGATTTCACAGTCAATCACAGTTCTTCTGGATTTCAAACTTTAGATGTGATTTCGATTCAAGATTACAGTTTACCTTTAAGAGTTGGTGAGCGGTACTCGGTCTATGATTCTGCAGCTACACGTTATTGGACAGATAACCAGAGTGTAGCTTCTGTTAGCTCTAGTGGACTAGTGACCGCTCATTCAACTGGTAAAGCCACGATCACTCTTTATAAAGGATCGTCTATCTTAGGACAAGTTTTCGTGACTGTTTATTAATATGATGCTGAAAAGACCTTTACAATGTAAAGGTCTTTTTCTTCGCCACCATTTACTCTGCTCGGTTTTGAAGAATGGTTTGAATTTTTGTGACCATTAAGTCGATCGCCACATGGTTTTGACCGCCTTCTGGGATGATGATATCGGCGTATCGCTTTGTTGGTTCAATAAATTGATTATGCATCGGTCTGACAACAGATACATATTGTTCAATCACAGAATCGATCGACCGGCCTCTTTCCTTCGTATCGCGTAAAATGCGGCGAATGATGCGAAGGTCTGCATCTGTATCGACATACAGTTTAATATCCATTAAGTCTCTCAAACGTTCGTCTTCTAGTGCAAAAATGCCTTCAACGATGATGACATCCTTCGGCTCAACATGAACCGTTTCTTCTGAACGTGTGTTTAGTTTAAAATCATATATTGGTTTTTCAATGGATTCGTACCTTAGGAGCTGTTCCAAATGCTCAAACATCAGGTCATTGTCGAATGCAAGCGGATGATCATAGTTCGTGAGCAGGCGCTCTTCAAATGGCATATGACTTTGATTTTTGTAATATAAATCTTGCTGAAGCATGAGGATGGAATGTCCTTTAAATTTTTCATAGATTGAATTGGTGACGCTCGTTTTACCTGAACCCGAGCCGCCAGCAATACCAATGACAACTGGTTTACTCCTCATGTGGCTGTTATTTCCCCTTTCTCATCATGTTGCTAGGGTATACTTTTTGATCAAGCTTGAATTTGACGATTTGCAGCGGATGACGAGCGGCATCTAGTTCATTTCCTTTTTCATCCCAAATCGTCTCAATTTTGCATGTGAAATTCTCAATTTCTGGTCCGAAGAATTCGACTTCGTCGCCTTGCTTAAAGAAGTTACGCTGCTGCAATGTCACGATTTGTTCTTTTTCATCATAATGAAGAACAAGACCTGCGAAATCAAATGTCGTTTTCTTTCCATGGATGCCAAACATTTGTTCATCGGTTCCTGGTACGCCTTCAAAAAAGGCTGGTGCTGTGTCACGGTTTGCACATTTATCTAATTCATCTAACCATTCCTGCTGAATGACAAAATTGTCTGGATCAGCACAATACGCATCAATGACTTTACGATACACACTGACAACAGTGGCAACATAATGAATGGATTTCATCCGTCCTTCGATTTTTAAGCTGTCAATTCCCATTTCGATCATTTGAGGAATGGATTCAACAAGCTTCAAATCTTTTGGACTCATCGCAAATGGTGCATCTTCTTCACCAAATAATGGTGCTTCCTCAGAACCTTCTAGTTTATAAAGATCATAATCCCAGCGGCAGGACTGGCAGCAGCCTCCGCGGTTAGAATCTCTTGCCGTCATATGGTTACTGAGCACGCAGCGGCCAGAGTATGCGATACACATCGCACCGTGAATGAATGTTTCGATTTCAATATCGACTTTTTCCTTCATTTCTCTAATTTCTAGCGCACTTGTTTCACGTGCAAGCACCACACGCTCAAGCCCTTCTTCCTTCCAAAATTGAACAGCTTTCCAATTTGAAAGAGATTGCTGTGTGCTTAAGTGGACTTCAAGCTTCGGTGCAACACGTTTACATGTTTCGATGATCAGTGGATCAGCTACGATAATGCCTGCTACTCCAGCACCTTCAATCCCTTGAAGGTATTCCTCCAGCCCGTCCATGTTTTCATTGTGGGCGAAGATATTCGTTGTCACATAAATGCGTGCGCCATATTTGTTTGCAAATGCGACGCCTTCTGCCATTTCTTCAATTGAAAAGTTATCTGCATTAGAGCGAAGCCCAAATTCTTTCCCGCCAATAAAAACAGCGTCAGCTCCGTAATGTACAGCAATTTTCAGCTTTTCCAAGTTTCCTGCGGGTGCAAGCAGTTCTGGTTTTTTTGTAATGACACGTTTCCCATCAATCATTTCAGAAATACCATCTTTCAATAATGCCATTTCCTCTGCCTCCTCTTATATTAATAAACCGTTTCTTTAAAGAAGAATCCTGTATCAATCGAACGATTCACTGGCTGAATCTCTTCAATCCGCTTCACCCAGTCCTCTTTCTGATCTTCATACGCGTCTTTGTCAGTCGTTAGTAAATCAATTGCTTTTCTATAAAGTGATGTTACCTCTGTCATATAAGAAAGTGACTTTAAAATTCCGTCAATTTTAAATGAGTCAATGCCTGCGTCAACAAACTCTTCTAATTCGTCAATCATACACACATCATTTGGACTCATAATATGTGTCCCGTTGGCATCCTCGAAAATAGGGTATTTGTTTTGACGCTCTTGGTCATGCAGGAATAGCCCTTCCTCCATATGTCTGCCTACGACATCCATTTGTTTGCCTTGGTATTCAAAGTAGTTGCCGATGAGCGTACGTTTTGATTGAAACATACATGTCATGCCATGGACTTGGATTTCAATCTCCACTTCAGCATTTTCTTTGATGTCGATCACACTGTCCATATTCAGCTCTTTTGCAAGAACAGCACGCGATGCACCTTTTCTACCCCAGTAGTTACAAGTGTAATAGTTTGTCCCAGTCGTTTCTGTACTCCAGTGAAGATTCAGGTTCACTCCTGTTTCCTTTGCAGCCATGATCACGGCTGGGTCTCCAAAGACGACACCGTCCACGTTTAATGAATCGAGAAAAGTTAAATAATCTCCAAGCAGCTGGACGCGGTCATTATGAAAAATTGCATTCATCGCCACATACACTTTTTTGTGATGGGCATGTGCAAGCTCAACCGTTTGTTTCACATCTTCTCTTGAAAACTCACCCGCAAGACGAATACCGTATGTTTGTTCGCCTATTAAGAATGCATCAGCTCCTGCCTCAATTAATGGCATGACGTCTGACACGCTGCTTGGCGTTACAAGCAATTCTGGTTTCTTCATGATTGGTCACCTCTTTTTGTACTAATGGCGATCCCGTCTCCAACTGGAATAATGCACGTTTGGAAATCAGGGTTTGACATGAGCCATTGATTGTATCGATCAATTTTTCCAATTAATTGTTTTTTTCGTTTATCTTCAATTTCTTCTTCATAATTCGTTGCCACTAAGCCTTTGAATAATACATTGTCTGTAATAATCATTCCGTCATGAGCGAGCATCGGTTCAAACAATTCAAAAAAACGCTTGTACTGCCCTTTTGCAGCATCAATAAAAATCACATCATAGGGCGCCATCGTTTGGACCGTTTTAGCCGATTCCATCGCATCACCAAAAAACACGTGTATTCTTTCTTTTAACTTTAATTCCTCAATGTTCCGTGTCGCTTCTTCATAGCGCTTTGCATTTCGCTCAATCGTATAAATCTCAGCATCTGGCAGAGCTGTTGCCATTCGAATGGCGGAATAGCCAATCGCTGTCCCAACCTCAAGAATTTTCTTCGGCTTTTTCATCGAAAGAAGCTGCAGTAAAAGCTCGATGCTCACCTTTTCCATAATTGGCACATGATGCTCTTTTGCATATATCTCTAATTGAGCGATTGCATCAGGACTTGGGTGAATTAAATGTTCAATATAATCATTTATTCGATCATCTTCGATAGTCATTATCTGTCAAGCTCCTTCATGACCTGAAAAAGAAGAGTCCTGCCTATTGCAGCTCTCTTTCTCGTCAATCTTTCGTTCATCTAAGTAAAAACAACCCGATATATTTTACCACAAAGAAGTGGTAATTGCGAACCTATAAAATGGATATTCCAACGAAAAAAACTGCAGGCAATTTCGTATTGTCTACAGTCTTTTTCGATTCACTTGTACGTTAATTGCTGCCTGTGATGTATTTCGCTTTTGCTTTATTATGCTCATTTAACGTTTTCGTAAATACGACTTCTCCATTTTTCTTCGCAAGGAAGTAAACGTAATCCGTTTTCTCTGGATGCAGTGCTGCTTTCCAAGAGGATTCACCAGCATTTGCAATAGGTCCAGGCGGCAGCCCTTTGTTGTTATACGTGTTATAAGGAGATTTCACTTTTAGGTCTTTGTAATACACGCGGGATTTATGCTCACCAAGTGCATAAAGAACGGTTGGGTCAGTTTGAAGCGGCATGTCCTTTTTCAACCGGTTATAGAATACACTTGAGATTTTTGCCCGATCTGTCTTTTCTGTTGCTTCCATTTCAATGAGTGATGCCATCGTTAACACATCATGTATGGACATGTTTCTCTTTTTCATGTCTTTTTCATACGTTTTCACGTATTGATCTGTTTGTTTAATCATCGTTTCAATGATCGTTTCGAGTGATTCATCTTCACGATAAAATGGATACGTAGCAGGGAATAAGTAACCCTCTAACGGATGTTTCACCTGTTTCCCATTCACCTGTGATGTCACGGTTTTCGGATATTTTTTCATTAGTGTTTGAATAAAAGCAGGTTCATCCAGCTTTGCTTCAACTTCCTTCGCTGAAAAATTCGTCTGATTTGCAATAATGGCTGCAATATCAGATAGCTGTCTTCCCTCTGGAATCACAAGCTGAAAGGCGTAATCTGTTCCGCCAGATGTCAGCTTTTTGATCAGCGTGTCTGCGTCCATTGTTTGTTTCAAATGAAAATAACCCGCTTTAAAGCCGGACGCATTTTTGTATTTTGCATAATACGTGAAAATCGTGTCATTCGAAATGAGCCCATTTTCTTTTAAAATGCCCGCAATTTCGCGCACAGATGTCCCATTTGGAATATGAATATTAATCGTTTGTTTACTTTTTTGATCGACCGGTCCAAGTGCTGATTTAACATATAAAAAGCCTGATAATGCTGCAATGATGATGACAGCAAGGACAGATAACAGGACGATCCCCATTTTTCTTTTGAAGAATGGTCGTTTCTTTTGTTCTGAAAACATGCATGGCCCTCCTCACATCTAGCTTTTATAGTACATGATTCGACGGAGTTCGGCAATTCCTTGCTCATGCATGTCATGACAAAACTTGCCACAAAACGGCTAAACCAACACCGCCACCGCTTCCAATAGCAGCCATGACATAGCTTCCATTCGGTAAAGTGTGCGCTTCATAAAATAATCTCACCATCATAGCAGCTCCTGACGCGCTGTATGGATGCCCAAGGCATAGTGCACCGCCTCTTCTATTGATCCGGTCATATGGTATCCCCAGCGTGCGGGCAATAAGTGCTGCTTTCAGCGCAAATGCTTCATTGATTTCAAAAAGCGCCACTTCCTCTGCCTTGATGTTCTCTTGATGTAAAAGTTTCTTGATCGCATCAATCGGTGAAGCAGCTGGAAAATGAGGATGTATCGCTGTCACAGCACTTCCGGCATACCGCAGCATCGCCTTACATCCACTTGCTTCCGCTAACGATCTTTCCATCACAGCGACAGCAGCTGCTCCGTCTGCTTCCTTACAGCTATTGGCGGCAGTCACAGTTCCTTTCCCCGGCAAAAATACAGGTTTTGCCCGCTTGATCAGCTTTGTCATTGGTCTTATTTTAGCAGCTGCTTGATCTATACTCAGCCCGTCTACCGAAACGATTTCTTCTGCATATGTACCATGTTTAAATGCGGCTAAACTCCTTTCCCAGCTTAAAAGGGCATAGTCATCTTGTTCTTTTCTTGTAACAGAAAATGCCGACGCGGTCAGCTCTGCTGCTTCTCCCATATGTGGATCTCCTATCCACTCCGGTGAAAAGCGGGCTCTTTCTTTCATTGGTGATCTGGAAATGCTCTCAGTCCCGCCAGCGATATACATCGAGCCCTCCCCCGATTGAACCATGATGCAAGCTGTTCGGATCGCTTCAAGACCAGAGGCACATTGCCTGTCAATCGTCATACCGGGAACGTGTAAAGGAAGCCCTGCTTCTAATGAGGACAGACGGGCCATATTTCCACCGCCTCCGACGACATTGCCTAATATGACGTCATCCGGTGTCATGTCCTGAGACAAATGCCGAATAAGGGGAGCGGCTAATTGCTCTGGGCGATAATCTTTCAGCATCCCATTTTTGTCACCGAAGGGTGTTCGTTTTGCTTGTACGATCACCGCTTGCATGACAATTGCTCCTCCGCCCACCTTTTCATGCTCACGCGGGCAATTTTTCCGCCGGATGTTTCAATCATTTGATCTATCATAAGCCATTTTTTGGTACCTTGTAGGCCGCAAGCTTTTCTTTAACAGCTTGTCGAACCACCTTTATTTGCTGCACTTGCTCCAGTATGGCAACAGGGATTTCACCCCAATATGGGTCAGGAACGCCCACCACAATCGACCGCTTCACCTCTGGCTGTTCATTTAGCACACGCTCAATTTCCTCTGGGAAAATATTCAGACCTCCATAGACGATCATGCCATTCTCACGACCGCTCATATACAGATAACCGTCTTCATCCAGCCATCCCATATCGTAAACTGTCAGCCACTCCTGCGGCGGTTTCTCCTCATGTAAGTAACCTGAAAAAGTCATTGGGCTCTTTACATAAATCCTCCCTGTTTCATTTGGCTGACAGACAGATTGATCGGGCCGCCTTACTTCTACTTGAATGGAGGAGAAAGGCCGTCCAACAGAAGAAGGTTTTTGCAGAAAGTCATTTGAAGACAAATAAGAGACAAAACTTAACTCTGATGTGCCATAAAAATCAAAAAAAGTGATATGTGGATAGTTGGAGACGAGCTGTTCTTTTGACGAGATGCTCCAATCTGCTCCCGATGACATGACAAGAAGCGGATTGTCTTCTTTAAAAGCATCGATTTGCAGTAACGTTTCTGTCATTGTTGGGACAGTATACATCACGGTGATATCACCTGTCTCTAAGGCTTGCTTCGCTTTTCCCGGCACAAATTTTTCTAAAAGTGTCACTGTGCCGCCAAAGTATAATGTACTGATAGCACCATATAAAAAGTGAGAGGAGAAGAGTGTACCTAATATAAGAGCATGATCTTGATGAGTGATTCCAAATGAAGCAGCTGTCATTCGAAAGCTCTCGATCCATGATTGCTGACGTCTAATAAAGGCTTTCGGTGAGCCTGTTGAACCTGACGTAAATCCCATATAAAAGACAGGATCCTTCTCGGTATCGCAGTTGTTACAAGGATTGATGTCTGTGAGAAGGCTCATTCTTTCCTTCCATTCAGATAAAGAAAGAATCGGCATGTCCACGCTTCCCTGTTCAAATCTTTTCATCAATCGATCCTCTATAATGGCGAGATCCGCCTCACTTAACAAGAGCTTTTCTACACATTCTTGATGACTCCATCTCGGATCAAGCGGAACGGCTGTCCACCCTGCACAAGCAGCGCCCGCAAATATTTGAAGAAAAGAAGCACCATTTGATAATAAAAAAGCGATTCTTTTTTGCTGATGAGCCGTTCCTTGTAACCACTGTGCCGATCTCTGCACACGTTCATACCAATCTTCATATGTAATGCTTTCTTGCTCATCTATGATGGCAATCTGATCTCGTTTCATTTCTGCATGTACTGCATAGCTTTCCGTTATTCTGTTCAAACTGCACGCCTCCCTTTATGCAGATCCCTTTTTCGATATGACATGGCCTGTATGATTTTGACCGTAAAGAAAGCGCACATTCCCGCTTTGATGAGATCACCTGGAAGATAAATCAAACTAAGGAAAGCCGCCTGCGACACCTTAATATGCATCATCATGGCTTGAAAAGGAATACCGCTCATATACAAAATCACAATACTGCAAACCGCATAGATCACAAAAAGACGCAGTGCGGTTACTTTTTTCAGCCGGTTCACCCATAAGCTGATCATGAAGGCAGCAACAGGATAAGCAAGAAGAAAACCACCACTTGGACCAAAAAAGACCCCTATCCCGCCTCTCCCACCTGACAAAAGAGGTGCGCCTGCTGCCACAACCAAAAGAAAAAGACATAAACTGATCAGTGCTTGCTTTGGCTTTAACAGCCCCCCAGCAAGCAAAAGACCTGCGGTTTGCAATGTAATCGGTACAGGTGTAAATGTCAGTAAAATCGGCGGGATCAAGCCTAACATCCCGATAACCGCTGTCATTAACGCTATTTGCATCATATCTTGAATTCTCAATATTCATGCCCCTCACTCAATTTATTGTTAAAAATAGAGTAAAAGGTACAGTTCATTATGTCAACATGAAATAAATTTAAGTTAACATAATGATCGTAAAAAAAGACCTGTGAAGAAAGATCAAGAAGATCTGTTCACAGGCCTTTTATTCGTTCTATTCTTCGTCTTCTTGATCTAAGAACGTGTTTAACGTTTCTTCAATCATGTCCCACTCTTCATCCGTTTCAATCGGCTCTAGCTCGCCATCTTCACCGTCTTCGTTCGGTGTGAAGCTTGATGCATGAATTTCAATTTCCTCATTGTCTTGCTCAGAAATTGGGTAGTAAAGAACATAAGATTTGTTAAAATGGTCGCTTTCAAAAGTAAATAGTACTTCGCAAAGCTGTTCATTTCCATTATCATCAACGATTGTAATTTGCTTTTCTCCGTGTTCCATTTGATTCACCTCATTTTAATTTAAGCTGTCTAAATATCCTTGCAGGATCATAACAGCCGCCATTTTATCAATGACTTTTTTACGCTTTTGTCTGCTCACATCTGCAGAGATGAGCATTTTTTCCGCTGCCATTGTTGACAGACGCTCGTCCCAAAGCACAACAGGAACATTGTACGTGTTTTCTAGCACTTTCGCAAATGATTGGCTGGCTTCGCCTCTAGGACCGACCGTGCCGTTCATATTTTTTGGAAAGCCAAGTACAATTTTATCCGCTCCATATTCTGCAACAATCTCAGACAGGCGGCTGAGACCAAAGTCTCCGCCTGCTTCATCAATTTTAATTGTTTCAATCCCTTGCGCTGTCCATCCCATTTCATCACTGATCGCAACACCAAGGGTTTTCGTGCCTAAATCTAAGCCTAAAATTCTCATGTTTTACGCCTCTTTATGTGTCTCTAAGTACGATTTAACCAATTCCTCAATTAATTCGTCTCGTTCTAGTTTACGAATTAGGTTGCGTGCATCCTGATGTCTTGGAATATAAGCAGGGTCGCCTGACAGCAAGTATCCGACAATTTGATTGATCGGGTTGTATCCTTTTTCTTGGAGTGCGTCATGAACTGTAATGAGCACTTCATTCACATTGGTTTCAGCTGAATCATCAGAGAAGTTAAACTTCATTGTCTTATCAAATGAACTCACTGCTTCTTGCACCTCTCTTCCAACATTCTACTAGCAAGCTTTTTTCTAACCGCTCATCTAATACCATTATTCTACACTACATCGCCTGATTATAAAACGGATTTGACAGATTCTTCGACAGATGCCAGTGCTTCTTCAAGTTTTTCTGGTTGTTTTCCGCCTGCTTGTGCCATATCTGGACGTCCGCCTCCGCCTCCGCCGCAGATTTCAGCTGCCTGCTTCACAAGCTTCCCTGCATGCAGACCTTTTTCGATCACGTCTTTTGTCACTCCTGCTGAAATGTTTACTTTTCCGTTTTGAACGGCTCCCAGGACGATGACAGCTGATCCTAATTTAGCTTTCAAGTCATCAACCATTGTTCTTAAATGGTTCATGTCTTTAGCATTTACTTTTTCAGTTAATACTTTTACTCCGCCAATTTCAGTCACTTTCTCTAAAATAGAGCCTGCTTCTGCTTGGCTTAATTTCGCAAGAAGAGATTCGTTTTCTCTTTGAACCTCTTTTAAATCCGCCTGTAATGAAGCGATTCGTTTTGGAACGTCCTTCGTATTTGACTTCAGCTCATTTGCTGCCTGTTCTAAAATCGCCAGCTGGTCATTTAATTCTTCATAGGCACCTTGACCAGTCACAGCTTCAATACGGCGTGTTCCAGCACCAATACCCGACTCAGACGCAATTTTAAACAAACCGATTTCCGCAGTGTTTTGCACGTGACAGCCGCCGCATAGCTCGATGCTGTAATCGCCGACTTGGACTACGCGGACAATATCGCCATACTTTTCGCCAAACAGCGCCATTGCGCCCATTTCTTTTGCTTCAGCAATTGGCTTCAGGTCAATCGCAACCGAAATGCCTTCCCAAATCTTTTCGTTCACGATTTTTTCAATTTGAGACAATTCTTCTTTCGTCACTTGTCCAAAGTGAGAGAAATCAAAACGAAGTCTGTTTTCATTCACCAATGACCCTGCTTGGTTCACGTGGCTGCCTAATACATCTTTTAGCGCCTGATGCAGAAGGTGTGTCGCTGTATGGTTTTTCACAATACCTTTTCGAAGAGCTGATTCCACTTCTGCAGTGACTTCGAGACCTTTTTGAGCCGTACCGCTTACGACGACTCCTTCATGGACATGCTGACCGTTTGGCGCTTTTTTCACATCTTTGATCTCAATGATGGCTTCTGCACTTTTTAGTGTCCCTTTATCCGCTACTTGTCCGCCGCTTTCCGCATAGAATGGAGTTTCATCTAACAAGATTTGCACCGTGTCTCCTTCATGTGCTTCCGAGACAATTTCACCATTTTGAAGCAATTCAATGATACGGGCATCTGCTGTTAGATTTTCATAGCCAACGAAGGTGCTTTCTACTTTAATATCGCCTAGAGCGCCCCCTTGAACCTGCATACTGCCGACATCTTGTCTCGCATTTCTTGCTCGTTCACGCTGCTTCTCCATTTCCGCTTGGAAGCCTTCTCGATCAACTGTCATGTTCTCATCTTCTGCGTATTCTTCTGTTAGCTCGACAGGGAATCCATACGTATCATACAGCTTAAATACATCTTCACCTGAAATTTTTGAGCTGCCTTTGTCTCTTTCTTTTTTGATCACTTCTGACAAAATGGCTAACCCTTCGTTCAGTGTTTCGTGGAAACGTTCTTCTTCGTTTTTGATGACTTTCGCAATAAATTCTTCTTTTGCTTGTACATCTGGGTAGAAGTCTTTCATGATTTCAGCAACAACTGGCACTAAATCATACATAAACGGACGGTGGATATGGATCGTTTTTGCATAACGCACAGCACGGCGCAGCAAACGTCTTAATACATATCCGCGGCCTTCATTGGAAGGAAGCGCTCCGTCACTTACAGCAAAGGCAACTGTCCGGATGTGGTCAGCAATCACTTTGAATGCTGTATCCTTTTCCTTTGTTTCGCCATAGCTTTCTCCAGAGATCGTTTCGACTGCGCGAATAATTGGCATGAATAGGTCTGTATCGAAGTTCGTCGGCACATTTTGAATGACAGATACCATTCGTTCAAGACCCATACCTGTATCAATGTTTTTCTTCGGCAGTGGTGTGTATGATCCATCTGGATTATGGTTGAATTCAGAGAACACGAGATTCCATACTTCTAAATAACGCTCGTTTTCCCCGCCTGGATATAATTCTGGATCGTTCATGTCGTGACCGTATGATTCACCGCGGTCATAGAAAATTTCTGTATTCGGTCCGCTTGGGCCCTCGCCTATATCCCAGAAGTTGCCTTCCAGACGGATAATACGTTCTTCAGGCACACCAATTTTATCTCTCCAAAGGATATACGCTTCTTCGTCCTCTGGGTGGACTGTCACAGATAACAAATTCGGATCAAAGCCAATCCACTCGTCACTTGTGAGGAATTCCCACGCCCATTCAATGGCCTCTTCTTTAAAGTAGTCACCAATAGAGAAGTTGCCAAGCATTTCAAAGAACGTGTGATGGCGTGCTGTCTTCCCTACATTTTCAATATCATTCGTACGAATCGATTTTTGCGCGTTGCAAATACGCGGATTTTCAGGTACGACGCGACCATCAAAGTATTTCTTTAATGTTGCCACACCACTGTTGATCCATAAAAGTGTCGGATCGTCATGCGGTACAAGAGACGCACTCGGTTCTACAGCATGTCCTTTTTCTTTAAAGAAGTCTAAAAACATTTGACGTACTTGAGCTGAAGTTAAAGTTTTCATTCAAAAATCCTCCCTTATCATTCATCAATCTCCACACAAACGAAAAAACATCCCGCCCTATGCAAGCACAAAACGACTTACACAGGGACGAGATGTTCTCGCGGTACCACCCTGATTATAGACAAATTCGTCTATCACCTTCACATCCGATAACGCCGGAAGAGAGCGGCAGTGTTTATCTGCACTCGGGACTAGCTTCCGTTAAAGGTCTGATAAGGCTTTTCTCAGCAAATAAAGCCTCTCTCTGCAACAGCTTTTTAACGTACTCGGGTCCGTCATTGAATTTCAATATGTATGAATCGAAATTATTATAGACAACTCGGCTCGTCTTGTCAATGAACGCTTCGTCTCATCAGGATATATTGCACAATGATCACCCTGATAATTGCAGCTGCTGGTACGGCTAAAATCATCCCAATTAAGCCAAACAGCTCTCCTCCTGCAAGCAAGACAAGCATAATGACGACAGGATGCATATGAAGACTTCGCCCTACAATGATTGGGCTGAGGACATTACTCTCTAAAAATTGCAGCACCGCTACTGTGATTAGTACAATGATGACCGATTTCACCGAGATGGTAAACGCAATAAAGATGGCAGGAACTGCGCCAATAATCGGTCCAAAATAAGGAATCACGTTCGTTGCCCCTATCAGCATCCCAAGAACAAGCGGATACGGGATATGAAAAAGCCAGAGCACAATGGCTGCTGCACCCCCGATTAAAGAACAAACAAGCAGCTGCCCTCGAATATAATCACCAAGCGATTCATCCACTGCTTTGACAAAAGCTTTTCCCCTCTTTCTAAATGATGGCGGCGTTAAATACCATGCCGCCCGCTTCATCGTGTTCATATCCTTCACCATATAAAAAACAAGAAAAGGAATGAGTGCTGCGACTAATGCGTAATCAAATAAAACCTTACAGCTAAGAATCATCCGCTCAGCACTATTGGCTGCATATGTCTCCGATTGAACAATGAAGCGGTCTAAGCGGTCGTGAAGTCCGTCAGGCCAGTGGCTCGTATGACGATGAATATGTGATAAAGCGCCATTATAAGTTTCGGCGAGGACAGGAATTTGTTCTGACAGCTCATTTAACTGTGCGATCATCACAGGCGCTCCTTTATAAACCGCAAACCCAATCCCGCCAAAAAACAGGACATAGATGAGTAAGAGACTGACTGTTCTCGGCAGCCCTCGTGCATGAAGTCTTTCCACAATCGGATAAAGCAGATAAGAAATAAAAATGGCGATGAGAAGCGGAATGAGAACCGCCTTCAGCAATAAAAAAACAGGCATCCATAACTCGTCGAGCTGCAGTAAAATGAGCAAGGATGCAAGGACAAGCAGGATCCCTGCAGCATATATCAGAAATTGGATCGGACGTTTCTTCACCTTTTTCACCTCTTTTCTTATTGTTTAACCATCTTCTGCAATTATCCACGTAAATAAAATTTGTCCTAACTTTGTTAAAAATGAATACACATGAAACATACAGCTCCATCCAAAGTCACTATTTGCTGTAAAATCTCGTCAGAAAATATTCCATCATTTACTTCTTTTTACACAAGTTGTGCTAGAATCCACTTTAGCTTTAGCCAATGAAACACAAGAGGAGGTTCTTCATGATCACATTCGAAGAAGTCAACAAGCATTATGGCCAGTTCCATGTACTTAAGGACATTAACCTACATATTCAAAAAGGGGAGGTTGTTGTGATCATCGGTCCTTCAGGATCTGGTAAAAGTACGATGCTCAGGTGTATCAATCGTCTTGAAAGCATTGATGCGGGAAAAGTTCTCGTCAACCAAGTGTCTGTTCAGCATCCGAAGACCAACATCAATCTTGTCAGGCAAAATATCGGAATGGTCTTTCAGCATTTCCACCTCTATCCGCATAAGACGGTGCTTGAAAACATTATGCTTGCGCCGATGAAGGTCAAAAAAGTGAGCAAGGAAGAAGCAAAGGAAACAGCTGAATTTTATTTAAATAAAGTCGGCATTCCTGAAAAAGCAGACACCTACCCTTCACGACTCTCAGGCGGACAGCAGCAGCGCGTTGCCATTGCAAGAGGGCTTGCGATGAAACCAGAGGTGATGCTTTTTGACGAACCGACATCTGCACTTGATCCAGAGATGATCGGCGAGGTATTAGATGTGATGAAGCAGCTGGCCCGTGAAGGCATGACCATGGTTGTTGTCACGCATGAGATGGGCTTTGCCCGTGAAGTGGCCGACCGCATTGTCTTTATTGATGAGGGCAGAATTCTTGAAGAATCAACACCGGCTGCATTTTATGAAAAACCGCAAGAGAAACGTGCTCAATTATTTTTAAGCCGTATTTTAAATCACTAGGGGGAATGGTTTAATGAAAAAAATGAAACGTTTTGGCATGCTGCTCTTTATGACTTGCTGCATCGCCGCTTTAGCTGCTTGTGGATCTACAGAAAAAGGCTCAACTGATGCAAAACAAGGAAGCTCATTAGAAGCCATTAAGAAAGACAAAAAAATCATTTTCGGTGTAAAAAATGACACACGGCTATTCGGTCTAAAAAATCCGAGCAGCGGGGATATTGAAGGATTTGATATTGATATTGCAAAAGCCATCACAAAGGAAATACTCGGCGATGAAGGAAAAGCAGAATTTAAGGAAGTGACATCTAAAACAAGAATTCCTTTGCTTCAAAAAGGGGATATCCATGCGATTGTTGCGACCATGACAATTACAGAAGAGCGTAAAAAAGAAGTCAATTTCTCAGATGTTTACTTTGAAGCAGGACAATCACTGCTTGTGAAAAAAGGAAGCGACATTCAATCCATTGATGATCTTAAAAAAGGAACGAAGGTGCTGGCCGTGAAAGGATCTACTTCTTCTCAAAATATCCGTGAGAAAGCACCTGAAGTATCCGTATTAGAATTTGAGAACTATCAAGAGGCTTTTACAGCATTAAAATCAAATCAAGGGCAAGTGCTGACAACTGATAATGCGATCTTATTTGGTATGGCAGATGAAGATTCAAATTATGAAGTGGTCGGCGGCACCTTTACAGATGAGCCTTATGGCATTGCTGTGAAAAAAGGGGATCAAGAATTAACTGATGCGATCAATAAAGCCTTAAAAACGTTAAAAGACAATGGTGAATATGACAAAATTCTTAAAAAATGGATCAAAGAATAACATTTGATTGGTTAACATCAATGCCTCAGGTGAGCCGCTCAATGGCTCCCCTGTTGATCAGGAAGGAAGTGAACTGATTGCTGCGGTTTTCCATTCTCATTGAAAATTTTCATCTTTATTTAGAAGGCTTTAAATATACCATTGGTGCAAGTGTCATTGCTCTGATTGGAAGCTTTTTGATCGGTACACTCATTGCCATTATGAGAATTGCGCCATTTAGGCCGCTAAACTGGTTCGGAACGGCTTATGTGGAATTTATTCGGAATATTCCGTTATTATTGATCACCTTTGTTTTCTTCTTTGGTTTACCCGTGCTAGGTATTGTAGCAGATGGCTTTACTGCTGGAACGATCGCCCTTGCCATTTATACGTCTGCCTTTATTGCTGAAGCCATTCGTGCAGGGATACAAGCTGTACCGCTTGGACAAATGGAAGCAGCCCGCGCTTCAGGTCTGTCATATGGCGGGACGATGCGGTATATCATTTTGCCTCAGGCGATTAAAATCGTCATTCCCCCTCTTGGGAATCAATTTATTAACCTTGTCAAAAACTCCTCGATTTTAGGTGTCATTGCAGGGTTTGATCTCATGTATCAAGGTGACCTTATTGCATCTAGAACATTTGTGACGTTTGATGTCTACATCTTTGTTGCCATGTTCTATCTGCTATTAACCATTCCGCTTAGTCTAGGCGTTGGTTATTTAGAAAGAAGATTAGCAAGAAGCCACTAGAGAGGAGGAAATATCTTGGATTTTATAGGTGCCTACCAGCCTGATCATCTCGCCTTTTTACTTGAAGGATTTGCTGTCACCTTAAAAGTGGCTTTTATCTCCATCATTTTGAGCTTTATCATTGGATTAGTCGTCGGCACATTGCGGTTCGCTCAAATCCCGGTTTTATCAAAAGTGCTTGCGGTTGTTGTAGAAACCATTCGGAACCTGCCGCTTTTACTGATCATCTTTTTCACGTATTTTGCATTGCCTGAAATCGGCATCAAGCTAAGCATCACAGCCTCTGCCATTGCAGCTTTAACCGTGTTTGAATCCGCGATGCTGTCAGAAATTATTCGGAGCGGCCTTAAATCAATTGATAAGGGCCAGATCGAAGCAGCCAGGTCTTCTGGTTTAACCTATATTCAAACATTGAAAATGATTATTATGCCGCAGGCCCTGCGCAGAATGGTGCCGCCAATTGTCAGTCAATTCATATCTCTTTTAAAAGATACGTCGCTTGCAGTCGTCATTGCGCTTCCAGAATTATTACATCACGCACAAATATTAAACGGTCAAAGCCAATCCTATTTACTGCCGATTTTTCTATTGGCGGCTATGATGTATTTTGTCGTCAATTTCAGCTTATCCATTCTTGCAAGACGATTAGAATACAGGCAAGCGTAACACCTCAGCTTATAGACAAACACTGCGTCCTGGTCTGAAAAAAAACAAAGGGCTAAAATGAAGATCATTTTAGCCCTTTTGTGTTTACATCATTCTCATAACACGTTTTTTTAGCTTTTTCATATCCCGCTTTGATGGCATATCATATCGGCTTGCAAAGTGATATGCAAGTGCACCTGCACCAAGCGTTAATAGTGAAGAAGTCATTTTGCCCATTCGAAATTCCCCCTTAACACTTATAGTTGAATTGAACGTTCATCGTCACTAAACAGATCATCTAAGCTGCTTAGTGTCCCGTCTTCCTCCACTTGGTGTGTCGATATTTTGCCTTTTGACAGCGTCAATTCAATAAAACAGCCCCAGCAATAATATTGATTGACCCCAATTTTTCCGATGTCTTTACATTTGCAATTTGGGCAAATGAGCATAATCAGCACCTCTTTACGTTCGGTTTAGAACCAGTGCTTCCTTTTGAACGTTCATCAAGGTTCCGGCAGCCTGCAGCTGTTTCCGAATCCCTGATAGCTCTGTAAAGAAGCCGTCCGAGAGTTCATATGCTACGATTGTGCCCGAATTTGTACAAAAGTATACATCTTCCAAAATGCCTAAATTTTCACCATCAGGCGACTGCATCATTTTCTTTTTTAATTTCGAAAATAACAAGAATGGAGCAGAGGAATCCATGCCTACTCCCTCCTGGCAGCTCACATATAAACCTTTGTCTGTCAGCTGATCAAATCCAGAGAATGGAATGAGTGCACAGTCTTTCTTTTTCCCCTCTAACACATACCCTCCGCAGCTGCCTCCGGCTAAAAAGCAAATATCTTTTATGGAACCAAGCGATTGGGACAGCTCATCTGAATAGATCGTCATTCCTTCAAGTTCTCGGCATGTTCTCAAAATGTGCTCAACCACCTTTTGCGGAACAGTCTTATCGTGTGCGTTTGCTTCATGACTCATACGAAGAAATGGCTTCCATGAACGGAATGGAAGAAGTTCTTTCCACGCTAAAAGGCTTCCATATGGAAGCCTCAGATTGTTGACAAAGGGCTAAAATGATCTTGATTTTAGCCCTTTGTCTTCTTTTCAGCGTGATAGAAAACCTTTGCAGCCCTAGGAAGGACGAGCATCGGAGCGGAGCGAATTTGACATTCGTGAGCACCGGAGCGCAGGATTGACAACGAATGCAAGGGTTTGTCTACACGCTAAGGCTTCCGTATGGAAGCCTTCTACTCATGCATAAAATCAAACGGAGTGATTCCCTCCATGCCAATATTTGCGTCATGTACGCTAAACGGAAGCTCTTTTTGGAGCGCTTCAAGTTCTGCATCCATGATTTGTTCGGTTTGCACAAGCCGCATCGTTAAGGACGTTTGTCTGAGGGAATCCTCATTGTTTTTCACGCCCCACTCCAGCGCTGATTCCTCGCCGCACAGTATTAAAAACTTTTTACTTCGTGTTATAGCTGTGTACAGCAGATTACGCCGAAGCATTCGGTAATAGCTCCTCACAACTGGCAGCACAACAATCGGAAATTCACTGCCTTGTGATTTGTGGATGGAGCAGCAATAGGCATGAGTAAATTGATGAAAATCCTTTTTCGTAAAGGTGATTTCATTTCCATCAAAGGAGATCACGGCCATGTCTTCTTTTTCTGTATTTTCTTTTGCATAAAAAATCGAGACAATTTCGCCGATATCGCCGTTAAAAATATTGTTCTCCGGCTGATTCACAAGCTGAAGCACCTTATCACCTGTCCGGTACACCACATCACCAAACGGGATTTCTCTGCCTTTTGGTTTTTTAGGATTCAAAATGTGCTGCAGCATTTTGTTGAGCTCATTGATGCCCGCTTTTCCTTTATACATTGGTGCGAGCACTTGAATGTCCTTTGCCGAAAACCCTTTTTGAGCAGCATTGCTGACGACTTTCTCAATGACTTCTTTCATTTGATCAGCTGAACATTGAATGAAGGACCGATCCTTTGAGCGTGCAGTAATATCCTTTGGCAGCACACCATTTTTCATATCATGGGCAAGTTCAACAATGGTTGAGCCGTCTGCCTGCCGGTAAATATCTGTCAGAGTAACAGCCGGCACAGCTTTTGAGGCAAGCAAATCCCGTAAAACTTGACCTGGTCCGACAGATGGCAGCTGATGTTCATCCCCTACCATAATGACTTGGATATGATCAGGAATGGCTTTAAACAAATGATTCGCCAGCCAAATATCAAGCATACTTGATTCATCAATGATGACAAGCTTTCCTTCAATCGGCTGTTCTTCATCATGCGAGAAGCCCTCCGATCCGTTCCAGCCTAGCAGCCGGTGAATGGTGACAGCTGGAAGCCCTGTTGATTCTGTCATCCGTTTAGCCGCCCGTCCAGTTGGTGCCGCAAGTACAAATGGGAAGGATTCATCCTTTTTATAATCACTCGGATCAAGAGATACACCGTGAAGATCACTGTAAAGCTCGACAATTCCTTTAATGACCGTCGTCTTCCCTGTACCAGGTCCACCTGTTAAAAGCAGCATCGGGGACATGAGTGCCTTTTGAATCGCTTCCTTTTGTGTCGGTGCATACTGGACGCCTAATCGCTCCTCCAGCTCACCAAGTGCAAGCAGGAATTCTGATTCAGGAAATTGATCTGCGTATTCTGTTTGGGAGACGATTTTTTGAATGCGTTTGGCAACACTTTGCTCCGCGTAAAATAAGGATGGATGATAGCAGCGGTCATCTTCAATGATCATTTCTTTTCCTTCGCCAAGCGCAATGATCTGATTGGCAACATCCATTTCAGTCACTTTGTAATCATTGCCTGTTTGATTGAGCAGCTTGCGGGTTTCGACGATCAAATCTTTTGTTTGTATGTACGTATGACCGTCCTGTAGACTGGCTGTCTCCACTGTATATAGCAAGGCTGCGCGAATCCGCTCTGGATCATTACCTGAGATGCCTGTTCTAGCGCCGAGCTCATCCGCCTTAATAAATCCGATCCCCTCAACATCCTTAACAAGCTGATACGGATTTTCCTCGATCTTTTGCAGCGTTTCACTCTCGTACACTTGGTAAATCTTCATGCTGAGCTGCGGACCAAAGCCATATTGATTCAGGCTGATCATGATTTGTTCCAGTCCTTGATGCTCCTGAAGCGCTGCGGCCAGCTTATCCGCCTTCTTTTTGGATAAGCGCGGTACATCGTACAAAACAGCTGGGTCACGCATAATTTTATGAAGCGTCTGATTGCCAAGCTGTCCCACGATTTCTTCCGCCGTCTTTTTTCCTATCCCCTCAAATAAATCACTTGAGAGATAATGTATGATTCCTTGCTTCGTTGTCGGCACTTCCTTTTGAAAATGAGTGGCCTGAAACTGTTCACCGAATTTCGGATGGCTTGTGACTTTGCCATAAAAGGTGTAGGTTTCCTCCTCATGAAGTGCGGGGAAGTAGCCTGTGACAGATGCTGTTTTTTCCTCTAAGTTTTCCGATGTTTCAATGACTTTCACCTTTAACACCGAGTATAAATTACTTTCATTATGGAAAATAACGGCTTGAATGGTCCCCTTTAAAAACGGTTCGTCCTCAAGCTTCATTTGATCTGGATGTTCCTGCACAGGTCTTCCCTCCTTCCATCTATTCTGCCTCTTGAATCAGCTTTTGCGCATGTAGTGCAAGCATATGGTCAGGCTGCACGTCAATGGCTTTACCCAGCATCTCAAGCGCTTCGTCTTTTTTCTCTAAGTACGCATACGCAACCCCTAAATTATAAAAGGCGTCTGCATGCTGCGGATCACGCGTGATGACTTCAGTAAAAGTTGTCACCGCTTCTTCCAGCATGTGTTCATTGGCTAAGCACATGCCAAATTGGAATCTAGCTTCATTATCTTCTTCGTTTAGTTCAACGGCACGCTGAAAATACGGCATCGCAAGCTTTGGCTGCTCTAATTTGATGAGCGTCTGCCCAAGCATATAAAACAAATCACTATTTTCCATGCCCGCTTTTAGTGCTTGTTCAAAATAATCTTTCGCTTTCATAAAGTCTTCTTTTAATGTATACACATTTCCTGCCCCGTAATAGGCTGCGGCAGCAGTGTGATCAAGTTCAATTGCTTTTTGAAAAAAGTTTAAAGCACGTTCAAATTCATTGATACTTGAAAGTAAGTTCGCAAAGTTAATATATGGAACCGGATCCTTCGGGCTTTCTTCGATCGCTTTTGTAAAAGCTTCAGCTGCTTTTTCGATATTCCCTTGATTCAAGGCTTCTATGCCGATTTCGTTATGATTCATTCGCTCTCTCATCCTTTCATTAAAAAACCTCAACAGCGACGTTGAGGTTTTGAAAACATGCTACACATACGACAGCTTTTGACCATCTTTGAAGACATCGTCAATTGTACCGCCGCCAAGACATTCGTCACCATCATAAAAAACAACCGCTTGTCCCGGAGTAACAGCACGAACAGGCTCATCAAAAATAACCATCGCTTCTTGCTCACCTGTCATTTTGACCTTCACATGGTGATCTTCTTGACGGTATCTGAATTTTGCTGTGCACGTTAATTCACCGTTTTCCCCGACAATATGAGGACGAGTCCAGCTGATATTAACAGCTGAAATGCTTTCAGAGTATAAAAGTGGATTGTGGAAGCCTTGTTCAACAAACAAGATGTTTTTCTCCAAGTCTTTCCCAACGACAAACCAAGGATCACCACTGCCGCCAATGCCAAGTCCTTGGCGCTGACCGATCGTGTAATACATCAGTCCATCGTGTTCCCCTTTTACTTCTCCGTCCATTGTCTGCATCACACCAGGCTGTGCAGGCAAATATTGACTGAGGAACGTTTTAAAGTTTCTTTCTCCAATAAAGCAGATACCTGTTGAATCTTTTTTCGTTGCTGTTGCGAGCTCTGCTTCTTTTGCCAATTCACGAACCCTTTTTTTCTCTAAATCACCGATTGGGAACATGACTTTATCAAGTTGTTCCTGTGTCAGCTGATTTAAGAAATACGTTTGGTCTTTGTTTGCATCAAGACCTCGCAGCATTTTGACTTCATCACCAGTTCTATCAACACGTGCATAGTGTCCTGTTGCCAAATAATCCGCACCAAGTGACAATGCATGCTCAAGGAATGCCTTGAACTTAATTTCTTTGTTACACATGACATCTGGGTTTGGCGTTCTGCCCGCTTTATATTCATCAAGGAAATATTGAAACACTTTGTCCCAATATTGCTTCTCGAAATTTACTGCATAATATGGGATTCCAATTTGGTTACACACGCGGATGACATCCTCATAGTCTTCCGTTGCTGTGCAAACACCATTTTCATCAGTGTCATCCCAGTTTTTCATAAATATGCCGATGACATCATAGCCTTGCTCCTTTAGCATAAGAGCGGCAACTGATGAATCGACTCCTCCGGACATACCGACCACAACTCTTGTATCTTCTGGTCTTTTTGTCATCTTCATCAACTCCAATTTCAATGAAACAACATACGCGTTTCGTTCTTCAGGTGCTTCGCTGTTTCATTTTTCACACACGAACAAAAGGAAGCATTTATTTGGCTAGGCGTTTGACAACAGCTGCTATCTTACGTGCCGCCTGCTTCACATGATCCTCTTCATTCCCAAGACCGAAGCTTATTCTGACTGAGGATGTCAGCTCTTTTGCTTCTTCGCCATACATGGCGCTTAACACGTGCGAAGGAAGGACAGATCCAGCCGTACATGCCGATCCACTTGAAACAGCAATTCCTTCCATATCTAAATTCACAAGCAGCGATTCAATGGAGACGCCCGGGAAATGAACATTTAAAATGTGCGGCAATGTCTCTTTCGGATGTCCATTGATAGAGAAATTAAGAGATTCCTCTTCGAATACTTGCAGCATAGTTTCTTTGAGCTTACCATAATGCATCGCTTTTTCTCTTCTATTTTGCTTCATTAATTGAACAGCTTCTGCAAGTCCAACAATTCCTGCCACATTTTCAGTGCCAGCACGGCGCTTTCGTTCTTGTTCCCCTCCGAATATTTGCGGAGAAAGTTTCACGCCTTCGTTTACATATAAAAAGCCTGTTCCCATCGGACCGTTCAGCTTATGGCCAGAAGCAGATAAAAGATCAATATGGAGATCTGCTACATCAATAGGCACTGTGCCAAACGCCTGCACTGCGTCTGTATGAAAATGAGCAGTGTGATCATGTAGAAGTTCGCCAATGGCTTTGATTGGCTGAATCACACCTGTTTCATTATTGCCGTACATGACGGTCACAAGAATCGTATCATCTCTCAATGCTTGTTTTAATTGATCAAGATGAATCAATCCCGTTTCGCCCACATCTAAATACGTCACTTCAAATCCTAGCTTCTCTAGGCGTTCACATGTATGCAGCACCGCATGATGCTCTGTTTTCACTGTGATGATATGTTTTCCTTCATGCTGTCTTGCCATGGCAACACCTGTGATCGCCAGGTTGTCCGCCTCAGTTCCACCGCTTGTGAGGATGATCTCCTGTGGTTTACAGTGTAATTCTCTTGCAATGACTTCTCTTGCTTCATCGAGCCACTTTCTTGCCTCGCGCCCATATGAATGAATACTAGAGGGATTGCCAAATATCTCTGTAAAGTACGGCATCATCTTGTCCACAATACGCTGATCCATCGGCGTTGTGGCTGCATGATCTAAATAGATTCGTTCCATTTCCGGTACACCTCTGATCTAAATATAGAACATATACGAGTCTTGATCCCCGTCATCTGTGTAGCTTGCCAAGTCTTCAAGAGTTGTATTGTCTAGTACGTCTTTTACTGCATCACGAATACGAATCCATAGTTCACGCTTTGCTGGTTCTTCGTTTTCGATGACTTCAACAGGACTAATTGGTCCTTCTAATACACGAATAATATCACCTGCTGTGATCTCGTTTGGTTCATGTGCAAGAACATAGCCGCCATACGCACCGCGGATACTTTTTACAAGACGGGCATTGCGGAGTGGTGATACAAGCTGCTCTAAATAATGCTCAGACAAATCATTGTTTTGAGCGATTGATTTTAATGATGTAGGGCCTTCGCCATGTTTTTTGGCTAATTCGATCATGATCGTCAGACCATATCTGCCTTTAGTTGATATTTTCAAGTTAAACACCTCTGCGTTTTCTATTCTATGTCATCAATTATTTTTCTGATTTCATATACGCTGATATATAGACCAAAAGCAATTATATCATACTTTCAGCCAACTTTCATTTACGGGTACTGAGCATAATAGAAGGACGCATCCCTTTTCTATTTGAAGAAATTTCGGTACTCTATACAAACAAGACATTGCTTTAGGAGAGATAATTATGAAACCTTTAGCGTACCGGATGCGCCCAAGTCATATTGAAGACATTATTGGGCAGGAGCATCTTGTTGGAGAAGGTCAAATTATTAGACGAATGGTCGAGGCAAAGCATTTATCCTCGATGATTTTATACGGACCGCCGGGCATTGGCAAAACATCGATTGCAACGGCGATCGCTGGTAGTACTAGCATTGCTTTTCGTACATTGAATGCGGTCATTCATAACAAAAAGGATATGGAAGCTGTCGCCGCTGAAGCGAAAATGAGCGGACAGGTGATCCTTATTTTAGACGAAGTCCACCGGCTTGATAAAGGAAAGCAGGATTTTCTCCTTCCTTATTTAGAAAATGGCATGATCATTTTAATTGGTGCAACGACGGCTAATCCCTATCATGCGATCAATCCTGCCATCCGAAGCCGGACACAAATATTCGAGCTGAAGCCGCTTGAAACAGAGCAAATCAAAGCTGCGTTAACAAGAGCCTTACAGGATGAGCATCGCGGGCTTGGCGGTTATGAGGTGACCGTGGACGATGAAGCGATGAATCATTTTGCCAATGGATGCGGAGGAGACGTGCGTTCTGCTTTAAATGCACTAGAACTCGCTGTCTTATCGACAAAACCTGATGAGACCGGGCATATCACAATCACTCTTGCCGCAGCAGAAGAATGTTTACAAAAAAAGAGCTTCTCACATGACAAGAATGGTGATGCTCATTATGATGTCCTCTCGGCTTTTCAAAAATCCATTAGGGGATCTGATACAGATGCGGCGCTGCATTACCTTGCCAGACTGATCGAAGCAGGAGACCTTGAAAGCATTTCAAGAAGATTACTCGTGATGGCTTACGAGGACATTGGCTTAGCCAGTCCGCAGGCAGGCCCCCGCGTGTTAAGCGCAGTACAAACAGCAGAAAGAATCGGTTTCCCAGAAGCACGGATTCCGCTGGCGAACGCAGTGATTGAACTGTGTCTTTCTCCTAAGTCCAATTCGGCATATAAGGCGATTGATGCGGCACTTGGTGACATTCGTACAGGGAAAATTGGTGAGGTTCCAGTTCATTTAAAGGATGCACACTACAAAGGCGCCACAGCACTCGGAAGAGGTGTCGATTACTTATACCCACATGATTACGAGAACGGCTGGGTGAAGCAGCAATATTTACCTGATCCGCTGAAAAACAAGCAATACTATGTACCGAAGCAAACTGGAAAATTCGAAGGTGCATTGAAACAGGTCTATGAAAATTTAAAACGCCAAAAATAAAAAAAGCCCCCTGCATATTAGCAGGCGGGCTGTTTATTTATCCTTCACACGTGTAATCGGAATATCCTTTAAAAGCTTCATAATGACATGACCACCCATGATCAGTCCGGCAACAGACGGAACGAACGCATTGGATGATGGCGGCATTTGCGCCTTGCGAATCTTCGCTTCATCATTTCCAACTTCTTTTCTGACATCTTCGCGAATGACAATCGGACTTTCGTCAGAGAAAATGACTTCAATTCCTTTACGAATCCCTTCCTTACGCAGACGTGTTCTCACGACTTTTGCAATAGGATCGGTATGTGTTTTTGAAATATCATCGATTTTGAAGCGTGTCGGATCTGTTTTGTTCGCAGCTCCCATACTTGAAATGATGTTCACACCGCGGTTCAGACACTCTTTCATTAAATGAATTTTATAGTGAATGGTATCTGAGGCATCAATGACATAATCAAGCGGATACTCAAAAAATTGTTCGTATGTTTCCTCTGTATAAAACATTTTAAGCGCAACAACTTCACATTCTGGATTAATATCAGCGATTCTCGCCTGCATTAAGTCAACCTTTGGCTGGCCAACTGTTGATAGCAATGCTGGAAGCTGACGGTTTACATTTGTAATATCAATATCATCTTTATCAACAAGAACAATACGGCCAACGCCTGAACGAGCGAGTGCCTCTACTGCGAATGAACCAACGCCGCCCACACCAAGCACTGCAACTGTACTGTTTTTTAGTATATTTAAGCCTTCCTTGCCAATGGCAAGCTCGTTTCTTGAAAACTGATGTAACAAGTGCCTCACTCCACCTTTATTTAAAATGAATCGAAAGAATCATATCATATTCAGACTTCTCCGTCATCCTTCTCTAAAAGAAAAAAACACAAAAAAGTCCCGATGACGCCGCCAGCATTTCCTTCGTTTTGAACCCCGCACCATGCAGGTGGGTGCTTTCTTCCTGACTTTATAAGTCCTCTAATGAGGCATTTATGCAGAAAGGAAAGGCAAGCTCCCGTATAAAAAAATGTTCGGTCAAAACTAGGTAACCACCGTACGTATCAGGACTTTATTTATTGATTGATGAAAGCATATCATAGGCATATTTCTTTTTCAAGCGTTTACATACCTATAAACATGCGCCTATTTTACTGTTTTACTTTTGTTTTAATCGCTAAACTCAGCTCATCAAGCTGCGCCTCGCTCACATGGCCAGGGGCATCTGTGAGAACGCAGCTCGCACTTGCCGTTTTCGGGAATGCAATCGTATCCCTTAAGTTAGAACGGCCTGCAAGCAGCATCACTAAACGATCAAGCCCAAGCGCGATTCCGCCATGCGGAGGAACACCATGCTCGAACGCATCCAGAAGGAAGCCGAATTGTTCGTAGGCCTCTTCTTTTGAAAAACCAAGTAAGCCAAACATTTTTTCTTGAATGTCCTTTTCAAAAATACGAATAGAACCTCCGCCAAGCTCGTAGCCATTTAGCACAAGATCGTAAGCCTGTGCCTTCATATCTTCTGGGCTTGTTTCAATTAATTCAAGATCATCGCGAACTGGCATTGTGAATGGATGATGGGCAGCATAGAAGCGGCCTTCTTCTTCATCCTTTTCAAGCAGCGGCCAATCGACAACCCATAAGAAATTGAATACAGACTCATCGATCAGTTCAAGCTCTTTACCAAGTTTTAAGCGAAGCGCACCAAGTGCATCATGAACAACAGACGTCTTATCTGCGACAAAGAGTAAAAGGTCGCCTTCTTCAACTTGCAGCTGTTCTTTTAATTCAGCTTGCTTTGCATCATCAAAGAATTTAGCGATCGGACCTTTTAATTCAGTCCCTTCTGCTTTTAGCCAAGCTAGACCTTTTGCACCGTAGTTCGCTGCAAATGCACCAAGTGCATCAATGTCTTTTCTTGAATAGTTCGATGCAGCCCCTTTTACATTGATGGCTTTCACAGCTCCACCATTTTTCACAGCTCCACTAAACACTTTGAAATCGGAGTCTTTTACCGTATCTGAAATGTTAACCAGCTTCATCTCAAAACGTGTATCCGGTTTATCAGATCCATAGGAATTCATGGCTTCATCGTATGTCATACGAGGTAATGGCAATGTAAGGTCTACACCTTTGACATCTTTCATTACCTTCGCCATCATCTCTTCAGCAAGCGTCATGATGTCCTCTTGACTCATAAAGGACATTTCAATATCGACTTGTGTGAATTCCGGCTGACGGTCAGCACGCAAATCTTCATCTCTAAAGCAGCGGGCAATTTGATAATAACGGTCCATCCCAGAAACCATCAGCAATTGTTTAAATAATTGCGGAGACTGAGGCAGTGCATAAAATTCTCCCTCGTGTACACGGCTTGGAACAAGATAGTCACGCGCACCTTCTGGCGTACTTTTCGTTAAAATTGGTGTTTCAATGTCTAGAAAGCCGTTGTCGTCTAAGAAATGGCGGAATGCTTTTGTGACTTCATGTCGCATTTTCATTGTTTCAAACATTGCAGGGCGGCGAAGATCTAGGTAACGATATTTTAAACGAACATCTTCTGATACCTCGTCTGCTTGATCTGAAATCACAAATGGAGGAGTCTTCGCTTCATTTAAAACGGTGACCGTTTCGACTTGAATTTCAATTTTGCCCGTTTTTAAATTTGGGTTGATCGTTGCTTCTTCTCTTGCGACAACCGTTCCTTTAATATCAAGGACATATTCGTTACGAATTGATTCTGCTGTCTCAAGCGCCTCTTTTGATAAGTCTGGATTGAAGACAACTTGTACAATCCCTGAACGGTCGCGCAAATCAATAAAGATTAAACCGCCTAGGTCACGCCTTTTTTGAACCCATCCTTTTAATACAACTGACTGACCGATTTGGTCTTCTGTTACTTCTCCACAATAAAAAGTTCTACCAAACACAAACATTCCACTCCTTCTTTACGCTTTCTGGTGGGCCTTCAACATTTGAATCAGCTCATCAAGCTTCACTTCAATTTGTTCACCCGTAGTTGTATCTTTCACATTCACAATTTGCTGTGCAAGTTCATCTTCACCAAGAACTGCAATAAATTTGGCTTTTAAACGATCAGCTGCTTTAAATTGTCCTTTTAGTTTCTTCCCTGTATAGTCCATTTCACTTG
This sequence comes from Bacillus sp. 11B20, assembly GCF_056098985.1. Taxonomy (NCBI): domain Bacteria; kingdom Bacillati; phylum Bacillota; class Bacilli; order Caryophanales; family Bacillaceae; genus Bacillus; species Bacillus sp. 11B20. Next base: position 563,761 of record NZ_JBLZWZ010000008.1, read on the forward strand.
AGATACCTTCTTTTCTCAGACGGTTTAATAATGAAACAGAATAATCCTTCGCTTCATCTCCGAGAGCAGCAATGTATAAATCAATACCATCTTGCAGAGGAAGCTCAATTCCTTCAGCATCGATCGCTGATAGGAAACGCTCAATACTCATCGCAAATCCGATCCCTGGTGATTCAGGACCGCCAATTCCTTCAACGAGTCCATCATAACGGCCGCCGCCGGCTAATGTTGTAATCGCACCAAAGCCTTCTGCATTACTCATGATCTCAAATGCTGTGTGATTGTAGTAATCAAGACCGCGCACTAAATTTGGATCGACGACATACTCAATGCCTATATCTGATAAGTATTGTTTGACCTTTTCAAAATACGTCCGTGATTCTTCATTTAAGTAATCTTGAATGGATGGAGCTGTTGTCATCAGTTCATGATCACGATCCTTTTTACAATCAAGAATACGCAGCGGATTTTGGTGTAAACGAGTTTGACAGTCGTGACAGAATTCCTCAATTCTTGGCTCAAAGTGCTTGACCAGTGCTGTGCGGTAGTCTGCACGGCTCTCTTTGTCACCAAGGCTGTTAATGACGAGTTTTAAGTTAGAAAGGCCTGCTTTCTCATACACACTCATCGCAAGTGAAATGACCTCTGCATCAATGGCAGGATCTTTGGAACCAATCGCTTCGATTCCAAATTGATAAAATTGACGATATCTTCCTGTTTGCGGACGTTCATAGCGGAACATTGGTCCGATGTAATACAGCTTAGTTGGCTGAGCCGGCTGTGCAAACAATTTATTTTCAACATAAGAACGGACGGTTGAAGCTGTTCCCTCTGGACGGAGTGTGATGCTGCGTCCTTTTTTATCTTCAAATGTGTACATCTCTTTTTGAACGATATCAGTTGATTCGCCTACTCCCCGTGCAAACAGCTCTGTATGCTCAAAAATCGGTGTGCGGATTTCTTTGTATTGAAAGGCTGCACATGTATCTCTCGCAATTTGTTCAACATACTGCCAGCGTTCTGACTCTCCAGGTAAAATATCCTGTGTGCCTCTTGGAATATTAAAACTCATTTTTCGTCCTCCTACGACCATCATTCATTTTTTATGTGGACATATAAAAAACCCCCGCCTCTACTATGTGTATAGTAGGGACGAGAGTTATACCCGTGGTGCCACCCTAGTTGGAACATGATCAAGCATGTTCCCGCTCAAATCCTTAACGCAGATTCACGTTCTCCGCCTATTGACTCATTTTTCGAGCGTTCAGCAGGAAACCTACAGAGTGTTCTTTCGTGATAAATGCCATGCGGATTCGCTTTCAGCCTAAGGCGATTCCTCTCTGCTCACGCAATTTACCCTACTATTCTCTATCATCAGTTCCACATTTTAAATTTTCAAGTGTGTTGATTTATATTATAATAAGGTCGGTGCTGCCACTCTGTCAACCCTTGCCGTGCCTCTTTTTCTTTTCCAGCTCTTCTTTTGACGTACATCCGTATTCAGATGCGGTTTCTTCAAGGAAGCCTGGCTGATCCATTTCGTCGTGCTGCCAGCGGTCGATATCACGATGTCCATTATATTGCACTCGTCCTAATTTTCTGCTTAATCTCATGTTTGTACATCCTTTTATCACATTTTTATTTAGTATAAACAGATTGATTCATTTTTATTAGGGAAACTGCAAGGAATTCAACCACTACATAACGAATTAACATTCATCGGTTTTACAAGGGAGGGGAAAACACCGTTTTGAATCTGAAAAAACACAATCAAATGATGATGCTGCTTACTTGTTTTGTTCTCATCGCGAGTTCTTTGCCTATGACACATGCTACAGCACAAACAGATCAAGCTGTGGTCGCAACAGATGAAATCAATGTGAGAACGGGCCCTGGTTTAAGCTATGGAATTGCAGCTGTTGTAAAACGCGGCGAAAGTTATCCTATTCTCACTGAACAAGGAGAATGGGTGCAGATCCAATTATCAAACGGACAAAAAGGCTGGGTCGTCTCATGGTTGATCACCACATCATCCGGCGCTCAAAAAACAGCGAAACCAAAGGCGCAAGGTCAAAGCACGGCTGGAGGCAGTACCATTACATCGACAGCTTCCGACCTTCGCATCCGGACAGGCCCTGGGACTTCCTATCAAGTGATTGGTACTTTCCCGCAAGGCGCTTCCGCTAAAAAGCTCGAGACAAGCGGCGAATGGACGAAAATTTCTTATAAACAAGCAGAAGGCTGGGTTCACTCTGATTATGTTTCAGGTGGGCAGAAAACTTCTCAATCAAGCTCCGGCGGGTCTTCTCGCTCTAACCAGACAGGCACAGTTGGCGTATCGAGCTTGAATGTGAGGCAATCCGCGGCACCAAATGCACAAGTCATCGCTTCTCTTGCCCGCAACACACAGATCACCATTTTGCGAGAGCAGAACGGTTGGTATGAAATTGAGGGGAAAGGCGTAAAAGGCTGGGTTGCAAGCTATTACATTGTCACAGGCAAAGGAGCAGGCTCTGCACCTGAAAAGAGTTCATCCTCTTCGGCTTCTGAGCAAAAAGCGTACATTGTCTATGATGGCACCAACATTCGAAAAAGCGCTTCTACCTCTGCTGGGATTGCAGAAAGAGCAACAAAAGGAGCTGCCTATCACATTGTTCGGACGCAAGGTGACTGGTACGAGGTGACACTATCGAACGGCGGGACTGGCTATGTGGCGAGCTGGGTCGTTCAAACGAAGAAAAATAGCAGCGAAGCGCCAAGACCTCAGCATGATTCATCGTCTGGGACTGGTTCTTTAAAAGGAAAAACGATTGTTCTTGACCCTGGTCACGGCGGAAAAGACAGCGGCACAATTGGCGCAGACGGTGCTTTTGAAAAGAACATCACCATCAAAACCGCCAATTTACTAGCAGGCAAATTAAGAGCTTCTGGTGCAAATGTATATTTAACTAGAAGTGACGATACATTTATCAGCCTTCAATCGAGGGTGGCGACATCTCATTACCGAAATGCAGATGCATTTATTAGTCTTCATTATGATAGTTTTATGGACCAAAGTGTTAGAGGAAGTACTGCGTATTATTATCACGCAGCAAAAGATCAGCAATTAGCGTCAAGCGTTCATTCCGAAGTCGCAAAACGCTCTCAAATCCCTGATAAGGGTGTCAAATTCGGAGATTACTTTGTTTTAAGAGAAAATAAACGCCCTTCCCTTTTATATGAACTCGGGTATTTAAGCAATCCTCAGGAGGAAGCGATCATTTATAGCGCCTCTTACCAGGAACGAGTCACAGAAGGAATGACTGAGGGATTAAAACAATATTTCCGTTAAAAAGAAAGAGGCCTCAGCGCCTCTTTTTTTGTTTGGCCACAAAAGAAAAAGACTCTAAACAAACTCCCGCATGAGTTCATCTACAGTCTAAAGAGAATCTATTCTTTGCTGTCCATCAAGATCGTGACTGGTCCTGAATTGGTCAATGACACGTCCATCATCGCACCAAAACGGCCAGTTTCAACATGGATACCTTTTTCTCTAAGGGTTTTATTGAAACATTCGTAAAGCGAATTGGCTGCATCCGGCTTGGCGGCTTTCATAAAATTCGGCCGTCTGCCCTTTCTCGTATCACCATAAAGGGTAAATTGCGACACAGACAGAATGCTTCCTTTTATATCCAATAGCGAACGATTCATTTTCCCATTTTCATCTTCAAAAATACGTAAATGTGCAAGCTTTTCAGCTAAGTAAAGCACATCTTCTTCTGTATCTTCGTGTGTGACACCAACAAGCACCATATATCCATCGCTGATGGCACCTGTGATCTCTTCTTCTACCTTCACAGATGCATTTGTCACACGCTGCACAACAAGCCTCATAGACGATATACTTCCTTTCTAATTCATGAATCGGCGAACAGAGTAAATGTCTTTGATTTGTTTAATGCGCTCGACTACTTTGTGCAAATGATTAATATTTTGGATAAAGATCGCCATATGGATCGTCGCCACTTTGTTACGATCAGACTTCCCAGAAACAGAGGAGATGTTCGTTTTGGTTTCGTTAACTGCTTGAAGCACCTCATTGAGTAAGCCGCGTCTATCATATCCTAATATTTCAATTTCCACATTGTATTCTTTACGGTTTTGAGCAGGCTGCTCATGCTCCCACTCGACCGGAATTAACCGCTCCTGCGCTTCTCCTGTCTTCACGTTCGGACAGTCCTCACGGTGAACAGATACGCCTCGGCCCTTCGTAATAAAGCCGACAATGCTATCGCCAGGAACAGGGTTACAGCACTTAGATAAGCGGACAAGCAGGTTATCAATCCCTTTGACCCTTACGCCAGCTTCCCGTTTTTTCCCGTGATACGTCTTTGGTTCCACCGTCACTTCTTGAACGGTTTTCTCTTGCTCTTCTTGATCTCTTTGTTTTCTTTCTTTTTCCGTTAAACGATTGGCGACTTGTAGTGCAGTAATGCCGTTATATCCAACAGCTGCATACATGTCCTCTTCGTTTGAAAAATTAAATTTGTCAGCCACTTTTTGCAGGTTTTCAGCGGTCAGAATGTCTTTGACATCAAACTCAAGGTTTTTGATTTCTTTTTCTACGAGCTCTCGGCCTTTTTCGACATTTTCTTCACGGCGCTGTTTTTTGAAAAACTGTCTGATCTTGTGCTTTGCTTGGGAGGTTTGGGCAAGCTTGACCCAATCCTGACTTGGCCCGTAGCTGTGCTTCGATGTCAGAATTTCAATAATGTCACCTGTTTTTAGTTTGTGATCGAGTGTGACCATTTTGCCATTGACCTTGGCACCGATCGTTTTATTCCCAATTTCCGAGTGAATTCGGTAAGAGAAATCAATCGGAACTGAGCCCGACGGCAGTTCAATGACGTCTCCTTTTGGTGTAAACACAAACACCATATCAGAGAAGAGATCGATTTTTAATGATTCCATAAATTCTTCTGCATCTGTGGATTCGTTTTGGAACTCAAGAATTTCTCTAAACCAAGAAAGCTTCTTCTGGAAGACCGCTTCTTCCGTTGATTCTGCTGACTCTTTGCCTTCCTTATATGCCCAGTGTGCCGCAATCCCGTATTCAGCAATTTCATGCATTTCCACTGTACGGATCTGAACTTCAAGCGGATCACCTTTTGGCCCAATCACCGTTGTATGAAGAGATTGGTACATGTTCGGCTTTGGCATCGCAATATAATCCTTAAATCTGCCTGGCATCGGTTTCCAGCATGTATGGATAATACCGAGCACCGCATAACAGTCTTTAATGCTGTCGACCAAAATACGAACGGCAAGCAGATCATAAATTTCATTAAACTGCTTATTTTGCAAGACCATTTTGCGATAAATGCTATAAATATGTTTTGGTCTTCCGGAAAATTCAGCCTTGATGTTCACCTCAGACACGCGGTCTTTCACTTCATTTACAACCTCGTCCAAGTATTCCTCACGTTCCGCTCGTTTACGCTTCATCAGATTCACAATTCGGTAATATTGCTGCGGATTTAAATAGCGGAGTGCTGTATCTTCAAGCTCCCACTTAATCTTTGAAATCCCTAATCTGTGCGCAAGCGGTGCAAAGATTTCAAGTGTTTCATTTGAAATTCTCCGCTGCTTTTCCTGCGGAAGATGTTTGAGCGTTCTCATGTTATGAAGACGGTCTGCCAGCTTAATCAAGATCACGCGGATATCCTGCGCCATTGCAACAAACATTTTTCGATGGTTTTCGGCCTGCTGTTCTTCTTGTGATTTATATTTAATCTTCCCGAGCTTTGTGACACCATCAACAAGCATTGCTACTTCTTCGTTAAAATGCTCTTTTAAATCCTGTAATGTCACATCTGTATCCTCAACTACATCGTGCAGGAAACCGCCTGCAATGGTTGATGGATCCATTTCAAGGTCAACAAGAATGCCCGCCACTTGAATTGGATGGATAATATAGGGCTCACCAGATTTCCGGTATTGCTCCTTGTGTGCATTTTCAGCATATTCATATGCTCGCTCTATAAATTGAATATGTTCAGCGGACAGGTATTCTCTTGCCTTGTCAATGACCTGCTGCGCCGTTAAAACTTGTTCGTTCGCCATGGAATCACCTTTTTAAATGAAAACTGTATTGTAGTTTATTATCAAGAAAAATTCGATAGATGTAAAGAGAAGAAGTCCGCTAAAAGATTTTTGATAGGAAAAAAGCACCCTTCTTACTGAGTGCTTTTTACGAAAAACTCCATTAGTATTGCATTAACGTCATGATGTCGTAGCCGTCAAGCTTCTTTCTGCCATCCAGATACGTCAGCTCAATCAAAAATGCAATCCCTGCCACAACGCCGCCTAATTCCTCTACAAGCTTGATGGACGCTTCAATTGTTCCACCAGTTGCCAGTAAGTCATCAGTAATCAGGACACGCTGACCGGGACGAATCGCATCTTTATGAATCGTTAATACATCTTTACCATATTCCAAGCCGTAATCGACTTTAATGACTTCACGAGGAAGCTTTCCTTCTTTACGAACCGGTGCAAAACCTACACCAAGTGCGTATGCTACAGGGCAGCCAATAATGAATCCACGCGCTTCAGGTCCAACAATGAGATCAATGTCTCTTTCCTTCGCGTATTCAACGATCTGATCCGTTGCATAACGGTACACTTCGCCTTTATCCATTAACGTTGTAATATCTTTAAATTGTACACCTTCCTTTGGGTAGTCAGGTACAACTGTCACATATTGTTTTAAATCCATCTTTTCCTTTTCCTCCTCGTACGTCAAAGCACAGGTGAGACTTCGCTCATCATGCTATTCAGCCATTCCTTCAGCTCTTTAGCTGAGGAATATGTTAGTGTTTGATCGAGTTCCATCAATCGTTGTTTTGCTGTATAGGACGCTGATGCCGTTAAATCTTTTTTAGGGGCATCAAGTACTATTGACAGCACACCATTCTCTATTTTAACAAAACCGAGTTCAAAAAACACCTTTGTCATAAAAATGATTGTATCTTTTGTCCAGCCTCTATGTTTGGCAAGCTCCATTCCTTGTTCTTTGATAGGAAAACTTCCCCGTTTAAACAAGAACCCATAAAACCATTTGAATTGATCACGGCTTGGGAAAGAGGACATAAAATGATCTTCTTCTCTTTGAAAAACCGTATAAATTCTGGCAGGCTTCTGATTTTCTAAAAGCTGCTTCAGCAATTGCTCATCTGCGGGAACATCCGCAAAGACCACATACTTTCCGTGTACATCAAACGTTGATACATTTTCTGCATGAACATGATGAATGGGGATATCGACGTTCTGTTTTGTTGCTTCCTCAAAACAGACAATCAAAGATTTTTCTGAATCAAGCGTCGAAACTTTCTTCTCCCAATCCTTTTTCCCGCGCAGATCAAACAGCTGCCATTCATCAACTCGTGCATCTTTTAGCATTAGCTGGGGCTTTTTCCGGTTATTCCATTCATTGACGGACATTTCTCCAATCACGGAAATGCGGCTTCCTGGAACAATTTCTTCTTTTAATTTCCCTTGGTGAAAACCGACACAGTCAAGCAGCTTGTCTTCGTCTTTCAGAGACATTTTAATATGGTTGTGATTTGCCCCAATTGTTCGGATATCTTCAAGCTTCGCATCTTCAATCATAATGAACGGTTTTGGGTTTGACATACCAAATGGTGACAGCATCCCCGCTTCTTCAATCGCTTGAACCGTCAATTCGTCTACCTTACACACAGCATCGACCCGCTGCATGGGAATAAAATCTTCTTCCGTCAATGTTTCATTGGCATATTGATTTAATCTTTCCCTTAGTAAAGCGACATCATCCGCTCGAAGTGTCATCCCTGCTGCCATCGGATGCCCGCCGAAATGCGGCAGGATGTCGCGGCATTTGCTTAGATGGAAGAATAGATCAAAGCCAGGAATGCTTCGGGCTGATCCTTTTGCCATTTGCGTTTCTTCATCTATTCCAAGCACAATCGCCGGACGAGAAAAAGTATCCGTCAATTTAGAGGCAACAATTCCGACAACACCCGGATTCCAGCCAGCTTTCGCTACAACGATCGCAGACTGGTCATCGCCTGCCTCTTCCACCATTTGAATGGCTTCTTCTGTGATCGTACTGACAATCTTTTGTCGTTCTTTATTCAGTTCCTGTACAAAACGAGCGAGCTCTTCTGCTTCATCCTTATCGTCAGTCATAAGAAGGTGAACAGCTGGATCTGCCTGTTCAATTCGTCCTACAGCATTCAGCCTTGGCGCAATTTGAAAGCCGACCGTTTCCTCGTTCGCTTCTTCTAAAGTGGCTCCCGCTTCTTTCAATAACGCTTTCAGCCCCGGTCTATTCGACTGACGAAGCTGCATAAGCCCTTTTTTGGCGAGCCATCTATTCTCATCATGAAGCGGTACAAGATCCGCGATTGTCCCGATTGCTGCAAGATCTAACAGCTGAACTGGTAGCTCCCCAAGAAGTGCATGCGCCACTTTAAACGCTACACCTACACCAGCAAGTTCTTTAAAGGGATACTCACAGCCTGGCTGCTTAGGATGGACAATGGCAAGTGCCTCAGGCAGCTCCTCACTTGGTTCATGGTGATCTGTAATGATCAGGTCTAGCCCTATTTCTTTTGCAATACGTGCTTCATTTACAGCAGCAATGCCTGTATCAACCGTGATGACAAGCGATGCTCCTTGCTCCTTGATATATCGAAAAGCCTGTTCATTAGGCCCATAGCCTTCTTTAAACCGATCTGGAATATAAAAGTCTACTATCGCAGACCGCTCTTTTAATGTATGTAAAAGTACAGACGTACTTGTCACACCATCTGCATCATAGTCTCCGAAGATCACAATCGATTCCTGCTCTTCGATCGCTTTGTTGATGCGCTCTACTGCTTCTTTCATTCCTTTTAATAAGAATGGATCATGAAATTCGGCTTTTTGATCAAATAAAAAAGACCTCGCCTCTTCTACTTCTTCAAGTCCTCTTTTTACGAGAAGCGATGCAGTCAGCGCTGAAATATTCAGATTTTCAGAGAGTGATTTCACTTTTTCTTCGCTTGGATGTTCATATTCCCAGCGCATTTTGGATAATAACATAAATTCACCCCTCAACCACACTATTATACTAGAGTGGCCTGAGGGGTTTCAATTTTTATTTTATGAAATTGTGCTGGAAGATTATTTTTCCTTCCGGTCAAATGATGCTGGCTGTTCTTTTAAAGGCGTAACATGCGATTTTTTTTGAAGATCTTTGTCTGCCTTTTTCGTCGAAGCAGCAGGTGCAGCGGCTGCACGCTCAGCTTTTAATGCCTTTAGTTCACGTTTCAGTTTCACAATTTGGAAGATCCCTGCAAATGCCACAATCAGTCCGCCCATTAAAACAGAACCGATAATGACGAGGATCAGCGGCCATTCAGCCGTTCCAAATAAGTAGTCTACCTCGACAGGCCGTACATTAATCACGGCAAATACTGAGACAATTAATACGAAAATAAATGCGAGTATGATGGTCCATTGTTGTTTGTTCATCTACAAATCCCCCAAGCTTTTTCTTTTATTCTTCCCTTTTCACTGCCTTTTTTAAACACAGAAAGAAAGCAGCGGAAGAAAACCTATCAGCATGGGCTTCATCAGCTGCTGAGTTTTTCTTTAATCAGGTTCTTTAATTCTTTTCTTTCTCCAGAAATAACAAGGGTATCCCCTTCTTCGATGATGGTATCTGGTCCTGGATTTAAAATCTTCTCGTGTGATTTTCTCATAATGGCGATGACTGTTACTTGATAGTTTTGGCGGACATTGAGTTCACCGATGCTTCTCTGAACAGCTGGTGCATTCTTTTCAATTTTAAACCATTCAATCACTAAATCATCAATGGCTACCTCTACTGTTTCAAGCGCTTTCGGCTTATAGACCATGCCGCCTAAAATAGCCGCAATTTGTCTTGCTTCTTCATCGTTTAGCAGGATACCAGAAATCGTTTCTTCGTGGTCGTCCTCCTGAAAATGATACATTTCTCTTCTGCCGTCATTATGTGTAATGATGGCAAGCTTCTCATTATTTCTTGTGATCATTTCGGCTTTATGACCGATACCTGGCAGTTCAGTTTCCCGAACCTTCATCACAGCCCCTCCAATGAATAAAGCAAAATGTCTTAAACAGACACCCGCTTTCTATACTGATCTAAACGTAAGTCATTATAGCAAAAGACCATTTTAAGATCAATGAAACCCAAAATGTTTTTTTAATAGAAAAAGACTGCCGATAAGGCAGTCTTTCTAGATTAAATATCTTGATCTGTATCTATCTTAGCTGGTTTTTTCAGCTCGCGGCCTTTCCACATCAGCCAAATTTGTGCCGCGATATAAAGGGATGAATACACCCCTGTTAATAAGCCGACAAGTAAGGCGATGGAGAAATTTGTAATCGACGCCGATCCGAAGATAAGCAGTGCGACAACAACGACAAGTACAGTCAGCACCGTATTGACAGATCGCGTAAAGGTTTGCTGTAAGCTTAAGTTCACAATGTACGATAGATCTTCAATGGTTTTCGGTTTGCGTTTCTTCATTTGCTCACGAACCCTGTCGAAGGTAACGATCGTATCGTTGATCGAGTACCCGATGACCGTGAGGATCGCGGCAATGAAGGTGACATCCACCTCTAGGCGCGTAATACTAAAGAAGGCCACGATAAAGAACGCATCATATAGCAGTGAAATAATTGCCGCAATCGCCATCTTATACTCAAATCGGACAGATACATATAAAATGATCCCGATGGAGGCAATGATGACGGCATATAGCGCATTACGTGCAAGTTCTTTTCCTACAGTCGGAGACACTGTACTTACGTTTGGCTCCGTTCCGTATTTATCTTTGAAGTAATCTTTCACTTCAGCAATCTTTTCTTTGTTCGGCACACCGACAAATCTCGCTGCTGCCTGATTCTCTTTTTGACCCGATAACACGACACTGTCTGTCTCAAGGTCAAGCTTTTTAAAGTCTTGCTCGACTTGTTCAGTTGACAGCTTGTGATCACTTTGAATATCAATTCTAGTTCCACTTGTAAAGTCAATTCCCGCATTCAGCTTGAAGATGGAAAGAACGATGATTCCCGCAATGGTGATAGTAGCTGAGAAAATCATAAATCCTTTACGTTTGCTGACGAAATCCCACTTATCAAATGGTGTTTTTGGCTCGGTGGTTTCTGTTGTCTCATGGATGTTCATAATGTCTTTTTGACGAACACCAAACCAGCCTTTTCTCCGGTCAAGATAGCGGCTTTCAACAAGAAGACCGAGAAGGAATCTTGATAGGAAAACAGCTGTGATAAAGCTTGTTAAAATCGAGAGGATGAGCATTGTTGCAAATCCTTTTACAGAGCTTGTCCCGAAGAAGAACAGCACTCCGCCGGCAATAATACTTGTTAAGTTAGCATCAAAGATCGTCGCAAATGATCTGCGGTTCCCTGATCTGAAAGCAGAACGGACTGATTTGCCGAGCTTCAGCTCTTCCTTGATCCGCTCATAAGTAATAATGTTGGCATCGACAGCCATCCCTACCCCTAAAATGAGTGCGGCAATTCCAGGCAGTGTCATAACCGCGCCCATCCAGTCAAACACTTGCAGCGTAATGTAGATATAAGCTGAAAGTGTGATGACAGCTATAAGACCAGGTAATCGGTAATAAAACAGCATGAATAAGAAGATAAATGCGATTCCTACTATTCCTGCGAACACTGTTTCGTTCAGTGCTTGTTCACCAAACTGTGCACTCACAGATGTGGAATATTTTTCTGTTAATTTCACTGGCAATGCCCCGGCATTTAAAATACTCGCAAGGTCTTTTGCCTCTTGGACAGTAAACTTTCCTTCTATTTGTACGTCACTGCTGTTAATCTCTTGATTCACATTTGGTGCAGATACATACTTGTGGTTTGATTTTGAGACTTCTTTTTTGAAGGAATCTCCTTTGTGGTAATCAAGCCAAATGACAAGCTGATTATTTGGTGCCATCGCTGCTACTTTTCTTGTGACGTCACCAAATTTTTTCGCATCCTTTAGTTTAACCGTCACAATTGGCTCATTCGTTTGACTGAATGTTTGTTTTGCACTGTTTTCGACTAGGTCAGCACCGTTTAGGAGTTCTTTATCATTCGTATCTCTGAAGGATAGCTGTGCTTCAGTGGAAAGAATCTCCCTTGCTCTGTTTTGATCTTTTACACCCGCAAGCTGCACGCGGATACGGTTGTTGCCTTCAATCGAAATGTTCGGCTCACTTACACCAAGCACGTTTGCTCTTCGGTTAAGAGCCTCCACTGTACTAACGAGAACACTATTTGTGATCTTGTCCTCTTTTTTCACTGGATGTACATCATACAGGACTTCAAATCCACCCTGTAAATCCAGCCCTAGCGTCATATCTTTCGCAACAGGCTTTGTTAGTAAGCCCACGCCAGTTCCGATTAACAGAACCACTAAGAAAAACGCAAGAATGCGCCCTTTTTTCATTATGTATTTCCTCCTTAAACACCTGAATCCATTAAGATGGCTTATTTTAACAGTTCATCAAGCATATTCTTGCCATCTTCACTGTCCAAAAAAGCAGACGTTTTAAACGACTGAACGGTTGCATAGTTCATAAATTCGCCTATTTTCACAGATAAGATATCTGCAACCATTTCATGAATCGGATACTCTTGTTTTTTCTTCCACTTCTTATTCTCTAAGTATGACCATAATTCCTCTAAATCTACATCTTTATAGCCCAAAACGATGAATTCTTCAAGCTTACTGAACAGAAAAGGCTTTAAATGGTCTTTGTAAATAGCAGCTGGATGTTGTGTCATTGCGTAGCTCCCCCTTTTCAGTTTTTTATCGAGAGACTTGTCATGCTTGGACGATATACACGCATATCTTATTGTATATGATTCTATGTCGTTTGAGAAGGCAGGTGATCTGTGATTTGACGAAGCAAACGTTTTTAAAGGGGACCATTATTTTAATTTTAGCAGGTTTTATCACGAGAATATTGGGTTTTGTCAATCGAATTGTCATTGCGAGGTTCATTGGCGAAGAAGGGGTCGGGCTTTATATGATGGCTGCACCTACCTTTTTTCTCGCCGTGACGCTCACGCAATTCGGACTGCCTGTCGCCATTAGTAAGCTTGTCGCAGAAGCAGAAGCCCGGGGTGACAAACAGAAAACAAAACGTATTCTGGTCATGTCTCTTGCGATAACAGGAACACTCAGCCTGATTTTCACGCCGCTCTTCTTATGGTTTGCGCCCATCATGGCAGAAAATATGCTGACAGACCCTAGAACGGTCTATCCACTGCTTGCCATTACACCCGTCGTACCAGTCATCGCCATTTCCAGTGTGTTAAGAGGCTATTTCCAAGGCAGACAGCAAATGAGTCCGCTAGCGATGTCTCAAGTTCTGGAACAGGTCGCAAGAATTTCATTAGTCGCGGTATGTACAACGGCTTTCCTTCCTTACGGGATTGAATTTGCGGCAGCAGGTGCGATGGTGTCATCTGTGATTGGAGAGATGATTTCACTTGCTTACTTACTGATCGCCTTTCGCTATAAAAAGACCATTCGTATTCGAAAACGATTTTTTAAGGCGATTCATGACGGGAAGGACACATTTAAGCAGCTGATGAGCATTGCCCTGCCAACAACAGGCAGCCGTTTTATCGGGAATATTTCGTGGTTTTTAGAGCCGATTGTTGTCGCGCAAAGTCTTGCCATTGCTGGATATGCGGCTGTTGAGGCGACAAGGCAGTACGGGGAGTTGACCGGGCTTGCTCTGACCCTTTTGACACTGCCTAGTTTTATTACGTATTCACTCTCCACTGCATTAGTTCCGGCGATCAGTGAAGGCATGGAGCAGAATAAACGTAAAACGGTCGAATACCGGCTGAAGCAGGCGATGCGCCTTTGTTTACTCAGCGGAGGCATTTCATGTATTATTCTTTTCGTTTACGCAGAAGATTTAACGCTCTTTATGTATGGTTCATCGCATGCGGCTATTTATGTGAAATTCATGGCGCCATTTTTCCTTCTATATTATTTTCAGGGGCCCCTTCAAGCCGTACTTCAAGCACTCAATTTAGCTGGTGCGGCGATGACCAACAGCCTGATAGGTGCAATTGTAAAAACAGGGATGATTTTTGTTCTTGCTTCACAGCCTGGCTTTGGCATTATGGGCGCAGCACTTGCGATCTTAATCGGCATCATCCTTGTCACACTGCTCCATGCAGCAACTGTTGGAAAGGTGCTACCTATTCATTTACCATTAAAGGAATATGGACTTTGCGTCCTTGTGATTATCGGTACGGGGGCTGTCAGCCTTTGGCTGAAATCTCAAGTAAACGGACTCTTTTCTGCTCCTATTGAACTTGTAACACTCATCTTTGTTACGTGCATGCTGTATGTCATTCTATTAATCTGCCTAGGACTAGTGAAACGAGAAGAGCTGCGCCGCATTCCGTTCATTGGGAAGCTGTTTTAGCTCATCTCTTTTTGATCACTTCATCTTTCAAATCAATATAAAATGTTTTTTGATTAAAGCTGCAGTAAGAGATCTGCTCGATATCATGATAACCTCTTTTAGCAAGCTCATCTTTCAGCCACTGTTCATTTTGATTGATTTGCTTAAGGTGATCATGCTGCACTACACCGTCCGCAACAAGTGGAAGCTCAAGCGCTGCATGTTTGAGCTTGTTTTCTTTTTCGACGACGGCGAGCTTTCCAGACGGCTCTAAAATAGCGTAAGAGACATCCTGAATACTGTCGATGTTATTTTCTCTTAATTGAATAAGCAGGTCATCAAAATTGTATCGCTGTTTTCTCATCGCACCCTCGTCTATTTTGCCATTGATGATGAGCAAGACCGGTTTGCCGTCAAGAAAGCGCCGGACGCCTTGGAATTTCAATGAGAGATAGGCAAGTGTGATTTGAATGAAGGTTAACAGCAGGATTGGCCATACCGTATGTAACATGTGATCCTCTACTTCTTCTATGGCGAGAACCGCAATTTCTGCAATCATCATAAAAATGACTAGATCTAAAATACTCAGCTCGCCAATTTCCCTTTTGCCCATTAAGCGAAAGATAAACCAAATAAGAAAATATAAAATGATGGTTCTCATGGAAATGATCAAGATGTCCTGCATGTGATGTAAACCCTCCTTCTCCATCATAGCTTGTGTCAAAACACTTTATTTATGTAGAAAAGAAACGTCTGAAACATGTCTATTTTTTCTCCACTGTGAATACATTTTAGTAAAAGACAAGCTTCGGTCAATTGGAGAGGAGACAAATCACATGCAAGAAACAAAACATATTGGAAAAGGCATTTTATCCGGATTAATTGCCATTTTTGTCGTGATGGTTGTCACAAGTTTACTTGTGTCGCTCATGCTTACATTCACAAGTATGCAGGAATCATCATTTAAATGGATGATTATGATTTTGTCCTTTGTTGCCCTGTTGTTAGGAGGCATCATTTCTGGCGGGAAAGCAAAGGAGCGCGGCTGGCTAATTGGTGCGCTCACATCTATCATTTTTTCTCTCACTGTATTTTTATTTCAATATTTGGGGTTTGGAAAAACGTTTTCACCAGAGCAGTTCATCTATCATGGGGCATTTTTAGGCATTTGTATGCTGGGGGGAATGATTGGCGTCAATCTTCGAGGCAAATAAAAAAAGAGCGGTTCATATCGCTCTTTTTTTATTGCTATGTATCGGAGGATTAGCCTTTGTCAGCTAATTCTCTAATAGCACGGCGATCGAAAGTTAAACGGTTGTTTTCGCTTGTTTTGATGACCACTTTTGATTCATCAATTGAGTCGATTTCACCGTGTAAACCACCGATTGTGACGATTTTATCGCCTTTTGATAAAGATTGCTGCATCTGACGCACAGCTTTCTGTTGCTTTTGCTGTGGACGGATTAACAAGAAGTAAAGCACAGCAAACATGACAACAATCATAATGATTGAACCCATACCACCATCCATTCTATTTCACCCCTTTCTAAAGCATTGTAAAGCCTTTCGTTTATGCGTTAAAAGTTTTTCGCATTCGGTTTGTTAAAGCCATAACGCTCAAAAAACTCTTCTTTAAAATCACCTAAACGATCCTCACGGATAGCTTCTCTCACTTGCTCCATTAATTTTAACAGAAAATGAAGATTATGATAAGTTGTTAATCGAATTCCGAACGTTTCATTTGTTCGGATGAGATGTCTAATATAGGCGCGTGTATAGTTTTTACACGTATAGCAGTCACAGTTCTCATCGATTGGTCTAAAGTCACGCTCATATTTTGCATTTTTCACAACAAGACGGCCTTCACTTGTCATTAAGGTACCGTTTCTTGCAATTCGCGTAGGCAGTACGCAGTCAAACATATCTACACCGCGAATGGCGCCGTCAATTAAGGAATCTGGCGAGCCGACACCCATTAAGTACCTTGGTTTGTCTGCCGGTAAAAATGGTGTAGTGAACTCAAGTACACGATTCATCACATCTTTTGGTTCCCCTACAGATAAGCCTCCGATGGCGTAGCCTGGGAAATCAAGTGAAACAAGGTCTTTTGCACTTTGTTTTCGAAGCTCTTCGTATTCTCCGCCTTGGACAATTCCAAACAGCCCTTGATCCTCTGGACGCTGGTGCGCTGTTAGACAGCGCTCTGCCCATCTGCTTGTCCGCTCCACAGAACGTTTCATGTAATCGTACTCTGCAGGATATGGCGGGCATTCATCAAATGCCATCATAATATCAGAACCAAGCGCATTTTGGATCTCCATGGCTTTTTCAGGAGATAGGAACAGCTTGTCTCCGTTTAAATGATTACGGAAGTGAACGCCTTCTTCTTCAATTTTTCTAAATTCACTCAATGAAAAAACTTGGAATCCTCCTGAATCAGTTAGAATGGCTCGATCCCAGTTCATAAATTTGTGCAGACCGCCTGCTTCTTTTACGATATCGTGACCTGGACGGAGCCATAAGTGGTACGTATTGCTTAAGATGATGCCTGCATCCATTGCCTTTAATTCTTCAGGCGCCATTGTTTTGACTGTAGCCAGTGTACCTACTGGCATAAATACAGGTGTTTCAAAAGAGCCGTGCGGTGTATGAACGCGGCCAAGACGTGCACCTGTTTGTTTGCATGATTTAATGAACTCATAACGTATCGGTAATTGCGACAAAAATGAGCCCTCCTGTCTTTGTTGTATGATGTTATTGAATCAGCATGGCATCGCCAAAGCTGAAGAATCGGTATTCCTCTTTCACAGCCTCATTGTACGCTTTTAGTACGTGCTCTCGTCCAGCTAATGCGCTGACAAGCATAATTAACGAGGATTTTGGCAGATGGAAATTTGTGATCATGCCATCAATTGCCTTGAATGTGTAGCCAGGGTAAATAAAGATCGACGTCCAGCCGCTTGAGGCTTTGAACTCACCATCGTGTGCACTTGCAATGGTTTCAAGCGTTCTTGTTGACGTTGTGCCGACTGAAATAATCCGTCCGCCTTCTTTGCGAACGCGATTGAGCTCATCAGCTGTTTCTTCATTCATTTCATAAAACTCTGCATGCATTTCGTGTTCTTCAATACGTTCTGCACTTACCGGACGAAACGTGCCAAGCCCCACGTGCAGCGTAATAAAAGCAATGTGAACACCTTTCGCTTTCAGCGCATCCAGCAGCTCGGTTGTAAAATGGAGACCGGCAGTTGGGGCAGCAGCGGAACCAACCTCTTTTGAATAAACGGTTTGATAGCGTTCACGGTCGTCAAGCTGCTCTTTAATATATGGAGGAAGCGGCATTTCACCAAGGGATTCAAGCACTTCATAAAAAATGCCTGTATATTGAAACTCGACTTTTCTTCCGCCATGTTCCATTTCCTCTGTACATACCGCTTTGAGCCGTCCATCACCAAAAGTGATAACCGTCCCTTTTTTCACCCGTTTCGCTGGTTTTACAAGTGTTTCCCAGTTATCTCCTTCTTCTTGCTTCAAGAGAAGCAGCTCAACTTTGGCACCTGTATCCTCTTTCATCCCAAACAATCGTGCAGGAAGAACGCGAGTATTGTTTAAAACGAGACAATCACCTTTTTGAAAATAATCGATGATTTGTGAGAATGTATCGTGTGTAATCGCACCCGTCTGTTTGTTTAAGACCATCAGTCTTGATGCATCTCTTTTTTCAAGCGGCACTTGTGCAATCAATCTTTCTGGTAAATCAAAATCAAATAGTTCTAGCTTCATTTCCTTCACCTATTCTGTAGTTAACTAGTTAACGTTATTTCATCCGTCCAAAGATATTCAGTAATATGGTTAGTACGATGCTAATGACAATGCATGTAATGACAGGAAAAAAGAACGTGACATTTCCTTTTTTCACAAAAATATCACCTGGAAGCTTACCAACCAATTGAAACACTAATCCTGCGGCAAAAAGGACACCACCTAAAATCATTAATATTTTAGGGAATTCAGTCACGAATCGGAACCTCCATTTGAAAATGTTCATACGCTTCTCTCGTGACGACCCGCCCTCTTGGTGTTCTTTGCAGGAAACCAATTTGCAGCAAGTACGGTTCGTACACATCTTCAATCGTATGTGATTCTTCTCCAATTGTCGCTGAGATCGTATCAAGCCCAACAGGACCGCCTCTAAATTTTTCAATCATACTTAAAAGGAGTTTATGGTCTATATGATCAAGGCCAAGCCTGTCGACTTGAAGACGCTCAAGGGCATCTTCCGCAATGTCCTGCGTAATAGCATGATTCCCAAGCACCTGCGCAAAATCTCTTACTCTTCTGAGCAAACGATTGGCAACCCTCGGTGTTCCCCGGGAACGTCTCGCAATCTCTTCGGCAGAGCGAATATCGATCCCAATCTCAAACAGCTCGGCTGTTCTTGCCACAATGTGAGCCAAATCTCTTTGCTCATAGTATTCCAATCTTGCATGTACCCCAAACCTATCACGAAGCGGCGCTGTTAACAGCCCGACACGGGTCGTTGCACCTACAAGCGTAAATGGCGGTAAATCAAGCCGTACAGAGCGTGCTGTATCTCCTTTTCCAATGACAATATCTAAACAAAAATCCTCCATTGCTGGGTACAGCACTTCCTCAATTGAGCGCTGCAAGCGGTGAATTTCATCAATAAACAATACATCACCTGGCTCAAGAGATGTTAAGATGGCCGCCAAATCACCAGGACGCTCAATGGCTGGTCCTGATGTTGTACGCAGCTGAACATTCATTTCATTGGCAATGATCGACGCAAGCGTTGTTTTCCCAAGTCCAGGAGGTCCATATAAAAGGACGTGATCAAGCGTTTCCTGCCTCATGCGGGCAGCTTCAATAAATACGCTGAGATTATCCTTTACTTTTTGCTGACCGATATATTGGCTAAGTGTCTGTGGCCGCAGACTTTGCTCAATGGCTGATTCATGGTTGTCTGCTTCAGTTGAGACGAGCCGTTCATCCATGAGACATCACCCTATTTCAACATTTTTTGTAAAGCTTTTTTCACATATTGATCGGTTGTGAGATTCTTTTCTTCTTTTAATAATGGAAGAACCTTTTTAATTTCACGATCACCGTATCCAAGGACACTCAAGGCTTCAAGCGCTTCATCTAATGCAGTTTGCTGCGTTTCAACCTGAATGTGGTCCTCGTGATTAAATAAGTTGCCAATCATTTCTGGTACCACATCTGCAAGTTTTCCTTTTAGATCCAGAATGATTTGACGTGCTGTTTTTTTGCCCACACCAGGGAATTTAATCAGGAACGCTTCATCTTCACGTTCTATCGCTGAAATGACAGCGCCTGGATCACCGGAAGCAAGAATGGCGAGTGCGCCCTTTGGCCCTATTCCTGTGACATTTAACAGTTTTGTGAACAGCGCTTTTTCTTCTCGTGTTTGAAAACCGTATAACGAAAATGCGTCTTCCTTTATGTAATGATACGTATAAATCGTTTCTTGTTTATTTACTCGATAGATAAACGGGTTTGGGGTATAGACTTGATATCCCACTCCGCCGTTTTCAATGACAACATATTGCGGGCACACATAATCAATGGTCCCTTTTACAAACTCTATCACCGTTTTCACCTCTTTGACTGTTCTTCATTGTAACATAAATCGAGGAGAAAACCGCAATAAAAGTTAACATACGTTCGCTCAGTACATTTTTATCATGAAACCACGAAAAACAGCTTGCGGTCTTCACACCAGCAAGCTGTTACACGCTTTAAAACGATATTTCATTTCGGTAAGGCTTCATGACTTCAAGCACATGCTCAAATTCATCCTTTGTTCGAAAAGGAATGCCTTGCTCAAGCTGTTTTTCCACATGACTTTCTAAACGGGACGTATCAATTTGAAAAAAGAGATGAATAGGCTCCGCCCAGCCGTCAGGTCTTCCATGAAACGTAGAAATCACACCGTCCTCTGATAATCCGATATATCCATTTGCTTTACTTAATGGAGAGATATCATCAATTTGCTTTCTAAAAAGGGCAAAATCCTCTTTTTGTTCTACCAGCGTCCAGCCTTTATACTGCGCCCAGAATGTGTCTTTGTCTTCTAATGATGACCGGTGTCTTTCAATACTCACATCGCCGTCTAGATAGACTTTTTCAAGCTGAACGGTGATAGAGTTTGACTGCTTTTGCAAGTGTTCTTTCCCTTCCATATCCGCAGCGAAAAAAAGCACACTTGTCATGATAAGTCCTGTAACGAAACATTTCATCTTCACTTTCACTATTTACACCTCTTTAGAACATGAGATCGATGCATGACATATGTAGTTTGACCCATTTTTCTAAACATTAACCAAATCGATGATTCAAATGTATGGTAAGAGTCTTTCGTTGTATCCTTCATTCGTAAATGTTATGTTTTATACAATCCATTGCTTTATCGAGTGACACGTTTTTTCATCATTCGTTTTTCAGCCGCATAAACTGAAACCAAAGAAGGTGAAGTCAATGTCAGATGTCAAAAGATTAGCCGAATCGATTCAGTATCATGAAGAGAAACGTTTTCATAAGCTTGCCTATAAACCAGTAGAGCTTGAACTGTGCGGCAAAGGAAGAAGTGCCTATGTCTTTTTATACAAAAAAGACGGCAAGAAAATGGCACTAAAAGTCTTTTTCCCTTCTTATCAGCATATTGCCCGCAAAGAGGCTGCCATTTACGAAAAACTTTCTGGTTCGTCTTACTACCCTGAGATTTATGAGTCTGGGGATCAGTATATTTTAATGGAATATATTAAAGGCTACACATTCTATGAATGCCTTACAAAAGGAATTCCTATTAAAAAACAAATGATCAATCAAGTCGATGATGCGCTGGAGGAAGCGCGCGAGAAAGGATTGAATCCTTCTGATATCCATCTGCGCAATCTGATCTTAACTAAAGAAGGACGGATCAGAGTCATTGACGTTGCCAGATTCACGCAAACGAAAGCATGTCATCAATGGGATGATTTAAAAGCTGCTTATGCTTATTACCAAAAACCTTTTTTCCCTAAAAAAGCACCGCGTCTGTGGCTAGAAGTGATTGCTTATTTGTATAAAAAGAACTGGCTGTCCCGCGGGCAGCTTAATAATCGGAATGATTTTTCTGCATAATGAAAGCCGCTCTATTTGAGCGGCTTTCTGTTGTTATTCTGTTTCTACATGGATACTATTGACGTTTAATAGGTTAATGATTTCATTATTCAGCTTAAACCAATGATTGGCTTCTTCAATTTTTTTATACACATCATAGGTAGCTGGACGTTTGAGCTCGAAATCAAGCACTTCCCCATTGTTCATATGAAATGTTACCTTAAATACTTTCATCATAAGATCACCTTCCACTCTTCTTGTTCGCTGGTCAAATAGATCAGCTCTTTTCATTCATTCTCTATTCAACTCGTTTCCCCTCCTTCTTTCCATTCAAACCCAAGAAGTTTAAATTTTGTTTAAATTCACACAACATATCTATCTCTCATATCTGCAAAGAAGTATATTAGTGAAAAAGGAGGCTGCCCTTGATGAAGCAGAAAAAGAAACGAACATCTCCAGAAAGAAAAACAGTCTTTTTTCATTTAACAGATGCTCTCATTCCAAGTGTGGACATGATGGCATATGCAGCAAAGGCATTTTTTCACCTTTTAAGAAAAGCCTTTTCAGCGGTTTGATAAAACCCCGCACAGCATCGTGCGAGGTTCTTTTTTTATGGCTGATAAATTTGACTTCCTTGACTGACAAACTCCTTCGCCTTCTTTTCCATCTCTCTTTTTACTTCTTCAGATTGATTGCGGATATCATGAGAAATTTTCATACTGCAAAACTTCGGTCCGCACATCGAGCAAAAGTGAGCGGTTTTAGCGCCTTCGGCAGGCAATGTTTCATCATGGAACGCCAAGGCTCTTTCTGGATCAAGTGACAGGTTGAATTGGTCCCGCCACCTAAATTCAAACCTCGCTTTCGATAAAGCATCATCGCGCTTTTGAGCCGCAGGATGTCCTTTTGCTAGATCAGCGGCATGTGCCGCAATTTTATAGGCGATCACGCCTTCTCTCACATCTTCTTTGTTCGGCAGACCTAAATGCTCTTTTGGCGTTACATAGCATAGCATTGCTGTACCGTACCAGCCGATCATGGCCGCACCGATCGCGGATGTAATGTGATCATACCCCGGCGCGATATCTGTTGTAAGAGGCCCTAACGTATAAAATGGTGCTTCCTTGCAAATGTCCATTTGCTTGTCCACATTCTCTTTGATTTTATCCATTGGGACATGTCCGGGCCCTTCAATCATTACCTGCACATCGTGTTTCCAAGCAATTTCTGTTAACTCACCTAACGTTTCCAGCTCTGCAAACTGCGCCTCATCATTGGCATCAGCAATCGAGCCTGGTCTAAGTCCATCTCCAAGTGAAAAGGCGATATCATATTTTTTCATAATTTCACAAATGTCTTCGAAGTGAGTGTAGAGGAAATTCTCTTGATGATGAGCAAGACACCATCTTGCCATAATTGCACCGCCTCTTGAAACAATTCCGGTCACCCGATCGACAGTGAGCGGAATATATCTTAACAGCACGCCAGCATGAATCGTGAAATAGTCTACACCTTGCTCCGCTTGTTCAATTAATGTGTCCCTGTACACATCCCACGTCAAATCTTCTGCGACTCCATTCACTTTTTCAAGGGCCTGATAGATGGGAACGGTTCCTACTGGGACTGGGCAATTCCGAATGATCCATTCTCTCGTTGTATGAATATCCTTTCCAGTAGACAGATCCATCATTGTATCTGCCCCCCATCTGATCGCCCATGTCATTTTTTCAACCTCTTCATCAATGGATGACGTGACAGCTGAATTGCCAATATTCGCATTGATTTTGACATGAAAATTTCTTCCGATAATCATTGGTTCACTTTCTGGATGGTTAATATTCGAAGGAATGACGGCTCTTCCGCTCGCCACTTCCTCTCTAACGAACTCAGGGCTTAGCTCTTCTCTAATTGCGATAAACTCCATTTCAGGCGTAATGATGCCTTTTTTGGCATAATGCATTTGCGTCACGCGCGCTCCTTGTTTCGCGCGGAGCGGCTTATGATGAAAATCAGTTTGGACAGAATGGATGGACTCCTTCTCCCTTGAACGATATCCGTTATCCTCCGGTTTTACATGACGCCCTTCATAGCTTTCTGTATCTCCTCTTTCTTCAATCCATGCTGCCCTAAGACGCTTTAACCCCTTTGTGACATCAATATGAACGTTCTCATCGGTGTACGGTCCACTTGTATCGTATACACGGACTGGTTCATTTTTTATGTCGCCCGCCTCTGTCACAGTATGTGAGAGCGTGATCTCTCTTTTTGGCACTAAGATATCGGGTCTTGATCCTTTCTCATATACCTTATGGCTGCCGTCAAAGCTGGATAACAATGATTGGTTGGATGGGACACTTTTCTTTTCTTTCATTTGCTGTTCTCTCCTTTTCTTCTTGTCACCGGACAGGATGGAATCAGCACCAGCAAAAAACCAGGCTCTATTTAAAGAACCTGGTTTCGTCGTCAGAAATAAACATGCATATCATTGATATGATACATGCATCATCTTCAACTTCCCCACGCTGGTACGAGCCAGATCAGGTCCAAAGGGTTAAGAAGCTTATACTTCTCTCTCAGCCCATTTACGGGCACCCCTAGTCACTTTTATTGAATTCCACATCAGTTTAGCATAGAGACATCATGAAGAAAAGAAGATTCAGGAAAATAGTTCCTTTCCCCTACAAGCGTTATGGATCATGTTGATATACAGTCTTCTATACATCATCTATCTCTCTCATTTCAATTAAATCTGAAATAATCATTGATCCTTTTCTCCTATTATGTATAATTAATCTAAACGGAGAATTTTTATACAATTTATTTAAAGGAAGTTCTAGTCGATTGCAAACATTTCTCACATTTATCGTCGTAGGATTCTCAATTGCTCTGCCTGTTGGAGCAATCACGGTTGAAATGACAAAACAGGGACTGAAAAACGGATTTTTTCATGGTTTAACTGTCGGAGCAGGCGGTATGACCATAGACTTATTACTCATCTTGGCTTTATATGCTGGATTTGCTCAGTTTTTATCTTTGCCGTTTGTTCAAATCCCGCTCTGGCTGATCGGAGCTGTATTTTTAATGATTCTCGCATACGATTCCATTAAAAATGCGGATCAAGATATTCATTTAGCAGGAGAAAAGGTCAATAAATCATTCGTGAAAACATATCGAAACGGTTTGCTCGTGGCGGTATCTCCTGGAAATCTTGTGTTCTGGGTTTCTGTTTTTGGTGCTGTACTTGCAGATGCTTATACAAAAACAGATTCATCTGAATTTATGCTGGCTGCCGGCGGTATTTTGGCAGGGATTCTCCTTCATGACATTGGTCTACTCACCCTTGTATCCTTAACAAGAAAAGTGATGAATCGGACGATGATCAAGTGGACATCCATTATTGCTGGTATTTTATTATTAGGGTTTGGCTGTTATTTCTTTTACGAATTTTATATAGGCATCAAGGTTTATTTTTAAGAAAAGGCTAAAGTTCGTGATGAACTTTAGCCTTTTTGTGTCAAACTATCGGGTCATGCCTGTTTGTCCTGTTTCAAATTGCGTTCTTCTCATATCTCTAAAGCGTGTGAATGCACCTTCATCTTTCATGACTTGGACTGCTCTTCCATCTGCATAACGAGTCGCTGCTTCTTCTACTTGTGATACGCCTTCTGACGTCAGGCGGCCATCTGATTTAATGGCAATATACACATTCTCATCCGTCACCATGACTTGAGAGTCTGCCACGTGATTCATTTTATTGACGCGGTTGGCAATTTTTCTTGAACGCTGGATGTTCTCTTGTTTATCGTAGCCTGAGAACGACATTTGGTTATGATAGTTCATATCTCCATGACTGTAGCGTCCATCTCCACCTGCAAGAGGCATTCGATCATCGGCTTGAGGACGGGTGCGATAATCAACATTCGTTGTATTCCCACCGTTCATCCCTTCCATGAGTTCAGAAACTGGTCCTTGATGATCTTGGTTATTGTCATCTGCACGGTTATTCGAATGATATCCGACCGGCTGACCTGATTGATTATGCCTTGTATCTACACCTGCATTGTCATTTGTACCACATGCTGTTAACCCAATAGGAAGAAGCACTAATGCGATTGTTTTTTGCCATTTTTGTCTCAAACGAAAAACCCCCTGTACAAATTCAATCTCATGAGCGCGAAACAGGCTCTGTTTTAGCATGTACAGTTAGGAAGAAAATCAAGCTGTCAGTTATAAACAAAAAAAGGAACGATTGAGATTGTTCCTTCTTGTATGGTGACAAAAGGCTAAAATGTTCTTGATTTTAGCCTTTTGTCTTCTTTTCAGCGTAATAGAAAACCTTTGCATTCTAGGAAGGACGAGCACAGGAGCGGAGCGAATTTGACATTCGTGAGCACCGGAGCGCAGACCTGACACCGAATGCGAGGGTTTGTCTACACGCTGAAAGGAACGATTGAGATCGTTCCTTCTGTCATTAATCCTCTTCTTCCTCCTCCGGCCTTGCAAATACGGATTGGCCTGGATATGGCTGCATATAAGGCTGAGCAGGATAAGCACCCATTTGGCCATAAGGAACAGGATTCGGATAATGTCCTGGCCAAGGCTGATGATGCTTCATGCCATCATCACATCCGCAGTCTTCCTTGTCGTATGCTGCATTTGAGACGTTTGGATAAAAGCCTTGATTTACGTTGGCATTTGCATTGGCGTTTGAATGCATATGGTGATGCCAGTGATGTCCGTCGTTTGCATGGTGCTCATGATTTTCCCCGTAGTAAGCAGGCGCTTGATACGCAGGATAATATGGATGAGCCGGGTATGGATATGGCATCATATGATGGTGATAATATGGATGGATAGGATAACATAGTCCTGATCCCGGTAAAATTGGCGATGCCGGCACCATTTGCTGCGGATATGGATACATCCCCGGCATGTAATGACCATGACCATAACCAAAATAAGGATCATATGGTTCATGATGATGGTGCTGGTGATGATGCTCGTTATTTTCAGCCACTCCTCCTACCGCTGCCCCTCCCACATTTGGCATTTGCGGGAAGTTAGGAAGGTTTGGGTAATTGCCATGCTCCATGTCTTTTCCCTCCTCTTTTTGATGCGGAATATGAATAAACGGGTCATATCCCTTTGCCACTTCATCTTTTAGATGACCTTTATTTTCATGGTAAAAATGGTCTTTGTTATCTTTATGGTCCTTATTTTCATGATGGGAATGACCCTTGTTATCTTTATGGTCTTTATTCTCATGATGAAAATGATCCTTGTGATCTTTTTTCTCATAATGATCTTTTTTGGGAGGAGGCGTGAATGGCTGGTAGAGATTGGTCTGATAATAGTTCACATCGACTTGTGGAAAAACTGGCTGCTCGATCTTTGGCACTGGCGGTACATAAGGTACCGGTTCATTTGGCTTTTCCTTCGGTTTTGTATCTTGCACTTGCACGACATCTTTTGGCTTTTCTTTCACATACGGATGTTCTTTCGTTTTTGGCATTTCTTTTGCTTTGTGATGATCTGTTTTTACAGGAACACCACTAGATGGAATTTTAATCTTCATACCCGGCATGATCAAATCAGGATTACTGAGCTGAGAATTTAGTTTTTTCAATTCTTGAAAGTCGACTCCGTATTTCTTTGAAATTTTCCAAAGGGAGTCTCCTTTTTGCACAATATGAATTTTCAACGTTTTCCCCTCCTATGCAAAACGTGAACGTAACGGTTATGTCAGAAGTACAATATGTTTCAACATAAATTTATGCCTATTTACAAGCCGATATGATAAAAACTTGTTTTCTGATAGGAGGGGCTGAATCATTATTTAATGGCGAGCATTTTCTCGAGTGCAAGCAAAGCGTCTTTCGTGATGTCTTCATTGACCTGTATCAACCCGACCGGCTGACCCTTTTCAATGCTTTCAAGTGACCATAGCAAATGAGGCAGATCAATCCGGTTCATCGTCAAGCATGGACACATATCTGGGTTAAGGGATTCAATTTGTTTATCTGGGTGCTGCGCTATGATCCGTTTGACTAAATTCATCTCTGTTCCAATCGCCCACTTGCTGCCTGCTGGCGCCTGTTTGATCGTATCAATAATAAATTTCGTTGAACCTGCTAGGTCAGAAGCCCTTACGACCTCATGCGTGCATTCAGGATGGACAAGAATTTGAATGTCACGGTCTTTTTTTCTCATTTCTTCTATATTCCGAACGGTAAATTTCTCATGTACTGAGCAATGGCCCTTCCATAAAATCATCTTGATTCGGGAAAGCGGCTGATCGGTGATGAGCTTTTCTTCTATCTGATCCCAGACAGCCATTTCTTCTATCGGAATACCTAAATCAAAAGCCGTATTACGCCCTAGGTGCTGATCAGGGAGAAATAGAATCCGCTCTTTTTGCGTCATCGCCCACTCGAGTACTTTTTTAGCATTTGACGAAGTAACAGTCGCCCCGCCATGCTTGCCGACAAATGCTTTAATATCTGCTGTTGAATTGACATACGTAAGCGGAAGTATTGTATCTCCAAACAGATCAGTGAGCTGCTCCCATGCTCTGTCTGTTTGTTTCATGTTTGCCATATCTGCCATGGAACAGCCTGCTCTCATATCTGGCAATACGACGCTTTGATTCTTGTTTGACAGCATATCTGCCGTTTCTGCCATAAAGTGAACACCGCAGAACACAATGTATTCAGCCTCGTGATTGTCGGCCGCTATTTGTGCCAGCTGCAATGAATCTCCTGTTGCATCTGCAAATTCGATGACCTCATCCTTTTGATAATGATGACCCGGTATAAAAAGCTTTGATCCAAAAGCCCGCTTGATTTCTAACACTCGCTGCTTCATTTCATCATCAGAGCGGTGTTTATATTCATCTGGCATCATGGCTGCATGTTGATTGGCTAATACATTAAGCATGGACATGAGCTGTTCCCCCTTTATGACTGAATTCCATATTCATACTAAAATCAAATGCTGGAGCAGAATGTGTTAGAAAACCAAGTGAAATCAAGTCGACTCCTGTCCCCCTGTAGCTTGGCAATGTCTCTAGCGTAATGCCCCCTGAAGCCTCTGTCAGAATGGACTCTGGCGTCATTTGTTTAAAACGTTTAACCTCGTCCGGAGAGCAGTTATCAAACATGATGACATCCGCTTTTGCATCAATGGCTTCCATTAGCTGCGTTTCTGATTCAATTTCCACTTCAATTTTCACCATATGACCGGCATATGCTCTTGCTTTTTCTACCGCTTCACGAATAGAGCCGCATGCGGCAATATGATTATCTTTAATCATCACCCCATCTGATAAGCCAAAGCGATGATTCTTTCCACCGCCTGTCTTCACTGCGTATTTCTCTAACATACGCAAGCCGGGTGTCGTTTTTCTCGTATCACAAATCGTAATAGACGGGTCACCTAATCGCTGCACCGCCTCATGCGTTAAGGTGGCGATACCTGTCATTCGCTGCAATAGATTTAAAATGACCCGTTCTCCTTTTAATAAGTCGTTGACTGGGCCCTTTATTTTCGCCAGTACAGCGCCTGAACGAATCCAATCACCTTCTTGAAAAAACAGCTCAGTTTGAATCTGTTCATTCAACAGGCGGTACCCTATATCAATCAGTTGTGATCCTGCCAATACACCAGATTGTTTCGCAATGATAAGAGCTGTTCCTTTCTTGTCTCCAAAGATGGCATCAGCTGATACATCTCCAAAGCCAATATCCTCTGTAAAAAAATGAGTGAGCATTTGTTTTAACTGTAAACGTTCCATTTGGCACCGATCCTTTCATTTTTCATGATATAAATATGACCTTTTTCATGAACAATCTGCCTGCTCTGCCACAACGCATCGCTTCGCTCTGGATAATCCATTCGATAATGGCCGCCTCTGCTTTCTGTACGGAGTAATGCAGATTTAGCAAGGCAAACCGCTAATGCCCATTGATTGCTTAATTCGATCTGTTCATTTGTGATATCCTTCACATTAATTTGCTGAAAAGTGACATCCTGTAACGTATGAAGCAAAGTCTGCAAGCCCTTTTCATCTCTCACAATGGCTGCAAATGTAGTCATCCATTGTCTCAGCTGAGCTGTTGAAATCATCGGAACCATCCATATTTCTTGAATAGAAAAAGGTGGACTTGTTTCTTCCTGTTTAGGCAGCTGTTCAATTCTTTGTGCTGCTTTGCTGCCTAACACGAGACCTTCCAGAAGAGAATTACTCGCCAATCGATTCGCACCGTGTAAGCCAGTACAGGCCGCTTCTCCAATGGCAAATAGCGCTGGAACAGTCGTTTCCCCATATTCATTGACGCTGATACCGCCCATTAAAAAGTGCATACCCGGGGAAATTGGCAGCCTTCCGCTCGCCATATCGACACCTGCACGCTGACACATCGCATCTATCGCTGGAAAACGAGCTGAAAAATGCGGAATATCATGGATGTTAAGATACAATTGATGGCCTAATTGCTGCTCATGAAAAATAGCTCTAGCGACCACATCTCTAGGTGCTAAATCAGCTTGTGGGTGAATACCTTTCATGATCCGCCTGCCTGTTTCATCTTCTAAATAAGCTCCCTCTCCCCTTACTGCCTCTGAAATGAGACCAACTGCTTTTCCATCGATTGTCAAAAGAGTTGGATGGAATTGAACAAATTCGAGATCCACTAATTGCGCACCTGCTCGATAGGCCATCATTAGTCCGTCTCCTGTGACAGAAGGATCATTTGTGTTTGTCTCATATAGGGAGCCGCAGCCACCTGTTGATAAAACAACGGCATCTGCGGTCATCGTTTGTACGTGTCCTGTCTCGTCTTTCCAGACAACACCCTTGCATGCCCCTTCATGAACCAATAGATCCACGACATGATGATACTCGTATAAATGAATATGTGAGCCGAGCTGACTTTTCAGATACTGTACAAGGGTTTTCCCTGTTTGATCTCCTCCTGCATGCAAGATGCGATGAGTGGTATGTGCCCCCTCTTTGCCTAATTGCGGCTCTCCCGCTTCATCTTGATCAAATGGACAGCCATCTGCTACGAGCTGCTCCACAAGATGTTTTCCAAGTCTCACGATTTCTTGTACGGTTCTTTCATCATTGTGGTCACAACCAGCATCTAGTGTATCTTGCACATGCTGCTCAGCTGAATCATGTGCTGAAAAGGCAGCAGCAATTCCACCTTGTGCCAGCATGGAATTACTAGATGAAAATTGTTTTTTTGTCATCATGATGACCTGGCAGTTTTTCGAGATATTTCTTGCAAAGGAAAGCGCTGCAATGCCTGATCCCACCACAATAACTTTTTTGATTGATGACACCATCGCCCCTCCTGTCATTTACACATGTCTTGACACATATCATTACACAACACTAAAATAAATACAAGAAAAAATTTTCACACGGGAGATGGATAGGTTGGTTTATTTAGATTACGCAGCTTCTACACCTGTTTCAGAAGAAGCACTGCATGTTTTTGAGCAGCTGAGTAAAAATTTCTACGGAAATGCAAGCAGTCTTCATGATGCTGGGGGAAAAGCAAATGACATATTGACTTACAGCAGACAATCACTCGCTGCCATGATCGAGGGTGAACCAGATGGGATCTACTTTACAAGCGGTGGAACTGAATCCAATCTCCTTGCGATTCAATCGATCATCAATGGACTACCAGCACATAAACAGCATGTCATCACAACTTCAGTCGAGCACCCTTCTGTTCATCATGCAGTTAGCAGCTTAGAGCGTCTTGGCGTAAAAGTCACCATCATTGAACCGAATCAGGATGGAATCATAACAGAGGACATTATCAAAAAAGCATTATTGCCTGAAACAGGACTCGTATCTATTCAGCATGCTAATTCAGAAACAGGGATTATCCAGCCGCTTGCTGATTTAGCACCTCTTTTAAAAGAAAGGAACATTCTTTTTCATACAGATGCTGTGCAAACATTTGGAAAGATACGTGTGTCCATCAAAGAACTTGGAGTCGATGCCGTGTCCATCTCAAGTCATAAAGTGTATGCTCCTAAAGGTGCTGGTGCCGTTTATATGGGCGCTCATGTTCCTTGGAAACCTTTATATACAGGAGCAGTTCAGGAAAATGGCTTACGTCCAGGGACAGTGAATGTTCCGTGTATCGGTGCTTTTGCTGCTGCAAGTGAACAAGCAATGCTTAGGCTGGATGAACAGCAAAAATTAGATGAACAGCTGCGTGATTATTTTCTTCAGCAGTTAAAAATCAGACAGCTGCCAGTTCGTACACTTCAGGACAATGACAATCGCCGTACGCTGCCTCATATTATTGGTTGTTTTTTTGAAGGGTTTGAAGGACAATATGTAATGTTAGCATGTAACCGGCATGGGATTTGTCTATCAACTGGAAGCGCATGTGCTTCTGGTTATCACCATCCTTCCCCTGCTGTGAAGGCATTGCGTGTATCAGATCGTGATGCCCTTCAATTTATTCGACTATCATTTGGATGGCAGTCATCAAAAGATGACATCGATCAGCTTTTGCATACATTTGAGCATTTGCAAAAGGAGAAGAAGGGAGCTTAGGACGTGGAGCAAGAGAGGAAACTCATTGGCGAAGAAAGAAGAACCGCCATTTTAGAGTGGCTGAAAGAAACAGACACACCGCTTACTGGAAGCTTTTTAGCTAAAAAAGCGGCTGTCTCTCGACAAGTCATTGTACAAGATATTTCATTATTAAAAGCAAAAAATGAACCCATTATTGCCACAAGCCAAGGCTATGTGTATATGGCAGCGCAGCATGCGCCAGAAAGAGAAATTGAACAAATCATCGCCTGTAAGCATGATCCTGCTCGCACAGAAGAGGAACTGACCTTGATTGTAGACTTTGGAGTGACGGTGAAAGATGTGATCATTGAGCACCCTGTTTATGGTGAACTAACGGCCTCCATTCGCGTCAGCACACGGAAACAAGTCGCTGATTTTGTCCATCATATTTCTAACACCGGCGCGTCCTACTTGTCAGAACTAACAGACGGCGTGCATTTGCATACTCTCACTTCTTACAGCCAAAAGCAGCTTGATCAAGCCATTCAAGCGCTGGATGATGCTGGGTTTTTAATAAAAGACTAAAAAAATAGTGTCCTGGATGGGACACTATTTTTCATTCGTTAATTCATATGTTTGATAGCTGCCGAGCAGCTTGACCTCACAGCCAATCGCTTCTAATTCTTGAATCGCACCAGGGACTAGGACATCATCCATTTCTTTTTCAATGTCAATAATAAATAAATAGTGTCCAAGACCTGTTTTTGTCGGACGAGATTCAATTTTTGACAAGTTAAGATTCCGCCAAGAAAAAGCAGACAGCACGCGGTGCAATGCACCTGATTGGTCATCCTTAGGCAGACTGACCACAATGGTCGTTTTTGGCTTTGATGAGAAACCAGAATTCATTGGGAACGATGCGTTAGGATCTTTATGTAAAATCACAAAGCGTGTATGGTTGTGCGGATAATCATGAATGTCTTTTTTCGCAATCGTCAAACCATACGTTTTTGCAGCAATTTCATTGGCAATAGCCCCGACAGCTTCATCTGGATGCTCACTGATGTATTTTGCTGCATAGCCTGTTGATTCCACTGGCCGGTGAGGAATATGAGGGTACTGTTTTTTCAGAAATTGATGACACTGGGCAATCGCATGAGGATGTGATTGAATGACATCTAACGTCTCCCAGCTCTCCGCTCTTGACGGGTGGACAAGCAAATGCTGCCGTATCGGTGCTGTCATCTCCCCCACAATGGACAACGCTTCTTCATGAATTAAATAATCAATCGTTAAGTTCACAGATCCTTCGAGTGCATTTTCAAGTGGAACGACCGCCAAATCGACTTCGCCCTTTGACACAGCATCCATACATTGCGGAATCGTTGCATAGGCACGCTGCACTGCATCTTTTGGAAAACAAGAGCATACGGCCAAATGAGTAAATGTTGCCTCTGGTCCAAAATAACCTACAGTTAATTGCTTCATCTGCTATGATCTCTCCTTTTACGCTCCAGAACCTAGAATTTCGACTTTTTCGACAAATTCGAGCTTTCTTAATTGATTCATGACGGTGTTGATATCATCTGCCATACCAGCTGTACTAATTGATAAGGTGACATTCGCTCTTCCTTGCAGTGGAATCGTTTGGTGAATGGATAACACATTACAGCCAGAGTCAGCCACAATTTGAAGCAGTCTTGATAAAGCCCCAGACCGGTCCTCAAGGTGGAAAAACAATGTGATGATCTGCTCTTTTACCATTGTATAAAATGGAAAAACAGCATCTCGGTATTTATAAAAAGCACTGCGGCTTAAATCCGCTTTTTGAACAGCATCGGCAACTGAATCCGCTTTTTTGCGATCGAGAAGCTTTTTGACTTCAAGCGTTTTTCGCATCGCCTCTGGAAGTACATCCTCTCTTACTAAATAGAACGTTTCTTCTTTCACCTGTTTTCTCCCCTTTTAAAAACGGGAGAGCCCATGGACTGGACCCTCCTGTTGATCAATCAATAAATTCGAATTCAAATTCAAGCAGACGAATGATGTCGCCATCTTTTGCACCGCGCTCACGCAACGCATCATCGACACCCATTCCGCGCAACTGTCTAGAGAATCGTTTAACGGATTCATCTCTTGAGAAGTCTGTCATCTTAAAGAGACGCTCAAGTGCTTTACCCGTTAAGACAAATGTGCCATCAGGATCTCTAGAGATCTCAAATGGTGCATCGCCCTCATCAAATCTGTACATCACGCGGTTATCCGACAGCTCCTCTTCATTATAGAGCGGGAATTCCGGTGTTGTTTCAAGCTGATTGGCGATTTCAAATAAGAGCTCACGAAGCCCTTCTCTTGTGATCGCACTAATCGGGAACACTTTATAGTCATCCGTTAATTTTTCTTTAAATGCCGCTAGATTGTCAGCTGCATCTGGCATGTCCATTTTGTTCGCAACAATGATTTGCGGACGCTCAGTCAATCTCATATTGTACTGCTCAAGCTCTTCATTAATCGTCACGTAGTCTTCGTATGGGTCACGCCCTTCAAGTCCAGACATATCAATGACATGGACAATGACACGTGTACGCTCAATATGACGTAAAAATTGATGACCTAAGCCAACGCCTTCGTGCGCTCCTTCGATCAGTCCTGGCAGATCCGCCATAACAAAGCTTCGGTTATCGTCTGTTTCAACAACCCCGAGGTTCGGTACAAGCGTTGTAAAATGATAATCCGCAATTTTTGGTTTCGCAGAAGAAACAATCGAGAGCAGCGTTGACTTCCCGACACTTGGGAAACCAACAAGTCCGACATCTGCAAGTACTTTTAATTCTAAGATGACGTCACGTTCTTTACCTGGCTCACCGTTTTCAGACAGCTGTGGTGCAGGGTTTGCTGGTGTTGCGAAGCGTGAATTTCCACGTCCGCCACGTCCGCCTTTGGCAATCACAGCCCGCTGCCCATGCTCTGTCAAGTCAGCTAGTACTTGTTCCGTCTCTGCATCTGTCACAACCGTACCCGGCGGAACTTTGACAATCATTTCTTCCGCATTTCGGCCATGCTGGTTTTTACTCATTCCATGCTCGCCGCGGTCAGCCTTGAAATGGCGCTTATAACGAAAGTCCATTAACGTTCTAAGTCCTTCGTCTACTTCAAATACAACATCTGCACCATTTCCGCCGTCGCCGCCTGCTGGGCCGCCCTTTGGTACATATTTTTCACGACGGAACGCCACCATACCGTTTCCGCCGTCACCGCCTTTAACATACACTTTAACCTGATCTACAAACATAACTTCCTCCGTTTCTCTGCATCACATATCTCGTTCTTGCCTCAAACAAAGCTCAATCATGGACTCATGAGGCGTCACATGAAATTGCGTTATACTCATACATGGATAGTTTGCGTCATGAAACGCATTTAACGCATCCAAACTTGTTAATTTTCCTTTGAAATCAAAATATAAGATCACATCATTTTCTTCATGATCTGTTTGGAACGTGACCGTTAAATGATTTTCAGTTTTTTGGCAAACTGATTGATCGAATATCGAAAACAACTCCTGTGATACCGTTAGCAGCTGCGATTCATATGCTGATAAGTCTCGGGTTTCACCAAGCACTTCATATTCTAAGGTGATAAAATGCGACTCCCAATTAAATGTTAGAAAGTAATAGGCCAATTGGGGAATTTTTAAATTTGAGAGTTTGGATTCATGCTGTGCTTCAATGACCATTTCTTCTATAATTTCAAACACGCGGTCATATTTTTCTAATGTCAAGTTGCCTTTGATCAGCTGTAATTTATTCATCCAGTCGTGTCTTGAACGACTGAGCAGATAGATCAATTCATTTGTTAATGCAACGTGAGTTAATTTTTCATTTTCTTTACTTGGTATCTCTTCCATTATCGCACTCCCAATCGTTTGGTCTCTCTTTTAGGAGTCTTATCATCAATATGTCTCCCTGAATTATAACAGAGAAGACAGCATAGAAAAACACTAGTTATGTGAGGAAAGGTTGTTTTTTCTGATCGTATAGGAGAAAATGAGGCAAAGTCAGCAAACGTTCTTTGATATTTATGGAGTGCATCTTCTTTTATCATCTTCGGTACTGCTTGTAAAAGTGAAAAAAACTCCAGTCAATGACCGGAGTTTTTAGCAATTATTGTGCCGCAGGATATACGCTCACTTTTTTACGGTCACGACCGAAACGTTCGAATTTAACCGTTCCGTCGATTTTAGCGAAAAGAGTGTCGTCGCCTCCGCGTCCAACGTTTTCACCTGGATAGATTTTCGTTCCACGTTGACGATAAAGGATAGAACCACCAGTTACGAATTGACCATCAGCACGTTTAGCGCCTAAACGTTTAGACTCAGAGTCACGTCCGTTCTTTGTAGAACCTACCCCTTTTTTAGATGCGAAAAATTGAAGATCTAATCTAAGCATGAAGTTCACCTCCTATTTTTTTGTTGATATTCTCACATAATCGTGATAATCTCGTTCGATTGTCTCTAAGGAAACGACCATGCCTTCTAAAAGCAGCTGGGCTTTTTCAAAGGATACTGGATCTGTATCAGCCGGCAGTTCAAAAGAGAAGTAGCCGCCTTCTTCACCAATATCAAGCAGTGGGTCCAATCCTGTCAGTGCAATAACTGAATTGACTGAGCCGAAAACAACAGCAGATACACCTGCACAAACGAGATCCTGACCTTTTTCAGCAAACTCGGCATGTCCAGTCATCTGAAAAGACGTAATGCTTTCATCTGCTGATGACCGAGTAATGGTTGCTTTGATCATATCACTCACACGCCTTAAGCGTTGATTTTTTCGATAACAACTTTAGTGTAAGGTTGACGATGACCTTGTTTCTTGTGGTTGTTTTTCTTCGGTTTGTACTTGAACACAGTAATTTTCTTACCGCGACCTTGTTTTTCAACTTTAGCCGTTACTGTTGCTCCAGCAACTGAAGGGTTACCCACTTTGACAGTGTCTCCGCCGACAAACAATACGTTTTCGAAAGTTACTGTTTCACCTGCTTCAGCAGCTAGTTTTTCAACATAAACAGTTTGACCTTCTTCAACTTTTACTTGTTTACCACCAGTTTCGATAATTGCGTACATCTCTGCACCTCCTAATAAACTCAGACTCGCCGAATACAGGGGGCCATAGGCACTTTACACCTGCTCCGCGCGGTTGTAGCACGGGTGCTACATATCCATAACATTAAAAAATATATCAAACTAGACGCAAAATGTCAATGTATTTTCACCATTAGTACGGTAAAAGAAGCTCTTCCATTGAGGAGGTCGTTCTGCGATCTGAAAAATACGCATGGAGCAGTTCATTTTCATCAAGCTGACTCATCTTCACGCCATCTCTTTCAATAATAATCGGATGCTTGCAGCCCCTTTGAAATCGTGCCATCACTTCGTACACTTTTTCCTCTGCACTTGCTCTCAGCGGAATCAGTTTTTCTACCTTTTGCTCTTTTTTACCGTAATACCGTTCTAGTAAAAAACGAACCCTGACGTAATGCCTCTGCCTGTGCTCCATCACGAGTGAATAAGCTAAAAAAGTGAGCAGCACCCAGCCATTGAATTGCAGCGGTGCAAACAAAAGTAATCCTGCTGTCAATAGACCGAAAAAGACAAGTGAGCCTTTTATGGCTAGAGCATGTGCACGTTGGAAAGGGTAAAAAATAGATAAGAGCAAAAAGAATAATTTTCCGCCATCAAGCGGCCAAATGGGCAAAAGATTGACAAGAAAAATCGCCATATTATAAAAGGTAAACATCGTAAAGACGTCATGCGAGATAAGAGAAGCCTCCATGAACAGCCACGCCATGAGCTGGAGCGGTACATGCTGAAGCGGCCCGCACAAAATGACCGCCAGCTCCTCTTTTAGCGGACGGTTTCCATGTTCCTCTACTTCAACCGTTCCGCCAAATGGCAGTAAAAAAATCCGCCGAATGCGCCAATGATAATAGCATGCAGCCGCTGCATGTCCAAGTTCATGGACACAGACGATCACAAGCAGGCAAAGCAGCGGCTTAATTTGACCTGACAGAATCGCAAACGCCATCACAATCCACAGCAGCGGATGGATGTGAATTTTCGTCAGCATGAGCAGCCATCTATTCAAAGGTCATCACCTGAATAGGATCGATAAATTGTTCATTTTGTTTAATGGCAAAGTAATACGTACCCTTCCCTTGATCATCAAGCGAAATCTGGCCAATTTTTTCACCTTTATCAACAAAATCGTATAAGGCCACATCGGCTTTCTTTAATTGACCGTACCAGCTATAGCTGTTATCTGCATGCTGCACCACAACGGTAAGCCCAGTGTCGCTTTTCTTTTTCACCTCGACCACATAGCCTTCCTTCATACTATCAATGGCTTCAGCGGATGTTTCAACTTTGACCCCTGCTCCATTTTGCGTAAAGGATTCCTGCACTTTACCAGAGGCAGGCACAGCTAGTTCTTGATTCGCTTGTACGTCCTTTTGGCCCTCTTTTTTCTCTGTTAAAAATGCCAGCGGATGTCCGACTGTTTTTTCAATCCAGCGGTTGGCAGCAGCAAATTGAAAATCTTGCTCAAAGGTCTGAGTAATCATCGGCTTCAGCTGCTGAAACGGACCTGCCTGACCTTTAAATGAAATGGCTGCAATCAACACAAGGGACGCTGATAATAAGCATTTAAGCACAAAAGTATTCGGGTTAAATAAGGGATGACGATATTTCTTTGGCTGATGAGACGCCGGTTCATAGGAGGTCGAGCCAGAATGCTTTTCTTCCTCTGTCAGCATAACCCATGGCGGGATATCTTCTTTTTTCTTGAAAGCCGTCTTCTTAGGAGGAGCAGCTGGCTGCATCGTTTTGCGGCGCTGCGCGATTTTCTTTCGGTACTCGTCCACTCTTTTCATGATATCACCCTTTACATACAAACAGTTTGTACATTTTATGTGACAACCTCATCTGATATGCAACAAAAAGACCGATTCTAAATCGAATCGGTCTCAGCGTGTAGACAAACCCTCGCATTCGTTGTCAGGTCTGCGCTCCAGTGCTCGTCCTTACTAGACTGTAAAGGTTTTCTATCACGATTATGCTCTTACACCAAAAAATGCTTTCAGCTTTGCAAACATTCCCTTGTTTTCTTCTTCAAAGGATTGAAGCGGAACAGATTCGCCTAGTACGCGACGGGCAATATTGCGATAGGCAATCGATACTTTGTTTTTAGCATCCATAACAATCGGTTCACCATTGTTTGAAGCCTTAATCACATCATCATCATCTGCTACGATGCCAAGTAGATCAATCGACAAGTGATGTACCACTTCATCTACATCCATTGAATCGCCATTTTTCGCCATGTGTGTACGAATACGGTTGACAATCAAACGAGGCGGTTCAATATCTTCTTGTTCTAACAAACCGATGATTCGGTCCGCATCTCTCACAGCTGAGATTTCAGGTGTCGTCACGACAATGGCCTTGTCTGCACCGGATACAGCATTTTTAAAGCCTTGCTCAATTCCAGCAGGGCAGTCAATGACAACATAATCAAAGTCTTGTTTCAATGATTGAATTAATTCCTTGATCTGTTCCGGCTCCACAGCCGTTTTATCACTTGTTTGAGCAGCAGGTAAAAGATACAAAAGATCCTCGAAACGCTTATCCTTTACAAGCGCTTGGTGAATTTTGCATCTTCCTTCTACTACATCAACTAGATCATAAATAATGCGGTTTTCAAGCCCCATCACGACATCCAGATTCCGAAGGCCGATGTCCGTATCAACTAGACACACTTTTTTTCCTTGAATTGCTAGTGCTGTGCCTAAGTTTGCAGATGTTGTTGTTTTGCCAACGCCGCCTTTTCCTGAGGTAATCACAATAGCCTCGCCCAATTTCACATTCCTCCCTCAAGCCTTGTCAGATTAGGTCTTATATGAGCCAATTGCTGCAGGCGTTCAATGATCATATTGCCATCTATATCTAAATAAGCACATTCCATTTCATTTCCATCTTCTTTTTGGTCTGGTGCACGGTTAAAAACTTGTGCGATGCGAAGCTGTGTTGGAATCATATGAGATGCCGCAATAACAGCCTGTTTGTTGCCATTACATCCAGCATGCGCCACACCTTTTAATGCGCCAAGCACAAAAATATTTCCTCCTGCGCGAATCGTTCCGCCAGGATTGACATCTCCTATTAATAAAAGATCTCCTTCGACATACAGCACCTGTCCAGAGCGTACAATTTTTGCTACAGAAGTAATTTCAGCCTCTGCTTTTAATCGTCTCGCCTCTTCAGTTGACATGACGTCACTTTCAATGGAGTGGATCACGAGATGTTCATTTTCAGACACCGCTTCAGTCAAACGCGTCTCCTGATCCTCCGTTAAATAACGAAAACCAAGCTTAATATGCACATTGACCTTATGTCCTTCTCTTCCATCTGTATATTGCTCAAGTAAAAGAACCTCTCGCAAGCCAGAAAGAAGATCATCAAACGAACAGTCATCATTTAACTGTAATGTTAATCCGTTTTTTGTACCTTTTATCGTCACATATTGCTGTTTTTGAGTTTTCAAGATGCTCACCTCAACAACATACTCATTTCGCCTTAATTGGACAAACTCCTGCTTTTATTCGTCGATCAGTCCTTGTTTCACATTGATGAAAAAGAGCCTAAGCGGCACAACAAGTATGAGAGACGCAGCAGTATTTAAAAGAATCGTAGGAATAAAGCGTTCGATGACATACGTATTAAACGGCATAATCCCTGGTTGAATTGTCGCTTGAACGCCGTATACATAAAACTCCATGACGGAAACAGCAATAATCGACAGAAAGACGACGACTAACATATTCGTTTGCAGAACTTTAAAGGCTTTTGCTAGCAAATAGCAAAGCGCCCCAAAGCCAAACATATGAACACCAAGTATGCCTGTATATGAAATATCATATAAAAGTCCAAAGATAAATCCGTAAATCACACCATATTTTTGATTCACAAAAGCAGTCATAAATACAAGTGCAAGTAAAATGAAATGAGGAGCTAAAATTTGATTCTCTGAAACAAATGGGAGCTTCACTAAATCGACAAAAATGCTGTCAAATACGAAGATAAACAACATGACGAAAGCAAGAAGGACACGTTTCACGAGCCTTCCTCCTTCGTCAATTCAGATGCATCTGCTGTACTTGTGCTGCGATTCACCACAATCACACGGTCTAAATTGTTGAGTTCAGCCGCTGGTTCTACGTAAATGATCTTTGTCAGGCCGTAATGGTCTGGCTCGATTTCACTCACCTTACCAATCGTCAAGCCTTGTGGGAATACGCCCCCTGCTCCAGATGTTTCAACAAGATCTCCTTTTTTGACATCCCCATCTGCATCGGATTTTAGAATATTCATAGTCAGCATTTTTTTCTTGCTGTCATAACCGTTAATGATTCCATTGAGTTCTTCTTTGCCCTTTTTCGCAAAAATTTTCGTTGAAATTCTATTATTTTGGTCAGTTGAGCTTAGCAACCTTACAGTTGAAGTAAAATTGTTGAGCTTATCACTTTCAATCTTCCCAATTAATGCGCCACTCTCATTTGTGACCGCCATATCTTTGTCAACGCCTTGTTTTTTCCCTTTATCAATCATCACAAAGCTATCCCAAAGAGATGGGTTTCTTGCGATAACAGTTGATAGAATTGGCGTGTAATCACGAACAGAGTTCACATACCCGAGCTGTTTGCGAAGCTTTTTGTTCTCATCTTCTAGTTCTTGAAGTTTCGCCTCATATTGGGTTTGTCCATCAAGTTTTTTTCGAAGACGCTCGTTTTCATCATATGTGTTCTTTAAATCTTGTACGTTCCCATAAATACCGGCAATAAATTGTGATGGTTTATGAAAGACACCTTGAAAAAAGCCTGTCGTATCCCCCACTAATTTTTCCGGCCATGAAGCACCTCTGCCGCTTTTCACTGAAAAACCAATCATGGCCACCAGTACGATGACACAGACAAGGAGCAACATTAATCTTTTATTCATAAAAAACTGCGGCATGTCTTACACCTCTTTAATTACGCCCGATTATCGATTATCTTTTGATTTTCCTTTGAACAAATGAATATGTTCTAGTGCTTTCCCTGTTCCGATCGCCACACAGTCAAGCGGATCTTCAGCAATAATGACTGGCATTTTCGTTTCATCGCTAATGACTTTGTCAAGATTACGTAGTAATGCACCGCCTCCTGTTAAAACAATTCCGCGGTCCATAATATCTGCTGCCAGCTCAGGTGGGGTTTTTTCAAGAGTCATTTTTACTGCATCGACAATTGTTTCCACCGTATCGCGAAGCGCTTTTGCAATCTCTTCTGCCGTAATAGAGATTGTTTTTGGCAGACCTGTTAAAAGGTCACGTCCGCGAATGTCCATCTCATCATGTACATCAGGCTGCGCAGAACCGATTTCCATTTTAATCGCTTCTGACGTACGATCACCAATCATCAGGTTATACGTTTTACGGATGTAGCTGCTGATCGCATCATCCATTTCATCACCTGCAACACGGATTGATTGTGATGTCACAATGCCGCCAAGAGAAATAATCGCTACTTCTGTTGTACCGCCGCCAATATCCACAACCATACTTCCTGTTGGCTCCCATACAGGCAGGTTAGCACCGATTGCCGCAGCAAATGGTTCTTCAATCGGGTATGCGTCACGTGCACCAGCTTGTCTTGTTGCATCAATAACTGCACGCTCTTCTACAGCTGTAATGCCAGATGGCACACATACCATGACGTAAGGTTTACGAGCAAAAAGCCCTTTGCCTTTTAATGCTTGATTAATGTAATATTTCATCATTGTTGCTGTCGTCTCGTAATCTGCAATGACTCCGTCTTTCATTGGGCGTAGTGCCACAACATTACCAGGTGTACGGCCAATCATATTTCTAGCATCATTTCCGACCGCCACTATAGACTTCGTATCAGTTTCCAAAGCTACGACCGAAGGTTCTCTCACAACAATGCCTTTTCCTTTAATAAAAACAAGCGTATTCGCTGTTCCAAGATCTATTCCAAGGTCTTTTGTACCAATTCCAAACATATGTATGTATCTTCCTTTCTTAAACCAAAATTCCCTTAGGGAAAAACTCATAAACTCTATTATATCGTAAAACATTGAAAAAAAAAGTGTTACAAATACCCTTTTTCCTTCAAACTCACAAATTTTTGATCACCTATGACAAGATGATCAAGCAGCTGTATTCCAATCAGCTTTCCACATTCAAATAGTCTCTGTGTGACTTCAATATCTTCCCTGCTGGGCGTCGGATCTCCAGATGGATGGTTGTGCACACAAATAAATGAAGCAGCGGACCGTTTAAAGGCCTCTTTGAAAATTTCACGCGGGTGAACGATGGATGAGTTCAGACTTCCAATAAACACGGTATGTTTATGAAGAACTTGATTTTTTGTGTTGAGATAAAGACAAACGAAATTTTCCTGTTGTAAAAACCTCATATCTTCCATCACAAAGTTTGCCCCATCCTCTGGTGTGCGGATTACATAGCGGTTGTCCGTCGTTTGATGGTGTAATCTAGTGCCGAGTTCTAAAGCAGCTAAAAGAGAGACCGCCTTCGCCTTTCCAACTCCTCGAATCTTCGACATTTCTTCAATTGAGGCTTCTCTTATAGTGCGAAGACCGCCAAATGTTTGCAGAAGTCTTGCGGAAATTTGAAGAACTGATTCCTTTTTTGTGCCTGTCCTTAAAAGAATCGCAACAAGTTCATGGTTTGACAGACTGCCGGGACCATATTTGATCAATCGTTCTCTCGGCTTTTCATCTTGAGGAAAATGCTTTAGCAACATAGGGAAATCGTTCATGATGCCCACTCCTTTTAGATTCCTTCCTGTCATCAAAAAGGGGTGATTCCAAATGTTTCGAGCACTCTAACTGTTTTGGCAATAGGGAGACCTACAACGGAAAAATAATCACCATCTATTTTTTGAACAAACAGTGCGCCTTTTCCTTGAATGCCATAGCTTCCCGCTTTATCAAGCGGTTCTCCCGTTTCGATATAGCGGTCTATTTCATTTTGCGTAAGTGCCCAAAACGTCAC
This sequence comes from Bacillus sp. 11B20, assembly GCF_056098985.1. NCBI lineage: Bacteria > Bacillati > Bacillota > Bacilli > Caryophanales > Bacillaceae > Bacillus > Bacillus sp. 11B20. The sequence goes on from NZ_JBLZWZ010000008.1 coordinate 608,079, forward strand.
TTCTGTCTGTTCATAAAATGTTTCTTTTCTATTCTCTGACTGAATCGTGACACCCGTCAAGACTTGATGTGTCTTTCCTGACAATAATTGAAGCATTGAGGCCGCTTCTTCCTTGTCTTTTGGTTTCCCAAGACATTTGCCGTCAATTGCAACAATCGTATCTGCACCAATAATCACAGCTTCGGGATATAATCTTTGAATATCACTTGCTTTTTGTTCTGCCAACCATTGGACGTTCTCTGCAGGAGAAAAGTTTCGATTTATTTCTTCTTTTAATTGACTTGCTTGAATGTCATAAGAAAACCCTGCTAGATCAAGCAATTCTTTTCTTCTAGGGGATTGAGATGCGAGAATCAATCGGTTCATGTTTGTTCATCCTTTCAGGGTTTAGCCTAAGAAGTAAGATACCCATTCATCCTATCAAATGTACATCTTACCGACAATTTACGAAAATTCATTTTTCATGTTCCTTCATCATTATGTTGGATGAAAAAGAAAAAAACTAGTCATTTTTTGACTAGTTTGGTTTCTTAAAATATGATTTTACGTATTTAATTGATCAAGCAGTGCCTGCTGAGATTTCCACGCGTTTTCAGCAGTAGGTTCATTTAACAGTTGTACCGCTTTCAGCAAACTGCTTTTAGCTGGTGCGTCCGTTGTTTTGGCACTTTCAAGCTCAGAGATCAGCTGCGTAACGTCCTTTTGATCTACATCATCTCCTGCAATGACCTTAGAGGATAATAGAGATGCCTTTTCTATTAAACTAGTCAGCTCATCCGGTACTTGAAATGAGAGCTCCTTGCCTCCCCATGCCTCAAAGTGCTGATCAATCAGCTTCTTCCCAACAGCACTTGTCATACCCTGTTCTGTCGCCAGCCCAGCAATGACATAATAGCCATCATCCATTGAGATCTTTTTTCCCGCATACCCTGCTTCTTTTAAACTGCCAACTAATTCATCTGCTCCTTTTTCAGAGGAAAACTTTCCAGCCTGTACGACATAGGTTGAAAAATGGCCAGAGGCGCTTTTTTCATTTTTATTCTCTTTTGATCCATCAGCAGTATCTGTTGGCGGCGCATCACCGCCTGCTTTCATCGATGATTGATTTCCGGACGCTGAAACGCTGATATCTCCTCCTGATGGATTCTGAGTACCATCTTGGCTTAAGCTAAGTGCAAACACACCAAGGCCTGTCCCAAGAACCACTGCAAACACAATCGTTGTCATCACTCTCTTAAACGGGCCGCGGTTTTTACCGAACTTCTGATCAAAGGAGCCTTTTTTCTTTTGATAAGGTGTGACGACCTTTGGATCAGAATGATAAATATGATCAGCTGCATCATCCCACTGGAAGTCTTCTTCTTTCGGTTTAGCCGGTTCTTCCTCAGATGCAGCTGTCTCCTGTTCTGACTGCCTTTTTTCCTCCCAATTCGAAAACGTCACTTGATCATCCTCTTGCTGTTTTGGCGGCTGGTGGTCATCTTCATGAAGCATTTCTTCTTTGCCATTAATATTGACTTTTAACCCTTGTTTTTTTGCCTGCCTTTTTTTCACTGTCATTCCCCGCTTTCTGACATTGTTTGTAAGAAAGACCTTTTTGTCCAATGAATCAGCGCGAATGTACCCGTCCTTCTTTCTGTTTCACACTTTAACATAGCGGAAAAAAAAAAGAACAAGACTTTTGTCGGCAGGGAAAAAAAGTGTTCGCCAATTTTTTCAACCGGTCGACCCTGCGAATGGGAGCATGACATGAGCTCCATAGAGATACAGCCAAAAAGAAAAAGAGATCGCAGGAACAAAGGGAAATGGTTCATCTAATCGAAAAGAAAAAACCTTCGCATAGGCGATTCCAGCGATACACGAGAGGAAAAGAATGAGAAGGAATGGCTTGAAGCCAAAGCAAAACGCAAGAACACCGAACAGCTTCATATCAGCTCCGCCTATGCTATTTGGCTTGAAACGTTCTAAACTATAAAACATGAGAAAGCAAAAAAGAAGCGAAGACGCTCCTTCCCACCAAATTAGAAGAGGTTCAAGCGTGCGGTATATGACGAAAAGAGGGAAAAAGAAGAGAAACAGCTCGTTTGGCACCCTCATATAAAGGAGATCACTCACGACAGCAATCACAAATAAACTACAAAGAATCACAAGAAAAAGACCTTCAAACGAAATACCAGCGATTCTATACATGAGCAAAAAAAGACTGCCTGACAGCAGCTCAACCAGTGGATATAACAAAGACAGCCGAGTGCCGCAATGCTTACAAGTTCCCCTCAATAACGCATACGAAACGAGCGGGATCATCTCGTGCAGGGAAAGCGGCTGTTTACAGACTGTGCAGTGAGAACGAGGAAGAAGAATAGATCGCTTAAGCGGCAGCCTTTCACCAACTAGATGAAAGAACGACCCCATGGTGACGCCTGCAAGAAACACAAAAATGCCTATCATATATCGTGACCCCTTCCGAGAATAAGATAGACCGGATTTTATCACGATCGTATTCATTGAGCACATAGCGAAAATATGATTTTACTTTCCATCTGTATATCAAAAGAAAAAAACACAAATGGCATTGAAGCCATTTGCGTTTTTGTGTTACCTGATCATACGATTTCGTATATCTGAAATAAAATAAAGAGAGCCTGTCACAATGATCACCGCTGAAGGATCATCACTTTTTTTCTGAATGAACTCAAGCACTGTACGAGGGTCATCATCATACGATTTTGCGTCTAACTGACTGCATACATAAAGCTTTTCAGCTGATTCGGCTCTTGGAAAATCAAATGAAACAAAATGGATAGAAGAACTGACAGCTTCAAGCTTTTGAATCATTTGCTTGTACGGCTTATCTTTTAAAGCACTAAAACATATATGCACCTGTTTACTAGAAAAATGAGCTTGTACACTTTCAATTAAACGGTCGATCCCTTCTTCATTATGAGCGCCGTCTAAATACACTGGAGGATGATCTTTGACTTTTTCAAATCTCCCAGCCCAAGCTGCCTGCCGAATGCCCTCATATATTTGCTCTTCTGTCACACTAATATAGCCTTCTTGCTCCAGCCATTCAATGAGTAAAACAGCAAGGGAAGCATTTTGCCTTTGATGCGTTCCGATTAATCCTGTTTCAAGCTGCGGATACTGCTTTTTTGATGTGCGTAACGTGAAACGTTCACCTGTTTCTGTCGGCTGCTGCTCATCAAAGCTACAAGTATCATGTAATGAAATACATTCAGCATTCTTTTCTTTTGCTGTGTTTTGAATGACAGCAAGAGCTTCAGGCTGGTGAACTGCCGTGATCATTGGAATACCCTCTTTGATAATACCCGCTTTTTCAGCTGCAATTTGTTCAAGTGTGTCACCTAAAATGGCCATATGATCATGACCAATCGACGTAATCGCTGTTAAAATAGGAACAGCAATATTTGTAGAATCAAGTCTTCCCCCAAGCCCTGTTTCCAAGAGGACAAAGTCTACTTGGTGCACATGAGCAAAATAAGCAAATGCACATGCTGTAATGATTTCAAATTCTGTAGTTGCGCCAAGCTCTGTTTGATCTAATTCGTCAACAAAAGGCTTGATTTCATTCACCAAACTCAACCATTCTTCATCTTCTATAGGCACTCCATTCACGCTGATTCTTTCATTGAACGTTAGTATAAACGGAGAGGTGAAAGTTCCGACCGAATAGCCGGCTGCCTGCAAAACAGAACGCGTAAACGCAATGGTTGATCCTTTACCATTTGTACCTGCAACATGTACTGCTTTTATGCTTTGTTCCGGATTTCCTAGTCTGTTCATCAGCCATTTCATTCTTTCAAGACCCGGTTTTACACCAAAGGCCAGTCTGCTGTGAATCCAATCAATGGCTTCATGATAGGTTGTAAACAATGTCATCTCTCATTTCATACGAAATTTTCAAAAAAGACGACTCCATTTCATTAGGAGCCGTCTTTTCAACCTTATGCTTTCAGCTCTTCAATACGCTTTTGAACAGCCTCGCGTTTTGCGACATAATCACGTTCTTTCGCACGCTCTTCTTCTACGACACTTTCAGGCGCTTTTTTCATAAAGCCTTCGTTGCCAAGCTTTTTCTGTACTCGTTCCACTTCTTTTGTCAGCTTATCAAGCTCTTTTTGCAGACGAGCAATTTCTTCATCTAAGTTGATTAAGCCCTCAAGCGGCAGAATGAGTTCTGCTCCAGAAATAACAGCCGTCATCGCTTTATCACTTGCTGGGATATCCGTGCCAATTTCAAGAACACTTGGGTTCGTGAAGCGCTCAATATATGAACGGTTTTTCTCTAAGCGTTCCTGCACATCAGATGTAGAGGCTTTAATGTAAAGTTCAACTTGTTTGCTCATTGGCGTGTTCACTTCACTGCGAATGTTACGAACAGAGCGAATGAGTTCCACAAGCAGCTTCATATCAGCAGAAGCTTGTTCGTTGGAAAGCTCCGGCTTCACTTCAGGCCATGCCGCAACAGTAATGGACTCACCTTCATGCGGTAGATGCTGCCAGATTTCTTCTGTTAAGAACGGCATAAACGGATGTAAAAGTCTCATCGTTTGATCTAATACATACGCAAGGATCGAACGAGTCGTTTTCTTCGCTGCTTCGTCTTCTCCATAAAGCGGAAGTTTCGCCATTTCAATGTACCAATCACAGAAATCATCCCAAATGAAGTTGTATAAATGTCTGCCCACTTCACCGAATTCATACTTGTCAGCAAGCTGTGTGACACTTTCAATTGTTTCATTTAAGCGTGTTAAAATCCATTGGTCAGCAACTGATTTTTCTCCTGTTAAATCAAGCTCATCATACGTTAAACCATCCATATTCATTAAAGCAAAACGGGATGCGTTCCAAATTTTGTTCGCAAAGTTCCAAGTGGATTCAACCTTTTCAAAACTAAAACGAAGATCCTGACCTGGTGAGCTTCCAGTCGCTAAGAAATATCTTAATGAATCCGCACCGTACTTGTCGATGACCTCCATTGGATCAATTCCGTTGCCGAGCGACTTACTCATTTTACGCCCTTGTTCGTCGCGGATAAGCCCATGAATGAGGACATCTTTAAACGGTTTTTCTCCTGTGAATTCAAGACCTTGGAAGATCATGCGGGATACCCAGAAGAAAATAATGTCATAGCCAGTTACAAGCAGATTGGTTGGATAGTAGCGCTTGAAGTCTTCACTGTCTGCATCCGGCCAGCCCATTGTAGAAAACGGCCAAAGCGCTGAACTGAACCATGTATCAAGTACATCGTTATCCTGTTCCCAGTTCTCAATATCTTCTGGAGCTTCAAGTCCAACGTATACTTCTTTCGTTTCTTTATGATACCAAGCCGGAATACGGTGTCCCCACCATAGCTGACGAGAAATACACCAGTCACGGATATTTTCCATCCAATGTAAATATGTCTTTTCAAATCGGTCTGGAACAAATTGAACTTGGTCGTCACCTTTTTGCAGATGAATGGCTTCGTCTGCCAGCGGCTGCATTTTCACAAACCATTGTGTTGATAAATACGGTTCAACGACAGCTCCACTTCGCTCACTATGACCAACTGAATGCATGTGGTCCTCAATTTTGAACAAAATGCCTTCTTCTTGTAAATCCTTCACAAGCTGTTTGCGGCATTCAAAACGGTCCATTCCTTTATATTGCAGGGCATTCGCATTCATTGTGCCATCTTCATTCATGACAAGAATACGCTCTAGCCCGTGGCGGTTTCCAAGCTCAAAGTCATTCGGGTCATGAGCAGGTGTAATTTTCACAGCACCTGAACCAAACTCCATATCAACATAGTCATCACCGACGATTGGAATCTCACGGCCTGTAATTGGTAAAACCACTGTTTTTCCAATTAGATGCTGATAGCGCTCGTCATCAGGGTGTACGGCTACGGCTGTATCTCCCAGCATTGTTTCAGGTCTTGTTGTCGCAATTTCAATTGAACCCGTGCCATCTGAAAGCGGATATCTCAAGTGATAAAACGCACCTTGAACATCCTTATAAATCACTTCAATATCAGAAAGTGCCGTTTTCGTTGCTGGATCCCAGTTAATGATGTACTCTCCGCGATAAATAAGCCCTTTTTCGTACAATTGAACAAACACTTGGCGAACGGCTTTATTCAGACCTTCATCTAAAGTAAAACGTTCACGGGAGTAATCGAGACCAAGACCCATTTTCGCCCACTGGCTGCGAATAAAATCTGCATATTCTTCTTTCCACTTCCACGTTTCTTCCACAAATTTCTCTCGGCCAAGGTCATACCGGCTTACGCCTTCTTCGCGAAGCTTTGCCTCGACTTTTGCTTGAGTCGCAATACCGGCATGGTCCATACCTGGAAGCCAAAGAACGTCATAGCCCTGCATCCGTTTCATACGTGTCACGATGTCTTGGAGTGTAGAGTCCCATGCATGCCCAAGGTGCAGTTTTCCTGTCACGTTTGGTGGAGGAATGACGACTGTATATGGATCTTTCGTTTTGTCATTTTGTGCTTCGAAGAATTTCCCTTCAAGCCAGTACGTATAGCGGTCTTTTTCAATCGCATTAGGATCGTACTTTGTTGGCATTTCTTGATTATTTGTTCCCATTTGTGTAACCTCCACATTTTTTCTGCTGATGAAACATAAAAAAAGCCTTTCCATCCTTATAAAAGGACGAAAAAGCTTTTTCGCGGTACCACCTTTTTTCACGAGACACATACACGTGTCCCATACACTCTAAAGGATAACGGGGTTCTCCCGAATTTCTCTACTTGTTCATTCAAGAAATTAAGCTCACAGGCGACCTTCCAAACAAGTACATCCTAGGAAACCTCTCAGCTCTTGGCTTCCCTCTCTTTAGGGTCTTGCTCGTACTCTTCCTGATCCACGCTTACGATATATCACGTTCATCAGCACATACTCATCTTTTATTAATATTACTAAATGCCTTTTGTTTTCGTCAATCATCTTTTCCGCTTTTCTTCTTCTTTATACAAATTGGGCAGGCACCCTTCGCCCTTTTGCCCATATGATAATAACAAAATGAAGAAGGAGGGCGTTTGATTTGAAGAAGATCAATCCTTACACACTCCCCCCCTGGCTGAGACAAATTCGGGCAGTTGCCTCCCAAGTCGTTCTCCCGATTGCTATATTTCAAGGATTTCGTACGATCATTTTCCCTACAACATTTGACGTCCTCATTCTAGGTATTCTTATTTTTCTCGCCTGTGCCTTTCATCTTGATTGGTTTTAAAAACTCATGCTTATGTACCTGCCCATATAAAGCCAACGCAGCATAACCTCGTCATTCCGCTGATGACGAGGCACTTTGTTCTTCTTCAAGCCGTCTAGCCTGCTCAATCTCATGAATCTTCATGACGGTCGGCTCAGAATTTTTCATCTGCCAATACGCTCTTAACAGCTGCTGACAGCTTTCCATTTCATCCTGCTCGCCTGCTTCATAGGCTTTTACTGTATCAAACAGCCCTTGCGGATAAGCAAGGTAGCTTAGGAACAAATGCAGTTCTTCCTCCCGAAGAGGGTTTCCTTTTTGATACGTATAAAACAAAGAAGTGCATTCAGGACAAGACGTGGGATAGGTTTTGAATGTTCGAAAGTAATAGGTCAGAAGATCATAGATGGGGGCGGCTTTTTTAGACCGCTCGAAATTGGTGAAATGTCCTGTTCCTACATCATTATACAAAAAATGATGGATCGATAGCTGTCCATGATTTAGCACAACACGCGTTGTCTCTTTGTCTTTCATTTCTTCATGCCAATCTTCTAAACGCTCAAGCGCAAATTCGCTGGCAGACATCGCCTCTGAAAAATACATAGCAGCGGCCAGCTCAAATGGCGACATATACCACGTTTGTTCTGCCCGCTCTATGAATCGTTCATACATGTCTTTCTCTGTTTCCCATTTGGTCTTGATTTGGGTGTAATGCGCTTCTATCTCTTGCTCTGTGATATCCATCATGACTTCAGTCCGCTTATGAAGTCTTGCAATCTCTTGAAATAAATATTCGTGCTTATCGTCCTGCTCTTCTCTCTTTTCATTCGTCAGCCACGGCATCAGATAGTATGCATACTGGCTTTCCCGATGACTTGAGAAAAAGGAACCGCTCTTCGTCCGATAAATCGGAACAAAGGAGCGATAGCCCTTTGATTCTAGTTCAAGCATTTGTTCTGTAAATTGCATATGCCGGCTGGCTTTTACTTGCTTCAGGGCAAATACACCCTGCTTTGTATATACCTTGATGACAACAGGACTGACAGGTTCAATATATTCAGCCTCAAGTCCGTATTCGTATAAGACAGATTGGATTTCATCCACGTTCACTCACCACATTTTCTCGGTCAGTCATCGCTTGCTATGCGTTGCTTTTTTGATATTCAGGAATATAAAGAATCTGCCCTTCCTCAAGCTCCGCATCAATCGATAATGAGTTTGTGCGAAGAAGCTGCTGCACATTCAATTGATATCTCTCACAAATACGATCGACCGTATCTTCTTGCTGAACTATACATATTTTCATGCGAGAAAAATCTTCCTCCTCCTGCTTAGCGAACAGCTTTGTTAAATAAAGAGAGTTCTCACTGCCAGACGTTTCTCTCACGTCTTCTTCAAGCTCCTCTTCTTCTTGAGCTGACTCATATATTTTAGGTGCTTCCCGTTCATATAACCGCCCGAGCTGATATTCGTCATCATGCTCCTCTTGCTCAGATTCCACTTGATAAGCAGGTGCTTCAAATGCCGGATACGACTGTACCGTTTCTTCCTGCTCTTCTGCAGCTTCCGGATCTTTTCTCACTTCCACTTCAAAGAATGTATCCTCCCGCTCCTCTTCTTCTAAAAGCTTAGGCGGTTCAAAAAATGGCGGTTCCTGCACGTGAGCTTCAGGGATGGATCGATAGCCAAGCGCCACAGCTTCTTCTTGGTTATTCGGCTGTTCCGCCTCTTCTTGTTCTTCTGGTTCTTCCGGTTCTTCGGACACTTCCTCTACTTCCCTGTTCACCAGTTCTATCTCAATTTCTTCTTCCTCTTCTTCTTGATCTTCCTGCTCCTCTTGCTCGGCGCGCGTGTCATGTTGGAATACAGGCTGCTTCTCATCATCCTCATGTTCTTCGCCTTGCAGCTCTTTTTGTTCTTCTTGTTCCGGCTGCAACTGATAATCGTAAGCCATATCGCCATAATCCTCTTCAGGACGATGGACAAATTCATACGGCTCCTCTACAGGCGCTTGAGGCGTTTCCTCGTCTAACAAGCCCTCAATGGCTAAATCAGCCTGAATGGTAAGCAAACGATTCTCTGTCAGCTGGTAATCAAACGCATCAATAAACACAAACACATCATTTAAATGACTAATTTTGTTCTTCGGAATGGTGATATCGACTGGAAATTGATGCAGAAGCTCCGCCGTTCCGTCTTCTCTTACCTTTACCTCATCTGCTTCCCTGTATGTTGGAAAGGAACTCAATTCACCCAATAGCTCCTCTTGATTTATGTTGTATTCTCCTGTTAGCTCGAGTGAACCTCTAATGGAAACATAATCATTCACTTCTTGAACGAGAATGTCAGGGTCGAGAGAAATTGACAGCAGCTCACTGACTTCCTGTCCGCTTTTGAAATAAATGGATTCTTCTACCGAAAACTGTAATCGATTATTTTGAGACAAGTCGGTGTCCTCCTTTCATCTAATCCTTAAAAAATAAAATTAGATGTCAATACAGTTGTATGTGGGAGGAAGTGAAAATATGATTGGTTTTCTCCAACGCAAAAAGCCGATATGTCTCCATATCGGCTCAGCGTGTAGACAAACCCTCGCATTCGTTGTCAGTCCTGCGCTCCGGTGCTCACGAATGTCAAATTCGCTCCGCTCCGCTGCTCGTCTTTCCTAGACTGCAAAGGTTTTCTATCACGCTGAAAAAAGACAAAGGGCTAAAATCAAGATCATTTTAGCCTTTGTCAACAATCTAAAGCCGATATGTCTCCATATCGGCTTTTGTTTTATCGACGTAGTTTTTGAAAAACCTTTTCCACTGTCTCAATTGTATATTCGATGTCTTCATCTGTATGAGCTGTTGACAGGAATAGTCCTTCAAATTGAGATGGCGGGAGGAAAATGCCGTGATCGGCCATTTCCTTGTAAAATTCAGCAAATAAAGCGAGATCAGCTGTTTTCGCTTTGTCATAATTGATCACTTCTTCATTTGTAAAGAAGAATCCGATCATGGAACCTGCACGGTTAAACGTTAATGGAATTCCGTATGCTTTTGCTGCTTTCGAAATACCTTCTTCTAAACGGTCACCTTTTCGTTTAAACTCTTCATAAGACTCAGGTGTCAGCTGTTTTAGAGTTTCTAAGCCTGCTGTCATCGCAAGAGGGTTACCAGATAACGTTCCTGCTTGATAAATTGGACCACTTGGCGCAATTTGTCTCATAATATCCGCTCTTCCGCCATAAGCACCGACCGGAAGACCGCCTCCAATGACTTTACCAAGACACGTCAGATCAGGTGTGATGCCAAAATAACCTTGCGCGCAGTGATAATCCACACGGAAGCCTGTCATGACCTCATCAAAAATGAGTAATGATCCATATTGTTCCGTAATGTCTCTCAGCCCTTGCAAGAAACCTTCTTGCGGAGGGACAACCCCCATATTTCCTGCGACCGGCTCTACAATGACACCAGCGATATCGTCGCCAAATTCTTGAAAAGCAACTTGAATGCTTTCTAAATCATTGTACGGCACTGTGATCGTGTTGCTTGCAGTCCCTTCAGGAACACCAGGACTATCCGGGAGTCCAAGCGTTGCCACTCCAGAACCTGCTTTAATGAGCAAAGAATCACCGTGGCCATGATAGCAACCTTCAAATTTCACAATTTTATTTCTGCCTGTAAAACCGCGAGCTAGACGAAGTGCACTCATCGTCGCCTCTGTACCAGAGCTGACCATGCGAATAACTTCGATGGAAGGGACCCGCTCTGATACAAGTTTAGCTAATTCATTTTCAACTAACGTAGAAGCACCGAAGCTTGTCCCATTTTCCGCTACTCGCTGAATGCTTTCAACGACACGATCATTCGTATGTCCTAAAATCAGCGGTCCCCAGGATAAGACATAATCGATGTATTCATTTCCATCAATATCATAGATCTTGGCACCTTTGCCTCGTTCCATAAAAATCGGGTCTGTGTTGACTGATTTAAATGCACGTACAGGGCTGTTGACACCACCAGGCATTAAATGCTGTGCTTCTTCAAATGCTTGTTTTGATTTTTCATAGCTACGTCCCATTTCAATGTCCTCCTGTCTATCCGTTCTTTATTCCGAGAGCCATTTTGCTGCATCTTTTGCATGATACGTAATGATGAGTTCTGCTCCTGCACGTTTCATGCTTGTCAGCATTTCTAGAACAAGCTCTTTTTCAGAAATCCAGCCGTTTTGAGCAGCCGCTTTCACCATTGCATACTCTCCGCTCACATTGTAAGCAACAACAGGGAGTGTAAATTCATTTTTCACATCACGCATAATGTCTAAGTAAGAAAGAGATGGTTTGACAATCAAGAAGTCAGCTCCCTCTTCTACATCAGATTGCGCTTCTCTTAGAGCCTCTAAACGGTTTGCAGGGTCCATTTGATATGTTTTACGATCTCCAAACTGCGGTGTACTATGTGCCGCATCACGGAACGGACCGTAAAAAGCACTTGCATATTTCACGGCATAAGACATGACTGGTACATGAATAAAGCCTGCTTCATCCAGTGCCTCACGAATGGCGACAACAAATCCGTCCATCATATTTGAAGGCGCGATGATATCTGCACCTGCACGCGCTTGGCTGACAGCCGTTTTCGCTAGTAGCTGAAGAGATTCATCATTTAAAATTTCTCCATCTTCAACAATTCCGCAATGTCCGTGATCTGTATATTGGCATAAGCAAGTGTCTGCAATGACCACGAGCTCTGGGAAATGCTTTTTGATCTCAAGCGTTGCTCTTTGAACAATGCCATGATCGTGATACGCCTCACTGCCTACATGATCTTTATGATCTGGCACACCAAATACAATGATCGATTTGATGCCGAGATCAACAAGCTCTTGGACTTCTTCTTTCACAAGATCTACAGAAATATGATACACACCTGGCATTGAAGAGACTTCTTTTCGGACATTTTCTCCCTCTACAAAAAAGATCGGATAAATGAAATCAGATGGTCTTAAAAAGGTTTCTCTGACTAATTCTCTCATTCCTGCGCTTGTCCGCAATCTGCGGTGTCTGTTAAATTTCATCAATGGTTCAACTTCCTTTCAGATAAACGGCACATCAAATCAAGCATTCCGTCTATCGTATAAGTATATGGGGTTTCAGAAGAAATCCCGTATTGAAGCAGTGCCTCTTTTGTCAGAGGACCGATCGTCACAAAACAGGTGTCAGATGCAGCAAGCTTCGCTGCATCTGCTTCCATTACATGCATAAAAGAATGAACAGTGGATGAGCTCGTAAATGTAATAAAATCAAATGATTGCTTCGTCATTGCCGATTTAAGAGCAGCAATTCCTTCCTCATCCTTGACTGTTTCATATAAAATCCATTCTTTTACCTCAATCCCGAGCGCAACAAGGGTCTCTTTCACCACATCTCGTGATAGATGCCCTTTTGCTACAAACACACGATCTCCTGGGCGTACATGGTCAAGTAATGCATCCGCCAGCTCTTCCGCTATAAATCGTTCTGGCACAACATCCACCTTCAAGCCGTGCTGCTCAAGATAGGCAGAGGTTTTCTCTCCTACAGCAGCTACTTTTAAATGGGATAAGCTCTTATGGAAATGATGGTCTTTTATGTAGTTCAGAAAAAAAGACGCACCATTCACACTCGTGAAAACAAGCCATTGGCTATTTTCTAAGTCCTTTAAAAAGTCCTGCGCTTTTTCTTTTGTGAGCGTAGGCTCAAACCGAATAAGAGAGGTTAAAACCGCATGGCCGTTCAGCGCTTCAATCTTTTGCTGAAACACGCCCGCTTGACGTTCATTTCGAGTGACAAGCACCGTCTGTCCGTGAAGCGATTTGCCTATGCTCATTGAGACAGACCCTTTTTCACCTTGTCGATCAAATCCTTTGCTCCCTTATCGGCCATCTGCTTCGCACACGCTGTTCCAATTGCTTCAGGGTCAGTGCCTGTGACGGTTTCTCGAATAATTGTGTGCCCATCAGCAGATGCAACAAGACCTGTTAGTTCAATTTCATTATGCTCATTCATCGTTGCATAGCCGGCGATCGGCACCTGACAGCTTCCATCCATTTGTTTGAGGAAGGCTCTTTCTGCGAGGACCGTTTTCTTCGTATATTCATTCGTAAATTGGGCGAGAAGCTGCAACAGCTCTTCATCATCCCCGCGGCACTCAATCGATAGCGCGCCTTGTCCAACGGCTGGAAGGCACGTCTCAGGAGATAAAAATTCCGACACAACCTCTTTGCTCCATCCCATTCTAGACAATCCGGCAGCCGCTAGAATAATGGCATCATACTCTTCATTTTTCAGTTTTTCCAATCTCGTATCAATGTTTCCTCGAATCCATTTAATCTCAAGATCTGGTCTTTCCTGAAGAAGCTGTGCGCTGCGCCGTAAGCTGCTCGTTCCCACAATTGCACCCTTAGGCAGTTCGCTGAGACTCAGATGATCCTTCGAAATAAGGGCATCCCGCACATCTTCACGCTCAGGAATACAGCCAATCACTAAACCTTCCGGAAGAGCAGCCGGCATATCCTTCATGCTGTGCACCGCCATATCAATATCATGATTCAGCATCGCCTGCTCAATCTCTTTAACAAACAGTCCTTTTCCGCCAACCTTAGATAAGGTCACATCTAAAATTTGATCACCCTTTGTCACAATTTCTTTTATTTCAAAAGAATAAGAAGGGTTTAGTTCAGACAGCTTTTGAATGACCCATTTTGTTTGTGTAATTGCCAGCTTACTTCGTCTAGAACCTACTTTAATTGTACGCAATACGTCTTCCTCCCGACAATGCCTTTAAGACTCATCATTATTGAAACCAATGAAAGGTTGATAAGCTACCAAGCAGAAAATAATTGATCATCAGCACAAGGAATGAAGCGACATTCCAAAATGCCACGATTTTGCCCTGCATATTTCTCACCAATCTGATATATAAGTAAAAGCCATATAAAAACAGCATAATAAACGAACCAAGCACCTTTGCATCTGTCCAGTACAACGTATCATACGAGATATATGCCCAAATGATGCCAAGAATTAAACTAAGCAAAAGCATTGGCACACCAATAATGTTTAATACGTATGCCATATGATCCAGCTTTGATAAGTCTTCAATTCTCAAAAGCCATTTTCCCCATTTTTTCTTTTTCAGCAAACGATATTGAAAGAGATAAAGCAGTGAAAATGCAAATGAAAGTGAAAAGGCACCGTAGGATAAAATCGCCATCGTAATATGAATCACGAGCAGTTCACTCGTCAGCTTCCCCGTTAGTTCTGCTGAATGGAGGTCAGATGGTGTAAAGGTATGAATCGCCATCATGGAAAAACCGATCACATTTGTAAAAAACACAATAAATTCAACGCGCAATATTTTTGTGAGCACAAGAGAAAGTGTCACAAGCACCCACGTATAAAAATATAACCCCTCTGCTACATTCAACACAGGGAATCGGTCTGTTTCCATCATAATATAGAACATGTAGACTGTTTGCAGCAGCCAGACAATAGAAAGCAACCAGAAAGCCATTTTTCCAGCCTTCCGGTTGTGTTGAAGAAAATCTATGAAATAGAACAAGACACTTAGTGCATAGATTAAGATCGTTGCTTCATTGAGTCTCGCTACAATGGATTCCATCATCGCTTAATCACTCACTGGCAACTGTAGCAAAGCCTTGTGCCATATTTGATTTGAACAACTGAAATGCCCCTTGCTCCACCTGTACAGGTTCGACCTTTTTCTCTTCATCTTCAACCTGTAAATCAAAGATTTCTTTAAAGAGTAAAAGTTTCTCCTCTGCATTTGGCTCCGCGGCAATTTCTTTTGCCTTCAAGATAGGATCTTTCAGCATTTGGTTGATGATGCTTTTCGTATGTTTATTTAACAGCTTCATTTCACGGTTTGTGAGGTTTGGAAGCTTCCGCTCAATACTCTGCATCGTATCGGCTTGAATTGTGAGTGCCTTTTCTCTAAGTGCAGAAATGACTGGAACAACACCTAACGTATTCAGCCATTGCTTAAATTCTACAATTTCTGCTTCAATCAGGAGCTCAACCTGCTCAGCCACTGCACGGCGCTCTTTTAAGTTAGCAGCCACGATGCCTTCAAGGTCATCAATGTCATACAAAAAAGCACCTTCTACTTCAGAAATGGCTGGATCTAAATCACGGGGTACAGCAATATCTACCATAAATAGAGGTCTGCCCTTCCGCTTTTTATTCGCACTTTCGACCATTTCTTTTGTAATGACAAATTGTTTCGCACCCGTTGAGCTGATTAAAATGTCCGCTTCGGATAATGTTTTTTCTAATTGGTTTAAGCTCTTAGGCTCTCCTGAAAAACGACCGGCCAATTCCTTTGCCTTCTCAAACGTTCGGTTGATGACCGTTACTTGGCCAATTCCTTGCCCTTGAAGGTTTTGAGCCGCCAGTTCGCCCATTTTGCCCGCGCCAAGAATCAGGACATGCTTATCAGAAAGACGTCCAAAGATTTTTTTGGCAAGCTCAACAGCTGCATAGCTGACAGATACGGCATTAGACGCAATATCCGTTTCCGCATGAGAGCGTTTTGCAACAGTGACCGCCTGTTTAAATAAATAATTGAAAACGGTACCAATGGTCTTCTCCTCTTGAGCTACTTTAAAGCTTGAGCGTACTTGACCGAGTATTTGCGTTTCACCAATGACCATGGAATCAAGTCCACAGGCCACACGGAATAAATGCTCAACCGCTCCATCGTTTTCATAGAACTTCAAATAAGGAGAGACATCTTCTTTTTCTAAACCGAACCAATCGGCTAAAAATCTTTTTATATAAAACCGTCCAGTATGAAGCTGATCTACTACTGCGTAGATCTCTGTTCGATTACATGTTGAGATGACGATATTCTCTAGAATGCTTTTTTCTTCTTTAAGCTTGGACATCGCTGTTCCGAGCTCACTCGGTTCAAAGCTCAGCTGTTCCCGTATCTCAACAGGGGCTGTTTTATAATCTAAACCCACAACAAGAATATGCATAACTTCAGCTTGCACCCCCAACGCCCTGTCTAATTTATAATAATTACAATATAGAATTTATTATTTATAATGATTATAACATATATTCATTTTTAACTGGATAAAAATTGTGAACAGATTTCAAAAATGTTGTGATATAGTAGAAAAATGTTCGACACCGTTTATGCCATATCATCACTTCAAGCAATTTACCAGATTTGGCGCGTGCGGACAAATGATCTGCTTAAAAGAAGGTGACATCTTTGAAGAAGAAATCCATTTTGCTGCCGCTTACTTTACTGGCTGTAGCGCTATATGCCATTCTCTCAGGAGGTCAATTTGACATTTGGAAGGATCAAGAGAAATGGTATACACTTGTACTGCTTTTTGGACTCGCTTTTTTATATCAAGGAAAGAAGGAGCAAGAAAGCGCTCATGTGTTTATCGGTATGCTTATGACAGGCCTTTCGCTACACTTTATTCTTCAGCCTAAATTGGACCACTGGCCAGACACATTTACGATGATTGTATTCATCGTAGGACTTGCACTCTTTGTGAAATCATCTCAGAAAAAAGAATATCGTATTGAAAGTGTTGTGCTGATCGCACTCGGTCTGTTCCTTTATTTCTTTCAGCAAATTACAAAACAGCTAAGTTCCCTTTCGATTCCTACTTCCGGCTTTGAATTGTACTGGCCTTATGTACTGATTGCTGTCAGTCTCCTCTTATTATTTTTAAAAAGGAAATAACTTATACAATAAAAAAGCATCTGCTCATCGCAGATGCCTTCAGCGAGAAGACAAACCCTCGCATTCGGTGTCAGTCCTGCGTGCTGGTGCTCACGAATATCAAATTCGCTCCGCGCCAGTACTCGTCCTTTCTAGACTTCAAGGGTTTTCATCTCACGCTGAAAAGAAAACTAATGTAAAAAAGCATCTGCTCATCGCAGATGCTTTTTTAGCTGTTTACTTTCGCAAGGATCGCATTCCAGGCTTCATCTTTTCCCTTTTTTGTTTCAGAAGAGAATAAGATGAGTTCATCTGATGGGTCAATGTCGAGCGTCTGTTTGACGACTTTCGCATGTTTTTCCCATTTGCCTTTTGGAATTTTATCCGCTTTTGTAGCGATGACGATCACGGGAACTCCGTAATATTTAAGGAATTCATACATGTTCACATCATCTACTGATGGCTTATGGCGCAGATCCACAATTTGGACAACTGCTTTTAATTCTTCACGCATTGTAATATACGTTTCGATCATTCTACCCCAGGCTTCGCGCTCTGTTTTTGATACTTTGGCAAAGCCGTAGCCCGGAACGTCCACAAAATGGAGCATATCATTAATAATGTAGAAATTAAGCGTCTGTGTCTTACCTGGTTTAGAAGACGTACGCGCTAAATTTTTACGATTAATCAATGAGTTGATGAACGAGGACTTTCCAACATTTGATCGTCCAGCAAGCGCGATTTCAGGCAGTCCGCCGCTCGGGTACTGCTCTGGTTTCACCGCACTAATGACGATATCTGATTTTGTTACTTTCATCTTCCCTCTCCTACCAACGCTTTCTCAAGCACCTCATCTAGATGTGAGACCGGAATAAAGGTTAGTCCTTCTCTCACACTTTCAGGAATATCATCAATATCCTTCTCATTGTCCTTTGGAAGAATAATGGTTTTCAATCCTGCACGATGTGCGCCTAATGCTTTTTCTTTTAGTCCGCCAATTGGAAGCACTCTTCCTCTTAACGTTATCTCTCCTGTCATACCAACCTCTTTTGATACAGGACGTCCTGTGAGTGCTGATACAAGAGCCGTCGCAATGGTGATACCAGCTGATGGCCCGTCCTTTGGAACCGCACCCTCTGGAACATGGATATGAATATCGTGCTTTTCATTAAAATTAGGATCAATGTTCAGTTCATCTGCTTTGGAACGAATATAACTGAATGCCGCCTGTGCAGATTCTCTCATGACATCACCAAGCTTACCTGTTAACAAGAGCTTGCCTTTACCAGGCGAGAGTGATACCTCAATTGATAGGGTGTCTCCGCCAACTGTCGTATACGCAAGTCCTGTAACAACCCCCACTTGGTCTGTTGTTTCAGCCTGACCATAACGGTAAAGTCTTTTTCCAAGGAATTCAGATAAGTTCTTTTCCGTCACTGTGATGCGTTTTCGGTCTTCAGCCACAATCGCTCTTGCCGCTTTTCGGCAAATGGCCGCAAGCTGACGCTCTAACCCGCGGACTCCTGCTTCTCTTGTGTAATAGCGGATCATATCATAAATCGCTGCTTCACGAAGCTGCAAGTTCCCTTTCTTTAATCCGTGCTCCTTTAGCTGCTTCGGCAGAAGGTGATCTTTCACAATCTCTGCTTTTTCAACCTCTGTATACCCTGCAATCGTGATAATCTCCATTCTATCACGAAGTGGGCCCGGAATGGTTGCTAAATTGTTGGCAGTGGCAATAAATAACACTTGTGATAAATCAAATGTCTCTTCAATATAGTGATCGCTAAAGTTGTGATTTTGCTCTGGATCCAGCACTTCAAGCATCGCAGAAGACGGATCACCTCTAAAATCAGAGGACATCTTATCAATTTCATCTAAAAGAAACACCGGATTCATTGTGCCTGCCTTGCTCATCCCGCGAATGATGCGGCCTGGCATCGCGCCTACATACGTTCTTCTATGTCCACGAATCTCAGATTCATCACGCACACCGCCAAGAGAGATACGGATAAACTTTCGGTCAAGTGATTTAGCAATCGATTTGGCAAGTGACGTTTTCCCTACCCCAGGAGGTCCTGCTAAGCAAAGAATCGGTCCTTTTAATGAATTGGTCAGCTTTTGTACAGCAAGGTATTCAAGCACACGTTCTTTGACCTTTTCCAGCCCATGATGCTCATCATCTAAAATCTCACTTGCCAGCTTTAAATCTAGACGATCTTCTGTATAGATGCCCCATGGAAGATTGATCAGCCAATCAATATAATTTCGAATGACAGAGCTCTCCGCAGAGCTTGAAGGAATTTTTTCATAACGGTTCAATTCTTTTAGTGCCGTTTCACGAACAGAATCCGGCATGCTGGACTCTTCGATTTTAGACATTAATGAACTGACTTCGCCCGTTTTTCCTTCTTTGTCACCTAGCTCCTTTTGAATGGCTTTCATTTGTTCACGCAAATAATATTCTTTTTGCGTTCGTTCCATTGAACGTTTGACGCGCTGACCAATTTTCTTTTCAATCTCCAGCACTTCTTTTTCATTGTGGATTAAGCTGATGACACGGTTCAGACGTTTTTTAACATCCACTGTTTCCAGTACTTCTTGTTTGTCCTTTAATTTAAGCGGCAGGTGAGAAGCAACGATATCTGCCATTCTCCCCGGTTCCTCAATATCCGTCACCGTTGCATATGTTTCAGCTGAGATTTTTTTTGAAATTTTTATGTACTGATCAAAGTGATCTAACAAAGTGCGCATGAGTGCTTCTGCTTCTGCGTCCTTTAAATCTTCTTCTGCCAATTCTTTAATATCGACGGACGTATAGTCCTCAAGCTCCACATATGATTCGATCTGCGCTCGATTTAAGCCCTCTACGAGTACACGAATCGTTCCATTCGGCAGCTTCAGCATTTGTTTAATTTTTGTGTAGGTGCCGACTTTGAAAATTTCCTCTTCACCTGGTTCATCTATTGAAATTTCCCGCTGTGTTGCTAGAAAAATCATATGATCGTTCATCATCGCCTGTTCTAATGCTTGAACAGACTTCTCGCGTCCAACGTCCAAATGCAAGACCATTGTTGGATAAACAAGCAAGCCTCGCAATGGGAGGAGCGGAACATTCTTTTTGATTTCATCTGCCATGTTGATTGACACCTCCGTCACTAGTATGAATCATTATAATATACCTGTTTCAGTCTTGTACAATGTAAAAGACTTGAGAAATGATGATCTTACCGTAGTATACCCTTTCTTTTTATCTTGAAAAAGAAAAAAAGATCTATTTCACTAAAAAATCCCCATATGTGATGGGGATTAAACAGATTTTCTTTTCATTTCCTCTTCTAGTCCATCTTTCTTCTCGTCTGGCGGGTTGACCAAACACTGATCCAGCACCTCTTGGAAGTGCTTCACAGGCACAATGGTGACGCCTTCAATCTCTTTTAAGATCGACTGCTGGTTGTCATAAGGAATAATCACGGTTGTGGCACCAGCTTGTTTCGCCGCCTTAATCTTCGGTATCACACCGCCGATCGGCTTCACCTGACCCTGCAATCCGATTTCACCTGTCATTGCTGTCAGATGATCAATCGGGATTTGATGAATGGCAGAGAAAATCGCCGCCGCCATGGCAATCCCAGCAGACGGTCCATCAATCGGGGCACCGCCTGGGAAATTAATATGGATGTCATATTCATTTGTCCGTATGCCTAAGTTTCTCAGCACTGTTAATACATTTTCAACAGACCCTTTGGCCATACTTTTTCGTCTAATGGATTTAGACTGACTGCCAATGCTTTCTTCTTCTGCAATGCCTGTAATGTTGATACTGCCTTTTTCAAGCGCCTTACATATATTCACTTCAATCTCAAGCAGGGCACCGCTGTTTGGTCCGTAGACAGCCAGACCATTCACTACCCCGACTTTTGGCTTTTCCGGTACTTTTTGTTCATATCTTGGTGTCAGCTGACTTGAATGAATGACCCACTCGACATCTTCGATCGTGATGTCTTTTCGGTTTTCTGTGACGGCCATTCCAGCGGCGATCTGCACCATATTGACTGCTTCACGGCCATTTTTCACATAGGAGGTTAACAGGTTCAGCCCTTCATCACTTAATTCCTTTTGGATTTTTTGGACAGCCTTAGCAGCAACAATTTTCAGTTCATGCTGGTCAAGATCCTTAAAGAAAATTTCCAAACACCTTGAGCGAATGGCTGGTGGAATTTCTTCAGGTGTTCTTGTCGTAGCACCAATCAACCGGAAATCAGCCGGAAGCCCATTCTGAAAAATATCGTGGATGTGATTCGGAATTTGGGTGTTTTCCTCACTGTAGTAGGCACTGTCTAAAAATACTTTCCGATCTTCAAGGACTTTCAGCATTTTGTTCATTTGGATCGGATGCAGTTCGCCAATTTCATCAATAAACAGAACCCCGCCATGAGCATGCGTAACGGCTCCTTGTTTTGGCTGCGGAATGCCTGCCTGTCCCATCGCTCCCGCCCCTTGGTAAATCGGGTCATGCACGGAACCAATGAGTGGGTCTGCGATGCCCCGTTCATCGAATCTTGCGGTTGTGGCATCGAGCTCCACAAATACCGCATCTTTCTTAAACGGTGAATCAGCATGACGCTTCGCTTCTTCCATGACAAGACGGGCAGCTGCTGTTTTTCCAACTCCCGGGGGGCCGTAGACAATGACATGCTGAGGATTTGGTCCGCAAAGCGCCGCTTTTAGAGCACGAATGCCGTCTTCCTGCCCTACAATATCTTGAAATCCCTTTGGCCGGACTCTCTCTGATAAAGGCTCACTCAGCTTGATTGAGCGCATCTTTCTGAGTGCTTCCATTTCTTTCTTTGATTCTTTGTCTATCGTCACCTTTTGTGTGCGCTGATTTCGCAGTAAGTTCCAAAAGTACAGCCCGATGACGATACCAAAGAACAGCTGTATAAATAATACGATTCCTGTCCAGCTCAATCGGTGCTCCCTCCTTCATCTATCGTATGTATTGGTTTCTGTCTGCTAGTATTTCCTAGAGCTGGACGGAATAAACACGTCTTCCACGATAAATAAAAAACTCCTGAATCAAAATGATTCAGGAGTGAGACTTCTCTTATGCAGATGTTTTTGTATCTTTGTTGACGACTGTGCCATCTTTTAACACAAGACGCGGCGGCTCACCATCAGCAACCGTTGCACCAGTGATGACACATTTTTCAATATCATCACGAGATGGAAGGTCAAACATCACATCAAGCATGATACCTTCAATGATTGAGCGAAGACCACGAGCGCCTGTTTTACGCTCAATTGCTTTTTTCGCAATTTCGCTAAGAGCATCTTCTTCAAATTCAAGCTCTACATCGTCAAGCTCAAGCATTTTTGTATATTGCTTAACGAGCGCATTTTTAGGCTTCGTCAAGATTTCTACAAGTGCTTTTTCATCTAACGGCTCTAGGCTTGCAATAACCGGTAGACGACCGATGAATTCTGGAATTAAACCGAAGCGAAGCAAGTCTTCTGGCAGTACTTTTGATAGAAGGACTTCTTTTTCAAGATCTTCGACTTTATTTTCCGCACCGAATCCAATTACTTTTTGACCTAAGCGGCGTTTGATGATTTGCTCAATGCCGTCAAAGGCTCCACCACAAATAAAGAGGATATTTGTTGTATCGATTTGAATGAATTCTTGATGAGGATGCTTACGTCCACCTTGAGGCGGTACACTAGCAACTGTTCCTTCAAGAATTTTCAAAAGGGCTTGCTGGACACCTTCCCCAGATACATCTCGAGTGATAGAAGGGTTTTCTGATTTTCTTGCTACTTTATCGATCTCATCGATGTAGATAATGCCTTTTTCCGCTTTTTCTACATCATAATCCGCTGCCTGGATCAGCTTTAGTAAAATATTCTCTACGTCTTCACCAACATAACCTGCTTCAGTTAATGATGTTGCATCTGCGATCGCAAATGGAACATTTAAAATACGAGCAAGTGTTTGAGCAAGTAATGTTTTACCGCTTCCTGTTGGTCCAATCATAGAAATATTACTTTTCGAAAGCTCAACATCATCAATCTTGCTGTTGGAATTGATCCGTTTGTAATGGTTATAAACCGCTACAGCTAAGGATTTTTTCGCATTGTCTTGTCCGATGACATATTCATCAAGAATCTCCCGAATTTCATGAGGCTTCGGAACATCCTTGAATTCAACTTCTTCCTCTGTGCCGAGCTCTTCTTCAACTATTTCCGTGCAAAGCTCGATACATTCATCACATATATATACGCCAGGTCCTGCGACCAGTTTACGCACTTGATCTTGCGTTTTTCCGCAAAACGAGCATTTTAATTGACCTTTTTCCTCGTTGAATTTAAACATTCTTTCACCCCTTATTCTTCTTCACTTGCCTGTAGCTAACAGTCAGCTACCTTTCTGGGTCCAGTATGTATGCATTTTACCATACTTTCCTAAAAGACGGTAACGATGTGTTTCTAACACTGCACATTGAGATATGTATGACAGAAAGATGCGACTTACACTATCGTTTCCAAAAGAAGCGATGATAAGTCAAAAATTGTACAAAACAAGGCACGAGTCACTCGCGCCCTGTTTTATTATTATGCACCATATTAACGGTTTTCTACAAGAAAATCAATTGCTTTACGAACTTTTAGATCTTCTTTCATTGCTTCAGTAGATCCGATCGCTTGTTTGATATTTTCAATTGGCATGTTGTATGCTTCAGCCATTTTTGAAAGTTCTTCTTCCACTTCTTCGTCAGACACTTGTAAGTTTTCTGCAGCAGCAATTGCTTCAAGTGTTAGGTTAGATTTTACGCGTTTAGCAGCATCTTCTTTCATTTGCTCTTTAAGCGCATCTTCATCTTGTCCAGAGAATTGGAAGTAAAGCTCAAGGTTCATTCCTTGCATTTGAAGACGTTGTTCGAATTCTTTCATCATGCGGTCTAGCTCTGTGTCAACCATCGCTTGTGGGATGTCAACTTCCGCATTTTCAGAAGCTTTCGCAACTAGCTCTTCACGAAGTTTTCCTTCTGCTTCGTTTTCTTTTGCTTCTTCAAGACGTTTCTTCGTTTTTTCAGTTAACTCAGCAAGTGTTTCTACTTCTTCATCAACATCTTTAGCGAACTCATCGTCAAGTGCTGGAAGTTCTTTTGCTTTGATTTCATGAATTTTCACTTTGAATACAGCTGGTTTACCTGCAAGGTCTTCAGCATGGTATTCTTCTGGGAATGTAACTTCTACGTCTCTTTCAGCGCCAGCTTCAAGACCAACTAATTGCTCTTCGAAACCAGGGATGAATGAACCAGAACCTACTTCAAGAGAGTAGTTCTCAGCTTTTCCGCCTTCGAATGCTTCTCCATCAACGAATCCTTCGAAATCAAGAACAACTGTATCGCCGTTTTCGATTGCGCCTTCTTCTTTGACAACAAGCTCAGCTTGACGGTTTTGCATGCCTTTAAGCTCTTCTTGTACATCTTCATCAGTAACAGCTGTGTCGTCTTTTTCTACGTTAAGACCTTTGTAGTCACCAAGTTTTACTTCAGGCTTCACTGTTACTTTTGCAGTGAAGATTAAGCTTTCGCCTTTTTCGATTTTCTCAACATCGATTTCAGGGCGGTCAACTGGCTCGATACCAGCTTCGTCGATTGCTTTTGGATATTCAACTGGAAGAAGAATATCTAATGCATCTTGATAAAGAGATTCTACACCAAAACGCTGCTCGAAAAGACCACGTGGTACTTTCCCTTTACGGAATCCAGGGATTGATACTTGCTTAACCACTTTCTTAAATGCATCATCAAGTGCTTTGTTAAATGTTTCAGCGTCAACTTCTACAGTTAGAACGCCTTCGTTACCTTCTTGTTTTTCCCATTTTACTGACATGTGTGTTTCCCTCCAAAAATCTATTCAGATTGTGCGTTGCTCCATTCTAAAGCATCATAAAGACTTCGTCCAATCAAAAACCACGCACTCCGCTAAGAAGCTTGCATTATGTATACAACATTTGACTTGATTATACATATCGTCTTTCAACCGTTGGAATCTGACAACTGCACTATATATGCACAAATACAACCATTATATTATAACATAACAAGTCCGTCTTTCAACTAAATCGACAAATTACAAATAAGAAATTTCTTCAATATCTTTCAGCATTGTGCAAGCTTCTCTCAGCTCTCGTTCGTTAAATTCATACAATAGATGCAATTCTTCGAGTTCAATCTCGATCCCATGCATTTCATAGCCGACTTTATGAAGTGCCGCTGCCCAAAGACTCGGATCTGTGTACTTAGGAAGAAATGGATACAGCACAAATAAGTGCCGGCGCCATAGCTCTTCCACGCCTTGGTAAAGGGTTGGGTTCTCATTGCCGAGCGTGTCATCGAGCATACGAAGGACTTGCTGAAGAAGCGGCATCTGCTCTGGCTTTACAGCCTCAGAAGGAATAAGTGTTAAAGAATCACCGAATTTTGTCACATGAACCGGCTTTGCCACATCATGATCTGCCAGAAGCTGCAGGATCATTGATTTGACCAAAGGGTTCCCATCGGGATTTTGTAAGATTGTATTTAATAGACCCATGTGCGGTGTAATATTCCGGTCTTTCAATGAATGGATGAACTGGACCTGTTCTTCCGGCCGCTTCAGCATGTCATCTATATTGACCTCACTTCCGGCTTCCTCATCTTCATCTAAAATCTCTTCAGGTGATTCAATCATTTTTCTGCTAAATTCGAGCAGCTTGTAAAAATGCTCCGCGCTTTCTGCCGGAAGATGGTTTTCCTCGAGCACAGCCTCAATCGTCTGTTTGACTTCTTCATATTCTTTCAGCTGAATTAAGATCGTCATATACACTTGGAGCACAGTGAAATAGTGGCCATATCCTTCATGTAGCATTTTTTCACAAACACGCTTTGCATCCTGCAGCTCACCCAGCTCCAGAAAACAAATTGCCATTCCGAGGTGAATATCGGATTCTTCATCGTCATCATACGATTTTGCTTCTGAAAACAAGTGAAGCGCCTCTTGATACTGTTTATCTTTTAATGCTGCCATTCCTTTTTCAATCAGTCTTTCTTTCAGACCAGGAAACAAAATGACATTATCTTTCTTCTTGTCATGCTTCATGCTTACGTTCCTTTCGGGCGCATATTTTTTATCAGTTTACCAACGAAGATTAGTAAACACAAGTAACGAGAGGTTTTCATGCAAAAAAGAAGCCGTCACACCTCGGGCGGACAGCTTCTCGTTGCTTAAGCGCGCAGCCAGTTGCTACGCTTTTCTTCAAATGCTTGAATGTCATCTTCTAGTAGTAATGTTAATGAAATCTCATCATAACCATTTAGGAGCATTTCTCTCCAGTGAGGGTCGACTTGAAAAGGGGTGATATTCCCTTCGTGATCTTCTATTTGCTGTTTTTCAAGATCAACCGTCATCTCATACCCTTTGTTCTCATATGATGCTGCGAAGGTTTTCCACACATCATAATCAAGGCGAATCGGAAGCATCCCATTTTTAAAGCAGTTTTGATGAAATATATCTGCGAATGATGGTGCGATGACAATTTTAAAGCCATAATCATCAAGCGCCCAAGGAGCATGTTCCCTAGATGATCCGCAGCCAAAGTTTTCTCCTGCGATCAAAATCGATGCTCCTTCATAGATCGGCTGATTCAGTTCGAAATCTGGATTTGGGCTGCCATCGGCTAAATAACGCCAGTCGAAAAAGGCAAAGCGGCCATATCCTGTTCGTTCGATTCTTTTTAAAAATTGCTTCGGAATAATTTGATCTGTATCTACATTGATACGGTTAAGCACAGCGGCTTTCCCTTTATGAGTGACTAAAGGCTCCATCTATGACAACTCCTTACACGACTGTTTTCTCTTGATTAAACTTCCTGACATCGACAAATCGGCCATGTATCGCAGCCATTGCAGCCATTGCCGGGCTGACAAGATGCGTTCTCGCACCCTTCCCTTGACGCCCTTCAAAGTTACGGTTTGATGTGGACGCGCAGCGTTCGCCCTCCGGTACCACATCGTTATTCATACTAAGGCACATACTGCAGCCTGATTCTCTCCATTCAAATCCTGCTTCAAGGAAGATTTCATGAAGACCTTCTTTTTCTGCTTGCAATTTGACACTTTGAGAGCCAGGCACCACAATCGCTCTGACATGATCTGCTACTTTTTGTCCTTCAATCATAGAAGCGGCTTGGCGTAAATCAGTCATTCTTGAGTTCGTACATGAGCCGATAAAGACATGCTCAATCGTAATATCTTCTATACGCTGATGCGGATGGACTCCCATGTATTCGTAAGCACGAATCGCTTCTTTTTGATCATCTTCTTGTGCAAAGTCCTCAGGTCCTGGAATTGATGCATCCACAGGCAGTACCATTCCTGGGTTAATTCCCCACGTAACCATTGGTGAAATCTTATTTCCATCTAACACAATGGTTTTATCGTAGGTTGCACCTGGATCTGTTCTAAGTTCTTCCCATTCTTTAATAGCTGCTTCGAAATCTTCGCCCTGCGGTGCATATTTGCGGCCGCGGCAATATTCGAAGGTGACTTCATCAGGTGCAATCAATCCTGCTCTCGCGCCTGCTTCAATCGACATATTACAAACAGTCATCCGCTCATCCATCGTCATGTTTCTGAATACTTCCCCAGTGTATTCAATGACATAACCTGAACCGAACTTCACGCCGTGTGCACCAATGACGGCTAAAATGACATCTTTGGCGGTTACCCCTTTTTGAAGCTTTCCGTCTACTCTAATTTCTAGCGTTTTCGGACGCTGCTGCCAAAGCGTTTGTGTAGAAAGTACATGTTCAACCTCACTTGTACCGATCCCAAAGGCAAGTGCGCCAAACGCGCCGTGAGTTGATGTATGACTATCTCCACACACAATTGTTTTCCCCGGAAGTGTCAATCCAAGCTCCGGTCCAACGACATGGACGATTCCCTGGTCAACACTATGGAGATCAGCAAGACGAACGCCAAATTCCGCACAGTTGCGCTCTAAGGCACTCACTTGCTTTTTAGCAATCTCATCTTTAATCACAAATCGATTCACAGTTGGGATGTTGTGATCCATCGTCGCAAACGTGTTTTGAGGTCTTCTTACCTTGCGCCCTTTTTGTCTTAATCCTTCAAATGCTTGAGGTGATGTCACTTCATGCACCAAGTGCAGATCAATATATAAAAGGTCTGGTTTCCCCTCGCCGCTTTTGACTATATGCTGATCCCATATTTTTTCGATGATTGTTCGAGGCATAACCCTTTTCCTCCCTCTATCTAATTCCACAAGATTCTATTTATACAATGGTTTGCACGCGCTGCTTGAGTGCGTCTACAACCGCATTAGTGATTTCTTCAGTCGTTTGATATGTTCCCTCTTTTGCTGCTAAATCTTTTGTTCGTTTTCCAGAGGCAAGAACAGCTTCCACAGCGTCTTCTATTGCAGCCGCTTCTTCTTCTAATGCAAAGGATGTTCTAAGCAAGCTTGCTGCTGATAAAATGGTTGCCAGAGGGTTTGCAACGTTTTGCCCCGCAATATCGGGTGCTGAACCATGAATTGGCTCATATAAATGAAGGCCTGTGCTTGATAAACTAGCAGATGGCAGCATGCCGAGTGATCCAGTAATCATCGAAGCTTCGTCACTTAAAATGTCGCCGAACATATTCTCAGTCACAATGACATCAAATTGAGCGGGCTTGTAAATCAGCTGCATGGCTGCATTGTCGACGAGCATATGCTCAAATTCAACTTCTGGATATTGAGAAGCAACTTCCTCTACTGCTTCACGCCATAGTTTACTAGAAGCAAGAACATTCGCTTTATCCACAGACGTCACTTTTTTCCGTCTCGTTAAGGCCATATCGAACGCTTCTTTTAATACGCGGACAATTTCTTCCTTTGTATAAAGGAGCGTATCAACGGCAGCTTCTTTTCCTTCATCATCTGTATAGCGTTCGCTTGGTTCACCAAAATAGAGGCCGCCTGTTAATTCACGAACGATGACGAAATCGACTCCGTTAATGTGATCCTGTTTTAACGGAGATGCCTCGCTTAAGCTATCGAACACCTTTACAGGGCGGATGTTAGCAAATAAGTCCAGCTGTTTACGAATGGCGAGCAAGCCTTTTTCCGGACGAAGCTCTGGCGGGTTTTGATCCCACTTTGGTCCGCCGACTGCTCCTAATAAAATCGCATCAGCGCTTTTGCATACATCTACTGTTTCCTTTGGAAGCGGGTTGTTTTTTTCATCTATTGCGATACCGCCAATGAGCGCAGTTTCAAATTCGAATTCGTGCTGAAATTGAGCCGCTGTCTCTTGAAGGACAGCGACTGCAGATGTCACGACTTCCGGTCCGATTCCATCGCCGGGCAAAAGTGCAATTTTCTTTTTCATGAGAACCTTCCTCCTTTCCTATGAGATTGCGTGATGTTTCTCAATTTCAATTAGATTTGATTTGAAGATTAAATGTCTGTTCACTGCATTGACGTAAGCTTTCGCCGATGCTTCAAGCACATCTTGCGCTACACCACGTCCTGCTGTTTCTTTTCCTTCTATTGAAACAGTGACATATACTTCTGCTAGTGCATCTCTGCCTTTTCCATTTGATTGAATGCGGTAGTCCAGCAAATGAATTCTTTCTTCCATACAGCGCTCAAGCGTGTTGTACACAGCTTCTACACTGCCTGCACCTGTAGCTGCTTCTTGAATGACTGCCTGTGTTTCTTGGTTTTTCAGAGAAACTGTTGCTGTTGGCATTTGTTCTGTTCCATAATGCACTTGCAGACTTTCAAATTCGTAGCCAATTTTTCGATCTGCTACTTTTTCTTCTAATATAATAGAGATCAAATCATCATCTGTAATTTCTTTCTTCTTCTCTGTCAAGTTCTTGAAAGTCTCAAAGAATTTATTGATTTCGTCTTCCGTTAGTTTAAAGCCTAGTGTTTTCATGCGGTCTTTAAACGCGTGTCTTCCGGAGTGTTTTCCAAGGACAAGCACATCTGTTGTCACACCGACAAGCTCTGGAGAAATAATTTCATAGGTTGTTTTCTCTTTGAGGAAACCATCTTGGTGAATACCTGATTCATGTGCAAAAGCGTTGTTTCCAACAACTGCTTTATTACGCGGCACAATCATTCCTGAGTATTTGCTCACTACATCACTTGTACGCTTAATTTCATTCAATTGAATCGTTGATTCGACCTGGTAAAAGTCTTTTCGAATATGAAGAGCTACTGCAATTTCTTCTAAAGCGGCATTTCCAGCGCGCTCGCCAATTCCGTTGACAGCCGTTTCAATTTGATCTGCTCCATTTTCAATGGCAGCAAGTGAGTTTGCCACAGCCATTCCTAGATCATCGTGACAGTGAGCGGACAAGTTAACGCGGTCGATATTCGGAACGTGTTCCTTCATATATTTAAAGATATTCCCGTACTCTTTTGGCGCTAGGTATCCAACTGTATCTGGCAAGTTAATGACACTCGCCCCAGCGTCAATGACCTTTTCTACAATTTCTGCCAAGAAAGCAAGATCTGTACGGCACGCATCTTCTGCTGACCACTGGACAACTGGAAAACGTTCTTTCGCATATTTCACCATTGCGACAGCCTGTTCTACGACTTCTTCACGTGTTTTCTTTAGTTTATGCTTCAGGTGAATGTCAGAAGTAGCAATAAAGACATGAAGCCTTGGCTCCACTCCATCTTTTAATGCTTCCCATGCAGCATCAATGTCACCTTTCACACATCGTGCAAGACCAGCAACAGAACAGTTTTTAATCGTTCTTGCTATTTCTTGTACGCCTAAGAAATCCCCTCGGGATGAAGCGGGAAAACCCGCTTCAATGATATTAACCCCAAGGCGCTCAAGCTGCTTTGCAATGATTAGCTTTTCTTGTGCATTTAAGTTCACTCCTGGTGATTGCTCTCCATCTCGAAGTGTTGTGTCAAAAAAATTAATTTTCCGCACCGACGCTCACCGCTTCCTTTTTCTTTCCTTGTTTAACGAAAGGCATCATTTCACGAAGCTTTCTACCAACGATTTCAATTTGGTGCTCATTTTCATTTGCATTGATTGCATTGAAACGTGGACGATTCACTTGGTTTTCAACGATCCATTCTTTTGCAAAAGTTCCGTTTTGGATATCAGTCAAAACAGCTTTCATCGATTCTTTTACTTTTGCATCCACAACGCGTGGTCCTGATACGAAGTCACCCCATTGTGCTGTATCAGAGATTGAATATCTCATGCCTTCTAATCCTTCTTCATACATAAGGTCAACGATTAATTTCAGTTCATGCAGACACTCGAAGTATGCAAGCTCTGGCTGATAACCAGCTTCTGTTAACGTTTCGAAACCTGCTTTCACTAGTGAAGTAAGACCTCCACAAAGAACTGCCTGCTCACCGAAAAGATCCGTTTCTGTTTCTTCTTTAAATGTTGTTTCAAGAACGCCCGCTCTTGCTCCGCCGATCGCTTTCGCATAAGCAAGTGCTTTGTCTTTCGCTTGACCAGATACATCTTGATAGATAGCAAATAGGGCAGGTACACCAGCGCCTTGCTCATATGTTCTTCTCACAAGATGTCCTGGACCTTTTGGAGCTACTAGATACACGTCTACGTCACTTGGAGGAACAATTTGATGGAAGTGAACGTTAAATCCGTGTGCAAATACAAGTGAGTTTCCAGCTTCTAATTGATCTTTGATTTCTTCATCATATACTTTCTTTTGCTGCTCATCTGGAAGTAGTACCATGACGACGTCTGCTTGTGCTGCTGCTTCTTTTACTGTGAATACTTGATGACCGTCTTCTTGTGCTTTTGTATAAGATCCGCCTTTTCTCACGCCGACGATGACATCTACGCCGCTTTCTTTTAAGTTCAATGCATGTGCATGACCTTGTGATCCGTAACCAATGATAGCTACCTTTTGACCATTTAATACGTTTTCTTGAATATCACCGTTATAATATACTTTTACCATTTGACTCTCTCCTTTTGTTTAGACAATTGAAATTGTTTTATTTGTTTGCGGCTTTTGCTGATTATCTCTCGCAAAGGCCGTGGTGCCAGTTCTGGCGACTTCTTTAATGCCGTATGGCTTAAGTAATTCAATGAGTGCTTCAATTTTTGAAGACTCACCTGTCACCTGAATGACGACACTCTCTCTGCTCACATCTACAATAGAAGCTCTAAAAGGTTCAATGACCCCCGTGATCTCCATTCTAGATGCTGGTGCAGATACGACTTTTATCAAAGCCAGCTCTCGCTGAACGATTGATTGGTTTGTAATGTCTGTTACTTTCAGAACATCGATTTGTTTGTTCAACTGTTTTGTCAGCTGTTCGATGTCTTTCTCTTGGTCTACATGGACGACGAACGTGATGCGTGATACATCTTGAATCTCAGAATGGCCGACCGTAATGCTTTCAATGTTGTAGTGTCTTTTAGTAAAGAGGCCTGTGATTCTGTTCAGTACGCCTGATCGATTTAATACAGTCAACACAATAATTCTTTTCAAGGTTTCACCCCCACCATCTCATGAAGTCCTTTCCCCGGTGCTACCATCGGGAATACTTTTTCATCTCTCGCTACATTGACATCGATGAAAACAGGCTCTCTAGAGGTTAAGGCTTCTTCGAGTTTTTCTTTCGCCTCTTCGTCTGATGAGATTCTGATCCCTTTAATGCCATAAGCTTCAGATAATTTTACGAAGTCTGG
Organism: Bacillus sp. 11B20; assembly: GCF_056098985.1. Lineage (NCBI taxonomy): Bacteria > Bacillati > Bacillota > Bacilli > Caryophanales > Bacillaceae > Bacillus > Bacillus sp. 11B20. The sequence goes on from NZ_JBLZWZ010000008.1 coordinate 640,812, forward strand.
CTGCTCTGAAAATTTAGAATGTGAGTAGCGTTCTTCGTAGAAAATTTCTTGCCATTGTCTTACCATTCCAAGGCTGTGATTATTGAGTACAATCACTTTGACTGGAAGGTTCAGCTCACGGATAACGGCAAGTTCTTGCAGGGTCATTTGGAAACCTCCGTCTCCTAAAATTGCTACAACGGTTGCCTCTTGATCAGCTAGCTGAGCGCCAATGGCTGCTGGTAATCCGAAGCCCATTGTGCCAAGTCCTCCAGATGTGACCCACTTATCTGCATTTTCAAATGGATAGAACTGTGCCGCCCACATTTGATGCTGTCCGACATCAGTTGCGACAATGGCTTCACCTTTTGTGAATTGATGAATGTATTCAATCAGCTTTTGAGGTTTAAAACCTTCAGCTTCGTTTTCAACGTACCAGAGTGGATATTCTTCCTTCCACTGATCTAATTGATTTTTCCATTCGTCTGATTCCCCTTGCTTCCCGTCTTGCTTGATCAGCTCTTCAAGAACGAGCTTACTGTCTCCAACAACCGGGATATGGGTATGAATGTTCTTGCCAATTTCCGCTGGGTCGATGTCAATATGAGCGACCTTCGCATGTTTTGCAAAATGATTGAGGTTGCCTGTTACCCTGTCATCAAATCTTGCTCCGATTGAAATGAGCAGGTCACATTGATGAAGAGCCATGTTCGCTGCATATGTGCCATGCATACCTGCCATCCCTAGGAAAAGAGGGTGCTTTGCCGGGAATCCGCCAAGTCCAAGCAATGTATGAGCGACTGGGATTTGCTGCTGCTCTACATACTGTCTTAATTCTTCAGATGCTTTGCCATGAAGAACGCCGGCTCCTGCTAGAATGACTGGTTTTTTCGCTCTGCTGACAGCTTCTACTAATTTGCGAATTTGCAAATAGTTCGGCTCTACTTTTGGCTGATAACCAGGTAAATCAATTGGCTGGTCATATTCAAAGGTTCCTTCAATGCCTGCGACATCTTTTGGAATATCAATCAAGACTGGGCCAGGTCTGCCTGTTGTTGCGATATGGAATGCCTCTTTAATAACACCAGGTAACTCCTCTGGATTTCTTACCTGGTAGCTGTGCTTTGTAATTGGCATTGTGATGCCGAGCACATCTGCTTCTTGGAAAGCATCCGATCCAATGACTGACGTTGCCACCTGCCCTGTGAATACAACTAAGGGAAGTGAATCAATCATCGCATCTGCAATTCCTGTCACAAGATTTGTCGCTCCAGGCCCTGATGTTGCAATGACAACACCTGGTTTACCAGATACTCTTGCGTATCCTTCTGCTGCGTGAATCGCTCCCTGCTCATGTCTTGGCAGGACATGAAATAAACCAGAATCGTAAATTTTATCGTAGATTGGCAAAACTGCTCCGCCTGGATAGCCGAAAATGACTTCTACTTTTTCTCTTTTGAGTGCTTCAATTAACATGAGTGCACCGTTCATCGTTTGTGGCGCTTTTGATTTTTCCGTCTCCATTTGTACATTTGTCCCCATTTGATTTCCTCCTCTTTGTCTTGCTTCAGTCAAGTCCTTTCACCCTTTTCCATTCAAGATAGAGATATGAGACCATATAAAAAAGCCTTCTCACCCCACAATGACACTACTTTTCACTAGGTCAAAGGGGCGAAAAAGCTTTGTTTTTCGCGGTACCACCCTTGTTCACGGCAAACCTTGCTGCCGTCTCATGGACATCTTTCGTCCATTTTGGTAACGAGTGAGCAATGTCACTCGGCCTGCCCTACTATCATTTCAAGCAGACACTCAGAGGTGAGTTCACTTTAGAAAGTAACACCGGTTTCCAGCTAGCACCGGCTCTCTGTAGATACTGACTCTAAAGCTACTAGTCCTCTTCAACGTTTATCGATATCTATTTAACTTGCATGAATGTTTTCATCTGTAAAAACAACTTTTTCTCCTTCTTCAACTACCCGCTTACGGAATTGTTCAAGAAGTTTGTTTGTGTGGAACCCAGGTTTCCCTTCACCGATTGTACGGCCGTCAACTTTGACAACGGCGATGACTTCGGCTGCGGTTCCTGTTAGAAATACTTCTTCTGCAGTATACACATCATGTCTTGTGAAAGGTTCTTCTTTCACTTCGTAGCCTAAGTCTTCCGCAATTTCCATGATGGCATTTCTTGTGATGCCTTCAAGTGCGCCGATATAACCTGGCGGTGTATAAAGCTTGCCTTTTTTATAAATAAACACGTTGTCTGCAGAACCTTCCGCCACGTACCCTTGATCGTTCAGCATCAGCGCTTCACTCACACCGGCCATATGGGCTTCGATTCGGACAAGAATGTTATTCAAATAATTTAATGATTTCACTTTTGGGCTAAGGACATCTGGACGATTTCGTCTTGTTGGAACCGTCACAATGTCAATACCCGTTTCATATAGGTGCTTTGGAAAAATGGCCAGCGGCTCTACAATGATCACTGTGTTGGCTCTCCCGCAGTTGTTAGGATCTAATCCAAGATCACCCGCTCCTCTTGAGACAACAAGGCGGATATAGGCATCCTTTAGGCCGTTCCTTTCAACTGTATGAATCATTTTTTCCGTGAGTTCCTCAAGTGAATATGGAATGTTCAGCATAATGGATCTGGCGGAATCATACAGACGGTCTAAATGTTCTTTCATTCGAAAGATATTTCCGTTATACACGCGAATCCCTTCGAAAACACCGTCGCCATATAAAAAGCCATGATCGTAAACTGAAATTTTCGCATCCTCTTTTTTCACGAGTTCATCGTTTAAAAAGATCCACTGTTCCTTTTGGTCTTCCATTTTCAGTGAGCACCCTCTCTTTCAAACAAAAAGTAGTTGAATTTTCAGACACTTTATTTTGAAGTGTCAATCGCTTGCACTGCGTGTTTGTTTAGCTTTTGTTGAACCCATCTTACGCCGCTTTCCATACAGTGTCAACAGCATTTTTAAAATTATTAGACAATTTAGACTAATCAAAATTAAATGTATACGCTTACACCTTTGCTAGACAAGGAATGAAAAAACTTAAAATTTTTTGTATTTTTTCTTCAATTTATTTACTTTACATGAACGCTTTTCTTTTGAGAAAACTTTTGTGATATTTTTTCACATGATTTTTGATGAATATTGTGAGATTTCAATGACTTTGTTTTTTCTTTTGGCATGCCTTTCTAAAGCGTTTTCCTATGAATTTATGATAGAATGAGAGCATCTAATAGAAGGAGGGCAATACATGGCTAACATCAGAGGTTATATCGGTACGTATACAAAGGGAGACAGTAAAGGCGTTTATACGTTTACATTAAATACGGACAAGCAGCAGATTGAGCAAGTAGAAGTCGCTGCTGAGCTTAAAAATCCTACATATTTAACCGTGTCAGAGGATCAAAAGTTTGTTTATGCTGTTGTGAAAAAAGGATCACAGGGCGGCCTTGCTGCGTATCAAATTGATTCAACAACAGGCAGACTTCACTTCATCAACCAAGAGCTTGCCGATGGAGCTTCTCCTTGTCACGTCAGCGTGGACAGTCAAACGAAAACGGCGTATACAGCAAACTATCATAAAGGGACAGCAGAAATGTATGAGATCGATGCTGAAAATGGTTCAGTGATCCGCACGCTCTCACAGGCGCAGCATGAAGGAACTGGCCCTAACGAAGATCGTCAGGAAAAGCCGCACACCCACTTTATGGGTCTCACGCCAGATGAACAATTTGCTGTGGCTGTTGACCTTGGAACAGATGGAATTTATACGTATAAGAAAGAAGACGGAAAACTTCAGCTTGCTCATACATTTGAAACAAAGCCAGGCAGCGGACCTCGTCATATCACATTCCACCCAACGAAACCTGTGGCATATGTCATGACAGAGCTAAGCTCAGAGGTCATTGTGCTTCGTTACTTTGAAGATGGTCATTTTGAAGAGATTCAAACAATCGCGACCATTCCAAGCGATTTTACAGAGAACAATCAAGGCAGTGCTATTCATGTCTCATCAGACGGCCAATTTGTTTATGCAGGAAATCGCGGTCATGACAGCATTGCGATTTTTAAAGCAGACGATGACGGCCGATTAAGCCTTGTCGAGATTGCTTCTTCTGAAGGAAACTGGCCTAGAGATTTTGTGCTTGATCCAACAGAAGAATTCCTCGTCGGTTCAAACCAAGAATCTAGCAACCTTGTGTTATACAAACGCGACAAAGAAACAGGACGACTCTCTGTCTTACAATCAGACATTACCGTCCCTCATCCAGTTTGCGTGAAATTTTTAGGATAAAAGAAAAAAGCCTCCTATAACGGAGGCTTTTCTTTATACAGACGGCATACCGCCATCCTCAAGCTTGTGATCAATCAAAGACGTATCGGTTTTTTCGCCGAACCATTTTGACAGCCTGTCTTTTGCTTTCCCTTTCACATCATCATCAATGTACATTGCTACTTGAAGCAGAGCAAATGTAATGGCGCCTAAATCATCTGTATAGCCGACACCAATCAATGTATCAGGAATGAGGTCAAGTGGAAGGATAAAGTAGCCGAGTGCTCCAATAATCAAGGTCTTTGCTTTGACCGGCACTTCGGGTTTTTGCAATGTATAGTAAAGTAATAGCACAGCATAGACAAGAGAGACACCAGCTTTTTGTGCCGTCTTTTTTAGCTTTTCCCAAAAGGCATGATCATTAAAATGCTTCTTCGAACGCTTTAATAGTTCTTTTTTCTCAGAACGATTCATCATATCGCCTCCATCTACAGCATAGCCCTTTTCCCTCAGTTATACAAGATATCCGCTAATTCGACAAACAAAAAGCAGCAGAAAGCTGCTGCATTCTACTGCTCTTTGTAAAACTTTTCAATTGCTTTATCGATGTACACCCACCCTTTATAAGACACATGAATCGTATCTTTAAAGAAATATGGATCGTACTCATGCTTAGTCAAATCTGCGACTTCATACCCATTATCTCGAATTTGACGATTGATTTTTTCATAATAACCTGTACGGCCTTCTTTCGGAAAACCAGTGTAATCATACCACTTTCCGTTGACAGGAATCGTTACAAACAAAGGCTTTGCCCCTGCCTGTTTTAAAATATCCAGCATGATTTGAAAATCTTTATATTCTGGTGATTCGGCATAAGAATGACCTTCACGGGAATCCTTCATCTTCTTCATGATCGGTTTCAGTTTGCGGTCAAACAATTTTTGATTAATATAAAACGGATTGTCCCCTGCTCTTTCCGCACCAAAAATGCTCGCTTCTTTTTCAAGCTCAGCCCATGTTTTTCCTTTGACTGAAGGAGACGGTTGAAGCTTGCGCTCATGCCCCGATCCAATCGTATAGTACATGTCTTTCTTTTGAAGCATGCCATAATACATTTTCGCAATAGGAGAAATCGCGCCATAAGCGAACTTGTTTCCAGATAGCTCTGCTTTAAAAAGCTCTGTAATCACCATGTCGTTTTTGACTGCTTTAAACTTCATGATTCTTTTAATCAGCTCTTTTTTCACAGTTGGATCAATTTCTTTATTATAGGCGAGATTCAGCGCTTGAAGCGCTGAATAGTTAGGGGCAAAGTGATTCTCGTCAGATCCCCATTTCACAAACCACTGCGGGGACACGATAAATACAAGCTTCTTCCCTTTTAATTCATCCATATGCGCTGCAAAGTTCATCGCATGAATTAATGATTGCGATCCACCTTTTCCAATAAGATAAGGTGTAAACCCTTGAGGATTCTCATGAAAGAAATTCGAAGGGTGGTATGGATCAAAACGTGATAGTTCAGAAGAACCATAGATCGGCAAATAAGTTGGATCTTTTAGCATTTCATCTTGTAAATAAAGCCCTTGAAACATCCCTGGATCTAATTCTGTGGCTGACTTTTGTAATTTGTCTTTTGGGATCAGGTGTGAGAGCCATGCATTTGGTACAAGAAGAACACCAATGAATAGAACAGCCGCTAAAATAAGCGGCCCAAAAAAACGCTTTTTCATTACTTCATCTCTGCCAGCTGCTCAGCAATATGGTTCGGCGTATCCCACACATCACGATCGAATTCTGTAATCGGAACAGTGATTCCGAGTTGACTTTCAATTGCCATAAGCAGTTCTACTGTACCAAATGAATCAAGAAGACCTTCTTCAAAAATCGCAATCTCTGGATTTTCTTTCACAACGTCGTCCTGACAAACCTCTGCAATAATACCGTATACTTGATTTTTAAATTCCATAATTTTCTACTCCCTTAATCATTAATGATGAAATGGTTTTCCTGAAAAAATATAAAATCCGAAACAAATCACATGGAATGTAATAATGATAGACACAACCATTGTGACCTTATTATCCGGCCACCACTTGTGCTTTTTATTCCATTTCTCAAATAAATTGTAACCGGACATGATAACTGCATGATATAGTCCGTAAATAATATATTGAAGGGCAAGACCATGCCAAGCACCCATCAATAGAAAGAGGACAAAGTACCCGATATTTGATACAGCCATACGGTTCTTGATCCACTTCTTTTTGGTCATAAAGAACACAAATCTCATAAACACGTAGTCTCTGAACCAGAAGGACAGGGACATGTGCCAGCGATTCCAGAAGTCTTTAATATTGCGGCTGATAAACGGTTTATTAAAGTTCTCTGGCGACTTAATGCCCATAATATAACTCACACCTACAGCAAATGCTGTATATCCAGCAAAGTCAAAGAACAAATACATGCTGTAAGCATACATATACGTTAACTGCTGAACAAAGTGACTGCTGCTAATGTGATGAATATTCATCAGAATATACGTGTGAATCAGATAACCAATAATGAACTTATATAAGAAGCCAATGAAAATTTTATGAATACCGGAATACAGAAGATCACTGTATGCTTCCTTTTCAGGCGGTGTATCCATATCTTTTTCAAATCGGCGGTAACGGTCAATCGGACCTGATGAAATCGTCGGGAAAAAGACAATGAAATAGACCAAACGATGAATCGGAATTTTCTTCTTAATCAAACCATCTCTTGTCTCGATAATTAACTGAACACCTTTAAATGTTAAGTACGAGATCCCCAAAAAGCTCAGCCAGTTTATTGGCGGCGGTTGGTGCGGGTGATGAGTTAAAAAGAACGGTAATACCTTTGACAGCACAAGCGGCAAAATTGATGCCACCACTGCTGCATAGAAAACGGATGCCTGATTCGCTTTTAACCGGTATGCAAGGTACAGGCGAATGATTAAGACTTGCCACACCGTGAACAAGAAGAGCAGCAGTGCGCCATGTGCATCTTTTGAGAAAATAAGCGCGAGTGCCACAACCGTTGCAAACATGTTGTAGCCCTGCATTCTTTTACCGCGAAGACCAAGAATGATCGTCGGCAAAAGAAGAATACCAATTAGAATGAAGAAAAAGAATGAACTAAACGGAATCATAGAAGAACCTCTTTCGCAATTCTCTTACGGTCAACCTTCCCGTTTGGTGTCATGTACAGCTGCTCCAGATAGACAAACTTTCTTGGAATCATGTACGCTGGCAGTGAATCCGCCATTTCTTTCTTAATCGCACTTGTCAGCTGATACTCTTTTTCAAATGAATGAGCTGCTGGAACAATCGCTGCAATCAAGTACTCGACATGACCGTTTGGCTGGAATGGCACAATCACACAAGCATTGACATAGGTTGTCTCACTTACATGATATTCAATTTCTTCAAGCTCCATCCGGTATCCATGAAGCTTAATTTGATAGTCGAGACGACCGTGGCACGTAATTAATCCACCCTGCGCCACACCTGCGTCACCTGTGCGGTAAGCAGGGCGTCCTTCGTATTCAAAGAACACTTTATCCGTTAAGGCTTGTTCACCTAAGTAGCCTCTCGTGACGCTTGGCCCCACGATGACAATTTCGCCTTTCTCACCATCAGAAAGTGTCTTGCCTTCTTCATCTAAAATGACGATATCTGTATCAGGTTTGGCATAGCCGACTGGTAAAGAATCGTGCTGATCAAGAATCTCCTGCGTGACTTCAATCGATGTGATCGCAACAGTTGCTTCAGTTGGACCATACGTATTAAAGACCTGCGCCTTTGGAAAACGCTCCAGAAGTGCACTTGCTACAGCTACAGGAAGCGCCTCACCGCAGAACAAGAAAACTTTCAGCTCTGGTAAAAGCTCTCCTGTAAAGGAAGGGTCCATTAAGCACATTTGCACAAAGGATGGTGTTGATGTCCACACTTCAACGTCAGATTGACCAAGTGCTGCAAACATATCCTTTGGCTTATTGACAAGATCTTTTACTAAACAGTAAAGCGTGCCGCCTGATTGAAGCGCTGGATAGAGATCCATCACTGATAAGTCAAAAGAAAATGGTGCTTGATTTAAGAATGTGCGTCCCTCACCAATTGGGAAGTCGCGGCACATCCACTCTGTAAAGCTTTCTAAATTATTGGCTGTTACCTGAACGCCTTTCGGTTTTCCGGTACTGCCAGACGTATAAATAATGTAGAAAACATCATCTTGTTGAACCCACTGCGTGGATGGCGGTGCTTCTTTTTCAAGTGCTAAAAGCGATGCCGCACTTTTCACTTCAATGTGCTCTTCTACATCTAATACATTCTGCTCATTTGCACATATCAATAGACTGGCTTTTGAGCTTTCAATGATTGAGACGATGCGCTCAACAGGTATTGAGATATCGACCGGAATATAAGGTCTGCCTGATTTCACACTGCCTAAGAAAGAAATCAGCATCTCTGGCTCCATATGACCGTAGACAATGACAGGTTCACTGCCAGCTGCGACCGCATCGATCGCACCAGCCATTTGGTCTGATAAATGCCAAAGCTCATCATATGTGATCGACGCCTGTTGAGAAACAAATGCTGGCTGTGTTGGTTTCGTTTGCTGGTATTCATGAATCGTGTGTAATAGTTTCATAGTTTAATCTCCAATTAAAAATCGTTGTAAATGAATGATCCCGTATTTGCTGTGTGGAATCCGTAAATAAAGAACAATAATAGCAAAATAAGTAAGTAAAAGCTTGTATATCCTATCCATTTTACAGACTTATTTTCTGATAGCTTCTTGAATAGCATATTGATAACCTCTTTTCTTTTGACACTTATAGAGACGCATGGATCATCAAAAGAGTTTCATATCAAACCATAAAATTTTTAAGAATTGCTAAAAAAATGTCGAACCTTGGAATGTCTCTTTTGAGCAAAGCTGTCTTATTGTAACAAAGATTTAATACATTTGAAATAAAATCCGAGCTTAAATTTGCCTTAAAATTGCTGAAAGCTGTCGAGCTAACTCAAAAGCCACCTAGTTTGATTAGATGGCTTTGATTTCAATTACTTCTTATATTTATTGACTTCGAACATGAGAATGTTTTTAAACACTACATAATCCTTTTTACTTTCAAATGGACCTTTGTTATTGTCATGCTCGTCAATTTCATAAAAACCTGGTCCTTCTCCTGCATCACGTTTTTTGTACCAGGATAGGAAGGCGTTGACTTCTTTCATTGAAAGGTCATACTCTTTCTGTAAGCCATTGACCATTGTGATGATTAGAAGGGCATCACCGTCTTCATTTGTTGTATCGTCTGTAGGCGGTATGGTTGGTTCTTGGTCTTTGTCTCCTGGATTAGTTTTTGGTGGTGTTGCTGGATCCGGGTCTTTCTCACCTGAAGGAGCTGTAGTATCACTGTTCTTAAGACTTTTTAGTGAAATAGATAAATTAGATTTGAAATTGTCCCTAGCGTGGGTAGGGGTATCATTACTTTGCGGAATACCTCCAATTACGTAAAGTGTATCATCAACAATGGCAGATACGTGCCCCATTCGATAAGGAGCTGAAGAATTAGGGATAGTTCTTGATGTCTTAGTTTTTTTATCATAGAGAGTGACTTTGGGAACTCCACCTGTTCTTATAATTAAATCTTCAAAGTTCAATGCATCATAATAACTCCCAATTCCCCCCAGTCCTAAACTTGTCCACTGATCTATTGATGGATCGTATTCAAACGTTGCTTGTCCAGATAAAACATAGAGTTTATTTTTTATAACTACAGAATCTCCAGCTGGAGCGTCATTTTCGAATTTTTTCTTCTTTGTCCATTCTTTTGTTTTTATATCGTAACTATACGTGTTACTGTCCACCAAATGCTTTAAGGTACTTCTATAACCCAAAATATAGATTTTATTATCTATAACACCTGCATATAAATCATATGTAGCTATCTTAAATTCAAATGGGAGATCTTCTACACCCTCCCATGTATCTGTTTTGATATTATAAACTTCTACACTATTTGTAAGTCCTTGTTCTGTTCTACCACCCATTACATATATATGATCACCTACAATAACACTGGCAGCACCCATACGGCCTGTTTTCATACTAGCTTTTTCTGACCACTTATCTTGCTTAGTATCGTATACATAAGTAGTATTAGTAAATTGCTTGCTCGGACCTGTTCCACCAATTACGTAAATTTTCCCCTCATACACTTCACTTACAGCACCTACTCTTGCATCCGGCAATTCTGCTCGTTTTTCCCATTCAAGCGTTTCTGCTTTTTCTGCTTTAATAGATTGTAATGGATAACTTAATGCAGAAAATAATAAAATGAAAATAAAAAGCCATTTTTTCAAGATAACCACACTCCTTCTATTTGTTTACATAACAAATATCGGATAGTTATTTATTTTTTTCATGTTTTTGTTACTTATATATATATTTATTACTTATTTTCTTACTGTTTCCCCCAATGCACCTATAAATTTTTAAAATCAAACTTTCACATTTGAATTATTTCATATTTATATTAATTAATTGCTGGCATTACTCATATTTTTCTATTTCCCCATTAAAAAATCCATGATGATTCATGGGTTTCTTCTCAGTCCATTATTAGAAAATCCGTCACAAGGCAAGCAGGTTCTCCGTTTTCATCTAGCCCCCAAAAACTTGGATACATTCCGTCACCGAAGCCTGTTGTAAACATGGCAATGTCCACTTTGTCATGAAAACGGGTGACGAGCCAGTCCCATGTGTGCTTGTAGTTTTGCTGAAGCACTTCTGCAAATTCCTCGTAAAGATAAAAATCATTGTCCTCTTTATATCGCTTATCCTCATAAGCTTGAAGATATAGTGTTGCCTCCGCATCCATGAAACAACCCATTCTCGTATTCACACCGTAGCCGAAGAACTCATCTTCTTTCAATTGTTTGATATCCTGTCCTGCTCTTGTCGCAAGCTCCCATTCTATTGCTTGCTCGTTTGTAAACTTGATCATTGCATAGGCGGCGCGTTCGTCACCACTTTCTAATCGCTTTACTACAAGTAGAATAGGACATTTTCCTAGAGTAACTTTCCTCGTAAAAGATCGATCACCTTCAGGGCTGCTTGTTGTTTCTCCATTTTCATATAATAGGTGTTTTGGTTTGATATTGTAAAAGAGATCATTCCTTTCATTGTTTTTCTGATTTCCTTCTACTATACACTTTAGTTTTTTTAATTGAGGAAGAAGAATATTTAAAAAAAGAGATATGATTCCCTTTTTAAGAGAGCTGCCGTTTTTATAAACGGCAGTTTGTGAAGCTTTAAAAGTTCCATGAAACAAAAATACCCGAAATTCTCTCCAGATTTTCAATAAAAAAACCCCTTCATCAAGCGAAGGGGCTGGCAGTTAATTATTTTTCAATAAGAACTCACATACAGTTGGCTGAATATGCTGTCTTTGAAGGCTCATTAATAAGTATTTGGTTTCGATATCAGAAGAAAATATTTTCTCCTTATAATGATCAAATTCTTGTCTTGTTGGCACTTCATTTTTCAACACTTCTTCAACAGAAATCCCAACCGCTTTCAATTTTTCATTTGTGGATGCTCTCTTGATTTCTAGAGACTCTTCTTCTCCATTTAAACGATTAGAGAAAATCCCCAAAATTTCAACGACAGCATCTACTTGCTCTTTCCTTAAATTATGATCCAAAGCAAACATGAAAAATGGATGGTCATCTCCGTCAATGATTGTCTTAAGTAAGTAATTTTGATACTTAAGGAGTTCTATCTCTCTTTCTAAATTCATCGTGTCACTCCTTTGTTAATTATGCAATAATGAACATAATTGCCCATGCAATTGTTCTTGCAGAAGATGCTGGTATCCCCAATTCAAAGATCAGGAAATCAATTAATCTTGCTTCAATACTGTTTGTAACACTGTCAAGAAAATCGGCAATTTGTTTGGAGTACTTTTTAACGTAATCTGCATTTTTCTTACTCAAAATTTCCAGAAGGTCTCCTAGAAGTTTGCCGCCATTCCTTAATGCATAGACTAAAGCGTCTTTTTTCAAACCTTTTGTACTTAGTGTAGGGTCATTTACTACAGTATTATTAATTTTATTCGTTAATTCGTTTTGAACTGTAGCGTTTTGTAGAACGGTACTCTGCAATTCAACTTTAACCAGATTTTTTTCTTTTTTGTTCTCTGCTGCATACGTAGAAACTGGGGCTACAATTGAAAATAAAGTAGTCAATGCTAGTGTACCTGCAATAAATTGTTTTTTCATTTAAAATTCTCCTTAAAAGCAGATGCATCCGCAAGAGTTTATTGGCCTATAAAGAACATTAACAAATACAGGAATTTTTTGTACACTTTTTCTTATTTTTGAATAAAATTGGTATTTAAATCCTTATTTATTTAACAAAAAATAATCTTTATGTCTCTTTTTGTTAAATTTAATAATCTATTATTCTTACTACTTTTTATCTCTCTCATAAGGTTTTATGTGTGATCAACAACCGGTTTCATTTCGTTTACCTTGTAACATACAAGAAAGGTGCTAAAATCGATCATGTTAAATCAACAAAAAGTCCTTCCATTATGGAAGGACTTTTTTGTTACACATCAGTATATTTTAGATGTAGCTGTGATCTAAGTCTGTTATTACTTATATTTTTGATACGTTAACTTTCATGGATTTATTTTATCTGCTCTTTGTTTCAATAACTATTACACATGCTTTCAAGATTATTTAAATCTAATCGTTTGTTCCAATCCTGCTTTAGCTCCACTATGTGATGAACCATGACAGCAGGAACGACACGATCTTGCTTTAAACAGCTTTGACAAAGGTAATTGTCTCGCATAGAACAAGTTGAAAAACTTGTTGATTGTTTATCTCGAACATGATTGTTGTAATACTTCGCTTTCTGCTGCTTGCCATCAACATGAGTAGGACAATAACCATCCCTTGTTAACTCCCTGCACCCTCGCAGCTTACACTCCCTCAATGGTTTAGGTGGCATCATTCTCCTCCTTTAATAAAAATTGTTTCTGAATATACTCTAAATAAAATACGCTTTCCCATTTGGAAAGCGTAAAAAGTAAAGATATTTTTCATATAATATATTTATTATCTGTTTTCCACAGTTACAATAACTTCTATTTCTATCCAAGAATGATTATTAGCCTCGCCCCTTGCGTGACCCTTCGCCCAAACATTAGCATCTAAGCGTGAGTCTCCGGTTAAGTACACATTCTGTCTATAATCGCCACCATGATCAATTTCCTTAACATCATGTGAGATAATCTTTAGATCTGCAGGAGCTTCCCAATTGGCTGATTTTTCATCAGTCTTAGTTTCAAAATAACCTCCTGTCGCATCAGCTCTTAACCTTATTACTGTAAAAGATTTACCACTTTCAGTCCTGTAAAACCTATCACGACCATTTTCAACTCTTAGAACCTCAAGTTCTTTTCTAGATTCATTCATTTCAAAATCCTCCTTTATGTTTTCTCATCAAATATTATTATCCATCACGCTTATAAATATACATATATTTACATTTATGGATATTAAAGTTAATAATGTACAGGTTTATCTTCTATTCACTTTAGGACTTTCTAGCTGAAGTTTACAAGGGAAAAGAAAAAAACACGCCTCTTTGAAGATTATCCCATATAAAAAAGCGACCTCCGCAATGGAAGCCGCTCTCTCTCAATTTATTACCTAATACCATCATAACCGCTCTCAGACAAAATGCTTTGCCAAGATCGTGCCAAAAGTATGCCATTTTAAATGAAGTGACTTTATTCTTGTCGAAATTCACTTTCTAAGTAACTTATTAATGAATCCCAATGGTCATTACTAGTAAATTCAAAATTGACCTTTTCTTTCTCTGTATTGATATCTATCTTGATGCTATTTGGATATAGTTCACATACAATTTCAGCAATTTTTTCAGTTTCTTTAGACAAGAATTCAAGTTGATTGTTATAAAGATATAGCTCAGAATGATCTATTTCTCCAATTCTCTTCTCTCTTATTAATGTATTAATCTGATCGATGATCACATCCATTTTTGCCGTATTATCTTTTAAAACATTCAATTCAAACTTTTTATAATTCGAAGTCTCATCTATCTTCTCTGCAATACAATCATCTAAATTTTTTAAAATGATATCAATTATAGCAAACTTCTCCTCTAAATTTTTCTTCAATTATATTCTCCTTTTCTACATAGAAGTTATTATTAAAAATAAAGCTCTGCTTCATTTTCATAGCCCATGTTCTTTATCTCACCACTTATTTTCTTAGCCTGAGAAATACTCACTTTATCTAAGAATACAGAACAAATATTTTCATTAATTTGATTAATTTGAAGGCTACTCACACCGCATTCATCAGCAAAACTGCTAACTCTATTTGCAAACTTTTCAAAGTCACCATGTTTCACGTTAGCTATAATCTTATAAGCTCCTCTATTTCTCGCGTCATTTCTTGGTTTAAATTCCCCTGTTGGCATAGAAATATTTCGGATCATATTTTCCAACTCATTGAGTTTAGTAAAGATACCCAAATCTTGTGGACTACTCTTTTTAATATTTTCCTCAATTAAATTATCTGTTGCTACTCTGTAAATCGGATTATCTATTTTTGTGTTTTCCAGACATTTAATCACCATTCTCTTAAACGGCTGTTTCATTTCTATTACGCCTTTCATATCATCTTCATAAAATATAGTGCGTTCATCATAAAGATCGAAAGGAAGTGTTGTTCCTTCTTGGCAAACAGACACTATTGCTTTTCCTGTAGCATGCCTGACTGCTAATTCATACATAACGTTTGGGTTTAGACCAGTTAAGTTAGCTATTACTAACTCATCATTTAAAAGCCTTTCAATAATCTGCTTATTAATAGATCCTGTATCATCAATTTCGTGTGCTGCAGAGGGCTTGTATCCCAGCTCTTCTAGGGTCGGTTTAATTACCGCTTGATAAATCCCTTCTGAAGACCTGCGTATATCACTATCACGTGGACCAATTGGCATGACAATAAATGCGTTTTTTTCATCTTTTTTTATCTCTTCTTTAATCTTTGTCAAATAATTCAACCCCCCTATATCTTATTAGAAATTATAATTTAAAATTCAACAATTATCCACATTATCCACCAATTAACCATATCTATTATTGTGTCTAACTCAGGGAATCGCTGAATCCTTTGTCCCTCTTGCTTTACAGCTATTTCCTTAAAATGAGTTGGACATTTTCTCATTTTGTCAAACTGATTAAAAGAATGAAAAAATTACCCACCTTCAATCAAACAGGTGAGTATCATTTTGATTATTCTTTTATAATGTTCATTTTTCCTGTGTTATTAATTCTAATAATTCAAGTCCAAAATCGAGATCATCACTAGCTTCTCTTGCGAGTTTATGCGCAACCTCATAAACACTTGAATCGTGAAGTTGATATTCAGTCTCTATTATATTCGTTATCATATCTATCTTCTCACAAACCTCTTGAGAAATTATTTTATGCCTAAACAGTTTCTGTTGTATATATTCAAATTCAAAATTTCTATCATAACCAATATCATATCCTTCACAAAGTTGAACTAATTTCTCTTGTATCCTACTAAACAATTCGCAAAATTCACTATAAGTTGAATTTCTTACTGAAACTTTATATTTCTCTAAATCCTCTTTAATTGTGTCACTTACAGAAGGGTTAATATAATCTACTAATTCCCTTGGTGTGATATGAGCAAATCTCTTTCCATTTTTCTTGAAAAATTCTTGGGTTAGTTCACGTCTCGCCACAATAGATCTACCATTCTTCTCCGAGTAAACCCAATCTTCTTTTATATCCCCGCTTACAAAAACAACGTCATTGTCTATTTCTAAAATCGCTGACCATATTAAAAAATCACCTGCACTATTAGACTCTTTAGTGCTATCTTTATAACCAGGAAGTATCTTATCCTTGAAATGTTGATTCGCTTCTTGTAACAAGTCATCTATTTTTTTATCAGATGAAATAACTGACTCCTCACTTATTTTGATTACTTTATCCAAAAATGGATCTTTTATAAATAGCCTTTTTAATTGATCCCTAAGCGCTCCAAGTTCATCTTTATATTTTTTCAGAGCCTCGTTATAATTTTTTCTAAGAGTTTCGACCGCTAACGTTGAATTATCTTTGGTCTGTAACATAGGCAGACGTTCCATAATTGGTTTTGTATCAGCTTGGTGTTTGGAAATTATTAAATCAATATCATTCATTCTTTGTTTAATTTGTCTCGGTCTATTTTCTGAAAATTCCTTTATTACTTGTAAAGATTCTAAGCCTTCCCTCTTTTTTAATTCCTTCTAACACTTGAAGTACTTCATTAACTGTGATTTCTCTCCATTGATAAGCTGCTAACAAAACATTAGTATCTATCACTATTATTGCTTCGTTTAGCCATTCTGAAACTGGTTCAGGTTGATATAAATGATATTTCCATTCGTCCAACAAAAACACTCCTGAATTTTTATATTTTATATCGACGAATATTGTATTAATTTTAACCTTTTAAGAAGTCTAAATATTATAGGCCAAAACTGTCCATAGTTTTATCCATTGTATCTTGTGTGATCCCTATATATCGCAATGTAACATCAGGTGTTGAGTGATTTAATAATTCCTGTAGCAGAGCCACGTCTTTAAATTTTTTATAATGCCAGTAGCCAAACGTTTTTCGAAGTGTATGCGTCCCTATACTATCAAGGCCAACATAATCCGCCGCTTCTCTCAAAATATTGTATGCACTGCTGCGGCTGATTGGTTTGTTGAATCCTTCTCTACTTTTAAAAAGATACTCTTGATCATCTTTGTCTTTAATATATTGATCTATCGCTTTTCGTAGCGTCTTGTTTATTTTGATTCTTTTCTCTTTACCTGTTTTTTGTTCTCTTAGCGACACATATTGCTTTCTTACATCTTTCACTCTCAATTGCAACAGATCAGATATTCTCAAGCCTAAATTTATTCCAGCCACAAAAAGCAGCAGGTTTCGTTTGTTCCGCTCTCCAAGATATTTCTTTATATAATGGATCTGATCAAGGTCCCTTATCGGCTGAACAAAATTCATGATTTATCTCCCTGCTTGTACACTTCTTCTCTCAAAGCAAAGGCCAGTCTATAATATGCTTTATTTTTAACACGATAATAATTCCTTTGGCTGAGGCCCATTTCTGCGCACGTCCCCGCCTTTGACTCTTTTTAACCGCTGCATGTTTTATACACCATGAGCTCATATATCTCTCTTTCTGTAATGTCCTGCGGTCGTTTTCGGCTTTTCCTTCTTCATGTTGTTGCTCCTTTCCCAAAAATAAAAAACGGACACCAACCAACACCCATAAAAGGTATTGATCAGTATCCACATGCTATTCGTCTTGGACTTATTTTTTATTCAATATAGAGTGTTTCATTATATAAATCTTCTAATTTCATTATTTTAACTTGACTACACAGTTTATAATTACTTTTATCTCCTAAGAGAACTGTATCTTTATTTATCGCATGCAAAAGATACCACTTTTGATATTCTTGACATCTCCAATATGCATTTTTTTCATTCGAAATATTCATAAATTTTGAAATTTGACCTCTTAAAGAAGGGAGTAACGATGTAAAAACAAATATCATAATAATTAATATTATTAAATCCATATCGTTATAGGTTCCGTTTTTAACCACTGTTAACAATATGTAGTAGAGAGATTGAAATACCAATATAATAAAAATGAATAATAATATAATATGTAATGCTCTTAGCCAATGTTTTTCTTGGATCTTTTCTAAAATTTTACCCTTTACTTCACCTGTATTAATTAGAATAATATTACACAAAATTATGACCGCGAGTAAAATTGAAAAATAGACAATACATAATGATGGTTCAAATTCTAACGTTGCAATCGAAATAAAAAATAAAATACAATAAAATGTGTAAATTAAATGTTTACTGACTCTTAAGAGAAACAATTTATCTTTTGAAAACATCCTCTGTTCAATTATCCCTGCAGAAATAAATGAAACTGGTTTGATAATTCTTCCTAAAAAAATTAGAGATACAAGAATACCTGGAACCCTCAAGTATTTACTTATATCTACCAAAATATTATATAAATCCACTTTGTTTCCCCTCTTTACTTAGTCTAAAATACCAACTTAATTACTTTCAAAATAAAACTAAATAGCACTATCAAAATATTTTTTCACAATTCTTTATTTATCATATGATAAATGCAATAGTTCATCTATATAGTACAAAAAAATTTCAAATTTGTTCCAAATGCATAGTGATGTATCTCTCCTAACCAAGCACCTATATCAGCTGTGCCTTGTTTTGACCTTAAAAAATAAATATTAATTATGAAAAATACTCCTTTTTTCAGATAGATAAGGGATTCATCTGAAATTTGTTAAATTATATATATTATACCAAAAAATAAAGGAGAAGGATAATCCTAAATATTAGTTGTAGCATTAACAGCACTTTTGTTTTTCTCAGAAATTGAATTCACCGAAAATGGTAAGTATATGAAATTCACATGTACTTATTCTGGAAGTACGTCTAAAGATAATATAGATTCTTTATGTGAAGTTAGAAGAAATGCTTCACCATCTAATTCAGTACAAAGATTTTATGTTGGCGGATCAAAAGGCAATAAACCTGAGAGTACCAACGTTTGGCTAGACAAAGGTGTGAAATATTCTATCTATGTAAACGTAGGGACTCATGCTCCTTCCAATGCATCAGTTACTGGAGTCATAAAATATCGCTAAAATAGATAACATCTATATGGCCTTCTTTGTCCAAACAATAGAGGAAAAAATAAAAAAGCCAGAAACATTGTCTTATCAATGTTTCTGGCTTTTAAACAGTTTTAAAGCATATACATCCCAGGAGAGATTCGAACTTCAGACCGACGGCTTAGAACACCGTTGCTATACACTACCTTAAACCTATTGATATGCTCATCTATTAGTCATATATAATGATCACTTTACGAACTTAGACCGTATCCTCATTTACTATATTAATCAAAGGTGTTAAGGAATTCTCTACCTAGTGTAAAGATCCTTCAAATAGTTTAAACCGATTTAGGAAAAAGATCCAATGCAGTTTGGTCGGGATATGGCGTGTTTTCTTAGGCCTGAATATTGCAGGAAGATCTTCCCCTTTCCTCATTCTCTCCGCCATTTGTTCAGCTCGTTCTCCAAACCGTTTGAAGTTTATTTGCTTGCAGCCTGGTTTAATCTTCAGCAACTTTCCTGCCTTCATGCTCTTATCCCATGTGAAATATTCCTTCAATTCGTAACTACTTCCTTCAATTAAAGCTTTGACAATTTTATTTTCGATATCCTTACGCATTTGTTCTCCAATCCGAGCAGGATTATATAAGCCAGGAACTGATGAAGTAACTCCAGGAGCAAGGTCGGAAACTTCAAAAGTTTCTTTACCACTAAGAGAAAGGGAAACCAATTCTGCGGCAATTAGCTTTACATATTTAAAGAGTGGAGTCTGACTACCTACTTTGAAAATCTCATGAACAAAATTGAGATACCTAATAGGACCTGTAAAATACTCTTCTTCTCCTTCGCCTTTATACATTTCTCAACTTCCGATAAATTGGTCTGCAACTTTTATTACTTCCCAGCCTTGATTGCTGACACGTGTTCAAACACCTGAATATTCCAACCTGCTCACGAAAGTTTACTAAAATCTTTCAAATAACTCCTTCACAAGTTTATTCATTATTAATACTTGGATTAGCAGTCAACAACATAAACATTTAAAGGGAATAAGTACATTTGGAGGGAATTAAATGACACAAGAATCTGATGAGCGTAAGTTGCAACAAATCAAACAAATGCAACAGATGTTTTTAGAGAAAATGAAAACTCAGCCTTATCCCATGTACCCTAATTACGGAAAAATCACACGCTATGAAGAAATCCCAATTAATTTACCTGAACAACGTCAACTACGTCATCCTGGTGTAGAAGGTTTAATGGTACCACTTCCAATTATTGAAAATACAAATTACAAAGGGAGTGGTAAGTTAGCGGGAAAAGTTGCTCTTATTACAGGAGGGGATAGTGGTATTGGTGCAGCCGTAGCCATTGCCTTCGCAAAGGAAAGTGCTGACGTTGCGATTGCATACTTAGATGAACACGAAGATGCTAATAGAACAAAAGCAAGAATCGAAGAACTCGGGCAACGTTGTTTATTGATGCCAGGAGACTTGCGAGATAAAAGGCAATGTATCACCATTGTAGAGAAAACAGTAAAAACCTTCGGGCGTCTAGACGTTCTATGTAACCACGTTGGTATCCAATTTCAACAACCAAGCCTTCTTGACATTACAGACGAACAATTCGATGACACCTTTAAAGTCAACATATACTCACATTTTTACACAACCAGAGCAGCGCTTCCTTACTTAAAACCAGGCAGTTCTATTATCGGTACTTCTTCAGTCGTAACGTATGTAGGTGAGCAACAAATGATTGATTATACAGCCACAAAAGGTGCAATTGTTGGTTGGACACGTGCTTTGGCTAAAAATGTTGTAAAACAAGGAATTCGTGTAAACGCTGTTGCTCCAGGTCGAATCTGGACGCCACTCATTGCAGCAAGCTTCTCTTCAGACCAAGTGGCTGTATATGGAGCATTTAACCCAATGGAACGAGTTGCCCATCCATTTGAACTCGCACCAACATTTGTTTATCTAGCTTCTGATGATTCACGTTTTGTTACAGGTCAAGTGCTGCATGTTGACGGTGGGGAATCCACACATTCCTAATATAAGGAGGTCATTGCATTGAGATATGAATTTAATCCAGAAGTAGAGTTATTACTTGTGAATCATTCAATGAAAAAAGTTACTATGGTTTATATGGAGCATTCATGGCCAATGTCTGAAATTGGACGTAGACCGCCTTATTATTGCTACCCAAATTATGAACTGAATGATCCAATCATTTAAATAAATCGCAGTTATTCAGAAACGTTTAGGGAATACAAAAATGGATACAACTATGTCAATTTACGCTCATGTCATTGAAGAAGCTGATCAGAAATCAGCTATCCATTTTGATAGCTTCTTTGATACAAACACAGAGAAATATTTAAAAATAAATCCGCTCCCAACCCGCTCCCAAAACCCTGTTTTGAAGCGAGTTACGAACTTAAGTTCCAAAGAACAAAAAAGCCTGAAACCCTTGATAATGAAGGGTTTCAGGCTTTTAAATTAGTACGTCCCAGGAGAGATTCGAACTCCCGACCGACGGCTTAGAAGGCCGTTGCTCTATCCTGCTGAGCTACTGGGACATGTTGTTATGTAGTGTGCTGTGGTGTATTACCTTAGCGACAAGATTTATTATATTACTATTGTTCTTTAAAGTCAACGGTTTTTCGAAAGTTTTTTCATAAGGGGCAAATGCTGCACCCTTATGAAATACCTTCCAATGTGACAGTGTTTTCGAGGTCTTGTATGGCCTGACCTTCGTCCGTGAAAAACTGTACGTTTGCTTCGCTTCCATCTAGTGTCAGTATAGCATAGCTGCGCTCTTTTCGCACTCTTGGCAGGTGCACGCTGCCTGGGTTAATGAGGAGTTTTCCTCTTAGCAGTTCACTGCCTGGAATGTGCGAGTGACCAAAGCAGATAATGTCTGCGCCCAGCTCTTCTGCACGGTAGTAGACTTGAAGTAAGGATTGTTTGATGCCATGCAGATGTCCGTGAGTGAGAAATAGTTTTCCGCCTCCATCAAGTGGGAGCAGGAGCTCTTCTTCAAAATCGCCCATAAAGTCACAATTTCCTTTGACGACTTTGTATCCTTCGAGTGCTGGGTGGTTCGTTTCGAGTTCTGAATCTCCACAGTGGATCATCATGTCGACTTCAGCCGCATGCCGTCTGGCAATGGTTTGAAGTTCGTCTGTGAGTCCATGACTGTCACTAATGATGAGTATCTTCATGGCTTCATTCCCCCTTATTCATTTGCGTCTAGCAGTGATGAAAGTTTTTGAAGCGCGACCGCTCGATGGCTGATCTTGTTTTTCTCCTCTGGTGATAACTCGGCCATCGTCTGGTCTTTGTCTTTGACGATGAAAATTGGGTCGTATCCGAAGCCATTTTCGCCGATTGGCTTTTCTGCGATGAAGCCTTCTACTGATCCTTCTACCGTCTTTGTTTCTTTTCCCGGTATGCTGACAGCAAGGGCACATCTGAATCTGGCTGTGCGGTCTTCTTTTTCAATGCCTTGAAGCTCGCTCAACACTTTTTCCACATTCTCCGTATCGTCTTTATGCTCACCTGCGTATCTCGCTGAATACACGCCAGGTTTTCCGCCCAGATAATCAATCGACAGACCGGAATCGTCTGCAATGACCATTTCACCTGCTTTGGCTTGAATGGCCTCCGCTTTGATGATGGCATTTTCTTCGAAGGTTTGTCCTGTTTCTTCAATCTCTTCAGTAAAACCAATGTCTGCTAGTGTTTTGACCGTGAATCCTTTTGGCTCAAGAATGGCTTTGAATTCTTTCGCTTTGCCCGCATTGTGCGTTGCAATGATGGCTGTTTTCATCCTGATCAAACCCTTCTCTTTATTCGATGACTTCTCCTGTTACCGCTTTTTGCTTTTCGATTAATTCTTTGATGCCCTTTTCGGCTAAATCAAGCAGTCCGTTTAGCTGTTCTCTTGAGAATGTCGCTTCTTCACCTGTTCCTTGAAGTTCAACAAAGCGGCCAGCGCCTGTCATGATGACATTCATATCTACTTCAGCAGATGAATCTTCTTCATAGTTTAAATCTAACAGAAGACCTTGCTGAGAATCAATTCCGACGGATATCGCCGCTAAATAATCAGTAATCGGGTTTTCTTTGATGACTCCTTCAGCTCGTAGCTTTTGAATCGCGAGTGTCATGGCAACAAAAGCACCTGTGATGGACGCTGTGCGTGTGCCGCCGTCTGCTTGAATGACATCACAATCAATCCAAATCGTGCGTTCGCCAAGCTTTTCTAAGTCAACGACTGCGCGGAGTGCTCGTCCAATTAAACGCTGGATCTCCATCGTACGTCCTGTGACTTTTCCTTTAGATGATTCTCTTATCGTTCTTTGTGCAGTTGCTCTTGGAAGCATGCTATATTCTGCTGTAATCCAGCCTTTTCCTTCTCCTCTTAAAAAAGGAGGTACGCGGTCTTCGATCGATGCGTTACAAATCACCTTCGTATTTCCCGCTGAGATTAAGACAGAGCCTTCTGGGTGCGTGATGTAGCCTGCCTCTATTTCAATTTTTCTCAATTCGTCATATTGTCTTTCATCTAATCTCATGTTTTACCTCCGTTACGATATACATTCCGCGCGTATGCCAGCGGGGTTCTCCTACTAACTTTGACAACCTCGGCTTGTTCTAACCGCTCGGAATAAAAAAGAGGCAGCGAATATGCATGCCTCTTTTTCTCCATTATATCAATGTGTGACGTTAAAAACTACCTGTATTCACTTGTTCTGGTCGTGAAACCGGCTTTGTGAGCTCTGCGCCTTTTTCGTTCACAAGCTCAGCCTTGCCGTTGACCTTAACAGATACGCTTTTGACGTCCGGCAGCTCTGTTAATGTGAGCACAATGCTATCAAGAACTTTTTGTGAAATGACCTTTTTCTTTTCATCCGCACTGCCAAAAATAGATTCGTTGAAATCAAGTGTCACATGTCCATCTTTTACTTTTGGTACATCATTCAGCTTCACATCTTGGTCAAAGTCTGTAAGCAGATGGCTTTTTTTGCTTGGTCCGGAAACGAGCTCATCAATTGCTGCTGTAATCGGATCATCCTCGTCTTTTGGTGCTCTTGTGGTGACCGGAACGTAGTATGTCTGTTCATCAGATTCAGCTAAATAGTAGACAGTTACAGGCTTTGTTGAAGTCATATCAGCAGCAGCCTCGTGCTGGATATTAATCCCGTCTTCTCTGCTTAAATCATCTGAGATAGGTGTACCGTTCACAGGCATTTCTTTTAGTTCATGTCCATTCATCTTTAATTTGACTTTGGCTATGGAATCAAACTGTGTTAACGTCCAAGTAACAGATTGCAGGATTCGCTGTTCGTCTTCTTTTTTATAGTTTTTAAATTCATTTGAAAAATCCACAATTGCCGTTCCATCTTTAATATCGACAGATACGCTCGTGTCCGCAGGTAACACTGCTCTGAATCCATTCGGCATTAAGTTAGAAATAGGTCCCCCGTCCACGAGATATTCAAGGGTTTGTTTGGCACTTCCTTCATTTTTCGGCAGCGGAATGGATTGAGATACGACATACCCGTTTTTATCAATTAAATATAATTCTCTCATGACTGTATCTGCCTGCTTCTCTTCTTTTCCTTCTTTGGCTGTTTGTTTATCTTCTTTATTTTCTTTCACATATGTGACGTTTTGTGGTGGATCAATCTCTGTTTTCGCTTGGTCTGTTTGAAACAATCCGCATCCTGACAAAAGCATGGCTGACGCGATACACGTAACAGCTGCTGTAGATCCTTTTTTCAGCATACTTCACCCTCCTCTAGTAGTTTGTACTACTATGTATACGAGCTCCCTCGGAGGATTAGACCCTTTTCATAAAAAAATAACCCGCTTCAAGTAGAAGGGGTTATTGCTGGTAGATGTGTTCAAGTGACACGGTTTCGACATTCCCTGGCAGATAGCCAAACCAGTCACGAGCGATGTTTTGGAAATTTTGCTGCTGTCCTGTTGTGTAAAATGTATGGACAGGTGCTTCTTTAGAGGTATTTAACAGCCCTTTATATGAAAGAATCGTACTCGCTTCTCTCGCTGTCTCATCCCCTGATGAAATGATGCTGACATCACTGCCCATAAAGCGCTGAATCGGCTCTTTTAAAATCGGATAGTGTGTGCAGCCAAGAATAAGTGTATCAATCCCTGTTTCTTTCATTGGTTCAAGGGAGTCTTTCACCACTGCCTCTGCTGTCTGATCTAAAAACGTTCCGCTTTCCACAAATGGGACAAGGAGCGGACACGCCAGGCTTTGAACCGTTAGACCTGCTTTTAGTGACAGCAGCGCTTCTTTGTATGCCTCGCTTTTGATCGTATTGACTGTGCCAATAACGCCAATGTGCTGATTGTTTGTCACCTTGATCGCTGTACGGGCGCCGGGCTGAATCACGCCAATGACCGGAATATCAAGCGTTGCTTTGATTTCGTCCAGTGCGATCGCCGTTGCTGTGTTGCACGCAATGACGAGCATTTTAATATGGTGGTGTTTTAATAAGTAGTGCGCCATTTCCCAAGTATATTGAAGAACTTCTTCTTCTTTACGAGGGCCATATGGACATCGTTTTGTATCGCCTACATAAATGATGTTTTCTTTTGGCAGTTGTCTCATGATTTCCTTTGCAACGGTTAAACCGCCGACGCCGGAATCAATGACGCCGATTGGTTGATCCAACAAAATCGCCTCATTTTCTTTTCATTTGCTGCTGTAGTTTCGTTAAGGATTGGTTGAAAACGATGGCTTCTTCTTCTGAGAAAGCCCCTAGAAGTTCACTGACGTATTCTTGGCGTTTAGCAATCACTTCTTGAATGATCCTCTCGCCTTCAGGCAATAAATGAATGCGAACCACGCGGCGATCAGATGGATCTTTCACCCGTTCGACAAGTTCACTTTTTTCCATTCTATCAATTAAATCAGTGGTTGTGCTGCAAGCCAAATACATCTTTTGTGACAGCTCACCTATTGTCATATCTCCGAATTCATAGAGCCACTGAAGCCCGATGAATTGTGGAGGTGTAATTGTATATTGATTCAGGATTTCTCTGCCTTTTTGCTTAATAATTGCAGCAATGTGGCGCAATGATTTTTCAATCTCTGCAACATGGCCAGACTCATTCGTTTCCATTTTATTGATACCTCACTATAGCATCTCACTTTGATTAAAACGTACATGTCTATTTTCCTCGTTTTTCAAAGAAAATGCAAGAAGAGAGTCATGGAAACCATATAGAAATAACCGGTTCCTTCCCGATATGGAAGGAAAACCGGCTGACTTTAGAGCTCTAGCTCACCCATACGCAGAAGCTCGACTACGGCCTGTGAACGGCCTTTGACTCCTAGCTTTTGCATGGCATTCGAAATATGATTTCGAACAGTCTTTTCGCTAATAAAAAGCTCGCTTGCAATTTCTTTTGTTGTTTTATCTTGGACGAGCAATTCGAATACTTCTCTTTCTCTTTTGGTTAATAGCGGCTTGGATTGAAACTCTTTCTCCTTCAAGTATTGTAACCCTCCTTGCTAAGGTGAGAGCTCTAGTCTCTATAGAATGGGATTCTGTATAGTCGAGATATCATATGCCGGGTGCCTGAGGTAGGTGACGTTAAAATCAAGAAATCCCGCATATCAGCGTCCAATTTACTGCGCTTTCAGCCACGCAAAAAAGGACGAGTCTCCTCACCGAGACATCGTCCTTTTTTACGTGGTATTTAAAAGATTGTAATGGCGCCTGTTAACAATGCAATAAGTGTTGTAAAAAGGGCAGTTAACACGGTCCATAGGAGTGCGTATTTTTGCAAATCACCAATATCTTTGTTCAGCATACCAACAAGCAGCAGCGTTGAAGCCACAAGTGGGCTCAGTAAGTGGACAGGCTGTCCTATGATAGAAGCACGTGCAATCTCCACCGGATCAATCCCGTAAGCTGCGCCGGCTTCAGCCAAGATCGGCAGCACCCCGAAATAGTAAGCATCATTTGAAAGAATAAATGTAAATGGCATACTCGTCAAAGCAACAATCAGCGGGAAAAATGAGCTGTAGGAATCTGGAATCATGTAAATGACCAAATGGGCAATGGCCTCAACCATCTTTGTTCCTGAGAAGATCCCTGTGAAAATTCCTGCTGCAAATACAAGTGTGATAACCGTTAATGCGTTTCCTGCATGCGATAAAATTCGCTCACGCTGATCTTCAACCTTTGGATAGTTAATCATGAGAGCGATGACAAATCCAATTAAGAAAAGTACAGGAATTGGGATGATATCCATGACTAGTGTGACCATGACAGCAATTGTAAGGAAGAAGTTAATCCAAATCAGATTCGGCCTTTTGATATCGGCTACTCCATCCTCAATTGACGCAGCCAATTCAGGAGAAATGGACGGCTCTTCTTTGTACTGAATTTCTGCAATCCCAATTCGTTTTCTTTCTTTTTTTCCAAGTACGTAAGCAGTAAAAAGTATAAAAAGACCGCCTCCAACCATCGTTGGGAGTAATGGAATGAAAAATTCGCCTGCATCTAATCCAAGCGCCGCGATAGCACGAGTAGCCGGACCGCCCCATGGCGTCATTCCGCTCATAATTCCTAATGATAATAATGAAATTGTTCCTAAAATTAATGGGTTCATCCCAATTCTTAAGAAAAGTGGCAGCATAGCTGATACGGTAATCATATACGTTGTTGTTCCGTCACCATCTAATGCAACAAGCATAGACAAAATCGCTACCCCAAAAGCAATTTTGACAGGATCACCTTTTACAATACGTAGAATGAGTTTAATCAGAGGATCAAACAATCCAGCATCCAGCATGACACCGAAGAATAAAATCGCAAATAACAATAAAGCAGCTGATGGTGCAACAGTTTTCAGTCCATCAAGCATCATGTCCCCTAATCCTTTGTTAAAGCCACCGATCAATGCAAATATGATAGGTACAACGGTTAGAGCCACCACCGGATGCATACGTTTAGTCATAATGAGAAATGTAAATGTCAAGACCATCAAGATCCCTAAAATAGCTAGCACTTTATATCCCTCCATCCTCTTCTTTACATGATCTGCAAGCGCCCCCTTGCACTTGCGATCTATATGTTAGCGCTTTCTATTTCAAGGATATAATAGCTTTTTTTATAATGAAAATATCGATTTTTTCGTATATTCAATAAATTCCTTTTATAATCAACCTTGCTGATTTCTTAAAAACTCAATGAACGCTTTCACAACAGACAAATGAAGTGAGTCTGGCTGGTACATGAGCCATGTATCTCTTAAAACAGGCTGTCCATCTTTATACGAAAGACCTTTTACAAATAACTCATCACTTGGTCTGAGGCAAATTTCTGGGACAATGGCATAGCCTAAACCATGCTTCACCATCTCTTTTGATGTATCCTGACGGTCTGTCTCCATCGTGACAAGCGGAGGCATTGTGAAAGTTTCCTGCCACCATCTGTTAATCAGCCGTTTCAATGAACTGTCTGTATGATAGTCAATGAGCGGCAGATTCGGGAGATCCTTTAGCTGGATTTCTGATTTTGAAATGATGCAAAGACGCTCTTTATCAAGCAAAAAACGCTCTCCATTCCAGTCATAATCGCCTCTTAAAATCCCTAAATGCACACTTGATGTTCCTAATAAATCCATTACCTTTGTGCTCCAGCCTGTGTTGACCATAAATTGAACATGTGGATACTGCTTAGAAAATTCTTTTAATATTTCTGGCAGTTTATACTGGGCAAAGTTACTTGAGACCCCTAACCGGATCGTCCCTTTGACCTTTTTTTGCATATTGAGCATGCCATCTTTTGTTTGCTGCAGCTGTTTGAGCATGTCATTTGCATATTTAGCCAAGTATTCGCCCTCTGATGTAAATTCAATTCCTCGTTTTCTTTTAAAGAAAAGCTTCATATCAAACTCCTCTTCAAGCTGTTTCAATCGATAGCTTAAGGCAGGCTGAGAGACAAATAATTTTTCTGCCGCTTTTGTGATGTTCTTTTCTTCATAAAGTACCTTTAAAAATCGCCAATCTTTTTCATCCATTGTTTGTCCTCCTTTTTTACTAATTATAAAATAATTTTATTGATTTCTCTTAAAATAATGTATTTAACTTATTTCTTATTATACTTTACCATTTTGGTTAGATAAACAGTTTATTAAAAAATTGAGGGTGAGAGTAATGAGAAAAGTTCCAATCACAATCATGCGAGGCGGTACAAGCAAAGGGGTATTCATTCACGCGAACAATGCACCATATGAACACGATGAGCTCGAAGCATTTCTATTAGACATTATGGGCAGCCCTGACCGGCTGCAGGTCGATGGAATCGGCGGCGGTAATTCTTTAACAAGCAAAGTGGCGATCATCGATAAAGCCACACGCCCGGATGTGGATGTGAACTATACATTTGCACAAGTCAGCATTAATGAGAGATATGTCGACTTTAAAGGAAACTGCGGGAACATCTCATCAGCCGTTGGGCCGTATGCGATCATTAAAGGACTTGTTCAAGCGGTTGAGCCCATTACGACTGTACGTATCCTCAATACCAATACAAATAAAGTCATTACGGCAGAGGTCGAGGTCGAAAATGGAGAAGTAAAATTTGAAGGACAGGCAGAAATTCCAGGCGTAAAAGGAACTGGTTCTCCCATTTATTTATCCTTTGAGAAACCTGAAGGCGCTGTCACAGGTAAAACCTTTCCGACTGGAAACAAAATTGATACGATTCAAACAAAGTTTGGGGAGATTCCAATCTCGATCGTTGACATTGCAAACCCAATTGCCTTTATTCGCGCGAAAGATATTCAATTAAAAGGAACTGAATTGCCTGAAGAGTTTACAGACGAATTACTGGATGATTTAGAAGAAATTCGTTCCCTTGCTGCTGAAATGTGTCATTTTGCACCAAAAGAAATGGCCACATTACAGTCTCCAGCTGTTCCAAAGCTTGCGCTCATTAGCGAGCCTACTGATTATGTAGATACAAATGGCATCTTGAGACGAGCAGAAGATATGGACATTATCGTTCGTATGCTATCGATGCAACGGCCGCACCAAGCACTTGCCATTACCGGCTCTGTCTGTGTGACAGCCAGCTGTTTCTTAGATGAAACGCTTCCTTCTCAGCTGTTTCAAGGAAAAGATGACACCCTTCGAATTGGGCATCCTGCTGGTATTATGCAAACTGAAATTGACATCTCTGAAAACAGAGTCAAAGTTATTCGAACCGCAAGAGAAATTCTAGACGGAGTTGTCTTCACAAAACAAGATTATGTGATTCAGCCTCAGATTAAAAGAGAAGCTTAAAGCAGACGATGTTCTCGTCTGCTTTTTTTAATGCTGTAGCGGTGCATCTATATCTCCGGCCGAATGAGCTTTTATCTGCCCTTTCTCATCTTTTAGCTGGAGATGACCGTTGTGGTTGACCCCGCAGCAAATACCCTCTTCCCATGTTTGTTTTTCACGGTCTAACGAAATCCGCAGCGGTTTATGAAGACGATATAACCGTTTGTTGTAGAGGGCAGTGAGTGCTTCAAACCCTTCGTTCTTCCAGCGTGTATGATATTTTTCAAAAGCGGCTGCAAGTTCCTTCACAAGCTGATCGGCATTCACCTCTGTAAGCTCTGATAGGCAAATGGTTTTGTACGGAACATGCTCTGGCTTTGTCTTCACATTGATGCCAACCCCGATATAAATGGCTGTACGGTCCGCTTCAATCAATGTGCCTGATACCTTTGCTTCATTGATGAGAATATCGTTTGGCCATTTAATCGCCAGCTGATCCTCAGCCCTTATGAGAGGTTTAAGTACATCGTAGATCGCTAGTGCCGTCAGCGGAGCAATCGTTGACTGGGTGGAGAGTTCTTCTGGCGGCAAAACTGTCATGGTCACAGCGACATTTCCTGCAGGCGTTTCCCACGGCCTGCCTAGCCTGCCTCTTCCTGCTGTCTGCTGATGTGCATAGACAGCAAATGAGGGTTTTTCTCCTTGTTGAATGAGCCTTTTCGCTTCATTATTTGTACTATCAATGGTGTCATATTGAAAAATCTTCATGTGTTCTCCTTTTGTTTCTTCTTGATATGGTCTTTTTATTATAACAAAATGAAGCTTATACGTTGATGAGGCTGCATACTACCCATTTCGCTGAGCTTGAAATGTCTCTTTTTCTTCCTCTGTAAATGGAACAGGAGCACCTGTTTCTTTATTAATTTGGACCATGGTGACTGAGCCTGTAAAGCATGGTTCCTGCTGCTCGTTTTCTCCTAAATAATGAAGAATAAGTGAGCTTGACCCGACTTTTTCCGGCTTTACATACACACGAAGCCGCTCCCCTATCTCCACCTGTTTGATGTAATCACATTGCAGGTTTGCCACGACTGTAATCGTCTCTTTCACACGTTTCATTCGTTTATCCACAATTCCTGTTTTTTGAAAAAAGGCAATACGTGCTTCTTCAAAATACACAAATGGGGTGACATTGTTCATATGGCCGAACATATCCGTTTCTGAGAAACGGACAGTCGTTTCGACATAAAATCGAAAGGATGCCCTCCACTCTTCAAACGGTTCTTCAATATATGACGGAAGTCTCACTTTATCATCTCCTTATTCATCAATAAACGCCTCTCCCATATTGGAAGAGGCGTTTATTTTGTGTTCCACCCAGCCTCTTGTAAACACTCATCATGATTGGCAAAGAGGACTGAATGTGATGTTATTCTGCGTGATCGCTTCCGAAGAAGTTACGGAAAGCTTGTAATGTTGTATCTCGGTTAAGTGCTGCAATTGACGTTGTCAGCGGGATTCCTTTCGGACAAGCCTGCACACAGTTTTGAGAGTTCCCGCAGTTCGCAAGACCGCCGTCACCCATAATTTCTTCTAGACGGTCAGACTTATTCATCGCACCTGTCGGGTGTGCGTTAAATAGACGTACTTGTGAAAGCGGTGCAGGGCCCATAAAGGAAGACTTATCATTCACGTTTGGACAAGCTTCAAGGCAGACACCACATGTCATGCATTTTGAAAGCTCATACGCCCATTGACGTTTTTTCTCAGGCATTCTTGGTCCAGGTCCAAGATCATATGTGCCATCGATCGGCACCCATGCTTTTACTTTTTTCAAGGAGTTGAACATACGGCTTCTATCAACCTGCAAGTCTCTCACGACTGGGAATGTCTTCATCGGCTGAAGACGGATCGGCTGATCTAACTTATCAATCAGGGCTGTACATGACTGGCGCGGTTTTCCATTAATGACCATAGAGCAAGCTCCGCACACCTCTTCAAGACAGTTCATATCCCAGTTGATCGCCGTTGTTTTTTCACCTTGTTTATTGACCGGGTTACGTCTAATTTCCATGAGTGCAGAAATGACGTTCATATTTGGGCGGTAAGGGATTTCGAATTCTTCATCATAAGGCTTTCCATCTGCTGTATCTTGACGCGTGATAATGAATTGAATTGTGTTTTTTTCACTCATCTTATTTCTCCACCTTTTTCTTCGAGTAATCTCGTTTACGAGGTGCAATTAACGATACATCGACGTCCTCATAGTGGAATGCAGGCTTTTGATTTTTCCCTTTGAACGTAGCCATCGTTGTTTTAAGGAATTCTTCATCGTTTCTTTCTGGGAATTCCGGTTTATAGTGTGCGCCTCGGCTTTCATTCCGGTTATATGCCCCGATCGTAATGACTCTTGCCAGCTGAAGCATGTTGTCAAGCTGACGCGTGAAGGCAGCGCCTTGGTTGCTCCATGATGCGGTATCGTTGATGTTGATCTTCTTGTAGCGCTCCATTAGTTCTTCGATCTTCTGATCTGTTTTTAAGAGTTTGTCATTGTAACGAACCACTGTAACGTTATCCGTCATCCATTCTCCAAGCTCTTTATGAAGCACGTATGCATTTTCTGTTCCGTCCATGCTGAGGATGTTGTCCCATTTCTCCTGCTCTTTCTTCACAGCGCTGTCAAATGTTGCAGAAGATAGGTCTTCCGCAGATTTCTCAAGACCGCTAATGTACTTCACTGCATTTGGTCCAGCGACCATTCCGCCGTAAATCGCAGAAAGAAGTGAGTTTGCACCAAGTCTGTTTCCGCCGTGCATCGAGTAATCACATTCTCCGGCAGCGAACAGACCTTTGATATTCGTCATTTGATCATAATCGACCCATAATCCGCCCATTGAGTAATGAACAGCTGGGAAGATTTTCATCGGAAGCTTACGCGGGTCATCACCCATGAATTTTTCATAGATTTCAATGATTCCGCCAAGCTTAATATCAAGCTCTTTAGGATCTTTATGAGAAAGATCGAGATATACCATGTTCTCTCCGTTGATGCCAAGCTTTTGCTCGACACATACGTCAAAGATTTCACGCGTTGCGATGTCACGCGGTACAAGGTTCCCGTATGCTGGGTATTTTTCTTCAAGGAAGTACCAAGGCTTCCCGTCTTTATATGTCCAAACACGTCCGCCCTCACCACGAGCTGATTCACTCATGAGACGAAGCTTGTCATCTCCTGGAATCGCTGTTGGGTGAATTTGAATGAATTCTCCATTTGCATAATGCGCACCTTGCTGATAAACGATAGATGCAGCAGATCCAGTGTTAATCATGGAGTTCGTTGATTTACCGAACACGATTCCAGGGCCGCCTGTTGCCATGATAACCGCATCTGAACGGAAGGATTGAATTTCCATTGTCGTTAAGTTCTGTGCGACAATCCCGCGGCATACTTCCTCGTCATCTAAAACAGCGCCAAGGAATTCCCAGCCTTCATATTTTGTGACAAGTCCTGCTACTTCATAGCGGCGAACCTGCTCATCCAGTGCGTATAATAGCTGCTGGCCTGTTGTAGCTCCAGCAAACGCTGTACGGTGGTGCTGTGTTCCCCCGAAGCGGCGGAAGTCCAATAATCCCTCTGGTGTTCTATTAAACATAACACCCATACGATCAAGTAAGTGGATAATGGACGGCGCTGCTTCACACATTGCCTTTACTGGCGGCTGGTTGGCTAAGAAATCTCCGCCGTATACCGTGTCATCAAAATGCTCATAAGGTGAATCCCCTTCACCTTTTGTATTGACCGCTCCGTTGATTCCGCCCTGTGCACATACAGAATGCGAACGTTTCACAGGTACGATTGAAAATAGTTGAACAGCTGTTCCCGCTTCTGCTGCTTTAATAGTTGCCATGAGACCAGCTAAGCCGCCTCCGACAACGATGATGCTAGAATTACTCATTGTAGCCCCTCTCCCTCTTCTACTAATCTATTTCCTCTTAAACAAAAGCGAAAATTGCTCTTAGCCCTACATATGAAAGCGCTATAAATATACCTAATGTCACAAATGTGGAGATTCTTTGTGAGCGTGGTGAAACCGTAATTCCCCAGCTGACAGCAAATGACCACAAGCCATTAGCAAAGTGGAAAATAGTAGATAAAACGCCGACAATATAGAAACCTAGCATAAATGGAGAGCTTAAAATATTCGCCATCATGTCGTAGTTGACTTCAGCTCCAAGCTGAGCTTGAATGCGTGTTTCCCATACGTGCCAAGTGATAAAAATCAATGTGATGATACCTGAAATCCTTTGCAGTCTGAACAACCAGTTTCTTAAGTAACTGAAGCGAGACGTGTTGTTTTGTGCCGTAAAGGCTATGTACACCCCATAAACAGCATGATAGATCAGTGGTAAGAAAATCACGAACAGCTCAAGTGCGTACCTGAATGGCAGCTGTTCCATAAAGTGTGCAGCTTTGTTAAACGCCTCTGGTCCATCCGTCGCAAAGTGGTTAATCACTAAGTGCTGTACTAAAAATAGACCGACCGGAATGACGCCAAGCAAAGAATGCAATCTCCGATAAAAAAATTCTTTGTTCCCCGACATTACTTTACCCCCTAGTAAAAAAAGTGCAATTGCTTGAAAATTGTCTTACCCCCGCTTCTTTCAATTGTAAGCACTTTATTCAAATTTATTGACAATTTCATTTTACTCCTATGTCAAAAAAGCGTCAAGAAACCGCGTACATAAATTAAAATTTTCCGAAATTTAAAAGTTTTAAATCAAAATTCGTTTTACTACAATAAGAATTTCTTAGACTTCAGGGAAAACTCTGTCATCATATGCCCACATAAGCTATAATAAATTGTTGAAAGAGGGGAGCCGTACAATGAATAAATTCGAATCTAACTTAGAACAGCTAAAAGAAATTGAAGTCAATGGATTTGCCTACGAGCTGATACGCGAAGTTCTGCTGCCTGATATTCTTGGTCAGGACCATTCATCTATGATGTATTTTGCGGGTAAACTGCTTGCTCGTAAATTTCCTCAAGAGTCATGGGAAAAGATCCCCGAATTTTTCCATGATGCCGGATGGGGGACTCTCACAATGGTCCATTCGAAAAAACAGGAAATTGAGTTTGAGCTCGAAGGTCCACTAGTATCCAATCGACTCACCTATCAAAAGGAGCCATGCTTTCAGATGGAAGCGGGTTTTATTGCTGAACAAATTCAGCTTCTAAATGAGCACGTGGCTGAATCCTATGAACAAGTGAAAAAGCGTGCTGAGAAAGTCATTTTAACCGTTAAATGGGATTTAAGAGACCCTAGCTAATCCTCTTGATAAAAGGGCGCGGACTTCAGGTCACGCCTTTTTTATATGTCTACATCTATCATAGCATACTTAATGAATGGGTTTACGTCCGTTTCAGCCGATTCCATATAGAAAAAAGAGGCGATCCTCTTTCATGAGGTCACCTCTTTACCTTTTTAAGAGTGAGCAGCTGCGCTCACCTTTGATAAATCAAACGCATCATGCAGCGCTTCTACCGCTTTGACCATATCATCACGGCCGACCACCGTTGAGACTTTGATTTCAGACGTACTGACCATTTTCACTTGAATGTCTTTTTGCGCTAACACAGCGAACATTTCAGCAGCTACGCCTGGATTTGAGACCATTCCAGATCCCACAATGGATACTTTCGCTAATTTGCTTTCTGTCTCAATCTGCTCGTAGCCAAGCGC
Source organism: Bacillus sp. 11B20 (assembly GCF_056098985.1). Classification (NCBI taxonomy): domain Bacteria; kingdom Bacillati; phylum Bacillota; class Bacilli; order Caryophanales; family Bacillaceae; genus Bacillus; species Bacillus sp. 11B20. The sequence continues at coordinate 676,984 of NZ_JBLZWZ010000008.1, forward strand.
CCCTTTATATTCTTCTAATACTTCAACTGTTTTGGACAAATCATCCGTTTTCACAGAGAAAGAGATCGACGTCTGATTGGTGCTTGTGACAGACTGAATGATGATATCAACATTGATATTCTGTTTCGCAAGCGTCGTAAAAATGGTCGATAATGTTGTGAGACCGCTTGAAAGCCCGCATACTGTCACACGTGTAATCTGATCTTCAAACGCAATGCCTCTGACGACTAAATTTTGTTCCATGGATGATTCCTCCTCAATTAACGTACCCGATTCATTTTCAATACTAGAACGGACTTCTAGCGGGACTTGATAATTTTTAGCAAATTCAACAGCTCTTGGATGAAGGACACCAGCTCCTAAATTAGCCAGCTCAAGCATCTCATCGTATGAAATACCTGCAAGTTTCCGCGCAGATGGTACATAACGCGGATCTGTCGTAAACACACCTGGTACATCTGTGTAAATATCACATTTATCAGCTTTTAGGGCGGCAGCCAGTGCCACAGCAGTCGTATCTGATCCTCCGCGTCCAAGTGTTGTGATATGTAAGTCATCTGCAATTCCTTGGAAGCCTGCCACAACAACGACTTTCCCCTCACTTAATTCCTCTTTTATTCTTGCTTCATCAATGTCCACGATTCTTGCATTTCCGTGTACATGCTCTGTTTTCATACCAGCCTGCCAGCCTGTAAAGGAAATGGCATCATAGCCTCTTGCTTGGAGCGCCATCGCTAATAATGAAATGGTCACCTGTTCACCAGTTGCGAGCAGCATATCCATTTCTCTTTTGCTTGGATCGTCTGTAAGTTCTTTCGCTAGGTCTACTAGAACATCTGTTGATTTACCCATCGCTGATACAACCACAACCACATCATGTCCTGCCTCGCGTTCAGCGATCACTCTCTCTGCGGCATTGCGAATTTTTTCTGTTGACCCAACGGAAGTTCCGCCAAATTTTTGTACAATTAGTCCCATGTCTACCACCCTTTTTCAAAAGTTCACGTGTGAGAGAAGAGGCTGCTTTGGAGACTGTCCGCTCACTGCAAATAAAAAAGCAATGAGAGAACAAATCTCCCATTGCTTTAAAATCATCATTAAACGATGCAAACAATGAGATAGCCCTCCAAGAAATGAATTCTTGACAGCCCTACATTTCTTCAATGTACAGCCAGCGAATAAAATGAGTGGATTTTATTCACTTCGGCGACGCTCCCCTTTCAGCCCCCTTCTTAGATCCCATCGATCTCTGAAGGCCTACTCTTGAAGTTCGCACCTCTATCTTCAACAAACAACACGTTCATTTATTAAATTAGTCACATCTTAACAAACTTTTTAGAAAAGTACAATCTATTTTTTTAATGCCTCCATTAAAAGTTCGGCCGTTTGTTTCGGAATGCCCGCTTCCTGAAATTCTTGGATAGAGGCTTCTTTCATCTTTTTCACAGAGCCAAAATGTTTGAGGAGCTGCTTTTTACGCTTCTCTCCGATACCTGGTACATCGTCTAAAATAGACTGGAATGCATTTTTTCCGCGCAGCTGCCGGTGAAAGCTAATGGCGAACCGGTGCACTTCATCTTGAATGCGCTGCAACAAGTAAAAAGCCTGGCTATTTCGCTCCAGCGCAACAATTTCAAGTGTATCTCCCATCATGAGATTTGAAGTCCGGTGTTTTTCATCTTTTACAAGACCTGCGACTGGGACAGACAGATTCAATTCATTTTCAAGCACATCGATGGCTGCGTTGATCTGTCCTTTTCCTCCGTCAATTAAAATTAAATCTGGCAGCGGCAGTTCATCCTTTAACACGCGGGTATATCGTCTTCTAATGACTTCACGCATGGATGCATAATCATCTGGTCCTGAGACGGTTTTAATTTTGTATTTTCGGTATTCCTTTTTATATGGCTTCCCGTCCTGAAAGACAACCATGGCAGAAACCGGGTCTGCTCCTTGAATATTGGAGTTATCAAACGCCTCAATTCTGTACGGCATATAAATATTAAGCGCATCCCCAAGCTGCTTCACCGCACCAATTGTCCGCTCTTCATCACGCTCAATGAGCGAAAACTTTTCTTTTAAGGCGATTTTGGCATTTTGATGGGCAAGTAAAAGTAAATCCTTTTTCTTTCCTTTTTTCGGCTGGTGAACGTTTGTCTCAAGTAATTGCTCAATCATCTCTTGATCGACACTGTCCGGTACCAAAATTTCCTTCGGCAGAAAATGGTTGTTCTTTTCATAAAATTGCCCCATAAACGTAAGGAACTCTTCCTCAGGGTCCTGATACATAGGGAACAGGCTGACATCACGTTCAATCAATTTCCCCTGTCTGATAAAGAAAACTTGGACACACATCCAGCCTTTATCATAGGCATAGGCAAAGACATCTCGATCTGATAAATCACTCATCGTCATTTTCTGTTTTTCCATCGTTGAGTCGATATAAGCGATTTGGTCTCTCAGTTCTTTTGCCCGTTCAAACTCTAAATTTTCAGCAGCTTCCTGCATCTTTTCGGTCAGTTCTTTTTTGATTTGCTGATGTCCTCCGTTTAGAAACCTTGTGATTTCGTCCACGAGCTGCTTATTCGTTTCCTCGGAAATGTCATACACACATGGTGCAAGACATTGCCCAAGATGATAATAAAGGCAGACACGGTCAGGAAGAGTGGCGCATTTTCTCAGGGGATATAAGCGGTCGAGCAGCTTTTTCGTTTCTCGTGCTGCTTGTACGTTTGGGTATGGACCGAAATATTTCCCTTTGTCCTTTTTTACATTGCGGGTGACGATCAGCTTAGGGTGGCGTTCATTCGTAATTTTTATAAATGGATACGTCTTGTCATCCTTGAGCATGACATTGTATTTTGGGTCATATTTTTTGATTAAATTCAGCTCTAAAATGAGCGCCTCGATATTAGAAGAGGTGACAATGTATTCAAAGTCTTCAATTTCACTGACAAGCCGCTGCGTTTTGGCGTCATGTGATCCAGTGAAATAAGAGCGCACCCTGTTTTTTAAAACCTTTGCCTTTCCCACGTAAATGATCGTATTTTGTCTATCTTTCATTAAGTAACAGCCTGGTTGATCCGGCAGGACTGACAGTTTTTCTTTGATTAGTTTGTTCATATTTTCATCCGTCCTTGTTTTCCTCTTTCACTCCTTCTAGTGTATCACGAACATTTGTTTTATACCATGTTGAAAGAAAAGCGGCTCTCGTCTTTACGAGAACCGCTTCAATGATTATGCCGCTTGGACATAGATCGGTTTATAGATGTTTGTTGACAAGTTCAGCAAGTGCTTCTTTTGGTTTGAAACCAACAGAAGTTTCTACAACTTCACCGTCTTTTAAAACAAGAAGTGTTGGGATACTCATAACGCCGTATTTACCAGCAGTTTCTTGGTTATCGTCTACATCAATTTTTACAATTTTCATTTTGTCGCCCATTTCTTGATCAAGTTCTTCAAGAACTGGAGCAATCATTTTACAAGGTCCACACCATGGTGCCCAAAAGTCTGCAAGAACAACACCTTCTGCAGTTTCTTGTGAAAATGTTGCGTCAGTAGCTTTTACGATTGCCATTATTCATTCCTCCAATGTAAATTATGCTTTTTAGTATAGCATCTACCAATGTGACTTGCGAATGAAATGCTTACGAATCATTTTTTAGGAAATGAATTAAAAAACAAACCGTATAATCGCACCAATAACAACAATCGCACCGATGATCATTAGAATGGTTCTAAGCATATGACATGACACCCTTTCCGCTTCATTTACAATGTATGATGCCCCAACATTCTTCTCACCAAACATCGAAATATGCAATCAAGTGAGGTCGACAGTTATCATGACCACTGACATTGGCGGCAGCTCTACCGTTAATTCCCCGGGATTTACAGTCATTTGCTGAAAGTCTTTTGGCTGAACAGAATGAGGATCATCAAATGTATTATGCGCATTCATGCGATCAGCCGTCAGCACACGTCCAGTGACTTTCGTTTGTACATCAACCCCTTCAATGGCAAGGGATACCTCTTTTTGTTCATGCGGATTCAGGTGACAGTAGCTAATATGCATCTTACTTGATGAACGCGAGGCTGACACACTAACCTGAGGAATTTTTTCACCTCTCCGTTCATACGGCGGTGAAACGAACTCCACTTCAAGCGCTTCTTCCTCTTGATGCACTTGAAACATGTGAAACACATGATACGTAGGCGTCAGAAGCATCTTTTCGTCCTTTGTTAATACCATCGCTTGCAACACATTGACCGTCTGAGCAATATTTGCCATATGAATCCGCTCGCAATGGCGATGAAAAATATGAAAATGGAGGGCGGATACAAGGGCATCTCTTAGTGTGTTTTGCTGATATAAAAACCCAGGATTTGTCCCTGGCTCTGGGTCATACCATGTCCCCCATTCATCAATAATCATCCCAATTCGCTTGTCTGGGTCATAACGATCCATGATTTCTCCATGGTCCTCGACAAGCCGTTCCATCTCATAGGCTTTTTTCAGCGTGATAAACCATTCATCCTCATCAAATTCAGTCGCTGACCCTTTCTTCTCCCATGTACCAGGTACAGTGTAATAATGTAAACTGAGCCCATCCATCCACGGTGCAGCCCGCTCCATCAATACTTTCGTCCAATTCACGTCATTAGAGTTCGCGCCGCAGGCGATTTTATAAATACGCTGCCCGGCGAATTCTCTTACGTACGTTTGATAGCGTTTATATAAATCTGCATAGTATTCAGGCGTCATATTCCCGCCGCAGCCCCAGCTTTCATTGCCTACACCAACATAGGTCAGCTGCCAAGGTTCTTGTTTTCCATTTTGAATGCGCCAGTCGGACATAGGTGTCCCTTTTGGAAATGTCATGTATTCGACCCAATCGGCTAATTCTTGAACAGACCCGCTTCCCACATTGCCACAAATGTATGGCTCACATTCAAGCAGCTCACACAATGCCATAAATTCATGCGTACCAAATGCATTAGATTCAACTGTACCACCCCAATGGGTATTTACCATCGGCTTTCGTTCACTGAGATCACCTACACCATTTGCCCAGTGATACTCGTCTGCGAAACAGCCCCCCGGCCACCTCAGCACCGGAATATGTAATGCTTGAAGCGCCTTCAGCACATCGGTACGAATCCCGTCAATATGGTCAATCTCTGAGTCTTTTCCTACCCAAATCCCGTCATAAATCCCTCTTCCTAAATGCTCCTGAAAGTGCCCATAAATGTGTTTAGAAATGCGTCCGATCACGTCATTGACTTTTACTGTCCCCTTCACTTGTCAACCGCTCCTTTTCTTCTTGATTACATACAAAAAAACCCAGAATACCTAGGCATTCTGAGTGTATGAGCGTTACGAGTGGATATTCATCTTTTTTAACTCTTCATTTAAAAGCGGTACCACTTCAAACAAGTCACCGACGATTCCGTAATCGGCGATTTTGAAGATTTCTGCTTCTGTGTCTTTGTTGATCGCTACAATGACTTTACTGTTAGACATTCCCGCTAAATGCTGAATCGCTCCTGATATCCCGCATGCAATATAAAGATCGGGTGTGACGACTTTTCCCGTTTGACCAATTTGCAGGGCATAATCACAATAGTCAGCGTCACAAGCTCCGCGCGAGGCTCCGACTGCTGCCCCGAGCGTCTCAGCGAGTTCATTCAGCGGTTCAAAGCCTTCCTTGCTCTTAACCCCGCGCCCTCCGGCAACAATGACCTTTGCTTCCGATAAATCTACACCTTCTGACGTTTTTTTAATGACTTCCTTCACGATCGTCCGAAGGTTCTGAATATCGACAGAAACCGGTGTGACTTCTCCGCCTCGTGACGCATCCCGCTCAAATGGCGCCACGTTGTTTGGCCGGATGGTCGCTAGAAGCAGGCGGTCTGTGGAAATGACTTTTTCGAAGGCTTTTCCAGAGTAAATCGGTCTAGTGAAAACAAGATGTTCGCCGGTAACGCTTACATCGATCGCATCTGAAATCAAGCCAGTCTGGAGACGTGCGGCTATTTTCGGCGACAAGTCTTTTCCGATAGACGTATGGCCAAAAAGCACAGCATCTGGATCGACCTGATCTAATATGGCTTGAAGCGCCTGCGCAAAACCATCTGACGTATAATATGAAAGGTGCGGATGCTCCACAATCATGACATGATCCGCTCCATAGTAAAGCAGTTCATCCGCTAGGCCTTTGACGTCATCCCCTATTAACACGCCAATGACCTCACCACCATCTGCCACTTTGTGAGCGGCAGCAATGGCTTCAAATGTCACATTTCTTAATTTACCGTCACGACTTTCTCCAAGTACAACAACTTTTTTACTCATCTTCAAGCTCCCCCTTGTTCTCGTGATATCGTAAAGTGGATGTTTAGATGACTTTTGCTTCATTTCTGAGTAGATCTGTCAGTTCTTTGACTTGATCCTGAAGCTCGCCGCTCAGCACCTTGCCACCCTCTTTTTTCTCCGGTAAGTAACGTTCAATTGTTTTGATTTTATATGGTACATCGTCTTCGTCCAGATCTAAATCATCAAGTTCCAATTCTTCTAAAGGCTTTTTCTTTGCCTTCATAATGCCTGGTAAGGATGGATAGCGAGGCTCATTGAGTCCTTGCTGAGCTGTGACGACTAGCGGGAGTTCGGTAGAAATGACTTCCACATCACCCTCTGCATCTCGTTCAATCGATGCAGAGCCACCGTCAATTTGAATACTTGTTATCGTTGTCACATATGAAAAGCCGAGTAATTCAGCAAGACGCGGAGCTACCTGTCCAGAGCCGCCGTCAATTGCTACATTCCCTGCTAAGATCAAGGAAGCTTCTTTGTCTTTTAAATAGTGATAAAGAATGGTAGAAGCTGAATATTGGTCCCACTCTTCTAAATCATCTTCCACGTTTAATAAGACGGCCCTGTCACAGCCCATTGCAAGCGCTGTTCTCAGCTGTTTCTCCGCATCTTCACCGCCAACTGTCACAACGGTCACTTCTCCCCCGTGCTCATCACGAAGCTGAATGGCTTCTTCAATGGCATACTCGTCATAAGGATTAATAATGAACTCTGCTCCATCTTCTTGAATTGCACCAGACTGAATAGAAATTTTCTCTTCCGTGTCAAACGTACGCTTCATCAAAACAAATATATTCATTTATTTCTCCCCCTTGTGTCGTACTTATCCCTTATTCCCCTTTAAAATTCGGTTTGCGCTTTTCGATAAAGGCCTGGATGCCTTCTTTGGCGTCATTTGATTGGAAAACCTCACCAAACTTTTTGGCTTCCAGCTTCATTCCGCCGTCATACGAATACAGTTTTGTTGCGTTCAATAAATCAAGCACATATTCAAGTGATTTTGGGCTTTTCGCTGCAAATTTCCCCGCAAGTGTTTTGGCCGCTGTGAGCGCTTCTTCCTCTGTTTCTGCCAGCTTTGTAACAAGTCCGCAGGCAAATGCTTCTTCACCTGTAATCGGTTCAGCTGTTCCCATCATTTCAAGCGCTTTAGCAGAACCAACGTAGCGCGGGAGGCGCTGCGTGCCGCCGAATCCTGGAATAATGCCGAGGTTTAGTTCTGGAAGTCCAAGCTTCGCATCTTTTGTTGCGATTCGGATATCACAAGACATGGCAAGCTCAAGGCCTCCGCCTAATGCTGCCCCGTGAATCGAGGCAATGACTGGTTTTGGACATTGTTCAATCCGTTCAAAAACTTGCTGTCCTCTATCTGCGAGGCTTGCATAATCAGACTCTTCCTGTAAAGTGGTAAATTCTTTAATATCAGCACCTGCTGAGAAGAACCTGCCTTCTCCGTGAATCACAATCGCTCTTACTTCTTCATTCTGTTCGAGCTCATCGAACATGTCATTAAGCTCAGTGAGCAACTGAGAGGATAAGGCATTTGCAGGTGGGTTCTGAATTGTGATGAGCGCTGTCTGTCCTTCATGATGTAAGCTGAGTATCTTTTCCATGTCAATCATCCTTTTTCACATTGTCTTTAGGATTGATGTATTCCGCTTAACAGCAGATCATGTACATTTTCTGCGAGTGCAGGCAGATCATACTTTTGATCATTCATGACCCATGTTGTTGCGGTTTCATCAATCGTCCCAAATACCATTTGTCTCGCTAAGCGGACATCTAAATTTTGTCTGAATTCTCCTGTTTTCTTTCCTTCTGTTAAAATTGACTCGAGCATATTTAAATACCCTTTTAGCACTTCATTGATTTTTTGCCGCAGCTCAAGGTTTGACTGCCTGAGTTCAAGCTGTGTCACAAGAGCCAAATGATGATTTTGCGCCAGCATGCGAAAATGCTCCTCAATCAACAGTAGAAGCTTTTCTTTGGCAGACGGCTTCTTTTGAATATCTGTTTCCATCCGTTCGATGAATTGTCCCATTTTTTCTTTGAACAATGAGATGAGAATATCCTCTTTGTTTTTGAAATAAAGATAAATGGTTCCGTCTGCGACCCCTGCTTGTTTCGCAATCTTTGAAACTTGTGATTGATGATAGCCATTCTCTGCAATCACCACAACTGCTGCATCAATAATTTGCATGTACTTCGGTCTTTTCTGCTTCAATGTGCTTCGTCCCTTTCTAAATTGAATGAGCATTCATTCATAACTTTATGTTAAAAAGAAACGGGTGATTTGTCAAGAGATCTTCTTCTTTCTTTTCAACCTTTATCATACCAGAGCAGACTGTCATCATTCAAATCATCCGGCCTCTCGACCGGATGATAAAGGTCGTTATTTCTTTAATTGATCAACAGGTGTTTCAGATGAAGCATGCTTTCTTTTTTCTTCTTCAATTAAAACTCTGCGCAAAATTTTTCCGACAGCCGTTTTAGGCAGTGACTCTTTAAATTCATACACGCGCGGTACTTTAAATGAAGCAATTCTCGTTCTCACAAAGCGATCGAGTTCATCCTCTGTTAAATAAGCATCCTTTTTCGGCACAACAAATGCTTTTACTGTTTCTCCTCTATAAGGGTCTGGTATACCTGCGACAACAACTTCTTGTACAAGCTCATGCTCATAAAGGGCTTCTTCGACCTCTCTTGGGTAAATATTATAACCGCTCGCAATAATGACATCCTTTTTCCGGTCAACGATATAGAAAAAACCGTCTTCATCCATATACCCAATATCTCCGGTGAAAAGCCATCCATCCCTTAATACAGCTGCTGTCTCCTCTGGCTGATTCCAGTATCCTTTCATAACCTGCGGTCCTTTGACGATAATTTCTCCGTGCTCATATGGCTCTTTGAGGCCACCCGTTTCCTCGCAATAAATACCTGCGTCTGTTCCAGGCCACGGACAGCCAATGCTGCCTGTTTTGTTCGCTCCCCATAAAAAGTTAGAATGGGTCACTGGTGAGGTTTCAGAAAGACCATATCCCTCTACTAAACGCCCTCCTGTCAATTTCTCGAAGTTCTGTTTGACTTCAACAGGAAGAGCCGCCGAGCCGCTTAAACATGCAGTAATGGACGACAGGTCATACTTTTCAATGTTCGGATGATGCAGCAAGGCGATATACATGGTTGGTGCACCTGGAAAGAGTGTCGGTTTCTGTTTTTCAATCGTTTTGAGGGTATCAGCTGCGTCAAATCGAGGAAGGAGAATCATTGAATGCCCTTCTTTGACAGCAAGATTTAATACGGTCGTCATTCCGTATACATGAAAAAACGGAATAATGCCGAGGATTCGTTCTTTTCCTCTTGTCGTTTTATACATCCAAGAAGCGCACATTTCAGTGTTCGCTAAAATATTTTCATGCGTAAGCATGACCCCTTTTGGTAAACCGGTCGTTCCACCTGTATATTGCAAAACAGCGACATCCTCTTTCGGTTCAAAGGCAAGCTGCGGGATTTGTTCTCCTGATGATTCTTTCATGATTTGTGAGAAGTGATGAATGGTATCACTTTTCTCGACTTGGATGACCATTTTATTTTTTCTTTTTTGAACGATAGGAAACAGAATGTTTTTTGGAAATGGTAAATAATCCTGTAGTTTGGTGATGATCAAGTGTTCCATACTTGTCAGCGCTTTCATTTTATAGGCCTTTGGATACAATAAATCCAATGTAATCAGCACTTTGGAGCCGCTGTCCTCCATTTGATATGCCAGTTCTTTCTCCGTATAAAGCGGGTTCGTTTGAACAACGATGCCGCCTGCAATTAAAACAGCATAATAAGAAATGACCGATTGAGGACAGTTTGGCAGCATGATCGCTACTCTGTCGCCTTTTTTCACGCCAATCTCCATCAGGTGACCAGCTAGTTTCAATGCGTCTTCTTGGAGCTGCTCATAGGTGATGTTTTTTCCTAGAAAATGAATGGCTGTATGCTCAGGTGCAGCCTCTGCGGAGCTGAATAAGTAAGATTGTAACGTCTCATTTGGGATGGTGAGTTCGTGGGGAATTTGATTCGGGTAATGCAGAAGCCAACGTTTATCTGACTGCATAAAAACCCTCCTTCCTGAACTTTCGTACTATTTTATTATAGCAAACTTTTCCTTAAGGCAGTTTGCTTTTTTCAAATAGAGCTTGGTTCCATGACCTCTTTATTTCTTCGCTGGTGTTTCGATCGATGCTCTTTTTCCTTCATGATGCCACTGTTCATATAATCCACCGATTGCACGGAATGACTCATTTACTCTCTCCACGATCTGTTGATGGATACTCGGATCATTAGGTAAATGCGTCTGGATGTTGTCGACTTGATACTGCCTCATCATGTCGATGTAGACTGTGAGAAAAATCGTGTCTTCTAAAATCCAGTAAATGACTTCATCCGCCTCTTCTGTTCTTTTATGCAGCATTTGGATTCCTCGTTCATATTGAATGAGAATATAGCCGCTCGGATCGATTTGAACATAAGGACTCAAATCATCAAAAAATCCAGTCGTTTGAAATGGGCGTGCAATATACGGTTCATATATGTCTCTTGGCAGGGATGTCATTTGGAGACATGTATCAATGCGCTTTATGATTTCGTCTTTTTGCAGAATTTGCTTCATGTGATTTCGCCGCCTTCGGGTGAGATAAAAGCTGCCAAGGGACCCCTGACAGCTTTCTCACTCTGTCTTCATTTCACAGGAACATGTAAACGGCACCAATGACCGCAAAAGTGCAGGCAACTACGATTAATACTTTTGCTAGCTTTTCCATGTCGTCTCCTTAAATGCCGGCTGCTACTACGTAAGACAGCCCAACTGAAATAATGAGTGAAATAAACCCGACCGCTCTATTATCATTCTCAATCTCTTTGTCTACTTTAAATCGTGGTGTTAAAAATTCAAAAATGAAATAGCTGACAAGCAGCATCACAAAGCCGTATACGCCCCATCCAATCATTTGCAGAAGGGAATTGTGCTGTGCAATAGAATGCTGAAACACATTCGCAATCCCAAATATCTTTCCACCTGTTGCCATGGCAACAGCTAAGTTCCCCCGCTGAATCTCTTCCCAGTTTTTATAGGAGGTGACGAGTTCAAAAATGGTTAGAAATAAGACAAGACATAGAACGGCCACGCTGTAATAGGCGGCAATTTCCACAAGTTCATTTTCCCAAAAGGCTTTCATGCGTTTTCTCCTTTTTACTTTAATTCGACGATGGTAACGCCTGATCCTCCCTCGCCTTGTTCCCCAAAACGAGCATTTTTCACATTTCGGTGCTGTTTCAGTAATTCCTGAACCCCTTTTCTAAGGGCGCCAGTTCCTTTTCCGTGAATGATCGACACACGCGGATAACCAGCTAAGACAGCATCATCTAAATATTTCTCGACTCTGCTTAAGGCATTTTCATAACGCTCTCCCCTTAAGTCGAGCTCAAGCGATACATGATAGTCTTTTCCTTTGACTGCCGTAATGGCTTTCTCCTGCTTAAATTCAGGTGCTGATTTGATAAATTCCATGTCTTTTTCTTTTACTTTCATTTTCAGAATGCCCATTTGGACACTCCATTCTTTGTCACCTGTTTGTTCAAGCAGCGTTCCTTTTTGCCCGAAGGTGAGCACTTTCACTTCGTCGCCTGATTTTAGCTGTCTTGCTGCTTTTTTCACCGGCTCTGGCTTTTTCTTCCGGTCAAACTCAGGCACTGCATCTTCAAGACGCTTTCTCGCATCGATGAGTTCATGCTCTTTGAATGAGCGATGCTCATTTTTTATCGAACGAAGCTCTTGAATGATGTCTTCTGCTTCTTTTGAGGCTTGTTCAATTTTTTCTGCCGCTTTTTGTTCAGCTTCTTCAAGCAGTTTGTCCTTTTGTTCATTCCATTCAAGAATTTGTCTCTGCAATTCTTTATGAAGCTTTTCTGCTTCTTTTCTATAGACTTCTGTCTCATGCAGCTCTTCTTCCGCTTGTTTCTTGCTGTCTTCTAATGAAGCAATCATTTGGTCTACTTCATTATGCTCAGCATGCATATCCGCTTTTGCCCGGTCAATGAGGTGATCTGGCAAACCAAGACGTTTAGAAATTTCAAATGCATTACTTCGTCCAGGTACACCGATGAGCAATCGGTACGTTGGTGATAAGGTTTCAATGTCAAACTCCACGCTCGCATTTGTGACACCTTCTCGGTTATATCCGTAAGCCTTCAGCTCAGGATAGTGAGTTGTTGCGATGACGCGTGCATTTGTTTGATGCACCTCGTCTAAGATACTCATGGCCAGCGCGGCACCTTCAGCAGGGTCTGTTCCTGCCCCTAATTCATCAAATAACACGAGTGAGTTAGATGTCAAATTCTTTAAGATATCCACAATATTGACCATATGAGATGAGAACGTACTCAAGCTTTGCTCAATGGACTGTTCATCTCCAATATCAGCAAAGACTTGGTCGAATACAGCTACTTCCGAGCCTTCTTCAACTGGAATATGAAGGCCTGCCTGCGTCATCAGCGTCAAAAGACCAAGCGTTTTTAAAGTAACGGTCTTACCCCCTGTATTTGGACCAGTAATGACGATGGTTGAAAAATCTTTACCGAGCTCAATGTCGTTTGCCACAACCTGATCACGAGGCAATAAAGGATGTCTTGCCCGTTTTAAATAAATCTCCCCTTGATCGTTCACAGCAGGCTTTGTGGCTTTTTCTGCCTTTGCATACTTGGCTTTAGCAAAAATAAAATCTAGCGTTTGAAGCTCCTTTACATTGTGAAGCAGTTCTTCAATGTGTTCTGACACGCTCGCTGTCAGCATTTGCAGGATCTTTTCGACCTCTTGTTTTTCTTTTAAACGGGTTTGCTGCAAAGTGTTATTTAAATCCACGACCACTTGCGGCTCGATAAAAAGGGTTGCCCCAGATGATGACTGATCGTGAACAATTCCGCCGTAATTCGAGCGGTACTCCTGCTTTACCGGAATCACAAACCGGTCATTACGAATGGTAACAATCGTGTCTGACAGCATTTTTGAAGCAGATTGTGAACGAATCATGGATTCTAATTTATCTCGAACTTTTGATTCTAATGAACGTAATTGCGTACGTATTGTTCGTAGCGCCGGAGTTGCATGATCAAGCACTTCTCCATTATCACCGATACAGCTTTCGATTTCTTTTCTGACTTCGGGCAGTAATATCAGCGTCTCTGCATATGTATGAAGGCGTGGTATATCTACACCATCTTCATACAGGGACGTGAGAAAGTGCTTCATATTTTTCGCAGTGTATAATAGCGCTGCAATTTCCATGAGCTCAGACGGGCTTAATGTACTGCCGATTTCTGCCCGTTTGACCCCGCGTCTAATATCTGTCAGCCCGCCAAATGGCGCAGATCCCTTTAAACGGATGACATCCTGTGCTTCTGCTACCTCTTCCAGCAAATGCTGAATGGTTTCTATATCCGTCAGCGGCGTTAAATCCTGCGCTCTTTCTTTTCCTAATGAGGATGCGGTATAGGACATGACTTTTTCTTTTACTTTATGAAATTCTAATGATGCTAACACTTTTTGTTGCAGCATGGTCCAGCCTCCTAACGACTACCTGTCACGCGTTAAAAACTTTTTGATCTCGTTTAGAGAAAAAGTATTCACGACATTTGCTTTTGGTGTCCAGCCTTTTCTTGCAGCTGTTACACCAACTTCCATATGATCCAGCATGGCGATATTGTGTGCATCTGTATTGATCATGATGTTCACACCTGCTTCGTTTGCTTTCATTAAATGCTCTGTTTTCAAATCAAGTCTTGACGGGTTGCTGTTGAGCTCTAGTGCAGTTCCCGTTTTCTTCGCAAGCTCTATGAGCTGATCTATATTTAAGGCATAGCCGTCTCGTCTGCCGATCAAACGGCCTGTTGGATGTGCAATTAAATCTACATGCTGATTCCGCAGGGCATTTTCAAGGCGCTCCATGATGACTTCCTCCGGCTGAGAAAAGCTAGAATGGATAGACGCAATCACAAAATCCATGTCTGCTAAAAAGTCATCATCATAATCTAATGATCCATCCGGGAGAATATCCATTTCGACCCCTTTGAAAATGTGAAAATGCTCGAATTCTTGATTGAGCTTGTCAATTTCTTTTGCTTGCAGACGTAAACGTTCTTTTGTTAAACCGTTTGCTACTTTTAAATATTGCGAGTGATCTGTAATCGCCATGTATTCATAGCCTTTTGCAATACATGCCTCTGCCATTTCACGAATAGAAAATGCGCCATCACTCCAAGTCGAGTGCATATGAAGGTCGCCTTTAATATCTTTTAGCTCGACAAATTGCATACTTTCTTTATACGTATCAATCTCCACTCCGGTTTCACGAATTTCTGGTGGAATGAGCGGAAGTTGAAAATGCGCATAAAAAGCGGCCTCGTCTTCAAACGTTTTTACTTCTCCAGTTTCAATTGTTTCCACACCATATTCACTAATACGCTCACCGCGTTCCTTCGCCAGCTGACGCATTCGAATATTGTGGTCTTTTGAGCCAGTGAAATGATGCAGCGTTGTTGCAAATTGGTCTGTTGTCACAAGCCGGAAATCTACACTGATCTCAAAATCAAGGGCAAGAATGACAGATACCTTCGTGTCACCGCTTGCGATGACGTCTTTGACATCTTCAAGTGCAACGAGCTGCTCTCTGACTTGTTCAGGATTGTCAGTCGCGATGATATAATCTAAATCTTTGACGGTTTCCCGTGCACGTCTTAAACTGCCAGCTCTTGAAAAACGAAGAATCCCCTTCATCTGTTCAAGCGCATGATCAATCCGCTCTGCCACATCTAATGCAAAGCCAATTGGCAGTCGTTCTGGCTGTTTTCCAGCCTCCTCAAGAGCTGCGAGAATTTTTTCTTCGGTTTTTTTACCGAAGCCTGCAAGCGCTTGTACTTTTTCCGCTTCGCATGCTTCCTTTAACGACTGTGCATCATGGACACCAAGCTCTTGGTAAAGCTTAGCAATCTTCTTCCCGCCAAGTCCTTGCAATTTCAAGAGCGGGACAAGTCCTTCAGGCACTTCCTTTTTTAATTGTTCGAGTGTTTCTGATTGTCCTTTTTCGATATACTCTGTGATCACAGCAAAGGTTCCTTTTCCAATGCCGGGTAATGCTAATAGATCATCTATTTGCGAAAGGCTGCGGTCGTCTTGTTCCAGTGCCGCCGCTGCTTTACGAAAGGCAGAAATTTTAAAAGGATTATCTCCTTTAAGTTCCATATATACTGCAATTGTTTCAAGAAGTTTGATAATATCTTTTTTATTCATCTCTCATCCTCCAGCCGCTTTGGCATCTTCCTATATAAATATACAAACTTTCCCTTCATCCTACAACTTTCTGTCATGGAATGAGAAAAAACTTCTCCAGGAAAGGAGAAGTTTTTAAACTCCATACGTCGACCATAGGTCTTTGACAAGACCGGACAGGTAAGGGGTGTTGTTTACGATCACATCTGCTAACATTGATTTGCTCATCATTGTCTGCAGTGCATCTACTGGTAGTAATGCAGCGACAAACAATAGAATAAACACAAATAAATAGGTTTCAAGAAATCCTAAAACACCGCCAAGCAGTTTGTTCACCTGTTTAATCACAGGTATACTTGCAATGGTTGTGAGCAATCCGCCAATGATGGCGAGCAGGATTTTGGTCAAGATAAACAGAATGATAAACGCAATGGTATTATAATAAGCTGTTTCTAGATTTCCACTAAAGAAAGCGAGCTGCGGTTGACCGCCGCTAAAATTAGGTGCTGGAATCCACGTAAGCTGTGGTGCAAGTGACTGATAAAACATGGAAGCCACTAAGATAGAAACAACAAAGCTGATCAATTTAATAAATTGAAGAATAAACCCGCGTTTTAGACCGACAAGCGTTCCCATAAGAAGCAAAAACAAAATGATGATATCGATCACGGTAATTTCATTCCTTTTCTTTTAGCTGAATCTCTAATTTTTCGTATTGCTCTTTTAATTTCAAGTAGTCGTGGACGACATTGACTGCTGTCAGTACAGCTAATTTGTTTATATCAAGGTATGGATTTTTTTCATTTATTTCTCTCATTTTATCATCAACAATTGACGCAACATGTCGCATATGCATCTTCGTTTCTTGTCCGATGATCGTATAGGACTGTCCGTAAATCTCAACTGTTGTTTTCGTTTTACCGCCGTCAGACAACGTTTCTCCTCCATTCCACGAGAATCCTAGTCTCTATCATAACATGTTTAGACATTGAATGGAAAGACGAGCCCTTCCCTGTTATGGTACACTTTAGAAATCAATGATATCAAGGTAAAAAGGAGTTATCCACTGTGCCCCAATCCGTTTTAAAAGCAACATCAGAAGACCTCAAAAAGATGAAGAGCGCGTATGCGCACCATTTAACAGACACTTTGCCGCCAGGTGCCCTCTTTCAAGCAAAAGTCCCTGGCTGTACGATTACAGCCTATCGATCTGGGAAAGTGCTCTTTCAAGGACAAAGGGCAGAAGCTGAAGCCAGTCAATTCAGCCATTTACAAGCAGCTGATACGAAAAGTCAAAAAGCACCTGCTGTCACAAAATACAGTCCGCCGCCCGGCATTGCTTCCATGTCGGTCATCGGTTCAGATGAAGTAGGTACAGGAGATTATTTCGGACCGATCACAGTCTGTGCGGCCTATGTTGATGCCAGCCAGCTTGCTTTAATGAAAGAGCTTGGCGTAAAAGACTCAAAAGGATTAAAGGACCCGCAAATTATCAACATTGCCAAGGATCTCATCAAAACCATTCCGTTCAGCCTTCTCGTCCTCCGAAATGAAAAGTACAATACGATGCAGGAAAAGGGCATGAGTCAAGGAAAAATGAAGGCACTGCTTCATAATCAAGTCATCACCTCTGTGCTAGAAAAACTGGGCGGACAGCAGCCTGAGGCTATTTTGATTGACCAGTTTGCAGAACCAGGCATTTATTTCAGGCATCTGGCTGGGAAAAAAATCATTCGGGAGCGGACGTATTTTAGTACAAAAGCAGAAGGCATCCATTTGTCAGTCGCTGCGGCTTCCATTATCGCAAGGTACGCCTTTTTAATTGAAATGGACAAATTATCAAAGGCTGCAGGCTTTGACATCCCAAAAGGAGCCGGCCCTCATGTAGACAAGGCCGCCGCCAAGCTCATCAAGCTGCATGGTGAAGATGCTTTACGTCAATTTACAAAGCTGCATTTTGCCAACACACAAAAAGCGAAAAAAATGCTATAAAAAAAGCTAGGGCCCATGAGGCCTTAGCTTTTTTTCTTTAACCGCGTAAGATGGCTTGATACGTATCTTCTAGTGCTTTCAATACTTTTGTATGAACAGCTGTGACTTCTTCCTCAGTCAACGTTTGTTCAGGGTTTAAATATTGAAGAGAGAATGCAACAGATTTTTTGCCTTCTTCCATATGTTCCCCTTCGTACACATCAAATACAGAGAGGTCTGTGAGTAGATGACCACCTGCTTCATAGATGACTCGCTCCAGCTGTCCGCTTGAGATATGCTGATCGACAACAAGTGCGATATCTCTTGTCACAGCAGGGAATCTCGGAATCGCTGTATATTTCATATCCTTCGTTTCAGATGTCATCACATCTGTTAAATCAAACTCGAACACATACGTTTCTTTTAAATCCAATTCTTTTTCAACAACTGGATGCAGTGCGGCAACAAAGCCAATGACTTTACCATTTAAGTGAACATCTGCTGTTCGACCTGGGTGAAGACCCTCACGCTCTGCTTGAACATATGTGATTTGGTCTGACACACCAAGCTTTTCGAACAATCCTTCAGCAATTCCTTTCGCTACATAAAAATCGACGGCTTTTTTCTCACCCTGCCAAAGATTTTTATGCCATAAGCCTGTCAGCGCACCAGCGACATGTTCTTTTTCCACTGGTTTTGCTCCTTCAGCTTCTGCTAAGAAAACAGATCCCGTTTCATAAAATCCAAATGAATCGGCTTGTCTTGCCAAGTTATATGCAACAGAATCAAGTAAGTTTGGCAAAAGGCTTTGTCTCAGCACACTGCGTTCCTCACTCATTGGCAGAGAAAGCCTCGTTTCATAAGCTGGATGAAGGGCAAAAGCTGTGGACTTATGCTGATTCGTCAATGAATACGTAATCGCTTGAGAAAGTCCTGCGCCCTCTAAGAAACGTCTTACCTTTCTGCGCTTCACTTGGTATGGCGTGAGACCGCCAACCGTGCCAGCTGTCGCAGGCAGTGTAGATGGAATATTATCGTAGCCGTATAATCTTGCGACTTCTTCAATGAGGTCTTCTTCAATCGTAATATCCATTCTGCGGGAAGGAACTGTTACGACAAGAACATCATTTGATTCGCCCACCGTGAAGCCTAGTTTGTTGAAAATCTGAACAATATCTTCTTTTGAAATGCTCATTCCAAGCACCTTGTTCACACGCTCAGTTGATACGTGGATGACATTCATACTTGCTTCAAGGTGATTTTCCTCAACTGTACCGCTTAGCACTTCGCCGCCTGCATACATGCTGATCAATTGAGCTGCTCTTTCTGCTGCCGACTTCGTACGCTGCGGATCGAGTCCTTTTTCAAATCGTGTGCTTGATTCACTGCGAAGTCCTAAGTCTCTAGATGCTTGACGGACTGTTTGACCGTTGAAATATGCCGCTTCTAAAAGAATCGTCGTCGTCTCATCACGCACCTCTGATTCAAAGCCGCCCATGACGCCTGCTACCGCGTGCGCTTTCGTTCCATTCGTAATGACAAGATGCTTTGATGACAATGTACGCTCTTGTTCATCGAGTGTTTGAATGATTTCGCTATCAGTTGCTTTACGAACGACCACCTGTTTTGAACCAAAGCGGTCATAATCAAAGGCATGAAGCGGCTGGCCGTATTCAAGCAGTACAAAATTTGTAATATCCACGACATTGTTAATTGGACGAATGCCTGCATTCATCAATCTTGTTTGCATCCAAAGCGGTGCTGGTCCAACCTTTACATTTTTAATGATCTTTGCTGCATAAAGTGGATTCGCTTCTTGATCCTCAATTTTAACAGAAATATAGTCTGCTGCTTTTTCGGAAGAAGTGTCATGTGCTGTATCAGGAAGCTTGATGTCTCTTCCTAAAATGGCCGCAACCTCATAAGCGACACCTAGCATATTCAGGGCATCGGCACGGTTTGGTGTTAAGCCAAGCTCAAGTACTGCATCATCTAATTGAAGTGCTTGAAGGGCATCACCCCCTGGTTTCACGTCATTCGGGAAGACAAAGATGCCTTCTGCATATTCTTTTGGTACGAGCTTGCTTTCTACGCCTAATTCTTGCAGAGAACAAATCATGCCATGAGACTCTTCACCGCGCAGTTTTGCTTTTTTAATTTTAAAGTTGCCAGGAAGGACTGCACCAACTGTTGCGACGGCCACATGCTGTCCTTTCTCCACATTCGGAGCCCCGCAAATAATTTGCACCGGTGCGTCTTCGCCGATATCAACAAGACATTTGTTTAATTTATCCGCATTCGGATGCTGTTCACGTTCAATGACGTGTCCAACGACAACCCCTTTGATGCCTTCACCTTTATATTCAACGGCTTCCACTTCAATTCCGCTTCTTGTGATTTTTTCTGCTAATTCATCTGGCTTGATGCCTTCTAAATCGACATAGTCTTCTAACCATTTATATGAAACAAACATGTTGATTTCCTCCTCTTAGTCCTGCTTGAATTGCTTTGTGAATCTAATGTCATTTGTGTAGAAATGGCGAATATCATCAATGCCGTATTTCAGCATCGCAATCCGTTCCACACCCATTCCAAAAGCAAAGCCTTGGTAAGTTTCTGGATCAAATCCGCTCATTTTCAGGACATTCGGATGAACCATTCCTGCACCTAAAATCTCGATCCAGCCTGTTCCTTTACATACAGAGCAGCCCTTCCCGCCGCACTTAAAGCAAGACACATCAACTTCAACAGACGGTTCTGTGAATGGGAAAAAGCTTGGACGCAGTCTAATTTCACGATCTTCTCCAAACATTTTTCTTGCGACTGTCTCCAGCGTTCCTTTTAGATCACTCATGCTAATATTGTGATCGACGACAAGCCCTTCAATTTGCATAAATTGATGTGAATGAGTCGCGTCATCACTGTCACGTCTATATACTTTCCCAGGACAGATGATCTTCACAGGACCTTGTCCTTTATATTTCTCAAGTGTACGTGCTTGAACTGGTGATGTTTGTGTTCTCATCAGTGTATCTTCCGTAATATAGAAGCTGTCCTGCATATCACGTGCCGGATGCTCCTTTGGAAGATTCAATGCTTCAAAGTTATAGTAATCCGTTTCCACTTCAGGACCTTCCTCAACGGTATAGCCCATTCCGATAAATAAATCTTCAATGTCTTCGACAACTATCGTTAATGGATGTCTTGCCCCTATTTTGATTGGACTTGCCGGCAAAGTAACATCGATCGTTTGAGAAGCAAGTTTTTTCTTTACTTCTTCTGCTTCAAGCTGTTCATTTTTTTCAGCAATGGCACCAGCAATCTGCTCTCTTACTTCGTTTGCGAGTGCACCCATTTTTGGTCTTTCTTCCGCGGAGAGCTTGCCCATTCCGCGAAGTACTTCTGTAATCGGTCCTTTTTTCCCTAAATATTGAACCCGAATGTCATTGACCTCTTTGAGCGAGCTAGCTGCTTCAACCTTCGCTATCGCCTCTGTTTCAAGCTGTTTTAACGTTTCTTGCATGAGTGTAATCCTCCTTTTGATATACAAAACCGCTCGGATAAACGGCTGTTTGATCGTTTGAAGACAATAAAAAAACCCGTCCCTCCATAAAAGAAGGGACGAGTTGTGGTCGCGGTACCACCCTTGTTAAGCACAAATGCATGTGCGAATAAGCTTCATTGACATAACGGAATCAAACGAATCCGGTTCACCTTTACGCAAAGCAATGCCTGCGGTCCCGGTGACAACTCCAGAGGTGAATTCCTGTTTCAGCTTTCCTTAAATGCACTTTCAGTCTACGATGCATTCTCCCTATAAGGCTGCTTCTTGAAACAATCTTCCTCTATCATGGTTTTTAAAATATTAGTTTTATTATAGTGAAAATGAACGCATGTTGCAACATTATCCACGTAAATGATAGACAAGAACAGCTGCTGCAACAGCTACATTTAATGATTCTGCCTGCCCATACATTGGTACATATAAATTTTGGTCTGTCATTTGCAGAATCTCTGGATCAATACCAGCTCCTTCATTTCCAACAATTAAAGCAAATGGGCCTTCTGCCGTTACGCTTTTATACTCTTTCGCATCTTTTAAAGCACTGCCGTATACAGGTAAGCCTCGTTCTTTCAGTTCCATGATTGCCTGTTGAAGGGATTGCTTTAAGATAGGCAGGTGGAAATGAGACCCTTGTGCGGAACGGAGCGTTTTTCCGTTAAACGCATCAACGGTTCCTTCTCCTAAGATCACAGCATCAAGACCAGCGGCATCTGCTGTTCGAATGAGTGTGCCTAAATTCCCCGGATCCTGCACTGCGTCTAATAAAAGAAGCCGTTCAACCTTCTTTTCTTCAAAAACAGGAACTGTACAGACAGCGGCAATGTGCTGAGGCGTTTCTGTTTCTGTCATGGCAGAAAAGGCCTCTTCGCTCAGTTCATAAAGCTCAATGTCAGGCTGGATATGAGGAGGAAGCCTATCGGGCGAGGTGACCATTAATTCCTTCACGATCCCGCTCTTTAATGCTTCTTCGACTAAGTGTATTCCCTCAACGAGAAACAGCCCCGTTTTCGTTCTTTCTTTTTTCGTATGGAGCTTTTTCCACTGTTTAATGTTTGTGTTTTTAGCTGATTCTATATATTTCAAGCGACGTTAACTCCTTTAATTATCATGAATTTATTATATCTCATGCACACTACATAATAAACCTGTCTTTGAGACAGAATAGGGCTATTACCATCAAAAAAGGAGTGTGGGCAATGGATTTTAATTTAAGAGGCGCAGTCATTCAAAACATTACTGGCCATAATCAAGAGCAGCTTGAACATACGATTTTAGATGCTATTCAAAGCGGCGAGGAAAAAATGCTGCCAGGTCTTGGCGTGTTGTTTGAGGTGCTATGGCAAGAAGCATCAGAAAACGAAAAAAATGAGATCCTTGAAACATTAGAGCAAGGCTTAAAGCCTCAGCAGCAGCAATAAAAGAAGCCGGTTTGCTTATAAAAGCAAGCCGGCCTTTTTCATTTAGCCAGTGATAGGCGTTTCCATTCGAAGCGCTGGATCACGCCAGATTTCAACCCATTTTTTAATTGCAAACACAATAATCACAAACCCTAAGATCAGCATGATGATCGAAAGCACCGCATTCAGCACACTATAGCCGGATGCTTCAGGATTGAGATATACATTCGCTACCATCCAATAGCCTGCATAATTCACCGTCACATATAAGTAAGCAAGCGGAATTAAACAAGTCAGCATATAACGTCTTTTATCTGCAATTTTTAATACAACCGTTGCCCCGATGATCAATCCAACCGAAGCCATTAACTGGTTTGAAACCCCAAACAGCGCCCAAATAGACCCGATGTCACCTGAGTAAAGTAAGTATCCCCACATAAAACAAGCAAGCGCACTTGCAAACACCGAACCAGGTACCCAGTCAGTTCGTTTAAGCGGTTTATATGCTTCACCTAAGAAGTCTTGAATCAAATAGCGTGCCACACGTGTACCCGCATCAATAGCCGTTAAAATAAAAACAGCCTCAAACATAATGACGAACTGGAAGAAGTAAGAAGCCAAATGACTAAAGAACGGAATTCCCGTAAAAATATACGCCATCCCTACCGCTAATGTTACGGCACCACCCGTTCTTCCTTCTAAATCAAGGCCGATTTCCTTACTCAGCTGCGGAAGGTTTTCAACGCTCATACCAAGTGTCCGGAACACTTCTGGCGTACTGTTTATCGCAAAATAATCTCCTGGATGCAGGGCCGTAGCCGCAATTAAAGCCATAATCCCAACTAAGCATTCGACCAGCATTGCGCCAAACGCAACAGGCTTCATATCACTCCAGCGGTCCAGCATCTTAGGTGTTGTCCCTGAACCAACAAATGCGTGGAAACCAGAAATAGCACCGCAAGCAATGGTAATCGAAATAAATGGCCAGACAGGACCAGCTAATACAGGTCCTCCTCCGTTCACAAACTCTGTAAACGCCGGGAATTGAATGGACGGATTCACCACAAAGATGCCGGCAATCAGCGCAATGAATACACCAATTTTCATAAAACTACTTAAATAGTCCCTCGGTGCAAGCAGCAGCCAAACTGGCAGAGCCGCAGCAAAAAAGGCATAGATCGGCAGGGCAAGAGCAAGCGTTTTTGTATCAAGTGTTAAAAAATCACCTAGTGCCGTTCCTTGAATATTTGGACCAAGGAATACACCAAACATCAGCAAAATAAATCCCGCAGATGTCGCCAGCTTTAAATTGCCTGTTTTTTTATAATACAGACCAACCCCCATCGCAATCGGAATCGTAATTCCAACTGCAAATGTCCCCCAAGGGTTTCGTTCAAGAGCATGAAGCACAACCATAGACAAACCTGCCATTGTGATTGTAATAATAAACAGCATCGCAAGCCCTGTACAAAAACCAGCAACAGGTCCCAGCTCTTCCTTCGCTACCTCTGATAATGATTTCCCCTTTTTACGCATCGACGCAAATAAGACGACTAGATCATGTACAGCTCCACCTATGACGGCACCAATTAAAAGCCAAAGGAGACCAGGTAAATACCCAAATTGAGCGGCTAATATCGGACCCACTAACGGACCAGCAGCTGCAATCGCAGCAAAGTGATGCCCAAATGTGACCCATTTGTTTGTCGGCACATAATCTTTCCCGTCCTCTAGTAGGTGAGCCGGTGTAGGATGATCATCTGTCACCTTTAATACCTTGACCATCATAAATGTGCCATAAAGACGATAGGCAATCGCTAAAATACACATAGATCCTATTACAATTGTAACCGCATTCATTTAACCATCCCCTTTGTATAAACAATTTGTTACAAATATAACATAAATTGATTGATTTTTCTTTCTTTTAAAACCAAGTTGACAAATAAGAATAATGTGTTTATTCTTAAGGTAGCTTCACCTACTTCCATAAACTCTCTTTTGGCAGGGCATTCTATGGCTCTGTCCTTTTTATTGCTTTCATCTTACAAAAATAAACGCTTGATCACATGTGCCTTATTCACTAGGAAATGTTCTCTTCTTTTGCCAAAAACAGTTCTTTTGGTGCATCTTAAAAAAACACCGTTCATTTCCTGGGAAATTCAATAAAAAAAGCCTTTCCCCTGCTGAGGAAAGGCTTCCTTACTTATGAACCGTACGTAATTTGTTCGACGGTTTTTTGATCAAGTCTTTTGATCACTTCTGTTAAAAGCTTCACTGCATTTTCATAATCATCTCGGTGAATCATTGCAGCATGGGTATGAATATATCTGCTCGGAATCCCGATAGATAGTGATGGAACACCATGCCCCGTTAAATGAATACCGCCAGCATCTGTCCCGCCGCCAGGCATTGAGTCATATTGATAAGGAATGTTCAGCTCATCCGCTGTTTGGACAACAAAATCACGAAGTCCTTTATGAGAGACCATTGAAGCATCAAATACAACAATCGTTGGGCCTTTGCCAAGTTTGCTTGTTGCTTCTTTCTCAGTGATGCCTGGTGTATCTCCTGCCACACCTACATCAATGGCAAATCCAATATCAGGCTGAATCGTAGCCGCTGCTGTTTTAGCTCCGCGCAGGCCTACTTCCTCTTGGACAGTTGCGACGCTGTAAGCAATATTCTCATGCTCAGCATTGTGTAAGTTTTTCATAACATCAATGGCCACCGCACAGCCAATGCGGTTGTCCCATGCTTTTGCAAGGAGCATTTTTTCATCATTCATGACTGTAAACTCAAAGTAAGGAACGATTTGATCTCCAGGCAGTACGCCCCACTCCATTGCCTGTTCTTTGCTTGACGCCCCAATATCAATAAACATATCCGTAATCTCAATTGACTTTTTGCGAGCTTCAGGTGACAAGACGTGTGGTGGTTTAGAACCAATGACCCCTGTAATCTCTCCCTTTTTCGTTACAATGGTGACACGCTGAGCGAGCATGACCTGTGACCACCAGCCGCCGACTGTTTGAAAACGAATGTAGCCTTTGTCATCAATTTTTGTCACCATGAACCCTACTTCATCTAAGTGACCTGCGAGCATAATTTTAGGCCCGTTTGCGTTTCCTTCCTTTTTAGCAATCAAGCTGCCAAGGCGGTCTGTAGAGACTTCATCTGCATATGATTCTATGTATGTCTGCATGACTTTTTTGACATCACGTTCATTTCCTGGGATCCCTTTTGCATCCGTTAGGTCTTTCAGCATAGTTAATGTTTGATCTAGCTTTGTCATTCCATTTATCCTCCTTTATCTTCATGGTGCATTCTTATTATACAAAACCTCTTTCGTTCAATACGATCTTTTTATGAATATTTTTTCGTTTTACGAAATATTTTTTTAAAAAAAGTTGAAACCTTTTGGCGTTTTCATTCGTAGTACATCAGATAACGGTATTGGAGGTGCATCCTGTCATGTTTGTAATCCTCATGAGACTAGCTCTTGTTGCACTGCTTGTCTACATCTTCTACATGGCGGTAAAATTCTTCTCAAATCCGAGAAGAAAGCTGAAACAAGCACAATTAAAAGAAGGCTTTTATTTTATGGACGAACAGCAAAACGCGCGCAAAAACTTTAATTTCGTCTATAAAGGTGTCTTGTTTGAAGGGGAGAAGCATGTTCCTTCTAAGGATCATCCTCTGTTTGTCCACTCCATTTACGTTTGGACGGAGTCACCTGAGAAGCTGAGTGAATTTACATTAGAAGACTTTGAAAAACTAGAGGAAAACATTATCGAGCGTTATCCTCAAACCAAAATTGATTGGGATCAGCCCATTAAAAAAATCAAACAAAAAAAAGGAGCAGACACGCCGTCCTGATGGCGTCTGCTCCTTTTTCAAGTAACTTGGATATAGCCCAATAGAATCAACTGCAAAATCATTAATACAGGCATGCCGATTTGAAAGGCAGGATGCTTTGTTTTATGCCGGAAATACTGCATTCCCAGATACGATCCAGCGGCGCCAAAAAGCACCGCAGCACTCCATAAATGCGCCTCTGAAATTCTCCATTTATGTGCTTTGGCTCGGCGTTTGTCCTCACCCATGAGAAAAAAGCCGTAGCCATTCACTAAAATAAGCAGCAGGATCAAAGCCATATTCATTCATTTCACCTCACA
Organism: Bacillus sp. 11B20; assembly: GCF_056098985.1. NCBI lineage: Bacteria > Bacillati > Bacillota > Bacilli > Caryophanales > Bacillaceae > Bacillus > Bacillus sp. 11B20. The sequence continues at coordinate 703,778 of NZ_JBLZWZ010000008.1, forward strand.
TGATGAGAAAAAAAGATCACCCCTCAAAGGAATGATCTTTTATAAAACTTACTTGTCTAGTTGTGCTTTTGCAGCATCAGCAAGCTGATTGAATGCATTTAGGTCATTCACAGCAAGGTCAGCAAGCATTTTGCGGTTTACTTCGATACCAGAAAGCTTTAAGCCATGCATTAAACGGCTGTAAGAAAGACCGTTCATACGAGCTGCAGCGTTGATACGAGTGATCCATAGTTTACGGAAGTCACGTTTTTTCTGACGACGGTCACGGAAAGCGTAGTTTCCAGATTTCATCACCTGTTGGTTTGCTACTTTGTATAATCTATGTTTTGAACCGAAATAACCTTTTGCTAATTTAAGAACCTTTTTACGACGCTGACGCGACACAGTTCCGCCTTTTACTCTTGGCATTGTAATTCCCTCCTATGATTCCTATTCCAAATTACTTGATGTTTGCAAGTTGTTGTTTGATACGTTTGAAATCTCCAGCACTTACGATTGCGCTCTTACGCAATTTACGTTTTTGCTTTGTAGATTTGTTAGCGAACAAGTGACTTGTGTACGCATGAGAACGTTTAAGTTTACCAGAACCTGTTTTTTTGAAACGTTTAGCAGATCCGCGGTGAGTTTTCATTTTTGGCATTGGATGTTTCCTCCCTCTGTTACTTTACTTTTCGACTTTTGGTGCAAGCATGAGGAACATGCTGCGTCCGTCCATCTTAGGTTTTGTTTCTACTGTTGCTACTTCAGCGCAAGCTTCAGAGAAACGGTCTAACACGCGCTGTCCGATTTCTTTATGCGTAATCGCACGGCCTTTAAAGCGGATAGAAGCTTTCACTTTATCTCCCTTTTCAAGGAATTTGATTGCATTACGGAGCTTCGTGTTAAAATCATGTTCATCGATTGTCGGGCTCAACCGAACTTCTTTTAAGCTAATGATTTTTTGATTCTTACGTGCCTCTTTTTCCTTCTTCTGCTGTTCGAATCGGAACTTACCATAGTCCATGATTCGGCAAACAGGTGGTTTTGCATTTGCAGCAACTAACACAAGGTCAAGATTAGCTTTAGCAGCAATTTCCAGAGCTTCCTGGCGGGTTTTAATCCCAAGCTGATCGCCATTTTGTCCGATCAAACGAACTTCACGCGCACGAATACCTTCATTAACTAATTGATCTTTGCTAATAGTGAGCCACCTCCATGAGATTTTGAATTGAGTTCACAATTCATTTTGACCATTTCGTTGTATGTTTTACAGGCAAACAAAAAGTGTGGGCATATAAAACACCCACACTGCGAACATTTGCATGAAAAAATAAATGTACGGTCAACCTGTCAACTACAAACATGTGTCAATCAGGTGAGAAGCGGGTGCTTCTGCTTGTGATATCTATTCAATTCGTTAACTATTCTACACAATTTTCATTTGTCCGTCAAGTAACCGAACTCTTGAAACAACTTTTTCAGTGTAACATGATGAGACGAATTGGGCAAGACTTTTTCACACAATGACGCCATCAAAGAATCAATTGCATAAAGATTGGGATGACGATAACGGTCACAACTCCTACGACCACAACGGCGATACTTGCCATAGCTGCTTCTACTTCTCCCATCTCAATTCCAACAGAAACCCCAAGCGCATGTCCTGATGTACCAAGTGCAAGACCTTTTGCCACTGGGTTTTTAATGCGGAACAATTTTAAGAAGAAGGCACCTAGTGCATAGACAATGACGGCATTAAATATGACCGCAAAGGCTGTGATATCTGCAATTCCGCCAATATCTTTTGCAATCGGGAGAGCAATCGCTGTTGTCGCTGCTTGTGGAAGCATGCTTTTCATCACAGCCGCATCTAAATGAATTCCTTTTGCGACGAGATATACGATCGTAATGGAACAAAGTGAACCTACAAAAATAGCGGATAAAATTTGCCACCAATATTTTTTAAGCAAGGCTCTCTGCTTATAAAGCGGGATAGCGAAAGCAATCGTGGCAGGCTCTAAGAAAAATTTGATAATCTTGCCGCCCTCATTATAATCTGCGTAGGAAAAACCGCCAACTTTCAAAAATAAAATGCCCAGTACCATCGCCACAAACAGCGGGGTGAACAAGAAGAAACCTTTTGATTTTTTAAATAAAAATGTCCCTATTCCAAAAGCGACTAATGAGACGACAATGCCAAAATAAGGACTCATTGTACTTGTACCCATTTTGCATCTCTCCTTTAATGCGTACTTGAAGCTGGTTTATTTGAATGAGAAGGAGCAGATTTACTCTCCTTTGTCTCTTTACGTTTCTGCGGTCTTTCTGATAATTGCATGAGAAGCTGTGAAAACAGCCCTGTCGCTGCAAGTAACATAATGGTTGCAATGATAATGACACCGACTACTTGCACACCTACTTCTTGCATGACACCTAGTGATTGAATAACTGAGATCCCAGAGGGAACAAATAGAAAGCTAATGAGTCCTGTCAATGATGTACCTAATTGCTCCACCTGCTCCAGTTTGACAATTTTCGTTGTTAACAAAACAAATAATAGAACCAAACCAATCACGGATGCGGGCATCGGAATCGGTAAATACATTGAAATGAGATTAGAAACGAACATTACGGTTGCAAAAATAAATGCTTGAGATAAAAATCCATATACTTTAGTGGCACTCATGCCCCTTCACCTCTTTCTTCGACTGCCCTCAGTATACGGCATGAAATAAATGAATAAAGCGTTTACAATAAAACTCACCAGATTCAATGACTGAAATGCAAAAAACGAGTATTGAAATACAAACAAAAAAAGCCCTCCTACTCTAGCAGGAGTGACTTCTTTAATTCTTTGGCATATGTGCGGCTGACAGGAATGATGGACCCGTCTGTCATATGCAGATTGTACGTCGAATTAAACCACGGCTGTACTTCTTTCATATGAGAGGTATTCACGATATAGCTGCGATGGACCCTCATAAAATAAGCCTCAGGGAGTTTCTTTTCAATGACCACCAGCGGTTCTGTGACCTCATACATGTGATCCTTTGTTTTCACAACCTTTTTCCCCTCGCTTAGTCCTACATACATGATCTCTTCAACTTGCAGGATCACAATAGAGTCATCAACTGAGATCGCTAATTTTTGCTGATGGGGTATTTTCTCATCTAACAGCTGGTGCTCTTGCGTTTCAACAGATTTCCATTTTTTAAACTTTTGAATGGTCTGGAGCAAACGCTCTTCATCGAATGGTTTTGTTAAGTAATCAAGCGCACTTACCTCAAACGCCTTCAGCGCATATTGATCAAAGGCTGTCGCAAATACAACCGCTGGCGGATCAGACATCCGGTTGAGCCTTTTGGCAATATCAAATCCATTCTCACCAGATAAATCAATGTCTAAAAAGAGCAGATCCGGCTTCTGATCAACCATCCGATCAAAAGCAGATTCTATATTTTCTGCTTCCTCTATTTGAACTTCCTCTTTCGTTCTTCGTAATAAGTATTTTAATTCATCTCTTGCTAATACTTCATCATCTACAATTAATACCTTCATCAATGAGAATCATCCTTTTTTACATAATCCATTGGAATGCGAAATGAGATGTCAGTGCCTTGGTCACTATGAATCGATAAAGCAGCTTGTCTGCCAAAAATCCCTCTTAACCGCTGATCTAAATTAAAAAGGGCTGTCCCTGTTCCTTCTAGTGATTCGACAGGCGCTTTTAATAGTTGAGCCATCTTATCATCTTCAATTCCCTGCCCATTATCTGTTACTTTCATATAAACATGCCCATCTTTCATCAAAGCGGATACGATGACTTCACAATTTGTTTGATGTTTAGGAAAAGCATGTCTCACAGCGTTTTCAACAAGCACCTGAATCACAAAGGGCGGAATCATCACCTGCTCCAGCTCCTTTTCAATTTGAAAGGTCACATGGTACTTATTTGGAAATCTTGCTTGTTCAAGTGACAAATATGCCTCCACATGCTGAATCTCTTTATGCATCGGAATCAGCAGCTGGCGGGCACCTTGCATATTTGAGCGAAAATAAATACTTAGCTGCAACAGCAGCTTCCTTGCCATCTCCACATTGGTTCTGCACAAAACAGAGATGGTATTAATGGCGTTAAATAAAAAGTGCGGGTTCACTTGTGCTTGAAGGGCTTTGATCTCTGCATCTTTTAGCAGGCGGCTTTGAGTTTCCGCCTCTCCAAGCTCAAGCTGTGTGGAAAACAGCATCGCCAAACCTTCTGCAAGCTCCTCTTCCACCCTGCTTAATCCGACCGGAGAATTGAAATACATTTTTAACGTCCCGATCGTTTGACCGTTAGAAGTGAGCGGCAGCACGATTGCGGCTTCAAGAGGGCAATGAGCGACGGAACAATTGATTTCGCCCTTCGAATGTGCCTTCATAATCTTGCCGCTCATCAAGACTTGTTTCGACAGCCCCGTAATCAGGCTTTTAGATGGAATATGATGATCTGTTCCATCTCCGACATGCGCTAAAATCTTTTCTGTATCTGTTAAAGAGACCGCATCTGTTTCAGTCAACCGATGAATGATCTCCGCCACACTTTTACAAGACTGTTCATTTAACCCTTGGCGGAAAAAAGGCAGTGTTTGATCGGCGATCAAAAATACACGATGCGTCTGCATCGCCTTTGCCTGCTCTTCTTGCCGAATGACTGACTGTAAAATAGATAAAAAGATAAAGCTACCGATTCCATTCACAAAAATCATCGGCAGGGCAATGATACTGACTAGCCCCCATGCATCGGCGAATGGCCTTGCAAACAGAAGGATAATGATCATCTGTAATGATTCCATCGCCACCCCAAAAAAAGCTGCTTGGCGAGGTGTCACCATTCGATTCCTCCGCTTAAACCTGCTGCCGACATAACCTGCAATGACACCGGCTAAAATGGAAGAAATCGCACAGCTGAGCGCGGTGCTTCCTCCAAGGGAATAGCGATGAATTCCAGCTAAAAGCCCTGCACCAATCCCTACAAACGGCCCCCCGATCAAACCGCCCATTTCGATCCCCATAATTCTCGTATTGGCGATAGAGCTTGACGAGCCGAGATGATAAGAAAACTCATGATTCATGACAATTTGCTGCTGGATTTCAATTCCTGTGTAATTGCTGATAATGCTAAAAGAAGCAAAAATGAAGACAAGGATTGCCTTTTTCCGAAATCCTTGATTATGTAGCAATAGATTGCGAAAGCCCTTCACATGAGCAAGCACAAATCCTAGAATAACGATGATCCCTACACGCTCGATCATCATGATAATTAAATGAAGCAAACCGGCCACCTCAATTGATGTATGTCTTCTCTACTGTCTTTCTATTCTATCATGTGCGGTCAATGATCAAAGATCTCTCAAATCTTTTCTTTATTGGCCTCTTCTTCTATTGTAAAATGAACATGAGCCTGTCACTTGCAATTGAAGGTAACACATACATAACAAGGGAGAAGATCATGAAAGCCGTATTTTTCGATTTAGATGATACTTTACTTTGGGACGAAAAAAGCATTCACACAACTTTTCAGGAAACTTGCCGGGAAGCGGAAAAGAAATATGGACTCGATCCAGAATCATTTGAACAGATTGTACGTGAAGAAGCAAGAAAGCTGTACTCTTCCTATGAAACATATGATTATACTGTCATGATCGGCATTAATCCTTTCGAAGGACTGTGGTCCAATTTTAGTGAACCGATTAGCGAAGGCTTTCAAAAGCTGAACGCCATTGCACCAGAATATCGCAAAAACGCTTGGACCAATGGCTTAAGGGCAGCGGGAATTGACGATGAGGCATTTGGACAATATTTGGCTGATTTCTTTGCAGCAGAGCGTAGGAAACGCCCATATGTCTATGAAGAAACATACCCTGTTTTAAACCGCCTGAAAGGCAGCTACGAATTGCTCCTTTTAACAAACGGAGATCCTAGCCTTCAAAAGGAAAAACTTGCGGGTGTTCCTGAGCTTGCTCCTTATTTTAACGAGATTGTGATTTCAGGGGATTATGGGAAAGGCAAGCCTGATCCAGGTATCTTTGAGCACTGCCTTCAGCTGTTAAACTTAACAAAAGACGAAGTGATCATGGTTGGGGATAATCCAAAAACAGATATTCTCGGCGCATCTCGCGTTGGTATCCAAACCGTTTGGATCAATCGCCATGACAAGAAAAATGAAACAGATGTGACGCCTGATTATGAAATCAAAGACTTACATGAATTGTTTGATATATTAAAATAAAACAAAAAAACACCCTTCTCCTGACGAGATTGGGTGTTTTTTATTCACAGAGCTAAATGATTGATGCTAGACTTTGCGCTTGCCGGTCTAAGCCGCGTGCTGCTTCTCCTACAATGATGAATTCTTCGCTTGCCAGCTTTACAAGATCCCGGTTTGTAAACACGGTTGTCTTTGCCCTGCTTGTTCCGCTGCTGACCTTCTCTACTTCTGCATGGATCGCCTTCACATATTGATCTACCTTGACGATCGCTTCTTTTGAATTTGTCGCAAGCTTTCGAATTTCTGCTGCCACTACACTAAAGCCATTTCCATAGGAACCCGCATGTGCCGCTTCTATTGCCGCATTTAAGGCGAGCAGCTGGGTTTGCGAAGAAATACTATTAATGGTTGCCGCAATAGAGCTGATGGACTCTACCTGCTCCGTTAATCCTTTTAGCAAGCTCATATTTTGATCGGTTTCGTTTGCTATATGATTAAAGGATGTATTGACACTTTGACTATGCTGTATGCCAACTTCTGCTCGTTCCATTAATTTCGCAGACATCTCCTTTAAGTCTTCTACAACCTGTTTCATCGATAGTTCTCTCTCCGTAATATCTGTCGCCACTTTCACAACACCCACTACAGTTCCTTCTTCATCTCGAACAGGTGAATATGTCGCTTCAAGCCATAAGCTGCTGCCGTTTTTTGTGAACCGCTGTACTTTTTCCTGAAAGACTTGACCTTCTCTCAAACTCTTCCAAAACATATGATAGCTTGTGTGTTCTGTAATATGTGGAGGACAAAACTGTCTATGTTTAAGACCGATCATCTCTTCTTTAGAATATCCCATGGCTTTTGCAAAAATATCGTTCACCCATAGAACTTCACCTGTCACATTAAATTCAATCATTGCCAGCGAGTGCTCTAATGCACGAAGAACAGCTGATTGCTCCAATACTTGTGACGATAAAGTGTTTGTTGTTTGCTTCATCGATTTCATTCCCCCAATTTGTCTCAAACCAATAGTACATACTTACCCTTACTTTTGTACTATCTAAACGTCTCTTTTTAGGAATTGGATCACTAGTGGAGGATGTTTTCCAAAAAGAAAAAAGCCAGTGATCTAAAAAAGAATCACTGGCTGCTTCATTATTTTTTCGCTTCTGCTACTGCATGTTTCACAAAGGCTTCAAGATCCATTGTTTCTGAATCTTGTTCCCCATATTTTCTAACATTGACAGCGCCATTTTCTGCTTCTTGATCTCCGACAACAAGCATGTACGGAATCTTTTGCATTTGCGCTTCTCTAATTTTGTACCCAATTTTTTCATCGCGGCTGTCAAGTTCTACACGAAGACCTTCAAGCTGCAAACGTTCCTGCACTTTTTTCGCATAGTCTAAATGAACAGACGGTGAAACTGGAATGACTTGGAATTGTACAGGTGCCAGCCATGTTGGCAGAGCTCCTTTGTATTCTTCAATTAAGAAGGCAACGAAGCGTTCCATTGTAGAAACAACGCCTCTATGAATGACGACTGGACGATGGTGCTTTCCATCTTCTCCGATATATGTGAGATCGAAGCGTTCTGGAAGTAAGAAATCAAGCTGTACAGTGGATAATGTTTCTTCTTTTCCAAGAGCTGTCTTCACTTGTACATCAAGCTTCGGACCATAAAATGCTGCTTCGCCTTCTGCTTCATAATAATCGTGGCCAAGCTCGTCCATTGCATCCTTCAGCATCGATTGTGCTTTATTCCACATCGCATCGTCATCGAAATACTTCTCAGTATCTTCTGGATCACGGTAAGATAAGCGGAATGTGTAGTCATTCAAGCCAAAGTCTTGATACACTTCTTCAATTAAGCGAACTGTACGGATGAACTCGTCTTTGATTTGATCTGGACGAACAAAGATGTGTGCATCGTTTAATGTCATACCGCGGACACGCTGAAGGCCGGATAAAGCACCTGACATTTCATAGCGGTGCATTGTACCAAGCTCTGCAATACGAATTGGCAATTCGCGATAGCTGTGCGGCTCGTTTTTGTAAATCATCATATGGTGCGGACAGTTCATCGGACGAAGAACAAGATCTTCGTTGTCCATTTCCATCACTGGGAACATGTCTTCTTGATAATGCGCCCAGTGTCCTGATGTTTTATACAATTCAACATTCGCAAGAACAGGTGTGTACACATGCTCATAGCCAAGACGCACTTCTTTATCGACAATGTAACGCTCAATGACGCGGCGGATCGTTGCGCCTTTTGGCAGCCAAAGCGGAAGTCCTTGACCAACCTTTTGAGAATTCGCAAACAGCTTCAGCTCTTTTCCAAGCTTACGGTGATCGCGTTCTTTCGCTTCTTCAAGCAGACGTAAATGCTCATTTAAATCTTCTTTGCTGAAGAAAGCTGTTCCGTAAATACGCTGAAGCATTTGGTTGTTACTGTCACCTCTCCAGTATGCACCTGCAAGGCTTAACAGTTTAAACTCTTTAATTTTCCCTGTAGACGGCAAGTGAATCCCGCGGCAGAGGTCAAAGAATTCACCCTGCTCATAAATCGTCACAGCTTCACCTTCTGGAATCGCCTCTAACAGCTCAAGCTTCAACTCATCACCAATCGCTTCAAAGCGCTTTTTCGCTTCTTCTCTTGATACTTCAATTCGCTCAATTGGCAGATTGCTGTTAATGATTTTCTTCATTTCTTTTTCAATCTTTGGCAAGTCTTCAGGTGTGATGGCTACATCGATGTCCACATCATAGTAGAAGCCATTTTCGATGACAGGACCTACGCCAAACTGAACGTGATGTTCTTTTCCATACAGGCGTTTGATCGCCTGCGCTAGCAAATGGGCTGTGCTGTGGCGCATAATGTCGAGTGCTTCTTCACTTTTGTCTGTGATGATCTCGATTGTTCCACTTTCTAATAGCGGCGTACGCAGATCTATTTCTTTACCGTTCAATTTACCGGCAAGTGCTTTTTTCTTTAGGCCCGGGCTAATTGATGCCGCGATGTCTTCTGTTGTCGCTGTTTTGTCAAACTCCTTGACTGCTCCATCTGGAAATGTAAGTTGAATTTGTTCTGACATCTCTGGTCACTCCTTTTTTGGCAATATAAAAACCCCGCCCCCTGGAAAGGGACGAGGTTGAATAAACGGAATCGTGGTTCCACCCTTTTTCCCGTACTTGCAGCTTGCTTTTCATAAGCAAATACGGCTTGCGGTTCGATAACGGGAATTCCCGTCAGCCATTACTAAAAAGTTCACAGCTGATGTTCAAAGGTGGTAAAGCAAATGGTCCTCTGCTAGGAAGCTTTCAGCCGCGGCTTCCCTCTCTTTAAGCGGGTGTTCATTTGTTCATGTCCTTATCAATACGGTCTCTGTATGAAGTTACACCGTATTATAAAACGTTTTTTCGTGAAAATCAAGAAAGCTTTTCACTTTTCTTGTCGAAATGGTCATGTACAAATTGAACATTGTGCTCTTGGAATGAATGAGATGGGAACACCTCGACCCTTTCTTGAAAAATATTTTGAATCGTTTGCACCATCGAGTGACCTGTATCATTTGTAAATAGGTCAATTTTTTGCGGTGCAATGGAGACAAGCGGTGCAATCAGCTGCGAATCAATATACATTGGATGCTCTCTTACAAACTGTCTGTCTATGTATTGTTTTTGATCACGCTCAGAAGCGTAGCGAAATTCCCAAATCACCAGGCGGTCCTGATGCACAACATGTACTTTTTCGAGCCTAGGCTCTCTTGCCATCACATAGTCTCGAAGCGATTGAATGAAGTTTTGATACTCTTGCTCCATTTTGTATTCTTCAATGGACACTTCAACATAGTTCTTCAGCCTTCGATCATACTCTGACAGCCTAAATGTCATAAATGAACCAATTGAAAAAACACCTTGCTGTAAAGAAATTGCCTCAAGCTCCTTTTTTAAAAGGGCTTCTCTTGACGGCTCTTGCTGAATGCCGGGAATATCATCTAAGTCCCCGTTCATGATACTGTGAGCGATGGAAAGAATTTGGTGCTGCTCTTCGGGATCTTTAAATAAATAGGTGTTTTCAAGGATGCTGCGCATGCGCTCATTTTCTTTGCATTCCAAAAAAAAGTGAACCAATAATGGCCGCACAATGTGCTCAAGTGCTTCTTCTGATTCCTTCGCCTCTATGAGAAGCCGGTCTTTCCCTTGTTGAATTGACATGTGATGCCGACTGTCCAAGTGTTCAGCAAGATGTAAAAAAGCGGCGGTATCATATTCATCTTCAAAGATTATTTCAAGCATGTTTGTCCCCCCTAACGACATCTGTTACATATATATGGGGGAAACATAAAAAATAGACGCCTAAAATAAATCAGGCATCTTTCTTTTTAAAATGAGTGGAACGGAGATAAAGATCAAATAAATCAAACAAACAACCACTAAGGCGGCATAATTGCCGCTGACAAAGCTTGAGCCGAGAACATTTAACGCAATTGTACCCGGTATTAAGCCTAAAAAGGTGGCTGCCACAAATGCACGATAATTTGCACGTGAAGCAGCTGCCGCATAGCTGACGAAATCAAAATGAATCGGTGCAATACGCAATAACAAAATATAAAGAAATCCATGCTCCTGAATGCGGGACGTCACCGCTTTCAGCTTTCGGCTGTTTGATTCCGTTTCCTTCTTTTTTGCACGAAAGGTTGAAGCAATCATGAAGGAGCCTGTTGCCCCGGCTGTAGCCCCAATGAGGGCATAAATCGTCCCAAGGACACTGCCGAATGCCAAACCTGCCGCCAAAGAAAAGACTGTAATCGGGACGAGAACAAACGGGCGGAAAAGAGATAAGAAAAGAAAAACAAAGGGAGCCAGTATCCCAAATTGAAGCACCCAATTCTTCACATCTTTCGGCGCGAGCTGAAGATGCTGTTTATTCAGCCACCACAACGCAGCAGCAAGAATGCCAATCACAAGAAAAAGCAGCCATTTTCTTTTGTTCATTTCATTTGCTCCTCCTTCAGGTGACATACGTTTTTATAAATGACGGCGATTTTCTCCTTCGAGCAAGACCGGCTCTGCTAAATAGAGAATCCGTTCCATTAAACGAGCGGCTTTGACCTCTTCTTTTTCCCCGCGCTGTGAGTACGTAAAGTGATGCTTCAGCTCATTTGGTGAGAAATTAGAAGAGAAAAACGTCGGCAGCTGCTCTGCCATACGGTATTGTAAGATCGTACCGAGCAGCTCATCCCGCACCCAGCTTGTCATCGATTCTGCTCCAATATCATCAAGCATTAAAATCGGGGTGGATTTAACCATATTCAGCTTTTCTTCTAGCGTATGATCAGCTAACGAATTTTTTAACTCTCTCACAAATTCAGGCACGTAAACAAGGAGAGATGGGTATTCTTTCTCCGCTAGCTGCTGCGCAATGGCTGCCAGAATATACGTTTTTCCTACTCCAAATTTTCCGTGTAAATACAAGCCTTTTCCTTTTCCAGTCTCATCATAGCTTTGGAGGAATTGACCTACTTTTTGGATGACCTCTTGTCTTCCCACAACGTTCAGATCAGCGAACGTCGCTTGAAGGACATTTTGCGGAATATACATGCTTTTCATCAGCTCTTGCTGTTTTTTCTGTCTATCGAGCCGCAGCTTGACTGGACAAGGGGAATATTCAATATCAATACTCTGACCTTTGATTACAAGCTTCGGGTGATACCCATCTAAAATGGCATTGACGTTTTCGTCATCTAAGCAGTAAGAGCAGCCCTTCGACTGCTGCACATATTCAAAGAGCCGGTTCAAGCTGCGATTGATCATGTCTTCATGTATTTCTTCTTGATGCTTCTGTAAAAAGGCCTTCACATCTTCATCAGATAACACACTTTCTTTAATCTGATTGTATCTCACGCGAAAATCTACTCGTCCTTTTAGCTGTTCAAATGAACGACCGATCGGTTTCATCCCATCTCACCTCACCTTAATGTGCATTGTACTTTTTCATATTTTTAAACTGATCTAACAGTTTTTCTTTTTCTCGTTCGAGGTCTTCTGTAGACAGATTGTCCGTTTGCTCTTTTGCCGGCTGTTCTTTCGTTTCGGTTTCTTTCATCCAGTCAGGCAGTTTCTCTTCCCTGACGACTTTTCCTGAACCATATGTGCTGCGCTGCTTTTTCTGCTGCGCCCACTCCGTCATTTGTCTGTTCTCTTCTTTGGCAATTTTCATCGCCGCGGCAACGGTTTTGATTTTCTTTCTTACCCAATGAGCGGCGATTTTTTGCATGTATGTTTTCGACAGCTTCATATCTGTTTTGAGTAAGGTATAGTAGATGAGAACATTCATGACACCTGGCTCTAGCTGCTGCTCGAGCATGATATCTTCGACAATTCTTAAGTCGGCATATGTTGGCTCAATGCCATCTGCCATGTCTTTTAGCAGCTCTCTAGGCGAAATATGATCCAGCTTTTCAATCAATTTTGCATCTGGAGTATCCGCTGCCGGCGTCTTTGAAGCATCTTGCCGCAAGTGTCTTGGCTGTTTTTGATCAATCAGCTTTGGCTGTTCGCCTCTGTATTCAATTTGGTACCAGTCTCTTGCTGCTTTTCTCAGCTCTTCTGTTGAGATCATTTGATCCGAACCGCATGCACCTGCTACAATATTTTGCATTTGAAGCGGGGTGATGCCGTATACAACAGCTAACTTCTTAATTGTTTCTTTTACCTGCTTTGTCAAAGCCTTTCTTGGAATCATCATGTCAGACATACCCGCTAACAATAGATCGAAATCGAAGGATTCGTCTGAGAGCGGTGCCGGCTGACTCGATCCAACAGTCACATATTCATAGCCTTGATCAAGCGATGTCGCCTGATGAATCTCTTCTGTCATCTTGCGTTCGCCTGGCTGCAATACGTGAAAGACTTCTTCAAACGACCGTGAAATGTTCTTTGCTTCTGCAGGAACACCTGGGTAAGAGAAATAATCACGAAGCTGCATATATTTTGCTTTCTCTACACGATGGTACAGCAGGACATTCAGCATACCATCTTGGAAAAATTCATCCGGTCTTAGCGGCGGTACAAGCTCATATGTAAACAGTCTGCCTTCTTCCGTTTCCTGTTCATATGTGCGGAGTAAGCCGATTGCTTCAAGCTTTAAACGTTCCTCAAAAATATCATTTAAATTCGTCTGCAGCATGACCATGAGCTGCCGATGAGGTGCAGGTTTTCCCCACATACGATTTTGTTCCAGCTCTCCCCACAGCGTCATGTATAAGCTAAAAGCGGACATGCCAATAAGCGGCTGATATAAAAGAGTGATGAGCTGTCTATCGATGTCACCGAGCAATGAAGCGCTTTTGACGACATACGGATCGACGGCTAGCACTTCCTTCCAATGCTCTGTCATATGCTGATCCTCCCCATGAATTGCGATTGTTTCCATTGTACACTCTTTTTGCGTTTTACGCTTTACGCAGGAAAAAGAGCATGAAGAATCTCCAGCTCTTTTTAGCGTTCTTTCTTTAATAGATCTTTTAATTCATCAATAAAGACATTGATGTCTTTAAACTGCCGGTAAACCGAGGCAAACCTAACGTAAGACACTTCATCAATTTTCGCCAGCTCGTCCATCACCATTTCACCTACAAGCTCGCTTTTCACTTCTGACATGCCTTGATTGCGCAGTTCTTTTTCGATATTAAAGCAGACATCCTCCAGCTGCTTTAAAGCGACAGGACGCTTTTCACACGCTTTGATAAGTCCTCTCAGCATTTTTTCGCGGCTGAATTCTTCTCGAATTCCTTCTTTTTTCACCACAATCAGCGGTAATTCTTCTAATTTTTCAAACGTCGTAAAGCGATATTGGCAGCTTTCGCACTCTCTTCTACGACGGATGGATTTCCCTTCATCTACTGGTCTTGAATCAAGCACCCTTGTGCCAAGGTGCTGACATGTGGGACATTTCATATCATCAGCTCCGATCTATTCTTGGAAGTTGTTTGTCTAGTTCATCATAAAGGGACAGAACGGTCTTCTGACTATAGCCGAAATCTGTTGGCAGGGCCGTTTCTGTTGTTACATTAAAATCGACAGCTGTTTCAAAAGGACGAATTGAAATGACAGTCGCTACGAGAAAGGCTTTTTTCGGCAATCGTATGTTTGCGCTGATTTCACCTCGTTCTGCTGAAACAGATGTCACTTGATAGGAATCGTTTCGGGAAAGAATGGCTTCCACCGCTTGAAAAACTTGTGCATTCGTCGATTTGTAGTAATGGCTTTTCAGTTCTGACACTGGATGCTCGTCAGATGTTTCTGTATGGTTTGACATGAACCGTTTAAAATTTTGTCTTAAAATCATACACGTATCCCCTTTGCCATAATGCCTCTTTCTTTATTTTATAAAAAAAACCTTTGTTTTCCTAGAACAAAAGTATAGACAAGCTGGGGAATGTTGGATTTTTTCTCAAATAAAATATAAAAAGGAGCATAACACAAAGGCATTTAATGCTTTTGGCCAGCTCCCATTGCAATCTTTTTTATGTTTACAGTGCTTTGGCTTGTGCCTGTTTTACTTGTACAGGTCCCATGCCTCGAGGAATTTCGATGTTTTCTCTTGTTTCAGCACCTAATTCATCTCCGATATGATCTGCTGCAATATTCGGATCTAGGTCGCCGCAAGTATAAACATCTATGCTCGCATAACCATGTTCAGGAAAGCTGTGAATTGTCAGATGAGATTCAGAAATAATGACAACTCCACTTACTCCTTGAGGTGCAAATTTGTGAAAAGCAACCTCTCTTACCTCAGCTCCTGATTTCAAAGCTGCATTTACAAACGTTTTTTCAATAAAATCCATGTCGTTCAGTTTATCACAGTCGCATCCCCATAGCTCGGAGATAACGTGACGTCCGATTGTTTCCATCATGGACCCCCCTTTAAACAAGAATGAAAGAGTGAAGTTCTAAGCAGCCGGACCGGACATATACCACGGGGGAAAGTTAGTCCTAAGAGGTCCTAACCCTTTAAGTATACCCGAATGAGTCTGCGAACAAGAAGTTCACGAAAAATAGTATACTTTGTTTAGACCCATTTTGCAAGCTGTGTTTTTAGTGGGATTTTCTCTCATTTCTTGAAAAGGGACGATCGTCTTCTTCATTTCAAACAGCAGAAAGCTCTTTCATCTGTGCGCCGACAAATTTCACAAGGTCAACCACTCGGCATGAATAACCCCATTCATTGTCATACCATGCAAGAACTTTTACTTTTCTCCCTTCCATTACCATCGTTGTCAATCCATCAACGACTGCTGAGTAAGGGTTCGTGTTAAAGTCCGTAGAGACAAGCGGCTCATCTGTGTAATCTAAAATACCAGCAAGAGATGTTTTAGATGCATTTGAGAAGGCTGCATTGACTTCTTCTGCTGTGACATCTTTTTTTAAGTCTACAACAAGGTCAACCATCGACACATTGGAAACTGGCACGCGGAGTGCAAGCCCATGCAATTTCCCTTTCATGTGCGGAAGCACTAAAGAAAGCGCTTTAGCGGCACCCGTCGTAGTTGGAATAATGGACTGAGCACATGCTCTTGCGCGGCGCAGATCCTTATGCGGGTTATCGATATTTTTTTGATCATTTGTATAAGCATGAACCGTTGTCATTAACCCGTTGTCGATGCCAAATTCATCATCTAACAGTTTCACAACTGGTGCTAAACAGTTTGTTGTACAAGATGCGTTTGAAATAATGACGTGCTTTTCAGGATCAAGATCATCCTCATTGACACCCATCACAATCGTAATGTCTTCATTTTTACCTGGAGCTGTTAGAACGACTTTTTTCGCTCCAGCATCTATATGGCCCATCGCTTGATCTTTTGAATTAAATTTACCTGTTGCTTCAATGACGATATCAATCCCAAGCTCTCCCCATGGAAGCTGCTTTGGATCTCTACTATTAAGCAAAAGCACTCTTTTGCCATTTACAATCAAGGCGTCATCTTCTGCAGTCACATCACATTCGTAACGTCCATGATTTGTGTCATATTTAATTAAATGTGCTAGCGTTTCGGCAGGATAGCTTGCGTTCACCGCTACAATTTGAATTTGATCATCAAGCATTGCTTTTCTGAAGACCATGCGTCCAATTCTGCCAAACCCATTGATCGCTGCTTTTACCTTCATGAACAGGTCACTCCTCTATTATGTGTTATACTCAATAAATTTATTTATGAAATTAGTATATCACATTAGAATATAATTGCCAGTATATAAACGTATATTTTCTAAAAAGGGCTGTTCTTTTCAAAGGAAATAAGAATAAAGCATAAAAAAAGAAGAGTACGTGTATGTACTCTTACTTATCTGTATGTTCCCATTCATTTAATATGTTCTGCAATTGCTTTCTGATAAACGCGAGATCTTGTGTGTTCTCTATCACGCGGTCTGCTTTTTTACATTTCTCCTCAAGAGACTGCTGAGAGTGAATACGATTCAGTGCTTCTTCCTCGCTGAGATCATTTCGATTCATGAGCCGCGACAGCTGCAATTCAGGCGTTGTATACACCACAATGATGCGGTCGACGAGGCTTTCCAGCTGACTTTCAAATAAAAGCGGGATATCGAGGACAACGAAGGTTTCTTGCTGACTAACTCCTTCATCTCTCTGTTTGAGCATTTCCTTTCTCACTTCAGGATGAACAATCGCATTCAGCTGCTTTCTTTTCTCTTCATCAGAAAAAATGATGGCTCCAAGCTGCTGCCGGTTCAGCTCCCCATTTGGCAGGAGAACATCCTCGCCAAAGGTTTGAACGATTTGTTGAAGAGCTGGTGTACCTTTGGCAACCGCTTCTTTTGCAATGACATCTGCGTCCACGACCCGGATGCCCTGCTCTTTTATCATTTGCGAGACGGTGCTTTTTCCACTAGCAATCCCGCCTGTTAATCCAATGACAAGCGTCAATTGATTTCCTCCTTTACAGCTTCCACACCCCAATTAAAATGAGCAGAAGCCCTGGTAAGCATGCAAGCTTATCGATCCAGCGCCAATTTGCCAAGTAATGACCGGAACGAAGCCCTATACACACAAAGAGTGAGCTCATTACGGCCACAGTGATACTCATGACAATTGGTGAAAAGCCTAGAATCGCAGCGCCAATCCCTGCGCCAAATGCATCAATGGATAAAGCAATCCCAAGAAGCACTGCTTCTATTCCATTGATCGTCCCAGAACGGTCAATATCTGCACTTGTCGGCTTGCGCAAAATTTGAATGACAAGACCAAGTGACTGCACTTCCACATTAAGCAATGTCTTTTCATGAAGTAGCAAATCACGCTCTTTCGCTGGTTTGTAAAATTGATAAAGGACCCAAAGTCCAATGGCGATCAAAATGCCTCCACCAAGTTTATCTGTCACTGAGACAGGGAGGAATGTCGTCAGCAGGCTGCCAATCAGCATAGAAATGAGCAGCACAATCCCTGAACAGCATGCAATAATGACAATCGCTTTAAATGGAATCTTCATTTTACGAAGTCCATACGTAAAGCCTACAGAAAAGCTGTCAATGCTGACTGCAATAGCTAAAAACAGGAGCGAAATCGAAATCATACCTGAACTCTTCCTTTCTGTTCATGCAACGATGATCAAGAGTCTCTAGGCGTCCTTAGACTCTTCTTCACTATATGAAGAGCAGGTGGGCTGTGTGTCAGTCTACACCTTGCTGAAAAATGAATGTTTTTTATCGTATGCACAGCAAAAAGGAAGCATGCTGATGGCTGATTTTTATTGAGGACGTTTTTGGCAGGTTACACAAAAATGTGTGCCGCGCCCTCCGACTACTGTTTTCTCAATGATGCTTCCGCATGTTTGACAAGGCTCTCCCCGCCGGTCATACACAAGAAGCTGCAGCTGAAATGTTCCAATATCACCTTGTGAATTGATATATGAGCGAATCGTGCTTCCTCCTGCATCTACCGCTACTTGAAGTGTATCGATAATATGCCTGTGAAGCACTTTACACGATTCAAGGCTGAGCTGATTCGCTTTTGTTTCTGGATGAATGCCTGCTTTAAACAAAACCTCGTCTACATAAATATTACCTAGTCCCACGACAATCTTTTGATCAAGCAGCGCTGTTTTGACCACACGGGATGTTTTTTTCAATTGCTCCCATAAATATTCCGGAGTGAATTGATCATCAAAAGGCTCATACCCCAGCTGTGAGAGCGGGAGTTCCTTTTCCTCTTCACCCGGCTGAAATAAATGCATTGTGCCAAATTTACGCACATCATGATACCGAAGCTCAGTACCATCGGTAAATGTAAAGACGACGTGTACATGTTTATCGTATGGTTCATGCGCTTCATGTACACGGTATTTCCCTTCCATCCTTAAATGGGAGACCATTACGTAGTGGTCTAAATGAAAGAGCAGGAACTTTCCTCTTCTTTCAATGGTTTGTATCGTTTCTCCTACCATCCTTCTTGCGAACTCTTCCGGCTCCCCAGGACGTTTGATGATATTTGGCCATTTGATATCGACCGTTTCAATCGTTTTTCCTTCGACTAACCGCTTGAGTGTGCGCCGGACGGTTTCAACTTCTGGTAATTCCGGCATGCTCCTCGCTCCTTTTTCTCTCTCTATTATTTTGCGTCGTACCAAGATGGGCCTGAAGCAAAATCAACTTTTAGCGGCACATCTAGCTGAAGTGCATTTTCCATGACTTCAGGGACAATTTTTTCGAGTATGGCAATTTCTTCTTTCGGCGCTTCGAAGATCAATTCATCGTGCACCTGTAATAAAAGATTTGCCTGCAAGTTTTCTTCTTTTAACTTACGCGCCATATCAATCATGGCTTTTTTAATAATATCAGCTGCACTTCCTTGGATCGGTGTGTTCATGGCTGTTCTTTCCGCAAAGCTTTTGATATTAAAATTACGGCTGGTGATATCCGGGATATACCGTCTGCGTTTGAGAAGTGTCGTGACATATCCTTTTTGTTTCGCTTCCTGCACAATCTCTTCCATATAGGTTTTCACGCCTTTAAAGCTTGTTAAATAGCGTTCGATAAAGGCAGCTGCTTCTTTTCTTGTGATCCCAAGATTTTGAGATAATCCATAGTCACTGATTCCATATACAATTCCGAAGTTGACAGCCTTGGCTTGTCTTCTCATAGAGGAAGTCACTTCTTCTTCTGAGACATGGAACACGTCCATCGCTGTTTTCGTGTGAATATCCATATCTTGCGTAAACGCTTCGATCAAATTCTCATCCTGAGAAATATGAGCGAGTACACGCAGCTCAATTTGTGAATAGTCAGCAGCAAACATAAGCCAGCCTTCTTTTGATGGAACGAATGCTTGACGAATCTTCCGTCCTTCCTCTAAACGAATTGGGATGTTTTGCAAGTTGGGATCTGTTGAGCTTAGTCTTCCTGTTTGCGTGAGCGCTTGATTAAATCGTGTATGCACTTTATGTGTATCCTTGCGCGTTACCTTCATTAAGCCTTCCACATAGGTCGATTGGAGCTTTCCAATTTGGCGGTAATGCAGAATAGACCGAATGATTTCGTGCTTATCTTCAAGCTTTTCAAGAACATCCGCAGATGTCGAGTAGCCTGTTTTTGTCTTTTTAATAATCGGCAGACCTAATTTTTCAAAAAGAATCACGCCAAGCTGTTTAGGAGAATTGATGTTAAACGTTTCACCTGCTAAGCGGTGAATGGTTTCCTCATATTCTTTCAGCTTTTTCGCTAACTCTTCACCCATCTTCTCTAGGCGCTCAATATCTACCTTTACGCCAAGTGATTCCATTTCACCTAAGATGAGGGCAAGCGGCAGCTCTAAGTCTTCATACAGTTCATGTTGATCATTTTTTTCTAGTGCTTCAAGTGTTAAATCATGCAGAGCAGAGATCGCCGCTGCTTTTCGTCCAAGATGTTCCTTCAGTTCATCTTCAGGTGGGATCGCCTGCTTTGCTCCTTTTCCGTACACTTTTTCATCAGAAAATGCGATGTTCAGGCCGTATTCCTTCGCCACACTGGCGACGTCCTCATAGGATTTCTGAGGATTGACGACATAGGAAGCGAGCAGGACATCGTTATCGACACCTTTTAGATCGACATCGTGCCATCTGAGGGCGACAACTGCTCTTTTTGAATCGAAGACCCATTTCTTCTTCGTTTCATCCTGTACCCATTGTTTAAATGCATCTGATTGAAGTGCATCTTCTTTCGTGATAAAAAACGCACCGTTTTCATTATGGATCGCAAAACCGATCAAATCCGCTTCATGATAATTATCTCCAAGCTGTTCTACCACAAGGGCGGCGTGATCTGTCAGCATTTCATCCGTTACATCAGTCATTTTTTTCACTTCTAATGCTTCAACTTCGACCTGTTCACCTGTTTCTGGTGCTTCTCCTAGACGCTCTAGCAGCGTTTGAAAGCCTAGTTCTTTATAAAGAGAGATCACTTGATCCATATGAGGACCTTCATATGCGAGATCCTTGCTTGATACATCAATTGGCGCTTCTACAAGAATCGTTGCGAGTTGTTTACTCATCACCGCTTGCTCTTTATATTCTTCAAGCTTTTCTTTGAGTTTTTTACCACTGACTTCGTCAATATGTTCAAGCAGGTTTTCTACCGTTTCAAACTGCTTTAACAATTTTATCGCTGTTTTTTCCCCTACACCGGGCACCCCTGGGATATTATCTGAGGAATCTCCCATCAAGCCTTTCATGTCGATGATTTGATCTGGGCGCAGACCATATTTTTCTTCAATATGAGCCGGTGTGTAATATTCTACTTCTGTAATGCCTTTTTTCGTAATTGCTACCGTCGTATGGTCTGTTGAGAGCTGCGTTAAGTCCTTATCTCCTGAGAAAATTTTCACTTCAAAGCCGTCTTTTTCTGCCTCCACAGCCAATGTCCCGATAATATCGTCAGCCTCGTATTGAGGAAGCTCGTACCTTTTCACCTGATAGGCATCTAATAGTTCACGGATAAACGGCATTTGTTCTGATAGCTCTGGCGGCGTTTTTTGTCTTCCGCCTTTATATTCTTTAAATGTCTCGTGGCGGAACGTTGTTTTCCCCGCATCAAATGCGACGAGCATATGGGTTGGCTTCTCGTCCTCGAGCATCTTCATTAAAATCATTGCAAAGCCATAAATGGCATTTGTATGGACGCCTTTATCATTTGATAATAGCGGCAAAGCAAAAAAAGCTCGATAAGCGAGACTGTTTCCATCCACTAGTACTAATTTCTTTTTGTCTGTCATGTTTTAATCCTCCATCGGCTGAGCCATTTCAGCCGTCTCTTTCACACATTGTATCATCATTTTATCAAAGTTTATTTTGAAAAGAAAATAGTCGAACCTGCATAAAAAAAGGGACGAAAACAACAAGTGTTTTCGTCCTTACAAAATTGGCTCCTTGGATGAAGGGGTTCCTATTCATCCTACCAATGATTGTTTAACTAAACATGAATCCATTGTAAAGATCATGTAAATTTTAACGTGACATTCCTTTTTTCCCTATTTTGATTTCAGGCTCACTGTAAAAGTCGTTCCTTTGCCTTGTTTGCTATGGACTGAAATCGTCCCTTCATGCGCCTCCACAAGGTGTTTGACAATCGCAAGACCAAGTCCTGTTCCGCCTGAATTTCTACTTCTATCTTTATCAATTCGATAAAATCTCTCAAATATTCTTGGAATCTCTCTTTTCTTCATGCCGATTCCTGTATCTGCTACATCAAATTCATAGGCGCCTTTCCGCGGTCTTGCCGAAATGGTGACACTCCCTCCCTCTGGTGTATAGGTAAGAGCATTGTTGACGAGATTGAGGAAGATTTGCTTTAATCTCAGCGGATCTGCCATCACATAGACAGGCTCTTTCGGGATACGCACTTGTAATTGAATACCTTTTTCCGCAGCCTTTTGTTTTAAAAGGACTTCAATCTCTTGAATGATTTCTGACGCATTGGCGTCTTGAATATTTAGTTTGAAATGCTGCTGCTCGATTTTGGAAAGATCGAGTAAATCTTGAATGAGAGTTTCGAGTCGGACACTCTCTTTTAAAATGATGGAAAGGAATTGTGTCAGCGCTTCTTTGTCATCAATCGCTCCATCAAGAAGGGTTTCGGAGAATCCTTTAATCGACGTAATCGGCGTCTTTAATTCGTGAGACACATTGGCGACAAAATCTTTTCGCATCTGCTCGAGCTGCTTTGTTTCTGTCACGTCATGAAACACAAGGACAATTCCTTTCCATTCATCGTCTGTACTTAAAATTGGGACACCATCCACTTGGAAGTAGCGCCGTTCAATGTCAACGGCTAGGCGCAAAAACTTCCGCACCTTCGTTTCTGTCATAAAAATTTCATCAATCAGCTCAATAATTTCGTCATGTGTAAATGCTTCATGATACAGCTTGTGCATGTAAATGTGCTTTTGCACCTTAAACTGCTTGCGGAAGGTTCGATTGACTAGGTTGATATACCCCATCTTATCAATCAAAATAATTCCTGCACCGATGTTTTCAATGACTGTTTGCAGACGGTCCCGCTGCATTTCCCCAGTGCTTGTCATTTCTTGAAGGCTTTCTGCCAGACGCTTCATTGATGTATTAAGCTCACTAGTTTCAATGATGAGCTCTTCATAATGATTGGTATCATAGTTCCCACGTTCCAGCTGTTTGGCTACCTTTGTGGCATAATCTATCGGTTTTACATATTTCATCGACATGCGGTATCCAAAGAAAACGATGATAATAATCGCCGAGCCAAGACAAACGGCTAATGCGAGCCAAAGCTGGCCATCAATTTCGTTTAAAGGCTGGAATGACGCATGGAGAAATAAATAGCCTGCCGGTTCGTTTTGTTTCAGAATAGGGACTGCGTAATGAAACAGCGCATCCTTCTCATCCTCAATGACGACGCCTTTTGTTTGAAGCCGTTCATTGTTCAGTGTGTTTTGAATGATGCCCCTTTGCTCCGCTTGACCCGTTGTATGTATGATATTCCCCTTCAGATTCACAATTGACGCATTCATGTCGAGATGCTGCTTTGCCTGATTGAGGATCTCCTTGTTTTGCTTCGCCTGCAGATCATCACCATCCATGGAAGAAAGAAGAAAGCTCGATTCATTTTCCATTCGTTCCGTTAATTTTGTTTCATAAAAAACATGGAACATGTGATCCAGAAAAAGGCCAAGTGCGACAAACACAATAAAAAGGAGAAAAATAAGTCCCGAAAACAGGCGGGTTCTTATTTTACTCATTTGGCTTTGGCTCCTCCAATTTGTAGCCTAAGCCGCGAATGGTTTTAATGTATGTTGGTTTTTTCGTATTCTTTTCAATTTTGTCCCGCAAGTGGCTGATGTGTACATCCACAATACGAGTGTCTCCTGCAAAGTCATAATTCCAAACGGCACTTAGCAGCAGATCACGTGTGAGGACACGTCCTTTATGCTTGGCCAAATAAAGCAGCAGTTCAAATTCCTTCGGCGTAAGCTCTAGACGTTCTTCTTGGAAGTAGACTTCGTAGTGTTCTGGTAAAATGCGCAGTTCACCAATTTTGATTTGGTCTGCAATGACCTCTTCCTTGTCCTCTTGCGTGGGGGCAGGCTGAGATTGCTGCGCTCTTCTTAAGATGGCTTTTACCCGAGCACCCACTTCTCTAGGACTGAATGGCTTTGTCATGTAATCATCGGCTCCAAGTTCAAGGCCGAGCACCTTATCAAATTCATCGTCCTTTGCTGTCAGCATTAAAATAGGGAACATCATTTTTTGAATTCTCAGTTGTTTGCACACTTCAATGCCGTCCATTTTCGGAAGCATTAAATCTAATACAATGAGATCAGGCTGTTCACTTGCTGCTTTTTCAAGCGCTTCTTCCCCATCTCTTGCTGTGACGACATCATAGCCCGCCCTTTCAAGGTTATAGCTTAGAAGTGTTACAATCGATTCTTCATCATCCACAACTAATATTTTTTTATTCATGTTGTGCCTCCAATTAGTGATTTCCCCTGCATCCGTTTTTTTGTATCTTATGTGAAAAGCGAGAAGTCACGCTTTCTCTTTCATTTTAACGAAAGCTTAACAAGAGGACAATTTAAAATTTCGACAAGATTTGTTTTGTAAACAAAAAGAAGGCCCCTCATAAGAGAAGCCTTCCTTTTTCATATTAAGACAATACTTTCATGACGTTCTTAACAGATTCAACAGAACGGTCAAGCTGACTTCTTTCTTCTTCTGTCAGCTCAAGCTCAATGATCTGCTCAAGGCCGTTTCCACCTACGATTGTTGGTACACCAAGGTAAATGCCTTCGTAGCCATATTCACCTTCAAGGTAAGCAATCGTTGGGATTACGCGGCGCTGATCTTTTAGAATCGCCTCAACCATTTCTACAAGTGAAGCAGCAGGTGCATAATAGGCACTACCGTTACCTAATAGGTTCACGATTTCGCCGCCGCCTTTTCTTGTTCTTTCAACAATCGCATCAATTCGATCTTTTGGAATCAATGTTTCAAGCGGGATACCGCCTGCATAAGAGTAACGAACAAGCGGAACCATGTCATCACCATGTCCACCAAGGACAAAGCCCGTCACATCTTTGACAGATAGGTTTAATTCTTGAGCAACAAACGTACGGAAACGTGCTGTATCAAGAATACCCGATTGTCCAATGACTTTTTCTTTTGGTAATCCTGATTCTTTATAAACTGCATATGTCATTGCATCAACAGGGTTTGTTAACACAACAATAATGGCTTCTGGAGAATATTTAACGATTTCGCGTGTCACGCTGCGCATGATTTTTTCATTTGTTGACACGAGATCGTCACGGCTCATTCCCGGCTTTCTTGCAATTCCTGCCGTAATGACCACGACATCAGAACCGGCTGTATCTTCGTAGTTAGAAGTGCCTGTAATGTTCGCATCGAAGCCTTGAACAGGGCTTGCTTCCAGCATATCAAGAGCTTTCCCTTTTGTTGGGTTCTCAAGCTGCGGGATATCAACTAAGACGACATCCGCTAATTCTTTTTGAGCTGTTAAAAATGCTGTAGTTGCTCCAGTAAAACCTGCTCCGATGACAGATACTTTTTTACGCTTGTTTGCCATTTCCTTTTTCCCCTTTAACTTTAAAGTTTAAGAATCAAGACAAGTTTTTGATGAGCTCGTCAGCAAACTCAGAACATTTTACTTCTGTTGCGCCATCCATTAATCTAGCAAAATCGTAAGTGACGACTTTAGATGCAATTGTTTTTTCAACAGATTGAATCACTAGATCAGCTGCTTCCTGCCAGCCAAGGTGCTCAAGTAACAGCACGCCTGATAGAAGAACAGAAGATGGATTCACTTTATCAAGACCAGCATATTTTGGTGCTGTTCCGTGAGTCGCTTCAAAAATAGCGTGTCCTGTTTCGTAGTTGATGTTCGCTCCTGGTGCGATACCAATTCCACCAACTTGTGCTGCAAGTGCATCAGAGATGTAATCTCCATTTAAGTTCATTGTAGCCACAACATCGAACTCAGCTGGACGAGTTAGGATTTGTTGAAGGAAAATATCTGCAATGCTGTCTTTGACAATGATTTTGCCAGCAGCTTCTGCTTCACTTTGCGCTTTGTTTGCCGCATCTTTTCCATCTTGTTCTACAATACGATCATATTGTGCCCATGTAAAGACTTTGTCGCCAAACTCTTTTTCAGCCACTTCGTAGCCCCAGTTTTTGAAGGCACCTTCTGTAAATTTCATGATGTTTCCTTTGTGAACAAGCGTCACAGATTTACGGCCTTGGTCAATTGCATATTGGATAGCCGCTCTGACAAGACGGGATGTTCCCTCTTCAGAAACTGGCTTGATTCCGATACCTGACGTTTCTGGGAAACGGATTTTGTTCACACCTAATTCGTTTTTCAAGAAGTCAATTAACTTCTTCACTTCGTCTGAACCTTTTGCATACTCAATACCAGCATAAATATCTTCTGTGTTCTCACGGAAGATCACCATGTCTGTGTCTTCTGGACGTTTAACAGGAGAAGGTACGCCTTTGAACCAGCGAACTGGACGTAAGCATGTGAATAAATCAAGCTCTTGTCTAAGTGCCACGTTTAATGAACGGATTCCTCCGCCAATTGGTGTTGTTAGTGGTCCTTTAATCGCAATTAAGTATTCACGAATGTCTTCAAGCGTTTGCTCAGGAAGCCACTCTCCAGTTTTATTGTAAGCTTTCTCACCTGCATATACTTCTTTCCAAGTGATTTGCTTTTCACCTTTATATGCTTTTTCTACAGCTGCTTCAAGTACTCTTGATGCTGCTTTCCAAATGTCAGGACCGATTCCGTCCCCTTCGATAAACGGGATGATTGGATTATTTGGTACATTCAATACGCCGCCAGTAACTGTAATTTTTTCGCCTTGTGACAATGATATTACCTCCCAGGTTATGTAGTGAATATTTGAAACTTCTTGGCTTGATGTCTGCAAGCAAAAAAGTTTTTCACGTGATTCGTTTTTTGTTGATGTTGATATGGAGGCTGATTAGCCTTTTGAAATCAGCCCCCGCTTATTCTATAAACATTAGTCTCTTTCACTGATCGGAACAAAGGTTTGAAGATCAGGTCCAATGTAATCAGCTCTTGGACGGATGAGTCGGTTGTTGTCATATTGCTCTAGAATATGAGCAATCCATCCAGAGAATCGGCTGATCACGAAAATTGGTGTAAACAAGTCATGATCAATGCCAAGACTGTGATATACAGATGCAGAATAAAAATCAACATTTGGTGGAAGATTTTTCTCTGATGTCACGATTTCCTCTGCGCGAACAGACATTTCATACCATTTCGGCTCGCCAGTGAGGTTTGTTAAACGCTGGCTCATTTCTTTTAGATGCTTTGCACGCGGGTCACCTTGACGATATACGCGGTGGCCAAAGCCCATAATTTTTTCTTTCTTCTCTAGCTTACCATGAATATAGGAATCTACGTTTTCAACTTCGCCAATTTCTGAAAGCATCTTCATCACGCCTTCATTAGCGCCGCCATGAAGCGGTCCTTTCAGCGCACCGATAGCCGCTGTCACACCAGAGTAGATATCTGATAGTGTAGCAACACATACACGTGCTGTAAATGTCGATGCGTTTAATTCATGATCCGCATGTAGAATAAGCGCCTTATCAATGGCTTCAATTTCTACTGGTGACGGCTCTTCGCCATTTAGCATATACAAGAAGTTTGCAGCATAGCTGTATTCTTCTTTTGGCTGTACAGGCTCAAGTCCTTTGCGAATGCGAGAAAACGCAGCGACTAGTCCAGAAATTTTCGCCTGTAAGCGAATTGCCTTTCTGTAATTCGCTTCTTTGTCCATAATCTCTGATTCGTCATCTAGTAAACCTAGTAAGGATACTGCTGTACGAATCGCAGACATTGGATGAACCCCATCGAGCGAATAAGATTTAAAATGCTCAATGATTTCTTGCGGAATCTGAGCATTTTCATTGAGCTGTTGTTTTAATTCACTCAGCTCCTGCTCATTCGGCAGCTTTAAGTGCCATAACAGGTAGACAATTTCTTCGAATGTAGCTTTTTCAGTTAAATCATCGATATTGTACCCTACATAAGTAAGAGTATCATCAATAATTGAGCTTACGGATGAAGTTGTTGCCACGATACCTTCAAGACCTCTTGTTGCTGTCATGTTCAATCTCCCCTTTTTAAAAAGATTCCCCTTCGTTGCAGAATTCTCACTTTTTGAAAGCGCTATCCAATCCGAATAAGATGGCAGTTTCTGAAAAGAAAATGCTTACATTTACCTATACGGTTAGAGCGCTTTTAGCCTCATATCTCTTGTATGATCAATGAGTTCAAAATTAAGCCTATTCCCATTATAAACAATAATCAGACATTTGTTAAATGTTTAACTATAATTTTTTTTGATATTTTTTTTTCCAGTCTCCCATATCAGGCATGGAATAAAGGGAATTTGCTTCTTTTAATATATTTAATTATGTTTTTTTGCAAAAGCTCACGCAAGAAAAAATTTAAAAAAGAAAGTGGCAGGAACCACTCTCTTTTCATCCGCTGAAAAATTTCACAGCCTGCATCGCCAAATAAGCAATTCCTGCCCCGATGAGCGGGCCAACAGCCACCCCTTTAAATAAGCTGACTGCCAAAATGGTACCGAACACAAGCGCTGCCGTAATATGCGGATCATTTTCGAGTAGCACAATCCCGTTTTTTGCAATTAATGCTACTAATATACCCGCTCCAAGAGCTATCCAAGCATAGGAAGATTTCATCGCTTCTCCAAGCTGCTTAAATCCAATGTCACCTGTTGCAATCGGGACCAGCACAGCAATGGTAATAACGGTCACTCCCCAATTAATGCCTTTAGATTGGAGAACCGGGAAAATTTTTTGATCCAGGCCAATCAGCTTAATTGCGATCAGTACAGAGACCGCTAAAATTAACGAATTGTTTTTTGCAATAAGTGCAATAACGAGTAAAAGTACCAAAAATAAATTTGCTTGAGTAAACATACGCCGCTCCTTTCTTTCTTTTTATTGCGACCTTTTCATATTACTAATCTTTTTGAATAAAATGAAGTATCGGACATGCTTGTTTTTTGGAGGGGATTGTGTGAATCACGCCTATGTGGCCATTTTTCTGCGAAGTTTGATGATGATCAGCATTGCTGTTTTTGCTGTTGTCTTTTTATATCAGTCTTTTCCGTTTTTATATCCTTTTTGGATCGCCCTTATTGTGTCTTGTTTGATTCACCCTGCCGTCTGCAAAATCGAAGAGATCACCGGGATGCCAAGAGGACTTGTTGTGGTCATTGTACTGTTGCTCTTTTTAGTCGCAGCCGCCGGCTTCATGACGCTTTTAGTTGCTGAAATCATTTCAGGTAGTGCTTATTTGGCAAAGGTGCTGCCTAGCCATCTTGATCAATTGATTGGTATTGTAGAGCAATTTTTCACAGATAAAATTCTGCCTTTATATCATGATGTCACAGCCCAATTTAATACGCTTCAAGCAGGTCAAAAGGAATCGATTTTGGGACAAATTCAAGCACTCGGTGATGAAGCTGCCGCAAAAATCGGGACTTTTCTTTCAAAAACACTTGAGCTTATTCCGGCTTTTTTAGGTCTTTTGCCTGATGCAGCAGCAACATTGTTATTTTCTGCTCTGGCAACTTTTTTTATCACGAAAGATTGGTTTACATTAAAAACATATGGCTCACGTATCTTTCCCGCAAAATGGATGCAGCATACACGCGCCATTTTATCTGAAATCAAAAAAGCCATTACCGGTTTTATGAAGGCTCAGCTTCTGCTTGTGGCCATGACGATTGGTATTGTATTGATTGGACTCATCGTTTTAAAAGTCGAGCATGCCCTTGTAATTGCTTTATGTATTGGATTTGTCGATTTACTTCCATATATCGGGAGCGGCACTGTTTTCCTACCGTGGATCATTTATTCTGCTATGACAGGAAATCTTTCACTCGCCATTGGACTGGGCATTTTGTATATTGTTGTCCTCATTCAAAGACAAATATCAGAGCCAAAAGTCTTAAGCAAATCCATCGGACTTAATCCTCTAGCAACGCTTGTGGCGCTATTTGTCGGGTTAAAATGGTTTGGTTTTCTTGGACTTGTGATTGGCCCTGCTTCCCTTGTCGTGTGGCAGGCATTCCGTAATGCAGGAGTTTTCAGAGATATTTTTGAGTACATTCGGTATGGCATGCAAAAATAAAAGAGACCTAGGCTGAAGGTCTCTTTAGCGAATGATTGTATAGCGGTTGCGATTAGACAAGTTTCTAAGCCAGCGTTCAAAGAGCGGCTTGATTCCCTTTCTCGTCACCGGAATGAGCAGCAAAGCCCCAATGAGATCTGATAAGAAGCCTGGAATGAGCAGCAACAGACCGCCAATCAGAATACAAAAACCATCGACAATCGCTCCCCCTGGCATCTTGCCATATTGTAAATCTCGCTGCACTTTTTGGAAGGCTTCTATTCCTTGTTTTCTTGCGAAATAAGCACCTAATGCACTTGTCAGCACGATGAGCAGCATCGTTGGCAAAATGCCAATGATTTTACTTGAGATTAAAAATAAACTAATTTCCACCGCAGGGAACAGAATTAATAATAGTAGAAAATATTTCTTCAACCATATCACCTCATGGGGTATCTTTCATCGAAAGCTGTTTACTTTTTTTAGTGTAACATAAAAAAAGAGAGGAGTCAGACAACTCCTCTCTTGGATGATTTAAAGGACGCTTGCACGGCCTTTGTAGATCGCTCCGCGTGCTGGATCTACTGTAATCTCTTCGCCTTCTTTTAATAGTGTTGTTGCGCCGTCAAGACCAACAATTACTGGAATGCCAAGGCTTAATCCAACAACAGCTGCATGGCTTGTTAAACCGCCTTCTTCTGTGATAAGGGCAGATGCTTTTTCTAAAGCTCCCATCATATCACGATCTGTGCAGTTTGCGACTAGGATCGCACCGTCGTACATTTTTTCTTCTGCTTCTTTTCCGCTTTGTGCAATGACAACCGGTCCAAATGCAGATTTACGGCCAATACCTTGACCTTTCGCAATGATGTCACCGACAACATATACTTTCATTAAGTTCGTCGTACCTGTTTCACCAACTGGCACACCTGCTGTAATGACGATTAAATCGCCGTGTCTTACATAGCCTGTTTCAATAGACTTTTCTACTGCATTCTCAAGCATTTCATCAGTAGACGTCGTTTTTGATCCGCTCTTTGCAAATACACCGAATACGAGTGAAAGCTTTCTTGCCACTGATTCGTTTGCTGTAACTGCTACGATTGGTGCTTTTGGTCTATATTTTGAAATCATTCTGGCTGTATGTCCGCTTTCCGTAGGCGTCACAATGGCTGCCACATCAAGCTTCATTGCTGTATGTGCAACAGATTGACCGATCGCATCTGTAATGCTGACTTCTACTTCTTCGCTTCTGCGGGAAAGAATTGCTTTATAGTTTAGTGCTTCTTCTGAACGTGATGCAATGTTATGCATCGTTTGTACAGCTTCTACTGGATATGTTCCTGCTGCTGTTTCACCAGAAAGCATAATCGCATCTGTACCGTCAAAAATAGCATTGGCCACGTCACTTGCTTCCGCGCGGGTTGGACGAGGGTTACGCTGCATGCTGTCCAGCATTTGAGTCGCTGTGATGACAGGCTTGCCTAAACGATTACATTTTTTGATCAGCATTTTTTGAACAAGAGGTACTTCTTCTGCCGGGATCTCTACACCAAGATCTCCACGCGCAACCATTAAACCATCAGATACCTCAAGGATTTCGTCGATGTTATCAACACCCTCTTGGTTTTCAATCTTAGGAATGATTTGAATATCAGTCGCATTGTTCTTTTCAAGAAGCTCACGAATTTCAAGAACATCAGAAGCTCGTCTCACAAAAGAAGCTGCGATGAAATCGACGCCTTGTTCAATTCCAAACAGAATATCATTGGCATCCTTTTCTGTAATACCTGGCAGGTTCACACTGACGCCAGGTATGTTGACACCTTTTTTGTTTTTGAGTGTGCCTGTATTCATGACTTTAGTGACGATTTCTTTGCGGTCCTTGTTAATTTCTTTTACTTCTAAACCAATCAGACCATCATCTAATAGAATCGTTGAACCTACTTCTACATCATGAATTAAATCTTCGTATGTCACACTAATTTTTTCCGTATTTCCAACAATGTCTTCCATACTCACGATAAGATCAGCACCAGCGACTAGCTCAATTGAGCCGTTTTCAACTGTACGTGTACGGATCTCTGGACCTTTTGTATCTAGAAGGATCGCAATGTCCTTGCCTAATGTTTTACCTGCTTTACGTATGTTTTCAATGCGTGCACCATGCTCTTCAAAATCTCCGTGGGAGAAGTTTAGTCTGGCTACATTCATTCCTGCTTCAATCAATTCAGTCAGCTTTTCAATGCTTTCACTTGCTGGACCGATTGTACAAACGATTTTTGTCTTTCTCATTACTGTTCCTCCTAAGGTCTTCTCGTTTTATATAGAGAGCTCTTGTGAAAGTCGGTACATATTTTTATCGACTGTATGTTTTTTATCTAAGATTTCTAAAATATCATGATGGACAAGTTCATTGCTTTGAATGCCTACACAGCGTCCGCCTTGTCCTTCAAGGAGAAGCTCGACTGCGTATGCTCCTAAACGGCTTGCCAGTACACGGTCAAATGCACTCGGAGAACCTCCGCGCTGAATATGTCCTAAGACAGATACACGTGTTTCAAGGCTTGTCTCCTCTTCAATCCGCTTACCAAATTCAACACCGCTGCCTACGCCTTCTGCAACGATAATAATACTATGCTTCTTGCCGCGCTCGTGACCTCTTCTTAACCTAGCAATAATTTCGTCCATGTCATAGTCTGCTTCAGGAATCAAAATAGATTCGGCTCCGCCCGCAAGACCTGACCAAAGGGCAATATCACCAGCATGTCTTCCCATTACTTCCACTACGTATGTACGTTCATGAGATGTGGCTGTATCACGAATTTTATCAATGGCATCAATGACAGTATTCAGTGCTGTATCAAAGCCAATAGTGAAATCAGTACCTGGAATATCGTTGTCAATCGTGCCAGGGACACCTACACATGGAAAACCGAGCTCTGTTAATTTCTTCGCTCCCATAAATGACCCGTCTCCACCAATGACTACAAGTCCTTCAATACCGAATTTTTTTAAGTTTTCAATTCCCTTTTCACGACCTTCAACTGTCTTGAATTCAGGACATCTTGCCGTGTAAAGTTTTGTTCCTCCACGATGAATGATATCGCCTACCGAACCTATTTCGAGTTTCTCAATTTTACCGTTAATTAGACCTGAGTATCCATTATAAATACCGTAAACTTCAACATTATGGTAAATTGCTTTCCTTACAACTGCGCGCACAGCTGCATTCATTCCTGGGGAATCCCCACCGCTTGTTAAAACTCCTATACGCTTCATCTTTTTCACCTCAGAGACCATATATGAATTAAACATACCATTTCCACTGCTTGAAAACAATCATGAGCAAATTTGGATGTTTTCAATACGAATTTCTAAAACCGTACTTATTATACAATTAAATAAACCGTTTTTAAACAAAAGTTAAGAACGTCATGAAAGCAAATCTCTCTGAAATCTGTAAAGGCAGGTGCTATAAACCTTGTCATATCAGGGTTTTCAGACGTTTCAAATTTTATGAAAACAAAAGAAAATTATTTTCAAATAGCGCTTACATGAGGTCGGTTTTCATGAAAAAAGATGAAAAAAAATAAACGCCAGCCAAAAAGGCTGTACGTTTATTTAGTTTACCCCAATATATTGATTTTCAATCGATACTTTCCCGATTGCTTTGTATTTTTCATATCTTTGTTCGACTAGTTCTTCAGGTGTTAGTTTGAGCAAAGATGTAAGTGATTGTTTTAATACATTTTCCATGTAGGCTGCTTGTTGTTTCACGTCTCGATGTGCTCCACCTTGCACTTCTTTAATAACATCATCTATAATATCTAATTCTTTTAGGTCTGGAGCGGTAATTTTCATTGATTCTGCAGCTTTTTTCGCAAGTGATGAGTCCTTCCAGAGCAGTGCTGCTGCACCTTCAGGTGAAATCACTGAATACGTTGAGTTTTCTAGCATGAATAGGTGGTTTCCTACGCCTAGGCCTAGTGCGCCGCCGCTTCCGCCTTCTCCAATGACAATACAGACAACCGGTACACGAAGTCCTGCCATTTCGAATAGGTTTTTCGCAATTGCTTCACTTTGTCCGCGCTCTTCAGCTGCTTTACCAGGATAAGCTCCTTTTGTATCAATAAAGCAAATGATCGGGCGATTAAATTTATCTGCTTGTTTCATCAAACGCAGCGCTTTACGGTAGCCTTCTGGATGAGGCATTCCGAAATTACGGCGCAAGTTTTCTTTTGTATCTTTACCGCGCTGATGACCAATAACAGTGACAGGAAGCCCTTTAAACGTGGCAATTCCTCCAACGATCGCTTCATCATCACCATAAAAACGGTCACCGTGACATTCGAAAAAGTTGTCAAACAGCTCTTGAATGTAATCGAGAGTTGTTGGGCGCATCGCATGCCGAGCAATCTGCACTCTGTCCCACGGCTTTAAATTTGTATAAATGTCTGCTTCAAGCTTGCTCAGACGTGTTTCAAGGCGCTCAATTTCTGCACTTAAATCCATTTCTGAGTTTTGTGTGAACTTTTTCAGTTCATCAATTTTCGCTCGAAGTTCAATGACAGGTTTTTCAAATTCTAGTTCTCCAGCCACTCTCGTTCACCTCCTGTGCTGTGTAGCGCTAAGATTCGGCCTAGTGTTTCTTTCATTTCTGCACGATGGATGACAGCATCAAGCTGTCCATGCTTCATTAAAAATTCAGCCGTTTGGAAGTCCTCTGGCAGGTCTTCACGAATCGTTTGTTCAATGATTCTGCGGCCTGCAAAACCAATTAAAGCACCCGGTTCTGCAAAGTTGTAATCACCGAGAGACGCAAAACTAGCTGATACACCGCCAGTTGTTGGGTTCGTCATCACAGAGATAATCAACCCTTGATCTTCGCTGAACAGTTTTAATGCTGAACTTGTTTTTGCCATCTGCATCAGACTGAGAATTCCCTCTTGCATTCTCGCTCCACCAGATGCAGTAAAGATAATAAACGGAACCTTGTCCGCTTTTGCTTTCTCGATCGCCAGTGTGATCTTTTCACCAACAACCGATCCCATGCTGCCCATACGGAACGTGGCATCCATGACAGCAATCACAGCACTTTGGCCTTCAATCTCACCTTTACCTGTGACAATGGCTTCATTCAAAGATGTTTTTTCTCTGTCTTTCTCAAGCTTTTCTTCGTAGCCTGGGAAACCGAGCGGGTTTGCTGAAATGAGGTGCCCGTTAAATTCTTCAAATGTGCCTTCATCTACAAGGCTTTCGATACGCTGTTTTGCATTCATTTGCAAATGTCTGCCGCAATTCATGCAAACACGTAAATTTTTATCTAGTTCTTTGGTGAGCATTATTTTTTTACATTGCGGACATTTGGTCATGATGCCTTCAGGCACATCTTGGCTTGCCTGTTCAGAGGGTACAGATGCATATTTTTTCTTTTTACTGAAAATATTCTTGATTGACAAATGACTACCTCCCTTTTTGAAGGGTTTTTTCTTTACACGCACATCCACTATTATAGGACATGTCATAACTGTACCGAAACTATTGTACTTTTTTTGTCAAACGCTGTCATCCTTCATTCAATTTTTTCAGTGGGGAATTGATGAGAAATGAGTAGGTGTTTGGGGCGCTGAGCAGTTGATATGTTTGAATTGTGAACGTCTACAAAAAAATCTCATTCCGGATGAAAAATTTTTCGCGTAAGAGAGGAAATGTTGCACGTTTTTCCTCCAATTTCAGAAAAAACGTGCACACTTTTCCAGTTGATTATTCGCCGATAATCGTTAATTTTCTTGTTTTTTCAGCGACCGCTTCTGGGTCGACTTTGATTCTTGCAACGCCAGTTTCCATTGCTGCTTTTGCCACAGCTTTTGCTACCGCTGGTGCCACGCGTGCATCAAATGGTGCAGGGATGACATATTCAGCTGACAATTCCTCATCTGAAACAAGAGACGCTATCGCTTCAACAGCTGCGATTTTCATTTCTTCGTTAATGTGAGTTGCACGTACATCTAATGCTCCGCGGAAAATTCCTGGGAATGCCAGTACGTTGTTCACTTGGTTCGGGAAGTCAGAACGGCCAGTTCCTACAACACTTGCACCTGCTGCATGTGCATCTTCTGGCATAATCTCTGGATTTGGATTAGCCATAGCAAAGATGACAGGATCTTTTGCCATTTTTCCAACCATTTCTTTTGTTAAGGCGCCTGCTACAGAAACCCCGATAAAGACGTCTGCGCCTTCAATGACTTCTTCTAATGAACCTTCTTTGCGGTCTTGGTTCGTGAATTTAGCTACTTCGTTTTTCACTGCATTCATACCATTCGGGCGGCCTTCGTAAATGGCACCTTTCGTATCACACATAATGATATCACGTACACCGAAATGATAAAGAAGTTTGATAATCGCAATTCCTGCTGCCCCGGCGCCGTTTGCCACTACTTTGATTGAAGACATAGATTTTCCAGATAGCTTCAGTGCATTCACAAGTCCTGCTACTGTCACAATGGCTGTTCCGTGCTGATCATCGTGGAAAACTGGAATGTTTGTCTCTTTTTTCAAGCGCTCTTCAATGATAAAGCAGTTAGGAGCTGCAATATCTTCAAGGTTCACACCGCCAAAAGTCGGCTCAAGAAGCTTCACTGTTTCAACGATTTTGTCTACATCGTTCGTTGCAAGCGCGATTGGGAAGGCATCTACGCCTGCAAAGCTTTTGAATAATACGGCTTTCCCTTCCATTACTGGAAGAGATGCTTCTGCACCAATATTTCCAAGCCCTAAAACAGCGCTTCCGTCTGTGACAACAGCGACCATATTGCCTTTCATTGTATAATCATACACTTTGCTTGTGTCGTCATAAATATCTTTACATGGTTCTGCAACACCAGGTGAATAAGCCAAGCTCAAGTCTTTCGCATTTTTCACTTGTACTTTTGATTTTGATTCGAGTTTGCCTTGATTCTCTTTGTGCATATGTAATGCTTCTTCTCTTAATGACATGTGATGAACACTCCTTCAAGTGGAAAATGATTTAATGATTTGCTAAATTGATAAGCACATACTGGCAGTTTTAAATACACAGAATCTTTAAAATGATAACACAATAGGTGAATTTGTAAAACATATTCAGGCGATTTGTCATCATTTAATCACAACGTTTTGTTCACCGAGCAGCTCTTTTAACTGGAAAATCACAGCATGATCTGCATGAACTTTGTATGCATCTGGAAGTCTCATCGTCTTTTTTTGCTTCTCATAATACAAATAGACATCTGCTTCTCCGCTGTGCATCGAAAGGACTCGTTTTACTTGCTCTAGCAGCTCCTGCGTATGATTCTCTTCTTTCACCCGAATGTAGACAGACTCTTTTCTTTTTACGTCCATCTCTTCAAGCAAAGCAGCTTCTTGCACGATGATTTGACTGCTGTCATTTCTGATCTCTACTCTGCCTTCCACATAAAGCATGGTGCCCTCCTCAAGTAAGGGGGACAGCTTTCTAAATTGCTCTGGAAAGACGACGCCTTCCATTTCTCCCGTTTCATCCCCAAATGTAACAAATGCCATCGATTGTCCATTTTTTGTCCGAATCGATTTCACTTTTGTCAAAAGACCACCCATTGAAATCTTCCGCTTAATATAGGAAGAAAGTCTGATGATTTCCACTGTACCATTCTCTCTTAAGCGGTCTCGGTATGCTTGTACTGGGTGATTTGATAAATATAACCCGAGTGCCTCTTTTTCAAATTGCAGGAGATCAACAAGCGGCATTTCTTCTATCTCCGCATATTTTGGCTTAATGGAGAAGGTTGTATCCCCAAGAAAGTCCAGCTGATCCTCTGGATTTAAAAATGACACGTGGTCTAACGCAATATCTATCGATGCTAATAACGAAGCACGATTGGGATAAAACTCATCCATCGCCCCTGAAAAAATGAGCGCTTCAATCGTTTTTCGGTTGACACTCTTTGGTGATACTCTTGCGCAAAAATCGAATAAATCTTCAAACGGCTTTTCCTGTCTTGCCCTGTATATATCCTTTACAGCTGACACTCCGACATTTTTAATCGCTCTTAAGCTGTAGCGGATCTCCCCTTTTTCAACCGTAAATGGAAACTCACTCTTATTAATAGAAGGCTTCAACACAGATATCCCTTTTTCCTTCGCCTCATAGAAATATTGAGCAATTTTGTCTTCATTTCCAATTACACTCGTTAAAAGACCGCACATAAAATATAACGGATAATGCGCTTTTAAATAAGCAAGCTGAAAGCCAATCATGCTATATGCAACAGCATGGCTTCTATTAAAACCATAGTTTGCAAATTTGACGATTAAGTCATAAACGTCATTTGCAATGTTAACAGGATACTCCTTTTTTAGGCATCCTTCAACAAAATGGCTTCGCTCTTCATCAAGGACCTTTTTATCCTTCTTCGAAACAGCTCTTCTTAATAGATCAGCCTCGCCCAGCTGAAAACCAGCCATCTTCGCTGCAATCAGCATGATTTGCTCCTGATAGACGATGACCCCATATGTATCCTTTAATATGTCATACAAATCAGGATGAGGGTAGGAGACCTTGACTCTGCCATGCTTTCGGTCGATAAAAAGCGGGATATTTTCCATTGGACCTGGACGATAGAGGGCATTGACCGCTACGATATCTTCTAAACTAGACGGCTTCAGGCGTCTCAGCACCTGACGCATTCCCTGTGATTCAAGCTGGAATATTCCAGTTGTATCGCCCGCAGATAACAATTCAAACGTTTTCTGATCCTCATATGAAATGTCACTAAAGTTAATGTGGACGTTTTCCTGTCTTTCAATCTGGTTTTTAATGGATTCAATTAATGTTAAGTTTCTGAGCCCTAAGAAGTCCATCTTTAAAAGTCCGAGATCTTCTAAATAATTCATGGCATACTGCGTTAAATACACACCTTCATGGCCGTCTTGAATCGGAACGACCTCTGTCAGCGGCTCTTCGCTCAGCACAACGCCAGCTGCATGTGTCGAGGTGTGTCTCGGTAAGCCTTCTACCTTTAAAGCAGTTTGGAAGACCTTTCGAAGCTCTTCAGATTGCTGAAGCATCGTTTTTAATTCAGGAGATGCAGTCACCGCTTCTTTGAGTGTCGTTCCTGGCTTTGATGGAATCAGCTTGGCAAGACGATCCGCTGCCTTTGAATCAATTCCCATCACACGTCCAACATCCCTTAAAGCAGCCTTTGCTGCAAGTGTTCCAAAGGTGACAATTTGCGCCACATGCATGTCTCCGTATTTGTCTTTTACATAAGAAATGATTTCGTCTCTTCTCGTGTCGGGGAAATCAATATCAATATCTGGCATACTAATTCGCTCTGGATTTAAGAAGCGCTCAAATAAAAGACCGTGACGGATCGGGTCGACATCGGTAATAAACAGAACGTATGCAACAAGTGAACCCGCTGCTGATCCCCGTCCAGGGCCTGTGACAATTCCTTTGTCATGTGCATACTTCATAAAATCCCACACAATGAGAAAATAATCACTGAAATTCATTTTTTGGATAATGCTTAGCTCATATTCAAGCCTTTTAACATACATGTCATTTGAAGCAATCTTTCTTTGCTTCATCCCTTCTGCGCACACTCTGCGTAAAAACTGATCTGCTGTTGATTGATCAGGAGTTGGATAGGATGGAAGTTTTGTCTGTCCAAGATTTAAATCGACCTCGCAGCGGTCTGCAATCTCCACCGTTCTTGTCAGCAGCTCTCGATCATCTCTATACCATTCCAACATTTCTTCAAAGGATCTGAAATGCTTTTCTCCTCGGTCTTCCTCTATCTCTGAAAGCTGATCCCCTGCTTTAATGGCTTTTAAACACGTATAAGCCATTTTATCCTCTCGATTGATGTAGTGAACATCCCCCGTCGCAACAAGAGGTATGTCCACACTTTGTGAGACGTCCCGCAGTTTGCTGGTGAGCGATTCGTCCTGCTGAAATGGCTGAAGTGCGATGTACACGTGGCCCTCGCCGAATATATGCTTTAATTGTTTGGCGGCTTCACGCGCTTCTTCTATTTGATCATGCTGCAAAAGCGTTTCAATATACCCAGATGCACCTGGTGTGATCGCAATGAGCCCGCGATGATAGCTTTTGAGCCATTTTTCTTTCAGTCCGGCTTTTGATTTTGATTTCAGCACACTGCTGATTTTGATCAGGTTTTGATAGCCTTCGTTGTTTTTTGCAAGGAGTACCAAGGGATAAGCCTCTGTCTCTTGTTCATCTATGAAGACAGAAGCTGTTAAACCGATAACCGGCTTGATGCCATGTTTTTTACATTCCTTATAAAATTCGACCGTTCCATACATCACATGGTCATCGGTAAGAGCGAGCGCCTTGCAGCCAAGTTCTTTTGCTTTCAGTACAAGCTCCTTTACTTTAGCTGCACTGCTTAACAAGCTGTATCCACTGTGGACCTGAAGATGAACATAAGACATGCTAAATCCACTCCTTTCGTCTAAAGTCATTCTTTCATTATAAAACGCGATGCGATGAGAAACAAATGTTCTTTCTTTTCTGTCCGTTCATACTTGTCCAGCACACACCATATATTGAATAGAGTGAGGTGGACAAAATGGATGTGAAGGAAGCTTTTATTCCGAATTTTATCAGCTGTTATTTTATCGCCCTTGGGGTCATTTTGGGTGGTGCTATCATAGGCGGTGTTGGTGCGTATTTATCTGGTCAGCCGCCTTTATCCATTATTACTAGTCTTGCCAACCGTTTAAAGATTTGGGCGCTTGTCGCCGCTATCGGCGGAACATTTGATGCTGTTTATAGCTTTGAACGAGGCATTTTCGAAGGAAACACGCGTGATATTTTCAAGCAGATTTTATTAATTATCTCTGCCATGGGCGGCGCACAAACGGGGTATCTCATTATTACGTGGCTCACCCAGGAGCATGTGTCATCATGAGGGTGCCGGAGCTGTATAAACGCCCAGGCTGGCAGCGTTTTTTTGCAGGAATGATGTTTGGTGCGATTGTAAGCTGGCTCATTTTTCTCTTTACATACGGAACCTTTCAGGAAAAGCAAGTAACACTGCTGAGAAGCCAGCAGCATCATATGGACAGTTTGAAGGAACAAATCACACTCTATCGGGAAGATTTGCATAAGTTAAATGAGGATAATAAGAAGCGGCTGCTGATCCAAAGCGTAGATGTTCATCTCGTGAATCGTGAGCAATATAAAATCCCAGAGCCAGATACGCTAAAGTTTGAAGATCAGGTCAAGGAGGATATCTCAGAAGTCATTACAAAGGATATTGAAAGTGTCTATAAAACAAAGGAATTACTAAAACGGACAGTGGAAAATAAAGAATATACGATTCGGGAAAAGGCATACCGAGCGAAAGTGACAGAGCTGACAATTTATACGAAGCTTTCACTTGAAGTACGTATTTCATTTGCTGAATAAACAGGTTGTGGAATTTTTATGAATTTCTGCCCTCAATGATCGCTTTTCACGCTTCATTTTTATACACTAAAAGTAGAACGAGATCTTAAATAGAAAGAGGTGAGGACAATGGAGGTTTACAGCTATCGTCAAATGGCACGAGACAAAGCAAGCCGGATCAAAGACGGCATGTGTGCTTATGCTGAGACAGAAATGATGGCTCATTTAATTAAAAAAGAATTAAAGCATCAAAATCTCCAAGCCTATGAAGATTCAACAGACATCGGCTGCTGGTTTATCCCTGTATGCAAGTAACCCTTTTCTCCATGACAAAAAAGAGAGAAGGGACTTCATATCCCTCCTCTCTTATGATGATGATTTACATACTTCTTCTAAATCACGCAAAATCTCATCTGCTACGGCCCAATCATAAATGGACGCACCGGCTGCAAGCGGGTGGCCGCCTCCATGATATTTTTTCGCAATGGTGTTAATGACGACACCTTTAGAGCGGAATCTGACACGAATCTGATCGTTTTCTTCCACAAAAAAGACCCATGCCTTAATGCCTGCTATATTTCCTAGTGTCCCAACAAGCTGTGAGGCCTGCTGCGCTGTTGTTTGGAACGATTCCAAAATTTCACGCTTAATGAACACTGATGCAACCCCGTTCTCTGACAAAGAAATATGTTGAAAAATATAGCCATTTAATTTCACGACATTCAAATCTGTCTCATACAATTGATTGAAAAGATCTGAAGATGAAAACGGATATTCGATAAGTTCCCCTGCATATTTGAGTGTCTTTTTCGTTGTGTTTGGGAAAAGGAAGCGGCCTGTGTCTCCTACAATGCCGGCATAGATCAATTCAGCCGCCTTTGTATTCAGCTGATATCCTTCTTCTTTCCCCTCTAAGTACAATTCATAAATCATCTCGCTTACAGAGCTTGCCTCTGTATCTACCCAAAGCAAATCACCATAAGGATCTTCATTCGGATGATGGTCGATTTTCATCAGCTTATCGCCCATTAAATAGCGCTGATCATCAATTCTTGCTTGATTAGCCGTATCACAGACAATGACAAGGGCCCCTTTATACACGTCGTCTGGTACCTCATCGAGTTCATATAAAAATGAAAGGGATGGCTCAGGGGTTCCTGTTGCATAAATATTTTTTTCTGGATAGGTGGCACGCAAGATTTCCGTAAGGCCGCACTGCGATCCATACGCATCAGGATCTGGTCTTACATGTCTATGAATGATGATGGTGTCATATAATGATATGGTTCTAATCAGTTCTTTTTTCATAAAAACTCCTTCTCATGCGATACTCTTTTTATTATTAAATCATAATCTATCGTGACGGAAAAGTGAGGAATAGACAATTTATTCTAGTAAGCAAGCCTATTTACGTTTAAAATAGGGTTGTAACCACTTACAATGGAGGCTTGGCACATGCTTGTTTTGATTGTGTTTATTATTTGTTCTGCCATGTTTTATTTATACTACAAAGCGAAAAATGTCCGTACGAACCGGCCAGTTGAGAAAAAATTTTGGTCGGCGAAATCCAGTATGGCCCTTGGCTGCTTTGTCCTGCTTTTCGGTGTGAATCAATTATTTTTAAACCGCTCGTCACTCGCATTTGTCATCGGATTTATTTTTGTTGCTGTCGGTATCGGCAGTACGTGGGCTGGGTATAAAGCCTACAAGCATTACCTTCCGCTCTTTTTAAAAGAAGGCGAAAAAGATCACGCGTAATAAGGAAAGGGGCGACATGGGTTCGCCCTTTTTATCATTATCCCCTCTCCATCAGCTGCACCATCAGCATCGCTTTACCTACGATATTCGATTGGTGATAAACCTCGACTTCCAGCTTTCCAAACTTGCGCCCTACTTCTAAAATATTCGGCTTGATCTGGATTGTGGATTCCATTTGGACTGGTTTTAAGAAGTAGACAGAAAGACTCTCAACGATCAGCTCGCCCTTTTTATGAGATTTTAAGAAGCGGTTGGCTGATTCGATTAAAATTTGTGTGAACACCCCATATGAAATGTTTCCAAGCTGGTTCGTCATTTGCGGGGTGACCTCATATTGATAAACCGCATCTGCTTTTGGTTTTTCTGTATCAGTTTCTTTAAACCCTCTTGAGACAACATCATCCAGCTTTTCTCCGACCTGCGGCTGCTTTTGAATCATTTGGAGCGCCTTGAGCACATCCTGACGGCTGATCATCCCGATCAGCTTCGCATGATCATCCACAACTGGCAGCACCTCAATGCCTTCCCACACCATCATTTGGGCAGCTGAGGCGACAGATGTTTTGCCAATGACCGTCAGCGGATTTTTCGTCATCACCTTTTCAATCGGTGTGGAGCGGTCATGCCCCGCAATATCCTTTGAGGTGAGGATGCCGTGAATCTTCATTTGATCATCTGCGACCGGGAAACGGCCGTGGCCAGTTTCATAATTCTTTTCATACCATTTTTCAAGCTTATCCTCTGGTGATAAATACACAGTGCGTTCAATCGGCGTTAAAATATCTTCTACAAGCACAATCTCTTTTTTAATTAATTGGTCATAAATGGCTCTGTTAATGAGAGCCGCTACGGTAAATGTATCGTAGCTTGTTGATAAAATTGGCAGCTCTAGCTCATCTGCGAGCTGAATGATTTCATCATCTGTTGAGAATCCGCCGGTGACCAGCACAGCCGCCCCTGCCTCTAAT
This sequence comes from Bacillus sp. 11B20, assembly GCF_056098985.1. Classification (NCBI taxonomy): domain Bacteria; kingdom Bacillati; phylum Bacillota; class Bacilli; order Caryophanales; family Bacillaceae; genus Bacillus; species Bacillus sp. 11B20. The sequence continues at coordinate 747,898 of NZ_JBLZWZ010000008.1, forward strand.
GCCTGCTTATGGGCATTGATCCGGTTTCCGACGATGAGAAGGTTGCCAGCTGCCGTATAGCGCATCATCGCATCCAGCTCCATCGCTCCGATGACAAATTTATTTAACGTTTTATGTAAGCCTGCTCGTCCTCCAAGCACCTGTCCATCAATGACATTAACCACTTCTGCATATGTCAGTTTTTCAATATTTTCTTTTTTCTTCTGTTCAATTCGAATGGTGCCGACTCGTTCAATGGTACTGACGAATCCTTTATTTTCAGCATCTTTGATGGCCCGGTAAGCGGTGCCTTCACTCACTTTCATTTCTTTCGCTATGCGCCGGACAGAAATTTTCTCCCCGACATCTAAAGAATCAATATACGATAAAATTTGCTCATGCTTTGTCGCCAATCCCGTTCACCCTTTTTGTTTTCAGCGTTTTTATCTATGTTTCATTATAAGGGCAGGAGGCTTTTAATAGCAATTTGTCTTTTCTTTCAGCAGATGAAGGCAAACAAAAAAGCCGGCATTTGTGTGCCAGCTTTTTTCATATGGGGATTAAATCTCGATTGATTCCCCGCTATTTAACACATGACCGACGCCGCCATGCAGGCTGTCTGCAAATGCATGCGGATCCTGTTCAATTGGCGGGAATGTGCTGTAGTGAATCGGAACCACCTGTTTTGCCCGCAGCCATTCTGCTGCAATTCTTGCATCCTCCGGCCCCATCGTGAAGTTATCACCAATTGGAAGGAATGCGAGCTCAATATGATTCAGCTCACCAATCAGTTTCATATCTGAAAAGAGTGCAGTGTCTCCAGCATGATAAATTGTTTTGCCCTCTGCGGTAAATAAAATACCTGATGGCATCCCTGTATACGTAATTGTCTGTGCCTCTTCATCAATGACAGCAGAACCATGGAACGCTTGCGTGAGCTTCACTTTACCAAATTCAAACTCACGGCTGCCTCCAATAGAAAGCGGGTGCGTTTTCACCCCTTGCCAGCTTAAATACGTGGCAAGTTCGAAAGGCGCGACAACAAGTGCATCATTGTTTTTAGCGATTTCAATGGTGTCACCGATGTGATCTCCATGTCCATGTGTCAGTAAAATGACATCTGCTTTCACATCTTGCGGATTGATATCTGTGTGCTTATTTCCATTTAAAAATGGGTCAATCCAAATATGATATCCGTTTGTTTCAATGTGTACGACTGAATGTCCATGATATGTAGCTTTCATGTAGTATATCCACCTTTCAATTTTGATCTCATATCATTTATTCCCTCTATAAAAAGCTAAAAAACTTAATGCCTGTGAATGACGTTAAGACCACCTGTTGCTTCAATGACGGTGCCTGTAATGAGGTCTGAACGGTCATCACATAGAAATGAGATGATACGTCCTATATCCTCTCCAGTACCAGACCTGCCTATTGGCGTTTCTTCGTCTTTGATTTGGCGGGCTTCCTCTATTGTCGATTCTTTCATGTCTCCAACGATTTTGCCTGGACAAACCATATTGGCGGTGATGCCGTTTTCGGCTTCTTCAATCGCAATGGTTTTCGTCAATGACGCAAGGCCCACTTTTGCCGCTCCAAAGGCTGATCTGTGCATCCAGCCTGGCGCATGGTCTGCACCTTGGAAGCCATAAGTGATAATGCGGCCAAAGCTTTGTTTTCTCATCATTGGGATGACCATGCGGAACAAATGGAATACTGCTGATAAGTTGCCTTCTATCATTTGATACCATTCATCTTCAGAGTAATCCGCCAGTTTTTTTCGTTCAAAAATATAAGGACCAGCATTGTTAATCAAGGCATCAATCCGCCCAAATCGCTCTATTGCCAGCTCTACCATGTTTTTTAGATCTTCTTTTTTTGTCACATCACCTTGGACAAATTGAAGCTTATCTTCGTACTGCTGTAATTCTTCTCTCATCTGCCGGACAGCTTCATCATCACTTCGATAATTCACTGTCACAGAATACCCCATATTCAGTAAAGACTCGGTGACTTTCCGGCCAAGTCCTTTAGAACCCGCTGTTATTAATGCGTGTCGCACACAATCTCCTCCTAAAGCAAAGGTTGCAAGTTCACGTGTTTCTTATCTTATCTTTTACTTTACTATAAACCGGCATCTGGCGCACTTATGAACCCTTTATCAATAGGAGTAAAACAGTATAGGGTGATTCATCCACTTTTTCAGATCCCATGAGCCATGGATATCGAGAAGCAGCGAAACAAAACGATAGCATTCTCTCACCTCTTGAAGCTCGCGAGGAAGCGGACAAATCTCTTCATACCCCAATTGGACATCGCGGGCAGCTTCTTTTGTCAAAAGGTATTCCAATGCAATAAAATCAAACGCAGCTGGTCCATATACGACATATTCTGTATCAACTAAACTCGTTACTTGATCATCTTTTTCAATATATTGAGACGGATCTAAATCAATTAAAATAAGACTGGCTGAATCAGGAGGCTTCAGCTTTCCAATCTTTTGCAACACAATTTCTGTATAACAATGAAATTCAGGCTGATCTGCGTAATAACGCTCTATGAGTTTGGGTACAGCCTTTTTTAACACCGCATGAAATTCTCTCAAATGTTTCTTTTCAGCTCCGTATACTGCACCAAAAAAGTCAGTTCGATATGAATGAAGATGTGCTAGTTTCCTCCCATAATCCTTATAAAAGTTTGATGAACGTCCATCGAAAGATGTGAAAGGTGTTCCTTCTACTTTCTCCATTACATAAAAATGTCTCCCTGCCTTCTTCACTTTACGAACAACTTCTGGAATCTGAAAGGAATTCGTATGAGACAGTTTTTGATTAATTTGATCGATATACTTTTGTGTAGTATGAGCATCTACTCCATAGATCATATTGATCCCAGTCACAAATTCACTTTCTTCTCTTACAGTTTTAGGAGATTTGATCACATACTCCGTTTTATCTTGTAAGGAGATCAGCCACACATCATTGACCCGTCCGTCATATTGTTCTCCTAACGTTTTCACTGATACGATCGGTTGATGAAACAAAGCCTCAAGCGTTTTCTTCATGATCTGCTGTCACTCCCTTTTCTGCTTGACGCTAGTATGCTTTCATTTTCTCCAATGGTCATCAAACTCCTTTTTCCATGACAAAAAAACCATCCGTATCATACGAATGGTTTTTTGCGTGTTATGCCAGACAGGCTTTTGCTTTTTCTAAAGCGAGCTGGATTTGTTTGAATCCAGTTCCACCTGCACTTGTTCTTTTTTCAACCGCCACATACGGATCAAGAACAGTGTAAATGTCTTGTTCAAAAAGCTCGCTTGCTTCTGTAAAAGTTTCAAAAGGAAGATCACTTAGGTAGATGCCTTTTTGAATACATGTATACACAAGCTTGCCAACGATTTCGTGTGCTTCACGGAATGGCATGCCTTTTTTCGCAAGGTAGTCTGCCACTTCTGTCGCATTTGAGAAATCTTCTTTTGTTGCCTTTTTCATGACATCTTCGTTGACTGTCATCGTTTGAATCATACCTGTGAAGATTTGCAGGCTGCCAGCGATGGTTTTCACTGTATCAAACATGCCTTCTTTATCTTCTTGCAGATCTTTGTTATACGTAAGCGGCAAGCCTTTCATAATCGTGAGAAGCCCCATTAGGTTGCCATACACACGGCCTGTTTTTCCGCGGATTAATTCAGCCATATCCGGGTTTTTCTTCTGCGGCATCATGCTGCTGCCTGTTGCATACGTATCATCGAGTTCAATGAATTTGAATTCTTGTGAGCACCATAAAATGATTTCTTCACAAAAACGTGAGAGGTGCATCATCACAAGACTGCTATTAGACAAAAACTCTAAAATGAAGTCCCGATCACTCACACCATCAAGGCTGTTTTCGTAAATGTGATCAAAGCCAAGCTGCTCTGCAGTATATTCACGATCAATCGGGAATGTCGTTCCTGCTAACGCTCCGCATCCAAGTGGAGACACGTTAATTCGCTTCAATGAATCTTGAAAGCGCGCTTTGTCACGCTCAAGCATCCAAAAATAGGCGAGCATATGATGGGCAAACGAAATAGGCTGTGCACGCTGCAGGTGCGTATATCCTGGAAAAATCGTTTCAACGTGCTGTTCTGCCTTCTCTACAAGCACCGTTTGAAAGGAAGAGATCAGTTCAATGATATGCTCGACTTGGTTATTCAAATATAGGTGCATATCAGTTGCGACCTGATCATTCCGGCTTCTCGCTGTGTGCAATTTGCCGCCAAGCGGACCAATCTCATCAATGAGCATTTTTTCAAGGTTTAAATGAATGTCCTCATAATCTACTGAAAATTCCAGTTCATCCGCCTCTGCCTTTTTCATGAGCGTATTTAGTCCGTCTTTGATGACAGCGGCCTCCTCATCACCGAGGATACCGCATTTATTCAGCATACTTGCATGAGCAAGGGAGCCGGTCAGATCTTCTTTCACTAATTGTTTGTCGAAATGAATGGACGCGCCAAACTCATCGACCCATTTTTCTGGTGTTTTTTGAAATCGGCCTCCCCAAAGCTTTTTCATGCTTTAACCTGCTCCTTTTTATTCACGATGCTGTTTACTTTTGTCGGTAAGCCCCAAAGGTTAATAAATCCTACAGCTGCATCATGATCAAATTCATCTGCTTTTGTATAAGTTGCGAGATTTTCATCATAAAGTGAATATGGTGATTTACGTCCTTCTACAATGGCATGGCCTTTAAATAGTTTCACACGTACAACACCTGTTACGTTTTGCTGTGTTTCTTGTAAGAATGCATCTAGTGCTTCTTTAAGCGGTGAGAACCATAAGCCGTTGTATATTAATTCAGCCATTTTTTGTTCCACGATTGGTTTAAAGTGTGCGACTTCTTTAACAAGCGTTAAGTCTTCAAGCTCTTTATGTGCTTTAAGAAGTGTGACTGCACCTGGGCACTCGTACACTTCACGAGATTTGATCCCAACAAGACGGTTTTCAACGTGATCGATTCTGCCAACACCATGCTGACCAGCGACTTCATTTAAATGAAGGATAAGGTCAGATAATGAATACTGGATTCCGTCAATCGCTGTCGGTTTTCCTTTTTCAAACGTGATTTCAATGATTTCTGGTGTGTCAGGTGTTTTTTCAAGTGGATTTGTCAGATCATATGCACCTTCTGGCGGCGCAGCCCAAGGATCTTCTAAAATGCCACATTCGTTACTTCTGCCCCAAAGGTTTTGGTCGATTGAATATGGGCTGTCTAAGTTAATCGGAATTGGAATACCATGTTTTTGTGCATAATCGATTTCCTCATCACGAGACCATTTCCATTCACGCACTGGCGCAAGAACTTCTAGATCTGGATTCAATGCTTTAATGGATACTTCAAAACGAACTTGGTCGTTCCCTTTTCCAGTACATCCATGAGCAACAGCTACTGCATTTTCTTTTTCTGCTACTTCCACTAATTTTTTTGCAATAAGCGGACGGGATAGTGCAGATACTAGTGGGTATTTTCCTTCATACATTGTGTGTGCTTGTAATGCAGTGAGTGCAAACTCTTCAGCAAATTCTTCTTTTGCGTCAATCATGTATGATTGAACCGCTCCGACTTGAAGCGCTTTTTGTTGAACGAATGCCAAGTCTTTTCCTTCACCTACGTCAAGGCAGCAAGCAACAACTTCGTATCCTTGCTCTTGTAACCATTTAACTGCAACAGAGGTATCAAGACCTCCGGAATATGCTAATACAACTTTTTTATTTTGTGACATGATTGAAAAGCTCCTCTCGCTTGTTTTGATTCTGTGAATGTTTTTTGCATAAAAATAAGTTTTAATTTATAAACATGCATTTAGTATGTATACACTGTAACAAGGAAAAATTGTTTTTTCAACCCCTTTATGAAAAAAACTCTGCCAAATTTTCTTGGCAGAGTCATTTTGGGCTATTTTTGATCTTTTTCAAGCTCTCGTAAGACGTGAGGAAGCTCTGGAATCACGAGTTTTGTCATGGCTAAACGAACGGCTCCGGTAGATCCCGGCGTGGCAAAGACAGCCTTTTGATTGACGACCCCTGCCGCTGCCCGGGACAAGATAGCAGCTGAACCTATGTCTTCTGTATAGCTGAGCATTCGGAAGATTTCACCAAAGCCAGGCAGCTCCTTGGAAAAAAGAGGGGTAATCGCTTCAATGGTCACATCCCTTGCAGCAATTCCTGTTCCGCCATTTAACAAGACGGCATCTATTTTCGGTTCGCTTGTTCCTTCTAGCACAGCGTCTTGAATCAATCCAATATCATCTTTTACAATATCGTATGCAAGAACAAGATGTCCCTGTTCTTTGAGCAAATCAATCATCAGGCGCCCGCTTTTATCTGTTTCCTTCGTTCTTGTATCACTGACCGTAATGACCTTCACATAAAGCCTTTCTTTCGCCTCTCGTTTATGTTCTGTCACGCTCATTTTCCGCAACGCTCCCTTTTACTTCATTTTGGACAACATTATAGCATGCTGCTTTTAACAGAAAAAAGCTCTTTTCCTTATTGGAAAAGAGCTTTTCAAACTTTTACGCTAAACGCATAACGTCTCTTGCAATCATTACTTCTTCGTTTGTTGGGATGACGATCACTTTTACAGGAGAGTGCGGGTAGCTGATGAATGCTTCTTCGCCTCTCATGTTGTTTAGGGAAGGATCCCAGTAAACGCCCATGAATTCTAGACCACGAAGTACACGTGCTCTTACTTCTGAACTGTTTTCACCGATTCCAGCTGTGAAGATGATCGCATCTACGCCATTCATTCTTGCTGCATAAGAGCCGATGTATTTATGAATACGGCTCGCAAAAATATCAAGAGCAACTTCTGCACGGTCGTTTCCTTCTTCTGTTGCTTCTTCAATATCACGAAGGTCACTTGACAGACCAGACACACCTAAAAGACCACTCTTCTTATTCAAAGTAGAAAGCACTTCTTCAGCAGTATGTCCTGTTTTTTCCATAATGAATGGAATAAGAGCAGGGTCAATGTTACCTGAACGTGTACCCATTGCAACACCAGCAAGTGGTGTAAAGCCCATAGATGTATCGATTGATTTTCCGCCTTCAACTGCTGCGATACTCGCACCATTTCCAAGGTGGCAAGAAATCAAACGAAGCTCTTCTAGTGGACGGCCTAATAGCTCTGCTGCACGCTCTGTAACGAACTTGTGGCTTGTCCCGTGGAATCCGTATTTACGAATACCAAAGTTTTTGTAGTAGTCGTACGGAAGGCTGTATAGATAAGACTGCTCTGGCATAGTTTGGTGGAACGCTGTATCGAACACAGCAATCGCTGGTACGTCAGGCAGAATTTGTTTGAATGCTTTGATTCCTACAACGTTTGCAGGGTTGTGAAGTGGTGCAAGCTCTGAAAGCTGATCAATGTCGTTAATCACTTCATCAGTTAAAAGTACAGAATCGCTGAATTTCTCTCCGCCGTGAACAACACGGTGTCCTACGCCATCAATTTCATTAAAGTCTTTGATGATGTGAAATTCAGTTAGTTTTTCAAGCAGCATTTTGACCGCTACTGCGTGATCTGGAATATCTGTCACTTCTGTTTTCTTTTCTCCATCTACAGAAATCGTGAAGATACTGTTGTCCATTCCGATTCTTTCAACAAGCCCTTTTGTTAAAACGGTTTCTTCTGGCATGTCGAACAATTGGAATTTAAGAGATGAGCTTCCTGCGTTGATTGCAATAATTTTGGACATTACTGTCGCTCCTTTTACTCAGTTGTTATATAAGGTTTCACGTTTTTTCCGGTGCTATATTCAACCTGTTTGACGGGTCTTTTATAGTTTAACGATAAGTCCGAAAAATATCTGACTTTTTCATTTAAACATTGAAAACTTTGCATTTCAAGTGCACCTTCAAACTGTTATCGCTTACATCAATAAGTCATTATTTTCTGAATAGTAAAATATCCAGATTATTGACAAAGAGCTAAAATGATTTTTATTTTAGCTCTTTGTTTTCTTTTCAGCGTGATAGAAAACCTTTGCAGCTCTAGGAAGGGCGAGCACCGGAGCAGAGCGAATTTGGGATTCGTGAGCACCGGAGCGCAGACCTGACAACGAATGCGAGGGTTTGTCTACACGCTGAAATAGCCAGAAATCACTCTGGCTATTCTTTCGTTTCTTTTTCTTCTATAAACCACTGGTCTAATTTTCTCATCACACCGACCATTGCTTCCTTTTGTGAGAAAGATGGAAGATTGGCAAACAGCATTCGTTTTGGTGCTTCCAGCCCTTCTTTTTTCTTTTGCATCACAAATAAGCTTTTGGCGTGTTTTTTATCCTTAAACATGGACACTGGCAGCTGAATTAACGCATTCATATACGCATGGTCTTTAATGAAATCCTTTAATTGTACGCTCTCTTTTCCTTCAAACAAGTCGTTTGGAATGATGAAGAATAAGAAGCCGCCTTCTTTTGTGTAGCGGAGGCTTTGTTCAATGAATAAATAATGGGCAAAGGCATGTCCTTCTTTTGCCTGCAATTCAAAGTCTGCTGCACGCTCATCATTTGGATAATAGCCGACTGGCAGGCTGCATACAGTGACATCTGCCGGTGAGATCAGAAGCGGTTCAAGACTGTCCTGGTGGAAAAGCTCGACTTCTTTCTCCTCTAAATTCGCCTGGGCCCAAGCAATTTTAATGAGCACATCATCAATTTCAGACGCAAAGCCGCGCTTTGTTTCTGCAGTGAGATTGTTTAAAACCGCAAGAAGTAAGTTTCCTGTTCCCGCTGCTGGATCAAAGACAACAAGTTCTTTTTGACCTTCTAAAAATTTATTCACCAAATAGCTGACAAACAGTCCAATCGTATCTGGCGTCATCTGGCGATTTGGATGAGAAATATCCTTTTGACCTTTCAATACGGCGAGCTGAAACGCTTTACGAATCTGCTCATGATCATAAGAAGCAAAATCTGCTTTCTCTATTAAATCCTTTAATAAACCGTTTCGATCATTTGCTTGGAAAAAGGCTTCTCCTGCTTCTGCCAATGCCTCAATATAGGAAATGCTCTGTTCCTTTTTCAATCGAATAGAAGCTGTATCGAGCAGTTCAAAAATAGTACTTACTTGATCTTTCTGCAATGCTTTTCTCTCCTCGCTTTGTTAAAAGCTATATGTTCTCATTGAAAAGAGCCCCAGGTTGAAGCCGGAGCTCTTGTCGATGCTGCTTTTATAACAGTGATTTTGCAGCTTCAATGGCTTTTTCATAATTTGGGTGATTCGTTGCTTCACTTACGTATTCAGTGTAAACCACTTTTCCGTTAGGGTCTAATACAAAGACTGCGCGCGCCAATAAACGCAATTCTTTCATATACACTCCGAATGCTTCACCAAATGACATATCTCTGTGATCAGATAATGTTTCGACATTTTCAATTCCGTTTGCTCCGCACCAGCGTGCTTGTGCAAATGGAAGGTCTGCACTAATCGTATAAATATTGACCGGACCTAAACCCGCTGCCTCTTCATTGAAACGTCTTGTTTGTGCGTCACACACACCTGTATCAATAGAAGGAATCACTGAGATGATCGTCACTTTTCCTGCTAAATCAGAAAGTGAAACTTCTCCAAGTGAGTTCGTTAAAACCGTAAAATCAGGAGCCTGCTCGCCTACTTTCACTTCATTTCCTACAAGCGTGACAGGACTTCCTTTAAATGTGATCGATGCCAAAACAATTCCTCCCTTTTCAAATGTATGGTTCTATCATAGTAGAGAAAGCAAAAAACTGCAAAGCCTAATCGTCCATTTTGAAAAAAAAGTTAACTGCAGCGCAGCTAACTTTTTAAAGGTCTATGTCATCTAGTTTTCGTTCTTTATGACGGTGCTCCCGCTCATCCTTCTTAAACATGTGCTGAAGACGTTCAATTGCTTGAGGAGCAGAATCCAATATTTTATCGAGCAGATGTGTGTGTTCATCCAAATGAAGCATTCGAACTCCGTTTGTTCCTACAATTAAGAAGGCAATTGGTGTAATCGATACCCCGCCGCCGCTTCCGCCGCCAAATGGGAGTCTCGGTTCTTTTCGTTCTTGATCATCAGAACGCTTTTCCTTCTTTTGGTTCCCGTTAAATTCACTGCCGCCGGCTGCAAATCCAAAACCAACCTTTGACACAGTGAGAATGACACTGCCGTCAGGGGTTTCGACTGGATCGCCGATGATTGTATTCACATCTATCATTTCTTTTAAGTTTTCCATCGCTGTCTTCATGAGACCTTGGATTGGATGATCTGCCATTTTCGGGTTCCTCCTTAAACAGATGATTCATTCTTCGTTGCTTGAAGAGAGGCACTTTTTCTCGCCTTTCTCCCTTTTAACCAATGAACAAGTAAACGAATGGCTGCAAGCATAGCATGTCCAATACGAAAATAAGCTATACATGTAAACTGAGTCTGCGATACGTTGTGCTGAAAGGCCGGAATGACTTCATATACTGGTTTATGTTTAAAGTTGAGATGCTCCTGCATAAAGGCAAGCAGCGCTCCTTTAACTGACCACACACCGCCAGCTGCTACACCTGTTAAAGCGGCGTCATGAAAGCCGATCCATGTCGACCAGTGAAATGAGACAACCCTTATGTGAATGAAGAACTTGCGCATGATCCGATTTAAATCGACAATCTCTTTTGTGATGCGCTCCATTTGATGAAGGATTTGCTTCATATCACGTTTTCCTACTTTTTTATGCATCGATTCTTTTTCGTGATCAGGGGTTTTGGCGCTTTCCATTTTCTTTTCACGAATATCAATCGTTTGGTCTTCTGGATTGACCCTCACCATCGGAATCTCTTTTTTGAGTCTGACCAATCCATATAAGGTGATGACCTTCAGTGCAATATGGTCATTGTCGTTTGTATGCGAATAGTCCAGCGAAATGGTTACTTTCATGAAAATCAACAAGATCACAAGAAACAACAACGCTGCGATCCAAACGTAAAGCACTGTGCTCACTTCCTCCATAACAAATGATGCTTCCCCTACGATTATGGCTCTCATTCTGGATTTTATACCCAATCAACAAAAAAAGAGTTTGACCAGTACGCGGCCAAACTCCTCTGATTATACGTTTGATTCTGTTTTTTCATATAAATGTTCATGGACGACCACAGTATCAGCAAAGTAATCATGAACCCCTTGCTTTTTCGGCGAGAACCCAACGATTGCATAGAGAACAAAGATCGTATTAATGTAACGTCCCACAATCTCTCTAAAGAAAATAACATCCCATGCCAGCTTCTTCTCAGGCTGAAGTGAGACCACTTTAATCCCAAACACCATCTTGCCGAGTGTTTGTTGAAAGATTTTCGTCATGATGGCGAAATAAAGGAGGAATACAATCGTCGTTGTGACGGAAAATGGAGAAAACCATCCCCCTCCTTTGGACCAACCAAACAGACTAAAGATTGGAGAAACCGTCAAATGGTTGACACCCCAGACGACGAGCCAATCAAGAATAAACGCCCAAAATCTAATCCAAAAACCTGCAAACGCCTGTGCTTCAATTGAAGCGCGCTTCACAAAGGCCGGCTTCGATTCTTCCTCTTGGCTGCGGCTTTCGCTTACTTCATCGAATGTAGAATCCATCTATGATCCCTCCTTTATTTTGAATAGAGATACATCGGTTTAGACCCATTTGAGCCAGCCAGTGTTTCTTTTAAATTCAGAAAATCAATTTCGCTTTTAAAGAGCTTGCTTGCACTCATGTTGAAGAGAGAGTTCCAGCCAAAGCTTTGAGAATAGCTGACCACTGTTGCTCCTTTTAAGCCTTTTTCATTTTTCTTCATCGCTTTTAATGCATCTTCATAATACCCAAGCTCATCGACTAATCCGTTCGATTTTGCCTGTGTCCCGTCATATACTCGGCCGTCAGCAATTTTCTTGACTTCCTTTTTTGACATGCCTCGTCCTTCAGAGATCACTTTGACAAATCCTTCGTAAGAGTTATCGACCATGCTTTGCATGATGTTGCGCTCATCTTTTGTCATATCACGGTTAGGAGACATGATGTCTTTGAACTTCCCGCTCTTAATCGTTTCATACTTAATGCCCAAATTATCTGCCAGCTTTGAATAATTCAAGCTTTGCATAATAACACCTAGCGATCCTGTTAATGTTTCAGGTGAAGCAAAGATTTTCTTCGCTGGAGTTGACACGTAGTAGCCGCCAGAAGCTGCCATTGAGCCCATAGATACGTAAATCGGCTTCTTTGCTTTTTTCACTTCTTCTAATTTTTTATGTATTTCAGCACTTTCATAGACACCGCCGCCAGGAGAGTTAACGCGCAGCAGTACGCCTTTTACCGAAGCATCCTCTTTCGCTTTATCTAGTTCCTTGAGGAATGCACGATGATCATACCCTTCTCCGCCTAATAGGCTCGAGGCACCTCCATTATCTTGAATCGTTCCATTAATCTCAAGAACAGCAATCTTGCCTGCACCGCTGCCATTCTCTAGTACCTTCTCTTCTATTTCATCCCCGAATTGATAGCTCATTTTATTGTCATTGAAGCTATCGAACAAGGCCATCGTGACACTGATTACAATTGAAAATCCGAAAACACCAAGTGCAATAATTAGCGCTACCCATCTTTTCGCATTCATCTTTTTCTCCTCCTTTTGATCTCACTTCATTCATACGAATGCCCACATGAAATGTTTCACAGGAATTGTGGTTTTTTTACATTTCATGTAGGCATATGATAGCACCTCTCTTAAATAACGATCAACTTTACATCGTCTACGTAGACAAGCGCATGACGAAAAATTGGCTTTTTTATCCTCTCTCTGCACCTAATAGGCTAGATCTTCACCGCAACGAAACACCTAAACCATTCTTTCATGAGAAAACGGCTATTCAATTATGCTCAGGATCCAGCCATTTTGAATCACTCACATCGACTCATTTCTCATCATGCAAATCTGATCATTAGATGTTCTCTCTAATGTTTTTACTTTCATATGAAAAAAGTGTAAAATGTGAGCAAGGGTTTTCATGTAAGCCCTTTATCATTGGAAATTATTTTTGACAGCAAAGGGGAGAACGTCAATGACAGACAATCGACGCAATGTATTTTTCTTTTACAAAAAAGATCATGAATTGGATGGACACATTTCTTCTCTCGAGAAGCTCGCTACCGATCAAGGCTTTCACGTCGTCAAGCGTGCAGAGGATGCCCATATTATTGCTTCAATTGGTGGGGATGGCACATTTCTTCAAGCAGTCCGCAAAACGAACTTCCGGGATGACTGCTTGTATGTAGGGGTATCAAAATCAGAGAATACGCACCTATACTGTGATTTCTCGTTAGAGCATTTTGATAAAATGATTGATGCCATGAACACTGAACAGCTTGAAGTGAGAAAATATCCGATCATCGATGTAAGCGTTGACAGTACAAATCAGTTCCATTGCTTAAATGAACTGTCGATCCGCTCCAGCATTATTAAAACATTTGTGATCGATGTGTATATAGATGATTTCCACTTTGAAACTTTTAGAGGCGACGGCATGATTATTTCCACTCCGACTGGCTCAACGGCTTACAATAAATCCGTGAGCGGCGCAGTGGTTGATCCGATGCTTCCATGTATGCAAGTCACAGAGCTTGCATCGCTGAATAACAACTCGTATCGTACATTAGGTGCTCCTTTCATCTTAAGCAGTGACCGTAAGCTGACGCTGAAGGTGGTGCAGGATGGAAACGATCATCCAATTATCGGGCTTGATAACGAAGCGCTCGGCACAAAGCACGTCAAACAAATTGACATTGGCCTTTCAGGAAAAGTGATTAAAACGGTGAAATTAAAAGACAACTCTTACTGGGAAAAAGTAAAACGCAGATTCCTTTAATCTTTCAGATTATTGAGGGTTTAAAGCTCCTTTATGGGGCTTTTTTTTATGTCTTTTCATTCACGGTCATGGTTATGGTATGATGTCACAAGTATGAATGTACGAAAAGGAGAACACGATGACATTACAACATTTTGATCAATATCCACTAAGTGATGAATTGAAACAAGCGTTAGAAGCGCTTCACTTCCATACACCTACACCCGTTCAGCACGAGACATTATCTGTTGCTTTTTCAAAGCAGGATTTAATTGTCAAATCTCAGACTGGCAGCGGCAAGACTGCTGCATATGGTCTGCCGATTTGTGAAATGGTTGATTGGGCTGAAAATAAGCCTCAAGCCCTTATCCTTGTTCCGACACGAGAACTCGCCATGCAGGTCAAACAAGACCTCACAAGCCTTGGACGATTCAAACGAATCAAAGCCGCAGCCATTTTTGGAAAAGCCTCTTTTCAAGCGCAGAAAGTAGAGCTTTCACAGAAAAATCATATTGTGTGCGGGACACCAGGCCGCATTTTGGATCACCTTGAGAAAGGCACCCTTTCTTTAGAAAATCTCAAATTTTTCGTGTTAGATGAAGCGGATGAAATGCTGAACATGGGATTTATCGATCAGGTTTCTTCTATTATTCAGTATCTGCCGCCAAAGCGCATGTCGATGCTATTTTCAGCGACAATGTCTGAAGATATGAAGAAATTGAGCGAACAATTTTTACAATCACCGAAAATCATTGAGATCGCACGTGAAGAAACGTCTGTACAGCAAATCACCCATACCGTAATTGAAACAGAAGAGGAATCGAAATTCTCCCTTCTTCAGCGGACGATCGTCATTGAAAATCCAGATAGCTGCATTATTTTCTGTAATACACAGGAACGGGTGAATGAACTCACGATGAAGCTGGATGAATGGGATGTGCCCTGTGACAAAATTCATGGCGGCATGAGACAGGAAGACCGCTTTGATGTGATGGATGAATTTAAAAAAGGTGAATTCCGTTATCTGATCGCAACAGATATAGCAGCCCGGGGAATTGATGTCAGTGATATGACACATGTCATTCATTATGATCTTCCTTATGAAAAAGAGCGCTATATTCACCGAACTGGTAGAACAGGCAGAGCGGGAAAAAGCGGAAAAACGATTGCGTTTATGACAAAGAATGCTAAGCCGCTTATTGATGAATTAAAGCAGGATGCCGGCATAGATTTTCAAACTCAGCCTTATCCAACGAAGGAAGAAGCAGAAAAGCATGTAGAAAGCTTTGAAGAAAAGATTGAAACGCCTGTTCAAAAGGAAAATAAACAGGCAGGCGTTGAGAAGGATATTATGAAGCTTTATTTTAACGGCGGAAAGAAAAAGAAGCTGCGAGCTGTTGATTTCGTTGGGACTATTGCCAAAATAGAAGGCGTTGCATTCGATGACATTGGGATTATTACGATTCAAGACACGAAAACATATGTAGATATTTTAAACGGCAAAGGTCCTCTTGTGCTGAATGCCATGCGCCACACAACCATTAAAGGCAAGCAGTTAAAAGTACATGAAGCACGTTCATAAAAAGTAAAGGCCCAGCGCCTTTACTTTTTTATTGATGACGTAATAATCGCACAAACGTTGATCCCATCAGCCTTTTTGATGACAAACATGACAAATGTCATATTGAATACATGATGGGTGCTACTATGAGCATGACACCTTTCCTTCTATACTTTGAAGTAGAAAGAAACGGAAAGGACTTGAACGTTCATGACGACTTCAACAAACACAAAGCAGCAAGCTACTTTAAGAAAACAAGTGGGTCAATTCTCTGGTGCTGATTCGAAAAAAAGTATCATTCAACTCTTTAATACATTCATTCCATTTTTAGGGCTTTGGTTTCTTGCCTATTATAGCCTGAATATCTCCTACCTTTTAACCCTCTTCTTTGCGGTTATTGCAGCTGGGTTTTTAGTACGTGTCTTTATTATTTTTCACGACTGCTGCCACCAATCCTTTTTTAAACAGAAGCCGCTAAATCACCTGTTCGGTTTTTTAACGGGCGTACTCACCCTTTTCCCTTATCTTCAATGGCAACGAGATCATTCAATTCACCATGCCACAAGCAGTAATTTAGACAAACGAGGTACTGGCGACATTTGGCTCCTAACAGTCAAAGAATATCAAGAAGCATCAGCATGGACGAAATTTCGCTACAGATTTTATCGTAACCCGTTTGTGATGTTTATTTTAGGACCGATCTTTGTCTTTCTCTTAAAAAACCGTTTCAACGTCAAAAATGCTCGTAAAAAAGAGCGTTGGAACACGTATTTCACAAACGTGAGCATCATTGCGTTAGCAGCCGTAACATGTCTTCTTTTTGGCTGGCAGGAATTCCTGCTTGTTCAAGGTCCGATCTTCCTAATCTCAGGATCTATCGGTGTATGGTTGTTTTATGTACAGCATACGTTTGAGGACTCTTACTTTGAAGCAGATGAACATTGGAACTATGTGCAGGCAGCTGTAGAAGGCAGTTCTTTTTACAAATTGCCAAAGCTTCTTCAATGGTTAACAGGTAATATCGGTTACCATCATGTTCATCATTTAAGCCCAAGAGTACCGAATTATCATTTAGAGCATGCTCATGAGCAAAGTGAACCGTTGCAAAATGTCCCAACTATTACATTGAAAACAAGTATTGAATCCATGAAATTTAGATTGTGGGATGAAGAAACGAAAGCATTTGTTACCTTCAAAGAGGCAAGGCAATCTAAGAAGATGAACGTCCCTGTTATCAAAGGAGACATTCTGAAGAAAAATGCATAATTGGTTCAAGCTCTTTCTTACACTAGAAGGAGCTTGTTATCATTTACAGGATGCAGCCGCATGTTGAATTTGATAAAGTAAGGAAAAAGAATGAAAAAGGTGGCACACGGATGAAAAAACAGTTTAAGATTCAAAAATTGCATGGGATTTCCCCTTATATATGGGCCATTTTTTTCATCCTGCCTTTCTATTTTATCTTTAAGACACCTTCGACTTTAGGCATTGTGATCGGCATTATTTTGAACGTCGTCTTTTTCGCTGTGTATCGTTTTGCCTTTGTCGCAAAAGGCTGGTCTTTATATGTCTTCGGTCTTTTATTGATCGGTATTTCAACTGGTTATGTGATGCTCTACAGCTATATTTATTTCGCTTTTTGCATCGCCTATTTTAACGGACATATCAAACGAAAAGTCCCCTTTTATATCTTGTACTATATCCATCTGGCGAGCGCCGCCGTGGCAGTGAACTTTAGTTTGATCTTAAAAAAGGGCTGGTTTCTCACACAAATTCCTTTTGTCGTCATTACCCTGATTAGTGCCATCCTTCTTCCCCTAAGCATTCGAAGCAGGAAGGAACGTGAACGGCTTGAGGAGAAATTAGAATATGCCAATGAACGGATTGCTGATCTTGTGAAACTTGAAGAAAGGCAGCGCATTGCTCGCGACCTGCATGACACCCTTGGACAAAAGCTTTCTTTGATCGGTTTAAAAAGTGATCTTGCCCGTAAACTCGTGTATAAAGACCCTGAACAGGCTCGTGCCGAACTCAAAAGCGTCCAGCAGACTGCCAGAACGTCTCTCAATGAGGTGCGAAAGATTGTTTCCTCTATGAAAGGCATTCGAATTAAAGATGAAATGTCGAACATCGAGCAAATTCTCGAAGCAGCCGGAATTGAATTGGTCTATGATGAAAAGGAAGCACCGAAACATATCTCACTTCTGAACGAAAACATTGTGAGTATGTGCATCAAAGAGGCGGTGACGAATGTCGTCAAACATAGTGGCGCGACGGTTTGTAAAATCACCATTCACCAAAAATCAAAGGAAGCGATCATCACCGTTGAGGATGACGGAACATTTAAAGGCGACTATCCATCCTCTCAAACGAAAGGACACGGCCTTTTAGGAATAAGAGAAAGATTGGAATTTGCAAATGGCCGCCTGCGTATTGAGACAAAGGACGGGACAAAGCTCATTATGATCATTCCAAATGATTCAGCAGCAAAAGAAAAGGAGGGGATGAAATGATCAACATCTTTATCGCAGAAGATCAGCAAATGCTGCTTGGTGCACTCGGTTCACTTCTTGATTTAGAAGACGATATGACGGTTGTTGGAAAGGGTACTAATGGTCAAGATGCCATCGATTTTGCCAAAACACACGCTGTTGATATTTGCTTAATGGATATTGAAATGCCAGGAAAATCCGGACTGGATGCAGCGGAAGAGCTCAAAGGATCAGATGTGAAAATCATCATTTTGACAACCTTTGCCCGCTCTGGTTATTTCCAAAGAGCGTTAAAAGCTGGCGTCAGCGGCTATATGCTGAAAGACAGCCCCAGCGAGGAACTCGCAAGTGCGATTCGCAGTGTGATGAAAGGGAAAAAGGTGTATGCCCCTGAATTAATGGAAGACTTATATAGTGATGAAAATCCTTTAACGGAGCGAGAGAAATCGGTCCTCGAACTCGTCGCAGACGGTAAAAACACAAAAGAAATTGCAAAAGAACTCAGTATTAAAAGCGGCACTGTTCGTAACTACATTTCCATTATATTAGATAAGCTCGAAGTGAAAAACCGCATCGAGGCCATTACCCGCTCAAAAGAAAAAGGCTGGTTTAAATAAGAAAAAAGATCAGGACACACGCTGCCTTGATCTTTTTTTTTGATAAAAAATCTCTTCTTTATTTTTTATCACCAGCTATCAAAATGTCATTGACAACAGCCCACAGTCCTATGATATGATATCCAAGTGATAATAATTATCATTATCACTAATTCAACCAAATATACGGCTATGTGCCGATTTCAAAGGAGTCTACATTCATGAAGAAAATATTGTTCCCTCTGATGCTCATCTTTGTACTTGCATTGAGCGCATGTGGCAATAGCAGCAGCTCTTCCTCAAATAAAGGAAATCAATCAACATCATCAGACAAAATTACATATCAATCTGAAAATGGCCCTGTGAAGCTACCAGCGCATCCAAAACGTGTTGTTGTTCTAGGTTCTTACGCAGGTAGTGTCATGTCACTTGGTGTGAACATCGTTGGCGTTGACTCTTGGTCAAAAAAGAATCCGCGCTTCCAAAAAGAATTAAAAAATGTGGAAGAAGTATCGGATGCTAATGTAGAGAAAATTATGAAGCTAAAGCCTGATGTCATCATTGGCTTAAGCAATACTAAAAATGTAGAAAAACTCAAAAAAATCGCACCAACCGTTTTGTTTACGTATAACAAAGTCGATTACCTTCAGCAGCACATTGAAATTGGAAAAGTATTAAACAAAGAAAAAGAAGCCAAAGCTTGGGTAAAAGATTTCAAAAAACGTGCAGATGAAGCTGGAAAAGAAATCAAAGCAAAAATCGGTAAAGATGCAACAGTTTCTGTCTTTGAAAGTGGCACAAAAGAGCTCTACGTCTTTGGAGATGCATGGGGCCGCGGAACAGAAATCCTCTACCAGGAAATGAAACTGAAAATGCCTGAGAAAGTGAAAGAAAAAGCATTAAAAGCCGGCTACTATGCAGTTTCACAGGAGGTCATTCCTGAATTTGCTGGAGATTATATGATCATTAGTAAAAACAGCGAAATGGACAATTCCTATCAAAACAGTAAAATTTACAAGTCCATCCCAGCTGTCAAAAAACATCGTGTGTATGAGGCCAATGCAGAAGAATTCTATTTTAATGACCCGATCACACTTGAATACCAACTCTCATTCTTTAAAAAGCACTTTTTAGGTAAATAAGCTGAAGCAAGGGATCTCTTCCCTTGCTTTTTTCTTGTCTACTTCTAGCGGCATGGTCCTTTTTCCGCTACAATGACAACAAGCGAATACAAAAAGTGTGGTGCTGATTTTGTTTAAGATTTTACTAATTGAAGATGATACAACCCTCTTCCAAGAAATCAAAGAACGTCTAGTCAACTGGTCCTATGATGTTTATGGGATTCAAGATTTTCATCAGGTGCTGCAGGAATTCACATCTGTCCAGCCTGATCTCGTCATTATTGATATACAGCTGCCAAAATACGATGGCTTTCACTGGTGCCGGATGATTCGGCATCATTCAAATGTTCCAATCATCTTCCTCTCCTCAAGAGACCACCCTGCTGATATGGTCATGTCGATGCAGCTCGGAGCCGATGATTTTGTGCAAAAGCCCTTCCACTTTGACGTGCTCATTGCCAAAATTAATGCTGTTCTTCGCCGCGTGCATGATTATAATGCAGAACCGGCCAGCCTAAAGGTGTGGTGCGGCGCTGCCATTGACCTAGAAAAAAACACCGTAACAAATGATCACGGTGAGGTTGAATTAACAAAAAATGAGTTATTTATTCTCAAGGAATTGATTCAGCATAAAAATCATATCGTCAGCCGGGAATCACTCATTCAAGCATTGTGGGAGGATGAACGATTTGTCAGTGACAATACACTGACTGTAAACGTCAACCGGCTCAGAAAAAAACTAGACGAGATCTCCCTTGGCGCCTTCATTGAGACAAAAGTGGGTCAAGGCTATCTTGCAAAAGAAAAGGATGATCAATGATGCTGCAGGCATTTCTAAAAGAACGAAGAAGCTGGATTCTTTTCTTTCTTAGTTTGCAGCTCCTCATTCTATTTGTTGCTTATTTGGATACGACAATTCCCATCGCTTCTCTTTTCTATATTGTGATATTGTCTATATTTCTCATGATTGTCTTTCTCTTTTTTCGATACCGAAAAGAAACAGCTTATTATGAGAGGTTGAAAGAATGGGATGATGACATTGAACATCAAATGCGGCTAACCCCCTCTTCCCCATTTGAACAGCTCATCCATGATGCGACGTCAGAGCAAATTGCACGCTACCGGCGAATGGCAGCAGAGCAGAAAATCGCTCTCGAAGAAGAAAAAGATGAATTGCTCTCTTGGATACATGAGGTCAAAACCCCCCTTACAGCGATGCGCTTAATGATTGACCGCTTAACAGATCAGCAGCTGAAATTCAATATGACATACGAGTGGCTCAGAATACATTTATTACTTGATGCCCAGCTGCACCAAAGCAGAGTACGTCATATCGAAAATGATTTATTCATTGAAAAGCTGGACCTGCAAAGCATCATCGCAAAGGAAATCAAAGCGCTCCAATCATGGTGCATGCAAAAAGGAATCGGCTTTGAGCTGGCGCTGGAGGAACGGACCGTATTAAGTGATATAAAATGGTTATCCTTTATGATCAGACAGGTACTCACAAATGCAGTCAAATACAGCCATTCATCTGATATTGTCATTGAAAGCAAGCAAATAAATGACCAAGTCATGCTGACGATCACAGATCAAGGCAGAGGAATTGATTCAAGAGACATCTCTCGTATTTTTGAAAAAGGCTTTACCTCGACAAGACATCACAATGACACCGCCTCAACAGGAATGGGGCTCTATTTAACGAAAAAAGGAGCAGACGCTCTTCATATCACGATCGAGGTCAGCTCCACGATAGATCAAGGTACAACCTTCACCTTCACCTTTCCGAAAAAGAATGATTTTGTTCATATTGCGAGCATGTAAAAAGCAATCGCAATCTCTTCGCGGCTGTCAAAACTTGCGCGAAGAGATTGAGGTGGCTTACTTAGGAAATACTTCCCGCTTCTTTGCGAAAAACATTTCCCATCTGTCTCCGTCTATAAATACTTAAGATCAGCCCAACAGCCATCATTTCTAGGAGAATATGTGAACCTCCATAGCTCATGAAAGGTATAGACACTCCAGATAATGGCAACAAGCCAAAGTTTGTGAAAATGCTTAACAGATATTTTGCTGCAAACACAGCCGCTAAACCTGTCATGACCATTTTGCCATAAGCCATTTTCACTCGTTTTGCTGTACGAAATACTCTGTGAATAAAGATGACAAACAACAGGAGCGCAATGAGCCCTGCCAACCAGCCAAATGAATAAATGATATATGTAAACATCCAATCCGTGTGAACCTCAGACATGGCATAAGGTGTGATCTGAAGCCCGTTTGAGCTGAATTCATGAACTTTGAAAAAGGAACGGTGTCTATCTGCTTGAAAAAGAGAAAACACTTCAAACATTAGATATAACACGCCTGTTGCCGTCAGCAGAATGATTTGCTTATAACTTGCGCTAGACACATACATCACGGTTAAGCACATGACCAGACAGATAACGGTCGCAGGAAGAAAACCAATCGTACTGATTAAAATAATCGGTAAAGCCATCATCCCTACTCCAAGCCAAGTTTTGTACGCATTTTCCCAATTCCAATTGTGAAAGATCCCTGCTAAAGAAATAGCTAGAAGAAAAGGCATAATCTCAGTCAAATTTATTGATACATCACGTATTCTTAAAAAAAGAATACCGTTCACTCTTGACCCGAACATCATCGAAAAAATCAGCATTCCGAGTGTCCCAATGTATAAATACCAAGAGTATTTCAATAAGCGCCGATAATCGAAGGAAAACAAACCAAACATAAGCGCTAAACCTACCAGATAAAAGGCAAGGCTTTTATAAAAAATGTTCATGTTTTGAAGATTTGTAAAATCTGAATGAAACTGTAAAAAGTACATCACAAGCAGCCCGCAAGAACAAGCGGCTAGCACTAGAAGAATCATCTTAAAATCAATTTGGACTTTATGTGTTTCGTGAAGCTGCGTTCCGAGAATTTCCGCATCACCAATTTGGTCCAACGCTTGCTCTACCGCCTCTTCTTCAGACATCCCATCATTCATTGCTTCCTCTTTTAGCGTGTATAGATGATCCATCAGCTCAAGCTTTATATTCGAATGAACATCTTTATTTTTAATTCGTTTACATACACTTTTGACATACTTCTCGAACTTTTTATCTAATCCCATGCGATTTTCTCTCCGTTCAAAACGCCATCAACTGCTTGTTTGAATACGTTCCATTCTTCTTTCTTTTCCTGTATCAATGCTTTCCCTTGTTCATTTATTTTGTAATACTTTCTTTTCCGGTTGCCATTCCCTTCGTCCCAATAAGAGATAATGAACTCTTTCCCCTCCAAATTGTGCAAAATAGGATAGATTGTTCCTTCTTTAAAGCTGAAAATCCCTTCCGATTTCGTCTCTAATTCTTTAATCATTTCATATCCATACATCGGTCTTTCATTTAATAAGCTTAAAATAAGGGTAGCTGTACTTCCCTTTAGAAGCTCTTTACTCACTTTCATTCTTAGTTACCTCCAATACATAGATTTACTATGCATTTATTTAATATGCATATCATACATGAATAAAATGGCCATGTAAAGCTTCAAAACAGCATCCTGACATGAAAAATCTGAGAAGATTGATACATAAGAGTGAAAAACAGATAAAATAAATGGGGAAAGAAAACTCACCCTAATAAGAAACTGGTTTACATACAATTTGTTTAAAAAACAAGCATGTGACAACAATGTCACATGCTCGTCTGTTTTGTTCGCCAAATCGAAGGACGTCTGGCAGGCTTCTTTTTATACTAGAGTTATCAATTAAAAGAAAAAGGGGTTCAGCAAATGAACATTTTAGAAGCTCGCAAAATTTATAAAAGCTATGGAAATAAATTCAACAAACAAGAGGTGCTGAGTGGTATTGATTTAACCATTGAAGCCGGGGAATTTGTCAGTATCATGGGGCCATCAGGCTCGGGGAAAACAACCCTTCTGAACGTATTGTCGTCTATCGATCATGTGTCCAGCGGATCCATTCGTATTGCAGATGCTGAGATGACGCAAATGAAGGATCAGCAGCTTGCGGAATTTAGAAAAAAGCAGCTTGGCTTTGTTTTTCAAGATTATAATTTACTTGATACACTCACAGTCAAAGAAAACATCCTTTTGCCTTTATCCATCTCCAAAACGCCAAAAAAAGAAGCTTTTGAACGTTTTCAACAGCTTGCAGAAGACATGGGGATTTATGAACTAAGAGACAAATACCCGAACGAACTCTCTGGCGGACAAAAGCAGCGGACATCGGCGGTTCGTGCCTTCATTCATGAACCAAGTCTTATTTTCGCTGATGAACCTACAGGGGCACTTGATTCCAAATCGGCATCTGACCTGCTCAACAAACTGCAAGATTTCAATCGCAAACGAAAAGCGACCATTGTGATGGTGACACATGATCCTGTCGCAGCCAGCTATTCAAGCCGCGTCATTTTTATCAAGGATGGACAGATTTATACACAGTTGAATAAAGGCGCTTTAGAAAGAAAAATGTTTTTCGAGGATATTATGAAAACGCAAGGTGTCTTAGGCGGTGTGAAGCATGAACATTAATCAGCTCATCTTTCGTAACCTGAAGAAAAATTTGAAGAATTACTATTTATATGTGTTTGCTCTCGTGTTTAGTGTGGCGCTCTATTTTTCCTTTGTCACCTTGCAATACTCACCAGCACTTGATGATGTAAAAGGCTCCATTAAAGGCGGTGCTTCGATTAAAGCCGCTTCGGTTCTGCTTATAGCCATCGTCGGTATTTTCCTGCTATATGCGAATAGCATTTTTATTAAGCGCAGAGGAAAAGAAATAGGTCTCCTGCAGCTCATTGGTATGACGAAACAAAAAATTTCCAGACTGCTCAATGCAGAGAACTTTATTCTATACGTGACAGCCATGACTATCGGCATCATTGCAGGCTTTATCGGTTCAAAGCTGATGCTGATGGTGTTATTTAAAGTGACTGGTGTTAATGCCATCGCCAATCTGCATTTTTCGGGCATGGCCCTTCTGCAAACACTCATTGTCTTTTTTATTATCTATGGATTGATTATGCTGAGAAATAGACGTTTTATTAATAAACAAACGATTTTATCTTTGTTTAGAACAACGTCTTCGACAGAACAGCGTGTGAAAAAGATCTCTGTGTTTGAAATCATCATTGGAGTGTTCGGTATTGTCTTGATCAGCTCAGGCTATTATATTTCTTCTAAGCTTTTTACCGGCTCATATACGTCCATGTTTGAGTTACTTTTAGCCATGATTTATATTCTAGCCTCTGTTATCATCGGTACCTTTCTTTTTTACAAAGGCTCTGTTTCTTTCATTGCCAATATTGTACGTAAAAGAAAAAATGGCTATCTCGCCATTCATGAAGTATTATCTCTGTCATCCATTATGTTCCGGCTAAAATCAAATGCACTGCTTTTAACGATTATTACAACCGTATCTGCACTTGCCATCGGTTTGCTGGCTCTTAGCTACATTTCCTATTACTCAGCAGAAAAAACCGCTGAGCAGATGATTCCAGCTCATTTCGCCATGGGCTCAGAAAAAGAAGCAGCAACCTTCACTCGTGCACTTTCTGACAAACATATTGCTTATGATCAAAAGCAGTTCAAAGTGATTCAAGCGAAATTTGATGCGAAAAAAATAGTGGATTCAGAGGTGAAAAATATGAAGAATGATCCAGGCGTATTGACACTGCCTGTGATCAGTGAGAAAAATGCACCAAATTTTCATGTGGAGAACAACGAAGTTATTTTAAGCGGCTACAGTGATCTATTAAAGAAAATCATGCCGATTCAAAGCTCAGGCGATGTGAAGCTTCTCATTAAGAAACCGCTTGATTTGAAAGTCATAGATATGAAGAAAGATTATCTCATTTCTTACAACTTCACTTTTGGCGGTCTACCTGTTGCCGTCGTGAGTCAAGATGTTTTTGAGCAGCTCGATCAACAAAAAGATCCAAAGCTACAGCTTGAAAATAGCCAATATATCTCAGTCAATATAAAAGATGATAAAAATCTTGAACAAGCAAATAGCGTGTTTACATCTTTAAAACTAAGTGACAACAGCATGTCTCAATTAGCTTCAGCTCAGCAGCAAAAACAAACAATAGGACTGATGATGTTTGTGGTCGGGTTTTTAGGCCTTAGCTTCCTTGTCACATCTGGCTGTATTTTATACTTTAAACAAATGAATGAAAGTGAAGAGGAACAAAGCTCCTATACGATCTTGCGTAAGCTTGGTTTTACTGAGAAGGACCTATTAAAAGGCATCCGGCTTAAACAGCTGTTTAACTTTGGGATTCCGCTCATCGTCGGATTGCTGCACAGCTACTTTGCTGTACAATCAGGCTGGTTTTTATTCGGCGGAGAATTGTGGACTCCAATGCTCATCGTTATGTCGATTTACACTGTCCTCTATTCTATCTTCGGATTCCTATCTGTCCAATATTATAAAAAGGTCATTAAGGATTCCTTGTAATCAATTCCCCATAGGCAACGCCTATGGGGTTATTTTATTTATGAAGGTGTTGATTCAAACTTGTGTGATAAAATATGGTCTCTTGCCTCATAAGCTTTTCGTTTGACCTCTTCTAGGTTCACACCGACTAGCTTTCCGTTTTGTTTCACTGCTTTTCCAGCAACATAAACAGAATCAACATTTGAAGGATGTGCCGTTTGGACAACCGCTCCAGCCGGATCTGTCATCGGAAGAAGATTCATGCTTGTCCGATCGATCAAAATAAAATCCGCTTCTTTCCCAGGTGTAAGCGACCCAATTTTATGATCAAGCTGTAATGCACGAGCGCCATTGATCGTCGCAGCCTCAAGCATTTGATGAGCTGACAGCCCAAGTTCAGGTCCCGGCATGATCCCATCCATTAACAACGATTGATTTTGGATCGCGCGCTCTGCCTGAAGCCCGAATTTCATTTGAGCAAACAAATCTCCACCTGTCGCTGTCACTACGTCTACACCGAGCGTTGGAAGAACACCTTGTTCAATCGCAAGTCCTGTGACAGGATAACCGTGACCCATCATCATTTCAATTTCAGGGGTAATGGAGATGGAGCTTCCGCTGTCTGCCAGCATCTTCATTTGATCCGCATCGATTGCGTTAATATGCACCATGTTCAAATCAGGTCCGAGCAGCCCTGCTTTGTGAAGCCGCTCAATCGATCGATCCTCCGCTCCCCAATTTCCAAAGCCGATGTGCATACTACATAGAGCATCTAGAGACCGAGCTGTTTCAATTTCAAATACCGACGTCTCCCATGAAGAAAACTCTGGACCACGAATCGCAAGTCCCATTGTTAAAAGCTGATCTGATGATTGAAAATGCGCTTTTTTCACACGTGCTGCGTCCTCCATATTGGTGAGCGTACTCTCTCTATCCCAATATTCAGCATCTCCAGAGGAACCAAAAGCAAAAACAGCTCGTATACCCGCATCTTTTAATCCTCCAATGAGCTCTTCTGTATGATCCATTGAATTGATCATCGTCCAATCTAAAAACGTGGTCACACCTGCATCTAAAGCCTCTAATGCCCCTAAATAATTGGCGATTCGATCGTCGGATGGGCGTCTCATTGCTCCATAGTTGCCATAATAGATTTTGCTTAAATATGTCTGCAAAGACCAATCTGTCCCTATGCCCCGGATGACAGACTGCCACACATGCCGATGTGTATCTACAAGACCTGGCATAATGACCATATCAGATGCATCAACAATGTCTGCATCACTTACTTCAATTGAAGGTCCAACTTCTAAAATGTGTTTCCCTTCAATTAATAAATCTCCCTTTTCAAGAAAACCTAAAGATGGATCAAGTGTTAAGAGTGCTGCATCTTTAAACAATGTTTTCTTCATCCATATCCCCCTTTTCAAATGACGAGGATAAGTGACCCCGCCTCAATGTCATTTTAAAACAGAACAGGATCAAATTAGAAGAAAAGTGGCTTATCAAAATATATTAAGAGCTGATGTTTCTGAAATAGTTGTATGTGCGTTTTAATTTGATGTCATGCTTCCCTTTTGGACTTTCCATCATCCCAAACTCAAAGAACTTCACAGGTTTGATTCCGACATATTGCAAGAGAGCTCGTTTCATTAACATCTTGTGCGCATTTTGTAAAAAGAACAAAGGGTAGTTGGTTGGTCCTTGCATTGTCGATACACAAACGGCACTTTTCCCTTTTAATAATCCTTCTGGCAGCAGACCGCCTGTTTGACGATAAGCGAAATTCGCAGCAAACATGCGGTCAATAAAGCCAAGCAGCATAGCTGGCGGCCGCCCCCACCAAATGGGATAAACGAACACGATTTTATCCGCCCACATGATCTTATCCTGATACTCGCGAATGTCAGGATCTTTATGCATATCACGTCTCTTTTTCTCTTCATTAAAAACAAGTACAGGATCAAATTTTTCTTGATATAAATCGATGATTTTCACTTCTTGAACGATTGGATTTTCTTCGCTGCCTCTAACAATTTCTTTAAAAAAAGCACCATTTAAACTATTGTGATGAGGGTGAGTATAAATAATGAGTACATTCATCTTTTTCTCCTTTAGTTATCATTTGATAATAAAAGGATATACCCCAATCGATTAGTTGTCAAATGATAATTGTTTTTTGATAATAAATTTGATATGTTACATAGGAGGTGATCATCATGCAACATCCACATTTCTTCAAGGAATTCGTCGCATTTGCTTCTACTTTTTCAGAGCTAAAACATGATCTGATGAGCAAAGTCAAACCACCAGAATTAACAGCCTTACAATATTTAATTTTAGAGCAGCTAGCGGTCAGCGAACCGCTTACCCCTAGTGACATCGCAGACTGTCAGCATATGTCTCTTCCAAATGTCAGCAGAGAACTGAAAAAACTGCACGAAAAACAATTCATTGATAGAGAAGAAGACCGTGTTGACAAACGAAAGCATATCATTATGCTTTCTGACAAAGGCCGTACCTGTATGAACGAGGCCTTTCAGCATATCGAAAGGATGCTAATAGACAGCCTATCTTCCTCAGATATAGAACAAATGGATGATATCGTACAAGCTCTCCGTCTATTAAATCAAACGATTTTTAAAAAATGACCCAATGAAAAAAGCATGAGCGCTACGCTCATGCTAAGGATTTTGTATCTTATTAATGAAGGGATGCTAAAAGATACGTTATGAAACCAACAATCGGAATGATCGGGATCATTAATTTCAATGTTGTATTCGTATTCTTATATAAATTCCATAGCAATACTGGTATACCAAATGTTAACGTATCTAAAACAGCAAGAACTACTCCTTTACGCTGTTCTTTATGAGCCATTTTAAAAACCCCCCTATTCACCAAACTTTTTTCACACAATAACCGGCCAATCCCGCTGATATACCTCCATTAATCACTGCGCATGCAATACAGCTAGCAGGTCCAGTAAAACAAATATAATAACACGCTCCTAGAACCATTGAACGTAACGGAAGAGATTCATTAGGGCCGCTTTTCTTTTTTAAGCAGTCCCAAAACTTGTTCCAATTAAAACTCGTTTGAATTTCCGAATCATCTATTTGAACAATTTTTCTATTTAATTCCATCATATCTTGCTTTACACCATTTTCACCATAGGTAAAAGATCCTTTTAAAAACTCCCCTTTTTGGTTGATATGAAACTTATTTTTCAATTTTCCATTTTGAAAAAAATATGAGTGCAAATTCCCTTTCCCATCGTATTCTGCAAGTTGAATATAGTGAGCTTTTATTTGACTCAGTGAAACTGAAATGAAGGAAACATTGTTAAGCAGCTGATTATCTGACTTCTTCTTTTTCAGATAAAAATAAACAACATCTGTTTTAGCAGCGTGTATATGAACCGCCGCACTTTCTCCATTTAATAGATAACCTTTCTTTTGGGCTAATTCTTTTGCCTGTAAAAATTGAGAGCTTTTTTTTGCTTTTTTTATGAGTTTTTCTGCTGTTTTATCATTTTGTATCTTTTCAAAAGGCTCGTCCTCTTTTATGGTAACAGCGTTACCTACAGGATATTGTCCGAATAAAAGTGATATGAACAAAAACATACAAAACATTTTTCTTATCATCATCATACAGACTCCTTTAGTAAAGTTAGTAAAAATCATAACCTTTTAAAGGAAAAAATGTAATAGACTGTTTTTCCAATAAAATCCACTATTGATAATGTAGCATATAACCTATTCTTTATCATTTCCTCTAGGCAATTGAATCTGATCTTCCTCCCTGAATCATGATGACACTGGCTGAAAAGTCTTACCGATACACAAAAAAAGCGCTGGATCATTACGTCCAAACGCTTCTTTGTTTTATTCTCTATGTACCCTTATACAATCAATTGATATGCAATATATAACGCAACCAGCCAGATCATGACCGCGGAAGCTTTATTGATACGGTTCATCCATTTGCCGTTTGTATCTAACTTCCCTAACATCTTCCCTAAAAGGGCGAGACCAATAAACCATAACCAGGACACGATGATACAGGCAAGTGTGAATGCCAGCTTTTCTGCGCCGCTATATTGCAGCGAATTTGTCCCAATGACACCAATCGTATCGAGAATCGCGTGGGGATTTAAAAGAGAAACGGAACAAGCAAATACAATTTGTTTTCTTGCAGGCATTAATTTCTGCTTCTCTTGATCACCTGATGATGAGCTTGTGTTCCATACGGACCATCCCATATAAACTAAAAAACAAAAACCAATGATATAAAGACCAATTTGCAGTACTGGAATGGTAAACACCACAACAGAAACACCTATGACAGCTAAAGCAATTAAAAGTGTGTCACAAAGAGAAGCTGTGATGACGACAGGCATTGCTCGATATAATCGAGGCTGCAGCGCTCCTTGTTGAAATACAAATACATTTTGTGCGCCCAAAGGTAAAATGAGACCAAAGGCAAGTACAATTCCATGAATGATCGCAATCGACATCTACTAACATTCTCCTTTTTCAGAAATTCCTACATATTTTAACATAAAGCACCTTGCCTGCTTTCAACAAATTTCATTTTCCGTACAAAAAAAGCGCTGGATGCTTCCATCCAAACGCTTCTCATTTTTTCATTATTTACTTTTTCGTGCAAGCTCTCTTTCTCTCAGCTCTACACGGCGAATTTTCGCTGACGGTGTTTTTGGCAGTTCGTCAATGAATTCGATTTCTCTTGGGTATTTGTATGGTGCTGTTGTGTTTTTCACATGTGTTTGCAACTCTTTGATCAGTTCATCACTTTGCGCCACTCCATCACGAAGGACGACGTATGCTTTCACGATTGATCCTCTGATTTCATCTGGGCTCGCCACAACTGCACATTCCTTCACTGCTGAATGCTTGATCAGCGCATCTTCTACTTCAAACGGTCCAATCGTATAGCCTGAGCTGACAATGATGTCATCTCTGCGGCTTTCAAACCAGAAGTACCCATCTTCGTCTTTTTTCGCGCGGTCACCCGTAATGAAGTAATTTCCTCGGCGCTGCGCCTTTGTACGCTCTTCATCTTTGTAATATTCCTTAAATAGAGCCGGTGTTTCGAGATGGACCGCAATGTCACCAATTTCTCCAGGTGCGCAGACGTTTCCATCCTCATCAATGATATCTACTTCGTTGCCAGGGGTTGGTTTTCCCATACTTCCTGGCTTGATATCCATTCCTTTTAGCACCCCTACAAGCAGTGTGCTTTCAGTTTGGCCATAGCCGTCTCGTACTTCTATATCGAAATGCTTTTTGAATGTATCAATGACTTCACGGTTCAATGGCTCTCCCGCAGAAACAGCACTATGCAGCTTCGGCAGCGCGTACTGACTCAAATCATCTACTTTTGCCATAAAGCGATATTCTGTCGGTGTACAGCATAAGACATTGATTTCATTTTTTTGAAGCAGCTCTAAGTATGTATTTGGATTGAATTTCCCTCCATACACAAAGCCTTCTGCTCCACTTCCTAACACAGATAAGAGGGGGCTCCACACCCATTTTTGCCAGCCTGGTCCTGCTGTCGCCCATACTTTATCTCCTTCATTAATGGAGAGCCATGCTTTGGCAGCTGTGCGTAAATGTGCATACGCCCATCCGTGTGTATGAACAACCCCTTTTGGGTTCCCTGTTGTACCTGATGTATAGGATAAAAACGCCATGTCTGTGCGTTTTGTATCTGCCAATTCAAGTTCGTTTGATTGCTCTTCCTTTTGCGCTAGAATGTTTGTCCAGCCATGATCGTTTTCACCGATTGAGAATGTTTTAAAATCGTTCGGCTTTTTAGTTCCGTCGAACGATTGAATGAATGAAGAGTAAACGATCGCTCCCTTTGCTTCTGCGTGTTCAATTCGGTAATCTAAATCTTTCGCACGCAGCATTTCAGAACAAGGAATCACGACCATTCCTGTTTTCAAAATCGCTAAATAAATGCTGTATGCCTCGAGCATGCGCGGCACCATCACAATGATTTTATCGCCTTTTTTGAAGCCTGCATTTAATAAAACATGTCCAATTTTATTTGCCTCTTCTACTAATGCTGCATATGTTACATGCGCTTCGTGCCCATTACCGTCCTGCCAATGCAGGGCCATTTTCTCCTTGTCATGACTGAACGCTTCAATCTCACTGACTAAGTTATATTGTTCTGGTGCAATTAAGTCTTCTCTTTTCATGGTACAGCTCCTTTTAGCCTCTTTCTTATGAAACGAAACATGTTTCAATTTACCTATTCTAACACTCATAACTGAAAAATGCTTGAATTAGGACCTACTCCTAGTATTATGCCATAATTTTTTAAATCCGTCTTCTTTTTTAAAAATATTCTAACTATTTATATGTACAAAAAGAAAAGAGCGGGAATCATCCCGCTCATAAGCCATAGCTTTTAAATTGTGTGTCTTAGAAAGATCCGCCACCCATATGTTGTTGAGCGTAAGATACAAGACGCTTAGTGATTTCTCCACCAACTGATCCGTTAGCGCGAGATGTAGTTTCTGCACCAAGGTTTACACCAAATTCAGAAGCGATTTCGTACTTCATTTGGTCGATAGCTTGTGCAGCGCCTGGTACTAGTAATTGGTTAGAACTGCTTTGTCTGTTTTGTTGAGCCATGTGTTCTCACCTCCTTGTGAATATAGAATGTGTAGAAACACATGACTTCATGCGATTGATTTTATGGTAATTATTATGAAATTTTCGTTTTAGAATAAATCAGCGAATTCATCTGCCGTTTTCTTTTCATTTGTCACAATAATCGTTTCAATTTGCTCTACTGCCTCGTCCAGCATCGGCTCGAAATCAGCAAAGCTTTCGTAGCGTTCTACCTTCTCAAGCTTTGGTTTTGTTTTAGGGGACGGCGGCGTAAAGATCGTACAGCAATCCTCGAAAGGCTGAATGCTTGTATCGTATGTGCCAATTCTTCTTGCTTCATCAATAATGTCATTTTTATCGACAGCTATGAGCGGGCGGATGATTGGTGTATTAGTCACATGATTAATGGCATACATGCTTTCAAGTGTCTGACTTGCCACTTGCCCAAGGCTTTCACCAGTAATAATCGCAAGGGCATCACGCTTTTCTCTTATTTTGTCAGCTATTTTCAGCATCATTCTTCTTGTTGATGTCATCGTATAGTTTTCAGGTACTTGTTTGTGGATCAGCTCTTGAATTTTTGTAAAAGGTACGATATGAAGCTTCACTTCGCCTCCATATGCTGCTAGGCATTCTGCAAGATCAATCACCTTTTGTTTCGCACGTTCACTTGTATACGGAGGGCTAAAGAAATGCACAGCTTCAATTTGAATTCCGCGTTTCATTGCTTGATAGCCGGCAACTGGGCTGTCAAAGCCGCCTGAAAGCATGAGCATCGCTCTTCCGCTAGAACCAACCGGCAGGCCGCCTGCACCTTTGACATCTTTAAATGTAATGTACGTGGCTTGCTCTCTGATTTCGATGCGTAAATGCACATCTGGCTGTTTCACATTGACTGTTAAGTTTTCCGTATTTCTTAGAACATGTCCGCCAATTTCGCGATTCATTTCATTTGAATCAAGTTCAAATTGTTTATAAGAACGTTTCGTTGACACTTTAAATGTATTCCCTTGTTCATACACTTCCTGTACCGCTGTTAGTGCCGCATCTTTAATCGCATCTAGATTTGTCTCACATTTAACCGCAAGACTAAAGCTCTGAATGCCAAATACACTTTTGAGCTGTTCTGAAATCGGTTCAGGGTCTTCTCCGTTCAGCATAATCGTGATACGGTCTCTATCAGAAGCATACTTCAATGCTTCAAAATCCTTTAAGACGAACCGAATGTGCTGTCTTAGTTTTTCAATGAATTTCTTTCTATTCTTCCCTTTTGTTGAGATCTCACCAAAACGGACTAAAATATGATCATATTTCATGCTGTTATCTCATTCCTTTTAATTTTTTCACACTTTGTGTGATCGATGTGATGATTTGCGATGCAAGCTCTGGTCCTTGTCCATACGTCAAGCTGATTCTCATACTGCTTTTGGCCACTTCCTCTGATTTTCCCATCGCCAGCAGTACACGGCTTGGCTCTTTTTTCTTGGCTGAGCAGGCAGAGGTTGTAGAAACATATATACCTTCTTTTTCAAGCATATGGAGGAGGACTTCAATTTGAATACCCGGCACTGAAAAATTCACAATGTGCGGCGCACTTTGCGCCCTCGGTGTGTTCATCACAATACCTTCTATGTCTCCAAGCTGTTTTTGCAGCTGCGTTTTTAAGTTCAGCATCTCATCGTGATGCTTGTCAAGCTGTTCATATGATTGTTTCATGGCTTTTGCCAAGCTGACAGCTCCAGCAGGGTTTTCAGTACCTGAACGAAGCCCTAATTCCTGCTCTCCGCCTGTAATGAAAGGGGCGAGAATGACATCTTTCTTTAAAAAGAGTGCGCCTGTGCCTTTTAAGCCATGAATTTTATGACCTGACATCGTCAAAAGATCTACATCCAGCTGTTTATTAAGTGCTACTTTGCACATTCCCTGCACCCCGTCGACATGAAAAAGCGCGTTTTCGGTATGCTCACGAATGATGCCAGCAGCTTCTTCAATCGGCTGGATGGCACCCGTTTCGTTATTGACGTGCATCATGCTGACAAGCACTGTATCAGGGCGAAGCACTTCTTTTAAATGCGTCATATCTGCATGGCCTTGCTCATTTACTTGAATATAGGAGATGTCAAAGCCAAATAACGCCTTTAGCTGTTCAAACGATTCAATGACAGAAGGATGCTCAATTGCTGTCGTCACAATGTGCTTGCCCCGATTCATTTTGGCAAGTGCTGCTCCTTTAATGGCAATGTTATTCGCTTCTGTAGCACCAGAAGTAAAAATAATCTCATATTGTTTTAAGCCCGTGTAGTGAAGCATTTGTTTTCTCGTTTCATTTAACAGCCGGCTTGCATCTATTCCGAGCTGATGAAGCGAAGATGGATTTCCAAAATAACGCTCACTCACTTGCTGATATACTTGTAAAACCTCAGGGTACGGTTTTGTGGTTGCACTATTATCAAGATACATCATTGCGAAACTCCTTATCCTCTTGCGTTTAACTAATATGATCTGAATTCCTTTTATTTCAATATAAAGCGGTATATTGACAACCTCATCAATTCACTATATCATGCATAGTGCCATTGTCATATTTTTTCCTAAATTAACAGAATATTTAAACATGGCGGAAAAATAAAATAATAGGGGGATAACCTTATGAAAAATAAGTTAAGTCAAACAGACACATTAGCCATCGGCTTAATGTTGTTTGCACTCTTTTTTGGCGCAGGCAATATGATATTCCCTCCTGTACTTGGACAGTACGCAGGTGAAAACGTATGGCTTGCGATCGGTGGATTTTTACTGACAGGCGTGGGACTTCCGCTGCTAGGCATCATTGCCGTTGCCTTGACAGGAACAGGTGCAAAAGGGCTTGCTGATAAAGCTCATCCTACATTCGGTACCATTTTCACCGTCATTTTATATTTATCCATTGGACCTTTCTTTGCAATCCCTCGTACTGGGACTGTTTCTTATGAGATTGGGCTGGCGCCGTTTCTGTCTGAAGCGCAGTCTGAATCATGGATTCCATTATTCTTGTTTTCAATTGCTTTTTTCGGCATTACCTATGCTCTTGCTTTAAATCCATCGAAGCTTGTTGACCGAATCGGTAAAATTTTAACACCAATTTTACTCGCTGTCATTGCTTTAATTGTGATCAAAGCAATCGCAACACCAATGGGTGGAATTGGCAGTCCACATCCAACCTATGAAGGAAGCCCGCTGTTTACCGGCTTTTTAGAAGGCTACAAAACGATGGATGCTCTTGCTTCAATCGTTTTCGGAATTGTCGTTGTCACGGCTGTGAAAGAGCGTGGTATTACAGAACGTAAATCGATTGCAGCAGCCTGTATTAAAGCGGGGCTTGTCGCAGCTGCTGGACTAGCTCTTGTGTACATATCACTCGCTTATGTCGGAGCATCAAGTCCTGAGGCTACAGGTATGGTCGGAGCAAATGATGGGGGAAAACTCCTTTCGCTTGCGGCAAACTTTTTATTTGGTTCTGCTGGAAATATTGTGTTAGGGGCTGCGATTTTATTTGCTTGTTTGACCACAAGTATTGGACTTGTTTCATCCTGCGGAGAATATTTTTCTACGCTATTTCCACGCTTTTCTTATCGTACAGTTGTTTTAGTTGTATCTTTATTCAGTACATTTGTAGCAAACCTGGGACTGGCACAAATTATTTCGCTCTCTGTTCCAGTGCTTGTTGCGATTTATCCGTTAGCCATCGTGATCATTCTCTTATCTTTTATTGATCGATGGATCAATGGAAGACGAATCATTTATATCGCTTCACTCCTTTTCACAGGTGTCTTTGCTGTGATTGATGGGCTCGTGGCAGCGAAAATCCCTCTTGGCGGATTACCTGAATTTTTAGAAGCTGTTGTTCCTTTATATAAACTTGGGATCGGCTGGGCAATCCCTGCCGTTCTTGGAGCTATTATTGGACTTCTTATTTCTTTATTGACTAGTCCACCTAAACAGCTTGCTTAATCAAGCATCAAAACAAAAAACATCCCTTTCCATAGGAGAAGGGGATGTTTTTTTATGTTCTTCATATACTAAAATAGAAAAATTCATGACTTTTGTATGAAAACACATGTTGACATCAGGCGTACATCCTTTATAATTAGTGAATGTTAATGAAGAACGGTTTTAACAACTAATTAACAGAATATTTCAACATAATATTGGAGGCTTTATATTCAATGAAGGCAACATTGTCGACGAAAGATACGGTTATTATAGGTTTTATGTTATTTGCTTTATTCTTCGGCGCCGGAAATATGATTTATCCACCAGAGCTTGGGCAATATGCTGGAACAAATGTATGGAGAGCAATGGGCGGATTTTTATTAACAGGTGTCGGTTTACCTCTACTAGGTATTATTGCGATCGCTTTAACAGGACGTGATGCAAAAGGACTTGCGGATAAGGCTCATCCAGTGTTTGGAACAGCATTCACCGTCATTTTATATTTATCCATTGGGCCGCTTTTCGCTATTCCGCGTACAGGAACGGTTTCGTATGAAATTGGCGCATTACCATTTTTATCAAGTGTGCCAGCTTGGCTGTCCCTTCTTTTATTTACACTCATCTTTTTCGGTATTACGTATTACCTTGCTTTAAATCCAACGAAAATCGTGGATCGTGTAGGGAAAATATTAACACCGATTAAATTTACGATCATTTTTATTATCATTGTAAAAGCCATTTTGACACCGATGGGCGTGATTGGTACACCAGATGTATCTTATAGCAACGGATCGTTTTTCAAAGGGTTTTTAGAGGGCTATAAAACGATGGATGCTCTTGCTTCTATTGTATTTGGAATTGTTGTCATCAACGCGATTAAAGGACGCGGTGTGACAAGTAAAAAGGCCCTGGCTTCTGCTTGTATCAAAGCAGGTTTGATTGCAGCTGCTGGATTAACCTTCGTTTACCTATCACTTGCGTATCTAGGTGCTTCTAGTACACATGCCATTGGATTCGTTGGAGATGGAAGCAAAATCTTAGCTCAGTCTTCTCAGTTCCTTTTCGGAAGTCTAGGAAATATTGTGTTAGGAGCTGCCATTACAGTCGCTTGTTTAACAACAAGTATCGGTCTTGTCACATCATGCGGAGAGTATTTCTCAAAGTTAATTCCTAAACTTTCTTATAAAATGGTCGTGACACTTGTTACATTATTTAGTTTCATCATTTCTAACTTTGGACTTGCTCATATCGTTGCTTTCTCTGTTCCAGTCTTAACAGCGATTTATCCGCTGGCAATTGTGATCATCGTTCTATCACTTGCTGATAAATGGCTTGGACATAGAAGACCAGTATATGTCCTCTCGTTAATTTTAACAGGGTGCGTCAGCTTATTTGACGGATTAGCAGCAGCAAAGCTTCCAATCGGTCCAGTAAAAGACCTCTTCCAAACAGTATTGCCTTTTTATGACCTTGGCATTGGCTGGCTTGTCCCTGCGTTACTTGGAGTCGCCATTGGATTCCTGATCTCACTTTTCACTTCTTCTGCTTCAGAAGAACGCCAAAAACAGGCGTCATAATACAAAAAAGCTGAAGTCCTATCAATGGACTTCAGCTTTTTTTATTGATGCTGATATTCTTTTTCCTGCTGAGCTAATAGCTTCTGAACGGCTCCAGGTGATGCTTTTTCAACAGCAGCTGCTGCTACATCAAATGAACCGTTATAATCGTATGCATAAAATCTTCGCTCTGCCTCTTTTAATTGTTCAGAAAGAATATGATTTTGGCTTCTAAAACGATTACCGTATTGAATGATTCGTTCAATTTGATCCACTTTAGTGAGCATTTCTTCCGTCTCATCCACAACATGTCTCACTGTGTCAGAGGCTTCTTTTAATTGCTCATTCACGGCTGGCATGTTGAGCGGCAGGTTCTCAAGCTGCTCGTGCACTTGCTGAATCATCTCCTGCGCTTTTTCAGCCTGCTCTTTCATGTCAGCAGGTACACCTGGAATATTGCTTTTTTGCAGCTGACGCACTGTATCTGTCAGCATCGTTTTGAGCTCAGCCAGTGTTTCTCTCGCTTGCAGCTCTTCTTTTCTTAATGATTGAAGGTGATCTTTAAACGTATCATGCAATGCTTTTGCATCATCGATAAAGGTTTCGAGCTGATTGATTTCATCCATTAATAATGAATATGCGACATGATCATGATCAAGCTTCTCTCGAATTTGTTTCATGAGCTTTTCAATTTCTTCTAAGCGTTTTTCGAACGCCTTCTGTTGATCAAGCTCTCCGGCTGTCAGTTTGTAGCTTTCTTTTACAAGAGCTGTTTCTGCCTTTGTTTGCGTGTGATCCTGCTCGAGTTTTTCAAATGCTTCCGTCAGCTCAGGCATTTTGCTTTTGATTTCCTGCCCTGCTTCTACTTCCGCTTCAAGCTGATCATACAGCGTCTGAATTGCATCATCAATCATTTGGAGAATGCTTGATGCTTCATCCAGATTGAGTTCATCAATCAGCAGTTTTTCCGCACGGGTCAGCTGTTTGTTTAAGTTCTCAAGCTCTTTAGTGATCTGGATGTGCTCGAGCTTGTAGCCTTTGTCTGTCATTTCTTTATATCCGTCTTTCAGCTTCGTCAGCTGGCCTGGTACGGTTTGTTTGCAGTCTGCAATGAGCTTCGGTACATCATTGATATACAGCTGAAGCTGATCGAGTCTGCGGTCTTGCTCAAGCAAAATCTTTCTTGCTTTCATATAGTTTCCGTTTTCTGTCTCTTCCTCGTACTGCTTGATCCCTTCCCAGGCCTCATCTAAGTCCTGCTCCATTTTGTCATAAAGGGTGCCGTATAAATGGCTGTACGCAAGCAGATTTTTTCGAACTGTTTGATATTGTTCTTTGACCTTTTCAATGTCCTTGCGATTTTGCTCCTCGCTTGTGACAAGGTCTGCAATCTCTTTTAAAATGTCTTCAATGTTCGAATCAGCAGCACTCAGCAAGTCCTCAATGTGCGTAAGAACCTGCTTGGCTTTGGAGAATCGATATTTATCAGAATACTCTTCTGCATCATATAATAGCTCCTCTACCTTTGGAAGATGGGCTGTGACGATATCGTCCCACTCTGCACGCCATCTTTCAAAAAATTGCTCTGTTTCTCCGGTCATTTTTAAATGTTTGATCTTTGAAATTTCTTCTACAATTGATCTGTTTAAAATTTCAATTTTCCATGCTTCCAATCGGTCAATCTCTTTATATATATTTTTTCGCAGGAAATAACCGACTGAAAACAAAGCAAGCAAAATGACAATTAAACCGATGATTAACTCCATAATGAGCCCCCTTGTTGTGATCTAAGTGATGTCAGGGTAAAAGTGTCCCGAGTAGACCTGAGAACCCTTTCGTGTCCGCTTTGCATTTGTTTTTATAAGCAGGATCGTATGTTTTCCAATACCATCCATTCACGGTTTTATGTATGTTTTTTCAAGAAAGTATTTGTGCGCTTTCTATCATTTGATCACACGTATCAATGTGACCTGCTTTTATGTATGCGGAAGCTGTCGTTTTCATTGTTATTATGATACCATGTAACCAGCATTTTTGGTCATGATTTTTCATTATTTTCGCTGATAAACATCACGTTTTTCAAAATATCGACAAGAGGTGACGACATGCTGAAACAAGATGCACATCTACATACACCGTTTTGCCCGCACGGTTCGCTTGATTCTTTTCATTCTTATATTGAAAAAGCCATCAAAAAGGGATTTGATTCCATAACCTTTACCGAGCATGCCCCGCTGCCTCCATCGTTTCAAGATCCAACACCTGAGCAGGATAGTGCCATGAAGCTCCAAGACCTTGAAGCGTATATCACGAAACTGGCTCAGCTGAAACAAGAATACAAAGGACAATTAATAGTAAAAACTGGGCTTGAGGTTGACTTTATCAAAGAGTATGAAGAGGAAACTAGAACCTTTTTAGACTGCTACGGTCCAGAGCTAGACGACGCCATTTTATCTGTTCACTTTCTTCCTGCTGGCGATGATTATATTTGCCTTGATTTTGACGAGCATGCCTTCCAGCAGCTAATAAGCATCTATGGCAGCATCGAACAGGTCTACCAAAGCTACTAT
Organism: Bacillus sp. 11B20; assembly: GCF_056098985.1. Taxonomy (NCBI): domain Bacteria; kingdom Bacillati; phylum Bacillota; class Bacilli; order Caryophanales; family Bacillaceae; genus Bacillus; species Bacillus sp. 11B20. The sequence continues at coordinate 788,742 of NZ_JBLZWZ010000008.1, forward strand.
GACCAAATTCATTCTTCTATTCTATCATCTTTAGGCCAATATAAGCCAAAGAGAATCGGTCATATCACCCTTGTCCAGAAATTCAAACAGCTTTTTCCATATGAAATGTCACCTGAACTTTGTCAAAAGGTCACCCTTTGCCTTGAAGAAACGGCAAAAAAAGGCATGTCCTTAGATTTTAATACATCAGGTCTTCGTAAAACATATGCCAGAAGTATCTATTTAGATCCATGGATGATTGACCTTGCCAAAAAGAAAAAAATTCCGCTCATATTCGGCTCTGATGCCCATCAAGCGGAAGATCTCGGATATGCGTATGATCAATTCGAGGACATCATGAGGTTCAGATGAGAATCTAGTGCCGGCTCTTTTGGTTCTAGCAGATGATGAAGCGAGCGGCTCAGCTCCTTAAAGTACATTTGATAGAAATACGGCTCACTTGGGTTCAAATAAAGCACCTCTGTTAAATATTGCGGCTGTAAATATGGCATCATGAGAAGTGATTTCAGCTGAATCATAAAGGATGCGAGTGACAGCTGCTCACAAATAACATGGGTGCTTTTTCCTTTTTCAATGATAAGCTGAAACAAATACTTTTCTTTTGTTAAATATGTCGACATGATTTCTCTGATGAGTGTCGAATCAATCGTCACCTCCCGATAAACGAAACGGGTTAATTGACGGTGATTGTGCTGATAAGATAAAATATCAAAAACCACATGTAGTAAGCATTCTTTTGCGTGACGGGTTTCCATGTGATGAAGATGTGATTCAATCATGTGAATGTAACCTTCATAAAAATCGGATACGAGCTGCTCAAGCAGCCCTCCTTTTCCTTGAAAGTAATAAGAAATGTGGGCAACGTTGACGTTTGCTTCCTTCGCAATCTCACGGACAGAGGTGCCAGAAAATCCCTTTTGGTTAAAAAGTCTGATGGCAGCATCCATAATACGATCTTTTGTTTGCACGGTTGTTGATGTTTTCATCCGCTCACCCCTCTTCATGTGTACATACTTCAAGATGAAGGCAGAAGTTCCTTGTACAATTGCTCGACAAATCCCACATGCGAAACGCAAGTTATGTATTTTTAAGATAGAAAGTAGGAGATTTTCATGTTTCATGTCGAAAAACAGTCTGGCGATCCTTCAAAAGACTATCAATTGCTTGTCAAACAGGTAGAAGCCATTACAGATGGTGAACCTGATCTGATTGCCAACTTGGCAAATGCAGCTGCGCTACTCTATCACACACTTCCTGAAGTCAATTGGGCAGGGTTTTATTTAGCAAAGGACGGCGAGCTTGTGCTTGGACCGTTTAATGGACTGCCTGCATGTGTGCGCATCCCTTCTGGAAAAGGCGTTTGCGGTACAGCGTTTGCGACAGGTGAAGTGCAGCGTATCGCTGATGTCCATGCATTCCCTGGACATATTGCGTGTGACGCCGCTTCGCAATCTGAAATAGTCATTCCGCTAAAAGTCAATGGACAGATCATTGGGGTGCTCGATATTGACAGTCCTGTGAAAGACCGCTTCAGTGAAGTAGATGAGACCTACCTTATTCAATTTACAGAGATTCTTCAACAGGCGTTATCTGTCTCTACGGATGCGTAATCATGCAGAAAAAGCAGGCACATTGTCTGCTTTTTTATGTTTCTTTATATAATGGGGAACGTCACCTTTGCCTCTAAATAGGTTGACTTCTCATACCCAGCGTCATATAATAGAGTTTGTGTGAAATATGGCAGCCTTTTTGTTCGGCTTTTTTGTATCATTTTGTTCCTTCTATTTGAAGGTGCATCTTGTAACTCCCTGCTGCTGGAGCGAGGATGCATGAAAACATAATGACGAAGAAGAGGAAGAACAGACGGTTTTTATTTTTCACAAATAAAAACAATAAGGAGGAGTCACATTATGGCTCGCTATACAGGTCCAAGTTGGAAGATTTCCCGCCGTTTAGGCATTTCATTAAGCGGAACAGGTAAGGAACTTGAAAAACGCCCTTACGCTCCAGGCCCACATGGTCCAGGACAACGCAAAAAACTATCTGAATACGGTTTACAATTACAAGAGAAGCAAAAGCTTCGTCACATGTACGGTGTCAACGAACGTCAATTCCGTACACTATATGACAGAGCTGCTAAACTTCCTGGTAAACAAGGTGAAAACTTCATGATCCTTCTTGAAACTCGCCTTGACAACCTAGTATACCGTCTTGGCCTTGCTCGTACTCGCCGCCAAGCTCGTCAGCTAGTAAACCATGGTCACATCCTTGTTGATGGAAGCCGTGTAGACATCCCATCTTTCTCTGTGAAACCAGGTCAAACGATTGCTCTTCGTGAGAAATCTCAAAACCTTGCAGTAGTGAAAGAATCAGTTGAAGTAAACAACTTCGTTCCTGAATACCTTTCTTTCGATGCTGAAAAGCTTGAAGGAACTTTCACTCGTCTTCCAGAGCGTTCTGAATTAGCGCCTGAAATCAGCGAACAACTAATCGTTGAGTTCTACTCTCGTTAATTTCATTACTTCTCTAAGAGAGAGCAAACAAACCCTAGATCCCTTGATTTTTCAAGGTTTTCTAGGGTTTTTTGTATGTTCTCAATTATACATGAAATCATTTGAAGTCATCTTCCATTTTCAACACTTATTTTCCCCGGCTGCCTGCTCCATTCTTACTTCAATCATATATACAAATATAGGAAACAATTCATTGAATTGCCTTTTTTCTATTGGTACAATAATGATAGATGACGTATCAGTCGTATGGTTTTCTATAGTACTTAGATGGAGGAGATCCATGTTTAGTATCACAATCATTCTATTCTTACTTTTAATCTTATCAGTGATTGCCTATTCTCTTTTAAGAAAAAAACAGATTATCAATGAACCGCCAAATAGATTTGCTGCATGTCTGTTTATCTTCCTGCTCTTTTTTTCTATCTGCTTTGTGATCGCGATTCCTAGTGTATTGCTATACATCACCGTTTTAGGCGTGAATTTTCTTTTTGGAGAAACCATCACGTATGATTCATTTTTTTCTTTAATCTCTTTCTCTTTGTTCGTGAGTGTTATCGTCGTTTTTTGGTCACCTGTCCTTCTATTCATAGGAAAAGGACTGGCTTATCTCCTTAAACTTCCTGTATGGCTCACTTATACTTTGGAATGGGTGAGTTCTTGGATCGTTTTACATCTCTCTATCAAGTATGTCCTTTACTTAAATTTAATGAATGTATCGATAGGGGATTCCGGCGTATTAATTTTATCATTCTTTGTCAGTTTTTTATTTATTGAGATTGATCTCTTTTACTCACGTAAGAAACAACGAAAACAATCGCTGGACACATATCATTAGCATGAAAAAAGCTCCTAGATTTCTTTCTAGGAGCTTCCAATCGTTCATTCTTGACTTGTCCATTTTGCGATGAGCTGCTCTGTTGTCATAACAGTCGCAAATTCATCATACAGGGTTGCAAGTGAGAGCCGGTGGATCGTTTCTGGGTCAAAATATGTACCATTTTGATCCGTTAATCCAAAGGCAGCTGTTGCATCTGAGATCAAGTACGTATCAAAGCCAAGATTTCCGCTCATTCTTGTGGTCGTTGAAACGCAGTGAGGGGTTGTTAATCCTGCGATGACGACCGTGTCAATCTGGTTTGATCTTAGATGTTCCTCTAAGTTAGTACCAATAAAGCTGCTGTTGACTTTCTTTTGTATCACCGTTTCTTCCTCTAGCGGTTTAGCAATATCTTTAAAAAGGTGCCCTTCATTTGCTGGATGAAAGACAGATTCCGGATTGTCGGATGTATGCTGAATATGAATCACTTTCCAGCTTTTCTCTCTCCAAAACGTCAATAGCCGGCTAATATTTTCCTCTGCCTTTAGGTTATTGCGTTCTCCCCATTTTTCATGCTCGAACGCTTTTTGTACATCTACAATGATGAAAGCCTTTTGATTCGTTTTCACAAACGCCCACCTCCGAAGATTCTTATTCACTACATGTAGTGTAAGGAATGGTGATCGTTTTGTACATGTTTTTATTCGGCTATGTACGATGCTTTGTTTTGCGTCATCGTTATGCTTCTTTTCAAGGTCTCTTTCATCTAACAGCTGCCATATGCCAATTGACATCAAAAAAGACAGCATATACCGCTGTCTTTTTTCGTTTTTTAATTCGTATTCTGTCCTCCGCCGTTCAGTCCTTCTTTAATATAGCCTTTCACTTGGCTTGAGGTTAATAGACCGATATGTCCAACGCCGTGAATCAGGACGTTTTTTGCGCCAATTAAGCGAGAGAGGCTGTTGACGACGATGAGATCGGCTGAACTATAGACAGATGTGTAAAGAATTTTTTGATTTGGATCTGTGCCAGGTAATGCTCTGTTTGAAACGAGTCCATTTGCTCCACCAATCGTGACAACGTTTTCAATTTTATCTCCGCCATCAAGATTTTTAATATAGTATAACGTGTTCGCCCCGCCCATACTATGAGCCACAATATCTACTTTTTTGGCACCCGTTTTGTTTAACACATCTTGGACGAATTTAGATAGACGCGGACCATTGTTGCGGTTATTTCCTGTTTTGTCTATGAAATCGATAGCATATAATTGGTTTCGATCCCAGCCTTGTCCAACCAAATAACTTTTAATAGAAAAAAAGTTATAAGAGGCACCACCAATACCATGTACCATCACAACCGGATTATGCTCAGCCGCCTTCACCTCTTTTGGCTGGATAAAAGCCATTGAACCAATCACCAATGCAAGCGCAACGAGAATTTGCAAACTCCTTTTCTTAACAAAAATCACTTTCATTCCCCCTTATTCATCTTATACGACTCTATTTTATAAAAGAAAAATATGTCAGAAAAGTGAACAAGGTAATGTTTATGAGATGATTTTACAGAAATATAAATAATCAAAAAGCACCTTGGACTTTTTTAAATTCAAACAAAAAGACTACGAGACCTTCTTTCTTTCATATATAATATCAATAGAAAAAGGAGGTTCTACTAGATGCTATTTACGCAAACCCCTGCTCCACCCTACTATGCCGTGATTTTCACATCAAAACGAACAAATGTTGAGCAGAAAGAATACGCTGCGGCTGCTCAAAAAATGGAAGAATTAGCGAAAGATCTAGATGGGTTTCTTGGAATAGAAAGTGTACGAGATGAACGTGGTGTTGGGATCACTGTATCTTACTGGGATTCATTAGCAGCCATCAAAGAATGGAAAGCACATACAGCACATCAGCGTGTTCAAAAAAAGGGGAAAAAGGATTGGTATGAATCCTATACTACCCGAATTTGTAAGGTAGAACATGCTTATACAAACAAAGATTCACTCCTTGAACAAGAAGCAGACGAATGAGCAACTTCTACATAAAAAAGAAAAGCACCTCAATGTACACGAACATTTGAGGTGCTTTTCCATGATGTTTACTGTTTCATAGAGATTTATTTATACGTCACAAGGAAGTATTTCTTTTTCCCTCTTCTTAAAACGGTAAATTGGTTTTCAATTCGGTCGTCAGCTGAGAGAACATAGTCTTTATCTGTTTGTCTCTCTCCGTTGATGGAGACAGCACCATTTGTGATATCTTCACGTGCTTGACGCTTTGATGGAGACAGCTTTGATTCCACAAGAATATCAACTAGTGTTAATTCTTCTGTGCTGCTTTTCTCCATTGATGGAACATCCTTAAAGCCTACTTTCACTTCTTCAGCTGTAAGAGATTTGATCTCGCCCTTAAATAGTGCATTTGAGATGTTGACTGCCTGTTCTAGTGATTCACGGCCATGTACAAGTGTTGTCACTTCCTCTGCTAGACGGCGCTGCGCTTCACGCTTTTCAGGTGCTGTTTGCACTTTTTCTTCGTACGATGCGATCTCTTCTTTTGATAAGAACGTAAAGTATTTTAAGTATTTCACGACATCACGGTCATCTGTGTTAATCCAGAATTGGTAGAACTCATATGGAGACGTTTTTTCTTTATCTAACCAGATAGCGCCGCCTTCTGTTTTACCAAACTTTGTGCCGTCTGCTTTTGTGACAAGCGGCATCGTCAGACCGAATGCTTTTGCTCCTTCTGCTTCAGACTTACGGATCAGCTCAAGTCCAGATGTGATATTTCCCCACTGGTCACTTCCGCCGATTTGCAGCTTACAATTTTCATTTCTGTAAAGGTTTAAGAAGTCTAAAGACTGCAGGATGACGTAGCTGAATTCTGTGTAAGAAATCCCTGTTTCGATACGTGAGCTCACGATATCTTTTGCCAGCATAAAGTTTACACCGAAGTTCTTTCCAATATCACGAAGGAACGTGATAACATTCATTTGGCTGATCCAGTCGTAGTTATTCACGATGACGGCTGGGTTCTCGCCTGCTTCAAAATCAAGAAATTGAGACAGCTGTCCTTTGATTTTATCTGACCACTGTTCGACGATTTCTGCTGGGTTGAGTGAACGTTCTGCTTTTTTGAAACTAGGATCGCCAATGAGTCCAGTCGCACCGCCAACAAGAGCAATCGGGTGATGACCTGCTTCTTGGAATCTGCGTAATGTTAAAATTGGCAATAGATGACCAATGTGTAAGCTGTCAGCTGTCGGATCAAAGCCGGAGTATAGCTTGATTTTCTCTTCTGCTAATAATTTTGTTAAACCTTCTTCATCTGTTTGCTGCTGAATTAATCCTCTAAACGATAGCTCTTCCATCAATTGACTCATATCCAAATCTCCTTTGTTTAAAATGAACATAAAAAACGCCCCTTCGAATGAACGAAGGGACGATATATATCGCGGTACCACCCTGCTTAAAAGACAAAAAATCTTGTCTTTTCACTTACACTGATAACGGACAGATCCGTTCTTTCACTAATCAGGGCATGCTCCTTTTCGTAAAAGCGGTTCGTGAGGGTAATTCGAATATCTCTTTGTACTGACTTGCACCAGCCGTCAGCTCTCTAAAACAGGGAAAGATCATTCTACTGAATCTCAGTCAAAACCTTTTCATATTCAACTAATGTCATTTTTAACACACTTTTGATATCAAGTCAACTGATGAAAAAATTAATCTTCCATTGTCGAAAGGTCGCCAGCAGGTAAATTCAGCTCCCACGCCTTTAGCACACGTCTCATAATTTTTCCGCTTCTCGTTTTTGGCAGTTTGTCTTTAAACTCAATTTCTCGCGGTGCCGCATGTGCTGCGAGTCCTTTTTTCACAAACGTACGAATCTCTTCTTTCAGCTCATCTGTCGGCTCATATCCGCTTCTGAGCGCAATAAATGCTTTAATAATCTCACCGCGGACCGGATCTGGCTTTCCAATGACACCAGCCTCTGCAATGGCTGGATGTTCGACCAGTTTACTTTCCACCTCAAATGGACCGACCCGCTCTCCTGACGTCATGATGACATCATCGACACGTCCCTGGAACCAAAAGTATCCGTCTTCGTCCATATAAGCTGAATCTCCTGAAACATACCAATCTCCCGGCATAAAGTAAGATTCATATTTTTCAGGATTGTTCCAGATCGTATGCATCATAGAAGGCCAGCCTTTTTTAATCGCAAGGTTGCCCATCCGGTATGGCGGAAGTTCATTTCCTGCATTATCCACAATCGCCGCTTCTACGCCTGGAATTGGTTTTCCCATTGAGCCTGGCTTGATGTCCATGCATGGATAATTACAAATCAGCTGTGCTCCCGTTTCTGTCATCCACCAAGTGTCGTGAATTCGTTTGCCAAAAACAGCATCTCCCCAGCGGATGACTTCTGGATTAAGAGGCTCTCCCACACTTAAGACATGACGGAGCGAGCTGAGGTCATATTTTTGAATGAGGTCATCCCCTGCCCCCATGAGCATTCTAAAGGCTGTCGGGGCACTGTACCAAACGGTTACACCGAGTGATTCAATGGTTTCATACCACGTATCAGGATTAAACCGGCCGCCTAAAATCACATTCGTCGCCCCATTAAACCACGGTGAAAAAATACCGTACACTGTGCCTGTAACCCAGCCTGGATCAGCTGTACACCAGTAAACGTCATCTTCTTTCAAGTCAAGCACCCATTTACCAGTCTGGCCTTGCTGCACCATTGCACCATGGACATGAAGCACACCCTTTGGCGTACCAGTAGATCCTGATGTGTAATGAAGCAGGAAGCCGTCTTTTTCATCCATCCATTCAATTTCAAGCTCCTTAGCTGCCTCCTCAAAGGCCTCTTCATAGTGAATTGTCCGAACGCCATCGACGTCTTCATTTTCACCGCCGACAATGATGACAGATTCAAGCTTTGGAAGCTCTGCAAATGGAATTCGTTCAAGTAGATCGGGTGTTGTCACGATCACCTTTGCTTCACTATTTTCTAAACGGTCTTTGACGGCACCTTCCATAAATGCCTCAAATAACGGGCCAACGATCGCCCCAATTTTCACTGCGCCTAGCAAAAGAAAATAGAGCTCAGGTGATCTTGGCATAAAGATAAACACGCGATCCCCTTTTTCTACATGTGCCTTTTCTTTGAATAGATTTCCCGCTTTGTTTGTGTTGATTTTCATATCCCTGAACGTATACTTTTCATCCCGCTGTGAATCTTTGTAGTGAAGCGCCACCTTGTTCTGACGAAACGAGTCCGCATGTCTGTCAATCGCTTCATAGGCTGCATTTATTTTTCCTGTTTCATACCAGGAGAAGTTTTTTCTAGCTTCCTCCCATGAAAAATCTTTGTATGCCTGCTCATAATCATTTAAATGATAATCCCCTTTTACTGATGGTAGCGTTTCCAATTTCATCAAACAGTCCCCCTTTGCATACGTTTACAATGACCATTATAGTATAGATGACTTTTTTTCTCAATTTTTAAAAAACTTCTGATGAAACCGTTTTAATTCTTACAAGATTTAAGATAGAATAGAGACGACTCACTAGAATTAGGGGCGGTGGATACGTGGAGCATCCTAAAACTTATTATTCAAAAACCATTGAGCGAGAAACAGGTTCCATCCTGATTGAAGGACCGGTACCTGCATCAGCGCTTGCGAACTATACGTTTCATGAAGGACTAACGGCATTTCGCACGCCTGAGGAACAGAAGCAAGCACTTGTTGAAATAGCAGATCTTCCAGAAGGACGTATTATCATTGCAAGAGTGAATGAGCTTGTCGTAGGCTATGTCACGTATTTGTATCCTGATCCACTTGAGCGCTGGTCAGAGGGCAAAATGGAGAATTTAATTGAGCTTGGCGCAATTGAGGTCGCTCCTCCATATAGAGGGTGCTCACTTGGCAAGCATTTGCTTGATGTGAGCATGATGGATGAGCAAATGGAGAATTACATCATCATTACAACTGAATATTACTGGCATTGGGATTTAAAGGGGACAAAGAAAAACGTTTGGGAGTACCGCAAAATGATGGAGAAAATGATGAACGCAGGCGGTCTTGTCTGGTTTGCAACAGACGAGCCAGAGATTAGCTCACATCCAGCCAATTGTTTAATGGCCAGAATTGGGAAACATGTGAGTCCTGATTCGATCGAGCGTTTCGATCGTCTTCGCTTCCATCAGCGCTTTATGTATTAACGTTCAATTCGTTTTTTTGGCAAAGGGGATTGGTAAACAATGATGATTGAACAAATTATGGAGCGTGATGTGATCACGCTGCGAAAAACCGATACGATTGAAGAAGCCATTCAAAAAATGAGTGCACATCACATCCGGCATATTCCGATCGTATCTGATCAAGGATCTGTCATTGGGATGGTGACAGATCGGGATATTAAAAATGCCAGTCCAAGTATTTTTGAAACAGAGAAAAGAAAGCTCTTTATTCAGCGGCCAGTCGAAGAGATCATGGTATTAGAAACGATCACTGCTCACCCGCTTGATTTCGTTGAGGAGATATCAAGTGTTTTTTTTGAGCACGGAATTGGCTGTCTTCCAGTGGTGAGACGCGGCAAGCTTGTAGGCATTATCACAAAAACAGATCTGCTTCGTACGTTTGTAAGACTGACAGGTGCAGATCAGCCTGGATCACACTTAGAGGTTGAAGTGGAGCAGATGACTGAAGGCCTCGCAGACATTACAGCCATTTTAAAGGAGCAGCATATTCAATTGCTGAGTGTGCTTGTGTATCCTCATGCCAATGAGGCTTCTAAAGTGCTCGTATTCCGCCTTCAAACCATTCATGCAGATCATGTGACGAAGCTGATTCGCGCAAAAGGCTATAAAGTGCTCTGGCCTATGGAGCAGACGATCAAATGAAGGAAGCGACCTTTGTTTTTTCACCATCTTTTCAAACGTACCAATTTAACCAAGATCATCCCTTCAATCAGCTTCGTGTCTACTTAACGTATGATCTTCTTCAAAAAATGAAGGCGTTAACAGAGGATGAAATCGTCGCACCGCGTATGGCTACTCTGGAGGAATTAAAGCTCGTCCATACAGCAGATTATATCCAGGCCGTGCAGCGGGCAAGTGAAGGAAAGCTGTCTACAGCAGAGGGGGAACGCTACGGTCTTGGCACAGAGGATACACCGATGTTCGCAGGCATGCATGAGGCGGCATCTCTCCTTGTTGGCGGAACGTTAACAGCAGTTGATCAAGTGATGCTCGGTCATTCCCAGCATGCACTCAATCTTGGCGGCGGGCTTCACCACGGGTTCAAAGGGCGTGCATCTGGCTTTTGTATTTATAATGACAGCTCAGTGGCGATTCAATATATTCAAAAGACGTATGGCGCTAGAATTTTATATATTGATACGGATGCTCATCACGGCGATGGTGTCCAGTTCAGCTTCTATGACGACCCAGAGGTATGTACAGTCTCCATTCATGAAACGGGACGCTACTTGTTCCCTGGAACCGGACAAGTACAGGAAAGAGGCCACGATAAAGGCTATGGCTACGCCTATAATATTCCGCTAGATGCATTTACGGAAGATGAATCGTTCCTCGAAGCATACCGAACAGCAGTGACTGAGATTGCTGCTTTTTTTAAACCAGATGTGATTTTGACGCAAAACGGGGCCGATGCACACTACTATGATCCGTTAACTCATTTATCTGCCACCATGAAAATATATGAGGAAATTCCTAGAATTGCCCATGAGCTTGCGCATCAATATTGTGATGGCAAATGGATCGCTGTTGGCGGAGGGGGATATGATATTTGGCGTGTCGTCCCAAGAGCGTGGAGCCGTATTTGGCTTGAGATGAAAGGCATTATACCGCCAGATGAACTCCCTCGGGATTGGATTCAAGCCTGGAATAAGCAATCGCCTGTTACCCTTCCACCTACGTGGAGAGACCCTGACGATTTATATCCACCGATCCCAAGAAAAGCTGAAATCACAGAAAAGAATGCTCAAACAGTAGAAAAAGCACTCATGCCTGTTAGAAGAGAAAAGAAAAAGGCATAAGAAAAGCAGGCTTTCCCTCACAAGGTAAGCCTGCTTTTTTTGTTTTATTTTGTTGATTGTCTTTCTTCAATTCTGTGCGGAAGCTCAACAATTTGATCGTCCACTTGTTCTTTGTTCATCAGCTTTGTGAGCAGTCTCATGGCAACAGCACCAATATCATATGTCGGCTGAACGACTGTTGTCAGCTGAGGACGCACCATGAGAGAAAGTCTTGTGTTATCGAAGCCAATCACTTCTAAATCTTCAGGAATGGATACCCCTCTGTCTTGTGCTCCATGAATGACACCTAGCGCCATTTCATCTGTAGCTGCGATAACAGCTGTCGGCTTGTCAGACTGCTCAAGCAGATGAGCAAGTGCTTCAATTCCAGAATCATAAGAGTAATCGCCTTCAGCGACGAGTGCATCGTCAAACGCGATGCCCGCTTCTTCAAGCGCACGCTTATAACCTGCAAGTTTTCTCATGGAATTAATTGGTTCTGACATTGGACCAGAAACAAACGCAATTCGTTTATGTCCTTTTTCAACTAACAGCTGAACTGAATCATAAATGGCCTGCTCATAGTTGATGTTGACAGATGGTGTTTGAGCTTGCTCTTCAACAGATGCTGCAAGCACAATCGGCACAGGAGAGCGCTTAAATTCTTCCACATGCACATCTGTGATGTTTCCGCCCATAAAGACAATTCCGTCTACTTGTTTGCCGAGCATCGTATTTAACAAATGAAGCTCTTTATCTGTATTTTGATCTGAGTTGCTCAAAATGATGTTGTATTTATACATCGTGGCGATATCTTCAATACCGCGTGCTAATTCCGAATAGAAGATACTAGAAATATCAGGGATGATGACCCCAACTGTCGTTGTTTTTTTACTTGCTAGGCCTCGTGCCACTGCATTCGGACGATAGCCAAGGCGATCAATCGCTTCAAGCACCTTTTTTCTTGTTGTTGGTTTTACGTTTGGATTACCATTTACTACGCGTGATACCGTTGCCATACTTACATTTGCTTCTCTTGCTACATCATATATTGTAACATTATTCACATAAATCACTCCTTCAAATACACTTCATATCTATAGCATTCACCAATTGGATAGAGACATGTCAGATACGAGGAAAATAATATCCTATTTGTCATTAAAACGATGAAAAGAGACACATAATTTTTCAATCTACATCAAAATGACATTCTTTTATGAAATTATACACGTTTTTTTGTCATATGAAAACGTTCCCTTTCTTTTTATAACTAAATTAAACAAACTTTAAACAGCTTGTTACCTGTAATTTGAATCATATTTCATAAAAAACCATCGAGAACGCCAGCTATGACAATGATCTTAACAGATTCTATCGATTTTTAAAAATGAAAACATTGTGAACAAGCTCTTTTTGAACTTGCAATGTGCTTTCTTCCTTTCATTCCCAAACTTCATCGTATTTTCTCCATTAAAAAACCGCCGGGCAGTCTCCGGCGGCGATTTCTATCTATGATTACGCGTGAATGTTGACAAGTGGTCTTAACGCATCTAACCATTTTTCGAATTGTGGAATGTCCATTTGCTGCGCTGAATCAGATAGAGCAACAGATGGATCTGGATGTACTTCTGCCATAACACCGTCTGCTCCAATCGCAAGAGCTGCTTTTGCTGTTGGAAGGAGAAGATCTCTACGTCCAGTTGAATGTGTCACATCAACGAAGACTGGTAAATGTGTCTCTTGTTTCAAGATTGGCACTGCCGAGATATCTAGTGTATTTCTTGTTGCTGTTTCGTATGTGCGGATACCGCGCTCGCAAAGGATGATTTGATCATTTCCTTGGGCGATGATGTATTCAGCGGCATTGATGAATTCTGAAATGGTCGCTGCAAGGCCGCGTTTTAAAAGAACTGGTTTCTTCACGGAACCGGCTTCTTTTAACAGTTCAAAGTTTTGCATGTTACGTGCCCCAATTTGGATGACATCAATATGCTCAATCGCTTCTTCAATATGAGCAGGATTAACAATTTCACTAATGACAGCAAGACCGTATTCATCCGCTACACGCTTTAGAATCTTAAGACCATCTACACCAAGTCCTTGGAAATCGTATGGACTTGTACGAGGTTTAAATGCGCCTCCGCGTAGTAGTTTTAACCCTTGTTGTTTCGCTGCTGCAGCTACTTCTGCAACTTGCTCGTAGCTTTCAACAGCACATGGTCCAACGATGAAGCGCTGCTTTCCATCACCGATCGCTTCCCCATTGATGTTCACGATTGTGTTTTCTGGTTTTTTCTTACGAGAAACAAGAAGTGCTTTGCTATGGTCATCTTCTTGAAGCTCTAGACCTGCTTTGAAAATCTCTTTGAAAATATGCTGAATGGTTGAGTTTTCAAATGGTCCATCATTTTCTTCAAGAATTTGGTTCAGCATTGTGCGCTCTCTGACAGGATCATAACGGTTGACACCTTGCGCTTCTTTCGCTTTTCCAATTTCTTTTACAATGTTTCCTCTTTCATTGATCAGTTTTAAGATTTGAAGATTTAGTTCATCTGCTTGCTGCCTCAATTTTTCTAGTTCATTGTTGCTCATTTTTGTCATCCTTTCCTCTGCCTGTTCTCGCTTTTTATTTTTTCATTCTTGCATGATAGGGTTTATTATAAACAAAGATTTCGGAATTGTCACGAAAATTTTCTTTATTACCCAAACGCTTTTAAGCGGTAAAGTATTGTATGTAAGATTATAGCATACTTTTCGTTCAAGTAAACCTTTTTTTATAAAAAAAACGTCAGCCGCTGCTGACGTTTCTTTCTTTTACAGATTATGTTCAAGCGCTTCTTTTGTAATGCTTGAGTGGGATGCATGCCACTTCACTTTTCCACCACTAAAGACGAGTGCTTGAGGACTTTCGTGCTTTACACCCGATTTTTCAGCCACGTAGGATGAAAGCTCTCTCGTATTTTGAATTTGCAAGAAATACGTTGGCACGTCTTCGTGTGCAGACGCAAATGCTTCAAACTCATGAAAAGCCGCTTGGCTGATCGGACATGTCAAACTGTGTTTAAAAAAGACAAACGTCCCATCTTGATTCGTTAGTTGATCAAACTGTTCTTCTGTTTCAATGAGTTGTTTTGACATGATGTTCTCCTTCTTCACTTCGAGCTGTGAGGGTTAGCCTTTAGTAGATTGTTCTACTTTTTCTTTGATATCTTTGATGCCGTCTTCAATTTCTGATTTTGCTTCTTGTGCTCGTACTTTTGCTTCATCAGCTACATCTGATGCTTCGCTTGCTAAATCAGCTGCCGCATCTTCTGCTTCACTTTTCACATGATTAGCTTTACCAGCTGCACGGTCTTTTATGTCTTTCACTTTGTCTAAAATCTGATTTGACTGCTCTGCTACAAGCTGAGACAATTCAGACGTTTTATCTTTCGCAATCGTCACATATTCAGTGCCTCTTTCTTTTGCATCTGTTGCGAGTCGATCTGTTTTTTCTTTTAAAACATTCGCTTGGGTGTTCAAATCATCGCGAAGCTCTTTCCCTGACTTCGGTGCTAAAAATAATGCTGTTGTTGCACCAACAATTCCACCAATAAGTGTTCCGATCAAAAAGTCTTTGCTATTGATTCCGTCTTTGCTCATGATTATTCCTCCTATGCGAATATGGTTTATTTTTGGTGTTTACGCTGTTTCCATTTTTTATAAATTTCAAGTGCTGCGTTACTCCAGCTAACCACATCCGTCACTTTTTCTTGATTTCTTTCAACGGATGAAGAAACCGCACCAGCTGCCTGCTTTATGCTTGTATTAAATTGGTTGATCGAGCCACCAATTCCCTGCACCGCATCCACAACTGTGTTAAGTTTTGCCGATTTGTCTTGAATATCTTCAGCAAGCTGATTCGTCTTATGTAGCAACTGTGCTGTCTCTGTGGTGATACCTTGCATCTGACCTTCAAGACCTTCTAAAGTTGATGCAACATTCTTTAATGTCAGCTGTAAGGATTTTAATGTTTTGGACAAATAGATGACAAGAATGAGGAAAGCAATTGCGATCAGTGCAACGCTTAGATATAGAATAATAATCATCTGATACCTCCTTTGCTGCGGGCATATTCAATTCATTACCCTCTCGTTGTATCATTCAAACATCGCCTAGAATGACCGATTGAATAATAATTCTACACTTATTCGCTAATTCCTGTCCACAGCGAACGAAAAAAAGCGGCACATGTTGACACATTTAGCTCTTTTGTCACATTTTATTCAAAATAAAAAAAGTGCCGCGTGAAACGGCACTTTTTTAAGCATTTATACAGCGACTTTTTCATAAGCGCGCAAATATTTTTGAATGTCTCCTGCTCCCATAAAGATCAGAATCGCATCTTCGTGCGCTTTCAGCACAGATGTATCTTCTTCCTCAATCAATTGGGCCTGCGGGATTTTTTCTCTTAAATCTTCAATGCTCAGCTTCCCAATGTTTTCGCGGGCTGAACCGAAAATATCACAAAGGTAGACATAGTCGGCTTTCTTTAGACTATCAGCAAATTCACTTAAGAATTGCTGTGTACGTGTGAAGGTATGCGGCTGGAAGACAGCCACAATATCACGGTCCGGATATTTTTGGCGAGCTGCTTCAATTGTGACTTCAATTTCAGTTGGATGATGTGCATAATCATCAATTAAGACCTGCTCACCGACCACTTTTTCATTAAAGCGTCGTTTCACACCGCCAAATGTCTTTAATGCGCCTTTGATAAGCTCTACATCAATGGACTCATAGTGACATAATGCGATAACAGCTAACGAGTTGAGGACATTATGATTTCCGTAGGCAGGAATGTAGAAGGTATCATAAAACGTATTGCGTACAAATACATCAAATGTAGTACCTTCCGTATTTTTCACAACATTGCGAGCTTGGAAATCATTTTCTTCGTTGAAACCGTAGTACACAACAGGTACCTTCGCTTGAATTTTTGGCAAGTGCTCATCATCACCGCAAGCAATAATCGCTTTTTTCACTTGAAGCGCCATGTTTTGAAACGCATCAAATACGTCATCAATATCTGAGAAATAATCAGGGTGATCAAAATCAATATTGGTCATGATCGCATAATCTGGATGATAGCTGAGGAAGTGTCTGCGGTATTCGCATGCTTCAAAGACAAAATACTCGCTGTTTTCTTTCCCCATTCCAGATCCATCACCGATTAAGTACGAAGTAGGTTTTGCTGCCTGCATGACGTGAGCAAGCAGTCCTGTTGTCGATGTTTTGCCATGAGCACCAGTAATCGCAACGTTTGTGAATGAATCCATGTATTCTCCAAGGAATTTATGGTAACGAATGACAGGAATCCCTTCAGAAAGGGCACGTTCAATCTCAGGGTGTGTATCAGGGAATGCATTTCCTGCGATGACCGTCATCCCTGGCTGAATATTATCTGGGTCAAATGGTAGAATTTTAATATTTCGTTCTTCTAATGCTTTTTGTGTAAAGATATGTTTTTCGATATCCGATCCTTGGACAGTATACCCAGTATCATGAAGAATTTGGGCCAGTGGACTCATACCTGTCCCTTTTATTCCAACAAAATGATAAACAGTCATAATTGTACCTCCAACAAACGTCTATCTGACTTACAGTATATGACGCTCATTTCAATTTGCAACTTGTGATTTTTGCCTCTAGCTGATCACAGATCGCAGCTCCAAATAAAGATTTTTTCCGATCTTCCTATTCTAATCAATATTAACTATGATTAGTATCCGACAACTTTCCCATTTCTAACACCTGTTTCCGCTTATTTTACATAAAAAAGCGTTCTGGCAGACATGCGAAAAGCGTCCAATTACAAAATTGCACCTATGTGCTATCATACCATGTTTATAAAAAAAATGAAGTGGTTTGTTTAGATCAACTGTTCTAAGTCACTCAGCGTCATGAGCACTTCTCTTGGCTTACTGCCTTTTGCACCAGAAATCATGCCCTCACGCTCCATCATGTCAATCAGTCTAGCTGCACGATTGTAGCCAATTCTAAATCTTCGCTGCAAACTTGATGTACTAGCGCTATTCTGCTCGATGGCAAAACGACAGGCATCCATAAACAATTCATCTTCGTCTGTAATCGCAGAGCCTTGAAGCATTAGTTCCTCCTGTTCAAAGAGGAACACTGGCTTGCGCTGCTTTCTCACATGTGCCACCACTTGATCAATCTCACGGTCTGATACAAAGTTCCCTTGCAGCCTTGTCGGCTTGCCGGAGCCATTTTCTAAGAAGAGCATGTCTCCTTTTCCAAGAAGCTTTTCAGCACCGGCCATGTCAATGATCGTTCTTGAATCAACCTGACTTGAAACAGAAAACGCAATTCTTGTTGGGATATTGGCTTTAATGAGACCTGTGATGACATCAACAGAAGGTCTTTGTGTCGCAATCAATAAGTGAATGCCACATGCTCTTGCTTTTTGAGCAATTCGGCAGATGCTTTCTTCGACTTCATTTGGGGCGACCATCATTAAATCAGCCAGCTCATCGATCACCACGACGAGATAAGGCAGTTTTTCACCCATTTGTTTTTCTTTTACAAGCTCATTGAATCGTTTAATTTCTCTCACGCCAGAGTGTGCAAATAGTTCATAGCGTCTTTCCATTTCATCCACTACCCATTTCAGAGCAGCTGTTGCTGTCTTGGCATCGGTAATGACAGGACTCACAAGGTGCGGAATGTGGTTATACGGCGCTAATTCAACCATTTTAGGGTCAATTAAGAGCATTTTCACTTCATCTGGTGATGCTTTAAACATTAAGCTCACTAAAATCGTATTAATGCAGACACTTTTTCCTGAACCAGTTGCTCCAGCAATTAAGCCGTGCGGCATTTTTTGCAGATCAACCACGACAGGCTGGCCTGAGATATCTAATCCAAGTGCTGCTGTTAAAGGAGATGGATTATCTCTAAAAGCACTGCTTCTGATCATTTCTCTTAAGAACACCATTTTACTGTGCAGGTTTGGCACTTCGATCCCGATCGTGTTCTTCCCTGGAATCGGTGCTTCAATTCGAATATCCTTTGCGGACAAACTAAGTTTAATATCATCTGACAGGTTCGTGATTTTGTTCACTTTGACACCTGGTTCTGGATGTACTTCAAACCTTGTCACAGAAGGGCCCTGTGTGACATGAACAACACTTGCTCTTACATTGAAATTTTTAAGCGTCGCATTAAGCAGCTCTGCCCGCTCTTTCACCCATGTCCCGTCCTCTTCTTTTTGAGCTGGCGGTACGTCTAAAAGGGCGAGACTTGGAAAAACATACCCTTGTGTGTCGGCTGCTTTCTTTTGCCCTTGCACGCGCTGATCGCTTTTTAACATCATGACATTAAACGGAACCGTAGAGGTTTGACCGCTTGCGCGTGGTGGCTGCGGAGATGTCTGTTTTGGTTCTTCTTTCTTGACTTCGTGCGTTTGTTCTTGCTGCTCTGTCTGTTCTATGACCGTTTCTGCCGGTTCAGATGCAGTTTGTTCCTCTGTTACTTGTTCTACTGGCATCACTTGTTCTTCTTCAATTTCAGCTTCTTGAACCAGCTGATCTTCCTGCAGGTCATGTTGGACTGGCTCAGCTTCTTCATATGCTGCCGCGGGCGCTTCTTCTTGTTTGTCTTCTATTTGATCAGCTTCTACTTCTTCCACTGGTTCTGCTGACATATTTTCTGTTAACGCCGCTTCTTCTTCTGCTAGAATGTCTGCTTCCATTTCAATCGCTGGCTGCGAAGGTTCCGGTGTTTCGAAGGTCAACATGTCTATTTCCACAGTATGATCTTCAAACTGATTAACAGGCTCGTCTTTTATTTCTTCTTCATCGCTGGTGGCAGCCTGTTCCGGCTCGGACTGTACCACCTGATCCTGATAGACTTCGGCTTGCTGCTTATGTAAATCAGCTTCATGATAATCTTCTGGCTCGTTTTCTTCTAGCTGGAAAGGCTCGTCAGTTAAACGTTCCATCGTCGATTGAACATGATCTTGATAAGCGAGTTCCTCTTCCAATGTATGCGGGGTTACTTCTGGCTCCTTATCCGCTCTCTCTTTTGCTGATGCTGAAACCATTTCCTCGATACGTTTTTCTTTCTGAATAGATGGGATGTTCATTTGCTGCCTGACATTCCGTTCACGCTCTGCCTCTTCTGATAACAGTGTGACACGCTGCGCCGTTTCTTCTGCTGCTTTCCTTTGAACTGATCCTGCTTCTTCTTTTGCTTCTGCCTTTTTTGGACGCATATCCTGATGATAGCCATAGATCGGTGATGGAATTTGCTCTGGCTTGAATGGCTTTTTATTCATATCAGGCTGAAGCGTTTGTTTAGGCTGATAGGTTGTCTGTCTAGTCTTTGACTGTCTTGGTTTGGCGTGTTTTCTCTCCGGCTTCACTCCGTCACGCAGAGGTTCATCTGGAACGAGCGGAAACCGAAAGTTGCCTTTTGGATATTCATAATACACTTTCGTATCTTCGATTTTTTTATATTCTTTATGCTGTTCAAAAGCTGGCTGCTTTGGTGCAGCTAGATCTTCTTCAGGTCTTACAGCTTTTTCTTCTTTCTTTTCTTCTCCTAAAAATACACTAAAAAATTTATCTAACCAACTCATCATTTATCACTCACTTTAACTCCCCTTACGTTTTCTTGGGCGATTTTTAGTATACCATTGCTTTTTCATGCAGAAAAGCGAGAAAAGTGC
Organism: Bacillus sp. 11B20; assembly: GCF_056098985.1. Lineage (NCBI taxonomy): Bacteria > Bacillati > Bacillota > Bacilli > Caryophanales > Bacillaceae > Bacillus > Bacillus sp. 11B20. Next base: position 808,871 of record NZ_JBLZWZ010000008.1, read on the forward strand.
CGGTTTATGCTGTTCATGCTGTCTGTAGATGAAAAAAAGTCACTAAGTACGTACTTAGTGACTTTTGGTATAACACATTCTTCGCTCCTATGTGCCCGTTTATGGGAGGTTATGCTTTAAAGGGTTCGCCAGCTTGATGGCTTCCATCTAAAACAAGAATCCCTTTTTCAGCAGGTGCGTCTGGAAGATCTAACTCTTTTGCTGAACAAATCATGCCGCTTGATGGAACCCCTCTTAGCTCAGCATCTTTGATGACCATACCGCTTGGCATCACTGCGCCGACTTTCGCCACCACGACATATTGGCCTTGGTCAACGTTTGGTGCACCGCACACGATTTGTAAGGTTTCATCGCCCACATCAACTTGGCAAATGTTTAATTTATCTGCATTCGGATGCTTTTCTTTTTCCTTTACATAGCCGACAACAAATTTTGGTGATAGATCCACAGTCAACGTTTCACTGACACCGTTGCGGTTTAAAATTTCATTGATATCTTGAACAATGGTTTCAGAAAGCGGGACAGATCCGTTTTCTTCAATTTTCATGTAAGTAGATGCATTGAAGATATTAAAGCCTGTTGTTTCTTTTGTTTCTTGATTGAAGATTCGTACAACATCTCCAAACGTCTCATGTCCTACTTCTTCTCTCGTCACATCTTTCAATGAAATAAGGAGTGTGTCGCCTACACCTTCTGCATTATAAAAAACATTCATTCTTCAAAATTCCCTTCTACTGCTGTTTTGGTCTGCTTTTTGCAAGTATAAAGATCGGTTCAAGCTTACCCTCATCATACAAAAATGACAATGCGGTAATCGGAACCGTACCGCTGGCGAAGAAGCTCATCGACATCTGTCCTAAAATATCATAGCCTGAATCATTGCGAACATCTGCAATGATGAATACATCTTGATGAGGAACAGAAATCGCCATTTGTCCTTCTATTTTTTGGGCGTATTCTTGTAATAACGACTCATTTAAAAGTCTGCTGGCGTCATATCCGTCATTTGCACGGAAGAAATAAAACAGGTTGCCTGCCACTTCATCCATTTTCACTACAGTTTCTAGTGAACGAACGTTGAAGCTTGCAGTTTCTCTGATTCGCTCTTTTGTCCAGTTTTCCTTTTGAAGCATCTTTTCATCAATTAATCGGTAGGTGCTTCCAAGGTCAAGTGCATAGTAGATTCTCGTTTCAGCTGTATGCTCATCAAATACGAGCGGAATTCCATCACTTGATGCCTCAGGAAAGGAAGTGGAACGAATGACCGGATAGATATGCTTTTCTTTTCCTGAAATGTGCTGCGCTTCGCCTTTCATGGCACTCAGCGCTTCTTTCACATAATAAACAATCTCATCAATTGTTTCATCAGGCTTTACTTCCCACTTTGCAATAATTGGCGGGAGCTCTAGTGTGATGCCTTTGCCTGTTTGTTTATCTTCAATACGAAGCGTATCTTTTTCCCGATCAAACTGGTGTGACCAGCTGTCGTTCGTCAGACGGCTTTTGAGTTCATTCGCAAGCTGTCTTGATGTCATTTTTGCCATCGTTTTAGACTCTCCTTTCGTTATTTAGAAAGAGAATCTGTTAAAAATGCTTCTATCTCTTCCTTTGTCTTACGATCTTTGCTAACAAAGCGGTTAATCTCTTGTCCGTTTTTAAAGACTAAAAAGCTTGGAATGCCGTAAATTTCCCACTCTGCACAAGTGTCAATGAACTTGTCTCTATCGACATAGAAGTACTCAAATTCTGGGTAGTTTGCTTCAAGCTCTGGCAAGAATGGCTCAATAAATGTGCAGTCCGGGCACCAGTCAGCTGAAAATAGCAATACCGTTAAGTCTTCTTGAATCACTTTTTGTAATTCTTCGTTAGATTCAATTTTTTTCATGTTTCATTCCTCCAGTTTGTATGGTTAAATCTCCGAATTGTATATAGCCTTTCTTTCTCATCCATTCTGATACTACCAAACTAATCACTGCCGGGCCAACGATATGCAAGAGAGCTATCGCCAGAAATACAGATGGATGAAACCCCATGACAGTGAGGGTCATGAGCTGTCCAACAAGCCCGCTCGTTCCCATTCCCGCTCCTGCCGCATTATTGACCATCCCAAAGCCAATAATACCAATTGGCGCGAGAATCAGACCAGCAATCGTCGGCGGAATCAGGATGAGGGGGTTTTTCACAATGTTCGAAAGCTGCAACTTTGACGTCCCAATGCCGACAGCCGCAAGCCCGCCAAAGCGATTTTCTCTAAAACCTGCAGCAGCAAAGCCAACCATTTGGGCACAGCAGCCAATCGTTGCAGCACCAGCAGCTGTTCCGCTTAAGTCAAGCATGAGCGCAAGTGCAGCACTTGAAATCGGAGAACTGAGAGCAAGTCCAACAATGGTCGCTACCAGCATGCCCATGATGAGCGGACTTTGGTCTGTCCCCCACATGATAAGTCTGCCAAGCCCTGTCATCATCGCCTGAATGCCAGGACCGATGAAAGCAGCAGTGAAAAAGCCAGTAATAATGGTGACAAGCGGCGTTAAAATAATATCAATTCTTGTCTCACCACTGACCAGTTTGCCGAGTTCCACCCCAATTAGAGCAGCCACGAAGCTTCCGGCTGGTCCCCCAAGCTCTGCTCCAGCGGCACCTGAGACAACACTTGCAAAAATGATTAATGGAGAAGCATTTAAGCGATAAGCAACTGCTACGCCAATTGCCGGTCCCATCAGACCCATAGCAAGCGTACCCATTTTCACAATGAGAGAAAGTGATAACAGACCTCCTGCTGTTTTTAAAATCAGACCTACCACTAATGTAGCAAATAGACCTAAAGCCATATAAGAAAGTGCATCAATGAAATACACCTTTGGCGAAAGGGAGATCCCCTTTCTTTTCAAATAAGTCATCAACGTCGTCTTCCTGCTTTCTCATAGGAAAGACGAAGAGGCCTGTCCTTCCCATTATATGTAGTATTCTTACGATGAAAAATTGTCTCTACCATGAATATCATAATCATATTTTTTTTGCTTTATCAAGCACTTCTTGTGTAACATGAAAAGAAACAGGACAAACCTTTACTAAGTTTGTACAAAAGGAGGAGTTCGTTATGCAATTAACTGTTTATTTAGCTGGAGAAATTCATAGCCAGTGGCGTGATGAAATCAAGGAAAAAAGCCAATCTTTGAAGCTGCCGGTGACATTTGTCGGTCCAATGGAAAATCATGACCGCTCAGATAACATCGGTGAGGATATTTTAGGTGAGCAGCCGAATGCCATTTTCAAAGATGATGCAGCTTCTGATTTGAACAATTTTCGTACTGAAATTTTATTAAACAAAGCAGATGTCGTCATTGCGCGCTTTGGTGAGAAATATAAACAGTGGAACACAGCCATGGATGCGTCTGCTGCAATTGCAAAAGGGAAACCTCTGATTTTAATCCGTCCAAAAGAACTGCACCATCCGTTAAAAGAACTCTCAAACAAAGCAAATATCACTGTGGAAACTGTAAACCAAGCGATCAAGGCGTTATCTTACGTGTTTGAACAGCAATAAGAAAAAAGGCTGCTCTCATTGAAAAAGCAGCCTCAGATTGTTGACAAAGGGCTAAAATGATCTTTATTTTAGCCCTTTGTCTTCTTTTCAGCGTGATAGAAAACCTTTGCAGCCCTAGGAAGGACGAGTACCGGAGCGGAGCGAATGTGACATTCGTGAGCACCGGCACGCAGGACTGACAAAGAATGCGAGGGTTTGTCTACACGCTGAAGCTGCTCTCATTGAAGAAGCAGCCTTTTTCTCTTCTATTTATACTTGTTGATAAATAGAATCCACTGTACTTTGATCACAATTTTTCACTAGGCGGACAATTAACTCTTTTGCCGCTGCGTAATCGTCCACATGTAACACAGAATGACTTGTATGAATGTAGCGTGCGCATACCCCAATGACAGCAGAAGGCACACCTTGGTTTGAAATATGAACACGTCCAGCGTCCGTACCACCCGGTGATACGAAATATTGATATGGAATGTTGTTTGTCTCAGCAGTATCGAGTACAAAGTCTCTCATTCCGCGGTGCGTAATCATTGTGCGGTCAAAAATACGCAGAAGTGTACCTTTTCCAAGCTGGCCGAACTGTGTTTTATCACCTGTCACATCGTTTGCAGGACTTGCATCTAAAGCGAAGAAAAGATCTGGCTGAATCATGTTTGCAGCTACCTCAGCTCCTCTAAGCCCTACTTCCTCTTGAACAGTTGCTCCTGAATACAACTGGCATGAAAGTGATTCATCTTTTAATTCTTTTAATAATTCAATTGCAAGGCCGCAGCCATAACGGTTATCCCAAGCCTTTGCCAAAATCTTTTTTGGATTCGCCATTGGGGTAAATACCGTTGCAGGAACGATTTGCTGCCCTGGGCGAACGCCAAGCTCTTTTGCCTCTTCTTCACTGTCTGCACCAATATCAATAAGCATATCTGACGGCTTCACAGGTTTGCTTTTTTGTTCTGGCGTCAGAAGATGAGGAGGTGTACTCGAGACGACACCAGGAATTGGCCCGTGATCGGTATGAACGTCCACACGCTGCGCCAGCATGACTTGACTCCACCAGCCGCCAAGTGTTTGAAAACGAATCATTCCGTTTTTCGTGATCGATGAGACCATGAATCCGACTTCATCCATATGACCAGCTACCATAATTTTCGGTGCGTTTTCCGGCCCTTTGCGTACGCCAAACACTCCGCCAAGACGGTCTTGAATGAGTTCATCAGAATATTTCTCAAGTTCCTTTTTCATAAAAGCACGCACATGGTGCTCATTTCCTGGTGTTCCCTGTAATTCTGTTAAATTTCGGAAAAGCGACAATGTTTCTTCGTTCATTCTACAGTTTACCTCGTTTCTATGTAATGACCATATATATTCCTATAAAAATAACACTCACTTTATACTATAAGAATTCTTTCGGTTTTCCAAGTATCTCTCTAGAAATTTTGAATATGCTTTCAATTATTCGGATTCCTTAACATCAATGGACAAGTTTTGTATAATGGAAAAAACAGCAATACGGAGGTGCAGCACGTTGAAGTTAAAACATTTTTTGATTGGTGCGAGTATTGGAGTAGCCGCTGCAATTGTTGCAAAGAAAGTATTTTTCCCTACGTATATCTCGTCTGAAAAAGCATTAAAAATTGTGAAATCTGCTTTTAAACAGCGCGGCCCGATTGATGGCTCTTGGATTTATACTGTACCAGAACCGTATACCGTAAATGGTGAAACGATTGATGTGTACAAATCTGGCATTACCCGCTCTGCCTTTGGCGAGCTTGAACAGTATGAAGTGATGATTGATGCCAAAACAGGCATGATCGTTGATGTAATTGATTCTGTTGCTTGATCAAGAAAGCTTCGCAAAGACATGTCCTTGCGAAGCTTTTTTTATATGGCTTTGATTTTTTTGTACACAGGATGCCACATCGCGTCCTGCACAGCCTGAATGAGGTCATCAGGCGTTTCTTCTGCTATTCCTTCATCAATTGCTGCCTGCGCTACACGGACGGCCACTGTTGCTGAAACGGTTCGAAGCTGATCGACACTTGGCAGCATCGCTGCACCCGGCTTCCCCACATTGACCATGCTTGCAATGGCTTCAGCACTCGCAACAAACATACTGTCTGTCATCAACCTGGCTTTTGACACAATCGTGCCTAGACCAAGACCTGGGAAGACAAGGGCATTATTCGCTTGTCCAATTTCATATGTGACGCCTCCATATTCAACAGGATCAAATGGGCTTCCCGTTGTCACAAGTGCGCGTCCTTCAGTCCATTCAATCAGATCTTGCGGCTTTGCTTCTGAAAGAGGTGTCGGATTCGACATCGGTAAAATCGCAGGGCGCTCCACGTGTGACGCCATTTCTTTTACAATTTCCTCTGTAAATGCTCCTCCGACCGTCGAGGTGCCAATTAAGATTGTAGGTTTCGCCTGTTTGACGACCTCTAATAGATCAATCGAATGCTTTGGACCATTACGGGCATAATCCTTTACTTCGTCAGAACGTCTTGCATACGGCTTTTGAAATGGCTGAATGTCAGGTGAATCATCTGTGAGCAGCCCCGTTTTATCAATACACCAGAAATGATCATAGGACTCCTCTTCTTTGACTCCGTCTCTGACGATCGCATCACGGATTTGCTCGGCTATGCCAATACCTGCCGTACCCGCTCCAAAAATGACGATACGGTGATCTTTCAGCGGGACCTTCGAAGCTTTTGTACATGCCATAACTGCAGCAAGTGAAACGGCGCCAGTTCCTTGAATGTCATCGTTAAATGTACAAATGCGGTCCTTATATTTTTCCAATATCGCACGGGCATTCTTTGTACCAAAATCTTCCCAGTGAAGAAGTGCATTTGGGAAAGTAGCACGGGCAAGCTCGACATATTGATCAATGAACTGATCATAGCGCTCTCCTCGAACGCGGGAGTGCTGATTTCCAACATAAAGCGGATCATTTAAGAGACTTTCCTGGTTCGTCCCGGCATCAAGCACTACCGCCAGCACGCGGCTAGGATCAATGCCTGCTGCAGCTGTATAAACAGCAAGTTTCCCGACTGAAATGGCAATCCCGCCAACGCCCCAGTCTCCGATGCCTAAAATACCTTCTGCATCAGTTGCAACGATTAAATCAATTGATTCATCGACACCATAAGAAGCAAAAATCTCTTCCATGCCTTCCAGATCATCAATCGATAAATAAAGCCCTCTCGGCTTCCGATACTCATGGCTATAACGCTGAATAGCCGTTCCTACAGTCGGCGTGTAGACAATCGGAAGCATTTCCGCCAAGTGCTCATTAAGTAATTTGTAAAAAAGCACTTCGTTTCTATCATGAAGTGATGTTAAATACACATTTTTCCCTAGCTCATCCGGCTGTGCCTTGAACTGCTCATATGCACGCTTTGCTTGATCCTCTAAAGTTAAAACCTTAGGCGGAAGAAATCCCTTTAACCCGAGCTCCTTCCGCTCTTCCTTTGTAAATGCAACCCCTTTGTTTAAATAAGGGACTGACATGACTTCCATCCCTCTTAATGGTGTTTCGATCACATCACCATGTACACGATAAAATTGGTTCACCTGCACTCTTCCTTTCACAAGTTCATTTTGTCGTTATTTTGTGTGAAAGGCGAAAAAAACATACAGATGATCTTTTATCTTCCTGTTTCTCTTTTGATTTCGTGTGTAATCTGCCCGTCTTCGTCCCATTTTACAGCACGATAAATGGCATCATGATAAAACAAATACCACGCATTTTTTTCTTCTGCAAAAGCCTGCCACTTTTGCTTGGCTGGAATCGACGTCATTGGGTAATCATCATATGCCAAAACCCAGAGTGGATTTTTATGAGCGTGTGTTGGCATGATATCAGCTAAATGAATCGCTGTTTCGCCCTCACTTGTGAGCGTTAAAATACTATGACCATTGCTGTGGCCGCCTGTATGGTGCAGCTCGATGCCTTCTGTCACTTCGATACTTTCTTCAAATGTGACCACTTGATCTGCAACAGGCTCCCAGTTTTCTTTCCAATATGTATTTCTTGAGCGAATGTTCGGCGCTCTCATTTCATCCCATTCGATTTTCGATGTGATGATTTTTGCCTGCTGAAAAACAGACACAAGCTTATCGCCTTCACGTTTTGTTAATCCGCTGGCATGATCAAAGTGCAGGTGTGTCATTAATACGTAATCTATATCTGATGGGCGCAGGCCAAGGGCCGCTAGAGATTCTTCCAATTTGGTTTCCTCTGTCACGCCGTAATTGCGTTTTTGTTTATCTGTCAGCTTCCCTGATCCGATGCCCGAATCCACTAACAGATGCAGTCCCTTCCACCGAATGAGAATTGGATCACATCGTAATTCAATTTGATTGCGTTCATTAACCGGGTATTTTTTTGACCATAAAGGCTTTGGCACGACACCGAACATCGCACCGCCGTCCATGTGCGTATCTCCCCCGTTTAACCAAAACAGTTCCATTTCACCTATTTTCATTGTCTCCATTGCTGTCATCCCTCCTTTTTCTATCGTAGCAAATACAGCCAAAAATCGCATGCACCAATCTTTTCATAAAAAAAGCTGACTGCAATTTTTTTTGCAGCCAGCTTGGTGTCACTTGTTATTCTGGGAATTTGACTTCTGATCGATAGATGGGTTGTCCCATAGATGAGAATTTCTCTTCATATTCAGTCATCACGTTTCCTTCTAAGCCGTCCTCATGTAAATCTAGGCTGACATACGTTAAAAGAAGGCCATAGGCAGAAAAACTTTTTAAGGAATATTCAAATAACCCGCGGTTATCTGTTTTGAAATGTAATTCACCGCCTGGACGAAGAATATGTTCATATCGCTCTAAAAAGGTTTTAAACGTCAATCTGCGCTTTTCGTGTCTTGCTTTTGGCCACGGATCAGAGAAATTCAAATACACCCGGTCAATCTCATTTTCCGCAAACACATCTGTCAGCGTCTCAGCATTGATGTTCAAAAGCTTTACATTTTCAACATCTGTCTCTTTGATTTTATCTACTGCCGTCACAATGACACTTTTAAATAATTCAATGCCAATATAGTTGATATCAGGATGAAGCTTGCCCATTCCAGCAATAAAGCTCCCTTTTCCTGTCCCAACTTCGATATGGATTGGATGATCATTTCCAAACAGCTCATGCCATTTCCCTTTATATTGCTCGGGATTTGCTAAAGCAATATGAGCATTCTCAGCTAAGTAATCATCAGCCCATGGTTTATGTCGCATTCTCAATTTGATACACCTCTATTTTCTTTACATTTTATCAAGATACCATGAAACATAAAGACCCGCAAGACAGCATATTCTATGTCCATATAAAAAGACCAGCCCTTCGCTTGAGCTGGTCTGCCGCATGTATAAATTGGGCGCTGATTGCACAGTTTAACCTCATAAATGACACGCAGGAAAGGAGCATTTGTATGGGTTTAAACCGTCAACATCAGCTTCAATTAATCAAAGATATTTTAACCGATCACCAGCTGGATTGCTGCGGGACTGTTGCAGAATATGAACAGGTGGGACGCGTAATTCAATTAATGCTGGCAAAAGAAGATCTGGATCCCGACATTCGTCAGCTGTTAACAGATATTTATGATTACAGCCAAAAGGGCACCTCTGTCAGTTCAATTGATGCACATATCGAGGAGCATCAATCACATCTGTCTGAGTGGGTCGAAAACATTCCACTGTCTTAATGGATGTTTAACCTTTTTAAAAGTGCATTTAGCTCCGCTTGCACTTCTTTTTGCGCCTTTTCATTCCCTTTTCGTTTATGCCAAACGACAAACGATACGGTTTCAGCGAGCACGTACCACGCCATGCGCTTTCGCAAATTATCCGTCAGCGGGGCGCCGTACATAGAGAGCCAGCTTTCCCAGTTCTCTTCCTCAACATAATGGTATAAAAGCGGTCCAAGATCAATCGCTGGGTCTGCAATCATCGCCCCATCCCAATCGATCAAATAGAGCTGGTTTTCATCTGTCAGCAGCCAATTATTATGATTGAGATCACAATGACAGACGACCTTGTCCTCAAAATGGACAGCCTCCACATGCTTCTCTAAATACTGAATGGCAAGCGTGATGTCTTGTGAAACAATTTGCTCGTTTAAAATGGACTGTTTTAAATGCATCAGAATGGATTCTGGATCTAGAGAGTGCTTCTCTAATCGTTTCAGCATATCGAGCAATTCTTTTGATGTATGAATTTTTCTTAGCTGCTCTGCTACAGGACGATCATTCATGTCCTTTGGCTTCAGCTCTCTACCGCTCAGCCAGTGCTGTGCAGTAATTACATCTCCATTTTCCATCCGTTTTGTCCAGACAAGCTTCGGCACAATGCCTTCAGCTGACAAAACCGCAAGAAACGGTGACGTATTGCGTTTTAAAAATAGCTTTTGGTCATTGTGTGTTGCGAAGTACGCATCTCCCGTAGCGCCTCCAGCCGGAGAGATGTGCCATTCGCTACCTAATATTTGTCCCAACCAGTTCATATCAATTTTCAACCCATCATTTCTTAAAATATTTTAAATCTTGCTTTTTTAGTCGACAAAATTCAGCCGATTGAGGATCAATTGGCTGTTTCTTTTTTTTATTTATATGATCATAAAAACAAAAAGGACAGCTATTGAGAATGAGATGCTAAACAATAGCCGTCCTATAGATTTTATCGTTACCTTCTTATACTCGTCAAGCAAAACTAAAAAATCAGGACAAGAACCTTACGAAAAAGAAGCCTTTTTTCATGGTTCTTTGACTGCGGACATACCGCAGGTTATTTAAGCACGTAATTTTAAGGATCGTTCACTTGCCTTCACAAAGACAGGCGTTGCACCGATCACTTCTCCATCTGCGTGAAATAAGATTTTTTCATCTGCTTCTAAGTACGCTTCCTCATGCTGAAACAGGGTAACCCCCTTCATCCCAAGGTGCTTTCGAAACACCATTGCACTTAGAAACAAGAGGACTTTGAATGGATTCAAATCTGTGACAACCATCGTTTGAAAACCTGGCTGCCTTGCACTCACTTCCGGTGCTGCTTCCAGCCCTCCCCCGTAATACGGGTGATTGCATACGATCACAAACCACACTTGTCGAAAGACTTTCTTCTCATTTTCAATAAATAACGCAAGATCAAATGGCTTAAACGACCATAGAGAATGGAGAAATGACAGCGGGTAGATGATAAAGCCAAGCCCCAGCCGTTTCAGCCACTTTTTTCCTCTAAAATGCACCGTTTTCCTCAGCACATGTGCATCAAAACCCACACCGATATGATTGAGAAAAAGAACAGATTGCGGACTTTCGGCATGATCTTGAAAGGAGCCGAGAGAAAATGTTTTGGTGAGCATTCTCTTTTGCTTTTTCACTTCTTTTAGGACATCATGACGATGGATACCGAGACCCTTCGCAGCATCATTCCAATGACCAGCAGGGACAAAACTAAGCTGCACATGATCGATTTCCTTTAAGCCATTCAGCACTTCATGAATCGTTCCGTCACCGCCAATAACAATCAATCGCTTCAGCCTGTCATCCTGCATGGCACTGATTTGTCTTGCCAAAACTTCTGCATGGCCTTCATGCTGGGTGAGAAACGATCGATAAGAGACCTCCACCTTTTGTAATTCTTTCTCTATGCTCCTCCATGTACGGAGTCCTTTTCCATGTCCTGCTTCTGGATTAACGATAAAGTACCATTCATTCATATATTAGCTCCACTCGGGTCTCATTTTTCGTGACCTTCCATCATGCCTTTAATCGAGCCATTCCTGCCTTCTTTTGCTGTCTGTTTCACCATAAGCAAGCAACGCCTTTGTCGCCTTAAATTGCTGATGTTTTGTCGGCGCCGTATTTTTCCGCTGCTTTTCAAACCACTCTTCTGCCTTCTTCTTATCGATAACCTCCATCCCATATGGAACTTCAGGTAAATCAATATAAGAGGTTCGGCTGATGAGAATTTTTTTCACAGGAAGGTCTACACCACTTTGCTGTAAGATCTTTGACACAACGGTGCCAGAACGCAGAAGGCTTGCACAAGGATTTAAGACGGACTGAACAGCTTTCCCAGTCGCCCGTTTTTCCCAAAAACGTTCCTTCGTTCCGATATAGACGCTGTCTGGCTCGGCCTCTAAGAAGGATAAACAGATTACTTCGAGCGGCGTTATGAGTATCGGACATAATTCCATCTCAGCTTTTTGAATGAGCAGCACCGGCTTGTACATCACAAAATAAGAATCTGGAAGCTGCCTCGCCAGCATTCGCAGCTTTTCATCATATCGAATATGATGGGAGACGGTTGAAATATGTGAAATCGTTGAGCTCGCCCATTTTAATTGCACTTCAAAGAGATGATCCTTAAAAAAGTGAATCAGCTTCGTTTCATCGGTAGGGACGTTTCTGAAAACCCCTTGCTCTATATCTGTCGGCTCGTTAAAAAGACTTAGGTCCCGTTCCTTTTTCATATCGGCTTCTTTTTGCTTTCTCTTTAAGGAGAATTTCTTTCTCTTTTCTTCCTCCTGTTCAGGCGCTTGTTGAGGAATTTGGTCAAATGGTTGCTGCGCCTCCTCTTTTGAAGCCTTTTTCAACTCGTCCCATCTTTGTATTTTCAACCGATTGAATTGATTGATGTAGTGATGCGGGTCTTGTTCATATCGTGATATATAATCTTGAATTTTGATAATTTGCGCCATCTGCTGCTCACTCCAACTTCTAGAATCATTTATGTAATGTAAATTGTTTGATTGCGTGATAACGAGGGGTTTCCTTCGGACGTATTTCAAATAAAGTGATACGCGAAACCTCCATCACATATGGCTCTTTGCGTAAAGGCGCTTGTTCTTCATAAAGGTCATCCGCATTCCATTTGCGTGCAATCGTCATATGCGGATGAAACGGTCTCTTTTCAACAGGGTGTCCTGCTGACAAGACAGCCTCCTTTACCTTTTCTCTTAAATGCATGAGCGGCTCACTTTCATGAGGCTTTGCAAAAAAGACTCTCGGGCGTTCCTTCGCACCAAACTGCCCTACCTCATTCAGCTCTAGTGGAAATGCAGATGCTTCATTTGAAAGGAGGTCAAGCAGCTGGATGATCTTTTTTAAACGCTCTTCTGGAATGGCGCCTAAAAAGACAAGGGTTACATGATAATCATGTGGTGCTGTCCATTTTTGAAAGAACAGTCCGCTCCTTTGATCAATGTCTTGTTTGATTTGATGCGCAAGTTGTTCAGGGATGTGAATCCCTATAAAATAATGACGGTTTTCTGACACAATATCACCTGTCCTTTTTTAACAAACTTTACGAATCCCCATTGATGATAGTATAACTAAAGAAATGCGGAATGAGAAGAAAGGGTGTCATCTGATGAAAGTTGCACAAAATATAGCTGAGCTGATTGGCGATACACCGCTTGTCAAATTACAGCGGCTCCAGCCAGAAAATGCGGCAGCTGTTTACTTAAAGCTGGAATCATTTAATCCTAGCGGAAGTGTCAAAGACCGCGCGGCTTACAATATGATCGTTGAGGCAGAAAAACAAGGGAAACTCACAAAAGGAGCAACCATTATTGAACCTACGAGCGGGAATACAGGGATTGGTTTAGCCATGAATGCTGCCGCAAGAGGCTACAAAGCTATCCTTGTCATGCCTGATACGATGACAAAGGAAAGAATCAATATTTTGAAGGCATACGGGGCGCAGGTCGTCTTAACCCCAGGAGAAGAAAAAATGCCAGGCTGCATCCGCAAGGCGGAAGAACTGGCTGCTCAAATTCCTCACAGCTTTATTCCGATGCAATTTGACAATAGAGCAAACCCAGATGCACATAGAGGAACAACAGCGGTCGAAATCATGGAAGCTGTGAAACAACTTGGACAGCCCCTTGGCGCCTTTGTCGCAACAGCTGGAACTGGCGGTACTATTACAGGAACTGGAGAGGAATTAAAAAAGGCATTCCCTCATTTAACCATCCGTGTAGCAGAACCTGAGGGATCTCCAGTCTTATCTGGCGGGGAACCTGGCAAACATAAGCTCGTTGGCACAAGCCCAGGATTTATCCCCCACATCTTAAACGAGGATGTCTATGATGAGATCGTGCAAGTAAGCGACGAAGATGCGTACCACATCACACGGGAGCTTGCTATGCTTGAAGGAATTTTAGTAGGCCCATCCTCTGGGGCGGCTTGCTATGCAGCCATTGAAACAGCGAAGCAATTGCCGGCAGATCAAATCGTGATCTGCATGACAGCAGATACGGGTGAACGATACTTATCAAGTGATGTTTTTCAAGATTAAAAAAGGAACAGGGCGATGAATCCCTGTTCCTTTTTCTTCTTTCACGGTTAAGATGCTTAGATAGATTTCACCTCAGCCTGCTCCCCTGTGACGAGTAAAGCCTGTTCATCAGTAAGCGGACATAAATCAAGTGTCTCCTGATACTTCTCTATGATTTGCTCCGCAGCCTCGCCTAAATAGGCATTGTGCATATGCGGTACTGGATAGCGGCTTATTTCATTGAAACCTTGAAATGATGAAAGCTCCGGCGCCTTCTCCTGCTCATCCATCATGGAGATATATTCAATGCTCGGCGCCATAATGATACTCCCCGCAGACTCTCCGATGTACAGCTTGCCTTTGTTGATTTCTTCTTTCAACACGTCATCGAGACGCTGCTTTCTTAACTCCTGCAATAAATAAAAAGTGTTGCCTCCTGAAACATAGATCACATCATTTTGTTTGATCATCTGTGTGATCTCTTCTACGGACTGTTCATCTATCTGCACAGTCTCAAGCTGCATCCCTAATTGCTGAAAGGCTTCCTTCGCTGCATCCACATAGTGCGTGACTTCTTCTACAGCACTTGCCGTTGGAAAGAAAGTCACGCGCTTTCCTTTTAATGATTCACCTGCAAAGTCAGACAAGAGAGAATAGCTGTCTTTGAATGAAGAACTTAAGAACATTTTTTTCACTATGAATCCCCTCTTCTCTTTTCCAATTTCTATTTTGCTAATTCATACATAGCTTGTGCATAAAGAGCTGCTGCTCTTAGTAAGTCATCAATTTCAATATATTCATCCTTTTGATGGGCGCAGTCTGGTCTGCCAGGAAATAGAGGTCCGAAGGCAACGCCAGCTTCTAAAGATCTCGCATACGTTCCTCCCCCAATGGCAATAAGGGTTGCAGGATCTCCCGTTTGCTCCTCATATACCCGCTGCAAGGTTTTCACAAGCGGATGATCTTTTGAGACGTGATGCGGAGGGCTGTCTTCGAATTTTAGAAGGGACGCCCCTTTGATGCTTTCAATTCCTTTTTTGACGTCCTTGCCGTCTGCAGTTACTGGATAGCGGACATTTAACCCTAGCTTTGCTTCCTCATTCTGTTTATAGCGGATTGTTCCAACATTCAATGTCAAATCTCCACTAATATCATCTTCGCAAGCAATCCCCAGCTTTTTCCCTCTTGTATCCTGATCAAATAAAGCGTTGATTTGGGAAGTAAAGGAAAGTCCCTGCTCATCAAATTCATGTCCGCATAAGAAATTCGCCATATGAATGCCCGCATTTGTCCCATGCGCCGGCTCCATGGCATGAACGGATACCCCTTTTAATGTAAAATGCAGTCCATCCGCTGTGCTTTTTACCTCACCAGATAATTGATGATCAGCAAGATAGGCTTCGAAGGCCGTTTTTAATGATTCAGCATCGTGTTCCTGTGCAGCAGTCACAGTAGCAGCTGCCTCATCTGGCACCATATTGAGCCTCATACCCGATGTAAATTGCTTAAGCGTATAGCGCTTTTGATTCGATGGTTGTTGATATGTAAATGACAGGATGGCATCAATAATCCCTTTTTCCGCATGAATAATCGGAAAATCGGCGTCTGGTGCAAATCCAATTTGCGGCATTTCCTCATGCTTGAAATAATGGTCCACACAGCGCCAATCGCTTTCTTCATCTGTTCCAATAATCATTCTGATTTTTTTCGACAGCTGCAGACCAGAATCTTTTAAGATCTTCAGCGCATAGAACGCTGCCATGGTTGGGCCTTTGTCATCAATAGCCCCGCGTGCAAAGATTTTATTTTCTCTGATGTCCGCTGAAAATGGCGGGGTTGTCCAGCCGTCGCCAGCAGGCACCACGTCCACATGGCACAGCACACCTACGATGTCTTCGCCTTCCCCGTATTCAATATGACCTGCATAGCCGTCGACATTCTTGACTGTGAAGCCTTCGTCTTCCCCTTTTTTCAGCATATACTTGAGGGCATCATCAACTTTTTCACCAAATGGCTTTCCTTCTTTGCCGCCTTCTTCATCAAGGACACTTTCAATTTGTAAGAAAGATTGTGTGTCCTTGATCAAGTCATCTTTTTTTCGTATTACTTCAGCTTCCCAATTCATTTTTTCCATTCCTCCTTGAAAAAAGGTTGCAATCCACCCTTAAAACGAATATTATATTAATTGTTTTGTAATAATGTTCGTAAATGGAGGATTTTATGTTTCAGTTAAAAGAAAATCAAACCAACATAAAGAAAGAAATCATCGCTGGTATGACGACATTCTTTACCATGGTCTATATTGTTGCCGTCAACCCAGGAATTCTTTCAAAAGCAGGTATTCCTTTTGACCAAGTCTTTACTGCAACAATCATCGCTGCTGTCGTCGGTACGCTCTGGATGGCACTATTTGCAAATTATCCGATTGCCATTGCACCAGGCATGGGGCTGAATGTTTATTTCACCTTTACCGTTGTCGGCGGTGGCGGCATCAGCTATCAAACAGCGTTTAGTGCGGTATTTGTTGCTGGTATACTCTTTATTATTTTATCGTTAACATCCCTTAGAAAACAACTCATTCAAGCCATTCCAGATAATTTAAAGTACGGTATTACAGCAGGAATCGGCCTTTTCATTGCGTTCATCGGCCTCCGTCAGTCTGGAATCATTGCTGCTGATCCAGAAAACCTTGTGAAGCTTGGCAATTTAAGCTCGCCTGTTGTCGTTTTAACGCTTGTCGGCTTAATGATTTCGGTTATATTAATGGTTCTGCAAATAAATGGAGCACTGTTTATCGGCATGTTAGCGACTACATTGATTGCGCTCGCAACAGGCCAGCTTCATTTCCCTAAAATGCTGATGGACGTGCCCGCACTGCCTGAAGGCATGCTGATTACCAATCCAATCGCTGCCTTTGGTGATGTGTTCTCTCATCATTTATATGCTGTCGTCTTCTCCTTCTTACTGGTGACGATTTTTGATACAACAGGCACTATGATCGGCGTTGCCGAACAAGCCGGATTAATGAAAAACGGCCAGCTGCCAAAAGTGCGCAGAGCCCTGCTCGCTGACTCTGCTGCAACGACGGTTGGTTCTATGTTTGGTACAAGCCCAACCACTGCTTATATTGAGTCATCATCAGGCGTTGCTGCTGGCGGAAGAACTGGGCTGACTTCTTTAACGGTCGCTGCACTGTTTATTGTGGCATTATTTTTTGGCCCGCTCGTTCAAGCGATTTCGTCTTTACCATCCATCACATCACCTGTTTTAATCATTGTTGGCTGCTTGATGATGAACTCGGTGTCACGCATTCGCTGGAACGAACTAGACGAGGCATTCCCTGCTTTTCTTGTCATTCTTTCGATGCCGCTGACTTCTAGTATCTCTACAGGAATTTCACTTGGATTTATTTCATATCCGCTTGTGAAATTGGCGAAAGGGAAATGGAGAGAAGTACATGTGCTTGTTCTCATCTTTGCGGTGTTATTTTTCATTCAGCTCTTTTTCTTAGAAGGATAACAGAAACAGAAAAGGCACATCCTTACATGGAATGTGCCTTTTTTGGCCTTCACTGAATTTTTTATTTTGTAAATTTTCTGAGTTTATTTTTCGAACGTTTGAACGTGGCAGCTTCTATCGTATCCCTTATCATTATTGGGTTGTAACCGGATTCAAATCATGATATATACCATATTTCATTTCATGAAGACAAGTTTAAAAACACGTAAAGTTGACTTTTTGGTGGAACTAGATGCATAATAACGTGTATAATAGAATAAAACATTAAGAAACACGAACATTTACCATTGTTGCATGTCCTTATTTCGCAGTTTTAGTGTAGTAAGTTGTGGTTAGTCAAGTCCATCCGATCTTATTGATAGGGAGTGGTTTTTTGAAACCTTCAACAAACCGTATGATGACTCGAATTAAATCAGTTTATATGTTCATTCAAGAGAAAGGTCTTGTGACGACACAAGAGCTGGTTGATGAATTCGGGATCACACCTAGAACCATTCAAAGAGACTTAAACGTGCTTGCCTATAACGATCTTGTTCATAGTCCAAGCAGAGGCAAATGGGAAACAACGAGAAAAAAAGTAAAAATATCATCTTAAGCGTATAATGAATTGTCCATATAACAAAAAGAACCGGCGATATGCCGGTTCTTTTCTTTTATTCTTACGTTATTCACGATTCATTAAGCTGTCTAATTCTTCATCCGTCAATTCACGGTACTCTCCAGGTGCTAGATCTTCATCTAATGAGACAGCCCCCATTGTGAGCCTTTTTAAAAAGATCACTTCATTTCCCACCGCTTGGGCCATCAGCTTCACTTGATGGTACTTCCCTTCAGTAATCGTCAATCGGATGCGTGTATCTTCCTCTTCATTCGCATCTACTTCGACCTTCGCCGGCTTCGTGTGATAATCATCTAAGATAACAACACCCTCTTCAAGACGCTTAATGTCTTGATCACCTAAAGGATATTTCAAATGAACTTCATACGTTTTTGGCACATGCTTTTTTGGAGAAAGTAATTGATGAGCAAGCTGTCCATCATTTGTGAGGAGAAGGAGACCGACCGTATCCTTATCCAGTCTCCCCACAGGAAATGGCTCCCTTGCGATATCCTCCGGCTCGAGTAAATCCACAACCGTTTCATCCCGCAGATCTTCAGTTGCTGAAATCACCCCGTCCGGTTTGTTCATCATTAAGTAAATGAATTCTTTATATTCTACACGCTCTCCGTGTACGAGCACTTCATCATTTGATGGATCAACATGATCTTTCACCTGCTTCGCCACTTCCCCATTCACTGTGACCGCCCGGGCCTTGACAAGCTTTTTCACATCTTTTCTTGAACCAAAGCCGCTGTTAGCAAGTAATTTATCAAGCCTCATGAATATCTACCTCTTCTTAACTCTTTTTTCTTAAAAATTTCGGCATACGGCTGCCAAGTACACGCTCTAGTAATCCCACCTTATAAGATAAGAACATATACACACCGCCGCCAGTGATCATGGAAATCAAAATGACGATACCCGCTTGTACTATTCCGCCTTCATAAGAAATCACTTGGCTCACAAGCTGACATGTCACATAAGCCACCACAGCCATGATCGCCGTTAAAATACCAATCAGAATAAAACGTTTGAAAATTCTGCGGAACGAATAGCCAGCATGGCGTTTAATCATGATAAACATATACAAGATAGATGCACTGTAGCCTAATGCCGTTGCCAGTACAGAACCATTTCCTTGCAGCCAGCTGATCAGCGGGATGTTCAGAACCGTTTTAATAATGATCCCTAACAAAAGACTAACGATAGCAAATTTTTGTTTGTTAATCCCTTGCAGAATCGCTGCATTAATGGTGAATAAAGAAAACAATAATGCAACAGGTGCATACCAGAACAAAATGGAGATCCCAATCTCAGGGTGAACTGATGGATAGAAAAACCAATAAACCGGTCCAGCCAATGCTGAGATACCAAATGATGCAGGCAGTACGAAAAATAAAATGATCTGCATCGTCTGGTCAATTTGTCTATTGAGCAGCTTATAATTACGTGCTGTAAATGATTCCGTAATCGTCGGAATCAAGGTTAAGCCAAACGCTGTTGCAAGAGACACAGGAATCATCACAAGCTTCGGTAAATATAACGTCACAATGGACAATACCGCTGTACTTATATCCTGATGCCCTGATGCAATCATGGCTCTGTTAATTGTGTTTGTATCAATATAAGAGTAAATTGGAATCGCAAGTCCAACAAATACATAAGGCGCCGCATAGCTAAACAGCTCTGTAAACATTTGCTTATAAGATAAATCAGAGTGAGCGCCTGTATTCGGCTGCATAGATAAGAGCCGGTCCTTCCGCTTCAGCCAATATAAATAAAGCGTAAATAAACCGCCAAATGCACCGATCAGTGCGGCAAATGTTGCATACCCGACAGCAATGACAAGCCCGCCGTCAAGCACCTTTAAAATAATAAACGTCGCCGTTAATAGGAAGATGATTCTGACAAGTTGTTCAATCACTTGGGAAACAGCTGTTGGTCCCATCATGGAGTGCCCTTGGAAGAAACCCCGTACAAGACTCATGATCGGCACAACCAAAAGGCCTAAGCTGACCATCCGAATCACATATACCACTTGATCGACAGTCAAACCGCCTGTTTCATTTGATCCGCCAAGCTGAATCTTGGCAAAAATCGGTGCGGACAAATATAAAATAGAAAAGGCGATAATCCCGGTGACAAGCATGACCGACATACCCGCCCTGAACATTTTTCTTGTTGTCTCATAATCGCCGATCGCATTATATTTGGAAACAAATTTTGATACCGCTGTTGGAAAACCAAGCGTAGCAATACTTAAAAAGATCGTATACTGATTGTATCCATATTGAAATAGCGCACCACCAGTTGCTCCAACCATTGCGCTAAATGGAATTAAATAAATCATACCAAGAATACGAGAGAGATACGTCCCTATCGTTAAAACCAACGTACCACGAAGCAATTTATTAGACATGCGCTTAACCACCATTTTTCTAATGAATATTCAACTTAACTATTTTACCACATCAATTCAACACACAGGTAACAAATCCAATACTGAAGTCACAAAACCAATCAATTCATATTTCAGCCTTCCCTAATCTTCGTTATAATAGAAAAATGACTGAAAGTAGAAAGAGGAATGTAACATGAAACATTATGATGTCATTGTCATTGGCGGCGGACCTTCTGGACTGATGGCCGCGATTGCATCAGCAGAGCATGGCGCTACTGTTCTGTTAATTGACAAAGGAAACAAACTTGGCAGAAAGCTGGCCATTTCTGGCGGCGGACGGTGTAACGTCACCAATCGCCTTCCAGTAGAAGAAATCATCAAGCATATTCCCGGAAACGGCCGTTTTCTATATAGTGCATTTTCTGAGTTCAACAACGAGGATATTATTTCGTTTTTTGAAAACCTTGGCATTGAACTAAAAGAAGAAGACCATGGACGTATGTTCCCTGTATCAAACAAAGCACAATCTGTTGTGGATGCCCTTCTAGACAGGCTCCGCGCCCTCAATGTCACCATTCGAACGAACGAAAAGATTAAAACGGTTCTGTATCAAGACGGACAAGCAGCTGGAATTGTTACAAATAATGATGAAAAAATTTCAAGTAAGGCTGTCGTCATTGCTGTCGGCGGAAAAAGTGTGCCGCATACCGGCTCTACTGGTGACGGCTATGCATGGGCAGAAGCAGCCGGTCATACCATTACAGAGCTTTTCCCAACAGAGGTACCGGTCACATCAGATGAACGATTTATTAAAGAAAAAGTGCTTCAAGGTCTTTCTTTAAGAAGTGTGGCTGTCAGTGTTTTAAATAAAAAAGGGAAACCCGTCGTCACACATGTCATGGATATGATCTTTACTCACTTTGGTTTATCGGGTCCAGCTGTTCTTAGATGCAGCGGATTTGTTGTGAAAGAATTGAAAAAGCAGCCGGCAGTCCGCCTGCAAATTGACTTATATCCGAAGCTGAATGACGAGGAGCTGTTCCAAAAGCTTCATCGTGACCTAAAAGATGAACCGAAGAAAGCCATTAAAAATGTCCTCAAGTCTTGGATGCAAGAACGCTATTTATTGTTTTTATTAGAACGGAACGGTATTGATCCACAAGACACATTCTCTGGTCTAGCCAAGGATAAACTGCGTGCATTTGCCCATGATTGCAAACATTTTATTGTGCATGCAAATGGTACACTATCCTTGGACAAAGCGTTCGTGACAGGAGGCGGCGTTTCTGTGAAGGAAATTGAACCGAAGAAAATGGCGTCTAAAAAAATGCCCGGTCTTTATTTCTGCGGAGAAATTCTAGACATCCATGGCTATACAGGCGGCTACAATATCACGTCAGCACTTGTGACAGGCAGGCTTGCCGGCATGAATGCTGCACTAGAAGCAAAGGAGAGAGTTCAATGATCAGACGTGCACTACCGATTGTTCTTGCGGTCGTTATTAGTTTGACAGCCGCTGTTTTCTTGAAGCTGTCGATTTCCCCGTTAAAAATCGCTATTGTTTTGGTGTTTACCATTTTCGCTGTATGTTTAAAAGAATATGTCTACCGTCTTCGCAAACGAATTGAGGAAAAATCGTCTTCCCATATCGATAGTTGATAAATGGAAGCAAAACATGTTACGGTAAAGTAGAGGTCGAGTGAGAAGCTCGCCTCTTTTTGTTTGAAATAAGTTGAGTTAGGGGATATTAAGCTAAGTCCTCTGCTTAAACGTGTAGAACAACAGGAGAGTGAGATGGTGTGAAAAACGTATCAAGTGTATTTTGGATTGTGATTGCGATCACATTTGTTGCCGTGATGTGGGGAGCGTTTTCTCCAGACACATTGCAAAATGTCACAGATCAAATTCAAACATACATTACAAATGACTTTGGCTGGTATTACTTGTTAGTGGTATCACTGCTTGTCGGCTTTTGTCTATTCTTTATCTTTAGCCCAATCGGTAAGATTACGCTAGGAAAACCGGGGGAAGAGCCTGAATTTGGTCTATTTTCTTGGTTTGCTATGCTATTTAGTGCCGGTATGGGAATTGGTCTTGTTTTTTACGGAGCAGCTGAACCGATCAGCCACTATGCTATTCAGTCACCAACAGGGGATACTGAAACTGCACAGGCCTTCCGCGATTCCCTTCGCTATACATTTTTCCACTGGGGGCTTCATGCATGGGCGATTTATGCCATTGTTGCACTTTGCATTGCTTACTTTAAATTTAGAAAAGATGCACCTGGCTTAATCAGTGCAACGCTGCAGCCTGTTTTAGGAAATAAAACGAATGGATGGATCGGAAAAACCATCGATTGTATTGCGGTATTTGCAACTGTAGTTGGTGTTGCGACAAGCCTAGGATTAGGTGCAGCACAAATAAACGGTGGGTTGAATTATCTTTTTCATATTCCAATTGCCTTTAGCACACAATTGATCATTATTATCATTGTGACGGTGCTTTTCCTTGCATCTGCTTTGAGCGGAATTGGAAAAGGCATTAAATACTTAAGTAATATCAACATGGTATTAGCAGCTGTTCTGATGTTTTTCTTACTTTTGGTAGGTCCAACTGTTTTTATCTTAAATTCATTTACTGACTCGATTGGACAATACTTATCCAATATCGTTCAAATGAGCTTCCGTCTATCTCCTAATGATCCTGAAAAGAGAGAATGGATTAATGGATGGACGATCTTTTATTGGGCATGGTGGATTTCTTGGGCACCATTTGTCGGGATCTTTATCGCTAGAGTGTCACGCGGGCGAACGATTCGCGAATTTTTAGTGGGTGTCTTAGTCGCTCCTTCTATCCTAGTATTCCTATGGTTCTCGATTTTCGGTGTATCTGCAATGGACTTACAGCAAAAGAATATTGTCGATGTAGCAGGTCTATCAACTGAAACGATGCTCTTCGGTGTGCTTAATGAATATCCGCTGGCGATGATTACATCGATACTAGCACTCATATTAATCGCCGTATTCTTTATTACATCGGCTGATTCAGCTACATTTGTGCTTGGAATGCAGACAACCTACGGATCATTGAATCCTTCTGGCAGTGTCAAAGTCAGCTGGGGCATTATCCAATCTGCTGTTGCTGCTGTGCTTTTATTTTCAGGGGGACTCGAAGCCTTGCAAAATACAGCCAAGCTCGCAGCCTTGCCGTTCTCCGTTGTCATCATATTGATGATTGTCTCGCTGTATAAATCACTAAATGATGAACGAAGAATCATCAAACAAGCCAATCAAGTCAATAAACCAAGAAGTCCAAGAGTAAAAAAAGCATAATCGCAAGCAAGAAAAAGCCGTTCCTCATCCGAACGGCTTTTTTCTATATACACAATTTAAGATTGTCTGGAGCTTGAGGATTCCTTTAAAATAGTATTGAATCATCACTTTCTACATAATGGAGGTTTATATGACGTTACCTACGTTCAAGTACAACCCAGACCCAGTTTTGTTAAACGTGATTAAAAAAGAGCATACGACATGTCCTGTTTGTGAGAAAGAAAGAGATTATGTGTACCATGGCCCTTTTTATGCTGTTGAAGATGTGGAGGGAATTTGTCCTTGGTGCATTAAAGATGGATCAGCGGCTAAAAAATACAATGGAACCTTTCAAGACGATGCGAGCTGTGATGACGTCGATCAAGAGGAATATATCGATGAGCTGATCTTCAGAACGCCAGGCTATCGCGGATGGCAGCAGGAATATTGGTTAAGTCATTGCGGAGATTTTTGTGCAATCGTCCAGTATGTAGGCTGGAAGGAGATTGAACATCTAGAGGAAGAACTCGCCGAGGATATCGAAGACATTTGCAGCGGCGAAGGATTAACGAAAGAGAACCTAAAGCAATGGCTCGTCAACGGAGGAGACTTACAAGGCTACCTCTTCCAATGTATTCACTGCAACAAGCACCGTTTATATATTGATGCCAGCTAACCAAAGAAAAAGGACCCTTCAAGCAGGTCCTTTTTTGATACCGTCTATTTTTTATATAAAATGAGTGCAGAAAAACAGTAGAGTTGTTCCCCTCCCTGCTCACAGATCACCGCTACATTGTACTTGATGTCAATGATTTGGTCGTCATCCATTCCTTTTAAAAAATGATTGATTTCACTCTGCAAATCTTTCTCATGCTCTTCATCAAATACAGCTACCTTTAGCACCTATGCCACTCTCCCTTCTCTCGCTACTCTATCTTTATGCACATAGAGAGAGGCATATGAACAAAAAAACCTTTCATCCTATCGATGAAAGGCCTTCTGTTTACAGCTTCGGTTTTGTTTCTCCTGTCCAAGCAAGCATCCCACCAACAACATTGGTCGCTTGGTAGCCTTGATCTTCTAGGTAATAGCAGACATTTTCACTACGTTTACCAGAGCGGCAAATAATATAATATTCCTGCGTTTGATCGAATGCATCCAGCTTCTCAGGGATATCTCCCATTCGAATGTGGATCGCTTCCGGGATCATCCCTTCTGCTACCTCTTCATCCTCACGTACATCGACAAGCTGAATGGCGTCTTCCTGCTCAAGCTTTTGTTTTAATTCTTCTATTGAAATTTCTTTCACTGACACGAGTCTCATCTCTCCTTTTCATCACGGTGACACCATTATAGCAGATGGTTCACTTCACTGCGTATTCACCCGCTTCGATTGAAGGAAAGACGGCAGCAGCTTCTTCACTTCGGCTGTCTCGTGCTCACTTTCAAACTCTACCTTTTTAAAGACTTGATAGGCCAGCCACATATGACCGTAGGCAAGTATGCTCACACTAAAAAATGGCACGATTCCCGGTAAATAAGCAAACAGAACAAACAGCACAGCCGAGAAAACAAGCATAGAGAGTGTATATTGCAAATATGACACACCTAGCAGAAGAGAGAATTTCAGATAGAGACGTTTTTTCCAATCGTAATGAGCAAGCAGCGGAAAAATATAAAATAAGCTCACAATAAACAGAAAACCAAAAATATATATAGCAAAGCGAAGTACATGTAAGGGCCAGCTCGTCGGATAGATATAAGCAAGGTCGACATAAATAATCGTTCCAATGATGAACAGCACCACTCCAATCATGTTAGAGCGGACAAACTCCTCCCGGTATACCTTCCAAAAAGTGCGGAATACATTGACCTGCTCATGCCCTTGTATCCACTTTCTCATCACGGAAAATAACGCAGTAGTCGCAGGCATCAAGCCAAAGATCCCAAGCCCTAGGATAGTGAACAAAAGCCATAGCAAATTCGTATAGGCGAGTCTCATCACCCACTCACACATCCTCAGCATTCTGCTCATTGAACCATCATGATCCATCTCTTTCCCCTCCTCTCTTTCTCTTTACACCTTCTCTTTATGAAACAATTCATCAATTTCAATTGGGCGTTTTTCTGCGGCAGATCGCCACATGCCTTCTCCAAGAGCAATCGAATAAGCACCAGCCTCTGCACCTGCTAAAATGTCGTAGTGAATCAATGGATCTTTTCCTATAAATAAATCAGCCAAAAGCAGAGGATCTCCTCCGCCATGTCCGCCTGGCTGCTTGACGACTTCAATTGTCTCCTTTGATCCAAACATCGGGTAATAAGAAATTGTTTGTTCTGGGAATTGAAAAGGAATTCTTGATGGCACATGAAACTCATTTGTTTCAATACGCCCCTTCGTCCCATTAATAGCCAGACGATAGCCTTCATATGGGGCGGAGAATTGAATCGAATAGCTGAGCAGAGCCCCTTGATCATAAGCGACTGACGCCACATATGTATCCTCAATATCAATTTCCTGATCAAAAATGCACGCATCCGGGCGATAATTTGAGTACTGCTGCGTTTGCTCCTGACCGGATTCAATATGGTCGTCCTCCACCTTCGAGCGCTCAACCCGCGGATTCCACCTTGCTTCATAATGACAAATATCCTTCACATGACATGTTCCGCAAAATCTATTTTCCTCCCCGTGCAAGGGATTCCAAGGGCTTTCGCTGCCGTAATAGTTCAGCGCCCCGTAGGCAAATACTTGCTTCGGCTTTTGATCAATCCACCAGTTGACCAGATCAAAATGATGCGTCGACTTATGAATAGACAGTCCGCCAGAAAATTGACGTGTACGGTTCCACCTTTTGAAATAACTAGCACCATGATACGTATCAATAAGCCAGCTCAGTTCAACGGATGTGACCCTTCCAATTTTCCCATCTAGAATCAGTTCTTTTATCTTTCGATGGAAGGGATTGTAGCGATAATTAAAGGTGACCGTGACCTTTCCTTTACTTTCCGCCTCTTTTTCCATCACTTTTTTGGCGTCTTTTGCTGTTGTCACCATCGGCTTTTCGGTGATCACATCTAGATCATGGTCAAGTGCCTGCATGATATACGTGACATGTGTATCATCCCTGCCTGCCACAATGACGATATCTGGTTTTGCTTTCTTGACCATCTGATCAAATGCATCTTCATGAAAAAACGAAACGCCCCGGAGTGATGGAAAACGCTCCTGACAAAGTGTATACCGCTGATGATCTATATCTAGGAGCCCTGTAATCTTATACTGCTCATTGAAATCCTCTGTAAGCGGTCGAATAAACATATTGAACGCACGATGACTCAGCCCGCAAATCACGACCCGTTTCACATTCCTCACCCCATTTTCTATTGGTTTTCACGAAGCTGTTTCATGAGAGACAGCGCCTCTTTCGTCTTGTCAGCATACACGGGAATAAAAGCGACCATATCTCGATGTAATTGAAAGGTATAACCGTTGAGTTTTTTCTTTCCTTTATTGATTTGTACCGCATAATCGACCGTTTTCCCTGTCTTTTTGTCCTCGACCGTATATGGTCCTTCTGCTTGATCGCCTATTTCCATCTCTTCCAGCAGCTGAAAGCTTTCAGGATCATCATACGTTCTAAACATTTCTTCTGGGACAAGCATCACGTCCCCCTCTTTTGAGGTAATTTCAACAAGAAGCTTTTCAGGAACCGCCGGAAAGATGTGGACGCTATAAGTCTCTTGTTCCGGCTGAAAAGCCTTCTCCACTAATTGATCCTTCATTCCCTTTGACATATCAGAAAAAATCAGGACATCGATACCGTTTGTTTTCCCCTGACAGGCAGATAAACAGACGGCAGCGATGAAACTGATGAGCCATACGGCGGCTCTTTTTTGCCTTCTCATGCCTTTTGAAAAACAGACAGCTTTTCTAGCTCAGTTAACGCCATAATAAAAGCGCCTGCCCCGTGCAAGTCATTTGTGCTCCGCTCTCTTCCAACGTAATAATCATAAAATCCCGCAGATGTTCCAATACAGATATCGTTGATGGTAAAATCACCATTTTCTTTCTCAGCCGTCTTATGCTGAATCAAGCCTTTATATGCTTTGACCACATGATCAACATAACGGAGGCCCACATACCCTTCATTCATGGCCTTTGCCATGGCGTACATGAATAAACACGATCCCGAGCTTTCAAGCCAATTGTCACTGTGATCTCCTTTATCAATGATTTGATGCCAGAGACCTGTCGTTTGATCCTGGTACTTTGCCACACTTTCCAGCATGTCTGTCAGTATTTCCTTCCACACTTTCCGCATTTCATGCTGCTCGGGCAGGTCCTCGATCATATCTGCTAATGCAAGGACATACCAGCCAAACGATCTCGCCCAAAACTCTGGGGAACAGCCGGTCTTTTGATCAGCCCATGGCATCGTTTTTCGTTCATCCCACGCGTGATAATATAGACCTGTTTGTTCATCTTTCGTATGCTTTCTCATGAGATGCTCTTGATGGATGACCATATCCACAAGTGACTCTTCACCTTTAAGCTGAGCATACTTTAAGGCAAAAGGACCGCCCATGTAGAGACCATCGAGCCACATTTGATAAGCATAATTATCTTTATGCCAAAATCCGCCCTCAGACGTGCGGTTTAGCGTACGATAAAGTCCGCGCAGTTTCTCCGCTGCGAGCACATACCGCTTTTCTCTCGTTCGTTCGTAAAGAGGGAACAAAATGAGCCCTGCTTGTATGGCATCAAGCTCATCCCTGCGAAATAACAGATTACCGTACTCATCAATGAGTGAATCCGCATAGTTTTTCACATAATCGAAATACGCTTCGTTCCCTGTTGCCTCATATAGCTTCATGACGCCGCAAAGGAAAACCCCTTGATGATAATGCCATCTTCCAGCTGGCGGCAGCTCAATCGGTGTATACGCTTTCATAATGGTTTGTGCTAATTTCTCTGCATGCTCAAGCGGTGATCCCTTTTCAATCGATAATGTCATTCTTCCTCATCTCCCTTTTTAATAAATACCTTCTTCCCCGAATTTCTTCGCTAAACGGTTTGCCAGCATAACCAAAATAAGTCCAACGGCTGCTTTAAATAAACCAACAGCGGTACTATAGCTGAATTGTCCTTGCTTAAGACCTGCTGTATAAACGTACGTATCAAAAATCTCCGCTACTTCCCGGTTCGTTGCGTTCAGCAATAGATAGACATGCTCAAAGCCAAGCTCAAGCGTATCACCAATTTTCAAAATAAGCAGAACGACAATGACACTTTTGATGGCAGGAAGTGTGATGTGCCACATTTGTCTCAATCTCCCCGCACCATCCATTTTTGCTGCTTCATATAGCTGCGGATCTACCGCTGTAATCGCCGCAAGGTAAATGATCGTCGACCAGCCTGCTTCCCGCCAAATCACCTGTAAAATGTACATTGGTCTAAACCATTCCTGACTAAGAAGGAAGTTAATCTTTTCCCCTCCAAAGAAAGCAATCAATTCATTAATTAACCCGCCATCTACTGTTAACAAAACAAAAGATAAGGACACGACAATGACCCATGACATGAAGTGAGGGATATAAATCATCGTCTGTACAAACTTCTTAAACAATGCCAATCTCACTTCGTTTAAAAGAAGAGCTAATAAGATCGGAATTGGAAAGAAAATCACAACATTCATGGCAAATAAAATCAGCGTATTTTTTAATAAGATGAAAAATGTTGGTTCTGTAAACAAGCGAATAAAGTGTTTGAAGCCTACCCACTCACTGCCAAGAATACCGAGAAACGGCTGGTAATCTTGAAAGGCAATGATGAGCCCCCACATTGGCACATATTTAAAAACAAGAAAATAAATGAGCCCCGGCAAAATCATTAAATACAAAAACTTTTGACTAAGCAGTTGATTAAGTAAGCGCTTTCTTTTTTCGTTTTTCAAAGCTGCCGCAGGCACACCCTTGGCAGTGACATCCTCTGTTTTCATTGATAAAGCCTCCCCTCATGCTGATGCATGTGTTAACTGTATCTTAAGGATGAAAAATCCGTCTACAATCATATCAACAGATCATATTTTCATAGGTGATGCTACTCAAAACGTTACATAAAACATAAGAAAATGATCCTAATCTCAGAAAATGATTATTGACAAACCTACCAGATTTTTGGATTAATAAATTAAGGGGAAAAGATTGTTTCGTTTGAAATGGGGGGTTTTATGAAAAGAAGGCAGTATAAATTTTATTACAAGCTTGTGACGTTTTTTTTCATACTTAGTACGATTCCTGTTATCATTGTCGGTATTTTTTCTTATCAGCATTCGCAAAAAACAGCACTTGAAAATATCTCAAATGAAAAGCTCGACAGCGTCAAACAAACGCAATCCAATATTGAGCATATTTTAAAAACGGTTGATCATTCTCTCACTCACTATGTCAGTTCGACACCTCTCCTTCAAACACTGGCAGAACCTTTAAATCCAGACCAATTCCAGCTTTATAATCAAGTACAGCAGGAACTGAACTACCTGCAAACCTTTGACACCGACCTTTCCAATATTACACTCGTCAGTAAAATGGAAGACTGGTACATGAACAATTCGGGGCTTTATCATGTCACAAGCGAAGACCAAGAAAAAGCGCTGACCTCTTACCTCAATATACCAAGTCACTCCAGCTGGGCACTTGAAGAGAATAATCCACTTGTTGCGACTAAAGAAGGTAAAGCATCCTTTTGCAAGTACAATGTGAATTTAATCAAACAACTGCCTATGAACAGCGTTCAAAAAAAGGGAATCGCTGTCGCCAGCATTCCAAGCTGCGTGATTGCTGATAACATGCCTGACTTCTCTCAATCAGATAGCATGTTTGTCATCGATACAAACGGAAAAGTGCTGCTACATAATCGCAAAGAACAAATTGGTGAATCGCTGAAATATCAAGATTTCGTCAAGCATGTGCTCTCACTTGAAAAACGATCAGGACAATTTGATATGAAGATCGACGAACTCAACTATCAAATCACATTTCAAAAATCAGATTATAATGAATGGACATACCTATCCTTTGTTTCTATTCCAGAACTTAAGCAGCAAACGAAATCAATCGGGTGGATTACCTTTATTATCTGCACTATTTTGTTAGCGCTTTCATTACTATTTTCATGGTTTGGTTCCAGACACTTTTATAAACCAATCCGCTTATTATACGAGTCATTTGCACGCAATGAATCATTTTTGCAAAAACAGCCTTTTCAAAATGAATTTGAGTTGATTGAATCAAGTATTAAACAAATGAAAGATCAAAACAATGATTTAGAGGAACGGATTGAGCAGCAAGTGACACACTTACAGCAATACTTTATGGTACGGCTGCTGCTTGGAAAGCTGACAGATGAAGAAGTAAACAACCGGTTCCAAAGCTTAGGCTTTCCCCAGGGCTGGTCTCATTTGTCCATGCTTGTGACTCAAATCGATACGTTAAAAGGAACACCTTATGAAAAAAAAGATGCTGATTTGCTTTTATTTGCGATCAATGGACTGATCGAGCAGATTATTCCGCAAGAGGAACACCTTCAGCCAACCGTTGTCAATGAACATCAAACAACGATTATCCTTAACCACTCAAAGTCAGACGAAGAGTTTACTGAATATTTAAACCAATTAGCAGAAACCATTCAGCAGCGTATCGAAGAAGAGCTTGGTTTATCGATCAGCATTGGGATCAGCCGCCAGTTTAAGGAGCTTACGATGGCAAAACACGCTTACATTGAAGGAAAAGAAGCCTTAAAATACAGACTCAAAGCAGAGAAAAAATCCATTATCTTATATGAGCATATCCAGCAAGGAAAGGCGTTCAAAACCCATTTTCCAAAACAGCTGCAGCATGATTTATTTGATGCGGTGAAAGCTGGCGATCAAGGCAAGGCGGATCACTATTTACATGTGCTCTTGCAATCCATTTTCTCTAAAAATGCAGGACCGCACGAATACCAGATCGCCCTCGCTCGTTTTTTAAACAATTTAATTGAGCTGATGCATTTGCTAGGTATTGAATTATTTGAGATCGAAGACAACAAAATGCTCTATGATACGATTTTTGAATTTAAAACCTTTGAAGATACAGAAGCATGGCTGAAACATGAGATCATCCGGCCAATTATTGACCAGCTTGCTGCACGTGAAGACTCACAATACAAAAACATCTCAGAAAAAATCATTCATATTATTCATCAAGAATTCGACTCAGATCTCACCTTGGATGAAATCGCCACACGCCTGCATTACAATCCTAATTATTTAAGCAGTATTTTCAGAAAGGAAATGGATATCTCCTTTAGTGAATATCTCTCTTCCTACAGACACCATGTCGCTAAAAACTGGCTTGTAGAAACCGATATGTCCGTCAAAGAAATTTCGGAAAAACTGAAATATAAAAACCCGCAAAATTTCATCCGATCCTTTAAAAAGCTGGAAGGCACAACTCCTGGTAAATACCGCGACCAGAAAAAAAGCACGTAACACAAAGAGTCCCGCTCTCACACGAAAGCGGGGCTCTTTTATTTAAACTGTTCATTTAAGATGCTGTCTTCCAGCACTGAAAGCGGCTCTCCATACACACGTTCAATATGAGCTGCTCCCCAATCGCATAGCGCATTGAGAATTCTTTCGAGTGACTGTCCGTATTCACTTAATTCATATTCCACTTTAGGCGGCACCTGTTCATAGACAATCCGGTTAATGACGCCATCACTTTCAAGCTCTCTCAGCTGCTGCGTCAGCATTTTTTGTGTGATGTTTGGCATAAGCCGCTTCAATTCGCTCGTACGTTTTTTCCCGTGTGTCAAATGACATAAAATCACACACTTCCACTTCCCGCCTATGACATCAAGCGTTGCTTCCACAGAGATATTATATTTTTTCTTTTCCATCGAATATTCACTCCTCTTTGTACGAATAGGCACTTTTTAGTACCTATATTACAAAAAAGTACGTACTTTTTTTTTCGTCATCTATGTTAGATAATAACTCTTGCCGATCGGCTTCGTCTATCAAAATGTCATCACAGAAGGATGTGAACTTACTGATGAAGAACAAGCAAAACCATTTTGCTCTGCTCGCACTAGCGATTAGTGCTTTTGCTATAGGAACAACTGAGTTCATTAGTGTCGGTCTTTTGCCAATGATCTCAGAGGACTTTGGAGTGAGCGTCAGTCAGGCGGGCTGGACTGTCTCTTTATATGCACTTGGTGTGACATTTGGAGCGCCTATATTGACTTCCCTTACTTCCACGATGAAAAGAAAGACATTGCTTTTGCTCATTATGCTCGTCTTTTTGATTGGTAATACACTTGCCACCATTGCCCCGACCTTTTCAGTGCTGTTAATCGGCCGGGTGATTTCAGCCTTGTCCCATGGAATCTTCATGTCCATTGGCTCTACGATTGCTGCAAGCCTTGTCGTGAAAGAAAAACGGGCAAGCGCCATTGCCTTTATGTTCACTGGTTTAACAGTAGCGACTGTGACAGGTGTGCCATTCGGGACATTTCTTGGTCACGAGTTCGGCTGGCGGACATCATTTGGTGTAATTGTGATCATTGGTCTGATCGCACTGATATCCAACTATTTTCTTGTTCCGTCTCAACTAAAGCAGGGTGTGAAAACATCCTTTAAAGATCAAGCTGTCCTATTAAAAACAAAAAGAATCTTACTTTTATTTGTCATTACAGCCACAGGGTATGGAGGAACCTTTGTCGTCTTCACATATTTATCTCCTCTCTTACAGCATGTCACAGGTCTTGCGCCTGGGGCTGTGGCGTTGATCCTGCTTTTATACGGAATCACGATCGCAGCCGGAAATGTCATTGGCGGAAAAGCTGCTAATGCACAGCCAATGAAAGCACTGATCTATATGTTTATTATCCAAAGCATCATCTTGTTTATCCTTAGCTTCACTGCAGGATTCACAGTGTTAGGCATTGGAACCGTCATGCTGATGGGTCTGTTTGCTTTCATGAATGTACCTGGACTGCAAGTAGCCGTCGTTGATTTTGCCGAAAGATACACCCCTGGAGCAGTCGACGTCGCATCTGCTATGAATATCGCTGCCTTTAATGCCGGTATTGCCATTGGCTCATTTTTAGGCGGCATCGTGACAGATTCACTTGGTCTTGTGCATACAGGCTGGGTCGGCGGCATCATGGTCCTCATCGCAGCCATTCTTACGATGATCAGTTATCAAATGGAACAAAAAGAACAAATACAAACCAACTAAAGGAGTTTTTATTATGGAACATTTACAAAGTACAAAAACATTAAACAATGGAGTCCGCATGCCAGGCTTTGGCCTTGGTGTATTCAAGGTGGAAGATGGAGCAGAATTAGTTGATGCTGTCAAAACAGCCATTCAATTAGGCTATCGCAGTATTGATACAGCAGCTATTTATGGAAATGAAGAAGGTGTTGGACGAGGCATACAGCTTGGTTTAGCAGAAACAGGACTGCGCCGCGAGGACATTTTTGTCACATCAAAAGTGTGGAATGCCGATTTAGGATATGAATCTACCCTTCATGCATACGAAGAAAGCTTGAAAAAACTTCAGCTTGACTACCTTGATCTGTATTTAATCCATTGGCCAGTTGAAGGAAAATACAAAGAAGCTTGGCGTGCACTGGAAACCTTGTATCGTGAAGGAAAGGTCAGAGCCATCGGAGTGAGCAACTTCCAGCCGCATCACTTAGACGAGCTATTAAAAGATGCAGAGATCAAACCAGCTATCAATCAAGTAGAATTTCATCCAAAGCTAACGCAGGAAACACTCTATACGTATTTGAACTCTCATGGCATTCAAATGGAAGCTTGGTCACCGCTGATGCAGGGTGAACTGCTGCATCACCCGCTGATCACAGAGCTGGCAGACACGTACAGTAAAACACCTGCTCAAATTATTTTGCGCTGGGATGTACAAAAAGGTGTCATCACCATCCCAAAATCAACGAAAGCACATCGTTTAAAAGAAAACGCTGATATATTTGATTTTGTCTTAACTGATGAGGATATGAAACGTCTTTCTGACTTAAATGAAAACAAACGTATCGGTCCAGATCCAGACAACTTCGACTTTTAATCAAAACACCCCCGCTTTTTTGCTTTGCGGGGGTGTTCCTATTGATCATTTTGATTTTTTAAAGGAAGCCTCATATTCTTCTATGATTTTATTCCCACCATTTGATTTCCATTTCTCTACATCTTTCTGAAATTGATCTTCACTGATGTCTCCAAGAATGAACTTATACGTCGCATCATCGATGATTTTCTTCAATTCGTTTCCACGCTCTGATGCTGTTTCTGAATACAGGCTTTCAGCAGGATTGGCAACGATGATGTTTTTATTGTCTTCTTCTAGCTCTTCATATTTAGAACGAACTGCATCCCCTTTATTTTTCAAGTAACGTTTATCAATTCCTACAAGACTGACAAGTGGCTGGACATCTGTCTGCCAGCCTTTCACTTGGCTTTCTTCCCTGACAAATGTATTTCCTTCTTCTTTCTTATAATGCTGGCCATCGATACCGTACGTCATGAGACCATACACATCTTCTTCAGCAATGCGGTCAAAGAAGGCCAAAATCCGCTTTAATTCTGCCTCTGATTTCACGCTTGTTTTAGGGAATGCGAAGATGCCATTATGACCACCTGATGCCCACACACGTTCTTTGCCATCTGGGCCTTTGATTCGGTTGATAATATCTACTTTCATGTTTTTATCTGTCGCATCATCTCGCAGGTTCACGGCATCTACCATATTTCCAACATAGATGCCTGCTTTTCCTTGTGAGAATAATTCCTGCTGCTGTGTTTTGCTTGTCACTGGGAAGTCTTTGTTGATATAGCCATTATCACGCAGCTTTTTCATGTATTTCATTGTATTCATATATTCATCTGTCATAAAGTCTGGCGTGAATTTCCCGTTTTCTTCTTTCCAGTCTGTAGGCATACCTTCATATGAACCAAGTGTTTTAAATGCTCCATAAATTAAATCGTTCCGATCCGTAAAGCCAATTGTATCCGCTTTTCCGTTTTGATTCGGGTCTTTTTCAGTAAAGGCTTTGGCTACTTCATATAGATCATCCAATGTTTTTGGTGTATCCAAATTTAAATTTTCAAGCCAATCCTTTCGAATGACAATCCCTTGTCTTGAAAGTGGTCTTTCTCTATAGATGCCATAAAGCTTGCCGTCTATAGAGGCGTTTTTATTAATCAGTTCGTTCATCTTACTTAAATTTGGATAATCCTTTAAATACGGACCGACTTCCCAGAACATGCCTGATCTGAACGCATTAATCGCAGACGAATTTTTAATGTCTTGAATCGTCACAATTTGCGGCAAATTCCCTGCTGCAAGTGCGGAATTTAACCGATCTTCCTTCACAGCATCAGGCACCCATGTAATATCAAGCTCTGTATTTGTGAGCTTCTCAATCTCTTTTAAAACGGAATCCTTCGGCGGCTGCTGATGATATAAAATCGCCATCCATGTCAGCTTTACCTTTTTGTCTAAATCAACCTTCTCATCTGATGAGTTTGCCCCTTTACTTGAACATGCTGACAAAATACCGCTTGCTGCAAATAACAGGACAAACGCAATCAGCCATAATTTCTTTCTCCCCATAAGATCCCTCCGTTGTTCCATCTTTTTAACCCTTTACAGAACCTAGTAATGCCCCTTTGTTGAAATGCTTTTGAATAAATGGATAGACAAGCAGAACCGGAATGGTCGCCACAACAATGACAGCCATTTTAATCGTTTGGTCTGGCGGTGGTGTGGATGAGCCCATATCCGACATATCTCCCTGCATTCCGCTTGAGACAATGACAATCTGTCTCAGCAGCACCTGAATCGGCCATTTCACTGAATCATTTAAATACAGAATGGCGGTCATATACGTATTCCAATACGTCACGGCATAAAAAAGTGAAATGGTTGCAATGGCTGGCAAAGAAAGTGGCAGCACAATTTTAAAGAAAATCCCTAAATCGTTACAGCCGTCCATCTTCGCTGATTCCTCAAGACTTGCCGGTATGTTTTGAAAAAAGTTTTTCAAAATGATTAAATTGAACGCATTGATTGCAACCGGTAGAATAAGTGACCAATACGTATCAAGCAGACCAAGTGTTTTCACCACAATAAACGTCGGAATCATACCTCCGCTAAACAGCATCGTGAAGACAACGAGAAACATCAGTGTTCTCCGGCCTTTTAGCTCCTGGCGAGACAGCCCGTATGCCATAAGCGAGGACAAAAACATGCTGACAGCTGTTCCAACAAGCGTCACAAAAATGGACACAATGAGACTGCGATACACAATATCTGTAGAAAAAATGTATCGATATGCCTCTAAAGAAAACGTCGTTGGGAACAAGATAAACTTCTTCGTGATGACCTCTTCTACTGTTGCAAAAGAGGCGGCAATGACATGGATGAACGGAAGCACACAAATTAATGCGAACATGAGTAGAAAAGAGTAATTAAATAAATTGAACAATCGGCCTTTAATAGAACGATCTATGTTCATCACGCCCTTTCTTTGAAAGCGTTATCATTTCAACTGAAAGTAAGCTGCAGCCTGTGACGATATCGTGATTAAAATGTAACAAACGAGGGAAGAAAGCGTCTATAATCATCTTGACAGACCAACTGAATAGATCATGTCAGCCGTGCTTTTATACTCATGAAACAAAAGAATAAGATCATTAGCTCTTGACATGATTATGCCCTATGCCTGATCATTTTCTTCGAGTATTTCCGTCGTATTGACATCTGGTTTGTAGCCTAACTCCTGCTTCGTTTTCTCAGTAGACCATGGCTTTCCTTCATTCTCTGATACAGCATAATAGGTCCCAAAGGGAATATCCGATTCAATCGCTGCCTTTGTCATACCTGCAAGATCCTCATGTGACAGCAGTGTTCTTTTTGTTCTTTGTTTTTTGTGTAATGCCTTCATTTCATCTGTTACAACTGTTCCAATCCGTAAATTGATGACAGACATTCCCGTTTGATCGTGGAACAAACGGCCCAGCTGTTCGGATGCAAATTTTAAAATGCCATATACATTTTTAGTCGCAGGCACATCGTCAGTTGTAATCTGCCGTCCAAGTAAGGAGCGTCCATCCTCTTCATAACGATCCGTCACATGGTTGCTGCTTGCAAAAATGACTTTTCGTATGCCAAGCCGCGCGGCTGAACGAAACATATAATAGGTACTCCTCCAAAAAATATCAGTCATTTTTGCAAATTCTTCATGATCCATCACATCATGCGTCATGTCAATGTTTAGAAGATGCAAGATGACATCTGTATCCCGCGGAATTGCCTCATATACATTCTGTTCATTCGCTGCATCGGCTAAAATGACTCCTTCTACACAGCTCGTCAGATCAATAATCGTGACACTGTATTCAGTAGAGAGCGCTTTTGTTAAAAGGCGTCCAATTACACCGCACCCGCCAATGATGGTGATTTTTTTCATCTGTCTCCTCCTTTCTTTTGACGTAGTATGTCCAAGCGTTTTCTTGATTACAGCCACTTTTTCAAAAATCGTGTCGCCTCGTGACGCATAGCGGCTGTTTCAAAATGACCTGCATGAAGATGGGCAAGCTGATATCGTTCTTTCAATGAAGCAGCTTGATAGGTTTGACTCAATACCTTTTGAATCCTTCCAACGCCTTCAGCAGGCGTGAGCTGATCAAGTTTTCCAACTAAGCTTAAATGCGGTCTTGGAAAAATCATTTCTTGAATGTCCGCTGCTGTAAAATACTTTGCTAATCTCGGTACATAGTAATAAAAGCCATGCCTATCCAAATTGTTCGTTTCAATTAATGTATGATGATCCACCTGTGCGCAAAGATCAATACACACACTTACCCTCTCATCAAGTGCAGCCGTCCACCAGGAAAGGAGACCGCCCATTGACATCCCAAAGACAGCTAACCGGTCCGCCAGTACATCAGATCGAGATAGCAAATAATCAATCGCACACATGCTTTCATACAGCATCATGCCCCACATCACTTTTCCTGTTAAAAGCATTTCCTTAAAAATTTCACTTTCTGTTCTTCCCCTTCTCTCACCAAACCCTGCATGATCAATGGCCAGTACACTATATCCTTTTGACGTAAACTCTTTTGCATATGAAGGCGTTTGCAAATAATGAGCACCCTCTAACAGCTCTTCCTTCCCGTTGACATAATTACCGCCATGAGAGTGCTGAAACAGTACTACGGGTCTTTTTTTCACCGTATCCTTCGGTTTCACGAAATAAGCAGGGACTTCCTCTACGCCATTTATGGAGAGAATGAGTGTTTCCACTACATATGATTCACGTTCCTCCATTTTTAACGTATAAGCCTCCACGCGATGACGTTCTGGCATTTCTCCTAACAGACTGAGCAGTTGTTCACGTTTGTTTTCCTTTTCCATTGACGTCACTCCTCATTTTCTTGATCACCTGTTAAAATACGAGACCGATGCAGGAATCACCTTGTTTTCGACAAAATTATGTCCCGGGAAATAAAGAACACCCACCGGTTAAATACCGATGGGTGTCATCATTAGTTCGCAACAATATTGACAAGCTTCCCAGGAACCGCAATCACTTTACGAATGGTTTTCCCTTCCAGCTGTTCTTTTACTCGTGCATCATTTTTCGCAAGCTCTTCTAACTGCTCCCTTGTTGCATCAGCAGGAACGGTTAATTTTGCTTTCACTTTACCGTTAAGCTGTACGACAATTTCTACTTCATCGTCGACAAGCTTTGACTCATCATATTGAGGCCATGCTTCATAAGAAATAGACCCTTCATGACCAAGTTTATTCCAAAGCTCTTCTGCAAGATGCGGTGCAATTGGAGAAAGAAGCTTTACAAAGCCTTCTGCATATTCTTTCGGCAGTGTATCAGCCTTATAGGCATCGTTGATAAACACCATTAATTGTGAAATGCCTGTATTGAAACGCAAGCCTTCATAATGATCAGTTACCTTCATGACGGTTTCATGATAGCTGCGTTCTAATGCGCCGCCAGATTGCTCTGTCACTTTATCACTGAGTGAGCCATCTTCATTTGTAAATAGACGCCATACACGATCAAGGAAACGACGAGCACCATCAAGTCCTGTTTCAGACCAAGCAATTGACGCATCTAAAGGTCCCATGAACATTTCATAAAGTCGTAATGTATCTGCACCATGAGATTCTACGATATCATCCGGGTTGACCACATTTCCTTTTGATTTACTCATTTTTTCATTGTTTTCCCCAAGAATCATGCCTTGGTTGAACAATTTCATGAAAGGTTCTTTTGTTGGAACAACACCGATATCATACAAGAATTTATGCCAGAAGCGTGCATATAGAAGATGCAGTACAGCGTGTTCTGCTCCGCCGATATACACATCAACTGGAAGCCATTTCTTCAGCTTCTCAGGAGATGCAAGCTCTTCAGAGTTATGAGGATCAATATAACGTAAGAAATACCAGCAGCTTCCTGCCCATTGCGGCATTGTATTCGTTTCACGGCGGCCTTTCTTACCTGTTACAGGATCTACAACCTCAACCCAGTCTTTAATATTGGCTAATGGTGATTCACCTGTACCACTTGGCTTAATCTCAGTCGTCTTAGGCAAGATCAGTGGAAGCTCTTCCTCTGAAACAGCTGAAGATGTTCCGTCCTCCCAATGAATGATTGGAATCGGTTCACCCCAGTAGCGCTGGCGGCTAAATAGCCAGTCTCTTAAACGATATGTGACTTTCTTTTCACCCTTTTGATGTTCTTCAAGCCATGCAATCGCTTTTTCAATCGCCTCTTCTTTTCCTAAGCCATTTAGGAAATCAGAGTTAATGTGCTTTCCATCACCTGTGTAGGCTTCTTTTTCGATGTCTCCGCCTTCTACAACTTCTTTGATTGGAAGATCAAAGGTTTTGGCGAATTCATAATCACGTTCATCATGAGCAGGTACGGCCATAATCGCCCCTGTTCCATAAGTGGCTAACACGTAATCTGCAATCCAGATCGGCATTTTTTCACCATTTAACGGATTGATAGCATATGCCCCTGTGAAAATACCCGTTTTCGTTTTGGCAAGATCTGTCCGCTCTAAATCACTCTTCGATTGAATTTCTTTGATATATGCTTCGACTGCTTCTTTTTGAGTAGCTGATGTAATTTTTTCAACTAGTGCATGTTCTGGAGCAAGCACCGCATAAGTTGCACCAAATAGTGTATCAGGACGCGTTGTAAAAACCGTAAACTGTTCGTTATGCCCTTCTACTTCAAAATGAACGTGCGCACCTTCAGAGCGTCCGATCCAGTTACGCTGCATATCTTTGATGCTTTCAGGCCAATCAATGTCCTCTAAATCTTCTAACAGCCTGTCCGCATATGCTGTAATCTTTAGCATCCACTGCTTCATAGGACGTCTTTCAACAGGATGGCCTCCGCGTTCACTTTTTCCATCAATGACTTCTTCGTTTGCAAGCACTGTGCCAAGCGCTGGGCACCAGTTCACTGGTACTTCATCGATATAGGCCAATCCTTTTTCGTACAATTTTAAGAAAATCCATTGTGTCCATTTGTAGTAATTCGGATCTGTCGTGTTGATTTCTCGATCCCAATCATACGAGAACCCTAGTGATTGAATTTGGCGGCGGAAGTTATTGATGTTCTCTTCTGTAAAGGCCGCCGGGTCATTCCCTGTATCAAGTGCATACTGTTCTGCCGGGAGACCAAATGCGTCCCATCCCATTGGATGAAGAACATCATATCCCTGCATACGTTTCATGCGTGATAAAATATCCGTTGCTGTATAGCCCTCAGGGTGCCCGACATGAAGCCCTGCTCCTGATGGATATGGAAACATATCAAGCGCATAAAACTTCGGTTTATCTTCCGAGTCAGATGTGGCGAATGTTTTATGTGTCAGCCAATAATCCTGCCACTTCTTTTCAATTTCCCGATGCTGAAAACTCAATGTGAAAACCTCCTTTAATATGTACGGCTTTATCTGCTTAGATGACCACTGCAAGAATTCAGATTTTTCTAAAATCAACAAAAAACCCTCATCCCTGGAAAGGGACGAGAGATTTTTTGGTTCCCGCGGTACCACCCTTGTTAGCGTAACATGCTGTTCGTACGCTCACTTAATATCTTTAACGCAGACATGCGACAGAAGCTTTAACGCAACTGCAACTCTGAGGCGAGTTCAGAAGCAGATTTGATTGACTTTCACCAGCCGTCAATTCTCTAAAGACAAATACTGCTTTCCTACTACTCCTCTTCACTGTTCTTATCGTAACCGTCATCTAAGTAGTATTTTATAGAATTATGATCATAAGTGCAAGCAGGTTTGTATACAATGGGAATGTACCCTAGACTAGGGTAAAGTAGAGGATATTATTCGTGTGGAGATCGGTTATGACGGCTGGAGTCTGCATCCTGTGAACGCTGATCTCTTACAAAATCAAAGCTTCGCAGAACTGCTTCTCCTCCGTAACCTGAAATAATTGATAAGATGATCAAGTGCAGACTAGATTCGGGATTTGAGGATAAGACAAGCAGTGTAGCGGCAATCATCCCAACGAGCCAATCTTCAATAAACCCTAAGTAAATAAACTTTTTTGTCATTCTGGGCTTCTCTAGCCTGCCTTTTTTCTTTACGTGACCGAGAATGCCCATGACCCCTCCAATGGCGCAAGCAATAATGACTTGTTGCAGCATTTTCATCACCTTCCTAAAGCCCTTAGAATAGTAAAGCGACTTCAGGCTGTCCAGCCCCCTGTAATGCCATTCTGCTGTTCCGTCATAATCCATGTAAAAGGTCTATTCTCTCTAACGAAGAAAAAAAGCTTGTTTCTTCCATTATATGTGAATGACCTAAAAACAATCTTGATGCATTGGAATCATTTTTACCTAATCCATATTAACTATTTTTGTCATTTTATGAATGTTGAGTAATTGATTCCTTCTTTTTCTAATGAAAAGTCTCCTTACTTACTCTATTCTAATGGAGGACAAACTATGATGACAAATTTAACAAAGCGTTTGCAATCGTTGAAACAGAACATATGTTATGTTACGTTTATAAGGATTCATTTGGTTGAAAAGACAACCATTTGATATGTCTTATAGCAGCAAAGGAGGGTAATATGGTCAGCTCGAACATTTTCGGCTTGCAAAAACAGCTTGAACTCATCAAAAAAGCGCTGGATCATGCGCGCATCGGTGTTGTCATTACAGACCCTTCCTTAGAGGATAACCCTATCGTTTATGTGAATCATGGCTTTACACAAATGACTGGATACAAACCAGATGAGATTCTTGGGCGTAATTGTCGATTCCTTCAAGGAAAAGACACGGATCAAAAGCAGCTTGCTTTAATTCGTCATGGAATTCAAAACAAAACACCTATTACCACACAGCTAAAAAATTATAAAAAAGACGGCACTTTTTTTTGGAATGAACTCAATATAGATCCTCTATACATTGAACAAGATGACAAAACATTTTTCATTGGTTTTCAAAAGGATATTACGAAACAGAAAGAATATGAACAGCTCCTAGAAGATTCCTTACAGGAAGTCACC
The DNA here is from genome assembly GCF_056098985.1 of Bacillus sp. 11B20. Taxonomy (NCBI): domain Bacteria; kingdom Bacillati; phylum Bacillota; class Bacilli; order Caryophanales; family Bacillaceae; genus Bacillus; species Bacillus sp. 11B20. Next base: position 852,197 of record NZ_JBLZWZ010000008.1, read on the forward strand.
TCTCTTTCGACGCCAATCGTCCCAATCAAAAATGGTGTATCTGCCCTTCCGCTTATCGGGAAATTATCTGAAGAGCGCTTTGATGCCATTGTCGCTAAGTTAACCTGTATATTAGATGATTCAAAGGATGATTATTTAATTGTCGACCTTTCTGGTTTAATAGAAGTCGATGATTCCGTCGCAGCACGCATTTTCAAACTGCATCATCTTCTCAATCTAACGGGAACCGAACTAATCATCACTGGAATCAAACCGCAGCTTGCGATGAAAATGAAAGACCTCGATACAGATTTCCAGAATACGATCACTTATTTGACAGTAAAAGAAGCCATAAAAGGATTAACATTAGCTGAAAACCCTGTGTAAACAGGGTTTTTTTAGTTGAACCGCTTCCCAAAATGGAAAAATGAGGTATGATAGGTGTAAATAGCAATTTAGGGGGGCTGTTAGATATGTTGTTACTCATCATAGGTCTTTTATGTGTCTGTTTTGCCATCGGATATGCCGTCAATTTCTTCTTACTCAAACGCAAGAACGAGCTGATTTTTTCAAAGAAACTATTCTATCCTTTTTTGATCATTGGTCTCTTCTTTTCCATTATGTCATTACCGCTTGCTGCTGCAAATTCACCAAAAGCACAAGCCGATCCATCTTCCGAACAGCTTTTAAAGGATCAAAAGGAGCTCTCAGCTGACATTTCGAGCTTAAAAGCTGATAAAGAGTCGCTTACCTCCTCTTTAGAAGACGCGGAGAAGGAAAAAGAAAAGCTGGAAAAAAAGCTAGAAACGATCACCTCAGAAAAAGAAACGGTCAAACAGCAAGAAAAGACCATTCAATCGCTTGAAGAGAAAATAGACAAGCTTACCTCCAGCAATGAAACACTTAAACAAGAAAACAAGAATAGTAGCAGCGATACGAAATCTTCCACCGTCCAGCGATCTGCTCCTAAAGATGAAGGAAAAAGCACAGGCGGTCATGAATCACAAAAGGAAACAAAAAAAGAATCAGCTGCCTGTAACATTAAAGGGAGTGTCAACGGTATTTATCACACATTAAGCAGCAGATACTACTCTAGAACAAAGAATGTAACCAAAATGTTCTGCTCCGTAGAAGAGGCTGAGCGTGCCGGATACAGGGCACCTAAGCAATAGCGATGTTTAATTAAGATTAAAAAGAACCTCCTGAGCGCCCAATCGGGTTTTCAGGAGGTTCTTTTTTAAATTTCTCTTCTTAAAGCTGATAATACATTCGTTTTTGTTGCCTTACGTGCCGGGTTCAGCCCTGAGATGATCGCTACCCCTGCGCTGATCACTGTTGCTGTAATCACAAGGCTAAGCGGAATATAGGAAAAAGTAATCGAGAATTGATCGCTTGATCCTCCCTCAGACATGGACGACAAAATGGCTGGGATGATTAAATTAACGGCGAAACTAATCAAATATGAGATGATAATACCGATGATTGATCCGATGACTCCAATATAAGCACTTTCCATTAAGAACATTCGCTTGATAATGGATGGATTCGCGCCAATGGCTTTCATAATCCCAATCTCTTGTGTTCGCTCTGTTACCGCCATGGTCATCGTATTGAAAATACCGATGGCAGAAATAATGACTGCAATACATCCGACAAAAATAAGTCCAATTTTGAAGACTGTAAAGAACATAGCCATTCCTTCTAGCTGATTCGTCACAGAGATGACTTGGTAGCCTTCATCTGTTAGTTTATCCGTGAGTGCACCGACATTGTCGAATTTATCTGCATAAACAGAGGTCATTTTCTCGACATTTCCTGCTTCAGGAGACAGGTCGAGTATTTGGCCAAATTCTTTTTCATAAGCATTCGGAATCAGAATTTTATGATCCTCCTGCCACTCCAAATTCGGCTTTTTCAAAACACCTACTACACGGAAATCAAATGTTTTTTCTTTGACGACTTCATTTTCTTCATTTAGTTTTGGCACTTTGATTTGAATCACTTTATTTAAAATATCCTTCGTGTAGCCTTTAGGCTCCTTCGGTGTTTCTTCACCATTTGACGTCTGATTTAATTCTTTTTCATAGGCTTCGCGTTCTTTTTTTGTCCACAGTTGCTGCGCCATATGATACCCAACCACAATTTCGTTCGCTGACGTTGGGACTTTTCCTCGGTCTAGTTCAAGCCCTGCTTCTTTTTCTTCTTTCATATCGGTCAAAGCAGCCTGCGTTTCACTTGAACGGTTATCGAGCTCGACGTTAACCGATGGAATGATCGATGTTCTTGAGACAACAGATTTTACATGATCATATTTCTTTAAATCATCAATCTTGACGTCTCCTTTTTCTTTTCCTAACACTTTAATTTCTGTGATGATTTGCTGCTTCATAATTTCATCTTGAGCTGATTTTTGCAAACCAAAACCGACAGACGCTAAAACGATTAAGAAAGAGCATGCCATTGTCGTCGCAAGAATGGTCATAAACACACGCAATCTATTTTTCTTCATGTTTCTTCTTATGAATTTGACCTGATCTCTAAATTTCAATGGATTGTTCCCCTTTCTTTAATACACCATCGTGAAGCTGGAACGTTGTGTCTGCGATTGAAGCGACTTCATCGTCATGTGTAATGATGACGAATGTAATTCCTTTTTCACGATTGAGCTGCTGGATAAAGGCTAGAATTTCTCCTTCAGTTTCTGAATCGAGACTCCCTGTTGGTTCATCCGCTAAAATAATAGATGGATTTAAAATCAAGGCTCTTGCAATACTCACACGCTGCTGCTGTCCGCCTGACAGCTCATTTGGGTAATGTCCTGCGTGATGTTCAAGACCTACTCGTTTCAGCATTTCTTTTACTTTCTCTTTTCGTTCAGACGGCTTCACACCTTTTAAAGTGAGCGGAAGTTCAACATTCTCATACGTTGTTAAGCTCCCAATCAACTGAAAGCTTTGAAAGATAAAGCCAAAGTGGTCTAAGCGAAAGTCTGCCCATTCTTTTTCATTAAAGCCAGTGACATTGGTGCCATCAATGGTAATTTGTCCACTCGTTGGCGTAATATAACCTGATATTAAGTTCAACAAAGTCGATTTCCCTGAACCACTTCGTCCAACAATACAAGCAATATCGCCTCTTTTAATGGACAGGTCAATCCCTTTTAGTACAGGAATTTCATTTTCCCTGCCTTTTTTACCAATTTTAAATACATGATCTAATGCTTGAATCTGAATCATCTCTACTCCCCTGCTCTCTGTTTATCTTTTTCGATAGATTAAGAAATAACTCGTTAGTGCGCCCACAGCTCCACCGATGAGCATGCCAGCAATATAACCAAATATGGAATTATCTGAAGCAAATCCAAACCACCCAAACCCTAGAACACCGAAGACAATGACCATAATCTGAATCGGTCTATCCATATTTGAGTAAAGGAAGAAGCGGCCATTTCTTTCAATTGGATGTTTTATAAAGCTAATTAAGCCAATTAGATAGAACAGAACCATCATGACAATAGGTATAATGAATTCTTCACCCGTGAACCAATAAGGATAATCGGGTTGGAAAGGGTGCGTTGTAATATAAGTAATTGGAGACATAGGCACTAACAAATACGTGAAGCTCTTATCTACCCAACTACCACTTGTCTTGATGATAATATCTAAATGAAGAAGCGGTAATCCGATCACTAAAAAGGGTAAAGTAGCTGTGCTGAACCCAACAATTGCTTGTGAAATGGAACTTCCAGTTAAAGTACCCGCTGCAAAAAATAAACTATAAAACATCAAGGAGGTGACAAGCGAAATGACATAACCGTTATGAAAACCAGATGTTTCCAACGGATTAAGTCCTAAAATAAGTAAATAGGTAAGAATAAAAGAAACGGCATGAACGACTGCAATGATTCCAACACCTAAGAAAAACTTTGTGTGATAAATTGCACTTCTGCTAAACGGTAAAGATAAGGTAAAGTCCATGTGCCCTTTATTTCTCTCAAATCCCAGCTGAATGACAGCAAAGAAGAGCCCCATTAACCAAGAAAGGGAGAGGAAAGCATCTGTATTAAAGAAATATGAAAAACGCGGTGAATCGACAATACACTCTGTATCGTTTAGACACGTTTGAAAAGAAGAATATTCCATTAAGAATGCGAAGGGTGTCGCAAGCGTAGCAACGAGCATCACTAAAATGAATGTCAGCTCAGACTGCTTCCACTCCTTATATAATAATTGCCGCTTTACCATCTGCGTTTCCCTCCAAACTTCGCAATGAATACTTCTTCTAAATTCACAGGCAGTTCATGCCATACTTTTGGCTTTAGTGACTTCAAGTACTCTTTAGCCTCCACGTCGGTTTTAAGAACAAGCGCTGTATAGAAAACGCCCGCTTGATCCAAAATCGCAACGCCATTTTTACGAATACTTAAGTTCATATCTTCTTCAAAGGCCATTTGGATTTTGACATAGTCATCCTTTAATTCATCTAAATCCATGACACTTGTGAGTTCATTTCCTTCTAAAAATCCGATTCGATTACACATACGCTCAATGTCTTCTAAACGGTGAGATGTAATGAGAATCGATGTTTCACGTTCTGCCACTTCGTCGATCATGAGCTGAAGCACATCATTTCTTGTCACAGCGTCGATTCCATCAGTCGGCTCATCCAATAAAATGACCGCTGGTTTGATCGCAAAGCTTAAAATGAGCGACAGCTGTTTCTTTAATCCTGTCGACAATTCACGATATTTCACTTTTTCCGGGATCTCATACCGGTTCACAAGCTCATTGGCATATGTCACGTCAAACTTTGGATACAGTTGTTTTAAAAGCTTTACAAGCTGTCCATAATTGTACCTGTCAAAGTAAGGATTTACGACCGGCATATATACAATATTTTGCTTGACTAGCGGGTGGTCTTTCACCAGCACGTCTTTGAAATAAATCTCTCCTTCATCCGGAAGAAGAATTTGCTGTATCAATCGGAGAAGCGTTGTTTTTCCAGAGCCATTCCGCCCTAACAGACCGAAGATCTCACCTTTTCCTATTTTGAAGGAAACGTCACTGAGGACTTGGCGTCCATTTAAAGTTTTTGATACATTTCTGACCTCAATCAACTTGTTTTCCTCCTTTAAGACTTGAGCCGATCTCTTCTAGCCATTCCTTCAGTTGATGAATATCAATACCGGCATAATGAGCTTCTATGATGAGTTGTCTTAACTGTTCTTTCATCTCGAGCACCTTCCCTTCATTCAGCTTTAACTGAGCACCTTCTGTTACATACGTACCACGGCCTCTTAGCGTTTCAATAATCCCTTCCCGTTCAAGTTCTTTATACGCTTTGCTGACGGTGTTTGGGTTGGCAATAATAATGGTGGCGAGCTCTCTGACAGAGGGCAGTTTGTCACCTGGCTTCATCACGCCTTTTAAACATAAAATTTTGAGCTGCTCAATGATTTGTTCATATATTGGCGCAGCGCTTCTTGGATCTATTTGGATCATGATGGCTCCCTCTTTCCTCATTCATGCTTTTGCAGTCCTATCGCTTGTTCATGTCCTTGCATTAAAGGGACCGAATTGGGTATCAAATCTTTTTGAACTTCAAAACCAATGAAAACGAGAACGAAAAAAAATGTACATGCTAACGCAACAGCCAGCACCATCCACTTCAAATTGATTGGCTTTTTTTCTTTTTTCATGGTTGAACACCTTTCTTCACTTTTTAAGTGTCTGTAGTGTATTAGTTGATGTAGTACACTTAATACAATATAGACACTTAATTGAAAAGTCAAGAGACTCTAGAAAAAAATAGGCTGTTTTCGTAAAGATTGTTGCTCTCTTGATTATACTGTTAAAAGGTTGTTACAGTGGGCATTCGGGAGGCGTTTAAGTATGTGGGAAAATGTTTATGAAGAGTTCAGCAATTTAACCAAATCAGAGCAATTAGCCTTGTTTAACGTAATGAAACAAGACTTGTTTCCAGACGAACCAGATAAAATGACAAAACTACTTAAAAGCATTCGTGAAGCCAGATTTGCTTCTGGTTTATGGTTGTACCCAAAATTGCTGAACGCCTTAAAATACACATTTCCGCCGCATTTTATTGGAGACATAAAATCTTGAACGCATCAGGCAGTTTCGGATTTAATCAACTTTAAGGTATCGTTGAAAGTGATGAAACTTTCTTTCGTGAGTCTATGAAGGGGCGAGAAATCACCCATAGAAAAGCCAAAAAGCGTGGAGAAAAGGACGAAAAGAGAGGTATTTCTAACCTTAAAATGCTGTTGTCGTAGCACAAGACCGTAATGGAAGTGTAATTGCTCGTAAGGCAGGAACAGATCGTGTTAAAGCAGAAGGGTGAGTATATTCACCCTTCTGCTTTGCTATGCACTGAAACAGCAACAAATTATAAAAAGTTCGCAAAGATAACAGGATTACAACATGAACAGTCAATGAGCGTCAAAAACAGCGTGTAAAGAAGTGGATTTACCACATTTAACACGTTAATAATTTTTCATAATCGCCTGTAAAAGTGGATGGAGCGTTCTCAAGGAGTTGCAACAAAATATTTGGACAACTACCTCTACTGGTTCCGATGGCTTGATAAGGAAAAGAATTTAGCATTTGAAAAACGAGTAGAGCAAAGGCTTGTTTTAGCGTGTCAAAAATCTAATTATAGTACAGTTGAGATGTTGAGAAGTGCAATAATAAAAGACCCCAATATTAAGGTCTCTACAAGGTTTTAATTAGATACTATTACTTGGTTTTTGGACTTGCTTTTGAACAGGATTAGCACCCACCATACTAATAAAAATATATAGCCTATAACTGTATAGATAGACCAAACTGCCCCCTGTTGCAATTGACTAAATAAGTGTTCAAATTCATTCATTCCTTCTACTCTACCAATGCTATTTATCAGGCTAATAATCGGAATTGTAACAGTAAATACAATGGTTAGAATGGACAATCCCCTATGTTTATTTTTCACAACACTGAATATTGCAGTTCCAAATGTTGCTAAGAAAAACAAGTAATATAATGCCCAAAACCAATTAGGAAGGGTCTCCAACATTTTTTCTACCCCCTTGATTAAAGATATTTGCAATTTCTTTATATAACATATTTTAACAGAATAAAAACCAATTACAAATATATATCCAAAAACAACAATCTTTGCGAAAACATCCAAAAAATAAAACAGACCCTTTAAGAAGGATCTGTTCATCAAACATTATCGTAAGAAATTCCTAATATCATTTGGTTTTGCAAGCTCTGAATTTGAACACGCGCCCTGTCTAACCGTTCTCTTTGCTGGTCATTGGCGACATCTTTTAATTTTTCTAATTCGTTGACCGTATTCTCAAGCATGAGCTGTGCTTTAGAAAATTCTTCCTCATTATAATGTTCCTGTCGTGAGCTCAAATCAAATTGCTCACTTGCAAACTCAAGGGTTTCAGTACTTTTTTGGATAAATTCATCGATCGACTGCCTTGTTGCCATCTTACATTCCCTCCATTTCATCATCGCTCCCGCCTATTTTGCCCATGTAAAGCTTTTTCACTAAAGAAAATGTTGGACAGATTCAATTGTCCTCCTTCGTGATTTTTGTTAAACTTTAAGGATGCCTATTATTACGCAAGGAGGTTACTGACTTGGATCAGCATAACCCTTTTTTATATTCAAACAGCGAAAAACGTTATCACACATGGAACTACCATTTGCGTGAACACTTTGGTCATAAAGTATTTAAAGTAGCCTTAGACGGCGGCTTTGACTGCCCAAACCGTGATGGTACCGTAGCCCACGGCGGCTGTACATTTTGCAGTGCCGCTGGTTCTGGTGATTTTGCAGGAAACCGGGCTGATGATCTCATCACTCAATTTAATGAAATCAAAGACCGGATGCATACAAAATGGAAAGACGGAAAATACATGGCGTATTTTCAGGCGTATACAAACACACACGCGCCGCTTCCTGTCCTAAAAGAAAAATATGAAACCGTCATGAACCTGGATGGTGTCGTAGGTCTATCCATTGCAACAAGACCTGACTGTCTGCCGGATGACGTAGTGGAATATTTAGCCGAATTAAACGAACGCACTTACCTATGGGTAGAGCTCGGTCTTCAAACGGTACATGAACGGACAGCGATGCTCATTAACCGTGCTCATGATTATGAATGCTACGTTGAAGGTGTAGAAAAGCTGAGAAAACACGGAATTCGTGTCTGCTCGCATATTATCAACGGATTGCCTCTTGAAAACCGGGACATGATGATGGAAACAGCAAAAGCTGTTGCGGATTTAGATGTGCAAGGAATTAAAATTCATTTGCTTCACCTTTTAAAAGGGACCCCAATGGTTAAGCAATACGAAAAAGGAAAGCTTGAGTTTTTAAGTCAGGAGGAATATGTTCAGCTTGTTTGTGATCAGCTGGAGATTCTGCCGCCAGAAATGATTATTCATCGTATTACAGGAGACGGCCCAATTGAATTAATGGTTGGTCCAATGTGGAGTGTAAACAAGTGGGAAGTACTAAATGCCATTAATGCTGAGCTTGAAAGACGTAACAGCTACCAAGGGAAACGTTTCGTCAGATTGGAAGAAGCAGCAAAATGATTTTGAAACGCATGCTTCCTTTTAGTAAAGAGCTGTTAGAACGTGCGTGTCAAAAAGGCGACATCGTCATAGATGCAACAATGGGGAACGGCCACGATACACTCTATTTAGCTGACCTTGTAGGAACTGATGGACAAGTGTTTGCATTCGACGTGCAAGAGGAAGCCTTGCAGCAGACAAGCAAAAGGCTTGGCGATCAATATCCTTACGTTAATCTGATCCATGATGGACATGAAAAACTGGCGGATCATCTGCCGAAGGACGTTTATGGACATATATCTGGTGCAGTGTTTAACCTTGGGTATCTACCTGGAGGCGATAAAGCCGTTACTACTCAGGCGCATACAACCATTGAAGCGATTAAACAACTCCTCGAATGGCTCAAACCCGGAGGACTGATCGTCCTTGTGATCTACCATGGACATCCCGAAGGTAAAAGAGAAAAAGAAGTACTTCTCGACTATTGCAGATCACTGTCTCATGAAGAAGTACAAGTTTTATCATATCAATACATGAATATTCAAAACGACCCGCCTTTTGTGGTCGCCATTGAAAAAAAGCTAAAATGATGTGCATTTTAGCTTTTTTTCTTCTTTTCAGCGTGATAGAAAACCTTTGCAGACCTGACACCGAATGCGAGGGTTTGTCTACACGCTAAAGCTCAAATCCTAATGGATTTGAGCTTTTTTATGATGATTTCATCCAAGGCATTTTCTGATAGGTCCGATAGGCTCTTCCGTTAATATAGAAAAAGAACGATGTTTTCCCGCTTGATTTGATCAGCCTTTTTGCCAGCTTGTTCATCTCTTTTTGGGCTGTCACTTTTTCATCGGACAAATAGACCGCGAGTAATCCTCTGTTAATCAATTTGTGAAAGTTCTCATGCGGAATGCCTTTCAGCTGCTCATCCGCTTTTTCGATAAAATGCTGTAGTCTATCCATCATCTCATGATGAGAGTCATAGTATGAGCAAAAGTTCAGATCTCCCCCAAGCCGGTCCTCTTCTTGGTCAATTAAATAATCGAGTAAAATGTGCAGACCTTGAATATAAGGGAAATAGCTTTCGTATATTTGTTTCGCCTGCTTTTCTGTAAAATCAGGCTGCAGCGCATACGCCACAAGACAGAATATCCCTAACGTCGATCCCGCACAAGCTGAAAATTCATACCATTCCATCTTCGGCAAATCCTTTTCATATTGGCGGAACCACGACTCTAGCCTTGGCACACGCTCATGAGGAACAACGTGCTTATGTACTTGCAGATCACTATAGTAATCACACAGCGTGTGTAAATATGGCTGAATGATTGGATAATGCTCAACGCGCGCAAGCACGTCTTGACATGTGCGGACAAGCGCATGTAAGTATCCATGATCCTCTTGATCCTCACGGAATTGATAGTATGGCTTGAGCTCAGCATGAATATCAAGCGCATCTCTCATCGCTTGATGCAGCATATGAAAATCCTTTGGATCAAGCGACGTGCTGCGGTCACATAGGTTATCTAAGTAATCACTGATGGTTTGATATGCCACGATGAATTCAATACACGTTTCTTTTTCTTCACCTGCTAGAAGAGATAAAATACCTCCGCCTTCACAGTGAAACGTTTTACTAGATATGCTCGCTAGTGCCTGCGTTCTCAGTTCTTCATTTTCAATCATTTCTGCATGAGCCCGCCACTTTTTCAGCTCCTGATGAACAAGCGGAAAAATATCTTTATACACCTTTGTCATCAGTGCAAAAGGACGCTCTGGTACTGACAAATCACTCCACCCCCAACTTAAAGCTCACAATCAAATATATTGATCTGTAAAGGCTCTTGCCGCCTTAAACACATCTTCTCTTTCCGGTTCATTAAAAATTTCGTGATACAGCTCTTCCCATTCACGGTATGATTTATTGGTTGATTCTATACCATTGAACCATTTGATCACCCTCGTTTTATCCACGATCTTATCATCGCCCGCCTGCATTAAAAGGAGCGGGATCGATTTAAAGACATTCGTCGGCTGCATCGCCGCATCGATATTTTTGATCAGCTCTCGATACCAGCGAACCGACACCTTTGTCACGTAAAGAGAATCATTTGAGTCTGCCTCAATGACCGCCTGATTTCGTGTCGCTAGTTCAATCGACAGCCCTGACTCCACTTTAAAAGACGGTGCCAGCATATTTAGACCTTTTGACGCAAAATCCATCAGCTTCTTCGGTTTAAATTGCAGACCTAAACAAGGTGATGATAAAATAAGGCCATTCAACTTCGTATGGGTATACTGCTTCATCCACTCAATTGAAATGAGTCCACCCATACTGTGTCCAAGTAAAAATGTAGGAAGCCTGAATGATTTCGCATGTTCAATCCATTCATCGACTGTATCAATGTATTCTTGAAATGAACGAATGTGGCCTCGCGCACGTGTCGATGTGCCTTGCCCAGGCAAGTCACCCATGACGACGTGATAGCCTGCATTCCGCCACATTTCAATCAGCCATTTATATCGGCCGTGATATTCACTCGCACCATGTACTATCACAATTGTACCAACTGGTCTTTCAGCATGCCAAGTCCACAAAGTAAACACCTCACAAATGTTGTATTAAGAAAGGAAGTCGAAAAAGTGATTTATCCATATCATCAGTTTACACCTGAGATTCATGAATCGGTCTTTGTCGCAGAAAACGCCACCATTACCGGTGATGTCACAATTGGAGAATATTCGAGCGTGTGGTTCCAAACTGTCATCAGAGGCGATGTCGCACCTGTGAGAATTGGAAAGAACGTCAACATTCAAGATTTATCGTGCCTGCATCAAAGTCCTGGAAAAACACTTCTTATTGAAGATGGTGCTACCATTGGACACCAAGTCACATTACATAGCTCAATCATTCGAAAAAATGCCCTCATTGGCATGGGGTCCATCATTCTCGATGGTGCGGAGATCGGCGAAGGCGCCTTTATCGGTGCAGGAAGTCTTGTCCCTCAAGGCAAGGTCATCCCAAAAGGATCACTCGCTTTTGGCCGTCCAGCCAAAGTCGTTCGGCTCTTAACAGATGAAGATATTCAAGACATGGACCGAATCCGCAGAGAATATGTAGAAAAAGGACAATACTATCGTTCCCTTTTATCTCGTTAACATCATACGTGTATCTTCACTTTATCATGTTTTTTTCAGGATATTAAGCAATAACTATGAACCGCTTGTTATTTTACCCTTATCCACCGCTTTCTATCATGACAAAAAAGGTTTTCAGCACAAAGCTGAAAACCTTTTTTCATTAACTGAAGATGACTTCTTTTGGTTGATGATTCAATTGCTCTGGATCAATACTGCGCTCCACATAAATGCTGTGCCAAATCATAAAGATCAGAACGGTCCAAATCTTACGGCTATGATCTGCCTTACCAGCACAATGTTCATTTAATAAATCAAGCACATATGCTTTGTTAATATATTCGTCCGTTTGACTGTTTTTAATGATGTCTTTCGCCCAAGCGTTCATCTCATTTTTCAGCCAATGACGAATTGGAACAGGGAAGCCCAGCTTCTTGCGGTTTAACACATGGTCAGGCACAATGCCTTCTGCTGCTTTACGCAATAAATATTTCGTTGTGCCATCTTTTGTTTTCAGCTCTTCTGGAATTTTAGAAGCCGCTTCAAATACGACCTTATCAAGGAATGGAACACGAAGCTCAAGGGAATTCGCCATTGTCATCTTATCTGCTTTCAATAAGATGTCACCGCGCATCCACGTATGAATATCAACATATTGCATTTTGTTAATATCACTGTAGCCTGCACTTTCCTCGAAGTATGTCTTCGTCACATCACGATATGTAATGTTCGGATCATACTGCTTTAAGAGGTTTTTCTTTACTGGCTCTTCAAAGATTTTCGCATTACCGATATAACGCTCCTCTAATGGTGTACAGCCACGGACGATAAAGCTTTTTCCTTTCATTCCTTCTGGCATTAAGCGCGCCAGACGAAGAAGAAGCTTTTTCAGCATAGATGGAACAGATTCAAATGGTTTAAGAGAAAGCGGCTCACGGTAAATATTATAACCACCGAACAGCTCGTCTGCTCCCTCACCAGAAAGAACAACCGTCACTTGTTTCTTGGCTTCCTTTGCCACGAAGTACAATGGAATCGCCGCCGGATCAGCTAAAGGATCATCTAAATGCCAAACAATTTTCGGAAGCTCATTCATATATTCCTCAGGAGAAATCACAGCGCTGAAGTTTTGTAAGCCCAGCTTATCAGCCGTTTCCTTCGCCACATCAACTTCACTAAAGCCATCCTGCTGGAAACCAACAGAAAACGTCTTCAGCTCAGGATGAAATTCCTTTGCGACAGATACGATGAAAGAAGAATCGATACCACCTGATAGGAATGAACCAACAGGAACATCACTTCTCATGTGAATTTTCACAGAATCATAGATTGCATCGCGGACTTCTTCAATCAGCTTTTGTTCTTGTGTTTGTTCAGGCTTGAATTGAACTTTCCAGTAAGTCTTAAATTCAATCTCCTGTCCTGGGCGTAAAGTAAACTGATGACCAGGCTCTACTTTGTGCACCTTTTGATCAAGTGTATTTGGCTCAGGTACGAACTGGAATGACATGTATTGCTGTAAGGATGTCTCATCAAATAAAATGTTCTCGTTCACTGCCATCAAGCTTTTGCGTTCAGACGCAAAGTACACTTGCTCATCCATTTGTGTAAAATAAAGCGGTTTGATGCCAAAAGGATCTCTTGCGCCATATAATAATTGCGCTTCTTTATCCCAAATTAAAAATGCAAACATGCCGCGAAGCTTTGAAGCCGCTTCTTCTTTATAATGACGGTATGTGGCAAGAAGTACTTCCGTATCTGAATCTGTGCTGAATGTATAGCCTTTTTTCACAAGCTCTTCCTTCAGCTCCACATAGTTATAAATTTCTCCGTTGAAAATAATCCAGTACTTTTCATCTTCATAAGAAAGCGGCTGCTTTCCGTGCTCAACATCTATAATACTTAAACGTCTAAATCCAAATCCTACATGCTCATCATGAAAGTAACCCTCATCATCCGGACCGCGATGAACGATGAGACGATTCATTTGTTTAATTAGCTCTTCCTGTTCAGTAGTTTCGGACAATGGACGGTGATTAAATACACCAACAAACCCACACATATTATTGCCTCCACGTTATGTTATTTCTTAAAAGTAGACCTATAATTAGACAGTATTTTGTCCGATTTTGTTTCACATTTTTTCGCTTTTTACAGATTTTTTTTTAATCAAAAGGAAAACCGCTTAAAATAAGCGGTTTTCTATGTTGTTATTGTCCCAATGCTTCTTTACGAAGTGTTTCGGCTTTATCCGTTTTTTCCCACGGAAGATCTAAGTCGTGACGGCCGAAATGTCCGTATGCAGCTGTTTGTTTGTAGATCGGACGGCGCAGGTCAAGCATTTTAATAATGCCAGCTGGACGAAGATCAAAGTTTGCACGAACCACTTCAATTAATTTTTCTTCAGAAGCTTTTCCTGTTCCGAATGTATCAATTGAAATCGATACAGGCTGTGCAACACCAATTGCATAAGCAAGCTGTACTTCACAAGAATCTGCAAGGCCGGCAGCTACGATGTTTTTCGCTACGTAACGAGCAGCATATGCCGCAGAACGGTCAACCTTCGTTGCATCCTTACCTGAGAAAGCACCGCCGCCATGACGAGCATATCCGCCATACGTATCAACGATGATTTTACGTCCAGTTAAACCAGCATCCCCTTGAGGTCCACCGATCACGAAACGGCCAGTTGGGTTAATAAAGTATTTTGTCTGTTCATCAATCAGTTCACTTGGAACGACAGGGCTGATGACATGCTCTTTTAAGTCACTTTGGATTTGTTCAAGCGTCACTTCTGGTGCATGCTGCGTAGAAATAACCACTGTGTCAATACGAACTGGTTTGTTTTGCTCATCATATTCAACTGTGACTTGTGTTTTTCCGTCTGGACGAAGGTATGCAAGTGTCTCATTCTTACGTACTTCTGTTAAACGGCGAGATAATTTATGCGCTAGGGAAATCGGCAGCGGCATGAGCTCTTCGGTTTCGTTGTTGGCAAAACCAAACATCAATCCTTGGTCACCTGCACCAATCGCATCAATTTCTTCTTCAGTCATTGTTCCTTCACGTGCTTCAAGCGCTTTGTCTACACCTTGCGCAATATCAGCAGACTGTTCATCAATTGATGTAAGGACCGCACATGTTTCCGCATCAAAACCATATTTCGCACGTGTGTAGCCAATTTCCTTAATTGTGTCACGCACCGTCTTTGGAATATCGACATAAGTAGACGTTGTAATTTCACCGCTTACTAATACGAGACCGGTTGTAACAGAAGTTTCACAGGCAACACGTGCATTTGGATCTTTCTTTAAAATTTCATCCAAAATGCTGTCTGAAATTTGATCACAGATTTTATCCGGATGTCCTTCTGTCACTGATTCTGAAGTAAATAAACGACGATTTTGACTCATAATGGCTATTTCCTCCTGTACAAGACCACATCATCCCAAGATGAGGCCTCCAATATGATACGGAACTCGTTCCCTCTTATATTTAAAAACGTTTATATTAGAGATGTTATTGGCAATTTGTTCATATGATATCCCAAAAATAAAAAAACCATTTCCTTCATTGCGAGGAAAGGGTCTGAGATCGCATGCCTTTCACTCTTATCGCTCAAGGTGTTCTTGTACCTTGCATCAGGTTAGCACCTTGGTTTCTCAGCATGTTCATGCCTTTTTCATAAGAAACCGGTTGCTGGGCTTCATCGGGCCTGTCCCTCCACCAACTCGGGATAAGAGTATCCGTTCAATAAGATATCTTATCTTAAACCCTTGCGTCATGTCAATGCTTCATAAGAATTATCTCCCTCTTTTTTCTCCTCATCATTAGCATCACCAAAAAGCATATTTTCATAGCAGAAATGAAAAAACACACACAAAAATGTTTAAATAGTATAGACTATTATTATTAATGTGTTATACTAATCGAAACAAACAAATTCAACGGTAAAGGAAGGGTTTTTTTATGAACTCAGTGGATTTAAAAGAAGATTTGCAGTCATTGCTCTCATTAGAAAATACGCACCAAAATTTATCTGTTCCGAAACTTGTTGAAAAGATTTTGGCACGTAATGAAGGCGTTTTAACATCAACAGGAGCTGTCCGCGCGACAACTGGAGCCTACACAGGACGTTCGCCTAAAGATAAATTTATCGTCAAAGAAGAAAGCTCTGAGCATAAAATCGATTGGGGTCAAGTCAACCAGCCGATCTCCAAAGAAGCATTTGACCGTTTATATACAAAGGTTGTGTCATACTTAAAAGAACGTGATGAACTATTCGTCTTTGAAGGGTTTGCAGGCGCTGATGAAAGATATCGTATGCCGATTACAGTTGTAAACGAATTCGCATGGCACAATCTTTTTGCCAAGCAGCTATTTATCAGACCTGACGGGTCAACACCTTCTTCAAATGAAAAACCTTTCACCATCTTATCTGCACCGCACTTCAAAGCAGATCCTGCAACAGATGGCACAAACTCTGAAACGTTTATCATCGTTTCTTTTGAAAAACGCACGATTCTTATCGGTGGAACAGAATATGCAGGAGAAATGAAAAAGTCCATTTTCTCTGTGATGAACTACCTGCTTCCTGAGCAAGATATTTTATCCATGCACTGCTCAGCAAACGTAGGTCAAGAAGGCGATGTAGCCTTATTCTTTGGACTTTCAGGTACTGGGAAAACGACGCTTTCTGCAAGCGCAAGCCGCAAGCTGATCGGAGACGACGAACATGGCTGGTCTGGCACAGGAGTCTTCAATATCGAGGGCGGATGCTATGCGAAATGTGTGAACTTAAGTGAAGAAAAAGAACCACAGATCTACAAAGCGATCAGCTTCGGATCAGTTCTTGAGAACGTTGTGCTTGATGAAGAAACACGTGAAGCGGATTATGATGATACATTCTTTACTGAAAATACACGCGCTGCTTACCCAATCGAAATGATTGATAACATCGTGAAACCAAGTATCGCAGGACATCCATCTGCCATTGTTTTCTTAACAGCTGATGCGTTTGGCGTCTTACCTCCAATCAGCCGTTTAACAAAAGAACAGGCAATGTACCATTTCTTGAGCGGGTACACAAGTAAATTAGCGGGAACTGAGCGCGGTGTCACATCACCAGAAACGACATTCTCTACGTGCTTCGGTTCACCATTCCTCCCGCTTCCAGCTCACGTCTATGCTGAAATGCTTGGCAAAAAGATCGATGAGCACGGTGCTAAAGTATTCCTTGTGAATACAGGCTGGACTGGCGGAGGCTATGGCACAGGCAAACGAATGAATCTCGCTCATACAAGAGCAATGGTTCAGGCAGCAATCGAAGGTGACCTTGATAATGCTGAAATGATCACTGATGACATCTTTGGCTTACACATCCCGCTTCATATTCCTGGTGTACCAGATGAAGTGCTTCAACCTGCAAAAACATGGGATGACCAAAAGGCTTATCAAGAAAAAGCACACTTCCTTGCCAATGAATTTAAAAAGAACTTCCAAAAATTCAGCCACGCGGCAAGTGACATTGAAGCCAAAGGCGGACCACTCGTATAACCAAATGAAAAAAGCTGAGGAGATTCAATCCCTCAGCTTTTTTTAGTTTGTTGAATGCAATGACACAAGGCGGTACGTCACCTTCGTGACATTGTCTGTCAGCTCTAGTTTTTCAACATGTGCTGTCCCTGTTTTTTCTCCGTCTTTCGTTTTGCGCACCTCAAGTGGAATATTTAACGGATAAATGCGGTATCCATCCTTCATGAGTTCAAATACATTTTCTTCAATTCTTGTCTCTTTTCCCTTTGTGACAATCATTGTATTAAATTCAACAGGCATTCCCATAATGAAAATCCCCCTACTTTCTATATTTCGTTATACTGCTTATTTTAACACATTTCCGCTTTTTCGGCTGTGCATCCATGTGGTCAGCCTTCTCACAATTTCTCGATTATGCTGCGGCGGGAAATAGTGGTTGTATCCATGGAAATACCACGTCTCCACAGACTTCCCGTGCTGGCGCAGTGCATCTTCTAACAAATATGCATGCTCAATCGATACATTTTGGTCCTCTTCTCCGTGGATGATCAGGACAGGTGCTTCAATTTTATCCACATCATTTAAAGGGGTTCTGTTCTCATATGCCTCTGGCACCTTATGCGGCGGACCACCAATCACACGCTTCATCATCCGTCTCATATCCACACGCTCTTCATAAGTCAGTTTCATGTCACTGACGCCTCCCCATGTGACAAAGGAAGCCGCCTCCTGTTTCATTTCTACAGCGGTCCAGATGCCCATAATACCGCCTCGCGAAAAACCAAAGATATGAATGCGATCCTTCTTCACTTTTTTGTGCTGCTTTAACAGCTGAAAGGCAGCAAAAGCATCTTTTCGATCTTCTCCGGCAAAATCTTCGTTCCCTTCGCCTCCTTGGTTTCCCCGGTAAAAGGGAGCAAAGACGACAAAACCCTGCGCGGCAAATTGCACAATCCGGCCAGGTCTGACCATCCCCACATTTTTAATGCCGCCTCGTAAGTACAAAAAGCCGTCGTAGAGACCTTCTCGGGCCGGCTCAGCGAGCAGTCCTTTCATCCGAAGTCCATCTGCCTCATAGGTCACTGTATATAAGTGAATATGCGGATGGGGCGACGGAAATCTTCTTTTTTCCACAATCACTCGATTTCTCTCCTTTTCATCTCTGTTTACGTCCATTGCTTCAGCATCGCTTCTGCGACAAGCTGGCCTGATTTTGTCACCATTGGCGTGCCGCCGCCTGGATGACTTGTTCCCCCAACAAACCAAAGTCCTTCAATGTCCTTTGACTGATTATTGATGCGAAAGAACGCCTGTTTGAACGAGTTTGAAGACATGCCATAAATGGCTCCACGATATGCTCCCGTTTTCTGCTGCAGATCGAGCGGGGTTTGAACCGCTTCATATTCGATCAGCTCATCCAAATCAAAAAGACCTTTGTCCATTAATTTGTTTTTTACATGCTGACGATATGTCTCCTTTAGCATGTCCCAATCTTGCTCTTTTGTCACATATGGTGCATTGGCCAGTACAAACAGGTTGCTTCTTCCCGCTCCTCCGCTTAAAGCTGGTTCTGAATGACCTGAATAGCATATGTAGAGCGTCGGGTCTTGAGGCAGTTGTTTTTTCTGAAAAATATCTTTGAATTCTTGCTCATAATCCTCAGGGAAAAACACAGTGTGATGAGCGAGCTGTTCATAGACTTTAGGTACACCTAATAAGAGAACAAAGCCCGACAACGACGGTTCAATACCAGCCAGTTTTTGATTTAAAAAACGAGGACGGTCTTTTTCATCTATAAGATGACGGTATACAGTCAGCGCATCTGCTCCTGCAATGACTTGATCTGCCTCATACATCTGCTGATCCGTCTCCACTCCTTTGATCCGCCGATCCTTCACATGAATCTTGTTCACTTGTTCATTGAGGTGAATCTGAACGCCTAATTCTTTTGCCAGTGTCTCAAATGCCTCAACTAAACGATATGTACCGCCTTGTATTCCATAAATCCCTTTCTCCCCTTCTAAATATGCCATCATGTTAAAAATAGCCGGCGCTTCGTAGGGAGAAGAGCCGATATAAGTGGCATACCGACCAAACATCGCCAATGTATGGGGATGACGGAAATATTGACGCAGCAGGCGCTGAACGGATGTGAACGGTTTGACAGCGAGAAGTGCTTTCATCAGCTTTAAATCCGCCTTATCCTTCCAGCTCAATAACAAACGATTTAAAAACTGCTCCTCTGCCTTTTGAAAAAGCGTCTTTGATTCCTGTAAAAATGCGCGGTATTGCTTCGCATCTTCAGGACTGAATGCAGCAATTTGGGACTCCATTTGCTCAATATTCTGCGTAAACTCGACCGTATGGCCATCTGAAAAAATATTTTTGGTCAGCGGAGAAATCGGATAAAAGGTCACATAATCCTCCATCCGTCTATGACAGGCTGTAAACACTTCTTCAAAATATGCCTTCATTGTAATGGTACTCGGTCCTAAATCAAAAGAGTAGCCTGCCTCGTGATGGCGCTGCAATTTCCCGCCTAAAACCGCTTCTTTTTCTAAAATGGTGACCTGAACCCCGCGTGACTGGAGACGGATCGCGGCTGATAATCCGCCAAGTCCGCCGCCGATGATGATCACTTTTTTCATTCGTACTTTCTCCCTTTCCATTCATACCCTTCTTTTTTCAGACCAATTTTCATAGAAGCAAAACCGATAGCAATCAGGCTTAAAATACTGACCGGCAATAAAAAAGCCATCGCAGATGTCCGCCCATTTTCAGTATCTATTGCCGCTTTAATCGACACACCCAGCCCATAACAAAGAATCGCTAAGCATACGCTCAAAACATCCAGCTGAAACAATGCGATCATGAAACAAATGACAGGAACCAAATAAAGGAGGGTGTATAAACAAAATACACTGCTTAACAAAGCAATGCTTCGATTCACACCTGGGAATAAATTTTTCCGGTAACCTTCCCAAACCTCTTGTCCACTCTCATACATTCTCATATACACAAATGGATGAATGCTTGCAAGTGTGAACGGAAAGCCTTTTTCCTTCACCCGTCTAGCCAAGGCCATATCATCAACTAGTGAATTCTTGATCGCTTCATGCCCGCCAATGTCGTGATAACAATTCTTTTCAACGGCAATAAAACCGCCATGTGCTGCGGCAAAAGCGGGATTCTTAGATTTTCTTACCCATTTCACTGGCAGATGACAGCCAATGGTAAACATCATCATAGGAACCACAAGATGCTCAAAAAATGTACCTGTTTTCTGTTCTGGAAAACCTGACAGCATGCCCGTTTTTTGCATGCATAACTGCTTGTACACTGATTCAACTGCCCCTTTTTTTAACCGGACATCCGCATCTAAAAATAGCAGCCAGTCAGAAGCAGCAGCTTCCGCGAGCTGAGAACAGGCATATGATTTACCAAGCCAGCCGCGCTTTAATGGTTGACCTGACTGGACACGGATCCACGGGTAACTTTCTGCAAAGCGTTCCACAATCGCTCTTGTCTGATCTGTCGAATGGTCATCAAGGACGATGAGCTCTTTCGGGTAAAGACGTTGATCAACGATCGACTGAAGACAGGCTTCGATCCGATTTTCCTCATTTCTTGCTGGAATCAGAATTGATAATGAAATCGGTTCACCCCGCGGAAAGGATGCTGGCTTTAAAACAGGAAGCTGCCTCATATTCCATATGGTGAAAATAAACTGACAGAGCAAGAGTACACTGATCACAGTTAGGAAGACCGCCATGTTTTCACCCACTTTTTAAAGGAATCAAACGCATCACTTGTTGACTGACTTGTCCTTGTCATCTGTCTAAATTCTTGATTGTTTGAAAAATCAGGATCTGCGATGACCTGTGCTTGATGTGCGTTTAACTGCGTTTCAAGCAGATCTCTGAGCAGATGCGTCACGTCCTTTCTTCGAAGTGCCCCGCCAGATACTAAGGTATCTTCACCAAACAAAGCAGATACTGTCGGCTTTTGAAATTGATTAAATGTATAATGCAAGGTCACAGGCTTCACCACGACTTGCTCAAATTGTCTCACTAAAAATGAAGCCCCGCCCTCTAATTCAAGCGGCCGTCTGTCCTGATGCATGATTTTCCCCTGTGGAAAAAGCCATACAGCCCCGCCAGCCTGCATGTTCTTTTTTGCCGTCATTAATGCTTGCTTCACACTTTTCAGATTCTCTTTCTGAACCGGAAAAGCACCAAGCTTACGAAAAAAGGCATATTGCTTCAACTGCTTCTCTTCCATCATCATATAGTGATCGAGTTCGGACGCTTTTTCTGTTAAAAGAAAGAGGATGAGTCCATCCCACCATGAGCTATGATTGGCGAGATAAAGAACAGGCAGCTTCTCGTTTGGGTCCACAGCGCCTTTCATCATCACGCAGCGGAAATGTTTATGAAGTAAATACCGCTCAAGATAAAGAGAAAATATACGTCTAAACGATCGGCTTTTGTCGCTTTCTTTCAAATTGAACCCTTCCTTCACACAAAATAACAATGATCAGTGCTAAATAAAAAATGACCTCGAGCCCGCCCTTTAATGCCAGCACACCAAAAAAGAACACCATTGCCTGATAAATACGGCTCGTCCAGCTCAGAGCCTTTTGATCAATCTGAACAAGCGGGAAGAGAAAGGAAAGTCCTGCTCCAATCATACCCCAGCTCACAAAATTCTCAAAAGGAATACCATAAAAACCACCGCCGTCATACCACACCCAAAATTTCCGTTCAGCTGCTACTGGGTCTAATATGAGGTCAAGCAAGACAATCCATATCCCCGTTTCGACCGCTCGTTTCCACTTCGACTGCTGACTAGATAAAAAAAGACTGTTTAAAAATACTCCAACCCATGCAAAAGCAATGGTTAAAGGTACCCCTGCCACTAGAAAACCTAACGTTGGATAATAGTCATAACCTCCGAAAGGAAATCCGGTTGTGATCCCAATCCATTCAACCGTAAATGTCAGCACGCCGACAATGGCTGCCCGTTTGATCACCATTCCCCATGATCCATAAATATTTCGCCCAATCTCTATCACACAGCAGGCATACAGCACAAGGAAAATGCCATTTGCAAATTGAAGCCATACTGGCACCTCAAAAAAGACCATTAATATGAGCCCTATCAAATACCACCCAAGAAATACCCAACTCACTCTATACACGAAACCGCCCCTTTATTTCTTCCAAATTCAAGAAAGTATTCATGCTTCTAGTATAGAAAAAAAGACACGTTCTATAAATAAACAATGCGCTTCTTATTTTCATCTAGGCACTCACCAAAAATCCCTTTTGACATACTTTAATTAGTGATCTAGAACAAAGGAGGCGAATTACTCTTGAATCGTTCCATCAAAGTCAGACTGGCATTCATCGTCGTTGTCCTGCTCTTTATTCCATTTGTCGCCTGTAAAAAAGAACAAGAGCAGACCGTACAAGTAGCCGAGGTGACCCATTCGGTTTTTTATGCTCCGCTATATGTTGCCTTATCTGAGGACTTCTTCAAAGAAGAAGGGCTAGAGGTTGAATTAAAAACGACTTGGGGCGGCGATAAAACGATGACAGCTCTCTTATCCGGTGGTGCAGATATTGCCCTGACCGGATCTGAATCCTCTATCTATGTAGAGGCTCAAGACACAAAAGACTCTGTCGTCAACTTTGCACAGCTGACACAAACAGACGGTACATTTCTTGTTTCAAGGGAGAAAGTGAGCGAATTCTCTTGGGATCAATTAAAAGGAAAAGACTTTCTTGGACAGCGGAAAGGCGGCATGCCGCAAATGGTCGGTGAATATGTCCTGAAAAAGGAAGGCATTGATGTAAAAAAGGATCTCCGTATGATTCAAAATATTGATTTTGCCAACATTTCAGGTGCTTTCTCCTCTGGAACTGGCGATTTTGTGCAGTTATTCGAACCGACAGCATCCTTAATTGAAAAAGAAGGCAAAGGGTACATCACCGCCTCCTTTGGAGAGGCTTCCGGAAAGGTGCCTTATACCACCTTCATGGCAAAGAAAAGTTACTTAGAGGAAAACAAAGAGACAGCTGAAGCCTTCACTCGTGCCATTTACAAAGCGCAGAAATGGGTGGAAGCCAAGCAGCCGGAGGAGATTGCCAAAACTATTCAATCTCATTTTCCTGACACAGCACTTGATGTCTTATCAACAGCCATTAAACGCTACAAACAGCAGGAATCCTATGCAACAGACCCCCTTCTGAATGAAGAGGAATGGAACAAATTGCAGGAAATTATGAAGGAGAGCGAAGAATTGCCGAAATTTATCCCGTACAAACAACTTGTCGATTCATCCATTGCAAAGAAGGTCACAGAACATAAATAGAATAGGAGGTAGCACATGTCTTTCCTTCAAATTGACCATGTGACCCACACGTACTTCTCTTTAAAAGAAAAAACAACGGCCATACAGCACATCAATATGGAGATAGACCAAGGAGAATTTATTTCATTTATTGGTCCCAGCGGGTGCGGAAAAACCACCCTGCTGTCTATCATTGCAGGAATAACGCCACCCTCTGAAGGCCGAATTTTAATCGAAGGAAAAGAACCGAATCAAAAGGAGCATCAAATCGGCTACATGCTCCAGCAGGATTATTTGTTCCCTTGGAAAACCATCAAGGAAAATATCATTCTCGGGTTGAAAATTACCAAACAAGATTCACATGAAGCCACCTCCGCCGCTCTTGGCTTACTGCCTAAGCTTGGCCTTCATGATGTAGAGGAAAAATACCCGAAAGAGCTGTCAGGCGGTATGAGGCAGCGTGCGGCTCTCGCCCGAACGCTTGCAGTGAATCCCGGTCTGCTTTTACTAGATGAACCCTTTTCAGCTCTAGACTACCAAACCAAACTCACTTTAGAGGATCTCGTCTTTCATACACTCAAAAACTATCAAAAAACAGCGGTCCTTGTGACACATGACATTGGCGAAGCCATTGCGATGAGTGACCGCATTTTCTTATTCTCAAAGCATCCTGGCTCGATTCAGCGGATTTTTACCGTTCCAGATGATCTGAGGACTCTTTCTCCTTTCGAAGCAAGACAGACCCAGAGTTTCCAAGAGCTCTTTCAAACGATTTGGAAGGAGCTGAAAACCGTTGAAACACAGTGATCTTTTACATGAAGCCTATCGCAAAAAATACCGAATGGAAAAACGCATGACCAGAATCTATCAGTTCATTATTTTCGCCAGCTTCTTTTCGCTTTGGGAGCTTGCCAGTCATTTTCGTCTCATCGATCCACTGATATTTAGTTCACCATCTGCGGTCTGCCAATTGTTTGTCCAAAAAATATCCGATGGGTCTTTAGTGAATCATATGAGTATTACATTATTTGAAACGGTGCTCGGATTTCTACTTGGTACCTTTTGCGGTATTTTGCTTGCTGCCGCCTTATGGTGGTCCACCCGCCTGGCAAACGTTCTTGATCCTTATTTAGTCATTTTAAATGCCATGCCAAAAGTTGCCCTCGCCCCGATTTTAATTGTTGCCCTTGGGCCTGGCATGATCAGTATCGTTGCCATGGGCGCAATCATTAGTGTGATCATTACGACGATCGTCATTTATACAGCCTTTCAAGAGGTCGATGAGAATTATTTAAAGGTGATGAAAACCTTTGGTGCGAAAAAAAGCGTCGTCTTTCGCGAGGTCATTTTGCCAGCTAGTATTCCAACGATGATTTCTGCGATCAAAGTCAATGTCGGCCTTTCTTGGGTTGGAGTTATTGTAGGGGAATTTCTTGTTTCCTCAAAAGGGCTCGGCTACATGATCATTTACGGCTTTCAAGTCTTTAACTTTACACTCGTGTTCTTAAGTCTTTTCATTATTGCTGTGTTTGCGACTATCATGTACCAGCTTGTGGAATGGCTCGAACGCCGTTTTCTTCAAAAATAAAAAAGCACAGGGAATGTCTCCCTGCGCTTTTTTTAACGAATCAAACCGTTTTTTTCTAAATAAGCAAGACTTTGTCTTAACACATCATCTTTCATAATAAAACTGAAATTCTTATTTTTTGCGATGGATCTTGGCAAGTCTGCGAAAAGAACGGGTCCTTTCGTTTCAAAATACGTGTCTTGCTTCACTAGCTTTTCAATATCAGCGAAATAAATATTCTTGACAATGACCTTTTCTCTGCCCAGTACCTGATATTGACCAATATACGTTAATTCACGAACAACAGCACCCGTCTCTTCTTGAATCTCCCGTATAGCGGCTTGGTCTGCTTCTTCATCCGGCTCAACTTTCCCTCCTGGAAACTCATAGCCCCGATCCTCATGTTCAGTGAGCAGCCACTTCCCTTGGTAGCGGCAGATGGCCCAAACATGCTTAGGATGACTTGAAAAAGGCTTCCCCTCAAAAGAGAGCTTGACCGTATTATGATAATAGTCTTTAAATACATGCATGTGAAATCCCTCATATCCTGTCCTTGCTTCTTGTAAAACATCATACCACAGATCACATTTATCTGAAGAATTTTTATCAAAAGTGAAACAAACGAGTGGTTCCAACTCGTCTGTATCTAAAATGAGGTATTGTTGCTAAAACCTTTTTATCATCTCCAACTTCACCCAATTTTAATCATGAAACCTTTTATCCCTATATGACGTAAATGAATCAGTGTTTGTCCTATGACAACGAGGAGGAAATCAGCATGAGTATAAAAAATGGGTCAAAACAAGACGCACCCCATGAGGTGATCAAGAAACACCTTCTGAAAGGGCAAAAGTTAGATTTAACAAAAGACAATCCAGCGGTCGACCAAATTCATATCGGGCTTGGCTGGGACCTGGCCGGTCAGCCAATTGATTTAGATACGCAAGTGTTTCTTTTAAATAAAGAGGACAAACTGTTGTCTCCTAAGCATCTGATCTATTATCACCAGCAGCAAAGCTTAGACGGAGCTGTTCGTCATCTTGGCGATCATCAAGTTGGCGGAGGGTATCGAGACAATGAAATGATTATTATGCAATTAAGCAGAGTCTCACCTGATATTCATAAAATTGTCGTCACAGCCACAATACATGATGCACACGAACGCCAGCATCATTTTGGACAAGTCACTAATGCCTATGTGCGCCTTACTGATCAAATCTCGCAGCAAGAGATTTGTACCTTTCAGTTAACAGAAGATTATTCGTATTGTACATCCATTATATGCGCAGAACTCACGAGAGATCAGGAGGAATGGAAAATCACTGCGACCGGGCAAGGGACTACTCTAGATTTACATGATTTA
Source organism: Bacillus sp. 11B20 (assembly GCF_056098985.1). Taxonomy (NCBI): domain Bacteria; kingdom Bacillati; phylum Bacillota; class Bacilli; order Caryophanales; family Bacillaceae; genus Bacillus; species Bacillus sp. 11B20. The sequence goes on from NZ_JBLZWZ010000008.1 coordinate 878,733, forward strand.
TGCCGCATCTATGGATTCACATCTTGACGCAGGAAAGGAGCCGGCACCCATGGGATTTCATTTCATCACAATAGAAGAACTTACCTTACAAGCAGAAGGCAGCGGAATCTTTTTTGCCAAAAAGGGCGCAATGATTGCCGATCAAGGAAGTTTCCAATACCGCAAGCGATTACTTGGAACGAATAAAGGAAATATGGTCAGCCAAGTATTTAACCATATCAGCAGGAAATTCACAGGTGAAAACCTTGAGATGATGGAAGTGAGTGGACAAGGTACTTGCTATCTGGCTGATTCAAGCGAGCATGTAACAGTGATTAATCTTGAGCCAAGCGGTCCTTGGCAGCACGTAAGTGTAGAAAGTGAAGATTTACTTGCCTTTACTGAGGAATGCCATTACGGTGTCACACCAGTAGGCGTTGGTATTTTATCGCAGAAAGGACTGTTTACATCAAAACTCTCTTATCAAGGGCACGGAGCGCAGGTCGCCATCAAAACGAATGGAAATCCGCTCATTTTAAAAGCCCCCTGCCGCGTAGACCCTGACGCAATTGTCGCTTGGACAGGCAAAGCACCAAAGGTCAAATTAGATGTGAACTGGAAAACTTTCATTGGACAAACATCTGGTGAATCCTATTTATTTGAGTTCCAGGAACAAGATCAAATCGTCATTATCCAGCCATCTGAGCGCACATCTGGCTTACGGGTTGGATTAGATGATAATCGCTACAAGCCTCAGAGCCAAAGCTCCTCTCATGAATTCACCAATTCACAGCAAGAAAATAGAGGCGGCGGGATCACTGATCTGATCGGAGGCATTTTACAACCGCGAAAATAAAGCATGTAGAGATTCTCTACATGCTTTTTCAATTCATCAAACCATTTGTCTCAATAAAGCTCCTTGTCTCTTCATTGCCGAGCTCATAAATCATTGTGTAAATCTCTTTTCTTTTTCTATCCATTTCATCATTTGGACTATCATAATGATATTCAAGAAAAGGAACATGTGCCCGAAAGAAGCCTTTCCAATCTGTCATATACTGTTCATCAAAATAGTCTCTCAGCTGCAAAATTTGATCATCATCTGCTTCTATTTGAAATTGCCAAGCCGCTGCATCTCTATGCTGCGATATCGATCCATCTTGTACGGATACATAGTAGGTGTGTCTCGCCATCTGAATCATCCTTTTTCCTTTAGTATGACCAGATATAAGGAAATTACGGCTTTTTGCGCAATTTATTTTTCAACATGTCCAATACATCAATAAACAACTGTGGAATGGGAACTCCAAGGGCTCTGGCTGTCGAGACGATTTGGTAAGATTCATAAATAATATAAAAGATGAGCGCTAAATCCTTAATCGCCCCATTTGTCTTCAGCATGACATCAAAGAAGTGTGCCATAGATATTAAGGAGACTGTCACAATCTTTCGAACAAGCCGCGTAAAAAACCGCTTCATTGTGAGCTGTCCAGTCAAAGATTCTCTTAGGCTTGAACAAATTAATTCAATAGCCATCAACGTCACTAAAATCATCAGTAAATATCCTGCTCCACCAAACAGAAAGCCCATCGCCGACAAACTCACTGTAACCAACGAAAAGATGCCTAAATCCTTGCTCACTTGGCATCAACATCCTTTCAAAGTGGAACTCCTTACCTCAATAGTATATGCAGGATTTTCGCAATAGCTTGGACGACAAAAAATAAAGGCGCTGTTATGTACGCAGGGATACGAATGAGACCAAAAAAGCCGCCCCATGAGGCGGCTTCTCTTTTTTAGACTCTAACATCAATAAATGAAGCATCTGAATCCTTTGGCTGAACAGCTTGAGGCTGCTGCTGCACTTGATCCAGCATCACCATAGCTTGTGCTGTATTTGTAGCAAGCTGTGAATTCAACAAACTAATATTGAGTGTCTTTTGAATGCTCGCTACTTGCTGACTCATCATTCCTGCAATAGAAGACATCTTCTTCCCTCCCTTCTCTTTTCTCTTCGGCTGAAAGCCCTATGATTTCAATGGGCTGTCTGTCCCGATTCCAATAAAAAAAGAATGTCGATCGAATTATGACCGACATTCTTTTCCCATACGTGTATTATCCTAAATATGCTTTAAGCATCCAGTTGTGTTTTTCAATGGATTGATGAATCGCAAGCAGCATATCACCTGTTGTTTCATCGCCAACCTCTGCAGCCAGCTCCATTCCTTTCTTTAATTCCTCAGCGATATTGGAGAAATCATCATATAGATTTTTCACCATTTGCTCCGCTGATTCTTTGCCTTCCGCTTCTTGAATGCTGGAAATTTCTAAACACTCTTTCATTGTCGCAACAGGCTGTCCATTTAAAGCTAGCATACGCTCAGCCAAATCATCAATATATGTAGCTGTTTCTGTATAGAGTTCCTCAAATTTCTCATGGAGTGTAAAGAAATCTTTCCCCTTTACATACCAATGATAGTTATGTAATTTCACGTAAAGCACAGTCCAATCAGCTACTTGTTTATTGACAACGTTTAATAAATTTTCAGACATGTTTATTCCTCCTTATGTAATTGCGTTTAGTATGAGAATACCCTTTTCTTATTATACTGAAACCTGCCGTCAATTTCTTCTATTTTGACTGCATGAAATATATGTTAATATGGAAATAAGGAGGGAGTTAGATGCTGTTACTTGGGATTATCAGCTTTATCATTATCTCAATCGTTGTCTTTTTATCATTATGGACGACATCGAAGGCTTATGAATATAAGCATAAAGTCGATTCACCACAAGATACTGAACCAAACCAACGTCCTAATCCAAAATGAAACCGCTTTTAATGATGTGAGGTTTCTTCATCTTCAGTAGATGAACTCTCTTTTTTCACCTCACCTACGTGGATGTTCGTTTTCGGCATATTATGCTGCTGTTTAGCTGTCACATGGACTTGTATGATATAAAGGCCATCTTTTTTGAAGGCTGTGTGCAATTCGTATACACCTTTGTTTTCTTTCTTTGGCTGAATCATCTTGCTGTTATCCTTGTCGCCATCTTTCCACACTTCAAATTGAACATCATCTGCATCATCAACAGGCGTATCACCGTATGTGACAGCTGCTTTTACTATAACGCTTTCATTTTTCTCCACTTGCTCAGGTCCTGTAAGCTTTACTTCTAATAACTCAGGCACTTCCCCTTTTCCGCTGTTTGCTGCAGAGTTTCCACATGCACTTAATAACGTGAGCATCAGAATTATTCCCAACATTTTTCGCATCGTGCGTTTCCCCCTTCTTTTACTGACATGTCCATTTTAACAAATATCCCCTATTTTGACATCACTGTTGGAATTCAAATAAAAAACCGGACATCTAAATGTCCGGTTCATCATTAACCAAATACTTTTAAAAGCTCTTCTTGATCATGAGAAAGCCAGAAACGCATTAAACGTTTTGCTCCTTCAAGATCATGCAGCTTCGCTTGGCCGCATTGCTCTTCGTTTGCAGCAGGAATTTCTGTTACTTCAACTGCATCCTTGAATGTTGCATCAAGAAGTTCAACGATTTCTTTTGGAGTTGGTGCACCACTGACAACTAAATAGTAGCCTGTCTGGCAGCCCATTGGAGAAATATCGATGATATCAAAATGATCATATTTCTCTGAGTGTGTTCTAATATTAAACGCAAGCAAATGTTCTAATGTATGAATCGTATCAGGTTTCATCGCCTGCTTGTTAGGCTGACAAAAACGAATATCAAATTTATTTACTTCACCATCTGATCCCACTTTATGAACGCCGCAATGACGAACGTATGGCGCTTTTACAGCATTATGATCAAGTTCAAAGCTTTCAACTGAAGGCATAATCACCACTCCTATAATTGCAATTTCCTATATTATAACATATTTCTCCGACCAGTTTAGTATATAAAACTTTCCTTCCTTGTCCTTTTTTCTTATACTGTGGAAGACAGACAAGGAGGAACCTCTATGAAACAAATTTTTATCGGCATGATACGCTTTTATCAAAAATGTATTTCCCCTCTGACACCGCCAAGCTGCCGGTTTTATCCAACATGCTCAAACTATGGACTTGAGGCGATCAAAACGCATGGCGCGATCAAGGGCGGCTGGCTCACCATAAAGCGGATTTTGAAATGTCATCCGCTTCACCCTGGCGGCATCGATCCTGTTCCGCCTAAAAAGGAAAAGTAACTTACTTTTCTTCATATCCGTTGACAACTAAGTCAAGCTTCCCTGTTCCAGGGTCAATGACAAGCCCATGTACAGGTACATCTGATGGAAGAAGCGGGTGATTTTTCACTACAGACACACTGTCCCTCACGCTCTCTTCAACTGAACTAAAGCTTTTGAGCCACTGTTTAAAATCAATTCCTGAGTATTCCAGTACTTCAATACGCTTTTCTGGAATACCACGCTCAACGGCTTTATTTAAAAGTGTCTGGCTGTCAATTTTGCTCATCCCGCAATCATGATGCCCAATGACATATACCTCGTCAGCATTTAATTCATACACAGCAACTAAAATGCTTCGCATAATACTTCCAAATGGATGAGAAACAAGCGCTCCAGCACTTTTGACAATCTTAATATCGCCATTTTTCATGTTCATTGCACGCGGAAGCAGTTCAACAAGTCTTGTATCCATACACGATAGAATGACAGCTTTTTTCTGTGGAAACTTTGTTGTTGTAAATTCTTCGTATTTCTTTTCTTCAATAAATTGTTGATTATATTCGATGATTTCATCTAAAAGTTTCATACGTTTGTCCATTCCTTTATCTTTTTTTAAAAATAAATATAGCACAATGTAAGAAATTTCGTCACGTTTTGCAGCTTATTTTTTTAGAGGAAACATCTGCTGACGAAAATTTTTTATTTTCCTCTTTTCAAATCGTAATTATTACGATACAATAACTCAGGACATTAAATCGTAATCATTTCTATCTATTAGATTGAGAGGAGACATTTTCTACATGAAAAAAATCTTTTTTATTTTAACAGCTGCTTTATTCGCAATCGGCCTTGCCGCGTGCTCAAGCAGTGCGGGCACTAATGCTTCAAAAGGAAAGGCAGATGGGAAACTAATCATTTACACCACGATCTTCCCAATTCAAGATTTCACTGAAAAAATTGGCGGCTCTCACGTTCATGCTCAAAGTGTGTATCCTGCCAATGCAGATGCACACAGCTTTGAACCAAGTTCGAAAACGATGGTTGAAATGGCTGAAGGTGATGCCTTTATCTACAGCGGCACAGGGGCTGAAGCATTCGCAGACAAAACTGCTGCCACATTAAAAGACCAAGGTGTGAAAACAGTCAAAGCAGCCGAAGGCATCAAATTGTTATCGACAAATGAAGAACATGCACATGAAGAAGGCGAAGATCACGATCATGAAGGCGAAGACCACGACCATGACGGGCATGATCACGGAGATAAAGACCCTCATGCATGGTTAGACCCAGTTTATGCGCAGCAAATGGCGAAAAACATTAAAGACACACTCGTCTCATTAGATCCAGATCATAAAGAAGAATACACAAAAAACTATGAAAATCTAAAAAAAGATTTACAATCCCTTGATCAAGAATTCAAAACAACGTTATCTAAAGCCAAACATAAAGAAATTCTTGTTTCTCACGCAGCTTATGGTTATTGGGAAAAGCGCTATGGCATTGAGCAAATCAGCGTTTTAGGGTTATCTGCTTCCGAAGAGCCATCACAAAAGCAGCTCGAAAACATTGTACAAAAAGCAGAAAAGCATCACATTCAATACGTTATTTTTGAAAACAACGTCAGCAGCAAAGTATCAGATACGATCCGCAGTGAAATTGGGGCAAAAAGCTTAACCCTTAAAAATCTAGAATCTATTACTGAAGATGATGCCAAAAATGGCGAAAGCTACGTCAGCTTAATGAAACAAAACTTAAAGACCTTAAACACCGCATTAAATGATTAATACTTTTTTTAAACCCCGGGTTATCAGCCGGGGTTTTTTGCTGTAAAAAAGCACACCGTTATCAGGCGTGCTTTTTTGATTACATTTGATATTTTTTCTTAAACAGCTCGGCTCTTCCGCCTTTTTCTCCGAATTTTTGGCGTCCTGTATAAAAAGGATGCGTATCAGAGCTTGTTTCTACTTTAATGACAGGATACGTTTTCCCATCTTCCCACTCTACTGTCTCATTTGATGTCTTTGTAGATCTACTCAAGAAGCGGTAACCGCTGTTTACGTCCATAAATACAACTTCATGTGAGGTTGGATGAATATCTCTTTTCAATGTCAAAACTCCTTTCGTTATCAAAACGTAATGATTACGTTTTATAATTATATTCTACTCCCTCTTATACAACTTGTCAAAAAACAAGCTTTCTTAGTCAGGAAGAATAATCTAAAAATGGTGGAGAATAATAAGCATCATGAAAAAGAGAAGCGATAAGAAAGGCGGAGAAAAAATTGACTGATCTCGTTTTAGCTAGAAGCCTGTTCGGCACAACCATGGGCTTTCATATTATTTATGCCTCGCTTGGCGTTGGCATCCCGCTAATGATTTTGTTAGCTGAACTCATCTTTCAAAAAACGAAGGACCCGCATTATGCCATCATGGCCAAGCGATGGACAAAAGCACAAGCAGTTCTGTTAGGGGTCGCCATTCCAACAGGTACGATTGCTGGTACGCAGCTTGCCCTTTTGTGGCCAGGTTTTATGGAGGTCATTGGAAAGGTCATGTCACTGCCATTCCAGATTGAAATCTATGCGTTCTTTATAGAAGCATTATTTATGTCTATTTATGTGTACGCAGCGGATCGCCTATCAAATGCAATGCGCATCATTACGGTTATTTTTATCGTCATTGGTGCAGCTGCATCAGCGATTCTGATTACAAACGTACATGCTTTTGAAGGGACACCTGCTGGCTTTCAGATGGTGAATGGTGAAATCACAAATATCGAGCCTTGGAAGGCCTTTTTCAATCCGAGCTTTGCTGTGACTGCTACACATGTTGTGCTGTCTGCTTTTACAACAGGTGCTTTTGTCATTGCTTCCGTTGCAGCTTTTAAAATGCTCAAAACTAAAAAAAACGAGAAGCTCTATTCATTTCATCGAAAAGCCCTTTTTCTTGGACTCATTGTAGGAGGACTTTTCTCTTTTCTAACAGCCTTAAATGGCCACGAATCTGCTCAGCTTCTGTATGAATATCAGCCTGAAAAGCTGGCTGGAGCTGAAGGTTTATTTGAAACTCAATCACATGCGCCTCTTGCAATAGGTGGTTTTACGGATGCTGATGCGCAGGAAATTAAAGGTGCGATCGAAATTCCTTGGGCGCTTAGTTTTCTTGCAGGAAATAGCTTCGATACGGTGGTCAAAGGGTTAAATGATTTTCCCCGTGACGAGTGGCCGCCTTTATTTATACACACATTATTTAACGGCATGGTCATTATTGGATCGGTGCTCATTCTATTTGCGGTATTGGCACTGCTTTACCGTAAAATTTTAAAACGTGAAAAATTTCCGAAGTGGCTTCTTTTTCTTTACTTATTCGGCGGGCCTCTTAGCCTTTTGGCTATTGAATTTGGCTGGATCTTTGCTTGTACAGGCCGTCAGCCATGGGTCATTTATCGAATGCTCAAAACCTCCGAGGTTGTCACATCATCTGGCTCGATCGGGACACTTTTTATCCTTTTTGCCATTGTCTATCTCATCTTAGGCATAGCAACCGTTATTGTGCTGACGTACTACTTTAGGAAACATACGATTGAAGAAGACCTACGGTTAACAGAATCTTAAAAAGGGAGCGATCTTGATGCAAATGGATGTTACAACTGATGCGCTCATTGCAATCACCATCTTATGGGGATTCGTTTTTATCTATGCAGTGATGGCATCAATGGATTTCGGCGCAGGATTTTGGTCGATGATTTATATGAATAGAGAACAAACAAAGGCAGCTAATATCGCGAATAAGTATCTTTCTCCAACTTGGGAAGTGACAAACGTTTTTATTGTGGCCATCGTTGTCGCATTGTTCAGCCTGTTTCCAGGTGCGACCTTTGTACTTGGTACCGTTTTATTAATACCCGGCAGCATCATCTTATTGCTTCTTGCACTACGAAGCGGGTTTCTCGTGTTTTCTCATTCACTGCCTAAGAAATACCGAAAAGCGGTGACTTATATTTCAGGGATCAGCGGCTTTATCATTCCGTCCATCCTGATCATGGTTCTCCCAATTACCCATGGTGGATTTATCTTTCAGGAGAACAACGTCTACTCTTTAGATCTTGGACTGGTTTTTACAAGTGCAAATGTTTATTCTTTTGTCGGCTTTGCCATCTTCAGTACCCTTTTTCTTTCGTCCTTGCTTTTAGCTGATTTCTCTAATGTAGCTAATGAAGATGAAGCTTACAGCATTTATAGAAGAGGGGCGCTCATTACAGGTCCACTTTCACTCATGATGGCCTTTTTTATCATGCTGACATTACGAAGCGAGGCGAATTGGCTGTTCACAAAAATGATGCAGAACATCCCTATTCTTCTTGTATCTCTCCTAATGTTCCTGCTAGCAGGACTAGCTCTATTTTTACCAAACAGCCGTTTTAAGCATCGGAAAGGGAGACCACGCCTTGCCGTCATTGCGATTACCATTCAATATTTCTTAGCAAGCTATGTGTACGGGCGTGCTCACTTGCCTTACATGGCCTATCCAGATATTACAATTATGTCTGGATTTACAGACCCTGTCACATTTAGGGCATTATTTATCACCTATATTGTAGGTTTTATCATCTTATTTCCTGGGTTCTATTTCTTCTGGAAATTATTTATGAAGGATAAGCGCTATATTCGTCAGGAAGATTAACATGAATGGACGAGCTTCATTTCGGTTACATTATAGATGAAAGACATACTCAAAAGGAGGTCATCTGTATGAGTCAAAAAATCCTTTGTGAAGTCAATAACTGTTCCTATTGGAATACTGGAAACCGCTGTGGTGCAGATGCAATCTATGTCGTCAGCCACACAGGAAATACGGCTGAGAAAAGTGAAGAAACGGATTGTAAAACGTTTAAACCACAAGATCTTTAAGTCTCATTAAAGGAGGCGCTTCAATTTGAAACACGATCGGCTGCTTCAAACGTTTTTTGACGAAATTCATGACGCGGATGAAGCCGCATTCCATCAAGCCGCTCACTCCTTTTTAAACCTTTGGGATTATGAATATGGACATGCAGCAAACATGCCCAATGAAATGCATCAGTATATCGGACAGCTTGCTTATGACAGCGAGCTGGTAGAAGAGTAAGAAAGAGCGGTTCACCGCTCTTTCTTTTTGTTCAGACAGGAAGGAAAAACTTTCCCTCACTATACATCCATTCTATTGGATAAGCAAAAGGTGATTTCTTCGTTTTTATCTCACAAAATCATGTTTTGTAAACACGTCGATTTTATCTGAAAACGAACGGAGCGCTTGGTAATCAACTTCCACGCCCATTCCTGGCGAGCGAGGCACCTCAATAAATCCATTTTCAACCTTAATTTCAGGAAAAATGATATCCTGCTCCCAAAATTTTGACGAAGCTGAAATATCACCGGGAATTGTAAATTGAGGAAGTGAAGCAAGTGCCACGTTCTGCGCGCGGGAAATACCTGTTTCAATCATCCCCCCGCACCATAACGGAATTTTATGCTCCTTACTGAACGTATGAATTTTAAGAGCCTCTGTCAGTCCGCCAACTCGTGAAGGCTTCACATTAATAATTTGACAGCTGCCAAGCTCTACAGCTTTTCTGGCATCATCTAAAGAACAAATACTTTCATCTAAACAAATCGGCGTTTTTAAATGCTTTTGCAAATGGCGATGGTCCACAATATCATCTGCAGCTAGAGGCTGTTCAATCATTAATAAGCGAATATCATCGAGCTGCTTAAGCTTGCTAATATCTTTTAATTCATAAGCAGAGTTTGCATCTGCCATTAATGGCAGCTCAGGAAAAGACTCTCTGATCTTTTGAAGAAGTCCAATATCTTGTCCCGGTTTAATTTTTACCTTCACCCGCTGATAGCCTTGATCAACAAATTGCTGAATTTGCTCAAGCATATCGTCAATAGGGCCTAACCCCGCCACAACACCAGATGGTATTCTATCTTTTGTGCCGCCTAATACATCGCGTAAAGACTTATTCTCACGCTTCGCATAAATATCCCAAACAGCCGCTTCAATGCCTGCTTTGGCCATCCTATTGCCTTTAAATTGATACAGACTGTCCGGTATTTCTGAAGGATGTGTAAAGGTGCGTGTCAGCACGTTCGGGATAAAGAAAGCCCTCAGCATATGATAGCAAGTCTCAATTGTTTCTTCTGTATACCACGGAGAAGAAAAAGCAGATACCTCTCCCCATCCAGTCAATCCTGTTTGATCCTTTACTTCAACAATAATAAACTCACGCTCTGAAATGGTTCCAAGACTTGTTGTAAATGGTTGTTTAAGCTTCATCGTGACATGATATAAAATTACTCGTTCAATTTGAATCATTTGAAAACCCCTTTGATCTGAGTCTGTGCCTTTGCAATTTATTCGACGCATTTCTTGGGAGCTCATCCACAAAGTGAAAAGCGGCGGGCCATTTATATTTGGCTAAATGCGACTCACATAAAGCATAGAGCTCATTCTCCGGTATCTTATCATCTGTTACAAGGAAAGCAGCCGGTACCTCTCCCCATCTATCATCATACATACCCGTTACTCCGGCTTCCTTTACATGCGGATGTGTTAGAAGCACCGCTTCAATTTCCGCAGGATAAATATTTTCTCCGCCAGAAATAATCAAATCTGAACGGCGGTCAAGCACAAATAAGAACCCTTCCTCATCCACATAGCCAATATCACCCGTCTTCAGCCAGCCCTCATGAAAGGCAGCCGCGGTCGCTTCTTCACGGTAAAGGTATCCTTTCATCACATTTGCACCTTTCACCATAATTTCGCCATGCTCAAAAGGACGGCAAATGCGATCACCATCTTGAATTTTCAGCTCACACCCAAAAAGAGGTTTTCCCGCTGACCCAAGCTTCTCTACACTAAATTCAGGTGCAAGCGTCACAATTTGTGAACAGGTTTCTGTCATACCGTACGATTGAAAGACAGGAAAGCCCTTCTCTTTGCTTTCTTGGAGCATCGCATAAGGCGCAGGTCCTCCGCCTAATAAAAGACAACGCAAAGAAGACGGACATTCTTCTAGTCTGCTTAATAACCGAGATAACATCGTCTGCACAACAGAAATCATCGTCACACGATGCCGTTCAATAGAATCCTTTACTTCATCAACGTCAAACTTCTGATGAAGCACGACTGTCATTCCATAGATTACAGACTTAAATAAGGCAGATAAACCGCTAATATGAAAAAGAGGCAGGGCAATGAGCCAGCGGTCATCCTCTCTGAGACCCATATTCAATGCAGAGGAAACAGCACTATGAAAATGATTGCCAAACGTTTGCTCTACACCTTTTGGACGTCCTGTTGTCCCAGATGTATACATGATGGTTGCTGTTTCATTCAAATCAAATTCGCTCTCGATCTTTTTTTCATGGCCTTTCCCTGGTTCAGGTAAAGTTTCCATTGTATAAACGGGTAAATCACCCTCATGATCGCTCGCATAAATAGATTCCGTTAATAACGCCGCTGCTTTTGCATCTTCTAGCTGATAGCGCCTTTCAGCTTTTGTCAGCTTATTATTCAATAGCACGATTTTTAATCCTAATAAAAAACACGCATGTACAAGCATCACCATGTGAGGATGATTGTTCATCAAAAGCGCAACTGTTTCCCCTTTTTTCAATGATGCCTGTGCAAGTCTATTTGAAAGCTCGTCCGCTTCTTGAGCTAATTCGTGAAATGTCCACTCTTTCTCTTGATAAATAAGTGCGACTCGATCTGGTGTTAAATAGGCACGGTGCAGCAGCCAATTAGGTTGCTTCATCATGAGACACCTCCTTTTCGTAAAAGAAAACAGCTTAGTCTGATGCACTAAGCTGTTGTTCATTAATATCATTGAATCAAGGGAAACGCGGGAACTGACCGAAGTCCGGCTTGCGTTTTTCCTTAAAGGAATCGCGTCCTTCTTTTGCTTCATCTGTTGTGTAATAAAGAAGTGTCGCATCTCCTGCAAATTGCTGAATTCCAGCTAATCCATCCGTATCTGCGTTAAATGCAGCCTTCAAGAATCGTAAAGCAGTCGGGCTCTTTTCTAGCATTTCCTCACACCACTTTACTGTTTCCTCTTCAAGCTGATCTAATGGGACAACTGTGTTAACAAGTCCCATATCAAGCGCTTCTTGTGCATTGTATTGACGGCATAAGTACCAGATTTCTCTTGCTTTCTTATGGCCGACAATACGTGCAAGGTAGCCTGAACCGTAACCGGCATCAAAGCTGCCTACTTTTGGACCTGTTTGTCCAAAAATCGCATTATCTGCTGCAATTGTCAGATCACATACTATGTGGAGAACGTGTCCGCCTCCGATTGCATAACCTGCAACCATCGCAACAACCGGTTTTGGAATGACACGAATCAAACGCTGTAAGTCTAATACATTTAGACGTGGAATTTGATCGTCTCCTACATAACCGCCATGGCCACGGACTTTTTGGTCTCCACCAGAACAGAATGCTTTTCCGCCAGCACCTGCAAGTACGATCACACCAACTTCTGAATTATCACGAGCTCGTGAAAATGCATCGATTAATTCACTAACAGTCTTTGGGGTAAACGCGTTATGTACGTGTGGACGATTAATCGTAATCTTTGCGATCCCATTATACGTTTCATATAAAATTTCGTCATACTGACGCTCAGTTTGCCATTCAATAGCCATCAATATTTCCTCCTCTAATCTTGCGCTAAAATAAACTCACTTACTATTTTACCAAAAAAATGTGGTTGTTCCACATGAACTGTATGCCCAGCATGCTCAGCCAAAATGAATTGACTTCCTTTCAGCTCCTGCTGCATACGTTTGCCGATATGGCAGAACTTTTCATCAAGCGTTCCGCAAATGAGCAAAACAGGCAAATGAATATGCTTTAATGCCTTCCAAACAGAGGGCTGTGAACCTGTTCCAATTCCTTCTAAGCTGCGAGCAAGCCCAAGAGGATTCGCTTTGAGTCTTCCCTCTCTCAGTTGAGCCTGCTTTTCCGCTGATAAAGCTTTCTGCGAAGCAAACAAAGGAATGCTCTCCCAAAAATCCACAAACTTCACTAAGCCTTCATGCCTGATTTTTTGGGCGAGCTGATGATCATGCTTCAGTCTTGCCATCCGCTCTTTAAAAGTGCGAAGCCCTGGAGACGTACTCTCAAGGATCAATTTATTGACACGATCTGGATAACGAGTGGCAAATGATAAAGCAATACGCCCTCCCATAGAATATCCGAGAATATTCACTTTGTGAAGCTTTAATTGGTTTAAAATCTCTGCAAGATCTGCCAGCTGCTGAGACATCGCATATCTTCTCACACTTTCTGGCGAGTCCGTACGCCCATGTCCGAGCAAGCTGACCTGAATCAGTCTTGTATTCTCCAAATTAGCATTCAAGAACGTCCAAGACGCTGCACTTCCAGTGAAGCCGTGTAAGCATAATGTGGCATTTGCTGCCGATGGGTTCTGATCCACCACTTCGTACGCTACCCCATCACGCATTCTTATGATGAGAGAAGGCATTCTTTTTTCACTTCTTCCAATATGTCATCCATCATTTGACGATGCTTGTCTACACGGGAATGACGATCTGTTTCAATTTCAATTAAATGAAGCCCAGGTTCATCGATATGCGCCATATACACATCATGCAACTCTTGTTTCGTTGCGGGTTTCGAATAGGTTCCCCCATATAACCTCGATGCATACTCAAAATTCAGTCCTGTCGGCGTTCCAAAGAGCTTTTCATAATACGGTTCATCAGACGCCTGCGGAAGGAAAGAAAAGATACCTCCCCCATCATTGTTTATCAAAACAACTGTCAAAGGAATGTCCATCAGCTTAGCTGCAAGCAGACCGTTCATATCATGGTAAAATGATAAATCTCCAATGACCAAAGTGACAGGCTGCTTCAAAGCTGCATACGTGCCAAGTGCTGTAGACACAACGCCGTCAATGCCATTTGCTCCGCGATTCGCCATCATTCGAAAAGGCTTGGACTGAGTTTCAAAAAATGTATCTACATCACGAATCGGCATACTATTTCCGATAAAAAGGACGCTCTCCTTTGGCAAGAGGTGCTGAAGCTGACGGTACACATTCCCTTCAAAGGACAAATCCTCATCTGAATAGCTGGCTGCATTCGTTCTGAATGAAGAATTAGCATTCTGCCATCGGTTTAAGAAACTTGTCTCTTTACGTTGTACTGCTTGATTTAATACTGCTTCTACAAAAGCAGAGACAGTACTTTCAATGACGTATGAAGCACTTAACCCAGGATCACGGAAACCTCCGGCAGCATCTACAACAATCTGCTTCACTTCCGCATGTTTTTCCAGCCACTTGAATAAAGGCTTAGATACAGGCATCGGTCCAAAACGAATGACCATATCCGGTAAGAGATGCTGCTGTAATGCCTCATCTTTTAATAAAGAATCATACGCATCGATAATGAGATCTTCATTTTCATGCCCGTTGCGCAAAAGAGAAAGCGGGTCAGCTAAAATAGGTAAATGCAGGGCTTTCGAAAGGCGTAAAACCGCCTCTTTTTCTTCCTGTGTATGAAGTTCACCAGCCACAATCAGTCCCTTTTTGGATTCGTTCATGACGGTCGCGATTTCAGACATCACCCGATCATTAGGGAAAGCCTGACCTGATGCTAATACCTTTTTCGTATCCTCTTTTTCTCGCGCGAAAGGATCAATAGACAGATCAGGAAGCAATGGCTCTCTCAGAGGTACATTGACCTGAACAGGCCCCTTTGGCTCCTGCATCGACATGTGATTTGCTCTCGCAGCTGCCGCCTGAACATAACGCAGCATCGTTTGACTGTCCTCCGGCAATGCTAAGTCTGTGAACCATTTAACAAACTTACCGAATAAGAATTGCTGATCAATCGCTTGAGGTGCCCCAACTTCCCTCAATTCGTGCGGCCGATCAGCAGTTAAAACAATAAGAGGTACACGAGAATAATGCGCCTCTACAACGGCTGGATAAAAGTTAGCAGCTGCCGTACCTGATGTACAAATAAGCAGCACTGGTGATTGACTTGCTTTTGCAAGACCAAGCGCATAAAAAGCAGCAGACCGTTCGTCCACTAAAACATGGACATGGATGTCTTGATGAGCAAGGGCCAGCATCGCAAGCGGAGTTGATCGAGAACCAGGACAGACAACTGCCTCTTTCACACCACCTTGGACGAATTCATCCATCAATCTGCCTATATATGTTGTCATGATGTGATTATTCAATAGGATGACCTCCAAGAGCAGACAGCATTGGTCTTAACTTCACTTGTGTTTCTTCATACTCCTGCTTTGCAAGGGAATCCTCTACAATTCCGCAGCCAGCGAACAAACGAACACGGTCTTCCTCAATAAGACCTGACCGAATGGCTACAGCAAATTCTCCATTATCCTGAGAATCAATCCAGCCTACGGGCGCTGCATACCAGCCGCGCTTGAGCGGTTCGATTTCACGAATCACTTCAACCGCCATTTCCTTTGGATATCCGCCTAGTGCCGGCGTCGGATGGAGCTGCTCAATTAATGAAAAGAGGGAACAGCTGCTTTTAATTTCTCCCACAATCGGTGTAAACAAATGCTGAATGTTTTTTGTTTTATAAAGACTTGGTTGATTTGGTTTATGCACGTGAAGGCAATTCGCTTCAAATGCTTGCTCAATCATATTGACAACAATTTGATGTTCAATCAAATTCTTCTCATCATGCAGCAGTTCCTCGCCTAATGCGTGATCCTCCGCTTCATCTTTTCCGCGAACAATGGAGCCTGCTAAACAGGAGGAAAAGACCTCTCCTCCGCTTTTTTTCACTAAGCGTTCCGGCGTGGCTCCGACAAATGCTTGTCTTCCCTGTTCAACCGCAAATACATAACTCGTTGTTTGATGCTTTAATAATTCCGCTAATAGTGGAGCGAGTTCAATTTGATTTTTATAGTGAAGCAAGACTTCTCTTGCTAAAACAACCTTTTCATATTCGTTTGCACGAATGTGGTCTGTCGCTTCTTCGATCGCCTTCATCCATTCCTTCACATCCAGCTCTTCCACATGAACAAGTTCAGCTTGTCCACCAGTCCGAACTGGCAATGTCTCGAAACGAGAGGCTTTTTGTTCTAATTCCTGAATAAGCTGATGAACGTTCCCATCCACCTGCTTCCACTCATTGATCGTAAGAAAACTGCCTTCTTTTGAGACAGTCAGCATGATCGATGGCACAAAAAAATGAGCCTCGCCAAATGCTTCCCAATGACGCGCCTTCTCTTCATACGGATCAAACGAGAATCCTCCAAATAAAAGCGGACCAACAGCCGCTTGCTTTAACTCCTTTTCATCATGAAAATGGAACATGTGCTGCTTGAGCTGTTCCCATTCTTGATGGACTATATCGAATCGTTCCTTGCCTTGCTCAGATGATTTAATGACGGCCGCTCTGCCAAGTCCAGAAAAAATCATTTGGCTTTCTGGATCAGACCAAAAAAACCGCTCGCCTAAAAAATCCGCTTCGCCGCTTTGGAAAAAGGCAAGAGGATCCAGATCGTCAACTCTTCTGGAGTAGCTTATCAAAACAGCATGGTTGACGTTATTCGCTTCTTCTAATGTCGCAAGCGCTTCCTGCCGGAAAGTACTTTGCACTGTTGTCACCATGATACATTCCTCCAAAATCCATGAATTACATAAAAAATAAAAACATAATGAAAAAATACATGAACATTCGAATATGTCGAATGACCTGCTTTTCTATTATAAACCTTAACAGATGAACTTAGTAAAGAAAACAGCTTCTAAAACCTCGAATCCTTATTATATCACGCTTTCAAGATTTTTTCGCTCTTGCTTATTGAAACGAGAGCATCTAAAGCAAAATGGCAGGACCGTTCTAAAATCAAGCTTTCCTTCGATATGGCAACGATTAGCAAACATCTTTTTCCCGATTCATCGCATCAATATATTGACACCTTTTTGAACTTTGCTAAACTGGAATTTGGACGTGTACGTATTTTTTTATTTAAAGGAGTATATTTTATGCAGCATCAATCGATATCAGATCAGCTTTCACCAATAAAGCCTGATAAAAACTGGCGAATTTGGTGGAATTTACTACGACCGCATACACTAACAGCGGCATTTATTCCCGTTACTTTAGGAACTGTTTTAGCACTTCCAAGTGGTCAAATACATGTTGGGCTATTTTTAGCCATGCTGTTTGCATCTATGTTTATCCAAATCGCAACAAACATGTTTAATGAGTACTTTGATTATGTTCGCGGGCTGGACAACGAGAAATCTGTCGGCATCGGCGGAGCCATTGTAAGAAACGGTGTGAAGCCAAAGACAGTCCTCAGCCTCGCTTATGCACTATTTGCACTTTCTTTATTACTTGGGGTCTATATTTGCATGATGTCTAGCTGGTGGATTGCATTAATAGGACTTATTTGTATGGCAGCAGGCTATTTCTATACTGGCGGCCCTGTACCAATTGCATATACACCGTTTGGAGAACTTGTTTCAGGTGCTTTTATGGGATTAGGGATTATCCTGATAAGTTTTTATATCCAAACAGGCACTCTGACGTCTAAAGCTGTTCTCGTCTCACTACCAATTTCTATTTTAGTTGGTGCCATCTTACTGTCGAACAATATCCGTGATTTAGACGGGGATAAGGAAAATGGACGAAAAACACTTGCCATCCTTGCTGGACGTAAAGCTGCAGTGAACATTTTACTTTCCATGTTTTTGGTATCATATGTACTCATTTTTGTTTATATCTTCACAGATATCGTCGGTCTTTGGAGTCTTCTTGTTTTACTCAGTGTGCCAAAAGCCTATACAGCCATTAAAGAGTTTAAGCAAAAAGAAAAACCGATTGAATTAATGAATGCCATGAAATCTACAGCTCAAACCAATACATTTTTTGGTTTTCTGCTGACGATCGCTTTGATCTTACAATACTATATCGCGTAACAAAGAACGCCTGCAGCCGCAGGCGTTTTTTAATTAGGAATTGCTTCAAATTGGAACTAGTCTTACATACAAAATTGCTCATACTAACAATATGTTTGATATGAAAGGATGATCGCTTTGTTGTCAAAAGACGAATTACATCATTTGAAGCAGCGCCTTCTCGATGAAAAAAAAGAACTTGAAGCCAAAAGCCATGACGATGAACAGAAAGTATCCTTTCCTTACGATTCAGTCGGAGAACTGTCTGCCTATGATAACCACCCGGGCGATCAAGGGACAGAGCTGTTCGAGCGTGGGAAAGATATTGCTTTAAACAGCTTGGAACATGAACATATGTTAGATATCGATGAAGCACTTCAAGCCATTGCAGACGGCTCTTATGGACTATGCAAGGTCTGTAAGGCCCCTATTCCAAAGGAACGCTTAGAAGCCTTGCCTACTGCCGTCACATGCACAGAGCACTCAAAAGAACAGACCGTTTCACAAAACCGTCCGATTGAAGAGGATTTATTAAGTCCGCCAGCTGGACAATTTGAAAATGAAGAAAGTGCTGCGTACGACGGAGAGGATGCCTACCAAGACGTAGAACGCTACGGAAACTCTGATACCCCGTCTGATATGGAATTCCCACCTTTGACATACGATGATGTGTATACACAATCAGAAGATGAAGATTATGTGGAGGACTACGAAGGATTCGCAGCTGCTGATATTGAAGGAAAAGCAAGCAAGGTGTATCCGAACAAAGCACACGAGGCCTATGAAGAAGCATTAGACGAAGAAGGTGTCATGACAGTATTTGGTGACTTGAAACCGTACGAGGAAGAACCTTATACAGAAGAAAATCATTAGTCCCCTCATATTGGGGGCTTTATGTTTATATCATGTAATGATTGGGAAATCACTTTAAGAGTGAATTTGATTGGAGGAGATTCTTGATGGCTAGAAAAAGTATCATTTGGGCGATTGTCGTCTTCTTTATTACATACGCACTATTCTCTATTGCCGGATTTTTGTTCCCCATCGACAGAGAATGGTATGACGCATTAAATAAACCAGAATGGACACCTGGTGGCGGTGTGATTGGTGCTGTGTGGGCTGTCTTATTTGCACTCATCTCATTGTCCGCAGCGATCATTTATGGAAAATATGGATTCCAAAAAATCACTTTACCATTTTGGATTCTTTTCCTTTTAAATTACGTATTCAATCAAGCCTTTAGCTTTTTTCAATTTACACAAAAGGATTTGTTTGTGGCTACGATCGACTGCCTGCTCGTTGCACTGACAGCACTTGCACTTGTCATCGTCTCACGTAAACTAAGCAAAGTCGTTCCAATTTTACTGATCCCTTATGTCTTATGGGGCTTCTTTGCGACATACTTGTCTTATACGATCTATTCCATGAATATGTAAAAAAAGACCGCCATGATAGCGGTCTTTCGTTTTGAAGAAAACAAAAAAGAGATCTTTGACAAGATCTCTTTTAAAAATGACCCGTACGGGATTCGAACCCGTGTTACCGCCGTGAAAGGGCGGTGTCTTAACCGCTTGACCAACGGGCCAGATCAATGGCGGAGAAGGAGGGATTTGAACCCTCGCGCCGCTTACGCGACCTACACCCTTAGCAGGGGCGCCTCTTCAGCCACTTGAGTACTTCTCCATTTGGCTCCGCAGGTAGGATTCGAACCTACGACCGATCGGTTAACAGCCGATAGCTCTACCACTGAGCTACTGCGGAAGATCATGGTGGGCCTGAGTGGACTCGAACCACCGACCTCACGCTTATCAGGCGTGCGCTCTAACCAGCTGAGCTACAGGCCCATGAACAGATATACAAATGGAGCGGGTGATGGGAATCGAACCCACGACATCAGCTTGGAAGGCTGAGGTTTTACCACTAAACTACACCCGCAAAAATATGTATGGGGCGATTGATGGGAATCGAACCCACGAGTGCCAGAGCCACAATCTGGTGCGTTAACCACTTCGCCACAACCGCCATACTATGAATATTTTTATAAAAGTGGCTCGGGACGGAATCGAACCGCCGACACACGGATTTTCAGTCCGTTGCTCTACCAACTGAGCTACCGAGCCAAGTATTCTTTTGAAAAATGGCGGTCCGGACGGGACTCGAACCCGCGACCTCCTGCGTGACAGGCAGGCATTCTAACCAACTGAACTACCGGACCATTTTGGTTGCGGGGGCAGGATTTGAACCTGCGACCTTCGGGTTATGAGCCCGACGAGCTACCGAACTGCTCCACCCCGCGATGATATGGTTTTTTAAAAAATATGGCGGAGGAAGAGGGATTCGAACCCCCGCGGGCTTTGACACCCCTGTCGGTTTTCAAGACCGATCCCTTCAGCCGGACTTGGGTATTCCTCCGTATAGATGGTGGACCTTGTAGGACTCGAACCTACGACCGGACGGTTATGAGCCGTCTGCTCTAACCAACTGAGCTAAAGGTCCTTTATAGCGGCGGAGGGGATCGAACCCCCGACCTCACGGGTATGAACCGTACGCTCTAGCCAGCTGAGCTACACCGCCATGATCAAAACAATCTTTTAAAAAGTGGAGCCTAGCGGGATCGAACCGCTGACCTCCTGCGTGCAAGGCAGGCGCTCTCCCAGCTGAGCTAAGGCCCCATAAAAGATGGTCGGGAAGACAGGATTCGAACCTGCGACCCCTTGGTCCCAAACCAAGTGCTCTACCAAGCTGAGCTACTTCCCGATCTTAATGGCGCGCCCGAGAGGAGTCGAACCCCTAACCTTTTGATCCGTAGTCAAACGCTCTATCCAATTGAGCTACGGGCGCTTATTTATAATGCCGAGGGCCGGACTTGAACCGGCACGGTAGTCACCTACCGCAGGATTTTAAGTCCTGTGTGTCTGCCAATTCCACCACCCCGGCGTGGATGGTATAAGCGGAAGACGGGATTCGAACCCGCGACCCCCACCTTGGCAAGGTGGTGTTCTACCACTGAACTACTTCCGCATTACAGGATTTCTTTATTTTATTTGGCAATGCGGGTGAAGGGACTTGAACCCCCACGTCATAAAGACACTAGATCCTAAGTCTAGCGCGTCTGCCAATTCCGCCACACCCGCATGAAACATGGTGAGCCATGAAGGACTCGAACCTTCGACCCTCTGATTAAAAGTCAGATGCTCTACCAACTGAGCTAATGGCTCGCTTTAAAAGCGACTTGTCTATCTTACCATATGAAAGTGGTGCCGGCAAGAGGACTTGAACCCCCAACCTACTGATTACAAGTCAGTTGCTCTACCAGTTGAGCTACACCGGCTTTATCTATCCTAACATTATGTAAGAATAAATATGGTGGAGGATGACGGGCTCGAACCGCCGACCCTCTGCTTGTAAGGCAGATGCTCTCCCAGCTGAGCTAATCCTCCACTATGTAAGAATCTCTCGATCCGACAAAGATTATTATATACAGGTTTTAATCATTTGTAAAGGCTATATTAAAAAAATTTTATTTCAATTTTCATTGCGTTATTTTTTAACAAAAGATCGTCATATCACCTATTCATACAGCTGCTGTTCAACGTTCAGCAGGTGAGCTTCTCTTCTCTATATTCTCTTTCAAAACGTTCAATTCCTTTAGAAATATTAGCAGTCTTTCATTTTTATACTTTAATGATATAGGTATCTCTTTAGACGTAAAGCATTTATAGAAATCGAATAGGCTTACACATCTTCAATTTAATTAAAGATATATGGAATGCGCCTATATAAGCTCATACTCTGTCTCTCTATTGTTTTGTATAGATAAGGTTTTATGCCATGAACATCTTTAGGTTCAAGTGTTTCACATGCTACGCTTGGACATAAGAAGGTGCGACGATCTTTCATCAAACAAATGGTATAAGATAAAGTATGATGTATGACCCTCAATCAGCACAAAAAAGACCAGTTCCAAATGGAACTGATCCTGATAGAAGCTTGGCGGCGTCCTACTCTCACAGGGGGAAACCCCCAACTACCATCGGCGCTGAAGAGCTTAACTTCCGTGTTCGGTATGGGAACGGGTGTGACCTCTTCGCTATCGCCACCAAACCTGATGGAGAGAATGTTCTCTCAAAACTAGATAACAATGTTCATGCTTCACAATAGAATATAGGTTAAGTCCTCGATCTATTAGTATCTGTCAGCTCCACGTGTCACCACGCTTCCACCTCAGACCTATCAACCTGAT